>CAZHNF010000006.1:0-32137 GCA_964533625.1 uncultured Saprospiraceae bacterium | reverse complement strand
ACCAACTTATCTCTGCAATCCCGGATAATTCCCAACAACAAATCTATTTCTTTTAAATGGGTTCTGAAACACAATACGGCAAGTCTTAACCAGAATATACCATCAATGCTTGTTGTAGAAATAAAAATTCTACCAATCTTAATTACTTCATGATGTAATTTTTCGTTAAAAGCATTAGCCTCCTCTCCTTCTGGGACAAACCGATAAATGCAAACCGATAATTCAGGATAAGGACCTACTTCGAATCCAAGTTTTTGAATTTCATCATAAAAGTACCTGCATAACAATATTTTCTCATCGAGTAAAGCTTGGAATGGTTCAATGCCATAATGTTTTAGAGGTAACCACAACCTCATGCCGCGAAAATGTTTAGTAAGTTCAGGTGATAAATCAGCAGGACTAAGTTCTTCTTGTGCAAGTAGAGCATCCTGCATATAAGCTGCCTTGTAATAATGGGCCTTATACATAGATTCCACATCCTTAATTAATACTGCTCCCAATCCATAGGAGAGAAATAAACCTTTGTGTGGGTCTATGGCAATTGAATCTGATCGTTGAACACCATTAAATAAAGATTTAATAGTAGTTCCATCTGGGTTGAAAAGTTCTGACAAAACAAAAAAGCCTCCATAGGCTGCATCAATGTGATACCAACACTTGTACTTTTCTGCCAGATCTGCCAGATCATTAATAGGATCAACAGCACCCGTATCGGTGGTGCCAATAGTCCCGATAATTATAAATGGATTTAATCCTTGTTTTAGATCATTTTGAATCTGAATTTCCAAAAGATCTGATCTCATTCTAAATCGATCATCCGTAGGAATAAATCGTGTAAGAGCTTCTGACATACCGGAGATCCGAATAGCTTTATGAACACAATGGTGTACTTGATCAGTCAAGTATATGCATTGATTCTCGTAATTTTTGGCTCTAATTTCTCTGGATTCACGAGCAGTAACAATAGCAATTAAATTAGCAATGGAGCCACCGCTGGTTAAATTTCCCAAACTGTCCGAAGGGTATCCCATCAATCTGCACATCCATCGAATAAGTTCATTTTCAATTTTCACAGCACCCGGACCTCCAAAATTTATCCCGGCATACTGATTGGTAACAGCGGCTAAATAATCGCCTAGAGCACCCATATGAATCCCACCTCCTGGAATATAGCCAAGGTGTCCACCGGATGCAGGATTTAAACCATTGTTTAACATTTCAATTTTTAGCTCATCTAATATATTGGTAATCGAAGCAGGCACTAAATCGTTAATTTCTAATTTATGCTTTAGTGTATGCGGTAAACTAAATGCATTTCGATTTTCTAATTCATCAATAAATCCAGAACAAAATTCAACTAAAGTTCTCCAATCCAAAGATCTTTGGATGGAATCCGGAGATAATACAGAACCTAAGTTTTCCAAATTTTTTATTGAATCTTTCATAAAGAATATTTTATTTTAACACAAAGATTAGTGAGTTCTAAAGGAAATTAGAATAATCCTAAATTTTTTGTAAATTATTATAAAAGTTTGAGATGAATTCTGAATCATTATGTAACTTTAGTCTTTTACACTAGGAGATATCACTTACACATTTTTATTTTTTACATTTGATGTATACGAAGGAAAACATATACGAAGGATTAAAGTATTTTTTTGGCTTTGAAGCTTTTAAGGCCAGCCAGGAGAATATTATTCAATCCGTCTTAGATCAAAAAGATACTTTTGTTATAATGCCAACCGGCGGGGGTAAATCATTGTGTTATCAACTCCCGGCTTTAATGATGCCTGGTACTGCAATTATCATTTCTCCACTTATTGCTTTAATGAAAAATCAAGTGGATTCCATAAGAGGATATGGTCACGAAGGTGAAGTAGCTCATTTTCTTAATTCATCGCTCAATCGCTCAGAAATCAAACAGGTTAAAGATGATATTGTCAAATCAAAAACAAAATTACTTTATGTAGCACCGGAGACCTTACAGAAAGAAGAAACCATTGAGTTTTTGAGTTCTGTCGACCTATCTTTTGTTGCGGTTGATGAAGCGCATTGTATCTCTGAATGGGGGCATGATTTCAGACCTGATTATAGACGAATCCGCGATATGATAAACGCGATAGATCGTCATATTCCGATTATTGCACTTACCGCAACCGCTACTCCAAAAGTTCAGACCGATATCATGAAGAGTCTGGAAATGGAGAATCCGGATATCTATGTTGAATCTTTTAATCGCCCTAATTTATATTACGAGGTAAGACCAAAAATTAATAAAGAGCAAACCATTAAGCAGATTGTCCAGATTCTGAAAGCTCATCACGGTGAATCTGCGATCATTTATGTTCAGGCTAGAAAAACTACTGAAGACCTCGCACAGATTCTTCAGGTTAATGGGATAAAAGCAGCCCCTTACCACGCGGGAATGGATCCGAAAAACAGAACGCAGGTACAAGATGATTTTCTAATGGAAGAAATCGATGTTATTTGCGCTACCATTGCCTTTGGAATGGGTATTGACAAACCTGATGTTCGCGTAGTTATACATTATGACATTCCAAAATCTTTGGAAAATTATTACCAGGAAACCGGTCGAGGTGGACGTGATGGATTAGTTGGAAATTGTTATGCATTTTTTGCCAACGCCGATTTGGTTAGACTTGAAAAATTTCTTCGGGATAAACCCGCTTCGGAAAGAGACATGGGAGCCCAGCTTCTTGACGAAATGGAATCTTATGTTGAAAGTTCAGTCTGTCGAAGAAAATTCGTGTTGCATTATTTTGGGGAAGAGTTTGATGATGAAAGATGCAATTCGATGTGCGATAATTGTCGTCATCCAAAACCAAAAATTAAGGTTCAGGATGAGCTCGTTCTTGCGCTTAAGTCAATCTTAGCATTAAACCAGAATTTTACGATTAAGCCAATGGTCGAATTTATCTGCGGTGTAAAGACCAAAGACATTCTCGATTATGGTTTAGATCAACATGAGTTGTTTGGTTGCGGAATTGAAAAAGAACATATTTTTTGGTACTCGCTGCTAAGACAAGCTATTATCCTGGGGTATGCGATTAAAGATATTGAAACATATGGTATCCTTCGGGTTAGTCCTCAGGGCCATGAATATCTCAAGAATCCTGAACCCGTCAGTATAACGATCAATCACGATTACACGAATACGAGTTCCATTGATGAAGATGTTGTTGCCATGCAAGGTGCTGCATTGGATGCTCAATTATTTGAGACCCTGAAGCAAATTCGCCATGATCTTGCCAAAAAACTTAAAATAAAACCTTGGGTTATTTTCTTCGACCCTGCTCTGGAGGAAATGGCGACACAGTATCCGATTTCGATTGATGATTTGTGTAAAATTTCCGGGATCAATAAAGGCAAAGCAGAACGATTTGGTCAACCTTTTATTGAATTCATTGCTAAGTACGTTGAGGAAAACGAGATTGAAAGACCGGATGATTTTCAGATCAGACAGGTAGCGGATAAATCAAAAGCCAAGGTAGAAATTATTAAATGCATTGATAAAAAAATGCCTTTGGAAGATATTGCCCGAAATGTGCAAATGAACCTGGAGGACTTAATGGACGAATTGAACATCATCGTTACTTCCGGCACAAAATTGAATATCGATTACTATATCAAAGAAAATGTCGACGAACTTATTAAAGACGACATCTTTGAGTATTTTAAAACGGCTGACAGCGATTCTGCTGAAGATGCTTATAAAGATTTAAAAGAAGACGACATAACCTTTGAAGAAATTCGGTTGGTGCGATTGAAATTTCTTTCCGATATGGTCAATTAATGCGTCCCTTGGTACATATTATCAATGGCCCCAATCTTAATTTGATTGGTGAAAGAGAACCGGAAATTTATGGCCAGGAAAATCTACAAGATTATATCGAAAAACTAAGCCAGGAGTTTTCTCAAATTTCGTTACAACAATTTCAAAGCAATAACGAAGGAGAAATTATTGATTATATCCAGTCAATACCGAAGACAGTAGCGGGGATTATAATTAACGCAGGGGCATTTACTCATACTTCTATAGGTATTCCTGACGCGTTAAGATTATTTCGTTGTCCAATTGTTGAGGTACATATTTCTGATATCGACAACAGAGAGGAATACAGGAAAATTTCCTATATTCATGACTTAGCCTGGTCTCATATAACAGGCCTTGGAATTTATGGTTATAAGGTTGCATTAATTAGGATATACGAATTGAATAACTTTAAAATGATTGACTGATAATATTAAATTATTGAAAGGAGATGTCTAAAGTGAATTTTGGCTTTATTCAGGTATTGCTTTGCTTAAGCAATATTTTTCTTTCGGCACAAAGTTTTTTAAATTATAAGATAGAAATTATTAATGAAGAATCAGGGTTATCCAATATTGGCATTACAAGTCTAACCCAGGATAAAGACGGATATATCTGGATCAGTACACGCAATGGTCTAAATCGATACGACGGAAGAAATTTCAAGATTTTTAAAAATAAAGAAGGTGACAGTCTTTCATTGGTTAACACTTTTGAACAACTGGTACATAAGGACATACAAGGTCATGTTTGGGTTTCTTATAACTCAAATAAAATTAGCCGCTACCTTGAAAATTGCGAATGCTTTGCTACCTCAACCATTCGAGATAGTGTGACTTCTGTTATAAAACGAGGTCTTGGAAGATTATTTTTTCTATCTGAAAGTACTTTTACGTTTACTGGTTATAATGTTGGATTTAACATATATAATTATAACACAGGATCATTTGATCATTGGGATCTAAGTGAGGCTTCTAACGAACTGACATCACAGGAAAAAGAATTGGCAAATTCGATTACGGATTTTCACATTACCCCAGATGGTATGCTTTGGATAGCCACACGTTTTGGGTTATACACCTTTAATTATTCTGTTCAAAAGGTTGAACGTGTGCATCTCTTTTACAATAAGAATATAAGTGAAGAATTAACTGAATTTTGGCATATGATTCATATGGATGATGAAAGCATATGGATTGTTGGAAAAGATTCCGATTTATGTCATTATAATTATTGTAATAACCATACAGAAGTTTTTCATACTTATCCCGACATTACGAAATCCTTGTACAAACTTCGTGGCCTTGCTATAAAATCAGAAAATGAAATTTGGCTAACAGGATATCCATTTGGTTTGGCCACATTTAATACAAAGTCCCATCAATTTCAATTTATTGATAAATCAGAATGTGATAATAAATTTATTGGTTTATCATCGCTTAATTCAATTCTAAAATTAAAGGATAGTACGTTATTTATAACTTCCGAATATGGCCTTATAAAAATTTCTCCTGCAAATCAAGTGTTTAATTTTAATAGAATAGATACTAGCCGTAAACAGGAACTTTTTCAAAATGAAATCCATTCAATTTGCCCATTCCCTGAAAAAAGTATAACGCTGTTTACAACCGATAATCCCAGGAAATGTATAGTGCTGAATGATACTTCCCAAAGTAAAACGGTATTTGATTTAGATGTTGACATTTCGATTGCCCCGAAGTATAGAAGTCGTGTACTAATTAATCCGGGTATGAATAAGAAATTTTGGATAATGACAAATTTTTCATTATATCAATACGATTATAATCGAAATTCTATCCGAAGATTGAGTTTGCAATCATTTCGTAGAAAGTACCCAAATTCAGAATTTAAAAGCATATTTACTGACCTTTTTGGAAAAATATGGATTATTACAAACGATGGAACGATTCACCAATTCAATGAATCAAAGGAAGAGTTAAGCGACCAATTAATTCCTTCTAATTCAAGTATTGAAAGTTTAGAACCAATGAACTTTATTCGCCTCGCAGACAAGAATAAATTCTGGATTTTATACAAAAAACAAATTGCTTTGTACAATACGGATAATAATACGCTTCAATGGCCTTTGGACAGCTTGGCCAAAAAATGGATTACTTCGGATTTCGTATATGCTACCACAGATCTAGAGAACAACTTGTATGCGATTGTAAATGGTAAAGGTATAATTAAAATTGAAAGAAATTCAAATGACCAAATTACGAGCAAGACTTTTACAGTTAAAGATGGATTGCCTACAACAAGTATATATGATGTGAAATTTGATCATAGAGGAAAAATGTGGTTATGTACCACATTAGGAATTTACCGATACGATCTGGAAGAAAACACTTTCAGACACTTTAAGGAAAGCGATGGACTCCCTGCATTTACCATGAGACCCTTTATCGTTAAGAATGATGATAATAGTTTTTACTTGATTTGCGACGACACTTATTCTAAGGTGGATTTTAATAAATTAGAAAAGAAAGAAAATAGTCCTAGAATTTATATTGAAAAAGTCTTGATCAATGAGTCGGAGCGATTGAATGCTGTACTTAATGATACATTCCTGACCTTGTCACCTCAGGATAAGTTTATTTCTATAGATTTTGGGTCGATTGATTTCGGACCACAAAAAAGCTTTTCTTATGCTTATCAAATGGAAAATTGGGATCGCGATTGGATTTATTGTGGCAATCGAAATTATACAAGTTACTCGAACCTGGAACCAGGTCAATATACGTTTAAAGTTAAAGTAACTGGCCTAAATGGTGAATTTGGTGAACCGATAAAAGTGAATTTATTTATTGAAAAAGTATTCTATAAGAAGGTATGGTTTATTGGATTAATAGGCCTTATGTTGATAGGTATCATTTCAAGTGTATATAAATATCGGATTAACCAAATTCGAAATACCGAAAAAATTAAAAATGAATTTAACACTCAACTGGCAGATATGAGAATGGAAGCTTTGAGAGCACAAATGAATCCCCATTTTATTTTTAATTGTCTTAATTCAATTAATCGCTTTATTATTAAAAGTGATATTCGAACCTCTTCTCATTATCTTACTCGATTTGCAAAGCTTATGCGACTGATTCTGGATAATTCTAAGAATAAGATCGTAGTATTAACCAATGAGCTCGAAGCATTAAAATTGTATATGGAAATGGAAGCTATGCGATTTGATCAAAAATTTACTTTTGAGATAAATATATCATTGAATGTAAACCCAGATAATATTGAAATTCCTCCCCTTATCATTCAACCTTATGTAGAAAATGCCATTTGGCATGGACTGCTTCCAAAAGAATCTCCTGGAAAAATCACTATCGATGTAGATTATCAGGATCCATATCTGATCATTGAAATAGTTGATAATGGTATCGGTAGAGAGAAAGCAATGGAATTTAAAAGCCTTAGTAATACTACTCGTAAATCGCTGGGTATAAAGCTAACTGAAGACAGATTAAAAATGGCTTCAGAAAATATCTCAATTACCGGAAGTCAAAAAATAATAGATTTGTACGATAAGAATGGACTTTCTTGTGGAACTAAAGTAATTATAAATCTTCCAGTCTGATGATATGTATAGAGCAATAATCATTGACGATGAATTGAATTGCATCGAGGTATTAGAATGGTTGATCCATACCTATTGCCCAGAGATACAAATCGTAGAAAAATGCCAATCTGCATTAGATGGAATAGAGGCAATTAAAAGATATAAACCCGATCTTATATTTCTCGATATTGAGATGCCTAAAATGAACGGATTTGAAATGCTGGAATCCATTCATCCTATAGATTTTGAAATTGTATTTACCACGGCATATGACAACTTTGCAGTTAGAGCCTTTAGATTCGCAGCACTTAATTATCTTCTTAAACCCATTGATCCGGACGACCTTCAGTTGACTATAAAAAGATTAAAAAACAAGAAAACCTTTCCGGATAAAGAACAAATGGAGGTAATGTTTAAGTCTTTATTGAATCCTAAGGCAGCCGTAGAACGAATTGCCCTTTCAACAGAAGACGGATTAATTTTTGTACAAGTATCTGATATCCTATATTGTAAAGCAGAAAGTAATTATACCTATGTTGTACTTGGAGATGAGCGTAAAATACTGGTAGCCAGAACCTTAAAAGATCTGGATGAAACTCTTTCTGGTAAAGATTTCTTCCGGGTACACAATTCATATCTTGTTAATGTAAATAAGATAAGCAAATTTGTTAGGGGTGATGGGGGGTATATAGTTATGCCGGATCATACCGAAATTACAATCTCAAGAAGTAAAAAGGATGAATTTTTTCAGCTCTTTGCCAAATTCTAGCCAGTAATTCTACTGTGTTCGCTCAAAAAACCTGCTATCTGATAAGTTTTTAGGTCATCCGCTAAGTGAGCTTCTTCTCATCTATGAGCTGATAATACCTTTGATTCACTAAATAACTTATAAAAAATCTAAAAATGCAATCCGTTCTTGAACCACAATTTTTAAGCAATATCATCCAAATACTTCAAAGAGTTGAAGATGATTCAAATGCTTGTAAGAATGAACTTGAAAAATTGTATAAGGAATACGCTGAAGAGGCAGATCATAGTTCAGAAAAAATGCTACTCTCTATGATGCTCAATCATCTGTTAAAAAGATTTAATTCTGAATGGGTGCATGCCAATATCTATGAGAATAAATATGAGATTTCTCAGATACAAATTTTTAATATTCTCATTGACAAATTTCCGTTTGTTAAGTTTAGTCAGGAATTGGTGAATTCTTCAATTGCCAGTACATTGTCCGAATGTGAAGAAGCAACTATAATAGATATTGGGATTGGTCAGGGTACTCAGGTGCTTAATATATTAAGTAAAATAGCTAAAGACTCTCAATTAAAAAAACTAGTTATAATAGGAATCGAGCCATTTCAAGAAGCCTTATCAATCGCAGAGCAAAGAATTAACACTATAAAAGACACTTTACCTTTTTCTATTAATTTCATTGGTGTTCCAGAGTATATAGAATGTCTTGAATTCGAAAATATTTCCGGAATTATTGGTAAAACAATTATCAATGCTTCATTGGCGCTTCACCATATCCAATCCAAAAGTCAAAGATCTGAAACTATACGAAAAATAAAAACGCTTAACCCTTTTTCATTTTATTTGATTGAACCTAATGTTAATCATTTTGAGCCTGAACTCGAAAAACGAATTATACATTGCTTTAATCACTTCTATGCCATATTTAAAGTTATCGATCGACTTGATATTTCATTGAATGATAAAAATGCATTAAAAGTTTTCTTTGGACGGGAAATGGAAGACATACTTGGTAAATCTGAGAAAGACAGATTTGAAAAACACGATCATGCTAAAGAATGGATTACCATGTTAGAAAATAATCATTTCAATATTTCGAGCAATCAATTTCATTTACCAATTCAAAATAGTCTTGGTGTAGAAATGACCTATCATCCGGATGGTTTTTTTGGATTTACTTATGAGAATGAAGTTGTCTTAGCTGTTATTTCTGCAAATTAAATAATTATGATCACAGGATTTTTCACCGATTACCTTATCAATACACAGACCCGTATTGCAAATTTTAAAAATTCATTTCGATTTCTTTTGGACAAAAATGAACAAACAGCAGACATTGATATAGCTTTTAAACAATCAGTTGTGTCCGAACTGATGAAAAACAATTGGAACAGATATCCTGATTCTAATTATCAGGATATTGAAGAAAAGATTGCAGAATATTGTGACCTTGAAGCGGAAAACATAATTTTAAGTCCTGGGTCAGCTAGTATTATTACCACCTTATTGAACTACTTTGCCTTAAATAATAAGGAAATAATCATTACCCAGCCAACATATTCTTTGTTTGATTATCATTGCAAAACTTATAATATAAAGTATACCCCTTGGTTGCTTTCCGAAGACCTGGAATACGATTACGATAATATTCCAAAATTAAATTCTAATTCTGTTTTAATAATTACTTCACCTAACAATCCGGTTGGAAATACATTTGACATCAATTACCTTGAGTTTATCCTAAATCTTTATCCCAAGGCATTAGTCATTGTGGACGGAGTATATACTGAATTCAGCAACCAGGACTTTACCCCATTAATAAAAAAGTATAATAACTTAATAGTACTCCGTTCTTTTTCCAAGGCCTTTCCGGTGGCGGGACTTAGACTAGGGTATTTGTGTGCTGCTAAAGAAACAACTTCAATAATTAAGAAGCTATTCTTGCAATTCTCCATAAGTCAGTTTTCTCTAATATTTGCAAGAAAACTTTTATTCAATGAAGAGTTTATAGCAATGGCAAAATCAAGAGTAAAAGTAATTATACAAGATAGAAATAAATTAGGAGCTCAGATAAATTCTTGCTTTGATCGTTCAGAAATTCAAGTATTCGATTCATGCGGTAACTTCATTTTACTTAGAATTCATAATAAGGAAAAGTTCAATAGTACGATTCAACAGTTTCTTAAAGATGGAATAAAAATTCTGGATACTTCCTCGTTTCCACTCTTGGAAAATACATTTAGAGTATCTGTTGGGAATCGCAGCGAAAATGAGCAATTTTTAAGAAGTCTAAAACAAGGTATGGTTTCTGAAACAAAATATTTACAACCTGCTTTTTGTTAGGTTGTAACTTGAGCTATTAGGTCTTGCTCTGGGTTGCCTAGTCAAAGCAGAAGTAGTAAATGATAATGCGAATCAATTCAACAAAACTCAGGTTTTTTTACTTAATTTTTTGCCATTGTTTTAAACCTTCCAAAATAATTAGCAAGAATAAAGCTCCCACCATGGATATCCAAAAATGTTTTAAGCCTGGATGTTCGAAAGAAAAAATTTGTTGAATTTGTGGAATGTAAATTGTAGCTAATAAAACGACTAAGGCAATGATAAGTATAACGATAGCCATATAATTTTTTCCATTAAAGAACTCCAAAAAACTTCTGCTCGCTGAGAGACTACTTATGATCAAAGCCATATTACCGATAATTAAAGCTATAAAAGTAATCGCTCTTGCTTCCTTAATCGTATGACCTTCTTCAATTGAAATGTAATAAACGCTTAATACCATAATAAGTAATAATATTCCCTTGAGCAAACTATAAAACATCCTTTTACGGCTGAAGAATTTCTCTGACGGGTCACGAGGAGGTCTTTTCATTATATCTTTTTCTTCCTGCTCATATTCAAAAGCAATTGAACAGACCGGATCTATAATTAATTCCAGAAAAACAATATGTATCGGCATCAGAAGCAAAGGAATACTTTTAACCAGTGCAGGAATTATAGCCAAACCAATGATCGGTATGTGAATCGATAATATATAGGACATGGCCTTCTGCAGGTTATCAAATATTCTTCTGCCAGATCTTATAGCCAAAACTATAGATGCAAAATTATCATCCATTAAAACTAATGATGATGCTTCACGGGCTACATCTGTTCCTTTTTTTCCCATGGAAATTCCAATGTCCGCTGCTTTCAACGCAGGAGCATCATTGACTCCATCGCCGGTCATCGCAACAACTTCATCTTTTTTCTGTAATAATTGGACAATTTTTAACTTTTGCTCAGGTGTTACACGAGCAATAATATTAACCTTCTGAATACTATTGAGTAGTTGTTCTTCGCTCTGTTGATCGAGTTCATTTCCGATGAGTTGATTATTATAATCTCCAAGACCAATTTGTTTTCCAATACTTAAGGCAGTTCCTAAATAATCTCCGGTCATCATCATAACTTTGATTCCAGCTTCTCGACATTCCTTTATGGCCGCAGTAACCTCTTCCCGTATAGGATCTTCAAAGGCTAATAAACCTTTAAAAGTGAAATTGAAATCTTTTTGATCATCGGGGTAAAATTCAGATTTACAAGAAGCCTCTGCCACTCCAATAACTCTATACGATTGTACGGACAATTCTTGAATCGCTTGTTGGATTAATACAGATTGCTCGGTAGAATGACGACATAGACTTTCTATGAGTTCAGGCGCCCCTTTACAGCAAATGACTTTAATTCCGTCAGTAGATTGACGGATTACCGTCATGATTGGAAGTGAAGATGAAAATGGATATTCTTTAATGACTTCGTTATTATTGACAATTTTTAATTCCTGAGATAACTTATTCAATGCTTTTTCCATTGGATCATTAGACCATTCTTTACTGGCTTGACGGGCAATATCAATAATGGAATGCAAATGTGTGGAATGTTCAATTTCAGATTTATTCCAGATTTTTTCGCCATCAAACATGGCAGCTACCTCCATGGTGTTCTTAGTGATGGTTCCGGTTTTATCCGAACAGATAATTGTTGCCGATCCAAGTGTTTCAATTGCAGATGGCTTCCTCGTGAGTACTTTATTTTTTGATAGTCTCCAGGCGCCTAAGGCAAGAAATATGGTTAAAACTACTGGAAATTCTTCCGGTAAAATGGCCATGGAGGCGGCTAAACCATTAAGAAGTGACTGCAGAAAATTATTACTTGACCAATAAAAGGCTATAATTACCAATAAGCATATTATAATACTTCCGATAAATATATTTCGGATGAAAATTTTAAGCTCTTTTTGGAGCCTGGTTTCAGTAGCCGAAATGTTATGCAGCGATAATCCTATTTTTCCGTAGCGAGTGCTTAATCCAGTGTCTTTAATCTCTATACAGCCAGATCCCTGTACAACTAATGTTCCATTATATACTTCTGAAGAGGAACTTCGATCAGAAGTATTAGTTTTTAGAACAGGCAACGACTCACCAGTAAGGATCGATTCATCGATATTTAAATTTCCTGACATAAGAACATGTCCATCGGCCGGAATTCGGTCACCTTCATGAACCATGACTATATCACCTGGGACAAGTTCTCTTCCTGGAATTTTAGTTTCTAAACCATTTCGAATAACTGTAGCTCTGGGCGAACTAAGTTTTTTTAATTCATCTAAGGCTCGTTCTGTCTTTTGGTATTGATAAAAAGTGATTACGATGATTAAAATAATACTTGAAATTAAAACAAATCCTTCTTGCGCATCTCCTAATAAAATATAAAGTAAACCGCATACCAAAAGCAGAATAAACATCGGCTCCTGAACTACTTCTAAGGCAATCTTCCAGATCCTTTTAGGTTTAGATAAAGGAAGCTCGTTGAATCCAAATTTTTTCCTTTGGTGAAGGACTTCCAAATCATTGAGCCCATTCCATTTTAATCTTGGCGAATCCATTTTTATGTTAATCCTTCGGAGAGTTCAAATGTATGATAATTTTATTTACATTTGGGCTTACATCATGACATCAAAATCAATTTTTTATTCTTTTGGAACTATTACCCTTTTAATAATAGGGTTGATTTTTTTTCAACACGTTTTGATTCCTTTGGTATATGCCGGATTAATCGCAATGACGATCTATCCAATAACAAAGTGGCTAAAGAATAAAGACTTTTCATTAATACTTTGTATACTTCTGCCTTTATCCATTGTAATCTTATTATTTGTAGGTCTGGTATATTTATTAAGTTATGAATTAGTTATACTTTCTGAAAAAATTAATTCGCTTAAACCTCAAATCCTAAACCTGATATCCAATATTCAACAATTCATAGAAGATAAATTTCTTATCACTAATGAAGCGCAATTTAGCTGGTTTAAGTCTGCTTTGGAAAATCAATTACAAAACGCTGGTGCAATAGCACAAAATTTACTCCATGCCATTTCTTCAGCTGTTTTAAATCTGGTTATCATTCCAATTTATGTTTTTCTCATTTTACTTAACAGAAATAAATTAGTGAGTTTCGTACTCAGTTTTTTTGAACCAGATCAGAAAAATCGAGCGCTTGAATCCATTAAAGAATCAATTCACATGTTTGCTCGATTTATTAAAGGAATGTTCTTTGTGTATTTAGTCGTTGGATTACTCAATACACTTGGACTTTGGATCTTAGGAGTCGAGCATGCTTTTTTTTATGGTATTCTAGCCGCTGTAATGACTATTATTCCTTATGTTGGAATAATAATCAGTGGATTACTTCCTATCTCTTTGAGTTGGGTTAGTACCGGTCAACCCTGGCAACCGCTAGGAATTATAGTTGTTTTTACCGTAGTGCAATATCTTGAGGCGAATATTATTTTCCCGTACATTGTAGGAAAGCAAATTAACATCAACACCTTGGTGGCGTTAGTTACCATTTTTGCAGGTGCAATCATTTGGGGTGTATCTGGAATGATTTTATTTCTTCCCATCATTGCAATCATCAGAATATTTTCAAGTCATTTTAATCCAAACAATAGTTGGGCATTATTTTTAGGAAATGATGAAGAATAGGAGTTTTCATGCAGTTCTTAAAATAAAAAAGCTTCACCGAATTTCACCGATGAAGCTTTCAGATACTATTTTCTGATTATATTTAACCTCCGCGTTTTGTTCTGCGGTTCTGACAGCTTTGTTGCAATCTATTCCACTCTTCCTGGTTGTGGATCGTAATTTTGTTTCCGTTAGCTAATACAACATCGAAAGGAAAAACTAACTCGTATGTTTTTCTGGTTGTTGTAGCCAGGCGAAGTCGATTCAATTCTTCCTGTGATTTGACGGTAACGAGAGTTCCATCATTAAGTTTTACCGTTAAAGGAAAAACAAACTTATAACATGTTAATCTTCCTGTATCTAACTTCGGTCTAACAGTATCGCGTCTCACGGTATCTCTTTTCGTATTAGTACAATTTCGAAGGACTTTGTCTAAATCTTCTTTACTATTAATTTCAACAATCTTACCTGTTGCATTTAATTTAACTGAATAAGGGTAAAGGATCTGAGCTCTACTTGTTGTAGTTGGATTTCTTTTCATTAACTTATCCAGTTCTTCTTGAGAATTAACGCTGTACACGTTAGTTCCTACCTGAACATTTAATGGGAAAACCAAAGAATAACAACCATTGCCGTCTGCTCCTGTACCGGGGTCTAACAAAATATTGTCTGTCGGATTATAAGTTCTTAAAGACAAAGTGCTGTCTAATTCCTTCGTAGAATCCTTGGCACAAGAATTAAAATAAATAATTGAACCAGCGATTAAACCAATTCCTAAAATACTCTTCAATAAGTTCATAATAATTTTTTTAAATAGTACACATTAAATATAACAATAGAAGAAAGATAAGTTCAGTTTGTACTGTATCTCAGTAACAATATTTGGAAAATATATAAAAAAATTTGATTTTTGAGCCGAATGAAAGACCAATCTGCCCTTTGGGACCGGTTAAGACAGGGAGATGAAAAAGCTCTTGGAATAATTTACAACGACTATTTTGAAGTCTTGATTAATTATGGCTTGCGACTTTCGCCTCATCATGAAGTTGTGGAAGACAGTGTTCAGGACCTTTTTGTGGATATTTGGAATCTTCGGGCTAATCTTAGCCCTACAGATAGTATAAAGAACTACCTGATTTGTTCATTTAGGAGGAAGCTATTCAAGAAGTTAAAGCAAAAAATTAATACCACCGATGATGGTGTCTTGGAAACCGAAATATCCGAAGACCAGCATTTTCTTAGTCAAATGATTGAATCTGAAGAGTTTAACGATCGAGCCCAAAAACTAGGTAAGGTCATGGAATCTTTAAGTCACCGTCAAAGGGAGGCCATCTTCCTGAAATATAATGAAGGAATGGATTACGAAGCAATCTGTGAAGCCATGGATCTAAAGTATCAATCGGTTAGAAATCTGATTTCTACGGCCATCATAAGAATACGGGAAAATTTACCAATTAAGATATTATTACTGGTCATTATTGAGTACATTTATAAAGGGTATAGCTTAAGTCATTACGGGGTGTTATGAAAAAGGATTATTCAAAATATCGATGGAACGAGTTAGTAGAAGACGATTTCTTCTGCCAGTGGGTTCTTAATTCCGATGAAAATAATTCTAAAGAATGGGAAAACATTCAGGCACAAAACCCTAATCTCGTTTCAGAAGTTATTCAGGCTAAGGAATTTATATATAGTTTAAAATATAAAAAACTTAAAGCTCGCATTGGATCAAAAGAAAAAATTTGGTCCCAGATTCAAAATCAAATTAGCCACGAAGTGCCTAAAAGCAATACAAAAAGGTTCTTTAGATTTGCTCTTGCAGCAGCGGCCTCACTAGCGCTGATAATGTATTTTAGTTTCTTCAGAACAGAGCTTATAATTGAATCATCTCCTTTAGCAGAGAATAGATTAATACGACTTCCCGATAGTTCGTTTGTAACCTTAAACGCCGGTTCTGAAATACAATATGACCGATTAAGTTATGCCAAGGAAAGAAAGATCAAGCTCAAAGGTGAGGCTTACTTTCAGGTCAAAAAAGGTTCCAACTTCACTGTAACTACTGATCTTGGAAAGGTCAGAGTTTTAGGAACTACCTTTAATGTCTACTCAAGAAAAGATATCATGTCAATTACCTGTATGACGGGCAAAGTAGCGGTGTTATTTTTTACCCAACAGAAGGAATATATCTTAACGCAGGGAATGAAAATTAGCACAGAAAGTAATAAAGTTAGTTCTTCGACAATTGATTTGGAACAATACCAATTCTGGCGAGATGGGTATTTTTATTACGAAAATGCACCTTTAACTCAAGTTATGGAAGAATTGCAAAGACAATACCAAATTAAAGATTTGAAGTTTTCCAATAATATACTAAAGTATAGATATACTGGCTTTTTCAAAAAAGATCAATTTGATAATGCTTTGCAATCAGTATTCTTACCTTTGAAGTTGAAAGCTGAGTTTTCTAATGGTGTGCTCAGCATTCAGGAATAAATAGTGATTCGTTTATCTCTAATTATATCGGTAGTATTGCTCCTGCCCTTGCTGGGTATGGGACAGCAAAAAGAGTCTATACTCTTAACTCACGCATTTAAGAAACTTGAAAAAGATAAGAACATACACTTGGCGTATGACCCTGATGTTTGTGACCATTATTACGCAAAGGATTGGAACAAAACACAATCCAGTAGTCAGATTTTAAGTCAAATATTGAACAACCTCCCATTTAAGTATCAGGAACAAGGCAAGGATCACTATCTCATATTATTCGACTTAGATAAACTCAAGTTAATTGAAGCAAAGAGCAAAGAAGAACAATTGATTCAATTGTCTGGATCCATAATAGATGCTTATACAAGCGAACCTATTATCGGAGCTATTATTAGAATTATGCCGGATGGAAAAATAATTGAATCCGACGAAAAAGGATATTTTTCAATTAAGACATCATCTCAATATGAACAACCCTGGATCGAAGTTAGATATCTGGGATATCAGACCCAATATATTTCTACCAAAAAAATTACAAGCAAGTCCATAAAAATACAATTGCAAAACGATCTTGCATTGCTACCGGCAATCACTGTCGCTGGAAGCAGACCGATACTTCAAATGGAAAGAATTCAAGGTATCCAGGAAGCGAAATCTTTAAGTCCATATTTTCGAATACAATCGAATGTATTTAGAGATCCAATGAGATTGATTCAACAATCAGCGGGAATAGATGCAACTGATGACCGGAGTTCAGGATTGCAAATTAGAGGATCTGGAACAGAGGAAAATCTAATTCGACTCAATGGACTAACTCTCTTTAGTGTTGATCATTTTTATGGAGTTTTTAGTAATATTAATCCGTTTATCATTTCTTCCATTGATCTTTATAAAAGTTATTTTCCGGCTCAATACGGAGGCCGAAGTTCATCCGTCATTCAACTCAGATCCTTAGAAGATTATGATCAATGGAATGGAGGAGTGGATCTTAATTTGATTACTCTAAATACTTATTTATATGCTCCCTTGCACAAAAAAGTAAAATTGCTTCTGGGCGGAAGAACAACCACTTTAAATCTTGGTAAATCCGATGCCTTTAGTACTATTCTACAAAGTAACAATAGTGCTACAGATCCTATTTTTAGATCGGATTCAACAGAGATAGTAGCTTTGAATCCGGATTACAGCTTTAATGATTTTTTTGCCAAACTCGATATAACTCCAATTCGTAAATGGACCATAACATCTTCATTCTTTCATTCTTCAGATAGTATACATGCTAACTATAACTCATCCCGAATTAATTCAAATCGAGTATTTGGGATGTATGGTGAAGTCTCTAAATGGAAAAACCAAGCCTTTAATATTCAAACCCGATATGCCTGGAGCGATCATTGGAATACTGAATTCAATGCGGCACACTCTCAATACTCCTTTAATCAAAATATTGTGTCGAGAATACAGCAGGTAAATCCAACTTCAACCAAAATTGAGATATCTCGAGTCTCCAATGAAATCGACAATAATAACTTTTCACTTAATAACATATGGAAAAGAAACAGGTCAAATTACTATTTTGGAATAGAGCTTAACCAATACGCTACCGAAGTATTGCAAGAATTTGATCGTAAAAGGGTTTTTCGGGATACGGTCAATCGCTGGGAACAGGCTTATTATCTTCAATCGGAATTTAATTTAACGGATAAATGGCAGTTATCTCCTGGTTTACGGGTTACTAAATATCAAAATCGATCGAATACCGATTTTTCTCCAAGGTTCTCACTTACTTACAAATGGAATAGCATATTCAATTCTTCAATTCATTATGGTATTTACCATCAGTATTTAAGGCAGGCCAAATATGAAGACCGATTTGGAAGAGAATATTATTTATGGACGCAGACGGATGATATTAAATTTCCAATCCTTAGTTCTCAACAATGGGAATTCATTCAGAATATTAGATACCGATCCTCAACCATTAAATTGGAATTATATTATAAAAATATTGAAGGATTAATCGAAAATTTAATTGTTTACGAAACACCAAGAGATTCAAATATTCCATTAAATATAAGATCAGAGATTTTAAATAATGGAAAAGGAAGATATTATGGTGTTGATGTGACCTACGAGCAGAAGATGGGTAAGTATGAATTTTATGTAATTTATTCTTATAATAAATCGGAAAACAGTTTTCCCCGAATCGATAATGGCAATTATTATCAAAAAGCATATGCCAGAACACATCAAATAAAAAGCAATCATTTATTAACTTTTAACCGTTGGGATTTAGCCCTAAATGGAGTTTACGGCAGTCCACTTCCTTACAATGACATTTACTATGGAGGCACAAATCCCAGGGACCGACAACCAAGAAAAATTACCAGTAAACTGGATGACTATTTGCGGATCGATTTTGAATTGAGACACAAAATAAAATTCAAAAAATCCAGAATTGAATTAGGTCTTTCTGTTCTGAATATTTTTGATCGGGCTAATACCAAATATGCTCAAACGCTTTTCAACTTTCAGGATCCATCCAAACCCGGATCGAGAAATGATAAGTATATTGTCGGCGCTGAAGTAGAATCATTACCCAGAACCTTCAATGTAAGCCTGGCGTATCATTTCTAAATTATTAAGGTAAGCATAACTCTATACACGTTGAATTGAGTAAATTCTCTTAATTTTGACGCTCTTTTAATAAATACCTTATGACAAGTCATGAAATAGACTATAAAATCTACGGAGAAGAATTGCAATTTGTTGAAATTGAACTAGATCCGGGAGAAACAACCATCGCAGAAAGTGGAGCTTTTATGATGATGGATGATGGAATTCGCATGAATACCATTTTTGGTGATGGTAGTCAGCAACAATCCGGTGGATTTTTAGGAAAAGTACTTAATGCGGGAAAACGAGTCCTTACTGGTGAAAGTTTGTTTATGACAACCTTTACTAATGAGGGTACCGGAAAAGCTAAAGTATCTTTCGGTGCACCTTATACCGGAAAAATTATTCCATTGGATTTAACTCAATACGAAGGAAAGATTATTGCCCAGAAGGATGCTTTTCTTTGTGCTGCCAAAGGAGTCAGTATAGGAATTCAATTTCAAAGAAGATTAGGTACCGGTATATTTGGTGGGGAAGGATTTATTATGCAAAAGTTAGAAGGTGATGGCCTGGCATTTGTTCATGCAGGAGGTTATGTGGTAAAGAAGGAATTAGCTATCGGTGAAACGCTAAGATTAGATACCGGTTGTGTAGTGGCATATACATCCAGAGTTGATTTTGATATTGAATTTATCAGAGGAATGAAAAATTGGATGTTTGGAGGGGAAGGACTATTCTATGCTGTATTGCGAGGACCAGGAACCGTTTGGATCCAATCTCTTCCCATATCAAGGCTAGCAGCTAAAATTGTCTCATACGGTGGAGTCGGTGGAAGAAGAGAAGAAGGTAGCATACTGGGCGGCCTTGGTAATCTATTAGATGGGGATGGATAGGACTTTTAAACACTAATGAACATCTGTAATCAATTAAATTATAATAAAAAAAACTAATACTCTTTATTCAAATCATTTCTAAAAAACATTAACTAATGAAAAAAATTCTGTTCTTATTAATTGTGATGGCACTGAATGCACCAACTCATGCTCAAAAAATTTATGCATGGTGGGATTGTGGAATTAAAGCTGCGTATGGTTTAACAGGATTTTATAATGCAAAACTTGTTGATGACAAAAATTACAGTTATCATCTCAATTCAGGTTATGGTATTGGAGCCAAATTTGGTTCATACTTTGGATTGAATAACGGTATAACTTTTGATTTTATGTATAGCGGTTCAAAGCAAGGGTTTGATTATAATGTCAACGGTGCAACCAACGATCATGATATTAAATGGAAAAATTACGATCTCGCATTGCTGTATAGATATCAATCCAACGGTGCTTATATTGAACTTGGACCTATGTACTCCATTGTGAATAAGGTAACCAATGAAGACAATAACGATCCGGAGAATACAGATGTTAGCAAGTACTATAATAAGAAATATTATAGCGGAATTTTTGGTGTTGGTGGATACCTGGCAGGTTATGAAACCTTTACGCTTATGCTAGGTCTTCGACTTGGATATGCGTTCAGCGATTTTGTAAACGACGACGGAAAAGCTTTAAACTTTCCAACTCCAAAACAAGCTGCACTTACTGCCAAAGATGCTAAGACAAATCCAGCTTTTGTACAATTGGTACTGGAAGGAAATTTTGCTCTTGGATATTATGGCAAAACTTCCTGCTCTAAGCGAGCACACATGTTTGGATTCTAATAAAGTTTACTATAATAGAAAAATTTGAAATCAATCAGTATTTAGGAATATCTGCCTAATACTGATTGGTTTTAAGAAGTACCAATGTGCATGCTTCTATAGTTTGTATACCATGAGCATTGGCCAGTTTCACTAATTCTGGATTTTCTGTTCCCGGGTTAAAAATAATTCTTCTGGGATGCAAAGAAATAATGTAATCGTAGACATCCTTTTGATGTTCAGGATTAAGATATAAAGTCACTGTATTCAGATTATTAATATAAACCCGGTCCGTGTTAATCAGGACGTCAGCTACCTCTCCTCCTCTCTTTCCAAATCCGAAAACCTCATGTTTATAGTCGCGTAGCATTTTAATAGCTTGATTGGAATAACGCTCTTCATTCAAGCTAGCGCCAATAACTAAAGTAGATTTATTTATCATATTTGGTATAAAACAAGCTAAACTAAATTTGGTTCTGTGAGCTTAGCTTCTCCAATTTAGCATACTTAAGATAATTTGCATAGGCCGAAATCCTTGCAATGGTTAATCCTGTCAAACCATCTAAGAATCCCAGCTTTAAAAAATAGATTTCAATAAATTTGAAAACCGGACTGAGATATTTTTTAAGAACCGAATAAGATTTTCCAAGTTTTAGCATTTCAGCGGCCTGAATATTAGAATATTCTTCAATGGTTTGATAATGCTCATTTTGATTGCTTATACCAAAATGCAGTATATCATGATTCATTTTTTTTATTTCATAATTTTCAGATAATGGAACAACTTCTTCATGTACCTGGCTTGATGTCCAGGCTCCAAATTCTTTATGCCATAAACGAATTTTTCGATCCGGATACCATCCTCCGTATTTAACCCAGTGCCCACAATAATTTGTTTTTCTTGGAATCGAATACAATTTATAAGCAGGATTTTCCTTGATCCGCAGGATCTCTTGAACTAACTCATCACTTAGACATTCGTCTGCATCTAAAGATAAAATAAAAGAGTGTTTGCAGTGCGTTATAGCAGCTCTTTTTTGTTGACCGTAACCATCAAATGTTCTCTGCAAAAAAGTAACATTATTTTCCTGTTGGCACAATTCTTCTGTCCGATCTGTACTGTATGAATCTAGTACAATGATTTCATCGCAAACTTTTTGAAGGCTATGAATACAACGAAGAATATTTTTTTCTTCATTTAGGGTGATGATTACACCGGATAATTTGGTCATAAGTTGAATATAGCCGAATTCATCTTTAGCTTATTATTATTACCTAATTATTTTCTGAATATAAGTTTGCCGGCATACAGTTCGAGTATTTTTTGTTTAAACAACAAATCATAACGAGCTATCGTATTGGATATCTGTGCAGATACAAAATTATTCTGGGCTACCGTTAGTTCAAAACTGTTCGCTGATCCTAATCCAAATTTTTTAGTTGTATTTTCTAAAACAAGCTGAGCCAATTCCAACGATTTTTTTGAGGCTTCTAATTCTTTAATAGCTGCTTTAACATTAGCAACCGCTTGGGTAACTCTAAGGCGGAGATTTTCTTTTTCGATATCGAGATTAAGTTTCGATTGTTCAAGTTGAATTTCTGCGCGCTTGACACCTGCTTTGGAAGAGTAATTATTGTAAATCGGTATATTTAAGGATAAGCCGAAATTATATCCGAGAAACTGATCAAACTGATCGCCGAATGAAATTACTGAAGTCTTTGTTACTACAGGATTATCTAACGCAATGGTAACCGGAACCCCTTCAACTTTAGCTGTGAATGTATCCGTTCTTAATCCGAATTCAATTGGTCTAACGGCAGCATCAGAATATCTTGAATTGATATTGCCGAATCCAGATAAACTTGGAAAGTATGAGGACCTTGCTATACTTTGTTGAAGAATTGCTGCTTTAACATTCTTTTCAGCGGCCTGAATACCAGGTTGATTTTTTTCTGCAATGAGGTATAGACTCTCAGCCGTGTAAGATTCATTTTCGATGTTTCTAAATTCTGAATCCGAAACCTTTTCTAATTCAATATCTTGAGATGAATCCATCTTTAAAATCTGCAACAATTGTAATTTGGCTTGTTCAAGGTTATTTTCTGCAATAACGACGGATTGTTCTGCTCTAATTTCTTGAGCCCGCAATTCTAAGGCATCGGCCGCAGCTCTGGATCCAATATCCACGAGTTTCTGCATATTGTTAGATTGTACTACAAGCGTCTGTAGATTTTTTTGTGAAGCTTCTAGGCGATCTTCTGCAAATAGTACATTTAAGTAATAGGTTGAAATTTGCAAACCAATATCATTAACAGCTTGCTCGTAGTTTTTTTCAGCAATGGATTTATTGACTTCGTTAAGCTTAATAGTATTTTTAAGTAATCCCGACTGAAAAAGAAGTACAGAAGAACTAAGCCCATAATTCCCAAATAAAATATTTTCTGTAACAAAAGTGTTTGTTGTTGGATCGATATTCCTACCAATACTTAATCCAAAATTCGTACTGGCGTGTAGATTGGGAAGTTGCCTGAATTTAGATTCCTTAAGGTTTACCTCCTGGAGCTTTAACAATAACTCGGATTGCTTTAAGTTAAGATTTTTTTCAATACCTATTCTAAGACAATTTTCTAAAGTGAGTTTAACAGGTTGACCAGTTGTGAGCTGAGAAAATAACTTCGTTGAAAATAACAATATAATAATTATCCTATACTGATTCATCGTCTGCATACTTATTTAGTTCTATTTGAATTAACCACTTGCGAAAATAATAATTGATCGTAACGTCCGCTAAATGGTCGATAATAGATTAACACATAATAGTCATTTTCTGTTTCGTACCAGTCCCCATCGATAGTAGCCATATTAATGCTATGATCCCGTTCGGATAGTGCATAAGCATAATCGATGAATCCGTTCTTAACACTAAGAGAATGCGTATAACATCGACAGGTATCTGAATATTTCATTTGATATTCCGGAAGAATTTTCCATTGGCTAATTTGTCCATAGAGAAATAAGGGGGAAGAATATTCCTCAGTATTTTGTAAGGTAAATACCAGATTTATATATTCACCGGCATAATCAGTTTGACTTGAGCTCACATCATAGGTGAGATATAAGGCTCTTCCATTATAATCCGGATAGTATATATAATTTCTATCGGCACGAGGTACATCGGGAAAAATATGACAAAAGAATTCATTTCCTTTATAATCCCAGTAATCGACATTTCTTCCCTTAATTTGTATTCTTCGAGTATCGACATTTCTGAACTCTTTGCCTGCCGGAAAAATTATTCCATCTGGACGGTTATAGAATAATTCGAATTCTCTAAAGTAATTAGGAGTACGGTAAGTTTTCTTTTTATTGGGATCACCATTCTGAAAAATATCCATTTGTATTTCCTGCTCTGGATTGATAATGGTAATCGGATGGGTATTGATGGTTACCGATAAGGATTGATGAGTCCACAATTTGGAAGATTCATACAATTGTTGAAATTTTATCTCGGCTTTGAAGCGACTGTCGGTGACATAAAATTTTTTTGAAATGATAATACCCGATTCGTCATAGACATAAAAAATATAATTGCCGCTTAACTTCAATCCAAGGTTGTCCATAGAAATGGGGACCGAATAATGAACATAGGGTTTGTAAGTATTAAATGAAATGCTGTAAGTGTTTAACTCTATCTCTTCGAATGAAGAAATGGCTTCCCATCGACTTATATTGGCGGGTGTCCAATCTTTGTTAAAATACCGAACAGTGTAAAACAATCTTTTTGGTGAGGACTCCAGAATGTCGAACTCCAATTGCAACACATTCTTTTTCAGCATATCGATAATGGGCATTACACTAGAATTTAATGAATCCATCATGCTCAGTCCACCAACTTTGTGATAATCATAGAAGTCTTCATTCTTAAACTCTTCTTCACTCGGTTGAGCCAAACCAATTTTTAATGAAAAAAGAAGAACAAAAAGTAAAAAAGGTTTCATGAATGTATAAATCAAAACTCTATAACGATAAAGAGTATAAAATAATTCTATTTTCTGGTGAATAGTATTTTAAATTCAATAAGAAAATTGTTCTTTCAGATGGAGTAATTTTAAATAATGCAATCATATGATTAATCCTGATTTGCTAACTGTCCACAGGCCGCATCAATATCCTTTCCTCTTGATCTTCGTACCGTGATCATAATACCTTGTTGACGAACTAAACGCGCAAAGTTGTTTATACGGTCATCCGAAGATTTTTCGAATTCCACTCCTCTGACAGAATTGTATTCAATAATATTAACCATAACCGGAAAATGTTTGCACAATCTTATCAAATTACGTGCATCTGATTCAGTATCGTTATAATGTTCGAAAGCAATATATTCGTAACTAATTTTATTTCCTGTTTTAGAATAATAATATTTGAGGGCGTCAACCAATGTTGACAATCTGTTGGAATCGTTGATCGGCATCATTTCTGATCTTTTTTGATCATCCGCGGCGTGAAGCGATAAGGCTAGATTCACTTTGATCTCGTCATCGGCTAATTTTTTAATCATTTTAGCGATACCAGCTGTTGAAATCGTAATTCGTTTATTTGATAAATGCGGACCTTCTTCTGCGGTAAGACGTCGAATGGATTCTGCGACGTTTTTATAATTAAGCAAGGGCTCTCCCATCCCCATAAATACTATATTGCTAATTTTGTTTTGATGGGTTTCCGCACATACTTTTTGAACTTCAAGATATTGATCATAAATTTCTGACGCGGATAATTGACGAATTAATCCCATCTTGCCGGTTGCACAAAAATGACAGGTCAGACTGCAGCCAGCCTGAGACGAAACGCATACGGTATAACGTCCATCTTCTTCAACGGGAATCAGAACCGATTCGATCTTAGGTCCATCGAATAATTGAAATCGAAATTTTATTGTTCCATCAGAACTGATTTGCTGTTTATCCAAAGTTATTTTTGGAATAAAGAAATGTTCATCCAGAATTTGTCTTTGTGATTTACTCAAATTCGTCATCTGATCAAAATCTCGAACGCCGTGTTTCCAGAGCCATTCGTCGATTTGTGCAGCGCGGTATTTCTCGAACTTAAAGGAGCTCAGCTTCTCCAGAAGTTGATCCCTGTTAAGTGATAGGATATCTGTTTTTTTTGAATGCGCTTGCATCTAAATCAGAATTAAAATTGTCATTATAAACAACAAAAGTAAATGTCTGGTTATTAGTACACTTGCTTTAAGCTTATTTTCATTGGTGTTTAACAAAGAATTAATTTATGCGCATATACGCTATCTGCCTTTTATTGATGATTCTTCTGGGTTCCTGCGGAATCTATAATCCGCGAACTTCATTCGACGAAAAATCAATTGGAAGATCCCCGGATTATTCTAATTCCTATTACTGGGCTAGTCTTCCCTTTAAACAGGATCTTGCAGACCTCAGCCCAAAAGGAATAGAAATCAATCATATTCCAGAGGAAGTCGATGTATTTTTTATACATCCTACAACTTATTTTGGGCATAAGAAAGACAGAAACTGGAATGCCAATATGGATGATGCTAAGGTAAATGAAAGCACAGATGAAGGATCAATAAAGTTTCAAGCCAGTATATTTAATCAGGATGGAAGAGTATTTGCTCCCCGCTATCGTCAGGCGCATTATTATTCCTTCTTTACGAAGGATAAAATATCTTCTCAGAAAGCTTATGATCTTGCTTATGAGGATATTTATAACGCATTCCTTTACTATTACGATCACTGGAATCAGGGAAGACCAATCATCATAGCGGCACATAGTCAGGGTGCTTTAATGGCCATCCGATTACTCAAACAGGTCTTTGATAACACACAGATGAAAAGTAAACTAGTTGTCGCTTACGTCGTCGGTTTTCCTGTACCAGAAGGGACATTTAAGTATATAAAAGTATGTTCTTACCCTCAGGAAACATCTTGTATCTGCAGCTGGAGGACCTATAAAAAAGGATACTCACCCAAATGGCTTGAGAATGAAAATCCGGCATTGGTTACAAATCCATTGAGTTGGACAACAGACCAAAATGTTATTCCTAAATCCAATAATCTGGGAATGGTAATTGATATGGAAAAAGAACCTATACGAAACGCTGTCTCTGCTCAAATTTACAAAAACATTCTGTGGTCTAGCAAACCAAAATTTCCCGGAAGTTTTCTATTGATTAGAAAAAATTATCACAAAGGAGATTTTAATTTGTACTACATGAATGTAAGAGATAATGTTCGCACAAGAATAAGATCCTATTATAAGTAAGTCTTAATACTTACAATTTATAATTTACTCTTTATTACTGACCACTAGTCAATTACCCATAAAGAAAATTATTATTTTTATCAATCTCTTGATCTTATAAGCATTTGATCTAATTTGTCGCACAAACAACTCGATTGATTATGCGAATTAGAGAGATAAATACGATGCGTGGTCCTAATTACTGGTCCATTCGCAGACATAAACTCATCGTTATGGTGTTGGATTTGGAAGACCTGGAACAAAAACCAACGAATGCAATACCTGGATTTCTTGATCGAATGAAAAAATTGCTTCCAGGCTTATATGAACACCGATGCTCTGTTGGAACTCCTGGTGGTTTTTACGAACGAGTTCAGGAAGGGACCTGGATGGGTCACGTGATAGAACACATAGCTCTGGAAATTCAAACATTAGCTGGTATGGATGTCGGGTTTGGAAGAACCCGTTCATTTGGTGAGGAAGGAGTATATCATGTAGTTTTTGATTATATCGAAGAAAAAGTAGGCCAATTCGCGGCAAGAGCTTCTGTTCGAATTGCTGAAGCCTTAATTGAAGGTACGGAGTATGATTTAAAATCAGATATTCAAGAGATGCGGGAGCTTCGTGAAGCCAGCCGCTTAGGGCCAAGTACTGGATCTATCATTGAAGAAGCCGAAGCCAGAGGAATTCCCTGGATTCGATTGAATAAATACAGTCTTTGTCAATTGGGATATGGTCGAAATCAGAAAAGAGTTCAGGCCACAGTAACTTCTCAGACTTCCAGTATTGGGGTAGAAATCGCCGGAGATAAGGAAGATACTAAGTTTTTATTACAACAGGCAGAGATTCCGGTACCAAGAGGTGAAATTATAAGAACTCAAACAGGTTTGGAAGATTCGGTCAAATCATTGAGATATCCTTTAGTGATAAAACCTATAAATGGAAATCACGGACGAGGAGTCACTACCAATATTGAAAACTGGGAACAAGCAGTGGCTGCATTGGATAATGCTAAGAGAATTTCTAATTCCGTGATCGTAGAGCAATATATTACCGGTGAAGATTATAGGATTCTCGTGATTAATTACAGAATGATTGCGGCGGCAAGAAGACTTCCGGCTCAGGTCATTGGGAATGGTCATTCAACGGTTCAAGAATTAATAGACCTTGTCAATTCAGATCCCAGACGTGGATTTGGGCATGAGAAAGTATTGACCAGTATCAACATAGATACTATTACACATAAACAACTGGAGGCACAAAACTTAAACCTTCATTCGATTCCTGCCAAAGAACAAGTTGTAGTGCTCAAAGACACCGCCAATTTATCGACAGGCGGTACATCTATTGATGTAACCGATATTGTGCATCCATCCATAGTTTTTATGGCTGAAAGAATTTCGAGAGTAGTTGGATTAGATATCTGCGGAATTGATCTCATAACCAAGGATATTTCAAAACCACTCAGTGAAACCCGGGGAGCTGTGATAGAAGTGAATGCCGGCCCTGGATTCCGAATGCATCTTGCACCAGCAGAAGGACTTCCAAGGAATGTAGCCGCACCTGTCATTGACATGCTTTATCCACCGGGTGCTCCATCCAGAATTCCCATTGTTGCTGTAACAGGTACGAATGGAAAGACCACTACCACAAGATTGATGGCTCATTTGGCTAAGCTTATGGGATATACCGTAGGGTATACTACCACCGACGGGATCTATATTCAGAATCATCTTATGATGTCAGGAGATTGTTCAGGTCCGGGATCTGCTGAATTTGTTCTTAAAGATCCAAGTGTCAATTTCGCGGTGTTGGAGACAGCGCGTGGAGGAATTCTAAGAGCGGGTTTGGGTTTTAAAAATTGCGACATCGCCATTGTTACCAATATTGCACCGGATCATCTTGGCTTAAAAGGAATTCATACCATTGAGCAACTAGCCAAGGTCAAAGCCGTTGTGGTTGAATCAGTATTACCGGATGGATATGCCATTTTAAATGCCGATGATGATCTTGTTTATGAGATGAGAACGACCGCAAATTGCAAAATTGCGCTATTCTCTATGGATGAAAAGAACAAGCGAATTATAAAGCACATGAAGTCTGGTGGGTTATCCGCTATTTTTGAAAACGGGTTTATAACCATCTGTAAAGGAGAATGGAAGCTTCGAGTAGCTAAAGCAGTGAACGTACCGTTGACCTTTGGCGGAAAGGCAAGTTTTATGATTCAAAATATACTTCCTGTAGCGCTGGCTGGTTATATAAGGGGTTTTGAATTACAGGATATTAGCAGTGCACTGGAGAGCTTTATTCCATCTCCGGCACAGACTCCTGGTAGACTTAACTTGTTTAATTTCAAGGATTTTGATGTGCTTTTGGATTATGCTCATAATCCGGCCGGACTTAATGCCCTCAAGAAATTTACCGATAAAATGGATGGTAAACCCAAGGTCGGTATTATCGCAGGCATTGGGGACCGAAGACAAGAGGATAACGAGGGTATCGGATATGTGGCCTCAACTATGTTTGATGAAATTATTATCCGGCAAGACAAAAATCTTAGGGGAAAGTCAGAGGAAGAAATAATAGAAATGCTGGAAGCCGGAATCCGATCTCATGATCCCAACAAGAAGATTACCATTTTCCGAACGGAGTCTGAAGCGATAAAATCAGCTATTGAAAAAGCTCAAAAAGGATCGTTGATCGTCATATGCAGCGATGTTGTCCCGGATGCCTTAGGTCAGGTCCAGCGGTATAAGGAGGAAGAGGCTAAAAAGCTTTATGAATTTAGTAAGGCGGATATTCCTAATCAATAAGCTCCGTTTTGCGGAGAAAAAATGGTTTCTGTTGCAGGCATTAATTTTATTTAATATAATAAAATTATCTATATAAATAAAAGATTAACAATATTTTACGTATAATTTTTTATTATATTATATTAATTAATTATGATTTCGTCATCCTTAAATTAGTTTTCGTCAATTCTGATTAAAAAAATCATTTAATTCACTAGTTTTGTGGGCGAAATCACAAACCGCGTAAAAGCAAATTAAACCCATTAAATATTAATCAACAATGAACTATCGCAATCTCCTCTTGCCGCTCCTTGTAGTAGGATTGATAGTATTCAATTCCTGTACAAGTACTACTCCTGAACCGACCGACGATAACTCAGTAAAGTCTTTTGATAATTCAGTCTTACACAGCTGGAATGAGTTGTTCTTAAGAATCGACAAAGACGCTCTGGGATTCAGACCTGCTCCAGGTCCAAGAGCATTAGCTTACATCAATTGGGCAACTTATGAGGCCTGTATTCCCGGTATGCCAGAATACAATTCTCTTAAAAATCACCCAAGCTTCGTGGCAGCTAATATTCCAACTTTTGATTCTAAGCAAACCATGTATTGGCCAGAGGTGGTCAATGAGGTTCAGTTTTATCTAATGAGCAGAATGTTTGAAAAAGTTAGCTTTTTTACCTCATCCAAAGGCTCTCACATAACTAGAGAGGATGCACTTAGGTTAATCAATGAACTAAGAAATGCCAACGAAAATGATTTCAAAGGAAAAACCAATAGTGTTACTTTCAATAACTCTAAAGCCTGGGGAGAAGAAGTAGCCCGCGCAGTTTGGCAATGGTCAACCACTGATCCTTATGGCCATGAAGCCTATTTGAATGTATTGAATAATGATCCTTCTAAACCTATATATTACGATTGGAGAAAAAACAGTCTTGATGCTCAGGGAAAGAGAGTTCCTGGAAGATGGGCACCTACCAACGATAATCCGGATGGTGGTATGTTTCCTTTTGCTGGTAAAATGAGAACTTTTGTAAGTAACGATGGTCAAAAGATCTCTCAACCTCCAATAGCTTACAGTGAAGATCCAACATCTTTGTATTATATTCAAAATCTTGAGGTATTAAACCGATCCTTTACAAACGTAACTTATGAAGATGAGTGGATTGGGGAATTCTGGTCTGATGATTTATTCGGATTGACTTTTTCTCCACCTTCAAGATTATTAGCTTGTTTGGATCAGATAATGGTTATAGATAATTCTAGACTTGATAAGGCTATTTATGCAACTGCTTTATTATCCATCTCTATGAATGACTTTGCAGTGGTATGCTGGAATTCCAAGTACTATTACAATGTAGAAAGACCAGAACACTATATTAAGGATGTACTAAAAGTTACGGAATACGAACCACCATTGGATCATCCATATACTGGAGTAGAAGGTATTACACCTGCATTTCCAGCCTATCCTTCTGGCCACTCTACTTTTGGAGGCGGAGGATTTTTGGCTATTGCAAAAGTATACGGAGATGACTTTACTTTCGTAGATCGCTGTCACACTGAAAGAACAGAATTTAATGGTAAACCAAGAGAATATAAATCACTTTCAAGAGCTGGATGGGAAGATGCGATTTCAAGAATTCCACTTGGAGTGCACATCCGACAGGATTGCGAAGAAGGAGTTCGACTTGGTCAGGAAATTGCCAACAGAGCTGCCGCTTTACCTTGGAAAAAGTAAAATGATAAGAATTTAAATTATAAGAATTAAAAGCTGTGTTTGACTCAATCACAGCTTTTTTGATTAAATTCTGTTAATCCCAAAAATTACTCAAAACGTTAATTATCAAGGTGATAAAGCATAAAAAATATAATTTGAGAGAAATATTAAGACCTTTCAGTATTTTTTTTTGTGCTTTTTGTAACTTTGACCACATTTTAATCCATAAGCATGAACAAAATTTTCGTTGCCTTACTGTTTTGTACGTTAATCTATGGGGTTTCATGTTCAATAGAACCTATTGAAAACAATTATAGTGATTTAGATAGTAAGCTTGAAATTGCTATTAAACAGCATAGCTATG
>CAZHNF010000005.1:0-166455 GCA_964533625.1 uncultured Saprospiraceae bacterium | reverse complement strand
TCGTTACTCATTGATTGTAATTTTATTTGTTTAGTTATCTAATCTAAATAAAAAACAATGATAACCCCTTTGAGTTTAATCTTTTTAGTATAAAATAAAATTTTATATTCTAAATAAAAAAATGAATTTAACTCAAATAATTATTTTGAAATTTGTGAGCATTATAACATATTAGATCAATGCTTTAAATCAGATTGACTATAATTATAAAATTTAATAAAAACAGATTAAATATTTCAGCGAATTAAAAATTCATCCTATAAATTAAGTTCCTCCTTAAATGAAACTTTTTATTCCAATAGCTGAGTATTAAATTCAGAGCTTGAGAATTTATTATCCAGTGTTTGGTTTAAAAGATTCTCAAGTGTTGTTGTTCCAGGAATCTGTTGCAATCCATAGACAACTATTATATTATTAAGACTTTACTATTTCTGATTTTACACTTAATTATGTATCCAGCTATTCCTCCGTACTTTTATAAAGCATTCAAAAATATTTGAACTGCCATTCAAATATTTGAAATCTTTATTATCTAAATTTAAATTAATGAGAACTTTTACTTTTGACTAATAAATTAGTTGAATTAGTCTTTCGCCCTAATCTTCAGTAGAATAAGCTTTATCACTATCTATTTATAATACAAAACAAGGTAATCTCTTTGATTTATCTATATTGAATAATTAGCGATACATAACCTGCTTTACTGCTTTAATAACCTTTTCTGGATTTGGCAGAAATTCCTGAACGAAAGTTGGAGCATAACCTAATGATGTATCTGCGGTATTAACTCGAACTACTGGTGCGTCCAAATAATCAAAGGCTCGTTTTTGAACCATATAAGCAACCTCAGAAGACACGCTGGCAAAAGGCCAACTCTCATCAACTACCACAAGTCTGTTTGTTTTTTTTACGGAATTAATGATGGTATCATAATCCAAAGGCCTTATAGTTCTTAAGTCTATTACTTCTGCCGAGATGCCTTCTTTTTCTAATTCAATGGCCGCTAACTTGACAACCTCCATCATCTTATTATAAGAAACAATAGTCACATCTGTTCCTTCCCGACGAATCGCCGCCACACCAATAGGTACATAATATTCATGTTCCGGAACCTCGCCTTCCAATCCATACAGCATCTCAGATTCCATCATGCAAACCGGATCATCATCGATGATGGCCGACTTAATTAATCCTTTAGCGTCATGAGGATCAATACATGAAATGACTTTTAATCCAGGACAATTGGCCAACCAGGATTCAAAACTTTGAGAGTGTTGTTGAGCTAATTGACCAGCACTTCCGGATGGCCCTCGGAATACAATCGGGCATTTAAATTCTCCTGCAGATTGAGTTAAGGTCTTAGCGGCATTATTAACGATTTGATCAAAAGCCAAAACCGCAAAATTCCAGGTCATAAATTCTACGATGGGTCGTAAACCATTCATTGCAGCCCCTACACCAATTCCAGCGAAACCCAATTCTGCAATGGGTGTATCAATCACTCGTTTGGGTCCGAATTCATCCAGCATACCTTTGCTGACCTTATAGGCACCATTGTATAATGCGACTTCTTCCCCCATTAAAAAAACGTTAGGATCCCTTCTCATTTCTTCACTCATCCCTTCCCGAATGGCTTCTCTTAGATTAATGATTCTACTCATAAATAATTCTTGCGGCAAAATTAATTTTTATTCAACATTTATTTACCCTTTCCTTGAATCAAAACCAATATGGTATAAAATAGGATTTTAAAATCTAATCCAAGGGACATATTTTCAACATACAAAATATCATACTTTAAACGTTGTAACATTTCTTGAATGTTGGATGCATACCCAAACTTTACCTGACCCCAGGAGGTTATTCCAGGACGAACTTTTAAGAGATGTTTGTAATGTGGAGCCGAAAGCATGATTTGATCAATATAATATTGTCGTTCAGGTCTTGGTCCAACCAAAGACATGTCTCCGCGCAGAACATTATAAAACTGAGGCAGTTCATCCAATCTCCATTTTCTGATAAATTTTCCCCAAGTCGTTATTCGTTCATCCGATTCACTCGATAATTGTGGACCATTTTTCTCAGCATTCTCAACCATCGATTGAAACTTATAGATTTGAAAAGGTTTTCCAAATTGCCCTATTCTTTCCTGCGCATAAATTGCTGCTCCACGATTAGCCCATTTGGTACGAAAATAAATAAATACAATCAATGGAGATAAGGCAATTAATAATACAATACTTACTATTATATCTAGAAATCTTTTGACTGATTTTTGCCATAAGGGCATCATCTCCCGGCGAATCTCTATTAATACAGCTCCATACAAATAATTCATTTTTACACTTCCCAATAATATATCATAAGTGCTTGGAATGGTTCTGATAATTAAGAAATCTTCAAATTCAAATAGAATATCTAAAATGCTTTTGATCTTTTCATGTTCCGTTGGTTCAATGGCAATGATGACTTCTTCAATTTTATTATTTAGAATAATTTGTTTAAGGGATTTAATATTGCCTAACTCTGGCATTAATTTTCCAAGTTCACTGTTAGATAATCCATTGGACGGAATGAATCCAAGAATCCTGTGACCTAATCGATAGCCAAAAGATTGTAATTCCTGATAAAGCTCTACCGCCTTTTGATCTCCTCCAATTATTAATGTATTAAATCCTACAATACCCTTTTTTATTCTTCGACTGGCTAGACTCAACACCAACATTCTATAAAAGAGAATTACAGAAATATGGTAAAAAAAATATCCTGGGACCGGATTCCCTTTGTCGTATATATACTTAGAATCCAAATATTGAAAAGCCAAGTAAATACCCAAGACTAAAATTAAACTAATTCCAATGGTAGCAATGGCAACATTCCATCGACTTTGGCGATAAATATTGCGATACATCTCCGCCAAATTATTCATCACCATCCAAGATGCAGGAATTAATATAATCGAATAATAAAATATTCCTTGCGGATCTGAATAATTGGAAATAAATCCATCTTGTATTAAACGATGGAAACAAAATGACCAAACTACTGCAACAATTAGAATGTCACCTATCCGATATAATACATTAGCCCAACCGGGAAATTTCATTGATGAAGCAATTTATAATTGTCCATATATATAAATTGATTTTCCTTTGCCAAGGTAGAATCGTATGCAGCGATTACCCCTAGTCGATAGTTTTCACAAGTACATTCACTTATCTGCTTCGTGAATTCAAAATATATTTTACCCCAACTAGCCCGTGGCTTTACTGTTCCTAATACATAATCTTTGGGTTGCTCTCCAGTTTTAAAACCAAAAAGTCCAACATAAAAAGTTATATCGCTTCTATAATTCAACTCAATAAAAACTCTGTTGGGCGTAATTGGAATAGCTTTGGCAATATCATACGATGCAGCAAGAAATGGATTAGTTTTCGTTAATTGTATTTCTCCTGAATTAGATCCTTCAAATGCATCGGCTGAATTACTCAGAACAACTTTTGTGGCAAAATCATTATCTAATTCTTGATTGAAAAAATGAATTTTATCAAAACTCTCATTAAAAGGAACCTTTACATTGTCGTAGTATCGAAAGATCGGAAGTAGCGTATCCGTTTTTTGTGATTCGAATTTTATATTAACTTCAAATGGTTGTGCCATTGGATATCTTACCGGTGTAGAAAGAGTACCATTATTTCTAATACCTGCAAATATTTTTACGTTTTTGTCACCAAGTTTCGTTATTGGAATAAGTATTGGTATCTCATAAGCTCCTGCAAATGTATCGTTGATATAAACCCAAACATCCCTATAACCATGCGAAGTGGAACCTTGTTCAGGCTTAGCAGTCATTTGAACATTTTCGATGTACAAGTAAGCTGGAATAATTACATCAGAATAATCATTACAAGATTCAAGGGTCAAAAAAAGAATTAGAGAAAGAAAAATTAAGATTCTACTCATAATTAATTAATTTGCTTGGTAATTGCCTCCACTAATCTTAGGGCGCGAATACCATCTTGTAAAGTAACGTCGCATTCAAGATTTTGTAATATACTTTTTGAAAATGATTTTAATTCATCCAGAATCGCGTTATTACTTTCTACCTCCAAATCTTCCAATTTAATAAATTTCTTTCCCTTATAGGTATCTAACTCAAGTGTATTAGGTTCACTTTGATCACGCAAAGTTATAACCTGAACTTCCTTTCCTGCCAGGTCTAAACTAATGTATGCATCCTCTTGAAAAATCCTCAATTTTCTCATTTGCTTCATACTGATTCGACTAGCTGTAACGTTGGCTACCAATCCATTCTCAAATTCGATTCTAGCATTACAGATGTCATAAAACCTACTTACTAGGCTCAATCCACTGGCACGAATTTCCTTAGGTTCACATTTGGCCAGCAAACTAATTAAATCTAAATCGTGAATCATCAAATCATGAACCACTGAAACATCTGTACCTCTAGGATTAAATGGTGATAATCGATGTGCTTCAATAAATTTAGGTTCCCGAATAAAAGGAAAGACGGAAAGAAAAGAAGGGTTATATCTTTCTACATGGCCGACTTGAATTTTTACATTATACTCTTTTTGAAGCAACTCTAGAGTTTCAGCTTCTTTAAGTGATTGTGTCACCGGTTTTTCTATAAAACAATGTTTAGACGCCATTACTGCTTGCTTGGCAAGTTCGAAATGAGTGCTGGTTGGGGTAACAATATCAACAGCGTCAACTTTTTTAATTAACTCCGAATAGGATGAACAAAATGTTATTCCGTGTTCTTTGCAAATCGACTGTCCAACCTCAATATTTGCGTCATAACAACACACCAGCTCTATCTCTGGAATTTGTAACAAACACTTTAAATGAATTTTGCCAAGGTGTCCTAAACCAACTAAACCAATCTTCAACTTCTTATCCATGCATGGTACTAAAAAAATACATTAAAAATAAAACCAATAAAATAGAACTTATAAAAAGAGCTCCGGTATTTAACATATGAATTCTGAATCTTGTCAATAATTCAGAATCGTTCGGATACTTTTTTAAAACTTGCTCCCATTTTAAATTATTAAATAAGTCACCAAAACCAAATTGAATTCTACGCTGAACAAGTTCACGATAATACTTCATGGTTTTTACCCGGATGTAAAGATTGAATAATATAAAAATGATGAAAATGCTAAGTATGAGAATCAATTTCATAGTTTCTTAAGATCTTGGTTTGAGAAGCAAAAGCTCTGATTCTTGTAACGCTGCTGTAAGCCCCTCTACCTTCTTTCCTCCAGCTGTAGCAAAAAAAGCCTGTCCACCTCCTCCACCTTGAATATGCTTTGCAATCTGTCGAAGATGCTGAGCTGCATTCAAAGCTGAAGACTGAGTTAATTGTTCATCCACATACATCATAAGATTTGGCTTTTCTTTTTCAACAAAACCAAATACAATTACAGACTCACCTAATTCTTTACCTATTGCGTAGATTAAATTTTTTGCAATCCTTCCATCCTGAATGTTTATCCATTTATGAAGAACATAATAGTTTTCTACCTTCTTAGCCTCAGAGATTAATGAAGCTTTCATTTCCATGGCCTGAGACTCTTTAAGTTCCTGAATTTCCTTTTGTAATAATTTCTGCTCTTCCAACATACTTTTTATATGTGCCACAGGATCCAAAGGACTATTGATGAGTTGTTTTATTGAATGCAATTCAGATTGAATTTGAAATACATATTCATCCGCTTTATTAGCACTTACTGCTTCTATACGACGAACACCAGCTGCTACAGCTGATTCAGAGACAATTTTAAAAAGCCCAATATTACCTGTTTGTCTAACATGACATCCACCACAGAGCTCGACCGAGTATTCTTTGTCAAAACAAATCATTCTAACTTTCTCTCCGTATTTTTCTCCAAAAAGCATCATGGCACCAGCTTTTCGTGCTTCATCAATTGGAATCTGTCTGTATTCTTGTAATTGAATATTTTCTCTTACCTTTTCATTTACAAGTTGTTCTATTTGTAAAAGTTCTTCATTACTCACTTTTTGAAAATGAGAAAAATCAAATCGAAGATAATCGTTGCTGACCAGAGATCCTTTCTGCTGAACATGAGTTCCAAGCACTGTTCTAAGAGCACTGTGTAGTAAATGAGTTGCTGAATGATTTTTTTCGATCAAAGATCTTCGCTTACCATTGACTATAGCTTTTACTTTTCCATTGATATCTTCTGGAAGGATTTCAGTAATGTGTAGAATTAAATCATTTTCCTTCACCGTATCTAAAACTTCGATAGGTCTTTCGTTAAAATAAAGTATGCCTTGATCTCCAATTTGTCCTCCACCTTCCGGATAAAAAGGAGTTGTGCTCAGTACTAATTGATAACGGACCTCAGATTTTGCCTCAAGCTTCCTCCATTTTAATAATTGTGAATTTTCTACTTGCAAAGTATCATATCCCACAAAAACGGACTCTCCTTCTGCAATTATATGCCAGTCTGAATATGATTTTTTGGCATCAGCTCGTGATCTTTCTTTCTGTTTTAATAATAATTCATTAAATTCTGATTCATCAACGTTCCAACCCTTTTCAGCAGCAATTAATTTTGTCAAATCCAGCGGAAATCCATAGGTGTCATATAATTCAAATGCAATCTGACCACTAATACCATTAGATTGAGGAGAAATAGAATCCAATTTTTTCAAACCACCTTCAAGTGTCTTAAGAAATGAAAGCTCCTCTTCACGAATAACTTTTACTATAAATTCATTTTGCGTTATTAATTCCTGAAAATATTCTCCCATTGTTTGTACCAATATGGGCACTAATCGAAAAAGAAATGGTTCTTTGATCTGAAGAAAAGAATAATAATACCTGACGGCCCTGCGCAAAATTCTTCGGATTACATAACCAGATCCTGTATTGGAGGGTAAGGTGCCATCTGCAATGGTGAATGCTATTGCCCGAATATGATCAGCCATAACGCGCATGGCCATATCGGATTTCGATGTGCTGTCATATTTTCCATTATATTTTATTCCACTGAATGTAGAAATAAAATCTATCAGTGGTGTAAATACATCTGTATCATACGAAGCTTTTTTATTCTGAAGAACCATCGACAGCCTTTCAAATCCCATTCCGGTATCGATGTGCTTCGAAGGTAATTCCACTAATCTACCATCTGCTTTGCGATCAAATTGTATAAATACCAGATTCCAAATTTCCATAACTTCTGGCACTCCTTTATTGACTAAGGCTGCGCCAGATTCTTCTGTAAATTCCTCGTCTGGTCTTAGATCAATATGAATTTCTGAACACGGACCACATGGCCCTGTGTCTCCCATCTCCCAGAAATTATCTTTTTTATGGCAAAAAAGAATTCTTGATTCCGGCACCCATTTTTTCCAAAATTCAAAGGCTTCTCGATCAGGTTCAAGATGATCATTCTGATCACCGCCAAATACAGTAACAAATAAGCGGTTAGCATCTATTTTATAGACTTCGGTTAATAATTTCCAGGCTAAGGCGATGGCTTCTTCTTTAAAATAATCACCGAAGGACCAATTACCCAACATCTCAAACATGGTATGATGATAGCCATCCGTCCCAACTTCTTCCAAATCATTATGCTTACCACTAACTCGAAGACATTTTTGAGTATCCGCGACCCTGGGATATTCAGATTTTTTATTCCCAAGAAATATATCTTTAAACTGATTCATCCCCGCATTGGTAAACATCAGCGTTGGATCATCTTTTACTACTATTGGAGCACTCGGAACTAACTTGTGTTTATGCTCTTCAAAAAACCTTAAAAAGTGCTTTCTTATCTCGCTCGAATTCATCTGTTAATCGTTTATTAAATAAATACAACACTGAATATCAATATTATATATATTTATTTTTATTATATTTATATCTTACAAATGTGAAATAAAATGAATTTGGGAAATTTTACCTATTTTTGTCCAATCAAACAAAATCTGAATTTCAAACAGTCCACAAAAGTAGGATAAAATAGATAGTAAAAGGTGAGGTTTGAGAAATATGTATATAATCCGCATACCTTACAGTTTGAAAAGGTCAAACTGACTAATAAGTCAATTTTCTTAAGAGTCCTCGGTTATATCTCTGCAGTTTTTGTTGGTTCCGCCATTTTATACTTTCTAACATCTGAGTATTTTCCTACACCACGTGAAAAGGCTCTTCTGAAGAATTTGAATCAAATGGATTATCAGTTCTCCACTTTAAAAGAGCAAATTGAAAGGGCTGATAAAATTGTTCAGAATCTTCAAAACCGGGACGCCAAAATCCATAGAATTTTATTGGGAATGGATCCTATTGATCCTTCAGTCTGGCACTCTGGAATCGGAGGTCACGATCCTTACATGTCTACTAAAATGCTTGCCAGTGGTGGCGTAACGCTTAGTGAAACCAAATCCTATTTAGATCAGTTAGAAAAACAGGTTTATGTGTTAAGTAAGTCATTTGATGAAGTTGAAAAAACGGCGATGACTAAAGCAAGTTTATTGGCCTCCACACCTTCCATAAAACCAGTGAGACTTGACCACCTTTCAAAAGACGTTCAACAATTATCTGGATTTGGTATTAGACTTCATCCTGTGCATAAAATTAATAAGATGCATACAGGAATTGACTTTACAGCTCCGATTGGAACTTCCATTCAAGCTACCGGTGACGGACGCATCGAACGTATAGAAAACAAGGTGTCTGGATACGGACGTTCTGTATTAATAAACCACGGATACGGTTATAAGACTTTATATGCCCACATGCAGACCATAAAGGTTAGGGTTGGTGAAAAAGTCAAAAAAGGAGAAATATTAGGCACTATAGGAAATTCCGGATTATCTACCGGACCACATTGTCACTATGAAGTTTGGTTTAATGGAAAACCTGTAAATCCTATACATTATTGCATGGACGGCTTAACTCCTGCTGAATATCAAGAACTCGTAGAACAAGCTACTACAGCAAATCAATCTTTTGATTAATTTTTTTCAGAGTATTATTAGTTTATCTGAATGCACTCTTACTTTTAAGAGTTTTATGAGTATAAGAAAATAATTTTTCTTAATTCTTATTTGTGAGAATTCATTCTTTGTATAAGTTTTAAGAAGTTAATCTTTGGAAAAACTCTAATTGCAAAATATACCGAAGATACTTTAGGATGATTTTCGACTATTGAAAAATGATTAATACAATCACCTTTAAATCATGAAGTCCATGATTATTCCAAATTGTATCTGTTCATTTTAAAAAAAAATGAATCAAGAAACAAAAAAAGATTTCTAGTTCTTAGAAATATTATCTTTTAAACAGTTTACCAAAGATTGTTCCTAGCAAACCTCCAGTTGATGATTGAGGAGCTTGGGCTTGCCCCTGATTACTAAGCACTCCTCCTAATACTGTTCCGATTATGTCACCAAAACCACCCGTTTGCGCCGACTTCGCAGATCCCATTAAAATCTGAGCTAAATCAAGAATACCACCGCCACCGGATGAATTGGAATTGGATCTCATTTTACCAAGTAGGCCCATAACAATCGGTGCAATGATTGGCATTAGTTTCATAATCTGTGATATATCCAATCCAGAAGACTTACTAAGCTGTTGAGCTACCTGTTGTTGGTTTTGACCTAATATATGCCCTAGAATACCAGTACCATTAGAAGCCCTATTGTCTTGACTGATATTACCACTAATTAAACCAAAAACATCATCTAACAGGCTGCCATCGTGATCCTTATCTAAAGCAGAACTAAGCGCTCCTAAACCTGTTGGAGTAGAAGAATTTTGAGCAAGTCCCCCTACAAGAGCGGCAAAAATTCCATTTGCAGCTTGCGCCGTTTGTTCCGGGGTTGCCCCGACCTGTTGACTAAGCTGCTGAATCATATCGCCAGACAGCTGTTCTTGTAACATCTTTAATAAATCCATATTTTTAATTTTATAAGATGCAATTTAACGAGTTAATTCCATTAAGGTTTATGAATTGCGACTTTATTTTAATTTTTTCTAAAATCATTACTTTCAAACTATTCTACAATCTAAAAAAGCCTTATAAAATAAAAATCCGAATTATTATAAGTCCATTAATCAATTTATTAGTTGTCTATCTCAATTCATTGAACTCCTATACTTTTAAGTTACAATCTTATACTATTAACAATTAATACTTACGATTCAATTTTCAAAATCAAAAAATAGAATATTGTACAGCCTATCTGTTTGCTTAATAATATTTAAGAAGGTACATTTATGAGTCCTCAAGATTCATCTTGGTAAAAGCAGGTCTCACGGTCGAGCTGATTTAATCCCGTATATTTGCCTAATAATTTCAAAATTGAACAATTTTTTAAAACATAAATCTTAAACTTGAAGGTTTAAACTAGTTTAAGTTTTTACAATTTCTTTAAATTTTATGGATAACAATTCTTATCTATTTTCAAAAGAATCTATAGAAGTTAATGAGTGTATTCTTGCATTGAAAGACCTAATTCAATCCTTCCATAAAGATATTATTTGCAGCATTAAATACAATACCTACTATTTTAATTACCAAAAACACAATTTATGCTACATCTGGATTGATAAAAAACTTCATCATCCATATGTCGGATTTCTCAAAGGAGCAATGATCAGACACAAACAACTAGAACAAGAATCCAGAACTCAAGTGGCTATTTTTCGCATTAATCCTTCAGAAGATATTCCTGTTGAAACCCTTTACAACATATTGTCTTCTGCTATTAAAATCTATAAATAAAAAAATTATTTTAGCTCAAGATCTTTTAACGGTTCATCCAATCTTGAGTTTAGTTGTTGAAGAAGTAATTTTTTATTCAGCAACAAATTCTTTTTAAGAGCTGAAGATGTAATATATACAGTAAGAACTCCAGATTGATAGTAAATTTTACCCAAATATTCCCCGGTTATCGATGAAAACAACTCATTCCACAATGCTTCAAATTTTTTAGAAGTCAATTTATTTTTAAACTTCTTTTGCTCTGCAAATTCCTTTAGAACATCCGATAAAGATTGATCATTAGATTTACGCATAACCAACAAATTTATTACGTTTATGAATAATAATCCCAGATTTTGATTGCAGAATTTTGGATAGTTTAACAGCTCGATCCAGATGGGTATCAGTAATCATACATTGTTCAATTCCCATCTGATCAATTAATTCCAATAATCTCATCACCCTATTTTCATCCAACTTAGCGAATAAGTCATCCAGCAATAAAATTGGTTTCTTGCCGGTATGTTGCATTAGATATTCTAATTGCGCCAACCTTAAAGCCATGACTAAAGTCTTTATCTGTCCTTGAGAGCCATAATTATGAATGGTCTGGCCATTCATTTTACATTCCAATTTATCTCTGTGAATTCCTGTTTTTATCCTTTTGGTTTGGATATCGATTTCCCTTTCCTCTCTCCATCGTTGCAATAGATCAGATTGAACATTAGTGGAATATTCTAATACTGAATCCTGCTCATCGCTGCTTATTAATTTAGAATACTTACGGATGAGTGGATTAATTGATTGAATGAGCTCTTGTCTTTTTCTTGAAATGTATAATGCGGGTTCCAACATTTTTTTTTCATAACTTTCAATCAATTCCTCATCCATTCGTTCATTTATTTTGCACCATTTTAAGGTAGCCATTCTTTGTTTTTGGCATAAATTATAAGTAATCAGCTTACTGAAATAATCAGGATCAACTTGAACCAAGGTCTGATTTAGAAATACTCTTCTTTCTTCAGCAACATGAACAAATGTGTAAACTTCATTTGGAACAACCATAACAACTGGTATTTTTCCCAAATGTTCCGATGCCTTTTGATAAGTATTTCCGTTACATTCCATTTTCCTATTCCCTTCCCTACTACATTTAACTATCACATTCATAGGTTTTGTCTGGTCATTCCATATAGATTCAATTCTATAGAAATCTTTTTCGTGTTGAATACTATTTTTTTCAGAACCGCCAAAATAACTCTTTGTCATACAGCAATAATAGATTGCGTCCAGTAAATTAGTCTTCCCCACGCCATTATCGCCAATAATGAAATTAACTCCAGTCTTGAAAATAAGGGATGCCTCGTGAATGTTTTTAAAATTTACAATTCTTATATTTTCTAAAATCATAGTTTCACAAGCTTGCGAAGTTAGTTCAATCCTTTATTTTTGTACCAAAATAAATTTGAATGCCAGAGGTTCTGACTAAAACACCATCAACTTCCAAGAAGACTGCTTCCAAATACGATCAATCTACTTGGTTAAGCTGGTTCGAAACGATGTATCGAATCCGAAGATTCGAAGAAAGAACCCTTATGAGCTATTCTCAGCAAAAGATCAGAGGTTTTTGCCATGTATATATCGGTCAAGAAGCGATTGCGGCTGGATTGGTAACTGCTATCAGAAAAGAAGATGCCCTTGTTACAGCCTATAGACAGCATGGAATTGCCTTAAGTCGGGGCTTATCCAGTCGATCCTGTATGGCCGAACTTTATGGCAAGGAAACTGGCTGCGTCAAAGGAAAAGGAGGCTCCATGCATTTCTTTTCAAAAGAACATCGGTTTTTCGGAGGTAATGGAATTGTTGGAGCTCAAATCCCCATTGGTACTGGGATTGCCTTAGCAGAACAATATAGAGGAACAGACCTTATTTGTGTAACCATGTTTGGAGATGGAGCCGCTAGACAAGGGGCGCTATACGAGTCGTTCAACATGGCAATGACCTGGAAGCTACCTGTTATCTACATCGTTGAAAATAATGGCTATGCAATGGGTACCAGTGTTGAGCGAACCAGTAATGTTCATGAATTATATAAAATAGGAGCTGCCTTCGATATGCCTTCCAAACCTGTTGATGCCATGACTCCCGAAGCCGTCCACGAAGCACTATCAGAAGCTGCCAGCCATTGCAGATCAGGTAAAGGACCATTTTTTCTGGAAATGAACACCTATCGATATAGAGGACATTCCGTTTCAGACCCCGGAAATTATCGCTCTAAAGAGGAGGTTGAGCATTACAAGACTTTAGATCCTTTGATTACCACTGAAGCCAAAATATTAAGTCAGAATATCGCCTCAGAGGCTGATATTCAGTCTATTAAAGATAGAATCAACGCCGAAATGGACGATGCCGTACAATTTGCAGAAAGCTCAGCCTACCCTGCCCCTGAAGGACTTTATGAAGATAACTATATTCAATCGGACTATCCTTTTATAAAGGACTAAAATTGAACATTTTATCTTAAAAAGCATTAATTCCTGCCATAGATTTCAGTGTTATTTGTAATTTTGCAGCTCTTTTGCAAATACCATAGAAATATATGACCAAGGGTTACAGATCTAGATATCAAGGAAAGCTAACTAATCAAGCCTCTGCCGGAGATACACTTATTGACATTTCTGAAGTAAAACATCAGGCCGAGAATTTTATTGATAAAAATAAAAACAGGCTAATCATCATTTTAGGTTCTCTCGCTGCAATCATTGGTGGCTATTTAGGGTATAAATATTTATATCAAGAACCTCAAAACAAAGAAGCTGTTGAGGCGATGTTTCATGCAGAACTGCTTTTCAACAAAGATTCATTTGAGCTTGCCTTAAACAACCCGGGGGGTGGTTTTGCTGGGTTCAAAGAAATTGCCGAAACTTATTCAGGCACAGCTGCTGGAAATATGGCTAAATACTATGCTGGTCTTTGTAACCTTCAACTAGGAAATTATGAAGAAGCAAAATCTTATTTTGAAGATTTTGAAGCATCCGGAGAAATTCTTCCAATAATTAAATATTCAAGTTTAGGAGATGCCAATGCTAATCTTAATGACTTTAAAGCCGCTATAGGCTATTATGAAAAAGCATCAACAATAAAAGATAATGAGTTTCTAACTCCAATGGTTCTTAAGAAACTTGGTGTCTTGAAAGAAGCACAAGGTGATAAAGAAGGTGCATTAAAAGCCTACCAAACCATCCGCGATAAGTATCTGGCCTCTCCAGATGCGAACGGTATCGATCGATTTATCATTCGATTACAACAGTAAGCAATTTTATGGCAGGAAGATCTACATCTGCCAAATCGATAAAGAAATTATCTGTAAAACTTAAGCCCAATCATCGTATTGGCATTGCTGTGTCTGACTGGAATACAGCCATAACTTCTGAACTTTTGAAAGGTTCCCTGAAAATTTTTGAAGCTCACAATTTAAAAGACCAGTTGATAATAGTTCATGTACCCGGGTCATTCGAATTACCGCTGGCTGCTAAATGGTTAATGGATAATAAAAAAATCGTTGGTGTAATCGGTATTGGTTGTGTAATTAAAGGACAGACCAAACACGATGAGTATATTAACCATGCCATTTCTAAATCATTCGCAGACTTAGCATTGATTTACAATAAGCCTTTAATGTTCGGAGTCTTAACTACCAATAATGTTGAGCAAGCTAAACAAAGAGCAGGAGGAAAATTTGGCAACAAAGGTGAAGAATGTGCTCTTGGCCTTCTCCAAATGCTTAATATTAAATCTTTAGTTAAAAATCTGTGATCACTTCGATTCATACCATTGACAGCGGCTTATTCAAACTGGATGGCGGTGCAATGTTCGGCGTTGTTCCTAAATCCATGTGGCATAAATTGAATCCACCGGATGAAAACAATATGTGTACATGGGCCTTGCGATGTCTACTAATTCAAACTGATACACAAAACATTCTGATCGACACCGGAATGGGAGACAAACAAGATGAAAAATTTAGATCACATTTTTATCCTCATGGTGATGGAAATCTCTTAAAGTCATTAAAGGCAAAAGGTCTGGAACCAGAACATATTACTGATGTTATTCTCACTCATCTCCATTTTGATCATTGTGGTGGCGCAGTGACAAAAAGTATTGACGGAAAACTAATTCCCACTTTTCCAAAAGCAAAATACTGGACTAATCAATCCCATTGGGATTGGGCTATAAATCCTAATGAACGAGAACGCAATTCCTTTCTTAAGGAAAATTTCGTACCCTTGTTGGATCATGGAGTATTGAGATATATTGATGATCAATCTGAAGTAGCAAATTTTTCAGATCAGATTAGATTACACTTTTGCAACGGACACACCAAGGCTTTGATGGTTGTCGAATTTGACTTTAATAATCAAAATTATATTTATCCAGCAGATTTGTTTCCATCCTCTTTTCACATCCCTATTCCGTATGTAATGGCTTATGATGTGGAACCATTAAAGACTTTATCGGAAAAAAAGAAAATTCTTAATCTGGCCATAGATAAGAATTCAATAATGATTTTCGAACACGATCCGCAGCATATTGCCTGTAATTTTAAACTTAACGAATCAGGAAGGATAAGTATCAATAATTATCATTCCTTTTAGATTGAAGTTGAATAATTTAATTTAGAAGTTTTTCCATCTCCCAATGAGGAATACCAACTTCTACAAATTCTGAACCGACTTTTTGATAACCTAGTTTTAAGTAAAATGGCACTGCAATATCTCTGGCGTGAAGAGTTAATTTATTGAACTTAAATTGCTTGGACCATTGTTCCGCACCTTGAACTAATAATTTTCCTACTCCCAATCTTTGACATTCTTCTTGAACAGCCACTTGTCTCATTTTAATAGTGTGTTGATCAATTATTTTTAATACCAAACATCCAATTATTTCTCCAGAATTTTTCCTAATAACAAAATGTTTTTGATCATATTCTTCTGCAATCTGCTCTTCGGTAAATTCCAATCCAAGGGGTTTGCGAAGAATGTCATATCGAAGCTTGAGTTCTTCATCATAATCGGGTGATCCAAACGATATTTCCTCAAAGTTCATTTTCAATCTTTATTATGCGTAATTTGAAAAACTGAATCCGCCATCTCAAATGCCTTTCTAAACTTCTCTCGATTCACATTAGTAGAATATCCTTCTTCTTCAAAATACTGAATTAGATTTTCCATAGGCATGTTTCCGGTTAATTCGTCTTTAGCCATAGGACAACCTCCATAACCCCTGATAACACCATCAAATCTTCTGCAACCTGCCGAAACAGCTGCACTTATTTTCTCTTTCCAACTTGCCGGTGAGGTATGCAAGTGCGCTCCAATCTCCAATTCAGGAAAACTTGGAATTAAGCTTTCAAAAATATATTCTATACTTTCAGGCGAAGCTATTCCAATCGTATCTGAAAGTGCAAAAGTTTTACAATTGATCGATTTTAACAATTCTATGTACTTTCCTAATATATCAGAATTCCAGGGATCCCCATAAGGATTACCAAATGCCATAGAAAGATAAATTACTAATTCTTTTCCACCCTTATTACACAATTCACTAATTTCTTTAACCCGATCAACGGATTGTTCTATTGTACTATTTGTATTCCGCATTTGAAATGTCTCAGATACTGAAAAAGGAAAACCAAGACAATCAATTGCAGTATATTCTATAGCTTCTCTTGCCCCTCGAGCATTGGCAATTATGGCTAATAATTGAGTATTCTTTGGTTTATCCACTATACTCTGAATCAATTCATGAGTATCGGCCATTTGAGGAATAGCCTTTGCCGATACAAAACTGCCAAAATCAATAATATCAAATCCAACTTCTAATAATGTCTGCAGATATTCTATTTTCGTCGAAGTAGGAATAAAGTAAGATAAACCTTGCATGGCATCTCTAGGACATTCAATAAGTTTAATCCTTTTTTCCATCTCTAAGCGCAAAGATAATTATTCAAACGCAACTCAATCGAAGTAAACAAGTAAAGCGTTATTAAGCATTAGTTAAGCCTCCTACATTAGGATTATCAAGTAAAATGATGAATAAATACATACAAAAATTCTAAATCGTGAAAAATCTAAGACTAAAAGAGAACTTGGAATTTTAATTTTTAATCCTCATGTTGCCACAAAGAGTTAATTTTTTTCCTTAACGCATCTAAAAATTAATAATTAACTTAAAGCTTAAATTCCTTCCCATATTAAATATACCTACTTTGCCATTTGACAAATTAATAGGAGCATATTTTAATCTACTCAAATGACTTTGATAGTCCTTATTCGTTAAATTCTCTCCACTAATGTATAGATTGAAAAAGTCCTTACGTTTAAAGGCAGTTATATTACATCCCAAACCGATATTGAATAAGGTATATGAAGGTGTAGAATTTTCTGTACCATAAGCACGAAAAAATCTATTTTGAGCAAAGTAGTGATCTATACCTAACTTAAAATAAACATTTGATAAATGATTACCCAAGCCAATAAATTGTGCCCTGATTTCACCCCTATATTTAGGAGGTGGAATAAAAGGTAAATATTTTAAACTATCTGGCTGATTATTTTGCTCGGCCAGTACAAAAGAAAAAGTGTTTTCAAGATGTAACCAGTCTAGCGGATGCGGGTGTACATCAAAGTAAATTTCACCTCCGAACAGTGTAGTTCTTCCTGAAGTATAGACAAAAGCAGGTGCCGGATCAGCAGGATCTGGTATACTATCCGTTCCATCATTGGCTTTAAGCTTTCTGGAATAAATATAATTACTGATAAAATTTACAAACGGTGTTATCTCCAGAGCAATGTGCTCTGCATTTAAGAAGTAGGCGATATCAATTTGATGGCTAATTTCTGGCTTTAAATCCTGATTTCCTAATTCATATCTAAAAGTGCCTTCATGCCGTCCATTGGAAGACAATTCAGCAATATTAGCAACACGAAATCCTCTTGAAACATTAAATTTCAACGTAGAAATATTACTCGTCAAAAAGGACAAGCCAAAGCTCCCAGAAAATCCAGGGTAATTCTTGTTGAATGATTTAAACTTTATTTTGGAATTGACAGTTAGTTCATCCGAAGGCATACCCAAACTATCCAAAATAAGATCGCTAGTATTAATATTTCTGATATCCGTTCTTATTCCTCCTGCAAGCGTTATCTTTTTAAAAGATTTTTTAGAAAAAATAAAAGCACCCGCATCAATTAATCTATACTCAGGAATCAAAAAATCTATTCCGCTATTCGTATTCGATTGATACATATTACTAATTCCAACGGATGTTTCCCAACCCTGTAACGGATCAAAATGATATCTAATATTTGATTGAGTTGAATTTAAGTTAAACGCGAGATCGACTACATTAGGGTTAGTGGCATCTCCGAACTCCCTTCTTCTATTGTTTTGAAAACCAAGGTCAACATTTAATGATCCTTTTTTGAATACAAAAAGATTTATAGAAGAAACTCTAAGATGATTGATCTTCTGATATGGAAATCCAGTCTTATATCCAGTCAAATCACTTTTTGTTGCAATTACTTCATCGCCATTTGGATTAGTAAAAATAAATCTACCGAGACTATCGCGTTCACCTTCCGGCAGGTTGATTGAATTGTTATAAGAATTAATATCCCAATGTGAGTGCCCCCAATTTCTATTTACACCTATAGCTAGACTTCCATCGTATTCTTTATATCCTGAATTAAATACTTTTCCATCTAAATCATTTTTATAATTTCCGGCAAATTTATTTGTAATTCTACCTAACCAGTGAAGTCCACTTTTATTGCCCGCATTGGATAAAGAGTATGCAATTAAATTATTATTACTCTGGTAATTAGAACTAAATTGAGATTTGATTTCACCAGTTCGCGTTGTTTTAGGAGTCAAAAAATTAAGAACACCAGCAATCCCATCTGATCCATACATCATGCTCCCTGGTCCTTTAACAATTTCTACTCGGTCAACTGAATACTCATCGATTTCAATGCCATGCTCATCCCCCCATTGTTGCCCCTCTTGTTTAATTCCATTATACAAGGATATGACGCGGTTATATCCCAAGCCCCTAATAACTGGTTTAGAAATGGCTACCCCTGATGTAATTTGATTAACACCAGGAATATTTTTTAGTCCATCAATTACATTGGATGATATATTTTGATTCAATGCGTTTCGATCGATTGGCTTAACGATAATTGGATTTAGCTTCAGTTCTGTCGAACGAGAAATTCCTGTCACAATGATTTCACTTAATTCATTGATAGATGGATTAAGTAAAAAATTCATTACAGTATCTTTATTGATATTTATTTGAAAAATAATAGATTTATATCCCAAATAACTTATTTCTAAATAATAGTTACCTGATCTAATATTTGCAATTTGATAATTCCCTTTATCATTAGATGAGGTTCCGGTTTTTAAATCAGCAATATAAATGGATACTCCAGTAATGGCCTCCAGCGTATTGGCATCTTTAATATTGCCAGTTATAGAGTTTTGAGCAGTCAATCCAGATGTTGTAATTAAGATAAAAACCCAACAAATTAAATTAGTAAAATTCATTTTTTTGATTTTCGTGTTTCAAATGATTTTTATCTGCTTGACATAAATTGTTAGCAGAATTTCATTAAATTTAAAAATCAAATTAGTGGTGGCCCGCGTCCTGAATTTTGAAAGTTGGTGTAAGAATTATATCCCTCATTACAGGATAAATAGCTTGGCTTATTCGGAAGGTTATTGTCAACAATAAGAAGAGTAGTAATCGCATAAAGTGATACAATATGATGATCACAAAAAAAGCAGTTTTCTATTTCACTTTCTAAGAATTGACTATGCTTCGTTGCGGTATTACATAAAAGATGGCTATCTTTTGAATTAATAGACTTATTATGGCTAATTAATTTTATTTCATGATGATGGTGAAATAATATACCTATACTATTTGAAAACAAATAAAACAGTAGCAGAAAATATCCGATAATATATGTTTTCCTAATACTTTTCAACGACTTTAAAGATCAATCTGCAAATATAAAATAAATTTGTTCACATCCCTCAATTAGAATATTATCATAATTGATTAATAATATTTTAACATCCTAATTGTCAGCTTTTTTGTTCAACGCTTCGGTGATTAGTTTTTCAAGAATTACAAGGTCAATTTCGTCAAGCTTATTAATATAGAGGCATCCTTTTCCTGTTTTATGCTTCCCTAAATTCTTAAGCCAATCCGTGTACTTATTAATATCCATATTAAGATGAAGTGAGAGATTAGCTTTGCGAGGTGAAAACCCAAGCAGAAACCAATCTACTTCACGTCCTGTAGCTGGGCTTTTATAGCGTTTATCTCCAAAACCAATAATTGATGTTCCCCACATTTTTGGTTCTTCGCCACTCAACTTTTTCATCATCTCAAGTAAAATAATACTGTCCTTTAGCTTAGTTTCATCAGTAATTTTCTGTATAAATTCATCAACCATTATTTTGCTTGGCTGAGTTTTAATCTTTACTAATTTACTTTTACTCATAAGAGTAACTCTTTTTCTTGATTAAAATATTAAAATTGATCTACCTTCATATACCAACTATTGACTACCTGACGAAAGTTAATCCAGCCCGGTACAGTTTCATATGATTTCTCAAATACAAAACCAAGTTTTTCCAATATTTTATTAGGCCCTGGATTTAGAGAATATGGCTCACAGTACAATTTTTGGAGTTCAAATTGATTAAAAAAATGCGGGATTGATTGTTTTACGAATTGCAAACCTAAACCTTGTTTTCTATTCTTTAAATTCCATAAATGAAGGTGCATATACGCTTCTTCCCCAAAAACAATTTTATTAATATTACAATGTCCAATGGGCAAACCATCCAAAATCCAAATTAAATAATAAAATTTCTTTTCCTTATTTGGTAAATTGAAATTTGAAGTAAGTAACTGAATCCAATCATACCTTGAAGGTAATTTGTCAAGATCAACACCCATACCTGTAAGAATTTCAGGTTTAGATTTTAAAAAATAGTCAACAATATTGTCAATATCACTTAATTCCTGCTGCCTTACTGATAAATTAATCATAAGTATCAATCAAGGATTGATGAAGATAATTTCATTCTAACAGATATTAAATTTATAAGTTTTCTTCCACAAACTTTCTACAATAATCCTTTATTTGTTGTCTTGTAAAAGCAAACTGTTCTTTGATTTCATCAAAACTACCCTTTATGCGAGATGGATCAGAAAAATTTTGATGAATCATTTTAGCCTTTGTAGGAAAATATGGACACACCTCCTTTGCATGATCACATACGGTTATTACAAAGTCAAATTCCTGATTTAGATAATCATCGATTATGTTGGATGTATGATTCGATATATCAATACCATCTTCCTGCATAGTTAATACTGCCAATGGATTCACTCCGTGAGCTTCGATGCCTGCACTAAATATATCTGCCTTGTCTTTTGCAAAGTATCGCAAGTAACCTTCTGCTATTTGGCTCCTGCAACTATTTCCTGTACATAATACAAGAATCTTCTTCTTACTCATTTGATTAAACAAAAAGCCAGATGATATTAATTATGCAAAACTTGGGATCAAACCCAAAAAATAGTTGCAATACAATAACAGAGGTAATAATAACTATCGGTTTACGATATTTATTCCAAAATGATTTAATTACAACAGGTTGGCCCACATCCACAATTTTTTGATTTTTCAGCAAAGACGGTTATACTAAAAATTCCAACTTCAGATGCATTCAAACTTTGTAGTTCTGCATCATTTAAATAATTCTTTAAGATATCCTGGGGTATTACTATTTCCTTTTCCTTTTGGATGGTGATATTCGAAAATCCTGATTCTTGAATTAATGATAAATATTCATCTCTTTGAATCGCTCCAGCGACACAACCGGCATACATTTCGGCTGCATTTTTCAATTTCTCCGGCAATTGACCAACTAGTACAATATCAGATATACTGAAATGACCTCCAGGCTTGAGTACTCTATTTATTTCCTTGAATACCATTTTCTTATTTGGTACAAGATTTAAAACACAATTACTTATTACCACATCTGCTACATTGGCAGTTACCGGTATTTTTTCAATATCACCTTGGCGAAATTCAACATTAGCAAATCCTAATTTTTGTGCATTTGTTCTTGCTTTTTCAATCATAGCCGGTGTAAAATCAATGCCAATTACTCTTCCATCTTCTCCGGTTTCATTCCGGGCTACAAAACAGTCGTTACCAGCACCACTACCTAAATCAATTACTGTATCACCTTTCTTAATTCTTGCAAATTGAGTTGGCAATCCACATCCCAAACCTAAATCTGCATCGGGATTATAACCTTCTAAAGCGTTATAATCATCACTCATAATATTGTATACTTCAGTTGAACAACCGCCTGATCCACAGCATGAAGATTGATTCATTAATTTGTCTTGCAGAGCAATTTCTCCATACTTCTGTTTTACCATTTCTTTAATTTGATCTTGTGATTCCATTCTTTTATTTTTAAAAATTAACAACAATTTTTTCTTTCAAGTCTTTGAAACATATTACCGAAATAATCTCGAATTTTTTCAATAGCCTTTTCGTCAATACAATAGCAAATAGAATTACCTTCTACCTCTCCCTTAATCAAACCCGCGTTTTTAAGCTCTCTTAAATGTTGAGAGACTGTTGGTTGAGCCAATGGTAATTCACTGACAATATCCCCACAGATACATTCATCTACTTTAATGAGATATTCCATAATTGCCACCCTGGCTGGATGCCCAAAGGCCTTAGCAAGGGTTGCTATGGCATTCTGCTTAGCGGAAAAATGATCTGTTTTAGTTGCGCCCATATTTGGCTTCAATTTTATATTGCAATATTACGATATAAAACTTAACTAGCCAGGACATTAATAAATATTTAAGAAATTTCTGCTTTTCTCTGCATGATAAGGTTGAATTTTGATTTCCAGCGGGGTAAAGTTGATCCGATGGTCGCAGAAATAAACCTTTTCTATTAACTTTGCAGATGCTATTATTAAATTCAATGGGAAAGATTTACCAGTTATCTTGTTTGACATGGACAAACGCAGTTTCTTAATTCTCGCAGGATTCCTCCTTTTTATACTTCCGATTCTGGGATTTATTGTTAATTTAGTTGGCGTATCTCTTACGATTTTTAAGCCCATCGATGAGCTTGGATTTTTAGTCAGTTCACTTATAAAACTTGTATTATTAACCAGCGGAATCGTTATTCTTTATTTTCAGCTTGTTTTAAGAAAGAAATATTAATCTTTTTTTACATATAAAATTCCCACCCTAAAGGGAATAGAATGTAATTTTACACGTTAGTTAAGAATAAATTGATGGCAATGGAGCAAAGCTTTTTTAGTTATAAATCAACGGAGGAAGCCAACAGTATAAGAGGACAGGTTATTTCGGCAATAATTCACTGTTTACTCTTTCTATTGCTATGGTTTACGGTGTTCGAAATGAAGCCGCCAGAAGATCCTAATGCTCCACCGTACGTCAGCCTTGTACAGTTTATTCCCGCTCCAGAACTTAAAGAATATGAGAATGCCGGTGGCTCTAAAGGTGCTCCGGGAATGGAAACAAAAGAAGGTGGTTCAGAAGGAGAAAGTAAGCCAACTCCTACTCCTGAATCGGAACCTGTTGCTGACAAAAAAGTCGAAGAAGCCCCTATTGAAAAAATACCTCCTTCTAATCCTGCCCCAAAACCAGTCGTAACGGACGAGCCAGATGTAGTTAAATTACCTAGTCCGCCAAAAATACCTCCAGTTGTTAAACCCAATCCTACTCCTGTAGAATCTGGAACAACAACGCCAACAACTTCTGTTCCTTCCACTCCAACAAAAACCTCAACTTCAGGTTCTAGCGGAGACGATAATACACCGGGATCAGGAGGACAAGGGACAGGATCGGGTTCAGGTCAAGGCTCAGGGGATGCTAATCAGGGCGCCGGAACTGGTGCTGGAGGAGGCTCTGGAACAGGTGGAGGCGGTGGCACCGGAGGTGGCGCGGGCGCTGGAACAGGTACCGGAACAGGTGATGGCGTTGGTGTAGATTTTGAAACCAGAGGACCTCTAAGAAGATTAAGGGAAATCTGTACTGTGGATAGTAAGATTCTTGCCGGACCTACAATTCAAAAGGCTGTTTTTAACATTTGCATCAACAGAAACGGTGATATAACCTTCAGGACTTATAATTCGAAACTTTCTTCGACCAGAGATCCAAAATTTGTTCAGAAAGCATATCAAGTGGTTAACAGTTGCAAATTCAAGGCAAATCCTTCGGCCCCCACTAAAGAATGTGGAACTTACACCTTAAGTACTGCTGGTGTAATACAAAGAATCAATTAAGACTATAATTCCAATGATATTTTTGGATTCGTTTATTCAACGATTATCTTAAATGTTGAATAATAAATAGGCTAATTTTCGAAATCATTATACAAAAGATATTGCTTTCGCTTCTTCTTGTACTCGATAAGATCCTTCTTCCACGAGTTTCTGATTTCTTGTTCAGACCAATGATTTAATACTTGATTTCTAAAATTACTTGTGCCTGTTAGTTTATCAATGAAATTATTCTTGAGAAAAAACGAATCGTTGTATTTCAGTTCCTGGCTCATTTTAAGTAAATAAGAAAGGTTAATTTTCATTTCCTTATACATTTTTTCGGGTGGAACATTTCTTAATGAATAACCCTTACATAATCTACCCATTAGAGGCGGAGATTTTGCGCCAATAATTGAAGTCGGAATAAATGTTGTATCAAATTTATTTAGATCAGGGTGCCCGTAAATTTGAAATGGTGCTGTCGTTCCACGTCCAAGACTCACCACCGTTCCTTCAAATAAACATATACTGGGGTATAATAATATAGATAATTCGTTGGGAAGATTTGGTGAAGGTTTTATAGGTATTATATAATGAGAATTGTGATCGTAGTTTATACAAGGTATAATATTTAAGTTTAGTGAATTCGAATTTTTAATCCATGCTTCACCTTTAATCATTAAAGCCAATTCACCTAAAGTAAGACCATACACAATTGGTATAGGCATTAATCCGATAAATGATTTGAAACTATCTTGAAGAACTGGTCCATCTACATAGAATCCATTTGGGTTCGGACGATCAAGAACAATAAGTCCTACCCCATTTTCTGAACATGCTTCCATTAGATATAAAAGCGTTGAAGAGTATGTGTAAAAGCGAACCCCAACGTCCTGCAAATCAAAAAGTATAACATCTAAGTCCTTTAAATGATCAGCAGATGGTTTCTTGTTCTTTCCATACAAAGAAATTATTGGAATTCCAGTAAGTGTGTCAATGGAATCATCTAGTTTTTCTCCTGCGTCTGCAGATCCACGAAATCCATGTTCGGGAACAAATACTTTCCGTATATCAACTTTTAACTTAACAAGAGTATCCAATAATGTTGTATTTTCAATCATTGAGCATGGATGAACTACAATTCCAACTCTTTTTCCATAAATCTTACTAATATATTTAGCAAGATTATAAGATCCTGGCAAAATTGGATTTTCTGTGCTTGTTTTAATTAAAGAGGTAGAATTGAAATCATTAATTTTGCGATGACAAAATGCAAAAAATAATATAAAGGATAATAATATAGCGAGTTGATTCAACTTAAGTTTCGTTATGACCAAATTTGCAATTATAGATATAGAAACAACAGGCGGAGTTGCTTCAAACTCCAAAATTACTGAGATTGCAATTATTATCTATCAAAATGGGGAAATTATTGAAGAATTTGAAAGTCTCATCAACCCAGAATGCAGCATACCAATGGAAATTACAAGAATTACAGGTATAACCAATGAAATGGTCAGTGAAGCTCCAAAGTTTTATGAAGTTGCCAAGAAAATTTTAGAAATCACACATAACTGTATATTTGTTGCACATAATGTAAATTTCGATTACTCTTTTATCCGTGAAGAATATAAAAATCTTGGGTTTTCATTTAGTAGAAAGCGGCTTTGCACGGTACAACTTTCAAAGAGATATTACCCAGGTTTGCGGTCCTATTCTTTAGGCAATCTTATAAAGCATTTTGAATTGGTTGTTACGGACAGACATCGTGCAATGGCGGACGCTAAAGCAACTTTAACCATCTTTAAATTAATGCTTGAAATTGAAAATAAACCTGATCGTATTGAGAAGTTAATTAAAGGAATGGTACAAACCACAAGATTGCCAACACACTTACCGCGTTCGGATATTGAATCATTACCTGAGGATTGCGGAGTATATTATATGTGCGATCGGGAAGGTCGTTATGTTTATATTGGTAAGAGCATCAACATCAAAGAGAGAATCATACAACACTTTAATGAGTCAACATTTAAGCATACCCGAATGATGAATTTGGTGTATTCGATTGCATACCAACTGACAGGCAGTGAACTTATGGCTTGTCTTCTCGAATCCGCTGAAATTAAAATACATTCACCAGAAATAAATCGTGCTCAAAAGAATAAAACAGAGAACTGGGCACTTATCAAAGACCTTAACAATTTAGACTACTTTTATTACAAAATAGTAAATACAAGCAATCTGGAAGGGCATGAAGAAGCCGTAAACTTATTTAAAAACTCAAAAGCCGCTTCACAATACTTAGACTACCTCATTCAGGAATACAATTTATGCTTAACCATAAATCAGTCCCGGATAGAAAAATTAAAACCTTGCTCGCGTCATCAACTTGGATTTTGTCTTGGCGCTTGTGTTCATAACGAATCTAAAGAAGAATACAATAATCGATTTTTACAAATGAACGATAACATCAACCGATTTTTTAAAAGAGATATGATTCTAATTGATAAAGGAAGAAATAATTATGAGAAATCCGTACTAGTTATTCAAAATGGTTTTTGCATTGCTTTGGGATATCTTGATTTTGATCAACCATTAAGCAATTTTAATGATATTCTTGATTCTCTTTCCCCTTATAAAGGCAACATTGAATCCAATGGAATCATACGAAGATTTTTAAATGCAAAGTCATCCATTAAAGTTCAATATATTTGATTGGTTAATAATCTCCAATAAGCTTGGAAAATCTTTGATTAATTGGGTATGGCGCTCGATATATGGCAGCCATGAAATTTGTCCACCACAGTGATAAATATAAATATTCTTAAAATTACTGGTCGATAAAGATGATTTATAAAATAAATACAAAGCAGGTCCAAGATATATAGGATCCAATAAGATACTATTTTGCTCATAGAAATTATTTATAAATTGCAAGATCAGTTTATTATAACTTGCAAAACCAAATGAACCAAAATCGTTGATCCAATTTAACCTTGGATTGTGAATACTTCCAGCAAACGACTTTACTGGTGAATAACTAAATATTCGAATTTTTTTAGTATACTTTAAAAATCCACTTAAGGTCTTTCCAGTTCCGCTACACACCAATATTACATTTTCTTCTTGGTCCCAACCTTCAGGCATCTCACTCACTAATTGCTTTAATCCAATATCACTTTCTGGAGCGTTTGCTCCTTCCGGAATAAAGTACTCTTTACTATTAGAATGGACAAGATCTTTGGAAACCGACCTTGGAAGTATGTCATAGGATATTCCCCATTCTTCCATTTTGTTTAAGTATGGATTTTTTTGACCTACTTCATGTCCGTAAAAATGAATCAATAATGGGATATTTAACTTATAGCATAAAAAGGACAAGGACAATATATAGTTTGAATATAGCGAGCCTGCTGAAACTATTTTTTCCTTATCTGAATGATAATAAGACTTTATAAACCCTAACAGTTTACGCCACTTGTTTCCCGCTAAAATGGGATGAATTAGATCATCTCTTTTGAAGTAACAGTTGCCATATTCATTTGGCGTTTTGATTAGTTCTAAGGGCGATGGCAAATGAATACTAATCATGAAGATTGAATAAAGTTAAATTCCTTTCTCAAATAACCAACCACTGGCATGTGGTGAATTATATTGAGCAAGATTGGTCTTGATGGCAACATTATTTTTGATATAATTTACCACTTCATCTGGATCATCAGTTACTAAAATTAGATTTTTATCTATTGGTGCAATTGCCCCTTCACGAGCAAGATCATTAATGAATTGAATTAAGTTTTTATGGTACTCAGAACCAAACAAAACCATTGGAAAGTTTATTATTTTCTTGGTTTGTATTAATGTAAGGGCTTCAAAAAATTCATCCATTGTTCCAAATCCACCGGGCATCACTATAAATGCATAAGAATACTTGATGAGCATAGTTTTACGGGTAAAAAAATAATCCATGGTTACCCAGTGATCTAGATATTTATTCGGAGCTTGCTCCATTGGAAGTTTTATATTACAGCCCACGGATTTTCCACCTACCGATTTAGCTCCGCGATTAGCTGCTTCCATTATCCCAGGTCCTCCACCCGTCATAATAGTAAATCCCAATTCAGAGATTCTTGCTGCGAGGTTAACGGTAGTTTTATAATATGGATTTTGTTCCGAGAACCTTGCCGATCCAAAAAAACTTATACAAGGGCCTACAAAATGCAAATTTCTTACCCCTACAAACATATCCCAGCAGACATCCAATAAATAAGTAAATTCTTGCCATCGAGACAATGGTCCTTCCAAAAACTTTATCTGCTTGTTGTTTGCCATATAGTTCAGATCTTGGGGCAAACATATAAATATTATTTAATCTATTTAAGTTTTCTTAATTTGCACCCAAATCAACCTCATATTATGCTTTCCCTCGAATCTCAGAATATTCTTGATGTATCTACAATGGCTTCAACACTTATTCCTTCTGAGATCATCAGGCTTAATAATGATATTATGCAAAAAAGAAAAGAGGGTAAGATTATCTATAATTTAACGATAGGTGATTTTGATTCTAAATTCTTCCCAATTCCAAAACTGCTCGAAAATGAAATAATCAATTGTTACAAGGAGGGACACACCAATTATCCTCCAGCCCATGGAGAACTTGAGCTGCGTACTGCTCTGGAAAATGTAATACAAACGGAATTAAATGTGCATTATACTCCCGATAATATTTTAATAGCGGGCGGATCACGACCTTTAATATATGCTCTTTATCGAACTTTAATTAACCCGGGTGACGGTGTTATTTATGCTGTTCCATCTTGGAATAATAATCATTATTGTCATCTGGTTGGGGCTAAGAAAATAGAATTAGAAGTTCATGCAGATCAAAATTTTATGCCAACAGCAAAAGATCTTGAACCTTTAATTAATGATGCATATCTGCTTGCTTTATGTTCACCTCAGAACCCAACCGGAACAGCTTTTACAAAATTACAGCTACAGGAAATTTGCCAATTGGTTTATGAAGAAAACATGCGAAGAAAAGGAAATAGAAAACCACTCTACATTCTTTTCGATCAGATGTACTGGAAACTAACCTTCGGAAATATTAAACATTACCATCCGGTTGAACTTATTCCCGAGCTTCAAGATTATACGATCTACATTGATGGACTTTCAAAGGCTTATGCAGGAACTGGAGTAAGAGTTGGTTGGAGCTTTGGCCCTAATAATGTTTTATCAAAGATGAGAGCCATTTTATCCCACATCGGTGCTTGGGCTCCTAAAGCTGAACAAATTGCAACTGGTCGCTTCCTTAATCAAACAGGAGCCATTGACGAATTCATGACGATCTTTAAACCAGAAATTGAATTAAGATTAAGGGGGATCTATCAAGGAATTAAAGAATTACAATCACAATCCTATCCAATAGATATTATTCCTCCACAAGCTGCTATTTACTTGACAGTTCGTTTTCCATGGAAAGGAAAAAAATGCAATGATGGAATTGTACTGAATTCACAAGCTGACGTGACTTCATACTTATTGAATCAATGTAAAATAGCTGTCGTACCATTTAATGCTTTTGGTGCATCAGCTAATTCAGATTGGTATAGAATATCCATTGGAACCTTAGATAAAAAGGATATTCCAGTTATTATTGAAAATTTGAAAGAAGGCATGAACAAGTTTGTTCAATAATCTCATGACGCATCACTATGAAATAAGTATTCGTTGGACGGGTAATTTAGGATCCGGAACTTCAGGTTACAAAGAATATTCAAGAGATCATATAATATCAGCAAAAGACAAACCAGAAATATTAGCTTCATCGGATTCTGTTTTTCAAGGAGATTCAAAAAAATACAATCCGGAAGATATGCTCGTAGCATCATTATCTTCTTGTCACATGCTTTGGTATCTTCATCTTTGTGCAGATCACGGAATAACCGTTACAAATTATGAAGATCAGGCTACCGGCATTATGGAGGTATTAAAAAATGGTTCTGGTCATTTTACTAAGGTGACTTTATATCCAAAAGTATTAATAAAAGAAACTGATAAAGTTAAACTAGCCACTGAATTACACGAAAAAGCTCATCAATATTGTTTCATAGCTAATTCCTGTAATTTTCCAATTCATCATATACCAACCATTCTTGTCTTGTGAGTTTGAATCTTCATGAATTATTGGCAAAAAAAAAGCTGAAACATTTCTGCTTCAGCTTTAGATCCTATGCTATAATCAATCAATAAATATTTAATTCATTTTTTTCGATTGAGTTTGTCTCCATTGAAGAGAGAAACCTTGAAATTTTGAATTTAAGCTTCTGTCATTTCCTCAACACTAGGAACATGTTTTACAATCATATTCTGATAAATCTTTTGACCAGTACCTGCAGGAATTCGCTTACCTATAATTACATTCTCTTTCAAGCCTGATAAATCATCGGACTTAGCTGCAATTGCAGCAGAGCTTAGTACTTTAGTAGTTTCCTGGAATGATGCTGCAGATATCCAACTGCTCGTACCCAGCGAAGCTCTTGTAATTCCTAATAAGAGCGGACTAGATGTCGCTGGTAAGGCGTCTCTGACCTCTACCAATTTTTTATCATTGCGTTTTAGAAATGAATTTTCTTCCCGAAGTTGACGAACAGAAACTACTTGCCCAGGTTTTAGTTTTTCTGAATCACCAGCTTCTGTAACAACTTTGCGATCGAAAATTCGATCATTTTCGGCGGAGAAAATAAATTTATCTACTGGTTCACCTTCCAACATTGTTGTATCCCCTGGATCTTCAATCTGAACCCAACGCATCATCTGACGAACAATAACTTCTATATGTTTATCATTAATATTGATACCCTGAGATCGGTACACCTCCTGAACACCATTTACAAGATGTGATTGTACAGCGAATAAACCTTTAATTTGAAGAATATCACGTGGAGCAATATTACCATCGGATAATGGAGTTCCAGCTCTCACAAAATCTCCTTCCTGTACTAATATGTGTTTGGATAATCCGATAAGATATTTTCTTCTTTGACTTGTACGTTCATCTTCAACAAAGATCTCACGATTTCCACGTTTAATTTTACCGTAAATTACAATTCCATCTATTTCAGAAACGGTTGCAGGATTTGATGGATTTCTAGCTTCGAATAACTCAGTTACCCTTGGAAGACCACCGGTGATATCTGATACTTTACTAACGTTTCTAGGAATTTTACCAATAATTTGTCCAGCGATGATTTCGCTATTATCATCTATTGTAATATAGGCACCAACAGGCAGTGAATAATTCTTTAACTCCTCACCAGCAGCACTAACGATAGATATAACCGGAAGTTTCTTCTTATTCTTAGATTCGATAATAATTTTTTCTGAATATCCCGTTTGATCATCTCGTTCCATTCGGAAGGTAACCCCTTCTTCAATGGAATCGAATTTTACAATTCCTGCAAATTCAGAAATGATAAGAGCATTAAATGGGTCCCAATTACATAATATATCACCCTTAGAAACTTTTTGACCGTCTTTTACTGCCAAAATAGATCCATAAGGTACGTGAGCACTCGTATAAAGTTTTTTAGTCTCTGAATCAATAATTTTTATTTCTCCAGATCGCGATAAGACAATTTGATTTTTATTGCCTTCCATTAATGCTTCAGTAAACTTTACTCCATCAAATTCCACCACACCATCGTATTTGGCAGTCAATTCAGATTCTGCTTTAGAAACAGCAGCAACCCCACCCACGTGGAAGGTTCTTAGTGTCAACTGAGTACCAGGTTCACCAATACTTTGCGCTGAAATAATTCCAACAGCATCTCCCATTTCTGCAACACGCCCTGTGGCCATGTTCTTACCATAGCATTTTGCGCAAACTCCTTTTTCTGCTTCACAAGTTAAAACGGAACGAATAGTAACCATTTCAACACCAATCTTATCAATATGCAAAGCACTAATCTCATCGATATAATCACCAGCCGTAAGAATAATTTCTTCAGTCTTAGGATCTATAACATTATGAAGTGTAAATCTTCCTTGAATTCTTGAAGATAGATTTTCAATTACCTTATCATTGTCAATAAGTGCAGAGGTATCAATTCCTCGTAATGTGTTACAATCATCTTCAGTAATAACAACATCTTGAGCAACATCGACTAATCTTCTGGTCAAATAACCAGCGTCAGCCGTTTTCAAAGCAGTATCTGCAAGACCTTTTCGTGCACCGTGTGTTGAAATAAAATATTCCAATACAGATAATCCATCCTGGAAATTGGAAAGGATAGGATTTTCGATAATTGCAGAACCTGTATCACCGGATTTCCTTGGCTTGGCCATTAGACCTCTTAATCCGCAAAGCTGTTTTATTTGCTGTTTTGAACCTCTGGCTCCAGAATGCAACATCATATACACCGAATTAAATCCGCCTTTATGTAATGCTAGTTCACGCATTAAGTTATCCGTAATTCGATTATCAGCATAAGTCCATCGGTCAATAATCTGATTGTATCTTTCGTTGTTGGTAATTAAACCATTGTTATAACTGTCCCAAATTTCATCTACTTCTTTCTGAGCATCAGTGAGCGTTCTCGCCTTAATTGAAGGTGTAATAAGATCTCCTAAGTTAAAAGATAATCCTGCCTTAAAGGCGTAATAGAATCCCAATTCTTTGATATCATCTAAAAATTTTGCAGTAACTGCAAAATTGGTTCTCTGAATAATATCTCCGATAATTAACTTCAAATTTTTCTTCGTCATCAATTCGTTGACGAATGGAACAGAATCAGGTACACTTTCATTAAAAATTACTCGGCCAACAGTGGTTTTAATTAACTTTTGAACCATCTGACGATCCGAATTTTCAGCTTTAGCTGTCACTTGAATTGAATCATGCAGACCTAGCTTACCTTCACTGAAAGCCATGATCACTTCCTCAGCTCCATAAAATGTTTTAAGCTTTGTCTCTTTCTCTGCGATCTTATCTTTAGTCAAATAATAAAGACCGAGTACCATGTCTTGCGATGGAAGAGTAACTGGCGATCCGTCTTGAGGATTTAACATATTATGAGGAGAAAGCATGAGCAATTGTGCCTCAAGTATGGAAGCATTACTCAAAGGAACATGCACGGCCATTTGGTCACCATCAAAATCAGCATTGAATGCACCACAAACTAATGGATGCAATTGAATAGCTTTTCCTTCAACCAACATAGGTTGAAAAGCCTGAATTGACAATCGGTGCAAAGTTGGAGCTCGGTTTAATAAAACCGGATGACCTTTTAAAATATTTTCAAGAATATCCCAAACAATACTTTCTTTTCTATCAACTAATTTCTTGGCTGATTTAACAGTTTTAACCACACCACGCTCAATCAATTTACGAATGATAAATGGTTTAAATAATTCTGCAGCCATTGCTTTTGGAATACCGCACTCGTGCAACTTGAGTGTTGGTCCAACCACGATCACTGAACGACCGCTATAGTCAACCCTTTTTCCTAACAGGTTTTGACGGAATCGCCCTTGTTTACCTTTAAGAATATCACTTAAGGATTTTAAAGCACGACCACCTTCTGCTTTTACCGCATTAGATTTTCTTGAATTATCAAATAAAGAATCAACCGATTCCTGAAGCATTCTTTTTTCATTTCGTAGAATTACTTCTGGTGCTTTAATTTCTAATAATCTCTTTAACCTGTTGTTTCGAATAATAACTCTTCGATATAAATCATTCAAATCCGAACTTGCGAATCTACCTCCATCCAATGGAACCAATGGTCTCAAATCAGGTGGAATGACCGGAAGATATTGTATGATCATCCACTCCGGTTTGTGATTTTTGTTGTTTAAGCCTTCTCTAAATGCCTCCACAACTCTCAATCGTTTAAGGGCTTCCGATTTTCTTTGCTGTGAAGATTCATTCGATGCCTGATGACGGAGTTCATACGATAAGTTGTCTAAGTTTATTCTTTGCAAAAGATCGAAGATAGCTTCGGCTCCCATTTTTGCAATAAACTTATTTGGATCCTTATCGTCCAGCATTTGATTTTCTTTTGGAAGAGAATCCAATACTTCGAAATATTCTTCCTCGGTAAGTAAATCCATCATAGATCTACCTTGAGTCTCGGCCATACCGGGTTGAATAACTACAAATCTTTCGTAATAAATAATTGTCTCTAGTTTCTTAGAAGACAAGCCTAATAAATATCCAATTTTATTTGGAAGAGATTTGAAAAACCAAATGTGAACAACTGGTACAACCAGTTTGATATGCCCCATTCTCTCTCGACGTACTTTCTTTTCGGTAACTTCAACTCCGCAACGATCGCAGATAATACCTTTATAACGTATACGCTTGTACTTTCCGCAATAACATTCATAATCCTTAACCGGACCGAAAATTCTTTCACAGAAAAGTCCATCACGCTCTGGTTTATAAGAACGATAATTTATAGTTTCAGGTTTTAAAATCTCTCCAAATGATCTTTCCAATACTTCATCCGGAGACGAAAGACTAATGGTAATTTTATTAAAATCCTGATCTTGTTTGAACGTTTTATTTTTAAGTGACATGTTTGTTGTGTTTAATTGAATACCTTACTTCTCAAATTTTACATCCAACACCAAACCTCTTAATTCATGGATCAATACATTGAAAGATTCCGGAATATTTGGTTCTGGTAGATTTTCACCTTTAACTATGGCTTCGTAAGCTTTTGCTCTTCCGATAATATCATCTGATTTGAGCGTTAACAATTCTCTCAAAATGTTTGAAGCACCAAATGCTTCAAGAGCCCAAACTTCCATCTCACCAAATCGTTGACCACCAAACTGTGCTTTACCTCCAAGTGGTTGCTGCGTAATCAATGAATATGGACCAATAGATCGAGCGTGCATTTTATCATCAACCATATGAGATAACTTAAGCATATAAATTACACCAACTGTTGCTTGTTGATGAAATCTATCGCCAGTTTCTCCATCATATAGATAAGTTTGTCCTAATGAAGGAAGATTCGATTTTTCGATATATCCTTCAATATCATGAATCGTTGCTCCATCGAAAATTGGAGTTGCAAAATTTACTCCTAATTTTTTTCCTGACCAACCCAATACTGTTTCAAAAATCTGTCCCAGGTTCATCCTTGAAGGCACCCCTAATGGATTCAAAACAATGTCAACCGGAGATCCGTCTTCCATGAATGGCATGTCTTCAACACGCACTATTCTGGATACTATACCTTTATTACCATGTCTTCCGGCCAACTTATCACCTACCTTTAACTTTCTCTTAGTAGCAATATATACTTTGGCAAGCTTTAATACTCCGGATGGTAATTCATCTCCGATACTGATATTAAATTTCTCTCGTTTGTATTTACCAATCTCTTCATTGGCTTTGATATTATAATTGTGCAGTAATTGCGCAATTAATTCATTCTTATCAGAATCTTTGGTCCAGTTGAAATAGTCGACTTTAGAATAATCGATTTTCTTTAGTACCGCATTAGTATACTTGGTACCTTTAGAAACGACATCTTCTCCATAAATACTTTTAACACCATTTGAAGCTTGATCTTTAAGTATTCTTTGGAGTTTATCAACCAAAATTGTCCTCAACTCATTTAATGCAACATTATGCTTATCATCTAATCGTTGAAGAAGATCCTTCTCCTGAACTTTTTGAAATTTATCTTTCTTGGCTCTAGCATAAAGCTGTTTATCAATAACAACTCCTTCAATGGAAGGTGGTACTTTTAAAGATGCATCTTTAACATCACCTGCTTTATCACCAAAAATAGCTCTTAACAACTTTTCTTCCGGCGTTGGATCTGTTTCACCCTTAGGAGTAATCTTTCCAATTAATATGTCCCCTTCAGTAACATTGGCTCCGATTCGAATGATTCCATTTTCATCCAGATCCTTAGTCGCTTCCTCACTAACATTTGGAATATCATTAGTTAATTCTTCTTCACCAAGTTTTGTATCTCGAACTTCCAGTTCAAAATTTTCAATATGTATTGAAGTAAAAATATCTTCCTGGATTACTCGTTCAGAAATCACAATGGCATCTTCAAAATTGTAACCTTTCCAAGGCATGAATGCAACTTGCAAATTTGTACCTAGGGCCAACTCACCATTCTGAGTAGCGTATCCTTCGCAAAGGATAGTACCTCTATGAACGCGGTCGTTTTTCTTAACGATTGGCTTAAGATTTATACAAGTTCCCTGATTGGTTCTTGCAAATTTTGTCAGTGAATATTCTTTGATATTATCTTCAAATGAAACCAATTGCTCCTCAGCTGTTCGGTCATACTCAATTACAATTTTATTGGCGTCAACAAATTTTACTACACCTTCACCTTCAGCATTAATAAGCATTCTTGAGTCAAGTGCTACCTTACCTTCTAATCCTGTTCCAACGATTGGTGCTTGTGGTCTAATTAATGGTACCGCTTGTCGTTGCATGTTTGATCCCATCAATGCACGATTCGCATCGTCATTTTCCAAAAACGGAATAAGTGAAGCCGAAACACCCACAATTTGGTTTGGAGCAACGTCCATATAATCCAAATCTAAAGGCTCAAACAATGGAAATTCACCATGTTCACGTCCTTTTATTTTATCCGATTCAAAATCTCCTTTTTTGGTTACCGGAGCATTGGCCTGAGCAATCTTAGCATAATCTTCATCTTCTGCGGACAAGAATTTTATTCCAGAATTGACGCTCACTCTACCCTTCTCAACCATCCAATATGGTGTCTCCAAAAATCCCATTGAATTCACTTTTGCATGAACACATAAAGTAGAAATCAATCCAATGTTTGGTCCTTCCGGTGTCTCAATAGTGCATAATCTTCCGTAATGTGAATAATGTACGTCTCTTACTTCAAAACCAGCTCTTTCTCTAGAAAGACCACCAGGTCCTAAAGCCGAAATTCTTCTTTTGTGAGTTATTTCAGACAGAGGATTAGTTTGATCCAAAAACTGAGAAAGTTGTGAAGTTCCGAAGAATGAATTTATTACCGAAGAGAGTGTTCTTGCGTTGATTAGATCTATTGGAGTAAAAACTTCATTATCTCTAACATTCATCCTTTCCCGAATGGTACGAGCCATTCTCGCTAAACCTACACCAAACTGTGCGTAAAGCTGCTCTCCTACTGTTCTTACACGTCGATTGGAGAGATGATCAATATCATCTAATTCTGCTCTTTGATTTATCAAAGAAACCAGGTACATTACAATCGCAATGATATCATCTTTAGTCAGGACCAAAGTAGTATCTGGTATACCTTTACCAAGTTTGTTATTGATTTTATATCGCCCTACTTCTCCTAAATTATATCTTTTATCGGAGAAGAATAATTTATCTATGATTCCTCTCGCCGTTTCTTCATCCGGTGGATCGGAACCTCTTAATTGACGATAGATATGAGTTACCGCTTCAGCTTCAGAACTGGAAGGGTCCTTCTGCAAAGTATTGTAAATTATACTATAATCCTCTTCGATATCTTCTTTCTGAAGAATAACTGTATCAATTTTATTGGATAAAATCAATTGCACGTTTTCTTCATCCAGAATAGTATCTCTTTCAAGGATGATTTCATTTCGCTCCAAAGTGATCAATTCACCGGTGTCTTCATCTACGAAATCTTCAGTCCAACGACGAAGTACTCTTGCGGCTAATTTTCTTCCAACTGCTTTTGATAATTCTTTTGAAGAAGCTTTGATTTCTTCAGACAAATTAAATAAGTTGAGAATATCCTTATCAGAACTAAATCCAATTGCTCTTAATAAAGTAGTAACCGGAAATTTCTTTTTACGATCTATGTAAGCATACATGACCATATTGATATCCGTGGCAAATTCCATCCAGGCTCCTTTAAAAGGAATTACCCTTGCTGAAAATATTTTGGTTCCATTCGGATGGTATGACTGACTAAAAAATACACCAGGCGATCGGTGTAATTGAGAAACGACAACACGTTCAGCACCATTGATAACAAAAGTTCCTTTAGGTGTCATATAAGGAATGTTTCCAAGGAATACATCCTGTTCAATGGTTTTAAAGTCAACGTGCTCCTCATCGTTACAAGATAATCTTAATCTTGCTTTAAGAGGAACGCTATAAGTTAGACCTCTTTGTACGCATTCATCAATGGTATATCGAGGTGGATCAACATAGTAATCCAAAAATTCAAGTAAGAATATACTCCTGGCATCGGTGATGGGAAAGTTTTCTTTAAAAACTTTGTAAAGTCCTTCATTGGATCTTTTGTCCGGAGTGGTTTCTAATTGAAAAAATTCTGTGAAAGATTTCAATTGAATCTCAAGGAAATCAGGATATTCAGCCTTGAGTGCAGCTTTTGAAAAGGAATATCTTTCTCTGGTGTTCTTATTAACTGTGCTTACTGCCATTGTAACGTTTATTTTGGTCAATAATTTACCCAATATGATTAAACGAGAAAGGGCTTAGGTGAATGGGTAATTCACCTAAGCCTTTTTTTAATTAGACTTCTCTATCAAAGATTCGTCTCGAAAGAAATTAAATTACTTAACTTCTATTTCTGCACCTGCAGCAACGAGCGTATCTTTAAGTGAGTTTGCTTCTTCTTTTGAAACTCCTTGTTTCAATACTGAAGGAGCACCATCTACCATATCCTTGGCTTCTTTCAAACCTAAGTTAAGAAGGTTTTTTACTTCCTTAATAACATTCAATTTGTTAGCACCACCTGATTTTAAAACGACGTCAAATTCAGTTTTTTCAGCAGCAGCACCTGCAGAAGCTCCTCCGGCAGGAGCAGCAGCTACAGCAACTGCAGCAGCAGCTGGTTCAATTCCATACTGCTCTTTTAAAACTGAAGCTAGTTCATTAACCTCTTTTACTGTAAGGTTAACTAATTGTTCAGCTAAAGCATTTACATCAACCATGTTGTTTGTTTTTCTAATTTTTAATAATATTAATAATAATCTTGGAAGCCATTTTTAATTTGCGCGTTCTTGAAGTGTTTTAACCAAACCGGCTATTGTAGATCCACTTGATTTCAACGCACTGATTACATTCTTAGCTGGTGATTGTAGAATCATGATTACTTCACCAATTAAGTCTTCTTTAGATTTTAACTTAACTAGAACAGCGATCTGATCATCTCCTGAATAAACATCAGAATCAATATATGCAGCTTTAAGAATTGGTCTAGAATTTTCCTTTCTAAATTCTTCAATAAGTAATGCCGGAGCTTTTGCATTGTCTGAAAACAAAATTGCACTTGGTCCTTCTAAAGAATTATAAACTGGTGCGTATTCTCCATTTTTTTCAATACTCTGAAGTGCTTTTTTAGCCAAAGTATTTTTAACAACTTTCATTTCAATACCTTTATCAAAGCATTGTCTTCTAAGGTTATTAACTTGTTCAACAGTTAATGTCGAAGAATCTGTTATATAGAAGAATTGGGCATTTTCAAATTTTGCCTTTAAATCTAATATTTCCTGTGATTTTTGTTCGCGCGTCATACGATTTTGATTCAATTGTTATTTAATAACCTTAGGGTCTATTTTAATGCCAGGACTCATCGTAGAGGCCATTGCAATAGTTTTGAAATAGGCTCCTTTAGCTGAAGATGGCTTTAATTTATTAATGGTATGAAGCAATTCATCAGCATTCTCTTTTATTTTCGTAGCAGAGAAAGAAACTCTACCGATAGAGGCATGAATAATTCCAGTTTTGTCTACTCGAAAAGCAATTTTACCGCCTTTTACCTCATTAACAGCTGCACTGATATCCATGGTAACCGTACCTGTTTTTGGGTTCGGCATCAATCCTCTTGGTCCTAATATTCTACCAATCTTACCCAATTTAGCCATGACTGTTGGCATTGCAATAATTACATCCACATCAGTCCATCCAGCTTCTATTTTTTGCAAATACTCATCTAATCCTACGTGATCTGCTCCTGCTGCTTTTGCTTCAGCTTCTTTTTCAGGAGTACATAATACAAGAACTCTTTTTGTTTTACCGGTACCATTTGGAAGAGATACAGTACCTCGAATAGCTTGATCGGGTTTTCGCGGATCAACACCAAGTCTAATGTGAAGATCTACCGAGGCATCAAATTTTGCCGTGTTGGTTTCTTTAACTAGCGCAGACGCTTCATCTAAATTGTAGAGTTTACCTACAGTAACTTTTGGATTTGCTACTTTTCTTTTTTTAGTAATTTTTGCCATGCAAAAAAATTTGTGAGGTATTAGCGACGATTACATCTCCCTCTTGTTAATAAATATTTTTAGTTAGCCCACGGAGGTGTACCAGACACCGTTAGACCCATACTTCTAGCAGTACCAGCCACCATCTTCATAGCAGACTCTACTGTAAAAGCATTTAAGTCAGGCATTTTATTCTTTGCAATGAGTTCAATTTGATCCCAGCTTACTGATCCGACTTTCTTACGATTCGGTTCATTCGATCCTTTAGCAATTTTAGAAGCTTCAATTAATTGTATTGCTGCAGGTGGGGTTTTAACTACGAAATCAAATGACTTGTCCTTGTAAACTGTAATTAATACAGGCAGTAATTTTCCAGGTGTATCCTGAGTTTTAGCATTAAATCTTTTGCAAAACTCCATTATGTTTACCCCTTTAGAACCAAGTGCTGGTCCTACTGGAGGTGCTGGGTTAGCCTGGCCGCCCTTACATTGTAATTTTATAAAAGTTTCGATTTCCTTCGCCATAATTCCTTTTTAATGATTTTTTTCGACCTGCATGAAATTGAGTTCAACCTCAGTTCCCCTGCCGAATATTTTTACTATTACTTTTAATTTTTTCTTTTCTTCGTTTACTTCTTTTACATCTCCAACAAATTCGTTGAAAGGCCCATCAATAATTTTTACTGTTTCACCAGGAATAAATGGTTCCATCATAGTTTCACCAATTTCCTGCGATTCATCCACCTTTCCAAGCATCCGATTAGCTTCAGCTTTTTTCATTGGTGTTGGATCATTTTTTCCTAAGAAGTGAATGATATCCGGCATATTGGAAATATGCTGGACAATTTCAGCACTAAATTTCTCAGGTTGAGCTTCAACCAGCAAGTAACCTGGAAGAATATTTCTTTCGATGATTACTTTTTTGCTGTTTCGTATTTTATAAACTTTCTCTGAAGGGACAATGACCTGTGTCACTATCTCAGTCCATCCTGATCTTGCAATTTCTGCAACCAGTCTTTCGCGGATTTTTTTTTCTTTTCCGCTAATGACTCGTAAGGAATACCACTTTTTTTCTTCAGCCATGATTTATCTGCTTATTTGCTTAGGCATTATAGATAAAACCCAAAGCTGAGTTTGATATAAGGTCCATTATTAAAATAACAATAGAGATGATTACGCTAGCAATAACAACTACTTTAGCGCTATCTAATAAATTTGGCCATGTTGGCCAACTTACTTTCTCCACCAATTCGTAGTAACTTTCCTTAAGATATAATATGAACTTATCCATTTCTATTTTCAAATTGCACGGGCAGAAGGACTTGAACCCTCAGCCTACGGTTTTGGAGACCGTCGCTCTGCCAGTTGAGCTATGCCCGTTTGTACAAAACCTCTGCAATTATTACTAAGTGCAGAGGAGAGTTTTATTATTTTTTAATGTCAGATTAATCTAAAATCTCTGTAACCTGACCTGCACCAACGGTACGTCCGCCTTCACGAATTGCAAATCGAAGACCTTTCTCCATTGCAATAGGGCTAAGCAAAGTAACCTCCAAAGAGATATTATCTCCAGGCATAACCATTTCAACACCTGCAGGTAATTGACATTCTCCAGTGACGTCAGTTGTTCTAAAGTAAAACTGAGGTCTGTACCCTTTGAAGAATGGAGTATGTCTTCCTCCTTCATCTTTTGAAAGTACGTAAACCTCACACTTAAATTTCATGTGTGGTTTTACTGAACCTGGAGCACAGATTACCATTCCTCTCTTAATATCGTCTTTTTCTATACCTCTTAATAGTAAACCAGCATTATCACCAGCTTCTCCACGATCAAGAAGTTTTCTAAACATTTCTACTCCTGTAATAGTGGAAGTTAATGGTTTTTCACCTGGTTTCATCATTCCAACTAATTCCACTCCTTCACCTACCTTTATTACACCTCTTTCAATTCTACCAGTAGCAACAGTACCTCTACCGGTGATTGAAAATACGTCTTCAACTGGCATAAGGAATGGTTGATCGATCAAACGAACAGGTTCTGGAATTTGAGCATCAACAGCATCCATTAATTCTTGAATTGCCTTTTTTCCACCAGCTTCTCCTTCTAATGCTTTTAGTGCAGAACCTTTTATGATAGCTGCATTATTTCCATCAAACTGATATTTGTCTAGAAGTTCTCGAACTTCCATTTCGACAAGCTCAAGCATTTCAGCATCTTCCACAAGATCAACTTTATTCATAAAAACAACAATCTTAGGAACACCAACCTGACGTGCCAACAAAATGTGTTCACGAGTTTGAGGCATTGGACCATCAGTAGCCGCAACAACAAGAATTGCACCGTCCATTTGAGCCGCACCAGTAACCATGTTTTTTACATAATCCGCGTGACCTGGACAATCAACGTGAGCGTAGTGTCTCTTTGCTGTTTCGTATTCAACGTGAGCAGTATTGATCGTGATACCCCTTTCTTTTTCTTCAGGAGCATTATCAATTGAATCGTAGTCTTTCTTTTGTGCTAGACCTTGCTCTGCAAGTACTGAAGTAATCGCTGAGGTTAAAGTTGTTTTACCATGGTCAACGTGGCCTATGGTACCAATGTTGACGTGAGGTTTCGACCGATTAAAGGTTTCCTTTGCCATTTTATCTTGTTTTAAATTTGTTAGTTATGATGATTAATTTATTACTTAAGATTAATAATAGAGAGCCAATGAAGGGAATTGAACCCTTGACCCCTTCCTTACCATGGAAGTGCTCTACCCCTGAGCTACATTGGCTTAGAAATAGCAGGATCAGGATTTAACCTTCCTAAATCTCTACATTTAAAATTATAGGTCTGATACATTTACCAGACGAATTAAATATGCTTTTTTGGAGCACGCTTTTATCTTATGAGCGGGAGACGAGACTCGAACCCGCGACCCTTAGCTTGGAAGGCTAATGCTCTACCAACTGAGCTACTCCCGCAATTATTTCTAAGAAAACTCAGATCTAGAAATTCAACAAGTCCTATTTCATAGATCTGAACTTTATTTGAAATTACAAACACACTTTTGTGTTGTAACCTGATTTTCCTTTGATAACTTCTTATAATTACTCAAAGACTTTAAAAAGCTCTATATTTAATTATACCCTTTCTTTTTCACCACACCAAACTGAGAATTCAAAACTATTGAAATTTCAATAACAGCCGATAAATTCCTCTGAGCCTAATAAATTTACTAATCAGTGGGGATAGTTGGATTCGAACCCACTCAGTCAGAGACACCAGATTTACAGTCTGGCCCGGCTCTCCCACTCCGGCGCATCCCCCCGAAATTCAAATAAAAAATATTAATTCACCCTTTTTTAAGAATAACTAGATGCCATTTCAAGTCAGGGTAAATAATAAAATACAATTAACTTTTTAATTGTAGATATAAGTTAACTCATTGAATTTGAGCAACTTAATTATGAGCCAGTGGACGGATTCGAACCCCCGACCAGCTGATTACAAATCAGCTGCTCTACCAGCTGAGCTACACTGGCTGATATATTGTAATATTCGTTAAAGGACAGACTTCTCTACCCCTTTTTTAAAACGAGCTGCAAATATATTACAATTTACTAATTCGGAGATAAAAAATTTAAGAAATTAATGTTTCGCCTGAAGTCTTTCTTTATGCTTAATTATCAACCTTTTAAGTTGAGAATGCGCTTTCAGGTAAGCCTCTTCAAATCGCCTGCCTGAAGATTTAATTCGTAGCGGTGTCCCAGAAAAATTTATCAACAATTCAACTACCTTTTCACTTACCTGACTACCGTTCTTCTCTATTCTAAGGTTTACCTGCGGGGTTCCTGTTTTACTATTGACAACCAGGTGTTCAAGACTTTTTAGTTTTTTTTCTATAAATTGAATTAATTTAGAATCTGCATCAAAATGAATGGATTGAATAATTGATTGCATAATATAAAGTTTTAGAGTTAATAAATTATCTTAATATTTACTGGCCTTTGGATGGGCCTTGAGGTAAGCTTCTTTTATTTTTTGAATACTGTTATGTGTATAAATCTGAGTAGCCTTCAGCGAGGAGTGCCCCAAAAGTTCTTTAACAGCATATATTTCAGCCCCTTCATCAGACATATGTGTCGCAAAACTATGCCTTAATACATGGGGACTTTTTTTATCTGCTGTCATAATTGGATCTAGTCCATTTCTAACTAGATAATAAATAAATTTTGGATAAGCCCGTTCTCCCTTTGGAGTTAGTATCAGAAAGCTGTTATTGGCTGATGCTAACTTTGATCGCATGTCAATATAACATTTAATCATTTCTTCAAGTTCCATTCTTATTGGAATTAAGCGCTCTTTTCCGCCTTTTCCATAAACTTTAACCTGATGTCTTGAAAAAGAAATATCCTCCATTTTCAAGTTTATTAATTCAGCGCTACGCATGCCGGTTTCATATAGAATTTTTATAACTAGGCCTCTTAGTGTCTCCTTATAATCATCTGTAATTGAATCCAGCATAGATTTTTTAAGCTCTTCCTTTTGTATAAACTTCGGTAAGACTTTTTTATTTTTTGGACTAACCACTTTTCTCATTGGATTTAAAGAAACCTTCTTATTTTTTAAAAGGTATCTATAAAAAGATTTTAGTGTGGAAAGCTTTCTATTTATGCTTCTGTTTTCCAACCCTTTAGAATTCAAATCAGCAAGCCAAGAACGAATATGAAAATGAGATAAATCCTTAAAAGTGGAAATATCAAATGTTTTTTCAACAAATGAGGTAAAGTCATATAAGTCTTGATGGTAAGACTTAATGGTATTATAAGAATACTTTTTTTCTGTGGAAATATAAAGAATAAACCCTTTGACCTCTTGCTCTCTCATAAAGAGCTAAAGATAGCACGAGTTCAAAACATATTATAAAAAATTATAATTCGTTTTGTATCTGAAAACTATCTCTGAACCGGGCTTTAAGGATTTCAGATCTGCGCTCTACCGATGGCTTTGTAAAGTGTTTTCTCCTTCTAAGCTCCTTTAAGGTCTTAGTGGATTCAAACTTCTTTTTAAATTTCTTTAAAGCTCTATCGATTGATTCTGAATCTCTTACATCAACTATAAGCATAATTTCTTGAAAATTGAACCGCAAAAATAATATTTATTACTGAAATCTCTATTATCTAATGTTAATAATATATTATGAGTACTTAAGTCTGGCTAAATACATCTGTATAGTATTTTGCAAACCCCAGTATAGTGAATCGCAGATCAAAGCATGTCCAATAGAAACTTCCATCAAGCCTGGTACTGAATTAGTATAGTCTTTTAGATTATCAAGATTTAAATCATGGCCGGCATTTATTCCAAGTCCAAAACGAATGGCCTCTTTGGCCGTATTAATATGTTTTTTTAATTCTTCAGGGTTGCCTAATTTATAAGTATGCGCGTATTCTCCGGTGTATAATTCAATTCGATCTGTTCCGGTCTCTGCGGTGAATGGAATGAGCTCAGGTTCCGGATTATGAAAGAGTGATACTCTTATCTTTTCTTTTTTAAATGTGGAAACTACCTCTTTCAGAAATCCTAATTCTTTTTTAGTATCCCATCCAGTATTAGAAGTCAGAGCTTCTGGAGGATCTGGAACTAAGGTTACCTGATCTGGCTTATGATTTAAAACTAACTTAATGAATTCATCTGAAGGATATCCCTCTATATTAAACTCAACATTAATATTACTTTTAATCTCAGGAATATCTGCCTTTCTTATATGTCTTTCGTCAGGTCGAGGATGCACTGTAATTCCTTGTGCTCCATATGAAATGCAATCTTTGGCAACTTGAACTAAATTCGGTAGATTCGCGCCTCTAGAATTTCGAATCAAAGCTATTTTGTTAATATTTACGCTTAAACGAACCATATTACCATGACATCGAACGCCAAAGATGCAATAAGTAATTTAATTCTGTTGTTGTTTTATTTTATTGGTGGTGCAATAATTAGTTTTCTGCTTATCCTATTTTCCCTGTTTATTTATCATGGCTTTGATTTTACCATTAATTATTATAAGGAAAATGGAGATATCATTAGATTATTTGAAAACAAAGGTTTATTAACAATTCAACTTATAAGCCAAGTTCTTGGGTTATTGTTACCAGCATTTTTATTAAGTAAAAAAAGCAGTGTACAATATCTTCTAACTCAATCTCCATTTAAGCTAAAGATACTTTTTCTATCGGTCGGATGTTTTGTTGTATCCTTAGGAATGGTTAATGCATTAGCTCAATTAAATCAAATGATTCCCTTACCGGAATGGTTAACGGCCAAGGAAAACAGTATACAGAATTTACTGATAGAAATATTACAAATGAATTCCTTCCTTGATTTAATTATTTGCATTCTAATCATCGGTGTAGTTCCGGGTATTTGTGAGGAATGGATTTTTAGGGGGATCATCCAAAATCAACTAATTCGAATTTTTGCAAATCCCTTTCTTGGGATACTTTTAGGGGCCATAATTTTTTCAGGTATTCACATGCAATTTGAAGGATTTCTCGCCCGATTTGCCTTAGGTACGATGCTTGGTATTATTTATTTTTATGGTAAAAACCTTATTTACAGCGCTATACTTCATGCATTATTCAATAGTGCTCAGGTAGTGATGGTTTATTTTAAAGGCACAGACATTCTCATAAATAGCAAAACACAAGAATTACCCACTTCTACTATATTACTTACCGGAATAATTTCATTTATCTTTACCCTCTGGGGTGTATATTTTTTAAATAAATCAAGAACCATTGAATAAAAGAATTTATACAGGATTGGGCTTAGGAATTGTAATGATTACCTGCCTTCTTTTACACCTTACAAGTGCGATTGCTTTATTGATTATTGTAGCATTATTCAGTTGCCTGGAATGGAGCAGGTCTTTCTTGCCATTAAATAGATTCAGAAACGCTTTTGTAATCATAGGAATGCTTACCTTACTATTGGCGATAGCATACGGAATGACGAATGACGATAATACAATTTCATTGATATATGTTAGTTGTGCTTTGATTTGCTGTATGTTGGTTGTAGTTTATTTTTTTATCTTAATCAATAGAATTTCTGTTCGTATTTTATCGAATGCCCTTTCTGGATTTATTTATATAGTTTTGGCTACTATATGTTGCATTTACTTTTTAAAAGAAGATTTTGAAATCCGTCGATGGCTTATCTTGAGTTGCATAGCTGTCAATTGGAGCAATGACACTATGGCTTATTTTATAGGAAGAGCCATTGGCGCAACTCCATTAGCACCATCTATATCACCAAACAAAACAATTGAAGGTTCTTTGGGAGGATTGATCTTCGGTGTAATCTGTCTATATGTTTTAAATAATAAATTTGATCTCCAATTACATTTTATGTCAGTAATTTTTATTGGAGTTGCATTAGTAATTTCAGGTTCATTAGGTGATCTGTTTGAAAGTAGCCTGAAAAGACTTGCTGGATTAAAAGACTCAGGAAAAATACTCCCAGGTCATGGGGGTTTTCTTGATCGATTTGATAGTTTTTATTTTGTTATTCCGGTTGGAATCTTATTATTTCATTATTTTCAAAATTAAATATGTTGCGAATACATAAAGAAGGAACAACTTGGGTTGTTGGATGCGTATTGACCTATGGAGTCATTGTATTTCTATTAAGTTATTTAAATAGTGTTTGGCTATGGCCTGTTGCATTGATATTTGGAATTCTAACATATCTCATAATAAATTTCTTCAGAAATCCAGATCGTACGGTGCATAATAAAAACAACCAATGGATATTCTGTCCGGCAGATGGCAAAGTGGTGGTTATTGAAAAAACATTTGAACCTGAATACTTCAAAGATGAACGCATTCAAGTTTCTGTTTTTATGAATCCGCTCAATGTTCATGTCAATCGTTATCCCTGGTCTGGAACAGTAAGCTACTCAAAATATCACCCTGGAAAATTTTTAGTCGCCTGGCATCCTAAAGCCTCAACAGAAAATGAAAGAACAACTGTTGTTGTTCGAAGGAGCGATGGTACGGAGGTTTTAATGAGACAAATAGCAGGAGCTTTAGCCAAAAGAATTTGTTGTTATGCTAAAGAAGGTGATCAGGCCGTACAAGGTGAGGATATGGGTTTTATTAAGTTCGGATCACGAGTTGACTTGTTTTTACCACTAAATGCAAAGATTAAGGTTGAAATTAATCAGATAGTAAAAGGAAATATTGATGTAATAGCGGAGGCTTAAGTAGGCATAATTTTTTCTTCATCCTTCTTTTGTCCAAATACTTTTGTAAAGAGATAATAAAACAAAAGTATGTGCAGGGTACCAAATATTTCAAATCCGATAAGGTGTTGAGGGTACTTACCCGTCACCAAAACATTATCTACTTTGGGTGGAATGCATAGATAGATATAATTAGATGAAAGAAAATAATTTATCAATCCTACTGATATTAATAATACATGTGCAAAAATCCAGATATTGAGATATGATTTTGGACGGAGGCGCTTTTTTAATATGAAAAACATATAGAGTGGAACAATGATGATCGTTCCATGGGATAAATAATAATCCAAATAAAGATAGATTGAAAATCCATGAGTTAATTCTGGTGTAATAATACTTTGAACTGCCCCACCGATCCCAAGCAAAAGTATGAATTCAAAAATAAAAGCACTTTCAGTCCACAACAGAATCATGGATAGTATATAAGATATACCACATAGATGAAGGGGAAGGGATTCCTGAAAGGTAAAATGATTATTGTAAACAATAAAACTATGAAAGGCTATTTCTCTCAATATTAATAACGAAAGCCAAAAATGTCTAAATTTTAACTCATTATTCTTTTGTACATAATTACGCCCCAGAATAAATATTATTACGGTATAGATTAAGAATATACCAAAACCTATCCACCATAATTTAGCGCCTAAAGGAATTAAAAAATGTTCATGCATCAAGAATCAATATGTCTGTCAAAAGTAATTACAAGTTTAATAGAATTATTAATTTTGACGATAAATAGTTATCCAACTTTAAATTGTATCGATTGCTTTAATTAACAAATTGATAAATGATATCAATACATTGATATTATTACTTCTTAAATTTAAATAATATTACTCATTCATCTTGCTCTGTAATTAATCTACAACTTAACATTGAACATATAATTTTCAAATTCTCAACTTTACAAAAATGAGTTCTTTCTGGCATTATCAATTCGAGGATTCAATTGATCAGGTTCAAACCTTCGATGAAGCGCCTTTATGGAGCGCAGCCTTTGGATTATTATTATTAGAGCATCTGGAGTTAAAAGAAGATAAATTCATACTTGATCTTGGATCCGGGGCCGGTTTCCCCCTGTTGGAATTAGCTGAAAGAATGGGAAGTAATTGTCAATGTTATGGAGTCGATCCGTGGATTAATGCCAATATTCGCGCCCAATTAAAAATGAAGAATTACAATGTTTCAAATGTTGAAATAAAAGAAGAAAGGGGCGAAAAAATGTCCTTTGAGGATTCATCATTGGATCTTATTGTATCCAACTTAGGAATCAATAATTTTGAAAACAAAGATCAAGTTCTTGCAGAATGCTCTCGAATCCTAAGGAGTGAAGGTAGAATCGCTTTGACTACAAACCTGAATGGTCATTGGAAAGAGTTTTATTTTATATTTGAAGAAATACTTAATGAAAAGGGAAAAATCCTTGAATTAAATAAATTAAAAAATCAACAAAATCATAGAGGCAGCCCCGAATCAATTATTAAAATTTTCGAAAGCTCAAATTTTAAATTGATCAAAAGGGTTGATAAACTTATGCCTATGCAATTTTACAATGGTTCTGCATTTCTTAATCACCACTTTGTGAAATTAGGTTGGCTATCATCCTGGAAAGAAATCATATCAGAATCAGACTGGGAAATGATATTTACCGAATTAGAAGACAGGCTTAATGCAGAAAGTCAAAAAAAAGGAAATTTGACCTTGACAGTTCCAATGGGATACTTCGAGTTTAGTAAGATCTAAAAATTATTTATAGAGGATAATTGTTTAAAACGGTTAAGAAATTAGTTCTAGTTTACTCATTTTCAATATTTTATAAATATTATATTAATAATATTTAGAATTTATAAATACGTTATAAAATAAGCATTTACATATTAAATAATTTTATTATATTTGCCCTAAATACTAATCCATGTCAATACTTGGGCGAATCCTTATTACTCTAATTCTAGCGATACCCTTCGTAGTTAGTTCCGCAGTACCACCTACCCGTTACATTCAGGTCACGGCAAATAAAGGAATGGGCGTATATGGGTTACTTCGAAAGTATCAGTTACTGGATAGGTCTGAGAATCTTGAAAAGTTCTATGAACTAAATAAAATGAAACCCGGAGGCTCCTTAATCCAGGGAAAAAGTTATTTATTACCTATCCTTTCTTGCAAATTTGATGGTAAAAGCATTCGAAGCACTTTAAAGATTGAAGATTACCAAAAAGCAAAAGAACTGCAAGCTTTTAATGAGGATATGGTTGAAGCTAAAATTAAAATACAATCATATTATAAGGATAAAACACTTTGGGTACCTGAGCATTTTATCGATACTAAAATCAAGGATACTAATAAAAAAAATTCGGGTGAACAATCAAAAACAAAAGATGCGATTAACACAGCTGAAAAATCCAAAAATGTTGAAAATAGTTTCACTACAAAGGTATTTCATTATGAATTAATCGCTGATGCGAAATTAGACCATGTAGACAACGGCGAATCCTTAGTTAATAGATCTCCCATTACTGAAGCCGATGATTCTTCAATGTCCGAATCAATGGTAAAAAAAGTCAGCAATAAAATGCTTACGGTAAATTTATTTGGTCCTAAAGCTGCTGAAGTTCCTGTTGAATCAGAGGAATTGAAAGATCAGGTTTTCTACATAGTTCCAGGGCATGGCGGACCTGACCCTGGTGCTATGTTCAAGGATAAAGATTCCGAATTTACTTTTTGCGAGGATGAATATGCATATGATGTTTCTCTTAGATTAGCTAGAAATCTCCTGACGAAAGGTGCTATGGTATATGTTATTGTACAAGATAAGAACGATGGAATAAGGGACGATCGATATCTTGATTGTGATGATGATGAGAAGTGTATTGGTGGGCATGAAATGCCTGTCAATCAACTAAAAAGACTTCGTCAAGGAATGATTAAAACAAACCAGTTATATCTTAAGCATCAATTGGAAGGATTGAAAAAACAATGGATGATCTCAATTCATATTGATTCTCAACCAGAAGAAAACCGTCAAGACGTATTTTTCTACTATCAATCTGAAAGTAAAACATCTAAAAAGAAAGCGAAAGATTTAAAATCAGTATTCAGCACTAAATACAAAAAATATCAGGGCAGAGACTACAATGGCACTATCTCAGCAAGACCTCTTTATGTCGTAAGAACCTCAGAAGCTGATCCAATTTTTATTGAATTAGCGAATATTCGTAATGCACAAGATAGAGAACGTATTGCTTCGCCAAGAAATAGACAACTTCTCGCCGATTGGATAATGGAAGGATTTCTTTAAATCCTGACATTTCTCTCCTATCTTTTCTTAGTTTTGAATCAAAGTATTTCTTTACTTTGTGATGAAATGAATTCATCAAGGTAATTATTATTATATCTCAAAGAATGCTGAATCTCATTAAGTCACTTATTTTTTTAGTCAGCTGGCCATTAATTATAAGTTCGCAACAAAACCTTGTGTCACCCAACAAGCGAACCCACTATCAAATATTCACTTCCTTAGATCATTCCACCCATAGTACAATTTCAAAAACAACCTTAAGTCTATATAATTCAGCTTTCGATTCCATAACTGAATTAAGGTTTTATATGTATCTAAATAGTTTTAAAAACTTTAACTCGAGTTTTTTAATCCATACGAATGAAATATTTGGACGAGACATTAGTAAGTGGAAGCCTGATGAAATGGGATGGATTCAGATAGATTCTATCTTTTGCATTAATTCAAATTCAAGAGAAGACCTAAGTAATCGAATGGCTTATATTCAACCTGATGATGGCAATGTTTTTGATGAATCTGTATTAAATATACCTTTAACAAAATCCATTCCACCAGGACGTGAACAAACATTCGAAATATACTGGCGGTCAAAAATGCCAAAGACTATCGCTAGAATGGGCTATCGACAAAATTTTTATTTATTTTGTCACTGGTTTCCACAGCTTGGTGTATTTGAAAGAAATAAGTATGGAAATTATGAATATAATTGCCATCAGGCCTTTCGCAACACAGAATTTTATTCAGAATTTGCAGATTATGAAGTTACCATTGAATGTGACACTATTTTTAAATTGGGTTCATCAGGTGTTATTCAAGCAATGGACAAGGTAGCAGGTACTAATAAAAATAAATACTTGATTGAAGCTCAAAATGTCATAGACTTTACCTGGTCTATTGATCCAAATTTTGCAATTTTCAAAGACCAGTGGAAAGATGTTCAGATCAATCTTCTTCTTCCACAGGACTATAAAAATCAAGCCGAAAGGTTTCTGAATATTTTAAAATTTGCAATGGCCTATTTTGAAGAACACCTTGCCAGCTATCCATATCCTTCTATAACTGTAGTTTGTCCACCATTTCATGCCTTACAATCAGGCTTGATGGAATATCCGACCTTAATTACTACCGGTAGTTTTTATGCGATGCCTGAAAATATTAGATTTACTGAATCCTTACTGGTTCATGAATTTTCACATCAGTTTTTCATGGCTATCATTGCCACTAATGAAAAAGAATCTCCCTGGATGGATGAAGCATTTGCTACTTACTTCGAAGACCGAATTATAGACTCTGCCTTTGGAAACAATAAATCTCTGATTAATTTATTTGGATTTCAATTTGGCAATGTTGAACTAACGAGAAATGAATATGTTCGATTGAGCAATCCTGCACAAGGTATTACAGCAAGACCAGGCTGGGTTTTTGATCGACAGAATTATAAAGGATTAATCTACAGTAAACCAGCCATCACATTTCACTCTATCAGTAGAATCATTGGACAAAAAACGATGGATCTTATCCTAAAGTTATACTATCAAAAATGGCAATTCGGACACCCCAAGGAATGCGATTTATTAGATTTGTTTTCGGAAGGATTAAATAAATATACTGACAATATTACGGCCACTAAAATAAATACCTTGCTCTATGAGTCCCTTTATACTTCGAAAACTATGGATTATCAAGTCATGAATATTAATCATGAAAAGTCTAATGCAAATAATACATTAGAATGGAGTTCAACCATTGAATTGCAAAATAAAGGCGATTGGAATTTTCCAGTGGAAATCTTAGTCGAATTTGAAAACGGAGAAGCTGAATTATACCATTGGCTAGAAAAGACAGAAACTAAAACAATTAAAATAATTAAAAAATTTAAAGTTTCCAAAGCATACATAGATCCAGATCAAAAATTATTAATGGATCTCGATTTAAATAATAATAAAATGCAACTTGCAAAAGAAACAAATAAAGATTACTCTGTTTTTCAAAATGCCATCTATTGGGTAGAAAGTTTACTTTTCTTTTTCGGAAATTTAATATAATGCTTGCCTTAATAATAAATGCATTTGCTGATGGTATAGATAAGAAAAGAGCAATACTATTAGTATATATAGTCAAATTAATCTTCTCATGTCTTATTCTCTGTATAATTGGGTTTTTGATAATACCAAAAAACCTTTCAAGTATTAACTTTACTGATCTTTTAATAAAATTTCAATTCAACAACTGGATGGATTTTATAAGAATAAATAAAATCTATATTAAGAATGCTTTAAATTTATTCTTGTGGCTCATTTTGATTTGGATAATAATATCTTCATTGATTAATAATGGTTACATTCGAATGGTTGGCAGTCATACAAGAATCTCAAGTGCAAATTTTATCAAAATGTGCTTCCATAAATGGTTAAGCTACTTTTTTATTCAATTCAGCACAATTTTAATTGGATTAATTTTTGGCACTTTTATATTGTGGGTAACTTTCTATAAACTTGAGCTCAAGCTCGAGACTTATCCAAGTGAAAAACCAATTGTAATTAGGTTGATCATTGGTATTTCATCAGCACTTTTGTTATTTTTCGCTTGTAAGATTTGGGCAAACTTAAGCTCCATAGCTATGATACATAAAAATATGCCCTATTTAACTGCTGTTAAAAAAGGCTTTATCGAAATTTGGCAAAATGGATTTAGAATCCTAAAAATTATATTTACGATTTTAATGGTAGAAATATTAATAGTCCTTGGTATGAAATTCATGACAAGCCTAATATCGAATGACAAGATTATTGGTTTATTAGTTACAATTTTTATTTTACAGTTCATTATTATTTTACGAATATTATTAAAATATGTTTATTATTACTGTTTAATGAAAACAGTCAATCAGAAATGAAGCAAATAACACGGTTAAAAAATGACTAACTTATATGAATAGAAAAGCTGAAAATCTATATGCGGTTATAATGGCTGGTGGGATCGGGTCAAGATTCTGGCCTTACAGCAGGAATCAATATCCAAAACAATTCCTGGATATCCTTGGGACAGGCAAATCACTCTTAAAGATGACTTATGACAGGCTTACCCAAATAGTTAAAGCAGAGAATATTCTAATTATAAGCCATCAGGATTACAAATCTATTGTACAGGATCAGATTCCTCAATTACCATTCGACAATTTAGTGTGCGAGCCTCTACGAAAAAATACAGCACCATGTTCAGCAATGGCTGCTCAATTAATTATGCAGAAAGATTCAGATGCTATTATACTTACCGCTCCTGCTGATCATCTCATCTTGCAAGAAGATCAATTTGTTCAAGATATCTTAGAAGGTGTTGAGTTCTTAAAAAATAATGATGCTCTACTAACATTAGGAATTCAGGTTTCTCGACCGGATACTGGATATGGATATATTCATTTAAGTGATAGTATATCTAGTCCATGGGAGATATACAACGTTTTGGAATTTGTTGAAAAACCTAACCATAATACAGCATTAGCTTACATGCAATCTGGGAACTATGTTTGGAACAGTGGCATATTTCTTTGGAAAGCCAGCACCATATGGAATGAATTTGAACAACACGCTTCAACAATTGCAGAAGTATTTCGTGAATTTAGTTTAGAAAAACTTCAAAGTTGTTATGAAAGAACAGAAAATATATCTATCGATTTCGCCATCATGGAAAAATCCTCAAAAGTATTTAGTAAAAGAGTAGATTTTGGGTGGAGCGATTTAGGTACTTGGGGATCGATTTATAATCTCTTACCTCAGGATGAAAAACTTAATGCAACGGTAAGTAGTGATACCTTACTATATGAGGTTGAGCGAAGTATCATTCACAATCACAGCGATCAAATTATGGTGCTGCAAGGATTAGATGACTATATTGTAGTCAACACGAAAGACGCGTTGCTTGTGTGTAAAAAATCTGAGGAACAAAGAATAAAACAAATGCTGACTGATGTTCAAGCTAAATTTGGGGGACGCTATTTATAAACACAAAATAAATAACCGTATTAGCTAGAAATGGATAAACAAAATGAACTATAATGGATAATTAAGTAGTTTCTAATAGAACTATAATAAAATAAGGGTAAAATTTATTTCAAAATTTAGTTCTATTGAGCATCGGTAAACTAAATCAACCAAATATCAATAATTATATTTAGATAATGTGATTGGGAAAACTATAAGAAAATTACTTGTACCTAAATTTGTGCATGATTGCTACAATTTATTTTCTTTTATTACCATTAAATTGAGACCTTACTTATTTATTTTATATATACTTTTATTTGGGTGGCTCGGAATTTTTCAAAAGTTACCTGCACAGATGACTTGTTGCTGTGGCACCCCTCATGAGATTATCTATCAAGGATTAGATTTTGAATTCAACCTTCCACCACCTGCTGGATATTATTCTTACTATCCAGGTTCTTTTGGACCTTGGAATGTAACACAAGGGATTATTGATCATGGAGATCCTGCTTATTGTGGTGGTCTAGCATTTGGCAACCCTAATGGGGCTTCAGCTTTTATAGACTTATATGGCACACCAGCAACTGGCGGAGCAGCAGCTGGTACCGTTGTTTACACCTTAACCGGCTTAACATCAGGCAATAAATATTTCATAGAATTTTGGTATGCAACATTTACTTCTGCAGGAACTTTTTCTGCCAATTTAAGAATTGCAGGTGGAGCATGGTTAAATGTTAATTGGACTGCCAATAATCCTGGGAATTCTGCCTGGTTGAAAAAAACTTATTCCTTTATTGCACAGGGAACTTCTGCAACTATGAGCTTCACCGATACTGGACCAAGCTCACCGACTTATTATATTGGGATGCTCATAGATGACATACGAATTTTTGAATGTAATGGAGATTTAGAAAAACCAGTCATTCCAGACCCTCCAACAGATTTTGAGGTGGACTGTTTGGAACATTTACCTAAGCCAGCTACTCCTCTCGCTTATGACAATTGCGATAGCAACCTAATAATAACTTTCAAAGAAATTATAGATTCCATAAATCGTTGTGATATTAAAATTAATAGATCATGGGAGTATGTTGATCATTGTTCAAATGTTACTATAATAAATCAAACAATAAATGTTCATGATATTGATCCACCAATATTTATAAATCGACCTTTAAATAAAATAGTCCTGTGCGATAAAGACTTTCAAATGGAATTTAAGCAATGGACCAATAATTATGGTGGATCAAGTGTAGTTGATAATTGCTCAAAGGCACTCTTAAAAATCAATAACCCAATTCTAAAAGAGAGTTACTGCGACAGCACTAAATTAGTCATTCAAGCCACTGATGCATGTGGAAATTCAGCCAATGATTCAGCATTTTTCAAAATCGTTGATACAACGGTTTTTTCTATTCAAATGGAAGCTCGTTCTATAAACATGTCATGTCAAAAAAATGCTTTAGATAGTTTACGGGATTGGTTAAAATTTAATGGATATGCGATAGTAAATAAATATTGCCAACAGACACAATGGAAGCATAATTTTAACGGCGACTCCTCACAAACAGAAATTGAAGTGACATTCATTGCTTCGGATTCTTGTGGTCATATTGATTCAACCACTGCAATTTTTAGACAATTCCAACATCCTGACACACTAACCATTACTGATAGCATTTGTGGATTATTTTATATCAAACGAGATACTTTTCATTACAATTCAAAATATTGCGACAGTGTTGTCATTATAACCTCATATCCTTTAAAATCCGATACAATTGTTGTTAAATCCCTTAAATGCAACATTGCGATTCCAGAATTAGATACTTTGCATTATTTTAATCTAAAGGGTTGTGATTCCCTTGTCTATATTCAATATGATCCTCAACCACCTATTAGATCCGTTCAAAAAGTCTTTGACTGTAATTTTAATCAGCTCATCATAGACTCAATGATATTTAGGAGTACTTTATGTGATTCTATAGTTATTACTGAAAAAATACCACTCCCAAAAGACACCACAACCATAATACGTATAACTTGCGACAGCACTCGAAATGGAGATAAAATTCTCTATTATACTAATCGATTTGGTTGTGATAGTCTTGTGATTATTGATGAACAATATGTTCCTAAAAAAATTGAAACTAAAATATTATTTGATTGCAATATACGTCGCGAATTTTTTGATACATTGACTTTTACAACCCCTACTTGCGATAGTCTTATTATAACTCAACATATACCATCAAAATCAGATACTACTTTTCGATTATTAAAGGTCTGCCAAATTACAGATGCAGGAATAAGAATAGAAAATTATAAAAATACAAAACAATGTGATAGTGTTATATTAGTCAATGCTCTATACTCTCCTCCTGATACTACTATTACGCTAAGAGATACTTGTTTAAAAAGTGCAAGCACAACTGAATATTTTAAATTAAAGAATTTATCGGGTTGCGATAGTTTAATTATAAAAGAGATCAAGTTTAAACCAACCGATACAATTTATTTTAACCAATCGACTTGTAAAAATTCAGACGCCAAAATAGACACTTCATTAATAAATAATGGGTCCTGCGATGAAGTACATATTACAAACACAGTATTCGTAAAATCAGACACAACCATTTCCATTTCAGAAACATGTATTCCTTCTCAAGTTGGAAGCGATACCTCATTTTTTAAAAATATTCATGGATGCGACAGTATAAATATTTCAAATCTTCAATTCAAATCATCTGAGATTAATATCCTCCTAGATTCAATAACTTGTTATAATAAAAATGACGGCAGATTAAATATTAATAATTTGATCGATTACAAATTTCCAATACATGTATTTCTTGACCAAAAAGAAGTACAAAAATTACCAGTGGCTGATCTTAATGAAGGATTTCACACAATTAATATTATAGATAGTTTAGGATGTGTTAGCGACACCATTAATTTTCAACTTTTCAATCCGCCTCCATTAAGTATTGATCTTGGCCCTACAATCCATATTAATTCCAATTCAGATACTTTAGTTTACATTCAAACTAACACGATATTAAAAAATATCGTCTGGTTCCCTATTTTATGCAATGGATGCGACACCATAAGATTTAAGGCAACAAAAAGCTTTTGGCTGTATTGTACTATTAAGAATACTTTTGACTGTCAAGCTATTGATTCCGTATTGATTGAAGTCAAGCAATCTGATGAAATTTTTATACCAGATATTTTTTCACCAAATGGTGATAATATCAATGATATATTTTATATTTTAGGAAACGAGGATAAAATAATACAAAACTTTAGCATTTTCGATCGGTGGGGAGAAACAATATTTAGAAAAGGTGATTTCAAAGCTAATGACCCATTTTATGGATGGGACGGAACTTTTAATGGCATAAAACTGAATCCTGGAGTCTATATAGTATTAATTGAATACACTACATCTTTAGGTATCCTTAAAAGGATTACTTCTTCTGTTACATTAGTCTACTAGAATAGATAATAAGCACAATTTTGTTTTTAGTAAAATTCACACTTACATTAAAAAAATTGGACTAATTAGTTAGTTAAGGTTTTAGTAAAATCTTTCGATTTTTTACTTACCAAATAATCTTAACGTACAATTGTTAAATCACTTTTAAAGAACTCTTTCTTTCCCTCATTTGGATTGAAATATTCAATAACAAGGACATAAACCCCTTCTACCACTCGCTTACCATTAAAAGTACCGTCCCACTGTGCATCTCCATCCTTAGTTTCGAAACAAATAGCACCATTTCGATCATAGATTGACCATCTTAAAATTTCTACTCCATAATGTTTTATCTCAAATTGATCGAGACGACCATCTCCATTTGGACTAAAAATATTTGGCACATAAATTCTAACTTCATTACGAATACAAATTACACGTGAGTATATGGCTTCACATCCAAGATCATTTTTTACGCGTTGGGTAATAATAAATTTCCCAGTATCCTGATACTCGTGTGTAAGTGCCCCTGTTTGATTTAGATCTATGGGTGGCGAACCATCACCAAAATCAATCGTTCCACTGGTGTATCCTCTGGCAAGATCTATAACTTCAATAATATTATTGAGATTATCAATGCATTCTTGATTTGGAATAAGATTAAAATTTGCCGCAATTGGTTCAGCCCCTGGAAGCTCGATGTCTTGTTCCTGTCTACATCCAGTTGATTTCTGAGTAATTACAGCTCGATATTCACCTGGAAATCCACTTAAGCGTATACCTTTATAAACTGGGCTAGTCTGCCATTCTACTTCAAATTCTGAGCTATCCAATTTTAATTCAACAAATGTTGTCTCACCAAAACAAACTTCCGGTCCACGTATTGTGTCAATGATAAATCTTGGATATACCTTTACTAAAACACTATCAAGCAATGGATCAGAGCAGCCATCTGTTACAGTGACACGATACCATTCATCGTTTGCTGGAGAAACAATATGACTACTTCCAAACCCAAGACCATGATCCCAGGTATAATTAAATGAACCTTTTCCTCCAGTTGCATCAATTGAAATTGATGTTCTTTGTCCGGCACATATTGAATCATTATCACTTATTTTTTTCTTTGAAATAGGAGGAAGTATTTTTATAAATATTCTATCCGAAGAAGCACAATTCCCTTTTCCACGAGTATATGATAACTCCCAACTTCCCCACCCCAACTTTGCTGGATTAATTATGGGTGCAGACAAAACTCCATTGATATAGAACTCTCCCCCGGGTGGATTAAGAATTACCGGGATATCCTCATCTTTAAAGCAGTATTGTGAACTCAAACCTTGTATACTTACTTGTGACCATGCTTCCACCTCAACAATGGTATCTTTCCTACAACCTGCAGGGGTAACATATGTAACTTTATGAAATCCAACACCTGTTAAACCTGGATCAAACAATCCTTGAATTTCATCCAAAAATCCATTTCCTTCCCAATGTCCTCCTATTGGAAGTATATTAAGTATAGTCGGAGGACTACGATCACAAAGTTTATATTCTGAAAATTGAATAGGAATCTCTATTTCTAATTCAATGGTATCCAAACACCCATAGGCATCATAATAAATGGAATGTTTTCCTGGTCCAGCCTGTTGAGGGATCCAATAATATTGACTATCTAATAATGCAACTCCAGGACCAATAAAAGTACCAGGACCATCACTTGGCTTAAGCCATTTGTTTAGAATAATGCTGTCCTGCTCCGGACAAAATAATATGGTATCCGGCATCCTTAAATGTACATCGTGAATATTAGCAATAAACGTATCACGACATTGCTTAAAATTTATTTGATATTGATGTCTACCTGGATTTAAAGAAGAAATATCCACTCTATTATTTACCAGATCCAAAATACCCGGCCCACTCCATCTTCCTTGAACTGGTAGATTTAAAAATTTTGTCCCGAAGCAAATATCTACATCCTTTCCGGCGTCAGGTTTAGTAACAAAAACTTTTACATCTCGGTCACAACCGTTAATTCTATAGTTATAAATATTCCATTGGTTAAACTGTGCTTTTGTAGCGTTCATTCTACCGCTCAAACTATCTATAATCCCAGGTCCTCTCCAAATTCCACCCGGTGGATTAAATACGAATTGATATGTTTCCAGATTACACAGACTATCAATAGCATTTATTAGAATGCTATCGGTTACAAAAACATTTTTAAAAGCAGAACAACCATTAGGTGCAATATATTGAACCTGATGCGTACCTGTTACAGAAGGAGAAAATTTACCAGTGGTATCCACCCAGTTTCCAAACCATCTCCCGCCTGCAGGATGATTACCTTTTAAATTGAAGTCAGCCGTTCCCTGACATGCCGATTCAGGTAATCCTGCATCAATAGGTATTATAAAAAGAGTATCTGAAACCTTACAAGAATTTGGTGCCGTATAAACCACAATATCTCTCTGTATTTGATTGGCTCTGGACCAATACGAAAACGGATATTGTCCGGTTCGGTTCTGTGCCGGAGCAATGGCCATTGCAGAATATGTTCCTCCAGTAATATCCACTTGGTATTGCCAAGTCATCGCTGAAGCACATATCGTATCTGCTATCGGATTTAATATTATTGGAATAGGATTTACGCGAACATTTTTTTGAGCAATACATCCATTAAATGCATGATATGTTACGACAAATGTTCCAGAATCAATTGGATTAAATAGTCCAAATGAATCAGTATGCATTCCACTCCAGTAACCTTTTGATGGAGAAGCACCAGTCAATTGAAATTTTGAACTTCCCTGACAAACACTTTGTGGTGCTCCCGCACTAACAGGTAATATATAGATGGTATCCATTACTCTACATCCATTTGGATCTATGTAAATTACAGTATCCGATCTCAAACTATCACCTCCTGTTAATCGCCAGAATTCATATATTCCAGATTTACGTTGTTGATTAGGAATAACCAACGAGAAAAAATCACCACCTGGTATACTTACTCGGTATTGCCAGTTTGGCGCTGAAGCACAAAAAGTATCCTGTATAGGATTTAAAATTTTTGGCAGATTAAATACTTCAATATTTTTATTTGCAGTACATCCATTTGGAGCTGTGTATTGGAATGTAAATAATCCAACACTATCGGGAATAAAGCTACGATTAGGTCCAAGTTTTGATCCTGACCATGTTCCTCCTGCAGGTGTTGCACCTCCAAGCGTAATGGTCGAACCATTAAGACAAGCTTTTTGATTTGCTCCTGGATCTATTGGATAAATTAAAATGGTGTCACAAGCTTTACATCCATTGGTTGCCACATAGCACACTGTATCACTTTGCAAATTATTTCCCTTTGCACTTCGCCAGAATTCGTATACCCCAGTTTTATTATTTTGACTTGGAAATTTAGAAGAATAAAAAGTTCCTCCACTTAAATCTACCAAATATTTCCAATTAGCAGATGATGCACAAATTGTATCTTGAACTGGGTTTAATATTTTAGGTTGTTGCAATGGAATATAGGTAAATCTTGCAGTATCTCTTCTTCCTGAAACACTATCGGTAGCAACGACCAGGTAATTCGTTGTGTCTTTATCGCAAATTTTAATTTTTCTTGTCGTCTGTCCACCTGGAAGCCAGAAATATCTAAATACTTGACGAGAATCAGCAATAGTCATTGCTTCTAGTTCAGTACACAGTCCCTCACAAACAGCACTATCCTTTAAAATTATTTCAACTATAAAAGGACAGTTATTTAAGTTAAACAATACACTTGAGATCAGATTATGTTCCTTACCACATTCATCAACAAATTTGAAAGAAAAGTTAAGTCGATAATTGACCGGCTTATTTAATGGAGGATCGAACTTTAACCGAACTCTAGTCGTTAACCCATTCACACAATTGAGTGCCTCCGCTTCAACAACTATTGAATTACCTTGTCCTAATATACTGAAGTTCGCAGGGACAATTTCTTTACAAGGTACTGGATAGCTTAATTCAATTATCAAATCCGTTAATGGACAATCTGTGGTCGACAAAATTTTTAACAAAGGTGGTGTTGGCAATTCATATAATACCGTCCAACTCATCTTCCATCCGTTGGCGGTAATATTATCATCGCTCTTAAAATGAATAGTAACACATCCACTCCTGGCAATAAAACTTGGAGCAGGATTAAGAATACCACTCAAGGTTCCCAATACCGGCGAATTTCGATCGGGACCATCATAAATAGTCATTACATCATAAGTCTTCTCAGTAGCAAAAAAACCAAAATTCAATATTATGGCTGTTGCTCTTGGAACACATATTGTAAAGGTGTAATCTTCATTATGGTCATAATTCTTTTCCTCTCCTAATTGGCTATGATTGAGAATTCCTTCACAGTCATGAACCAGAAGATTCTGCATATTATACTCGGCTTGTGCCTGTAGCAAATTACTTATTGCGCCAAGCAATAAGAACATGAACAATATAGTATTTCTTATAAATTTACCTTTATTCATCCCTTCTTGCGGATTATGACATCCGGGCTAACTAATTCGTTGCTTTTATTTCCTTTTCGGTCAATCATATAGATGTAAAACCTCGTACGTTCTTCTGTTCTATTTCCAAAAACAAATAAACTTGGAAATTCAAGTTTAAGATTTCCTTGTACGGCAATTTCTGCTCCTGGCGGTGCAACAGGTCCCAGATAAAAACCATCATAATTATTTAATCTTGCATCGCGAATATAAACTGCATAATCGTCAGGTTCCTCGAATCCCAAATCTCCATCTCCATCCTGATAATGAATTTTAATCGTCAATACGTCATCGAATTCTTTAATCGTATCATGGGATAACCCAAGTAGATTTATTTCCGGAGTAGTAGAGAATGGAGGCTCATCTGCATTTTCACGACAGCTGATCATCAATTTGATCATCAAAGCAGCAAGAATATATTTATTAAATTCTTTCAAAGGACATATATTTTTTCATTGAAAATATAGCTTTGTCGGTAGGTAATTCTGATAGTGGATTCACAAGGTCCTTAATATATGTTCTGAAATAAATTTGCTTATTATTTTGAAATATACTTTTACTCATCAAACGCAAGGTATGAGTATAAGAAACTGAATCACCATAAAGTCCAATTTCACGTACTGGTGATTGTAATAAATCAAGTTTCATTACGATCTGAGTGGAATCGAAATAATGTGGGTCCTTACTAAATCGAATCTCATTAGTTGCGAAATTTAAAGGATTAAGAGCATCATGTTTGTAGGCAAAAAATAAATCAATAGTATCAATCAGGCTATCAATTTTCAATGAGCCATTTAATGACTTTCTTTCGATTCTTCCTGTATCACGGTATCGAGCCATACATCCAATCAATTGGGCTTGAGCCTGGCCTTCTACGGAGACCGATCCATCTATTGAAGGTGCCCCATTTTTTATCCATTGCTCTATCAATGCTATATACTTAGATCTGTTTTTTGCCCAATCGGAATCAGGTTCTGTTTGAATGGGCATCTGTGGAGATACAATATCTTTTAATCTGGCAATAATGACAGACTCATCAACTGAAAAAGGTTTGACCCGTACAAAATATTTTCCGTCTTGCTTAATTGCTTTTTTAAAAACTAAAGTATTGTAAGAACTTTCCAAATTTCTAAAATCCGGATCGAAGGTTCCATCGTGACAACCAGCATTGGCGCAGGTAGGTTTGAAAATATAATGATATAAGCCTGCTATTGAATTTGAATCCGGATCATTAAAAATAAATTTTACAGTATCTTGTTTTGGATTATAATCATCAAATGGATTACTGGGAATTTCAGCTTTATCGCAAGTAGATATTAAAATAGCCAATCCAAATAGAGAAGCTATAGAATGGTAATTTTTAATCATTTGGCTCACCATCAAATTCTGTCAAATAGTGAACGGGCTGAACTATCCAATAATCCAGCTCGATAAACGGTTTCCTTTATTCCAAAAATATCTGCAATGGTAGGAACAATGTCGGCCGCATCGCCTAGTGGATTTAGCTCTGATCCTCTTTTAAGATTAGCATCGACTCCAGGACCAACCATTAAAGTAAATATTCTACGCGCATTAGGACTACCTGAATGATCGTAGGCAAACCAATCATTAAGATCTTTAATCGAATTGTGATTTTCATCTCTGCCATGTTCCGGCATTACAATCATTATCGTATTGTCTCGCATTTCCGGTATCGATTGAATTTCTTTCCATAAGAATGCAATTCCGTGATCTGCCCGATGTATATTTTTTAAATAGGAAGTAAAATTTCCGTGGCAGACATCAATATTACTGAGATCAACCACTGTCATTCTTGGTTTAAACCAACGCAATAATTCAACGGTGTAACCTAAAGTAATCAAATCGCCATTATCACTAACAGGTGGTGAAGTGATTCGCCCTTCTTTTACCTTTTCGAATGTCTGACGAACAAATTCTCTAATACTGTTTTCTTCTTCAGGTGTATTGTATAAATGAGGAATTTCCAATCCTTCATTAGTAAAATTTTTATTTAAAAAACCTCGAATCTCCCGAAACATTTCGTAATCGGTATCTGGATGATAATTTTTAAAATCCATAAAATGCTCTTTACCGGGTGCTCCAAATGTTACTGAAGGAGCAATAAAGTTTCCTGCATATCTCCTACCATAACTTTCATGAGCCGAGTAATTCAATAATGATCTGGAGCCAGTTAAACTATTTGCTACGGACCAACAATCCGTTGCCTTGAATCCAGCATGTCTCCTTAGATATTCAAATATTGTTGGTGAAGCAGTGCGCTGTCTAAGACCTGAAGTAACATAATAATTTCCTGAAACCCCTGTGCTTAATCCATTAAAATGTCCTGCACCACCTTTTGAGAATCTAACTTCAGGAAAAAGTGTCCCAATTTTTTGTAATGATGTTTGTAAAATAGGATTGATTGGAAAAGCTCCCACAATATTATTCTTTTCATCATCAATGCCATAAGCAATTTTATCTTCAGGTGGAGGCCCTTCTAAAAGATTGTACATTATATTTCCTTCAACCTGTTCATTTTGACTTCCTGCTAAATACCTTTGTAGAACAGACTCTTGTTGCCTTAGTCCACCCGCAAATTGTACAAAAACCACATGTTGTGCTTTCATTGGAGCTTGTTGCGCAAAGAGAACACCAGATGGTAAAATATACGGTGCTCCGATTGTACCAACTGCAGCGAGTGCAGTATCTTTAATAAATTTTCTTCGTTTCATTCTATAAGATCATTAGTAATGAAAGTGTTCGTTACAAGTACCAAATGCAAAATAAAAATGCTCTGGCGTTACATTAGGTCTACTCTTAATATAATTCAACATCCAGTTAAGTTCAGCTTCGGTGGGTTGACGTACTAAAAATCTTTTATACGTAGCACGAATAAAAGCTTCAGGATCATTAAGCATTTCTTCTTTAGTAGGCAGAATAACTTTCGGATCATTCATGTATTTGCTTAATAATATATCAAAAGCAACTTGTTTATCTCCGATAGACTCAATAGCTTTTTGGGCTCCCAACATAGAATTGGGACTTATTGCTCTTTGAAAAAAATTCGTATATAATATGGATATATACTGAGATACTGACTTGGGCTTAATTTTTTGACTGTTGACCGGAAGAATCGTCTGATCATCTATTTCATAAACATAAAAATCTTTTTGACAAGACGATATGCTCAGAAAGAGGCAGAGTAGTGTTACTTTGTTAAAATATTTACTTAAAACTTGCATATTCATCAGTTACCGCTATTTTTCTAATTACTTCTCGAATGTCTCGGTGTGAAATGTAGTCTGGTAAAATGCTCGACAGTTCTCGAGAGCTTGGAAAACGATTGAGGTAGATCTGGAAAATCCAAATGATCATTCCTTCAAACATGGCGGGTGACTCAATGAGTATTTGAATAAATTCAGTTTTATTACTACAAAATTTACCTAGAATAATTCCAGGTTTATTACTTTCAATTACATCGAATGCCACAGCATATTCTTGATCGGTGGGCAAACGAAACAACAATTCATTATAAACAGCTCTTATAAAATTAAAGGTATTCATATTAATAACATCGTAGATTTTATTATCCACCATGTAACCAAAAATCTGATTATACTTTATATCTTCATTATATAAGTCTTCCTGACTTTGAAGTAAGTTTTCAAATTTACGAATTTCATTCAACTTATAATAAAATCTGTCCCACTTACCGTCCATGGAATCGCGCATAGCATCTGAAATCAACATTCCCATTTCCCTTTGAATTTCTTCATCCGAAACGCCCTCCATACATCTTACCTTAGCTAGGTTATAAAGGTTCAGATAAAATGCAGCTTTGTAGGATCTCTCTCCTATTCTAAAGCTGGTGTCCTGCATTAACTTATTGATTAAATTGAGTCGTGCGTCACGGCTTAACTCTCTTTCTTTCAATGTATCTACTTCTGGGCCTAATTCAACCTTTAATGGTTCACGTCCTACTAAGTCAATGAATAAACGGTTGACATAATTCTCAATTTTTAAACGGGAAATGTTGGTTACGGAAATTGGATCGTTATCCGTAATCACGTTTATATTTTCCTTTGTGCAAGAAAATAATAAGTTGAACACTACAAAACAAAGAATCCAATTAAATCGGAAATTGATTTTCATCAATCTGTTGGGCTTTTGGATTCCATTCATTATTTAATTCTAAAAAAGTAAATTTAAGAATCAAGAAGCATTGAATTCATTTTATTTACACATATTTATTTTTTATATATGTAGATTTTTATTAATAAGTACTTTACAAGTGTAATAAAGAATTTCTTCTCTGCAATATCAATCGGACTAAGTGATAAAGTGAATATTTATAACTACATCCATGTAATACCATTTATTGGATTTGAAAATAATAATTTAGTTAATTTAAAGAAGCCTGTTTGACTATTTAATTTCTGGTTCCAAAGGATTAATAGCTGTAAATATTCATAATTGAGCCAGTAATTGCTAATAATAATTAATTGATAATTAATAAAGTTTACAACTTTATTTCCTTTACATTCAAAAAAAATGAAAAAACTAGTATGCAGATAAAGTTATTCTCTAATTCTTATAAAGAATATAGAATCAGAAATCAAATATTAATGATATATAGTGTGAATAAAGACCTACTCCAACATTTCCGATATTGGTTAAAGCATAGTCGATTCCAAATCTTCCAAATTTCAAACCTAGTCCACCAGATGGTTGAAATGAAAACTCCTTCTTTCCAGGTTCAATTATATCAGGAATTGATTGAAAATTATTACTTCCCAATCTAAGAAATACTTTTTGCTTATATCCAAATTCTAGACCAATTCTTGGATCAATACCAAAATCTGAAGCTTTAATAATTTGTGTTGCGGTACCATTTCCTGACAATTCAATGTCCAGATTAGGTACAAAAGTAAATTGGCTTCCAAGTTTCAGTTTGTATGACATACCAATAATTAACTTAGGTAGTGTGATCTCAACCGAACTAGAGGGTACCTCATTACCAGTTAATTGTAAGGTTGCTTTTTCATCATCTGAAAATGAAAATTTATAAGCATTGAACGTGGTTGTAATATCTCGAGCCATTAGACTAAATGAGAATTTTGAACGCCGATAAGAAATTCCCGCATCTAATCCAAAACCGTATGCTTTTGCAAAGGAACCAAATGCCCTATGTATTAATTTAAAATTTGCTCCAAGGCTCCATGGGCTTCTCTCATCTGAACCTGATTTTAGAAATCTTGCATAGGAAACCAATAAGGCATAATCTGCTACACTAAAAGAAGTAATACGACTGTAGTCAATACTTCCGTCAGGACCTCTAAGTCTGAGGGTATTTGGAATATCATCAATTCCCATGCGGATTAAACTTAAGGCCCCAAAGCTGGTTAAATTATTATCCAAACTTTTAGCCACTCCTGCATAATCGTAATTCCCAATACCAGAGTACCATTGAGCATGTTGACCTCCAACCTGAAATTTAGCTCTTGTATAAACCAACGTAGCCGGATTCCAGTAGGCTGACGTAACATCATTGCTAATAGAACTTACGGCGCTTCCGAGAGCCAAGCCTCTCGCTCCTACACCAAGATTAAGAAAATCATTGCTGAATTTAGGGGCCTGAGCTGACAAACCTCCAAATAAGAAAGAAATTAATACAATGAATTTCGAAAAGCTCTTCATTTTAAAAGTGTAAATATAATTATTTTTAATAATATGTTATATGGAACTTAATTCTTAACGAAAAATACCCTTAATTATTGTTTAATATCTTGAATATAAGCATGTAAGAAAAGATCTATTGATTTCATGATTTCATAACTTTTATTTGGTTAATTACAATCTTACATTTGTATGGTCCGATTTCGATTTACCCATCTCATAACTTTTTGATATAAAAAGTAAATTGCAGTTCCGATAATTAATCCAACGAGCCAACCTACTAATATATCAACGGGAAAATGTACACCGACATAAACCTGGGAAAATCCTACCAGAACTGGCCACATTAGGAATATGTACTTCACTCTTTTTAATGAATCAGCAAATAAAAGGAAAAAGAATATACCCATAGCAGCATGATTGGCAGCATGAGATGAAGGAAAAGAGTAACCTCCACTACAATGGATTAATGGTTCAAAATGATCCTTAAAGTATAATTCTCTACATGGCCTTTCTCTTTTAAAATTCTTTTTTAAAATACTACTGTTGAATTGATCTGAAATTGTAATCATAAGAAGCACTGAGAATACTATTAACCAAGTCTTTGATCTGAATTGGAGTAATATCCAGAAGAAAATAAAAATATACAATGGAACCCAGGCCATTTTGTCCCTGGAAAAAATAAAAATATAATTAATCCATGAATCCTGAAAACATCCTTGGATCCATTCAAACACCTTATGATCCCACCATAAAATTTGATTTATCATATTGATCGATCAAAAGTACAACGCAAATACTTTAAAATTATGTAAGCATAATTTTAAATTGATGAATTAAACTATATTATTAATTTCATTCTTTGCAAACTCATTATAGAAGAATATTAATGGCACCATGCTATAATTTAATACTTTTGCACATCAATAAATTAGGATGAGTTTAATCGTTTCAGTATCTGGTATTAGAGGCACAATTGGTGGAATCAGCGGAAATAACCTTACCCCTCCGGATATCATCAAATTTAGCTTGGCCTATGGCCAATGGATTAATTTAACATTCAAAAATCCAAAAATTGTATTAGGTCGAGATGCACGAACTTCAGGTAAATTTGTTTCCAATCTGGTTTGCTCTTCTCTTCAAAGTCTTGGAATTGACGTCATTGATCTTGGATTATCCACCACTCCTACGGTTGAAGTTATGGTTCAACATTTAAAGGCTGATGGTGGCATAATTATTACAGCTAGTCACAATCCTTTTGATTGGAATGCACTTAAATTACTCAATCATAAAGGAGAGTTTATTTCGGCAGAAGATGGAGAAAAAATTATTGAAATATCCAATTTAGAAAATATTGAATTTAGTTTAGCCCAAGATTTAGGTGACGAAATAAGTCTTGATAAATCTTTTGATATTCATGTTGAAAAAATAATAAAATTACCGATCATCCCTGTGGATCTTATTAGATCGAAAAAATATCATATTGTTGTAGATTGCATCAATTCGACTGGTTCTTTAGCCATTCCAATTTTGCTGGATGCTTTAGGATGTAGTTACGAATTGATTAATGGGATTCCAAATGGTGAATTTGCCCACAATCCTGAACCACTTGAACATCATTTAAGGGAACTCATCGAAAGTGTTAAAAACATGGCTAATCTTGGGATAGCTGTTGATCCGGATGTTGATCGTTTGGCTTTAGTTGATGAGTTCGGAACCTTTTATGGTGAAGAATACTCACTGGTTTGTGTCGCTGATTTTATCCTAAATCATAAAACAGGTAATACAGTTTCTAATCTATCTTCTTCAAGAGCTTTAGCTGATTTAACTCGAAAAAAAGGTGGTCAATATTATGCATCTGCTGTTGGCGAAGTCCACGTTGTAAAAAAAATGAAGGAGGTAAATGCGATAATTGGGGGTGAAGGAAATGGCGGAATAATATTACCCGAATTGCATTACGGACGTGATGCTTTAGTTGGAATTGCATTAATCCTTTCCAATATGGCCAGCTCGGGAAAAACGCTTCATGAACTAAAAGAAAGTTATCCGAAGTATTCCATGCATAAAGACAAAATCCAAATAAATCCTAATATAAATTATTCAGAACTCATTAATTACCTTTCATCACTATATCAAAATGATAAAATAAATCTTGAAGATGGCCTGAAAATTGACTTTGAAAATAGCTGGTTACATTTAAGAAAATCCAACACCGAACCTATCATAAGAATATATAGCGAATCAACAACCGAATCAGAGGCTAAATTATTAGTAGATAAAATTAAATCCCAAATTATCGACTTTCAATGATACCAAGAATTTATCTCGATCACGCCGCTAGTTCTCCTATATCGCCAGAAGTAATTAATGAAATGATGGAGGTAGCCCAAGCTAACTTTGGAAATCCTTCATCCATACATAGAGAAGGAGCTAAGGCTAAAAATGTAATAGAAGAATGCAGAAAAAAAATCGCCGCTGCAATACATACTTCTCCAAGTCAGATTTTTTTTACTTCAGGAGCCTCTGAATCCAATAATCTTATTATTCGATCGCTTTTTGAATCTGGTATTTATTCAAATATAATTAGCTCTCCTATTGAACATCCCTCAATCATCAATACTTTACGACAACTTAACAATAGATATAATCTTCCTCTAAATCTTGCTAAACCTGACTCTTTCGGAATAATCGATCCTTCAGAAGTAGAATCGCTTTTGACGAATTCCTCCGGTAAAAGCATGGTATTTTTGATGCATTCGAACAATGAATTGGGATCCTTATTGCCCATTCTTGAAATTTCTAAAATATGTAAAGCTCATCAAGCTTATTTTCATTCCGATGCTGTTCAGAGTATTGGTCTGATGGATATAAATGTAACGGAATTGGGATTAAATAGCCTTTCTGCCTCTGCTCACAAATTCAATGGACCAAAAGGGATCGGTTTTGTTTTTATCGATAATCCAAATCAAATACATCCTTTAATCATTGGGGGAAGCCAGGAACGAAATCTAAGAGCAGGCACAGAAAATTTATTGGGTATTGTTGGCATGACTAAAGCACTTGAATTAGCTTTAAGCAATATGCTAATCAGATATCAACATTTATCCGAACTTCATTCCTACTTAAAAAATGGTATCTTGAACCTTAACATACCATGCTCACTAAATTCTCCAGACAGTAGCTGCCTGCCAAAGATTCTAAATGTCTATTTTGAATACAGCGAAAAGACAGATTGGTTGATGATGAATCTGGATATTGAAGGAATTGCCGTCTCCGGTGGATCTGCATGTTCATCAGGATCAGAAAAAGCATCTGCAATAAGTGAATACATTAGACCGAATTCGAAAGGGCGAAGCATTAGGTTTTCACTTTCCCACTTGAACACCATAGCTGAATTAGATATAGTTCTTAATACACTAAAAAGATTATTAAGCTAATTAAATTATTTTGGTGTCAGAAAATTTTCAGCCATCATACATCTGGCACTACCTCCTCCTATGGTTTCAATAGTTGGAATAGTTACTGGTAATATTTTTGTTCTACTCTTTAACTTAATAATTTGTTCCGGAGTAAGTGATTCAAAGGCGGTTTGAGACATTATTAAAACCGGAACTCCCTTTTTATTGCTCACTTGCAGCATATTTCCTGCAAATTGATTCATTTGTTCAAAACTTATTTCAATAATATCTTTTCCGGTTTCCTCAAAAATTTTAATTAATTCACTTTTCTTATCTAATGATACAGAATCCAGGCAAATTATTACAAAATCGAGGCCCAATGCCATCATTACATTAGTATGGTAAATGGGTATACCCTTTTCATTTTTCGAATCAAAGTATACTGCGCGATAATTCAATAGCGTAGCCAGATGAGTTAAGAGTTCAACATTGGTTCGAGGACTTAAACAAGCATAAACAATTTGATTTTGATGATCAAAAATCATACTACCAGTACCTTCCAAATATTGATTTTTATCTTCAAATATTTCAAGTGAAAATCTTTTCTTAATAACGAACTCCCTGGATAATTGATCAATTATTTCCTCTCTTCTTTCCAATCTTCGATTTGCACTTTGCATAGGATAGGTAATTACCGTACCATCTTGATGCAGACTAATCCAATTGTTCGGAAATATTGCATCAGGCCTTATGACCGTCGGCTCATCTTGAATTACTAATACATTAATATCTTCTTCCTTCAAACGCTGGACCATCAAATCAAATTCCTGTAAAGCTTTATGCTGAATTTCAGAATCTTCAAGCCCGTAGATTCTATTTTGAAATGTATTTGTTTGACCCGTTTCAAAATTATAACCGAAATGCGCCGGTCGAATCATTATGATGGCGTTACTGAGTTGTCTTTTCATTCTTAAAATTTCATTTTACAAGCAATGCTTCATTTTTCATCTCAGTGGCCAGTTCGTGACCCAAATATTTTTCAATCAGATCATGAACTAAATAAATTACTGGTGTTATCAGAAGGGCAATTGAGAATTTATAAATATAATTGATAATTCCAATCGCAATAACCATATTCAAAGGCCAATCAGCTCCTAGATAAAATGCTATTATTAAAACCACAAAGCTATCAATGAGTTGAGAGATAACGGTTGATCCAGTTGCTCGCAACCAAATAGCTCGTTCGCCTGTCAATTCTTTAATTTTATGAAAAACAAAAACATCTAAAATCTGTCCTATTATAAAAGCCACAACCGATCCAATAATTATCCAAAGACCTTGACCGAATATGAGTCGATAAGCAGTGTCTAAATTACGCACTTCTTGTGCAGGATCCTTATTGAGATGTGAGGTTGGCCAAAAATCAGCAGGAATTAAATGAATAGCAACACTAACAATTAAAAAAGAATAGATAATCAAACCACAAGTCAGATAGGATAATAATCTAACCCCCTTGGATCCATAGTATTCATTAATAATATCAGTCATTATAAACACAATAGGCCATAGTAAAACACCAGACGTTAAATTAAATGATAGATGTTCCATTCCGAAAAAATTAATGTCAAATGGCCTAATCCCAAGTGTCTTTTCTAAAGAAAAAATCTTTACCCCGATAAACTCTGCCATTATAGCATTTGTAATAAAAAATGCTGATAGAACAAGAAATAATAGAGTTTGCTTATTTTTGCTGATGTTTTTCATAAAATTAGTTAAACACCATTTAGTTTAATAGGTTTACTCCCTAATGTCAAAAATTGCTATAGATTTTAAGACTGGATTGCTTAAAAGCGATGAAAAAGTCATTGCTGGTATAGATCTTGGCACTACAAATAGTCTCATTGCATATATTTCTAAAGGAAATCCTGAAATTATCAGGGATAGTAACAATAACAAACTTTTTGTCCCCTCAATTATCCATGTTAATGACCAAGGTGAAATTATTATTGGACATGAGGCAAAGAATAAATTAGAATACAGTCCTAATGCAACAGTATATTCTATTAAAAGACTAATTGGCAAATCATTTAGCGAAGCTTCAAATCAAAACATTAACCAGTTAAGTTATTCCATTGAGGAAAGCCCTTCCAATGATAATATACGTATAAAAATAAAGGATAGATATTATACTCCTATCGAGTTGTCTTCATTTATTCTGTTGCATCTTAAAAATCAAGCTCAACAATCATTAAAAGTAAAAATTGAACAAGTTGTAATTACCGTTCCAGCCTATTTCAATGACGAACAGAGGCAAGCCACCCGAGATGCGGGAAAATTAGCAGGATTAGACGTGTTGCGAATTATTAATGAACCAACCGCTGCAAGTTTAGCTTATGGAATTGGATTGAACCGACAGGATTCAAAGACTATTGTAGTTTATGATTTTGGCGGGGGAACTTTTGATGTATCCGTATTAAGAATTGAGGATGGAATTTTTGATGTATTAGCGACACGTGGCGACACCTATTTAGGTGGCGATGATATTGATTACTTAATATCAGATTATTGGATTAAAGAAAATGCATTAGTAATTGATTCCATTGAGAAAAAAATAAGATTGAAAAATTTAGCTGAAAATGCAAAGATTTCAGTTTCCAATGAGATTCCTTTTATTTCTAGGTTCGAAAATTATGACCTGACTTTAACCTTGGATTCCTTGAAAGAAATAATTAAACCCATCATTCAAAGGACTCTTACTGCATGCCAGCATGCACTTTCGGACAGTAAATTAGATATTCCTCAAATTGATGAAATTTTATTGGTTGGAGGATCAACCAGAATACCTTTAATTAAATCTGCCCTACAAGAATTCTTTTCAAAAGAGATTAATGATTCTCTTCATCCTGATGAAGCAGTTGCATTAGGAGCTGCTATTCAGGCAGACATTCTAGCTGGAAATCGGAGTGATTTTTTATTATTAGATGTTAACCCCCTATCATTAGGAATTGAAACGTTGGGAGGATTAATGGATATTATTATTCCTCGTAATTCTAAAATTCCTGTACAATTAGCAAGAGAATACACCACTTCTAAGGATGGTCAGGTTAATTTAAAAATTGCAGTTTATCAAGGGGAACGGGATTTGGTTGCTTATAATAAATTATTAGGAGAATTCATTTTAAAAGGAATTCCACCAATGCCAGCCGGAATACCCAAAATTCAAGTAATCTTCTCCATTGACGCCAACGGTATCCTTAGTGTTAAGGCTAAAGAACTTAGAACGAATACGGAACAGGAAATTATTATTAAATCACAATTAAATATTTCTGTTGAAGAAATATCCAGAATGCTTAATGATTCATTGCATTTTGCGAAATCAGATATGGAAAATAAATCTTTGATTGACACAATCAATGAAGCCAATAATCTACTCTTGTCTACCACAAAATTTTTATCCTCCAATAGTCAATATCTTAAACCGCAGGAAATCCTGAATATTAATAATTTACATGATCAGCTTAACAAAGCGGTCCAAACTAAAGATAAAAACATTATACTTGAGAAAATTGATATACTCAATGAATATACAACACCGCTCGCTCATGAATCCTTAGACCGAAATATTAAAAAAGCCCTTACCGACCCTCAGATTATTACGAATATTAATAAGGAAATTTAGTATGGCTAAAAAGCTTAATAATTTATCAGATCTAAGCATGATCTATTCAACTCATGCTTTTGAACCGGAGCAACAAGAAATTATTAAAAACACAAATTACGCTCAACAAATAGTAAGAGTTCAATTGGATACCAAAATGAAAGGTGGAAAAGCAGCTACTAAAATTCTTGGGCTTCAATTGAGAGAAGATGAGCTGCAGTCATTAGCTCGCGAATTCAAACAAAAGTGCAGTGTTGGTGGGGCTGTAAAGGAAGGCATTATAATAATACAAGGCAATCACGTTGATAAAATTATTACATTACTAATTGCCAAGGGATTTAAAAATACTAAAAGAACTGGAGGCTAATGTGGATTCCTAAGCCGATTTGGCTTTATTTTGTTTTATCGAATTTTATTTTTTCCTGCCAACAAAGCAAGGAAAAAGAAGCTGAAATATGGTCTTCATTTAATGCTCAAAACTTGTCTGAGCAATATCCATACAAAGTTCCAATTACGAATCAGTTTACAGAAGGATTTCAAAATCATAAAAAATTACAGAATGATTTCTCACAAAGGTCTAACAACTGGGAATGGATTGGTCCGGATAATATTTCTGGGAGAATATTAAGTCTTGCGATCGATCCTCGCGATACGAATGTACTATGGGCTGGAACAGCTTCCTCGGGATTATGGAAATCTAATTCAGGAGGTATTGGAAAAAATGCGTGGAAGTACCTAAAAACAAATTATCCTGTAAGAGCCGTTAGCAGCATCGCAATCGATCCATCGAACTCAAATATAATGTATATCGCGAGCGGCGAATCTTATAGCTATGACGTAGCCTTAGAAGGAAAATACCAACGGACTTTAAGAGGAAGTTGGGGAATTGGAATCTTAAAATCAGAAGATGGAGGATTAAATTGGCAACCTTCCCTAAATTGGAGTGATTACAATTCAAGAACCATTTGGAAAATTATTATAGATCCGGTTAATCCTAACACTATTTATGCAGCCGGCACCCATGGAATTTGGAAATCTACTGATCAAGGAAGGTTATGGAATCACATTTTGGATAAAAAAATGTGCAATGAATTAGTAATAAAACCCGATTCTTCTAATGTAATAATTACTGGAATTGGTGGAATCGGAGGAGAAGAGTATGGTATTTATATAAGCCGCGACTATGGTAATTCATGGCAAAAATTAAATAATATTGGCGTGGAAAATGGTCAGGGAAGAATTATGATTGATATTAATAAAAACTTTCCAGAAAAAGCATTTGCACTTTTATCGGATACATTCAAGACTTTTCATCTTCTAAAAACAAATAATTTTTTTAAAAATATCGGCATTCAATCTCTACCCGATGTTACGAGCTATCAAGGTTGGTATGCTGACGGAATCATTTCGAATGGCGACGGCAAGCTGGTTTTGCTTGGCGGCGTTGATCTCTTTATTAATAAAAATGGAGTTTTTAACGATTTTACAAGATATCAAATGGGAATTATTGGTGTGCATCCAGATTTTCATGATATCATTGCTAACCCGTTAGATCCGAATAAAATATACTTCGCAACCGATGGAGGCGTTTTTCGAACGAATGACTTTGGCACTAGTTTTTTCCCTTGTAACGATGGATTAAATACAAACCAATTCTATAATGTCAGTTTTACTTCCGATGGCCAATTCGGTATTGGTGGCTTACAGGATAATCGAAGCGCCATTTATACTGGATCAAAATCTTGGCAATTGACTCATCAAGGTGATGGAATTGCATCAGCTATTAATTACTCCAATAAAAATACTATTTTTTGTTGCTCTCAAAATCTTGATTTGTCCAGATCTATTGATGGAGGAAACTCATGGACAAGTGTCTTAAGAGATAAAAATGCGTGTTTTGCCTCACCTTTTAAAATGAGCCAGAGCAATGAAAATGTTTTATATGCCGGAGCTAATAATTTGTATAAAAGTATTGATAATGGTATAAGTTTTAAATCCGTTATCACTTTACCATCTCAGAGGATAATCAATGCCATTGAAGTTTCCAATAAAAACTCAGAATTCATTCTTATTTCAACCCTGCCATCTGATTCAACGAAACCTGAATTATATAAATCACTGAATGGCGGTCAATCGATGATTAAGATCACGAATAATTTACCCGATAGAATAATTACCGATATATCGATTATTAACGAAAATGAATTCTTTATTTGCTTATCAGGTTTTGGATCAAAACATGTTTATTCAACTACTAATGGTGGACAAAGCTGGGAGAGTATAGACTTTAACCTACCCGACATTCCTATTCACACGATTTGGGTATCACCATTTCATCCTGAACTTATATATGCTGGATCCGATTTTGGACTATACTATACTTTAGATAAAGGCAGCAAATGGAAATCATTTAAAAATAATGATTATGATTTGTTGACGGTTTACGATTTGATTTACAATGAGGAGGAAGGAAAGCTTGTTATAGCGACTCATGGTCATGGCGCTTTTAAAATTGATCCTTTCTTTGTATTGACGGGTACCGCAAATGTTAATAAAAAATTCAAAGAGAATTCATTCTACTTATCAAGTCAATTACCTGATCATTTAATGAGCTTTTCCAGTGGTAGTTTGTTCAATTTACAAGGTCAATACTGCGCCATCATTAAAAACGATTTACAAAATCATCTCGCTCAGTTTCCTAAAGGTGTTTACTTTTACAATACAAATCAAAGAGTTATTAGAATAATTAATGATTAATTGTTTTTGATTAACTTCAGATTATATACAGTAAGCTGATATCAAGGTAAAAATATATGAATCTATGACCAATCGAATAACAGCATTTGCAGTTTTGCTTTTCTTTTCATTAATAGCTTGTGAAAAGAAAAAGTCCAGTGAGAATAATCTTAAAGAAATTCCTCATCAACATTTCGATTGGGATAGATTTGATTACCCGAACGAAAATAACATCCAACATTATTCACAATTAATTCAGGATGTTAAATCCACGACATATTCAAGAACCCCAAATCCACTGTTGAATCGTGAATGGGTAACCCAAGGTCCAAATAATATTGGTGGAAGAATTTCAGCCGTTGCGGTTCATCCTAAAGATATTAATACAATCTATATTGGTTTATCGAACGGAGGACTCTTTAAAACAATAGACGGCGGTAGTCATTGGACTCCGGTATTTGAAAATGAGATTACGCTTTCTATAGGAGCTATTTCAATTGATCCAACCAACCCTGAGATTGTTTATGCAGGAACGGGAGACCCCAATATCAATGGAAATTCATTCATTGGTTTTGGTTTATTCAAATCTATCAATGGAGGGAAAACTTGGACTAATATCGCACTACAAAATGTTAGAGTAATCAATGAAATACTAATCGATCCATTGGATTCGAAAATTATTTACGTCGCCGCAATGGGCAACCCATTTGAGATATCCTCAGATCGAGGAGTGTATAAATCCTTAAACGGCGGTTTGACTTTTACTAAAGTGTTATTTGTTTCGGATAGTGCTGGAATATCAGATATTGCCATACACCCGACCAATAATAAGATACTTTTTGTAGCAAGTCATCATAGGGTTAGAACAACGACCCAGAGCATTACAGAAGGTTCTGACAGTAAAATTTTTAAAAGTATTGATCAAGGTGTAAGTTGGAAGCCCATAATGGCCGGAATTAATGAAAAAGTTCTTGGCCGAATTGCTATTGAAATTTCCGCCTCTACCCCACATACTTTATACGCCCGAACAATCAAATTTATTAACTCATGCAACGGAAGTCAAGGACACCATCTTGAAGGTTTATATACTAGTCACGATGTTGGTGAAACTTGGTCAAAGGTCAATATTGACTACAACACTTTAGACTGTGAATTAATGGGTGGATTTGGATGGTACTTCGGAAGGATGGCCATTAATCCATTGAATCACAAAAATATTTTTCTGCTCGGAGTAGCTTTATGGGAATCACAGGATGGAGGAATTCATTGGTCTAATGTTGATTTTAGTAGTAATGAAAATTTACACGCCGATAAACATCTGTTAATCTTTGATAAAGATTTTAATCGCTATCTGGCAACCGATGGTGGCTTATATAAGTACACCGTTGCACGATCGGAATGGAAAAACATCGATCACCTACCCTCCACTCAGTTTTATAGAGTTACTTTAAATCCCAATGAGCCTCAACTGTATTATGGTGGTGCTCAGGATAATGGCACCTCCGGGGGAAATATAAATAATATCGATAATTGGGATCACCTGTTCGGCGGAGATGGATTCAGTTCTGTTTTTCACAAGGCCTATCCTAATACCCATTGGTATGAAACACAAAACGGTGGGCTTTGGATTTTTGATCTTTTAACTTCTAACTACGATCGCTTTACAAAAGGAATTTCGGGAACTTTAAATTGGGATACACCTTTCTTTTCTAGTAATTTCAATAATGATTCCATGTATTGTGGGTCAAATCGAGTTTTTGTTAATGCTGAGCCTCTAATTGCTGATTGGAAGGCAGTCAGTCCCGAACTTACCATAACAGGGCCATGGCCTAACATCAATACCCCTACAATTTCTTGTATTGCTGAATCTCCATTACAGCAACATCAGCTTATTGCTGGTACTACTAATGGCAATATTTGGATCGGCAATTCTTTAACACAATCTTGGAACAGAATAACCAACAACCTCCCACCAGGATATGTTACTAATGTGGAATTCTCTCCTACGGATTCTAAAACACTCTTTGTGTCTTTCTCTAAATACAGATCAAATGATATGAACTCATATCTGTTCAAATCAATCGATAATGGGAATTCCTGGAGTTCTATAACTTCAACAGCTTTAAATCAAATACCCGTTTTTGACTTTGTTATTATCCCCAAGACCAACGATAAAATAATAGCAGCAGCAACACTTTTAGGAGTATATGCAACATTAGATGGCGGATTAAGCTGGTATCGTGTTGGAACTAATATGCCAATCATACCTATCTATTCTATAATTTACAATTCGGTCAAAAACGAAATTGTAGCTGGTAGTTTTGCCCGATCTATTTTAACCTATAAAATTTCTGAAATAACGAATTTGCTCACCCCTACTTCAAAACTTAATCCAATAATACTTACACCAAATCCTTGCTACGAATTTATAACAATTCACTTAGATGATCAATATTTGAATAATCCTATGCATTTTAGCTTTATTGATCTTAACGGCAATATTATCTTAGAATCTGATGTTATTTATAATGGAACCAATAATATCGATATCTCTCAAATTCCGGCTAACACTTATCTGGTTAAAATCAGATGTAATTCCTCTAATTGGGTGAAAAAAATTATAAAGATCGATAGAAGTAACTAACGTTTTTTATACAACCAATTATATAAAATTTCATTTCCCCTTTGGGTTAAAAAGGATTCAGGATGAAATTGTACTGCTTCAATATCTAATGCCTCATGAATTATGGACATTATAATTCCATCCTCAGATTTGGAAGTAATAACCAACTCCTGAGGAAGCGAATCTTCAATAATCGCCCAAGAATGATACAAGGTAGCCTCAAAAGTTCTCGGCAATGTACTCAAGCAACTTTCTACTTCTGTATTTTGTCTTATTATCGATTTTACAACCCCATGCTGTGGTTCTGATTGTTTAAATAATTCAGCTCCAAAAACTACACCAATACTCTGTAGACCAAGGCACACCCCAAAGAAACTCTTTTGGAATTTAAATTGATCTATACACTCTAAAGTTGCCAAATACTCCAAGGGTAAACCTGGACCAGGAGACAGAATTATATGATGATACTTATCTATAATGGAATTTCTGATCTCCGTGGCCTGAATAATGCGGACTTCTGCACCACACATTCTTAAAGATTGTTGAAGATTGTAACTAAAAGAATCTTCATGATCAATAAGCAGTACTTCCAAAGTTTAAATATTTTTTTGTCTAACGTCACAAAAATACAAGTCTAAGCCTACATTTGCTTGGTGATTTTTTATCAAAAATATATGGATGTCATTCGATGCATGAATAACTTTCAAGCCGAGGAAAAGGACTATCTATTTGCCATTAATTTTGATAAAACACTCGGTTTTTGTCTTCCGCTGGATGAAATAAATACAGAAGAAATAAAATATTCCTTAAATTTTGATGAACCCCAAAAACCATCATTTCCCATCCAGCTTAGCTATAATTCAATACATTACGACGACTATCTTGAAGTTTTCAACAAAGTCAAAAATCAATTGGAGGAAGGAAATAGTTATTTATGTAATCTTACATTCAGAACTCCAATAACTTGCAATCTTGAGCTATTGCAAATTTTTGCTTACGCCAATGCAAAATATAAATTATGGGTTAAAGACCAATTTGTTGTTTTTTCACCAGAATCCTTTGTTCAAATAAAAGATAATGTTATTTCAACCTTCCCAATGAAGGGCACTATTGACGCGGATATCGAAAATGCTGAAGAGATCATTATGTCTAGTAAAAAAGAACAAGCTGAACATAATACCATTGTAGATTTACTCCGTAACGATCTTAGTATTGTTGCTAACGATGTGACCGTAAAACGATATCGGTATTCGGACATAATAAACACGCATAACGGAAAGCTACTACAACTAAGTAGTGAAATTACTGGACATATAAAATTAAATTATAAAAATTCGTATGGAAATCTGATCGATCAGATCTTACCGGCCGGAAGCATTAGCGGTGCACCAAAAAGGAAAACTTTAGAAATTATTCATAATATTGAATTAACTCCGCGAAATTTTTATACCGGTATATTTGGTGTATATAATAAAGGCATCCTGGATTCCGCAGTAATGATTCGTTATATAGAGAAAAATAATAATCAATTGTATTTTAGGTCTGGCGGAGGTATTCAGATATTATCTGATCCATTACAAGAATACGAAGAGATGAAATCAAAAATATATGTACCCATTTTTTGAAAGTATTTGTCTAATAAACGGCATTCCCAGAAATCTTGAATATCATCAAAAAAGATTAGTGGCTACCTTTAAAAGATTTTATCCGGGAACCAAATGCCTTAATTTATATACAATTGTTCAAGACATCCCTGTTAGTAATTATAATGAGGTAAATAAACTAAAGATATCCTATAATTATTACTCCTTTGAATACAACATTCAACCCTATGCTCAAAGGAAGCATAAGAAATTTATAATAAATCAAATTACTGACATTCAATATTCATATAAATATAGCGATCGGTCCTTTTTTAAACTTGCTAAAGCCAAAGCTTTACCTGATACTGAAATATTATTTTATAGCAATAATCAATTTACTGATTCAACGTACTCCAATCTAATTTTTCTCAAAAACAATCAATGGATAACCCCAAAAAGCTACCTACTTAACGGGTGCATGAGGCAATTTCTTCTTGATCAAAAGTTTATATCAGAGACAACGATAAGTTTTGAGGATCTTCCTAAATGTTCTGGATTTAAATTAATCAACAGCATGAACTCCTTGGAAGAGGCTATTGAATATCCAATTGATCTAATAATTAAATAAGAATGTTGAATACAATCGTATATAAGACTATTATAGAAGAAATCAAAGTAGGTGCTTGTTCCTTAGTGGTGGTTACAAAAAATCAAAGCCTTGAAGATATTTTAAAAATATATAAACTTGGCCATAAGGATTTTGGTGAAAACCGCCCACAGGAATTAATAAAAAAATATAATGCCCTTCCAAAAGATATTAATTGGCATTTAATTGGTCACTTACAATCCAATAAAGTAAAAAATGTAGTTCCGATTGTTAAAATGATACATTCTGTAGATAGTTTTTCGTTAGCATACGAAATTAATAAACAATGCGCTAAAAACAATAAGGACTTATCATTATTAATTCAGATAAAATTATCAGATGAAGAGACTAAGCATGGATTTATTTTTCAAGATTTAGTAAGCTCGCTGAAATCTGATGATTGGCACCTATTAACTAATATTAGAATTTGCGGAGTTATGGGTATCGGTAGTTTAACCAATGATCTCAATATTTCCCGGCAAGAGTTTAAAAAATTAAAATTATATTATGACACCTTAAAGAAGCAATTTTTACCTAATGCAACTTTTTCAGAAATATCAATGGGTATGTCCTTTGACTATAAGGTGGCTATGGAGGAAGGTTCTACTATAGTTAGAATCGGATCGCTTCTTTTTCAGTAATAAAAAAAGCAGAAACTATTTCTTTAACTGAAAAATAGCTTCTGCTTTTTATAAGGTTCTAAACTAGAAATTTTCGAGATCTAAATTATTTTCTAGACCATTCGGCAATAGCCTTATTATTTAAGCTAACATAATCATCACTTCCAGCCTGTTCAGCCATCATTCTCGATTTCTCAGCAGTTTTAATTGCATCCTGGACTTTTCCTGATTTAGCTAAGATTAAAGCCTCCACATGCACAGTCCAATATCTTGGATCCATGGAAGTTGATTTTTGAATCCATTCTAAAGCTTTAGACAAATCTTTTCCATTGTCAAAATAAAAACGAGCTGCCTGATAATAGTCATTGGCGCTTGGACCCGCAATTACTTTATCGATATTCTTCATCACAGTGGACTCTACCTCAGTGGTGATATTAACACCAACTGCAGTGTTTTCCCACATTATATATAAAGTCGCACCATTAGGCTTAATGTTATTTAAGTCAATGGTAAATGATTCAACGCTTGTGGTTAGCAATTCAGGAACAGCACTAATTTTAGCCACTTCCTTAGCATTATCATATTTTTCTGGTGTACCAGAAATATTAACCTCTGAATAGAAAATAATATCCCACGATTTTTCACCTGGAATAGTGAAGATTGAATATGATCCTTTAGGAATTGATTTTCCCTCTATGGTAACATTTTCAGAGAAAGTGATGCTTGTTGATTTATTCGCACCTGTTCTCCATAACTTACCGTAAGGCACCAGATCCCCAAATATTACACGGTTTTTCATGCTAGGTCTAGAGTATTCAATATTTATGGTTCCTAAACCCACCTTTTGCTCAATTTTACATAAAGGGCTTGGAGCAGGCGTAATGATCTGAGCGTCAACCCATAAGAAAGAAATTGTCAATAATACTAAGAGTACTTTTTTCATAATTTTTGTTCGTTTTTAGAGCATTATAACAGCTTAGACCAATTAAATGTTATGTGCAAAAAATATTTTTTATTTCATATTATATGTTTTGATAATATGAATTATCTTTGCACTAACTCTTTAACTCAAATACAATTTTATGATCATTGCAGCAATTTGTACTGTATGCTTTCTCTGCTCGTGGTTCCTAATTCAAGTGAGAACCTCTCCAGAACACGAATAGACACAATCAATTGAAATTCAGATATTTACAAATCGTGAAATTAACTTCTTAATGAAGTTTTTCATTTTTTAGGGCTACTCCTCTCTGTGGGTAGCTAAATTTTCTCAATAACTTAATTTGCCATGGGTTATTGTTGTATTTGGCAGTTCCAATCAACAACATGGCATCCGGATCGACTCTTAGCCCCCATTCAGATGAAGAATCACGCTGAGTTGACCTAAACTCAATGGTCTTATCTTCTGGCTTATACCAATAGTAACCTTCATCAGTTGTTGATTCATAAATTCCTTTCTTATATTTTCCACCATCCAACAAATCAAGCCAATGACCTTGATAAATATTCTCCTTTGGTGTAGCTTCAGATAAAGATAGTGCAAAATAAAAAGCCCAAATACTGTCTGTAACCATTGGAGCAGGTTTCATGGAGGAGCATAAATCCATAAAGGCTTGATCCGCTCTTAACAATTTAACAATCGAACCTTTCGGAGCATTCAATTGGGACTGACTGGGTATCGAGTTTTTATTGTCAGATACAACAGGTGTCTTAACATCTTTTTTGCAACTTAGATTGATAAAAATCAATATTGAGAATAAATACCCTATTAGCTTCATAATTGATTCGTAATTTCAATGCAAATAACTTAAGTTTGCTTCAATTATCAAACTACTTCATACTCGTTTAGAATTTAATTAACGAATGAACAAAAAACCAAATCTTGTCTTAAACGCGGTCAAGAAAAGTATTCATGACCATCCGGCTACAAAAATATTGGTAGCAGCGAGTGGAGGGCATGACTCCATGGTTTTAATCGATGCATTACAAAAAACAAACATAAAGTTTGCCTGCGCACATTGTAATTATCAACTCAGGGGTATTGAATCAGATTTAGATGCTGAATTCCTCAGGGATTATTGTCAAAGCAGACACATACCGTTTTACTTAAAAATACATTCCTTAAATGATCATAACCAATCTAATATCCAAGAAGAAGCCCGAATTATTAGACATGAATTCTTTAATGAAATATTGGAGGAAAATGATTTTGATTATTTAATGACAGGACATCATGTTGAAGACAGATTAGAAACTTTCATTTTAAATTTTAGCAGAGGGAGTGGAATTAATGGATTATCTTCCATGCCCCATCGTTCTAAACATATTGTTAGACCATTTATCAAACTAACCAAAGCAGAGTTAAATGAATATGCCCTGCAAAACCATGTTGCCTGGAGAGAAGACTCATCCAATAAAGAAAACTTCTATACCAGAAATAAACTGAGAAATCAAATCATCCCATTATTAAAAGATTTAAATCCATCTTTTATTACTAATGGAATGCGAAGTATTGATAATCTTCAAGACGTTCAACAGTATCTTAGTCATCATCGGAGAGAATGGAGATCTCATAATACTAACACCATGGATGGAATAGTCTATCTGGATATTCATCACACCATCGAAGATTTTTTCCTTTTTGAGTACCTGGCAGAATTAGGATTTCACCATAATACGATTGACGAAATAAAAAAGAACATTAATCTAACTGGAAGAAAATATGAATCGCACAATGGAACAATGGCTATTGTTAATCGTAACCAAATCATTATAACTCAACCTGATAACGAAAGAAATGTTTTAACTAATGAATATAAGGTAAACGAAAGACAATCTGCCGTTGAGCTTCCTCAATTTATACTTCATATAGATCGAATTAAAGGCCCTATTTCACCAGATCAATATACTCATCAGAAATCCAGTATAGCCTATATGGATGAATCTAAAATAAAGTATCCTTTATGCATTAGAACTTGGAGTCCTGGAGATCGATTTAAACCACTTGGAATGAGTGGCAAAATAAAAAAAGTACAAGATCTATTAATTGATAAAAAAATAAATTTAATCGAGAAAAAAAATATTTACGTATTGACTTCTGAAAATAAAATTATTTGGGTTTTAAACCTTCAAATGGCCGAATTCGTTAAAATTACGAATCAATCCAAAAATATTATTCGATTTGAAGTTTTACCAAAAAAATCATGATGTCAAGTATTTTTAAAATGAAACCTTACTTATTAATTTTTTTAGTATTAAACCTTATAATACAATGCAAGCAAAATAAATTACCAATCCTTGGACAAAGGACCTTTAATGGTTCAGATACTACCTATGCAACCATTCCAGATTGGACAATGGTAGATCAGGATAGTCAATTGATTCAGCTTTCAAAAATTCAACAAGGACCACATATTGCTACTTTCTTTTTTACCTCATGCCCAACTATCTGCCCCAAAGTTATGAGGAATATTTATAGACTAACCGAGCAATTTAAATCTGAATCAAGTCTTTCATTCATATGTTTTTCTATGGACTTTAAACGAGATTCCGTTAAAAGGTTAAAAGAATACTATACTAAAGTTGGATTTGATAATCCTCAGCTACACCTATTGAGAGGTCAAAACAAAGATCAGGTATTGGAAATTGCAAAAAATTATATGAGCACTGCAATTGAAGACGATACGGCTCCTGGAGGCTACAATCATAGTGGCTGGATTCTATTGGTTGACAAAAACAAACACCTGAGATCATATTGTCAGGGCACCAGCGATCAGGAGGTAGATAATTTTATCAATGATGTTAAACTACTGCTTGAAGAACGTTAATGCGTTAATTTATTTTATTTTAGGTACTTGTATTCTTTCTTGTACCACTTCGCCTACTGCGTACTCAGAAGGCAGGTACTTATTTGAAGTAAATTGCAGTTCCTGTCATGGCAAGAATGCGGAAGGACTCGGATCATGGTATCCTTCTTTAATGGACACTGAATTTATTAAAGCTAACCGCATTTATTTAAGTTCATTTATTAAAAATGGTATAAGAAATGATTCAAATTCCTTTCACAAACTAAGACTTGGCAATGTGGAAATGCCTGCCAATAAATCACTTAAAGATGCAGACATTTGTAACATCCTTAATTATTTGAATGATCGCTTCTGGCGATTAGAGCCCTTTACACTTCAAGAAATCAAATCAGATAAATCCCCCGATCTTCAACTGAAGTAAATAGGTAACAATAAATTAAAATCCTAGCTTATTTATTTCTGATGATACTCAGAATTATGCACTAGTGTAGTACCACATTTTGCACAAGCTACAGGGCCACCTCCCCCTCCGGGGCATTTATTTGGACAAACAAAATGCCAAACTCCTTTTGCATTTTGAGGGGGGTCTGCAGTAGGAGGAGGACCAGACACCGGAGTCATGTTGGCTGGAACAGTAACATTGGGTGGATTCTGAGTTTGAGTACTTGCTGTATTGGTACTCGTTGCATTACTTGAATTACTCGATGATTTGCTGTCAGACTTACAAGAGGCAAGTAGCAACGTAACCGTTATGAGTAAAAAATAAAATACTTTCATAATCTTAATTTTATCTCAAAAATATGATAATTATATTTATAATCAGAATCCTGACATGAAAATGTCTAGAAAGGAAAAAAATTATTCTTAAAAATGAAACAACATGGTTAACGATGGTAAAATAGGCAACTGATTTACTCTCCTGTTTTCTAAAACATTAAAGTAAAAAATATTATTCCTATTGGTAGCATTGGTTACTGAAAAGGTAACTTCTAGATTTAAATGTTTGGTAAAATCAAATCTTCTTCGAATGGACATATCGAGTCTATGATAATAAGGCAGTCTTCCGGAATTGATTTTATCGGAGTAAACAATTCCAATATCAGGGTTATCAATTCCAAAATTAGTTTCCAATCCACTTTTAATTTTATTTTCACCAAAAAATCCTTGAATTTTGGTAAATGCAAAACCAGATCCCATATTATATCTCATACCCGCCTGCCAATGCTTAGCTCTTCCCCAGTTATAGTCAAAGACCAAATTAATATTGTGTCTTCTGTCAAATAATGCAGGAAACTTTTGAACACCATCATCTCGATTTACAAATCCAAGCGAATATCCAAACCATAAACTCCAATTAACCCAATTTGATTTTAAAAGGAAATCGACACCATAAGAATTGCCAGTTTCCTGAGTAAAATTGGATTCTTGGGTTGATTTTTTATTGCGATTAAGATTATATAATGAGGTAAATTTTTTGTAATAAGATTCTATATTAATATTTGTATTATTGCTTAAATCAACTTCCACACCACCAATTAAATGTGAGCTCTTGATCAAATCCGGTGCGGTTAAGAAACCGACAAAAAGATTCACAATATCTCTTTCACTTACAGAACTGGTTAGATTTTGAGAATAAATTCCACCGGCTGCTTTAATTCTTATGGAATTATTAATATTATATTTTAGTCCCATTCTTGGTTCAAACGAAGCTCTTCCGATGGAGGCATAGTATTGTAATCTAAAACTAGGGTCAAATACAAAATTAAATCTGCTTAAACGATATTTTACAAATCCCGCCAGCTCAGTATTATTGTCTTCCTGATTAACTTTCACTTTGAGAAAGTTTGTAAAATTAAAGTCAGTTGAATAAGCATTAAATTCCAATCCATATTTTGTTTCGGAGTGCGGTCCAAAGAAAGTAAAATCAAAATTGGACAATAGTCCTTTAATTCGACTGCTTCGAGGATCACTATTAACTTCATTGAGTTTAATTTTATAATCCGAATACGCCAGATTTCCGCCAAAAATCATTCCTGAATTGTTTGGTATTAATTTAAAATTTAACCCGGATCCCGTAGCTTCCCAATTTAAGTCAGCAAGATTGACATAAGATACATCATCTGTAAAATTAAAACCAAAAACATTTAAGAAACTTCCGTTGGAAGAAATGGCGGAAAGTTTACCGTATACATCCTGGAAACTAAAAGGCAGACTTCCAGTACTTGAATCTAATGCATATTTATAAAGCTTTTTAGAAGTCTGGTCGATATACGATTTCTTACCGGTCAATAAAAATGATGTACTGGCATTGGAATTTTCATTGTATTTAATGATTGGACCTTCTATTAATGCCTTACTCATAAATGGACTGGTGCTGACCAATCCGCTATATCGAGTCTTATTGCCTTCCCGCGTTTTCATGTCAACTATAGCAGAGACTCGACCTCCATATTCAGATCCAAATCCACCTGTATGTATTTCGACATTCCTTATGACCTCTGTTTCGAATACGGAAAAAATACCGATCGAGTGAAAAGGATTAAAAACTGTCATTCCATCTAAAAGGATCTTATTTTGCACAGGGCTTCCTCCTCGAATATAAATTTGCCCCCCCTGATCACCAGTACTTATAACTCCAGGAATAATTTGTAAATATTGAGCTATATCTGGTTCTCCGCCTGTTGATGGCAATGCCTTAATCTGTTTAGGAGTAACATTAATGGTAGAAATTTTGACCTCTGTTCTAGCCTGCTCCTTATAAGCTGATACAGAGATTTCTTCAAGATTTATCCCAGTCTCCCGTATCGAAAAATTTTGATTGATGACCTGACCCTTTCTCAAATTAAGCTTTACGGTCATGGTATCATAACCGAGATAGGTTGCCATAACCGAGTATTCTCCAACAGGTACCGAGCTGATAATATAAAACCCACGATCATCTGTTAAAGAGCCTAAAGTGGTACCTATAACATTTACATTTGCAAAGGCAAGTGGCTCCCCGGTAGTTTTATCATATACATGACCTCGAATATCAGCCTTTTGAGATATCCCGGCTTGAAGAGTAGCTACTATAAAAAGCATCAAAATCTTGAACTTCATTTTGGTTGACGTTTTTAGCGGCGCAAAGCTAATTCTTATTTAGATTCAAGAAGGTTTTTGCTTAATTTGGCTTCTGCTGGCTGAATCTTTCCGCTTTGTAGCAAACGAAATTCCCTCCTAATTGCTGCATCTTCCCAATGCTTTTTTTCCTCCTCAGTTTCTGGAATAGCTTGAGGAATAACGAGGGGCTTCATTGTCCTTTCGTCTAGTGCTACAAATGTAAAATAGGCCTGATTTGATTTTCTGTTCTCGTGCTTTCTTATGTTAGTAATATAAACCTCGACCAGAATCTCCATAGATGTATTGAACGTTCGGGATACTTTTGCCTTAATGGTTACTATATCTCCTAATTTAATTGGTTCATGAAAAGTTAAATGATCGACCGATACAGTTACTGTTGCCGATTCACAATGTCTGCTTGCGCATATTCCACAAGCAATATCCATCCATCGCATTAAATTTCCTCCCATTAAATTGCCTAATAAATTAGTATCATTGGGCAATACTAATTCTGTCATCTCGGTATAAGAATCACTGATTTTTTTATTCTGTATTTTCATTAACTTTAATTTCTATTAATTCAAAAATTTCTAAAAAATGTTTAACTATACTTTCTTTAATCTTATTCATTTCAACACTTTTATGAACTTCATTTTTTAAAGATGTTACACCAAAATGACCTTCCTTTATTCCACAAGGAATTATATGTTGAAAATACGATAAGTCTGGATTTATATTGAAAGCCAATCCGTGCAAACTAACCCATCGGCTTAAATGAATACCCAGGGCACAAATTTTTCGTGGATTTAATGAATCGCTGCCCACCCAAACTCCTGTGTATTCCTTAATACGCTCACCTTTTACATTATATTCATTGAGACATTTAATGATTACTTCTTCCAACATTCTAACAAACCAATGAACATCTCTCTTATTGAGCTGATCGAGATCAATAATTGGATAAATCACAAGTTGCCCAGGCCCGTGATAAGTGATATCCCCTCCTCTATTTATTTTATAAAAAGTTGCCTGAATATCGTTTAGTTCGGATTGAGAAATTTTCAAATTTCCTTCTTGTCCTGATTTACCAAGTGTATAGACATGTGGATGTTCACAAAAAAAAAGCGTATTTGGAGTATTGAATTCCGGAATGGCAAGTCTTTTTTGATCAATTAATTGTCGATGAACATGTGTTTGCAGGTCCCAGGCCGTTTGGTAATCAATGGATCCTAAATCCTTAACAATGAGTCCTTTTTGCAAAAAAATATCTTAAAGAGTGAGAAAAAAGTAGTAATTTTGAATTCTAAACAGTTAACTTATGAAAAGGTTAGTACTCCTCCTACTCGTTTTGCCATTTATTCTAACTGCAGCAAAGGCACCTGATTTTACAGTCACCGATTTTTACAATAAAACACACAAATTGTATGCTGACTATTTGGACAAAGATAAAGTTGTCGTCATCAAATTCTTTTTTGTCGATTGCCCTCCTTGTAACAGCATTGCACCTTTACTTCAACCCGCATATTCACGTTGGGGTGCAGGAACCGGAAGAGTACAATTTTTTGAAATAACGACACAATACGATAATAATGCCTACATTAAAAGTAACTATTCGGACAAGTACGGCATAACTTTTCCTGGGATAGGAACGGACGGTGGCTCTCAGGCAGTTGTAGCGCCTTATAAAGATAACAAAACCTTTGGAACCTGGTACGGCACTCCGACCTTTGTCGTGATAGCGCCTAATGGTGAGGTCAATTTTAACGTTCCATTTGGCAAGTCTAATACGGTTAGCCTCGACACTGCAATTGCACAAGCATTAAGAGTCCCAAAAGATGGTGGTGGAGGTGATACAAAATGTAAGGATTCATTTCAAATTACTGTTTTCAATCCTTTCAAATCACTTTTCACCCCAAGTACTACGACCTATGATCTCTATAACTCTGCAAGTCCAAAATATACCTTACCAGATGGAAAATACAATTGTGAATTTTTCTACCCTGCTATTAAGGATAATTATGTAGCAAGTTTGGAAAGTATTCCAGTAGGGGATCCTAAATCTTTAGGAGCCATTTCAACTCAGGATATTATTTTTATTCAAAAGTACATTTTAAGCATAAAGCCTTTTAACAACCTTCAATTGTTATTGGCAGACGTTAATAACAATGGAACCATAAGCACCTCAGATATCGTAGAGATCAGAAAATTTATTTTAGGGTCTGTAAATGCTATGAGAATAAATAAATTTTATGGTTTTGTTCACAATCCAAAAGGATTTGATAACAAGGTTAAAGCCACTGCAAATCTTAACGATTTAATTTCTAAAAAAATTAATGGAGAATTTGGCATTGGACAATACGGAGATGTAAGCGGCGCAGAGAAAATAGGATTATTTGGAGATTTTGAAACTCGATCAACCTGTTCAGAAGGGATTATTATTAAATCCACCAAATACAATAATTATTACGAGTACGAAATCAATGTCGAAGAAGATGCTAATTTAATTGGTTTGCAATTACTCCTAAAAGGGAATCTTGGAAAAATCTATGATTTATTAATAAATAGTAAAATTCCAAGTCTTAGTCTTGCAAACATATTCGTTGAGCCTATTAATTCAGGTAAACTTAACTTATCCTGGAATAGCGCTGATCTAAAGCCATACCTTTTTAAATCTTCCGATTACATTTTAAAGTTTAAATCAACAGAAGAAATCTTTTTGGATTCAGATGGAATCTCTGAAATGATTCTTGAAGATGGTGTTTCTTGCAATATACTTTTTAAGTCCTTCAAAACTAAGAAGCCGCGAATACTCATAACAGAGGCTCCAGATCAAATTCTAATATCAACAGAAAAGGACATTCAGAGTGGCAAAGTATACTCCTTATCGGGACAATCTGTGACTTCCATAAAACCATTTAAAGCACAACAAACGACTTCAATAAGTAATGAATCTTTTCCGAACACAGGAATTTATTTCATTGAGTTAATGGATTCAAATGGATCTCTGGAAGTAGTAAAATTTCTTGTTAAGAGATAATTTAGTCGCTCTATTAAGAATTAATTTTAGTAAGATTAATTAATTTAACTTATCTACTTCTTCCAATCTTAAGAGGTTAAGAGAATTAGGCTTAATACCGTTAATGTTCTTTTGACTGAATAATGAAATTTGATCATAGAATAAAAAGATAACCGGACATTCTTCAATCAAAATACTGTCCATTTTCTGATACCACTTTTTACGAACAACATAATTGGTTTCATCAATTGCCTGAGTGTATAATTGATCAAAAAAATTATTTGAAAACCTGGTATAATTTGGTGGTGAAGGATTTGGCCCATAGAAAACGGTTAAAAAACTCTCTTCGTCTGGATAATCTGCTATCCAGGAGGCACGAAACATAGCCAGTTCTCCTGATCGCATTTTTTCTCTTAAAGTGGCCGTTTCCATTAATTCAATACGCACCCGAATTCCGATTTCCTGCCACTGTCTCGCGATGAAGGTAATAAGATCAAGATAATCTTTATTGGTATAAAGTTCAAGTTCATATTTAGACTTAAACAATTCATCATATTGGCATTCCTTTAATAGTTGTTTGGCTAGTTCAGGATTGTAGTTGTACCCTTTTAACTTTAAGGAATCAAAAGCTCCCAGTCCGATTGGAATAAATCCTGAATGCGCTGGATTGCCAATTCCAAATTTAAATGTTTTAAGCATGAGCAATCGGTCAATAGAATAATTTAATGCTTTACGAAACCTCTTATCGCGAAGAGGATGATTTATATCCACGGCTAAAAGGTTAATTCCAATGTATTCCGTATTGAGGTAGTTACCACGATTAAAATTAATTCTATCCTTTCGATCCGTCCTTAGTGAACCATCTTTATTAATTAATTGCAAAGCAAATCCTGATTGAATCCCTGAAAAAAAATCAATATTTTTCTTCATGAATTCCAAAAACGCTGTATTTCTGTCTTCAATAAAACTAATTCGTATACCATCCAGCTTTGGTAAACCTTTTTTGTAATAAGATTTATTTTTTTTAAGGAAAATACCCTGTTTGCCCACCCACTTATTAAATGAAAAAGGTCCAGTACCTACAGGATGTTGAAAAAATGAATTGCCATAATAATCGATTGCTTCTTTAGGAATAATGCTACAATAATGCATAGAAAGCATACTAATTAAGGGTGAAAATGGTTTTTGTAGCCTAAGAATAAAAGTGGTATCGTCCACTGCTTTAAAAGGTTCTATTGTGTCTGTTTTTCCTAGAAATACCCATCTTCCGGGTGCACTTAACTCTGGACTCAATAATCTTTTAAAACTAAATACAACATCTTCAGCAATTAACTTTCTTCCTAAAGAATTTGAAAAACAAGGGTCATCCTGAAAGTAAATATCATCTCTCAAGTGAAATGTGTATTGCAATCCATCATGACTGATTATAAATCGCTTTGCTATTTCCGGACAGACCTTTAACGAATCATCCAGGTCAACCAATTGATTAAACATATGATCAATGGCCCAATAGTTATTCTGGCTTTTTGCAAATGCGGGATCCAGTGAAGTTATAATATTCGGTTGATTATAATGGAACACTTTCCAATCATGATCTTTCTTTTGAGAGCATTGATTTATAAGAAGGATGAGGATTGATACAAATGCAGACCTACCTAAAAATTTAAATATAGCTATTGTTAATGAGTGTGTTATATTACTATGGTCAATGGCCATTTGTCCGGTTATTCTTAGATTTGTGGTAAAATTATTAGATTGAGGCTCACTTTTTTAGGTCATTCGTGTTTTTTAATCGAATTAGGAGGTAAATTTTTACTTGTGGACCCTTTTATCAAGGGGAATCCCAAGGCCTCACACATAAATATTGAGGATTTAAAGGTTGACTACATACTGCTAACCCATGGTCATGGAGATCACGTTGGCGATACGATTGAGATTGCATCCAGAACCAAAGCTAAGATTATTTCTACCTATGAGGTTTTAAATTGGCTTACTCAACATAATTTAGAAGGATTCGGAATGAATACCGGAGGAAAAATTAGCCTCGAATTCGGAACTGTGAAAATGGTTTCAGCGATACACTCTTCTTCAATGCCTGATGGTTCTTATGGAGCCAACCCCGTTGGTTTTGTAATATGGAATAAGGAAATTTGCTTCTATATATCTGGTGATACAGCATTGAATATGGACATGAAATTAATTCCATTAATGTGTCCAAAACTCGACTTCGCAATATTGTGTATAGGTGACATGTTTACAATGGGATATGAAGATGCTTTATTGGCATCTGATTTTATTGATTGTAATAAAATCATTGGCTGCCATTTTGATACTTTTCCTCCGATTGAATTAGACCATAGTAAGGTTCAAAATTATTTTGCTTTAAAAAACAAAAATTTAATCTTACCCACGATTAACCAAACGATTACATTCTAAATATGGGAAAGGTTATCGCAATTGCAAATCAAAAAGGCGGTGTTGGCAAAACCACTACAGCGATAAATCTGGCTGCTTGTCTCGCTGTGTTAGAAAAAAAAACATTACTGATAGATGCCGACCCACAGGCCAATAGTACTTCAGGAACAGGTGGAGATACACAAGATTTTAAAATTTCTCTTTACGAATGTTTATTAGAAAATGCTGATCCCCTTCAAGCCATAATTACAACTACTACTCCAAATCTTTATCTTTTACCATCAAACATCGACCTTGTTGGAGCTGATATTGAATTAGTAAATACTCCTAATCGGGAGTTCGCCTTAAAAAAAATTGTAGATCAGATAAGAAACAACTTTGATTATGTTATCATTGATTGCCTTCCTTCATTAGGACTAATCACCATTAATGCCCTCGTAGCTTCAGATGCCGTTATTATTCCGGTCCAGACGGAATTATTTGCATTAGAAGGCCTTTCAAAGATTCAAAATACTATTGAATTGGTTAAAGAGAGATTCAATCCGGATTTAAAAATTGAAGGCATCTTGCTATCTATGTACGATAAAAGACTTAGAGTTGCCACAATGGTCGTCAATGAATTACAAAATGGATTTAACCTTCCGGTATTCAAAACTATTATTCACCGAAATTCAAAAATAGCAGAGTCACCATTATTGAAAAAACCTGTTATTTTATATGATGCGGCAAGTAAGGGCAGTGTAAATTTTTTACAATTTGCAGATGAATTTATTAAAAATCAATAATCGATTGGAATGAGTCAAAAACAAGAATTGGGAAAGGGCATAAAAGCACTACTTGGAACTATAAAAAAAGAAAACCAATCCGCATCAACTGAACAAACTAATAGTTCTTCAGGAATTGCGATGATTCCTATTGAATTTATTAAAGCGAATAATCAACAACCACGAAACCAATTCAATCCTGAAGAACTCAAGGAACTGGCACAATCTATAAAGAACCTTGGCTTAATTCAACCTATTACAATAAGAAGATTAGGAAAGGACGATTACCAAATTATTTCAGGAGAAAGAAGATATAGAGCCTGTCAGTTCGCAGGAATAACTGAAATACCAGCGTATGTAAGAACTGCTAACGACAGCGAAATGTTAGAAATGGCATTGGTTGAAAATATTCAACGGGTTGATCTTAACCCCATGGAGATTGCCATAACATATCAAAGATTATTAGAAGAATTTAACATCACACAGGAACAATTAGCTGAACGAGTTGGTAAGCAAAGAAGTACTATTAGTAATTATGCCAGATTATTAAAACTTCCGCCAGAAATTCAAAGCGCTGTCAAAAGCAATCAACTTAGCATGGGTCATGCGAGAGTACTCGTAGGTATTGAAAATTTAATTGTACAACAACAGCTTTTCCATAAAACGCTTAGCGAACACCTTTCTGTTCGTGCCTTAGAAAAATTGGCTCATGACTACTCCATACAATCAGAGGCTAATAAAATTCAAAATAAAACCACCCCCACTTCCACACAAAATGCAAGCGTAAAACATCTTGAAGATAAGTTATCATCAATCTTAGGGTCTAAAGCTCAAATCAAAAGAAACCATCAGGGACAAGGACATATCATTATTAAATTTCAATCCGATCATGAATTGAATGAAATCTTAGAAAGATTAGATATAATATGAGATTAATCTGCTTGATTTTTTTACTATTAATTTTGAATGAAAAGATCGTAGGACAATCCGATACAGCGTCTTTAAAATCAGATTCTGTAACAACCGAAAAGAAATCTTCTGGCACCCTTAAAAATATTTTCTCCGGCAAACCAGGACTTGCTTTTGCATATTCCATTATACCTGGCGGTGGACAAATCTATAATAAGAGATGGTGGAAATTACCCATTGTCTATAGTGCGTATGGAGTTACTTTTTATCTTGTTGATTACAACAGAAAATTATATAATAGATTGGATAACGCCTTTCATATGCGGGTTGATTCAATGGAAAAATCGAAGGATGAATTTATTAATATTTACACCAGTTTAAGTTCATTAAATGCACAAAGAAAATTTGTCGATAAGAATCTGCAGAGAAGTTATCTAGCCATCGTTGGTGTTTTTTTATTAAGTGGAATGGAGGCATTTGTCGATCGACACTTTATGACTTTTGAGGTGAGCGATCAGCTAAGTTTAGAAATCCAGCCATTAATTAATTTACAATCCAGTGGAATTTCCATGGCTTTAAAATGGTAATTAAATTTCAGTATTATTTCAAGTAAGTATTACCTTACATCCAACCTAAGAGTTTGGCAAATTTGGTCATTTCCATTTGATTACTAATTTTAAGTTTACCCGTAAGAATGGCCATCATTGGATTTAATTCACCCTTTAGTACTTTTTTAAAATCTTCTTCTGTAGCGGTAACCTTGCAACTTGGCTCTCCGATCAGTCCTTCTTCAACAGTCATATGACCCAGGTTCACTTGTATAGTAACCTGGCCTCCCTGATCTCCAGTTAAATCAAAGTGGAATGTGGTATTTAAACCTTCCAATACATTAGTATTTAGCTTTTGTGGAAGGTTCATTAAGAATTCTTTTGAAGTCATATTATAAATTGAGAAGCAAAAATAAAATAAAACTGCTATTGCTATTACATTTGCCATATATGTCAATTCGTTTTATATTTTTTGGGACGCCAGATTTTGCCGTTCCTTCATTATCACTTCTAAGTTCGACAAACCAATGCCTTGCTGTGGTTACAGCAACAGACAAACCAGCTGGACGAGGCCATAATATGCAGATTTCACCGATTAAAAAGTATGCCTTAGAGCATAATTTGAAAATATACCAACCAAAGAATCTAAAGTCGCAAAAATTCATAGAATCCCTGAAAATCTTAAATGCTGATATTTTTATCGTAGTAGCATTTAGAATGTTACCCAAAGAAATCTGGAGCCTCCCACCCTTAGGAACAATAAATCTGCATGCATCTTTATTACCAGATTATCGAGGTGCAGCTCCAATACAACATGCTATACTAAATGGTGAAACTAAAACAGGAGTTACAAGCTTTTTTATTCGTGAATCTATTGATACCGGAGACATTATTTTGCAACAGGAAATTTCAATTCATGAATCCGACGATGCTGGCTCACTTCATGACAAAATGATGGAAGAAGGTGCAAGATTATTGGTCAAAACTGTTGACCATATACAACATCCTGAGTTTAAGGCAATTCCTCAATCGAATTCTTCAAGTCTAATCGCACCAAAGATATTTCCTGAAAACACTATTATTAATTGGGACAATAAGTGCAAAAATGTCTATAATTTTATTCGAGCATTTTGTCCGTATCCCGGCGCCAAAACAACTTATAACGGAGAAGTTTTTAAGATTTATAAAACCAGTATTGAATCTTCAGATAACAAATTAAATCCTGGCAGCTGGATCTTTGATTTCACTGAAAATACTTTGAAAATTTCATGTATAGATGGATATTTGAAAATACTTGAAATCCAGCCTCCTTCAAAAAGAAAAATGAACACTAAAGATTACATTAACGGTTTAAAAAACAAATAGCAAATAATAAAAATTACTTGCTACTTGAAATCTTTGGATATGTTGGGAAAATTAATACCTATATTTTACCTGGATTTAATTCAATCTTAATAACCTGTTTTTTTATCCTTATCGCTACCATCATCGGTCATTACTTTAGCTTTCCTCATTCGCTTCTTATGACAATCACCTGCTTCCGGTCCTTGTGGTCGAGGCATTTCAACGTCTCCTTTTTCGGCAACTCTGAATTCAACTCTTCGATTAATGTAATGTATCTTGGAATGATTGCCAAGAGGATTATCTTCTCCACCATACATTAAATAAAATCGATCACGAGGTATATTGTATTTAGAAACCAAATAATCAATAGCCGATTTAGCGCGATTATAAGATAACACATTATTATAAGCATTATCTGCTCTGATATCAGTATGTCCAAAAGCCGTAACGCGAAGATTAGGATGTGATTTCATTACCGTTGCAACATGATGTAACTGAGTATAATATTGTGGTTTAACACAATATTCGTCAAGATTAAAGTGAATCATAGGAAGAAACCAATCTTCAAGTCCATTTTGATTATTCTCAGAAGAAAACAGATTTTTGCCATTTCTTAATGAATCATTACCGAATCCCGCTGCCTTTTGTTCAATGATTCTTTTAACATCATCTTCTGTTAGCTCTGGCTTAACCGGAATTTGTGCAACTCCTTTTTCATCAACCCGATAACCTGGAGCTGAAAATGGTTCTGCGTCTTTGTGATCGGGAACACCATCAGAATCACTGTCTAAAGTTATTCCTCTGGTATCAACCGGCGCTCCCGGTGTAGTTTCTTGTTCTTGATCTAACAAATCGATAACTCCATCCTGATCTTTATCTGTTATGTCAAATATTGGTCTTTGTTTTAAATCAGCTATATCGGCAAATATGGCATCCAAAGGATTTAACCAATATAAGGGTTCTGTTTTCTTTTTTAAATTTCCAAGATTTATTCCTAATCTCAAATGGGCATAATGAGCAATATCATTGTTATTAGTTTGATCAACATCAGTTCTCCAATGTATACCATCCAAATAATCATTATCTGAAGAAATGACTTGATACTCAAAAGCAGTGTTAAATCTGCGGTTAATTTTTCTTGCGATTCCAACACCCCCTACAAAAGATAAATGCACATTGGTCTTATCATTAAACCTGTAAATACCTTCCTTTACATATGATTCAGTTTCATAAGTATCGTCGTATATCTTATTGAGATTCTTCTTTATTTCTTGTCTTCCTTCTCTTGTATTAAAATTTAGGTTATCGAAATTTGATTGAGCGATCAAGCCCGTATAGATGTTATTGTTTTTGTCTCTTAGATTAAGCATTGTCTTGTTGGTATAAGAACCCAATCCAATGACTACATACCAATTCCATTTTGTATTCGGTTTATGGAAAAGAATATTTCCAACATTTACTATACCTTGGACGGAAAGTTGATACATACTTAGCTTATAATTAGCGAACCAAGGATTTTGTGGCCCGTAACCCATAAAAACAGGTCTTTGAGTTCCATTAGGTTCCGGATATGTCCATTCAGGCAAAAGTCCTGATGATGAAGGTTGAGGATCACATCCATAAGTAACTCCGTAGGATCCATCAACCCTAATAGAAAATACATAATGTAATGCTCTTCGAATGTGCAAACCAAAACCATAACCAGGAATAAAATGCCTTTGGTCTACATCACCATCAACCAGGAATATTCCTCCATGCGCTCCTAATTCCCAGGCATGATTTGGTTTAGGTGCATACTTGGATTTACCAGATTTCCATAAGGCTAATTCAGAATTACCCTTTTCTTCAACTTTAGTTGAAATAGTATCAATTACTACAATCTTTTGAATAGTATCAACTGGGATTTGAATGACAGTTGTATCTTGGTTTTGACCCAAAAGAAGAACTACACACCATTGTGAAATGACTATAGATATTAGCAGTCTTTTCATGTCAAAATTTTTTAATGTGTAATAAATTAATACGTAATAATTTACACAAAGTTACACAAAAACCTAGCCAATATTACAAACTATTTAAATATATTTAAAAGTTGACTTATAAATATTTGATTATCAATTTTTTAAATATTGATTTAAAGCATTATGCATAATGTTTGTTGGTTCGGTGCTATTTCGATAAAGCATTAGTATACAAGATTTTATTATTTCTGAAACATCACTAAAAATAGCATGCTCTTCTACTTGGCAATTCTCATTCATCAGATAACAGAATGTTCTAGCCATTCCACAATTAGCAATAAAATCTGGAATCAAACTTATTCTCTGGTCAAGCCATTGGCTTGTATTTCCATAGATGATTTTATCTTCTGCAAAAGGCACATTTGCACCACACGATATTAGTTTCAAACCATTATCTATCAACAACTTAGATTCATTTATATCCACGATTCTCGAGGCTGCAGCAGGAATAAAAATATCATATGCCTCATTCCATAGTTTAGAAGAAACACTAGTCATAGGAATCATATCCGGACTTTTTAGCTGATTTCCGTCTTTTTCCATGAATAGTTTTCGTATTTCCTCTAATCCCAAGCCATTTTGATCCCAAATACCATACTCCCGATCCATTATTCCACTAATCAGAGCACCATTTTTAGCCAGATAAAAAGCTGCTGCTGAAGCTACATTACCCCAACCCTGTATCAAGCATTTTTGACCTTCTAAACCTTTTTTATAAAATATTTCATAAAAATGCCTGACTGACTCTGCAACTCCAAACCCTGTTATCATGTCGGCAACGTTATATTTTCCAACCCTATCTACACTAAATTCATTACTCAAGACAGGTAATTTACAGCCACGATCAAGTTGATCTAAAATTTCAACTTTTTTCTTATCCTCATATCCAAAATGGCCTGTTAAAACTCCTTCCTGAGGATGAATTATTCCCAATGACTCCGTAATCGGAAAAACATCTTTAACTTCATCTACATTGAGATCGCCTCCGGTTCCATAGTAGCTTTTTAATAATGGACGAATAGCCGTAAACCACCTCCTTAATACATCTTGTTTTCTGGGATCATGCGGGTCAAAGTCGATTCCGGATTTTGCACCTCCAATCGCAGGGCCACATACAGAAAACTTAATTCCCATTACCTTGGCGAGGGAGATTACTTCTTGTTTATTTAAGCCCTTTCTCATTCTAGTTCCGCCACCTGCACCTCCATTAAGTAAAGAATTAATGACTAACCAACCTTGGGCTGAGGTATATTTATCTTTCCACTCAAAGACAATTTCAGGTTCTGACTTAAGATATTGATCTAATGCTTCTGACATATTATAAAAAGTGGACAAAACTAAGTTAAAACACCTATTCGTTTTTCCCGAACGCTTTTAAAATAATATATGGCCTTAAGGATCAATTAAAATTAACAAATTAAAGAAATAAAAATCATACTTTTACATATTATAAATATATATAATGTGTATATTTGCATTCAATCTTTTTCTATGATTGCCAAAATTTTACCTCCTCCTTCAACTTTTTCTGGAAAATCGCCAATTTACTGTTTTGATGGACAGTCGTTCGACCCTGAATCCTTTGATATTGCTATAATGGGCTTTAATTCTGAGCTATCCAATGCCTTTAGAAAGCAATTCTATAGCTTGGAGTTTGAATCCTTAAATCATCTTGAAATCATCGATCTGGGTGACACTTTTGCAATGAATTACGATGACTTTGCAAGTTTTGTTATAGAGTTAATTAATAAAGAAGTATTTCCAATCTTAATTGGTTATCCGGAAGAGTTTATGATCTCTTTGAGTCAAAAATTTGAACAGGAAATAAAACCTCATTCAATATGCTGGGTGAGTTCACAAACTAATCCATACATTGCTGGTGAATTGGATAATAATGTTTTTGTAAAAAATCAATATTATATAGGCTTACAACGTCATCTATCTCAACTTCCATCTAATCGAAATACTGGAAGTGATTCCAATAGGTTGTTGCTTTCAGAATTCAGAAAACAAAATCAAACAACAGAATCCTTAACTCGCAATACGGATATCTTTTATTTTAATCTTGATTCAATTAGAAATTCAGATTTTCCTGGTTCTGGAAATCCTAGTGGATTTTTTGCAGAAGAAATCATATCCATTTCTAAATTGTCCGGATCGAGTGATCGATCACTGCTTAGTATAATATCTGAATGGGAAAATACTACAGCCTATTCAAAAGTTAATGATGCCTTAGTGGCTCAAATGGTTTGGTATACGCTAGAAGGATTTGGTCTTAAGTTAAAAGACAAAATCAACAAACTTAAAAACCTCACCCATTATGTTGTAGAGGTGAGAAACACGGATATACATTTAGATTTTTATAAGTCAGAAGTATCCGGAAAATGGTGGATTCAAGAACCTGCCATGGATCTGAAAGATCATCATAAATTAATACCCTGCACATATGAGGAATATCTCAAAACAGTTCAGGAGCAATTGCCTGATCGATTGATAGAATTAATCTATCACTAATTTCTCTAATCCAATGGAGCGTGAGCCTTTAATCAGTATATGCTTATTCGAAGGCAAATTATTTTTAAACCAACTTTTACATTGATGAACATCCTGAAACCACATTATATTTTTATTTTCTGAGCTCCATTTAAAATCCTCTCCTACCAAGATCACCTTTTGAAATTTCTGTAAAAGTATAAAATCAACAAGCTGGCGATGTTCGTTTTCGGAGTATTCCCCTAATTCAGCCATTCCACCAATAATAACCCATTTATCCTCTGAATCTATGGTCGCAAAAGATTGTATAGCCATCGACATAGAACTTGGATTAGCATTGTATGCATCAAGTACAATATGATTACCTTGATATTGTAGTATCTGAGAACGCATATTCATTGGAATATAACTGGACAATCCATCCGCAATTTGGAATGTATCTAATCCAAAATACTTTCCTATGGTAATGGCTGCCATCAAATTCTCACCATTGTGCTTTCCAAATAAACTAGAACGATAAATGTGACCAGAATTAAGATCTTCTAGTTCAAGACTCGGATGATCCTTAATAATTTTATATTTATTTACCGCCTCTGAATGCTCATCACCGTAACTTATAATATTGGTATATTTAATTTTCTTTTTTAATAGCAATTCTGAATTAAAATTATAAAAACATAATCCGTTCTTTTTCTCTAAAAAGTCAAACAATTCCGTTTTAGTATTTAGAACTCCTTCAAGGCTACCCATACCTTCAAGATGTGCTTTGCCAATGTTGGTAATCAATCCATAATCCGGATCAGTGATATTCGATAACTGATCTATTTCACGTGGATGATTTGCCCCCATTTCAACAATAGCCAACTCATGTTCAGCCTTTAATTGTAACAAGGTTAGTGGAACACCAATATGGTTATTTAAATTTCCTTTGGTTGCCAAAACATTAAATTGGTTCTTTAAAATATGATATAATAATTCCTTGGTTGTTGTTTTACCATTAGAACCTGTTAAAGCTAGAATTCTTGTTCCAAGTGTTTTGCGATGTAATTGAGATAATTGCTGCAAAGCCTGAAGCCCATCATCAACTGTAAATACCCGTTTATCAGAAGAATTCAATTCAGTAACTACCAAGTAAGGATCTTGATTCAATGCTGATTCAACGTATGAATTTCCATCAAACCGATCACCTCTCAAGGCCCAAAATATTTGACCTGGTTTTAAAGTTCTCGAGTCTGTATTTATGAGATCTAATTTACCTTTAATTCTTTCGTATAACGCGGTTACCATAGGTTTAAAATTAAAAAATCCCCACGATGTAATCGTGAGGATTTTATTTTTATCTTTCATAAATCTTATTTGAAAGATCTATTTACTTTTTCTGGTTTTCTTTTAAAATGATTACCACCGGCATCTTCATTACCCTCAGGTCCACCTGTTCTGGTCATAGCGCAACGGAAACCAATGGTTCTATCGCATTTATCTTCATCCTTAAATCTTCTAGCGCCTGGTGATGCCCAAAATAATCGATCTGCCCAGGAACCACCTTTAATTACTCTTGATTTTTTATTTATAAGAGAGTACTTACCGTAGGCATATTCTATTGCTTCATCATCATCATCTCTATAATCTTTAACATCAGCTTTATTGTAGTTCTCACGGTCTGTAACGGCAGAATCAGATACCACCTGATAATTAAGTCTACCTAAACTATCTTTTTCTACTGGATTACCAGATTCATCTAGAACAAGTTCTTTAAATTCATTACCTCTGAAAGGATTTAAATCGTGTTGTTCTTCTTCTCTTAAAGTTGTAGAGGTCAATGGTCTAAAAACGTCTTCTACCCATTCTGAGACGTTTCCTGCCATATTGTATAAACCGAAGTCATTTGGAAAATAAGATCGAACCGGAGCTGTTATACTAGCATGGTCATTCAGTCTTCCTGCCATACCCATATAATCACCTTCTTCTTTCTTGATATTGGCCATAATCTTACCCATATCCTTATCTCTCTTCTTATATCTGGCAGTATTTCCATTCCATGGATATATTCGTCTGTCAGTAATTAATTCATCCTTATTAATGGATTGATTTCCTTTAAGAGCTAAAGCTGCATATTCCCATTCAGCTTCAGTTGGTAATCGATACTCAGGCAAAAGAATACCATCATCAAATCGCACAGGTCTTTCGCCTCCTGTTTGAAGATCTGGTAAATTCTTTCTCACACTACCCTGATATTGACCTGTTAAATATGCCTTTGTATTAAAGTTGTCAGCATCAACCTGATCTGGATTTGGATTTAAAACTCCTCTTTCAATTAATATCATTTCATTAACCCGATCAGTTCTCCACTTGCAATAGTCGACTGCCTGCAACCAAGTCACTCCAACTACCGGATATTCATCATAAGATGGATATCTGAAATAGGTTTCAACATAAGGTTCATTAGCTGAAAGTTCATCTCTCCACACTAGTGTATCGGGCAATGCTTTACGCATAACTTCCGGATAACCTTTAAATACTCGGTTGAGATAATACACATATTCCCGATAATTGATGTTAGTAACTTCCGTTTCATCCATGTAGAATGAAGATACGGTTACTCTTCTTGGAATGTTATTCCATTCATAGGTAACATCTTCTTCTGTTAAGCCCATGGCGAAAGTTCCACCTTCAATTAATCTTAAATTTGGACCGGTAACTTGACCCTCGTAATCGACTTTTTCAAAGCCGCCCCATTTTTGATCATTGTATTTCCAACCGGTGTTGCTTGAAGAATCAGAGCCTCTTTTTCCACATGAGCTACTGATAATCAATAAAATAGATAGGGGTAATAATAAATTTAGCTGAATCTTGTTCATCCTTACTACTGTCAATTTTAATTTAGGAAGAACAAAATTACACATATTTTTATTGTTGAACCTCAAAAATATTTTTTTCTATCGAAAGGCTTCAAAACAGTCGCTGACGTTGGAAGTCTTTTTGGCATTCCCAATACTGAAAAGAAAGCTTATTTCGTGAGACCCACCCTGGGCAATAGTGAGGTCTGATAAGGTAAAATCAAAAGAATAACCGAGCTTCCAATACCCTCTTTTTACGCCTATGGATAGAATTAAAGCGTCAGGGTTTATTCTAGCATTTCTATAATAAATACCACCCAATAAGTTTCCAATTTGGTACAGAGTCCCAATATTGACCTGACGAAAAGCTGATTGGCTAAGAAATACTACGGAGGGAGATAAAAGATGGTATCTTGATTTACTATGACCCGCCAATTCTATTTCCATTCCTCCATGAAAGGCGAAACGCGTTGGAAGGCTGGATGACCCGTCATTTGGGTTAGCGAGTATTCCTATATCCGGAGCATTAAGGTGTTTGGCAGAGACACCAAAATAATACTTTGGCGAGTAATACAAAACCCCAAGTCCAGCATCCACATATCCCTTGCGTAAGCTAGCAGGTACAATCTCTCGGGAAACAATGACACCACCTCCTGTTTGATATCCATAGACAGGGTCAATTTGATCGCCAAATATAAATTTGTCCCATTCAAAACTAATATTTGTGAACCCGAGTTCTAACCCACCCTTTATAACATGCTTCCGATCACGCGTTATGGGTATTTTATATCCGTATAAAGCGTTCACTTTGTTTGTTCTAATAAAACCATCGCCAGCGACATCGGAAGTAAGCTCTAATCCAAAACCGCTTTTGATTTTATCATAATACTGATCATAAAAGATATTGTACGTTACATATGTTTTGAACGTTTGATCAATTAAAGGCCATTGATTTCTGTAGTTAACTCCAATTCTGGGTCCGTTCGTAAGACCTGTAAACGCTGAATTAATTTGAAGTGGAGTTGAATAATATTGGCTAAAAATTGGATCTTGTGAATGAATTCTATCGAATGAACTTATAACTAATAGAATGGTTAGAATAAAAAATTTATATTGTCTAAGCCAATGCATCATTGCAATATGTTCGTTAAATTTTCGTTATCAAGTCCGTACATAAATCCTCCAATGAAATACTTCGTTTTTTTCCTGTTTTTATGGGCAACAATGCCCGTTTACTCACAGATAGAAGTCAAAGGTAAAATAAATTGGATAATCCAGGAGAAGTCTGATCTGAATAACCAATATCCTCTTTTTATTGAAGCACAACGAAATAGTCGATATGGAGACAAACCTATTTATATTACTAGTATAAATTTGCCTTCAAACGGAAGTGTTCGTGCAGAATTAGTTGTTCAATCAGAAGAAATTATAAATTTTAATTCTGAAAATAATCTTGGATCAAATCTTGAAAATAGTTATCGGGTAAACACCTATACTGCAAGTGCCAGAGGACAATATAAAGCCATTGTAGAAATTATTCCTTATAAGAAAATAAGTAACACCACCATTAACATCCTTAAAGAATTTTCAATTTTATTATTTCATCAACCAAATATTGCATCCGGCCTTCCATCTGCACCATTCACAAGACTATCTGAATTAAATTCTGGACAAATTTTTAAAATTGCTATACCCTCAAGAGGAATTTATAAAATAGATAAGAACTTTTTTGAGAATAAACTAAAAATAAATGTTGCTGGTGTAAACCCAAAAAATATTCGAATCCTTGGAAACGGTGGAACGCGACTTCCAGAATTAAACTCTCAATTGAGATTAGATGATTTAAAAGAAAACAAGATTTATTTTGAAGGAGAAGAAGATGGAATATTCAACGACGGTGATTATATTTTATTTTATGCTAACGGACCTGATAAGGTAATCTATAATGAATTGGATCAAAAATTCGATTACGACAAAAATCCATACTCCAATCAATCCTACTTTTTTATTAAAATAGATGTGAAACCAGGTATTCGAATATCGAAAAAAAGTATTCTTCAACAAACGGATTATTCTTCAAACACCAGTATAGACTATTACCATCACGAAGTAGACTTGATCAATCTCCTAGATGATGATGACTGCAACCATGGTTCCGGACAAAAATGGTTTGGTGAGGAATTAAGCAATTCAAGAAAGCTAGATCTCTCTACTGAAGTTAATCTTGAAGACATTATTTCATTCATCCCAAGTCTTGTAACTGCTGAATTCGCTAGCCGGTCTCCTCAAGTTTCTACCTTAAACATTAAAATTAATTCAACTCAAAATAATTTAAATCTTGGAGCATCACCTTTTAATTGCACATCTAGGTATGCTACCAATAACTACTTTGAAGGAAATTACTTTATCAATAACGCGCAACCATCTGTTGAAATCTCTTTTCCACAGACTTCAGTTAATTCTGATGGCTGGCTCAATTACTTTCAAATAACTTATACTAAGTCGCTAAGTTATAACGACAAAAGTTGCTACATCTTCGATCCAAAACAAAAGAAATTCAATAGCACTTTATTTACAGTAAAAAATTCAAAGAATGTTGCCGATTTGATGGCTTGGGACATAACTGATCCAACGGATATTTCTGAAATCCCAATTCAAAAATCAAACAATACCATTGCGATTGCAGACAACAACAATCAAATTGCCAAAACGTATGTAGTGTTCTCAAAAAGTGAATCATTCAAGATTCCTGAATTCATAAGTCTGGTAGAAAATCAAAACTTACATGAGCTGGATCAGTTGGACTTAGTGATTATTTATCACTCCACTTTGAAAAAAGAAGCTGAGCGATTGCTTAAGCACCGGACACAACATTCTAATCTGACTGGAAAAGCTGTTGACATAGATCAGGTAGCCAATGAATTTGGATCCGGAACAAAAGATCCAACCGCCATTAAAGATTTTATGAGAATGCTCTTTAGCCGCAATCCAAAATTTAAATATTTAATATTATTTGGTAATGCCAGTTATGACTACAGACATATTGCACCCAATACTAATGATTATAATCTGGTTCCGACGTATGAAACAATCGAATCATTAGATCCAATATTAGCTTATCCTACAGATGATTATTTCGGATTATTGGATGATAATGAAGGCGATATTAATTCTGGTTTATTGGATATAGAAATTGGAAGGATATTAGCCAGAAATCCGGATGAAGCAAATATCGTGATTGATAAAATTATTCGTTATGATACTGATCCCAAAGAACTTGGCGAATGGAAGTTGAATTTATTATTTAGTGCGGATGATGAAGACGGAAATAATCATATAAGTGACGTAGATCGAATAGCAACTGAAACCAATCAAAAATATCTGCAGTATAATCAACAAAAAATTTACCTTGACGCATACGAACAAATTACAACACCAGGTGGCGAAAGATACCCCGAGGTCAATAAATCTCTAACTGATGAAATTTATAAAGGAGCATTTGTATATGTTTACCTGGGTCATGGAGGACCAACTGGTCTTGCACAGGAAAGGGTTCTTCAAGAAAACGATATCAAAAATTGGGATAATGAATACAAGTCTCCATTGATGATTACGGCTACATGTTCTTTTAGTCCTTATGATGATCCAAGAATTAATAGTGCGGGACAATTAACGCATAACCAAAAAAATGGCACGATTGCTTTGTTCTCCACTGTTCGGGCTGTTTACGCAAATTTGAATTATGCACTTACCGCCGAAACTTTCAATTCTCTCTTTGAAAAAGAAAACAATATTTATCCTACTTTAGGAGATGTATTATTAACTGCAAAAAATAGAATTGTTGGTGAAAACAGTCGCAAATATGCCTTATTTGGAGATCCGGCTCAAAAGCTAGCCTATCCGAAATATGAAGCTGAAGTTATTTCTATTAACGATAGACCAGTAATTTTTAAAGACACTATTAAAGCCCTTCAAAAAGTAAAACTTGCTGGCATAATAAAAAATGAAAATGGAGTTAAGCATACCGGATTCAATGGGCTAATTTATGTTACTATATTTGACAAACCTGTAAGCTTAAAAACCAGAGCGAACAATAAGGGCTCTATCCCATTTTCATTTAAATTACAGCAAAACATTCTGTTTAAAGGAATCTCTAATGTAAATAATGGTGAGTGGCAAGTTGAATTTATAGTTCCAAAAGATATTAATTTCAATTTTGGCGAAGGCAAAATTAGTTTATATGCCAGCAACTTAAAAGATGAAGACGCTGCGGGTTATACTAATCAATTTTATATCGGAGGATTTATAAAAGATACTATAAAAGATGATAAAGCTCCTGTTGTAAAACTGTTTATTAACAATGCCGATTTTGTAAATGGAGGTATTTGCAACGAAAACCCAAAGATTTACTCAGAATTATCCGATGATAATGGAATAAATATTACCGGAAATAGCATTGGACATGATCTTATAGCAATACTGGATGGAAACGTTCAAAATCCGATTGAACTTAATAATTTTTTCAATGCCAAAGTAAATGACTATCGTGAAGGAACAGTAACGTATCCATTAAAGAATCTAAGCATCGGACGACATACCTTAAGTTTGAGCGCATGGGATATTGCCAACAATCAAGGGAGTTCAACCATTGAATTCAACGTAGTATCAAGCGATGATGTTAGTCTTGAAAAAGTATATAACTACCCAAATCCGTTTTCTAATAAGACTAATTTCCAATTTGAAATAAACTACATCAACATTCCATTGGAAGTTAGCATTCAGATCTATTCAATTACTGGCAAGGTTGTAAAAACAATACAAAAAAATATAACACCTTCAGGTTATAGAATTGATGATATTGAATGGGATGGGCGTGATGACTTGGGTAGTAAACTTGCCAACGGGGTGTATCTATATCGAATCGGAGTCTTTTCTGAAACGAAAGAATTAAGTTTATACCAAAAAAGCGCTTTCCAAAAATTAGTCATTCTGAGATAATAAATGAAGGTGTTTTGTCATTATATGAGCGAAAAACTGTAATTTTAATCATTTAAGGTTACTTATAATATTAAGAAAATTTATAATTTTACATCTTCTTTCAATATTCCTAATCATGAGATTTACTAAACCATTCATTATAGGCCTTCTATTAATACAAAACCTACAAGCGCAAGTTTGGGATCCAATTAAAGGATGCGTGGTAGACAAGGGCACTTCAGAGTGCATTTCTAACACCATTTTGACTGCCTTGCCATTTTTGAGAATTACTCCGGATGCCCGTTCAGGTGCACTAGGAGACGCAGGTGTAGCGTTAAGCGCTGATCCTAATGCTATTCATCATAATGCTGCACGATTGGCCTTTGCGGAAGAAAATTTAAGCATTTCAGCTACCCTATCTCCTTGGCTCAGAAATCTAAACATCGACGATATATACATGGTATATCTTACCGGTTATAAAAAGATTGATGACCTGCAGACCGTTGGATTAGGGGTTAGAGTTTTTACCTTAGGTTCTATTGAATTTAAAGATGAAAACGGTATGGATCTTGGGACCGGAAATCCTACTGAATTCGAAATCGTTGGAGCCTATGCCAGGAAGTTATCTCCAAAACTAAGCGCAAGCCTTAGCGCTAAATACGCCAGATCAAGTCTTGCCTCCAACCGATCTATAGGACTTCAACAGATTTATCCAGCCAATACATTTGCAGCAGATCTTGGTGTTTACTATAAGTCGAAACTCGGAGCTAGCGGAAGAAGAAATTATTTAAGTCTTGGTGGTTCAATTACAAATCTAGGAGCAAAAGTATCATACACCAGAAATACAGTTAAAGATTTTATTCCAACAAATCTTGCCATTGGCGGTAATTATGAAATGAACTTTGATGATTATAATTCTCTAAATCTTATTTTAGATATTAATAAATTAATGGTTCCATCTCCTTGTCCATCAGGTGATTCATCTTGCTACGACACAAACAAAAACCAAATTGCAGATTATCGCGAGAAGGACTTGTTTTCAGGAGTTTTCGGCTCCTTCACGGACGCAACAGGCGGGTTAAAAGAAGAATTACAGGAACTCATGTTTTCCGTTGGAATGGAATATTGGTATGACAAACAATTTGCAGTAAGAATGGGATATTTTCATGAACACGCTTTAAAAGGAAATAGAAAATTCTTTACATTAGGTTGTGGATTTAAGTACAATATTTTTGGAATTAATCTTTCATATTTAGTTCCGACGAATATCACCAGAAGCCCATTAGCCAATACACTTCGGTTTTCATTTATCTTCGATTTAGGTGCTTTCCAGGCTGAAGATGTTGAGTAATTAATAGAGCTAAAAAAGGAAAATCAGTATAAGCCGGATTCTGTTCTGCAATAAATGCAGCGACTATCATTTATCTTGACTACAGATCACTCTGTAGTTCTATCTGCCTACCCTTCCACCTGCCGAAGCATTTACGGGAATATTAAGTGGATTTATTTGGCATTTCAACTTGCAAGGTTTATCCATCTGTTTTATTACTAAATCAGATCGTGAGCTCTTACCTCACGTTTTCACCCTTATTTCGTTTTTCAACGAAACGGTTATTTTCTGTGATACTGTCTATCACCTATTCAGGCGTCCACCCGTTAGGTGGTGCAATTCCCGATGTTGTCCGGACTTTCCTCATAAATTTCCTTCGAAGCTTACGCGATAGTCCCTGATTTTCCTAGGTTAACAAACGTTAAGTTCAAGGCTTTTGTTTCCTTTGGCAATTCCTTAGCGCTATTAATCTATAGCCATAACCTATTAATATTCTATGCATTATAATAAAATTTAATATATAATTAATTAATTTTACGCTGTGAATATCACAGGACTAATCCGGTCTGAACAAAGCTTATGGTTTAAGTTATGGCTTATAGCCTTTGCATTACTTTTTTTAGTAAAAGTATATGAATCCTATTATCCTGACTTCAAACACGATCAAGGCCATTATCTACAGTCTCAGTGTCAAACCGAATTAAACCAACTTAGATCATTACATCAGAAGTTAATTAGCCAGATTCCCAAGTTTAAAGATGAATACAATGAGTTTGATAAACTTCTGAATCAATTAGGTGAGTTTATTCAACAAAATAAAGAATTTAATAAACAGCATATTATCATTTGCCTGGGTGATCAATTGATCTACTGGGATCAAAATGAAAGTTACTATGACAACAGTTGGTGTCCTTGTCAGGAAGAATCCGGAGAAGGTTTTTTTAATCAGGATGGTTCAAATTATTTTGGAATAAAGTCTCAAGTTAACCTTGGTGATCAAATCATATGTATAACCCATTATGAAAAAATTCTATCCAATGAAGAAATTCCTGACTCCATAACAATTACGAATGAAAAAGTAACTGCTACTCAACTACCTTTGGTAAATTCAAAATTAAAACCGATTGGATTCATTGATCATGCAGGTATTGAACTTGGTGCAAAATATTCTAATATTGTTCTTAGTTTATTTCTTATTATAATTATAATTTTATTTATTCCCTTTCATTTATTTTGTAAAAAGTTTTTTAATGAAAGAAATTATGGTTGGGGAATTTTAGTGTGGGTAATTGGGATGCTATTTACCATTAGTCTATCTCAATGGATGGTACACGATACAGAGTTTTACGATAGTTTTTTAACCCATAGTAAAATTAATACATTAATTACAAGTTATACCTTATTTGAGTTTATTATTCTCACCCTATTGCTTTTTCATTTTTCATTTATTTTCAACAAGTATTATATTATTCCAAGCCATCAATCAAATCTAGGATTTAGTTCTAAGATTATTCCTTTTATTAATTATTTTACCATTCTACTAAGTCTTTCTCTTTATTGTTCAATCTATAAATCTGTATTTCATCATTCAAAATTTTATTTCGATCTAGACAAGTTAGCTTTTATGCCATTAGAAAATTATTTCCTTATGGCATCTCTAATAACATTGATTTTAACAATATTTTTAATATCCAGTACATTAAATGCAAGCACCAAAAGCTTTGGATTACCCTTTAAGCAAAGATTATCCATTGTTGCAGTTGCTATACTTTTTTTCTACCTGCTTTTTCCCTATCTGAATTTAGACTTAGCCTTCGGACCATTCACCATCAGTGCTCTGATCATTTTACTACTTCAAGATTTTTTTTCAGATTACAAACAAAACAATACACTTTGGTTAATTTCCTGGATACTTATCATTAGCTTTTTAACATCATCCTTAGTCTTTCACTATCAAAACAATCAAAAAAGAAAAATAAAATCCGAAATAATTAACTCTATTTCGCAATCCAAATTACCTTCCGAAGACACCACCCTACTCAACCAAACGACTTTTATTTCAGAATTAATTCATCAAGCTAATGCAAAGCAAATAGATTTGTTTGTTTTTGAAAATGAAAATTTAAAATATAGCACGAACTATAATATTCCAGATTATTCTTGGGTCAAACGATCCCTCGGTATTAGAAAAGAAACCGATATCAGAAATAAAAATATTGAATATTTAATTTTTAAAACCAAAGGCCAATATACAATTCTCCTTGCTCATCAGATTCCATCAATTATAAAAGCCGTTTCACTTTTTTCGTATCTCTTTACGGTACTTATAATATTATCTTATCTCTTAAGTCTATTTAATCAAAAATATAAATTTTTACCAGACAACCTTCAATTACAAATTAATGAAAGACCTTCCCTTCGAAACAGAATTCAATTTTATGTTATATTAAGCATAGTGGCCAGTTTCTTAACCATTGCTTTAATTACTGTTTTTTTTACTAAAAAGTCTGAAGAAGAAATCACAAAAGAAAATATTTACAATAAGATCAGTTACTTCAGCAAGATTATCGAAAATTCATTAACTGGCATTAGCAATAAAGAAGATGCTGAACTTATCATTAAAAGTCAAATTGCTAATTCATACTCTTTGTTTGATTATAAAATCCAATACTTTGATCAACTTGGACTTGAAAAACCATTACTTAAAAATCAAAATCTACAAAGTACTAAAGTTAAGCTTTGCGATCCCTCGTTTTATTTTAAGTTCGAAGGAAATACTCAAGACATATTAATTAATAAGTATACTGACGATCATCATTCAGATCGAATTGCTGCTTTAAGAAATATTTTATTGAACAATCAGAAAATAGGAACGTTGAAAATGTCTACCAGCTTAGTTACTAGTGCAGCCGGAGATAGTCGATTGACTAATTTGATCAACACCTTATTAAATATTTACGTTTTTCTTTTTCTATTATCCGCCAGCTTAGCAACTATCTTGGCGAATTCAATTACTTCACCATTAGAAGTATTAAGTAACCGATTGAAGCAAATGCGGTTAGGTAAAAAGAACGAATCATTGGAATGGAAAGGTCAGGACGAAATTGGAGAATTGATTAAGGATTATAATAGAATGGTCGAACAGCTAGAAGAAAGTGTCGCGCTACTTTCCAAATCAGAACGAGATTCTGCCTGGAGAGAAATGGCTAAGCAAGTAGCCCATGAGATTAAAAATCCACTAACCCCTATGAAGCTAAACATTCAATATCTTCAGCAACAAATTAAAGATGGAAGAAATGATGTCACTGAATTAGCTAAAAATGTCGCTGAATCTTTGTTGGAACAAATTGAAGGGTTAACAAAAATCGCCAGCGAATTTTCACATTTTGCAAAAATGCCAACTGCTGAAAATGAAAAAATATTGCTAAATGAATTGGTCTCCTCAGTGCATGACTTATTTCGCAAAAGAGACGATATTGATATTCTTTTGAATGTAACAATCGATGAACTTTATATATTTTGCGATAGAACACAAATGATTCGAGTACTTAATAATCTCATAAATAATGCTATTCAATCAATTCCAGATCATCGCAGAGGGAAAATAGATATTCTTCTACAGAAAAAAGGTAACCGGGCTCAAATTTCAATATCTGATAATGGAATAGGTATACCAGAGTCGATGCGTGAAAAAATATTCCTTCCAAACTTTACCACAAAAAACAGTGGCACCGGATTAGGCCTTGCCATGTGTCAACAAATCATTGATTCAGCAAATGGTAAAATTACTTTTCATTCTGAGGAAAACATTGGAACAACTTTTATAGTTGTTATTCCCCTTATGAAAACCGATTTTGAAAGTTAATCCAATAACACAAAATAGATTGCCTTCATTTTAATACTCAATAATCGTAAGAATTTTAAGGTTGTCAATGTGTAATTCATCCGAAGAATTGAAATTAACTACTGTATTTTAAAGGCTTAAATTAATACAGGAGACTCAGATACTTGATTACTTGATATTGTGACTTCGCTTATAGAATTGTTAGAAAATAAAGTTCTAATTAATTTTCTTGAATATCAACTTTGTTATAGTTTATTTACTTATCAAGATAAGGCATGAAAGAATCTATATTCGAATCCATGCGATATAGCATCAGAATATTATTTCTTCTTCAGATCTATTTTTGAACAAGGCAATCCCCAAACATAAATCGTTTTTGAAGATTTTTTAAATTCCACTGTACTTCTATCGATAATTCGTACAGTTCTCGATGAAGTTATTGAGGGATCAAACAAGGCTTTGACATCTGGCTTACCGTCAGAACTTAATTTAAATCTTAATTGATAGGATTCCTTTTGATCGTTCCATTTTCCTTTAAAAGTATAAGTCTTACTTTTAGTTTCCTGAAGCTCTTTAAAATAAAGTTTAAATTTTTGATTCTTGTAAAAATTAAGTCGAATGTCAGCTACATCATTAGCTCCGGATTGATAACATAATGTATTTGTTGTAGAGCATGAAGCAATCAACAATAATGATAAAAATCCAAAATATTTAAAGGGATAATAAGGGATTCGATTAAAGTGCATTCGAAAAATTAATGTAATTTATCCTACTGAAGTAAGAACTTCCTTCATTTTTTTTCCAATTTGACTTGGTGATTCTACTACATGAATTCCACAGGATTTCATAACTTCTATTTTTGCGTCAGCGGTATCTGAAACACCTCCAATGATTGCTCCTGCATGACCCATTTTTCGGCCTTTTGGTGCAGTCTTACCTGCAATAAAACCGACTACAGGTTTAGTACCGTAATTTTTAATCCATTCTGCTGCATCCGTCTCCATATTACCTCCAATCTCACCAATCATTATAATACCTTCTGTATCCGGATCCGACATCAACATCTGTACAGCTTCGAGAGTTGTTGTACCGGGAACAGGGTCACCGCCAATTCCAATACATGTTGACTGTCCTAATCCTTCTTTGGTTACTTGATCAACAGCTTCGTAGGTTAATGTTCCTGATCTCGAAACAATACCTATATTTCCTTTTCTGTGAATAAAACCAGGCATTATGCCGACTTTGGCTTCTCCTGGCGTTATAACACCCGGGCAATTAGGACCAATTAAGACACATGGATACTTACTGATATAATCCTTGACCTTGATCATATCTTGAACTGGCACACCTTCCGTAATACAAATTATTACCCTTATTCCAGCTTCGGCTGCTTCCATTATGGCGTCTGCTGCGTGAGCTGGTGGAACAAAAATTATACTGGTATTTGCTTGTAATTTTTCTACACATTCCGACACAGTATTGTAAACTGGCAAATTTAGATGCATTTGCCCACCCTTACCGGGAGTTACACCACCAACAACCGGCGTACCATATGCTATCATTTGTTCGGCGTGAAATGTGCCTTCCTTTCCAGTAAATCCTTGTACTATTATTCGGGAATTCTTGTTTACTAATACGCTCATTATTCAGTTTAGTTTTCTTCCTTTTTCTTCGTTTCAATTATAAAAACATCCTCATTCGACTTAGACATTTTATATTTTTCTCTGGCAAACTTCTCATAATTAGATTCCAAATCGACTTTATCTTGCTTAGCCATCTTTATCAAGTTTAAGTAAGATTCTTTCTGCTCACTTAACTTATGATTAGTTTGGGCCACCTTATATCGAGTCTTAAGATTATACTCATCAAAAAACGCCATGTAAAGTATAAAACTTAGTACCGTAAGTAAGATTTTATGGCGCATCAAAAGTTGAATAAGTGATTGAAAGGTTGTACCAATAAAATCCATAACACATTAAATTATAGACAAATATACATAAAGATTACCTATTAAGTATATTTTTACCGTAATATCTTGCCTGATCTCCTAATTCTTCTTCAATCCTTATCAATTGGTTATATTTTGCTGTACGATCCGATCTTGATAAAGAACCGGTTTTAATTTGCCCACAGTTAAGTGCAACCGCTAAATCAGCAATTGTAGTATCTTCTGTCTCACCTGAACGATGACTCATTATAGTAGTGTATCGCTTACTTTGTGCGAGTTGTACTGTTTCTATTGTTTCCGTCAATGTCCCTATTTGATTTACTTTAATCAAAATAGAATTGGCTGCATGAGTTTCTATTCCTCTGCTTAGTCTTTTCGAATTAGTTACAAATAAATCATCTCCTACCAATTGAACTTTGTTTCCAATTTTACTAGTAAGCATTTGCCATCCTTTCCAATCATCTTCAGCCATAGCATCTTCAATTGAAATAATCGGATATTGATTGACCCAATGATTCCAAAAATCAACCATTTCCTCAGAACTTTTTTTACCTTGACCTGATTTATGAAAATGGTATAGTTTATCGTCGTCATTATATAATTCTGAAATAGCGGGATCTAGAGCAATTAATACATTCTCTCCTGGTTTATAATTAGCTTTTTCAATCGCTTGTATAACTAATTCAATTGCTTCTTCATTAGTTTGAAGATTCGGTGCAAAACCACCTTCATCTCCAACATTTGAAGAAAATCCTATTGATTTTAATACCGCTTTAAGTGCATGAAAAATTTCGGATCCCATTCTAATTGCTTCTCGAATGTTCTCTGCACCGACGGGAGCAATCATAAATTCCTGAAAATCGAGCCTATTATCTGCATGAGCGCCTCCGTTAATAATATTCATAAGCGGAAGAGGCATAACATAAGAATTGACACCTCCTACGTAACGGTAAAGTGGAAGATCACATTCTATCGATGCAGCGTGGGCACAGGCTAGAGATACAGCGAGAATAGAATTAGCTCCAAAGTTTGATTTATTGTCAGTTCCATCTGCTTCGATCATGATCTGATCAATATATCGTTGCTCTGTTACTTCAATTCCTATGATCTGATCAGCGATGTCTTCTTCTATGATTTGACACGATCTGAGCACCCCCTTACCATTGAATCTGTTTTTATCTCCATCTCTTAATTCAACAGCTTCGTGTTTTCCAGTAGAAGCACCAGAAGGAACAGCAGCTCGACCTACCGCACCATCAGCAGTAATTACTTCTGCCTCGACAGTCGGATTTCCTCTGCTATCTAATATTTCCCTTGCAATGATTTCAATGATTTCGCTCATAAGGTAGTTCTTTCCTTTTTTGTAATTCCGGAAGTTCTATAAATTAGATCTGCAAATTCACCAAACAAGTATCTTGAATCATGTGGACCAGGACCGGCTTCCGGATGATACTGAACAGAAAAAACAGGTTTTGATTTATGACGGATTCCTTCTACCGTATGATCATTTAAATTAATATGGGTTAGTTCAAGATCTTTGGACTTGAGTTCAAGTCCATTAAAATTTACCACAAATCCATGGTTCTGCGCGGTGATCTCGCCTTTTCCGGTAATCAGATTCTTAACCGGATGATTACTTCCACGGTGGCCCTGCGCCATCTTATGTGTCTCTACCCCAAACGTCAAACTAATAATCTGATGTCCCAGACAAATACCAAAGAGCGGTTTACCACTTTTAATGATTAACTCAGTAGTATCGATGGCATAATCCATAGAAGATGGATCACCTGGCCCATTAGATAAAAAGTATGCTGTAGGGTTCCAACTTTCTATTTCCTTAAAAGAGGTTTTTGCCGGATATACTCGAACATTAAAACCTTGCAGATTCAATTGTGTCAAAATGCTTGACTTAATTCCAAAATCAAGGGCCGCAATTTTAATTTCAGAATTCTGGTTTCCAACTTCATAAATTTTATCCGTACTTACTTTACTGGCCAACTCGAGACCAAGCATATCCGGAACTTCATTTAGAATTTTTTTAAGCTTAGAAATATCGGTCTCATTTGTAGAAATCAATGCATTCATTGCACCTTTCGTTCTTACATGTTGAACTAAGGCACGAGTATCAATATCGTAAATGCATACAATCTTATTATCTATTAAATACTCATCCAAACTTATGTCTGTAGAAAGTCTGCTAAAATGATCTGAGAAATTCCTGCAGACCAAACCTGAGATTTGAACTTTCGAAGATTCCTTTTCCTGCAATTTGCTGCCATAATTACCAATATGAACATTGCTCATAATCATAATTTGGCCGAAGTAAGAAGGATCTGTGAAAATCTCTTGATAACCTGTCATTCCTGTATTGAAACAAATCTCCCCGGTGGTAATACCGCTAAAACCAGCTGCTTTACCATACATAACGGTACCATCTTGCAGTAGAAGAATTGCTTTTTGGGGGTTAAAAGGCATGATATATAAGTTTTGCAAATATATATATTCTTATGGCTAGGATTATAATTGAATAACTAAATATTAGCAAATAAACCACTACTGCATTGTACAATTAAATTAAATGCATACATGAACTCCTAAACATTAACTCTAAAACATGGTCAAACACTTATATAAAAAAAAAGCCCTTCCGGCTGGAAAGGCTTTTTATTAAATAAATTTCTCTTTATTAGAAGTGATACCAAAGTGTAAATGATAAAGCATCAAAATCTGTTCCTACAGTAAATTGATTTACATTATCACCACCATGATCTTTGCTTGATGAGAAGTTCAGCAAACCAATCTCGGCATTAATTGACCATCTGTCTCCCATCATATAATTTACCCCAGGAGTTAAGAATACATTAAGGTCAGTAGATGCATCCTCATCACCTTCTTTATGTGAATTATAGGATACACCTGGCGCCAGGTAAAAAAATGTATTATCGCCATGGTTCCATCCATATCGATATTCAGCACCAATTCCAAAAGCTTTTGTTGTAATATCGGTTCCTTTATTTTTATCGTTTCCAATACCAACAGCGGCAACTATTGCTGAATTTTCAGATAACCAATATCCAAATCTAGGTCCAAGGTTAAAATGGCTTGCAGCATCATTGCTCCAAAAACCAAGATTTAAGCCTGCAAACATCTTCTTATCCTGAGCTGATACAGAAGTAAATATGCTCATTGTAAGAGCAACAAAAAACAGAGTTGTAGTTAGTTTTTTCATAATTTTTTTGATTTAATTTATTACAAAGCTAAACGAGACAATTGAATTATCCTAACAAATTTTGAAAATATTATATAAGTTATTTTCAAATATTTAACTCATTGATAAAATTGAAGGCCATAAATTTAATTTAAATTAAATTATTATATAATGTGTAAATAATTGGTTTACAGTTATAAAAAGTATCATGAAATGTAATAGGCTTGTCTGGAGGCAAAAAAAAAGTGACTATTAGCCACTTTTCATTATATCCTTGAAGGAAGTAATTTCTATTCTTAAGAATTTTCTACCGATGCATTCTCGCTTTGTTCAACCGTATTTTCCTCAGCTGAGGTGGTGGTTGCTTTACCTTTTCTAGCAGATCTTCTGGTTTTCTTTTTTGAAGCTTCAGGTGCTTTTGCCTTAGATGCAGAAACCATTGTTGGATTGAAATCCACCAATTCAATCATGGCCATTTCAGCTCCATCCCCTCTTCTAAAGCCCGTTCTGATAACTCGAGTATAACCACCTGGTCTCTGAGCTACTTTATCCGCAACCGTTCCAAATAATTCTTCTATGGCTTGTTTATTATTTAGGTAACTAAATACAACTCTTCTTGAATGCGTGGAGTTTGTTTTTGATTTGGTAATCAATGGTTCAATAAAAGCTCTAAGCGCTTTAGCTTTAGCTAATGTTGTAATAATTCTTTTATGTTGAATCAAAGAATCAGAAAGGTTTCTAAGAAGAGCTGTTCTGTGGCCTTTCTTACGTCCTAAATGATTAAATGCTTTACCATGTCTCATGATCTATATCCCTTATTTCATTAATGAATTAATCCTCGTCTAATTTATATCTGCTGAGATCCATGCCGAAGCTCAGATTTTTTGACTGCAACAACTCTTCAATCTCAACCAATGATTTCTTACCAAAATTTCTAAACTTGAGCAATTCGTGCGTATCGTATTTCACCATTTCCCCAAGTGAATTGATTTTAGCTGCTTTCAAACAGTTATATGCTCTTACTGACAAATCAAGATCTTCTAGATTTGTTTTCAATAATTTTCGCATATGAAGCACGTGCTCATCCACTATCGTATCTTCTTTTCGAACAGCATCTTCGAATGTAATATTCTCATCTGTAATCAACATGAAGTGATGAATTAGAATTCTTGCAGCTTCTTTAACCGCTTGCTCAGGATGAACTGTTCCATCAGTTTTTACTTCAAGCATTAATCTTTCGAAGTCCGTTTTTTGGCCTACCCGAACGTTACTAACACTATATGCTACCTTCTTAATTGGAGTATAAATGGCATCCACGGGCATTACACCGATTGGAAGATCCTTCATAGAATTCTCGTCAGCAGGAACGTAACCTCTACCTTTAGCAACAGTTAATTCAACCTCCAAATTAACGAAGGGCTCCATATGACAAATCACTAAGTCCGGATTAGGAATTTCAAAAATGTTGGTGTGTTTTTCAATATCACCAGCTTTAAAAACATCTTTACCACTTATTGTTAAGTACAGCTTTTCTTCTTTTATATCTTCTGCTGTTGATCTTAGTTTAAATCGTACTTGTTTTAAGTTAAGTATGATCTCTACCATGTCTTCAATTACACCTTTAATGGTAGAAAACTCATGGTCTACACCAGCAATTCTAACCGATGTAATTGCATACCCTTCTAAAGAGGAAAGCAATACTCTTCGCAATGCATTTCCAAGGGTTTGGCCAAATCCAATCTCAAGAGGTTTGAACTCAAATGAACCATCGAAATCATCTGCTTTTTGAAGAATGATTTTATCTGGTTTCTGAAAATTTAATATACTCATAAGGAGGATTAAAAGTTTAAATAAAAATCTTATTTAGAATAAAGTTCAACGATCAATTGCTCATTAATAGCTTCTGGAACTAAGTCTCTGGTTGGAAATGCAAGAAATCTTCCTTCCATTTTATCAGCGTTCCATTCTAACCATGTGAACTTTCTAACATCCGATTTTTGTGATATTTTATGTTTAATAAAATCTAATTCTTGTGAGTTACCCTTAATAGAAATAACATCTCCTGGCTTTAGTCTAAAAGAAGGAATGTTTACTATTTTACCGTTAACCACAATGTGTCTATGAGAAACCAATTGACGAGCCCCTCTTCGGGTTGGTGAAATACCTAAACGATATACTGTATTGTCTAATCTCGCTTCTAATAATTGAAAAAGAATCTCACCCGTCTTACCAGATTTTCTGTGGGCATCACTAAATATATTTCTAAATTGTCTTTCGAGAATTCCATAGGTAAACTTCGCCTTCTGCTTTTCCATTAATTGGAGCGCATAGTCCGATTTCTGCTTTTTTCTTTTGGAAGGTCCGTGTTGACCTGGTCCATATTGTTTCTTTTCAAAATACTTATCATATCCAGTGAGCGATTGTCCAACCGCCCTAGATTTTTTTGTAACTGGTCCTGTATATCTTGCCATATTGTATTCTAATATAGGATTATATTCTTCTTTGTTTAGGTGGTCTACAGCCGTTATGTGGTATTGGCGTAAGGTCTGTTATTTTTAAGACCTTAATACCTCTGGCGTCAATTGCTCGAATAGCTGATTCTCTACCAGCTCCGGGTCCTCTAACAAAGACTTCTGTCGTTCTCATTCCTGCATCAAAAGCTACTCCAGCAGCATCTGTAGCAGCCAGCTGAGCAGCATAAGGTGTGTTTTTCTTAGATCCTTTAAAACCAGCTTTACCAGCGCTAGACCAACTGATTACCTCACCTGCCTTATTACAAATTGATACAATAATATTATTAAAAGTAGCCTGAATGTAGGATATCCCTTCAGGATCAACTTTTACTTTACGCTTCTTTGCTTTTTTACCTTTAGCCATTACAATATTATTTGCTTTATTGCCTAATTGTTATTTCGTTACTTTTTTCTTATTTGCTACCGTTTTTCTCTTACCTTTTCTGGTTCGAGCATTTGTTTTGGTCCTTTGACCTCTAACAGGAAGTCCTTTACGATGTCTAATGCCTCTGAAACAGGCAATATCCATAAGTCTCTTAATACTAAGCTGAACTTCAGATCGAAGCTCTCCTTCAACCTTATATTCATCTTGAATCAGCAAGGCAATATTTTGAACTTGTTCATTTGACCATTCGCTGACCTTTATATCTTCGCTGATGTTAAGCTTTGAAAGTATATTGGTAGCGGTAGTTCTTCCAATGCCGAAAATGTAAGTAAGGCCAATTACGCCTCGCTTATTTCTTGGTAAATCTATTCCTGCAATACGTGCCATATCGACTAATTATCCTTGACGTTGTTTAAATTTAGGATTCTTTTTATTTATAATATACAATTTGCCCTTTCTTCGGACAAACTTGCAATCAGCGGTTCTTTTCTTTATAGAGGCTCTGACTTTCATTCATTTACTATTTATATCTATATTTAATACGTCCTCTGGTTAAGTCATAAGGACTCATTTCTACCATCACTTTATCTCCAGGAAGGATTCTTATGTAATTCATCCTCATCTTCCCTGAAATTGTCGCAATTATCAAATGATCATTTTGTAATCTGACCCTGAACATGGCATTAGATAGAGCTTCTTCAATTATTCCGTCCTGCTCTATAAGGTTCTTTTTGGTCATCTTTTAAAATGGCGTGCAAATATCGGCTTTTTCCACAAATTATTTTAACAATTCCGGATTATTTTTTATAGCAACTTTTATCGGATTATGGTCAGACAGAATTTCGGCCTTATCCTTACGAATGGCCACTGTATGTTCGAAGTGGGCCGAGGGTTTAAGGTCCTTGGTTACTACAGTCCAGCCATCCTGAAGTTGTTTGACAGCTTTGGTACCCAGATTTATCATAGGCTCAATGGCTATTACCATTCCTTCTTTAAGTAATGGTCCTTTTCCCTTAGAGCCATAATTTGGCACTTCCGGGGCTTCATGTAATTTACGTCCAATTCCATGCCCTACCAATTCTTTGACAACACCATAATTATTCTGTCTTTCGGTAAGGTGCATAATGGCATAACTTATATCTCCGACCCGATTTCCAGCTATGGCCTGTTCAATTCCTTTATATAAGGATTCTTCCGTAACTTTTACGAGTTTCTTAATTTCTTCTGTTGTATCTCCAAGAATAAATGTGTATGCTGAATCGCCATAAAATTCGTTCATCAAAACACCACAATCAATTGAAATCAAGTCGCCATATACAAATGCTTTATCATTTGGGATTCCATGTACAACAGCTTCGTTAAGCGAAATACACAATGAGTTTGGAAATCCATGAAGTCCTTTAAAGGCTGGAATGCCCTGGTGATCTCTAATAAAAGTTTCAGCGTGTTCGTCAATTTGTCTACCCGTAATTCCTTCTTTTAAAAGAGAAGCAACATAGGCAATCGTATCTGTAACTAATAAGCTACTTGCACGAATCAATTCGATTTCTTCTTCGTGCTTGATATAAATCATTCGAAAGGTAGCTTTTGGTAATTATCCGAAATTCGTTCCAATACCACCGGTACTTGATCTACCCTCAATTCTTCCGGATTGTACCAAACCATCGTACTTGCGCATCAATAAGTGAGATTCAATCTGAGCTAAGGTATCCAACACCACACCAACTAAAATTAGTATGGATGATCCACCAAAAAATCGGGCGAACTGCTGATTAACTCCAAACAATACTGTAATTGATGGAAGTATAGTAAGTATACCTAAAAATATTGAACCAGGTAATGTAATTCTGGTCATGGTATTATCAATGTATTCTTCGGTATCTTGACCTGGCTTTATACCTGGTATAAAGGCATTATTTCTCTTTAAATATTCAGCATAATTCTGAGGATTCACAATTAATGCTGTGTATATGTAAGTAAAACCAACAACCAACAAGAAAGTAATAAGATTATGCCAGAATGCATATGGGTCTGTAAGTTCTCTTAGAAAACCGGATGCCCCGATCGTTGGATCTTTCGTGATGTATTGCACAGCCGTTAAAGGCAAAAACATAATGGCTTGCGCAAAAATGATTGGCATAACCCCTGCAGAATTGACTTTAAGTGGAAGGTAATCCCGATCCGTCTTAACCGGCATAGCGCCGCCTCCACGTCCAACCATTCTTTTTGCAAATTCAAGTGGAATTTTTCTAACCCCCTGAACAATTAATATGGATGCTACAATGGATAAAAATAGAAATACCAATTCAGCAATAAAAATGATTAATCCATTATTGGATAATTGAGATTGAAGTTCAAAACTGAATGCTCCTGGAAGTGATGCGATAATACCAATCATAATGATCATTGAGGTACCATTGCCAATACCTCGATCCGTAATTCGCTCACCAAGCCACATACAGAATATTGTTCCAGCTGCTAAGATTATACTTCCTGTAAACCAAAAAACAAAATGGCTTACATCAGGATTAACTGCACCAATAGATTGAAGATATGTTAAATACCCACCACCTTGTATGAGGACCACCAGTACTGTAAGAATTCTTGTTATTTGATTCAATTTTCTTCTACCAGATTCCCCTTCTTTCTGCTGTAAACGCTGAAAGTAAGGAACAGCAAAACCCAATAATTGAACTATGATCGATGCCGTGATATAAGGCATAATTCCAAGTGCAAATATTGAGGCTTGATTCCACGCTCCACCCGTATAAGAGTTAATTAAACCAAATAAGCTATTGTTATTAGAGGCAGCTTTTAATACACTTGGTATAACTCCAGGTAGAACAACAGAAGCCCCAAATCTAAAAATAGCTAAAAGAGTAAGAGTAAATAATATTCTTGTTCTAAGCTCTTTTATGCTCCAGATATTTTTTAAGGTTTCGATTAATTTTTTCACCTGCTTTTTTTTATTAATTTAAAAGGACTTACTCAATTTGGGTTATTAATGATCACAATCAGAATAAAAATAATCTTCTTAATTTGTAGTACCTATCTGAAACTTTGAATATTCAAAGGGCTGAATTATAGTATTTCTACTGATCCACCCGCTGATTGAATTTTTTCCATCGCAGAAGCAGAACATGCATGTACCTTCATTGATATACCTTTTGGAGCTTCACCTCGAGCGAGAATTTTAATTCTATCAGACGCTTTACAACATCCTATCGTAATCAAATTGGTCGGATCAATCTCAGTGATTTTATACAGATCAATAATGTCTTGCAATTGATCTAAATTAAAAACCTTATTTTCAACTCGATTGATATTATTGAATCCAGCTTTCGGTAATCTTCTGTGCATAGGAGTCTGACCGCCTTCAAAACCTCTCTTCCTTTTTGCTCCAGCTCTAGCTTTTTGACCTTTATGTCCTTTAGTAGCCGTACCACCATGTCCAGAGCCTTCCCCTCTAGCAATTCTTTTTTCACGATGTGTAGCGCCTTTTGCCGGCTTTAAATTGTGTAATTCCATAATAATTAAATATTTTCTACAGTCACTAGATGTTTAACTTTTTCAATCATTCCAAGAATGGCCGGTGTTGCTACTAGTTCAACAACATCATGTCTTGACCTTAAGCCAAGTGCCTGAATTGTTTTCTTTTGTCTTGCGGAAGATTTAATAAAACTTCTGTTTTGAGTAACTTTAACTTTCGACATGATTCAATTAATTTACGCCTTTAAAAATTTTATCGACTGATAGTTTTCTCACTTTTGCAATTTCGTGAGGACTTCTGATTTTAGATAATGCATCAATGGTTGCTTTAACAACATTGTGAGGATTAGAAGACCCATGAGATTTAGCCAATACATTATGAACTCCAGCTATTTCCAACACAGCCCGCATGGCACCACCTGCGATAACTCCTGTTCCATCTGAAGCTGGTTTAATAAGAACTCTTCCTGCTCCATACTTACCGTGTTGTTCGTGAGCGATGGTACCTTTAGAAATATTGACATGAACAAGATTCTTTTTAGCATCGTCAATCGCTTTAGAGATAGCATCAGATATTTCTCTTGCTTTACCAAGACCATGTCCAACAGTACCATTGCCATCACCAACAACTACTAAAGCGGAGAAGCTAAATGTACGACCACCTTTGGTAACTTTAGCTACCCTATTCATTGCTACCATTTTATCTTTCAATTCCGTTTCGGCAGCTTTTACTCTAACTACATTTGATTTTGCCATGTAATATTATCTATACTAATTTTATTAAAAATTTAATCCTGATTCACGTGCAGAATCAGCTAATGCTTTAATTCTTCCGTGATATAAAAATCCATTTCGATCAAAAACAATGTCTTTGATATTTAGACCAGCAGCTTTTTTTGCAATCTCTTGACCAACCAGTTTTGCTTTTTCAGTTTTAGTAGCCTTTGATTTTGACTCACGTGAAGAAGCAGCACACAATGTATTTCCTGCATTATCATCAATCAATTGACAATAAATTTCTGCATTGCTTTTAAATACCGAAAGCCTCGGTCTTGCTGCCGTACCACTTACTTTTTTACGGATACGGTATTTAATTTTTTGTCTTTTAGATATTTGATTTCTCATGCTAAAACAAAATTCAGAATGATTTAAAATTATTTTTTACTTGCTGTTTTTCCAGCTTTCTTTCTTAACACTTCACCAGCAAACTTGATTCCTTTTCCTTTGAAAGGTTCTGGTTTTTTAAAGGAACGGATCTTTGCACATATTTGCCCAAGCAATTGTTTATCATTTCCTTTTAGAATGATCTTAGGATTAGAACCTTTTTCAGTTACCGTTTCAACTTTTAATTCAGAAGGAAGGGCAAACATAATTGGATGCGAATAACCTACTGAAATCTCCAATAGATTTCCTGTATTACTCACTCTATAACCTACCCCAACAAGCTCCATTTCTTTCTTAAATCCTTCGGAAACACCGGTTACCAAGTTATTAATCAATGACCTGGTCAGACCATGCAGCGCTTTATGTCTCTTTTGATCCGTCGGCCTAGTGATATTGATTACCCCATCCTCGATTGTAACACCCATATCATGATCAATGACTTGAGAAAGGCTACCATTTGCTCCTTTAGCAGTAACCAGATTTTTTTCAACTTTAATTTCAACTCCTTTTGGTAAGTTGATTATTTTTCTACCGATTCGAGACATAAATTATTACAATTAAGATATATTATAAAACGTAACACAATACTTCTCCACCAATGTGTGAATTCCGAGCATCCTTATCAGACATAATTCCTTTGGATGTTGAAATAAATGCAATACCCAATCCATTAATAATTCTTGGAAGGTTTTCTGCATCCTTATAAATCCTTCTTCCCGGTCTACTCACTCTTACTAATTCTCTTATGGCCGGAATTCTTGAAACCGGATCATACTTCAAAGCGATTTTTATTTCTCCTTGCTTGTTGGGAGTATCCACGAAAGTGTATTTCAAGATATACCCATTTTTATACAATAATTCAGTTAGAGTTTTTTTAACTCTGGACGCAGGAATATCTACAATACGATGCCCTGCTTGTTGTGCGTTTCTGATTCTTGTAAGAAAATCTGCTATAGTATCTGTAACAGCCATTTTTATATTTTTATTTAATAATTCTAAATTACCAACTTGCTTTTGTTACTCCTGGAATTTTACCATTCAGTGCCATCAATCTAAAGGCATAACGCGAAAGTCCAAATCTTCGGATATATCCTTTTGGTCTACCCGTTAGTTGACATCGGTTTTTCAACCTGATCTTACAACTATTTTTTGGCAATGCATCCAATTCTTCCCATTTGCCTTCTTTCTTCAATGCAGCTCTTCGCTCTGCATATTTGGCAACCATTTTTTCTCGTTTGAGTTGTCTTGCAATAATTGACTTTTTGGACATATTAATTCTTTGATGCGTTTTTAAATGGTAATCCTAATTCTTTCAATAAGGAATAAGCTTCTTCATCCGTTTTTGCAGTGGTGACAAAAGTTATATCCATACCGGTAATTTTGTTGATTTTGTCAATATCGATTTCCGGGAAAATAATTTGTTCTGTTATTCCCATCGTATAATTGCCTCTACCATCAAAACTTTTGTCATTGATTCCCCGAAAGTCCCTTACCCTTGGAAGAGTGACCGTAATAAAACGATCTAAAAACTCGTACATGTTATTATGTCGCAAGGTTACTTTAACACCTATCGGCATTTTTTCTCTCAATTTAAAATTGGATATCGCTTGTTTGGAATACGTTGCAATTGGTTTTTGACCAGTAATACTTGCAATTTCGCTGATCGCAATGTCAATCAATTTTTTGTCTTGAGTCGCAGCACCCACCCCTTGGTTAATGGATATCTTAACCAATTTGGGTACTTCCATTATGCTTTTATACTTGTACTTTTCCTTAAGCACAGGAACTACTGATTTTGTATAAAATTCTCTAAGTCGAGGTATATAGCTCATTACTTAATTATTTGTCCAGATTTTTTTGAATACCTAACTTTTTTTCCGCCTTCCATTTTATAACCGACACGTGTTGGTTCATTAGATTTTGGATCAAGTAAGGATAAATTAGAAATATGAATTGGTGCCGACATTTCGACAATTCCTCCAGGATTGTTGTTTACCGGTTTCATATGCTTTTTAATAATATTAATACCTTCCACAACAGCACGGTTGGTTTTAGTAATGATGGCCGATACTTCTCCGGTTTTACCTTTTTGAGATCCGGCGATCACTTTTACTTTATCTCCCTTTTTAATTTTAAATTTCATTTCCTCAATATTAAAAATTAAATTACTTCAGGTGCCAATGACACAATTCTCAAGTAGTCTTTTTCTCTAAGTTCTCTCGCCACTGGTCCAAAAATCCTTGTCCCTCTTGGTTCATCAGAAGCGTTGAGCAAAACCACAGCATTATCGTCAAATCGAATATAGGAACCATCTTTTCTTTTCACTTCTTTGGCTGTGCGTACAATTACAGCTTTTGAAACTGTTCCTTTTTTCACGCCACCTGGTGAAGCCGATTTTACCGTTACGACGATTTTATCACCTAATGATGCATATCGTCTTTTGGTTCCGCCGAGTACACGAATACAAAGCACTTCTTTAGCTCCGCTATTATCTGCTACTCTTAGTCTGCTTTCCTGTTGTATCATAAGTGATGAATTATTTTGATAACTATAATTTTATTCTCCTCTTTTAATAATTTCTACTAATCTCCAGCATTTGGTTTTACTCAATGGACGAGTTTCCATAATTTTCACCATATCTCCGACGTTGCATTCATTTTTCTCATCGTGAGCATAGTATTTTTTAGTCTTCTTAACATACTTACCGTATTTGGGATGTAATAGTCTCTGCTGAATAGATACAGCAATGGATTTATCCATTTTATTGCTGGTTACAATCCCAACTCTTTCTTTTCGAAGATTTCTTTCCATTATGGCTTTTTATCTTTATTAATTTTTATTTCTTTTAGTCAATTCAGTACTCATCTGAGCAATTTCTTTTCGCAGATGAGATATAACACTAGGATTTGAAAGTCCTTTAACTTTATGTTCAAATCGCATTTCAGAAAGTCTAACTTTCGAAGAATGCAATTCATCCGACAATGCCGTGTCGGTTAATTTTACAAATTCATTATATTTCTTTAATCCCATGATGTAGTACAATTAAATGTGATGAATAGCTTCCGGAGCTGTCGGTCTGATTATAATTTTAGTTTTTACTGGTAATTTTTGAGCTGCAAGGGCAAACGCCTCTGCGGCTATATTATAAGGAACACCATCGACTTCAAACATGATTGTGCCTGGTTTAACAAATGCCACGTAGTGATCCAGAGCTCCCTTACCCTTACCCATACGAACTTCGGCTGGCTTAGCAGTAACTGGTCTATCCGGAAATATTCGAATCCAAACGTTTCCTTCCCTTTTCATATGCCTGGTCAATGCAACCCTAGCTGCCTCAATCTGACGGTTAGTCAGCCTGGCATTATCAAGACTCTTAAGGCCAAAGCTTCCAAAAGCCACCGTAAAACCTCTATTGGCAATACCGTTATTCCTACCTTTCTGCTGCCTTCTGTATTTTAATCTTTTTGGTTGTAACATGATAAAATTCTATGCTTTTTAAAAAAGAGTTGCAAAATTAATACTTTTTACCTTACTGACGTCTTCTAGATCGACCTCCGCCGCGTTCCTCACGGCCTCCTTCACCTTCGTTTTTATTGCCTGGTTTAGTTTCTTTCTTCGTAAGACCTACAAGCGGAGAAAGATCTCTTTTGGTAAACACTTCTCCTTTGCATATCCATACTTTAATTCCTAATTTTCCATAAACGGTTAATGCTTCTTTGATGGCATAATCGATATCTGCCCGAAGAGTATGAAGCGGAGTACGTCCATCTTTATATTCTTCAGACCTGGCCATTTCAGCACCGTTTAACCTACCCGATATTCTGATTTTTATACCTTCTGCACCAGCTCTCATAGTAGATTGAATCGCCATTTTAATTGCTCGGCGATAGTTTATCCTAGATTCCAATTGCTTAGCAATACTATCACCCACAATGGCAGCATCTAATTCTGGTTTACGAATCTCAATGATGTTGATTTGTACATCCTGATCCGTAAGCTTTTTTAATTCTTCTCGAATACGATCAACCTCTGTTCCCCCTTTACCGATAATGATACCAGGTCTAGAAGTTTGAATGGATACCGTTATGCGCTTTAAGGTACGCTCAATTATGATGCGTGCGATTCCTCCCTTTGGGATTCGCGCTTGTAAATAGTTGCGGATTTTCTCATCCTCTACTAATTTTTGAGCAAGGTTGTTACCACCGAACCAATTTGATTCCCATCCGCGGATTATACCGAGTCTATTACCAATTGGATTTGCTTTCTGACCCATTCAGATTGATTTATTTTTAATTATTAATATTATTTGAAGCAACAATTAATGTTACGTGATTTCTTCTTTTCTTAATTCTATTGGCACGACCTTGAGGAGCAGGTTGAAATCTCTTCAAAACAGTTCCAGCGTCGACAAATGCTGTCTTTACATAAAGATTTGATTTATCGGCTTGACCTTCGCCATGTTTTTGCTCCCAATTATTGATTGCAGATAGAAGTAATTTTTCCAACCAAACCGATGCTTCTTTCTTAGTGTATTTAAGAATGTGTAAGGCCTGATTAGCTTTTTTACCTCGTATCAAATCGACAACCAGTCTCATCTTACGAGGAGACATTGGACAATTTCTAAGTTTTGCAACAGCTTCCATTTTTTTTAATTTTATCTATTACCAGAATGACCTTTGAAAGTTCTTGTTGGTGCGAATTCACCTAATTTGTGACCTACCATGTTTTCAGAAACATATACCGGAATAAAGGATTTGCCGTTATGCACTGCAATGGTTTCTCCAACCATTTCAGGAATAATCATAGAGGCTCTACTCCAGGTTTTGATCACCGCTTTTTTGTTGGATTCTTTTGCTTTTGCAATTTTTGCCAACAATGAGTGATGAACGTAAGGCCCTTTTCTAATTGATCTTGCCATGCTGGTTATTTTTTATTGTTTGTTCTTTGCGTTTCTTTTTGAAATAATCATTTTATCGGAATGCTTATGAGGGCTTCTAGTCTTTTGACCTTTAGCAAATTGACCGTTTCTAGAACGTGGCAAACCACCCGTTGCACGTCCTTCTCCACCACCCATAGGGTGATCTACAGGATTCATTGCAACCCCTCTAACTCTTGGTCTTAAGCCCAACCAACGATTTCTACCTGCTTTTCCTATAGATTGTAGATTATGATCTGGATTAGAAGCGGATCCTATAGTTGCTCTACAGGAGAGTAAAATTCTTCGCACTTCACCAGAAGGCATTTTTATTACAGCAAAACGATCTTCCTTGCCCATCATAATAGCCGAAGAACCTGCACTTCTAACCATTGCGCCTCCTTGTCCAGGATGCAATTCTATATTGTAAATTGGAGAACCCAAGGGTACATCCGAAAGGAATAAGCAATTACCGATATCAGGTGTTGCTCCTTTACCACTCATTACTTTTTGCCCAACCTGAATACCTTGAGGTGCCAGTATGTATCTTTTTTCACCATCTGCATAATGCAACAAAGCAATGTATGAAGTCCTGTTTGGATCATATTCTACCGATTTAACGATTGCCGAAATACCATCTTTATTTCGGAAAAAATCAATAATACGGTATCGTTGCTTGTGTCCACCACCAACATTTCTAATGGTACGACGTCCTTGATTATTTCTACCACCGGTTGAAGATTTATCTGCAATCAGAGACTTCTCTGGAGCGGATTTCGTCAATTCAGAAAAGGTATTCGCTACTCTGAACCTCGTACCTGGTGTAACCGGATTTAATTTTTTAACTGGCATTGATCTAATTTATAATGCTTAAAAAATATTAATTTCTTCACCTTTCGCAAGTGTCACGACTGCCTTTTTATAGGCAGGCTTTCTTCCTCGCAATACAGTGCTTTTAGTATTTCTTACTACTGCTTTACCAGGAATCACCATGGTATTCACAGATTCGACATTTACTTTATAATTTTTTTCAACAGCTTTTTGAATTTCTATTTTATTCGCATCTCGCTTTACAACAAAAGTGTATTGTCCTCCTTTGCTGCTCAGTTTATCTGCTTTTTCAGAAACTATTGGCCGAATGAGTATTTGTTTTTCCATGATAATTAACTTAAAGTTTCAGTGATCTTCTGTACACTGGATTCGGTTAACAATAAGGTTTGGCAATTTAATATCTCGTAAGTGGTTAAGTCACTCGCGATTTTAATTTTTGCATTGGCAACGTTGCGTCCGGATTTATAAACAATCTCATTATAAGCCGGAGTAACAACCACTGTCTTCGTTGAACCTAATCCAAGGTTAGAAAGTATACCTGCAAATTCTTTAGTTTTTGGTGCAGCCATACTTAAGTCTTCAACAACTTTAACTTTACCATTAGCAGCAAGTTGACTTAGTGCAGACTTTCGAGCTAACACTTTAACCTTTTTATTAAGCTTCTGCGAATAATCTCTTGGATGAGGACCAAAGGCTCTACCACCTCCTTTGAACATAGGGTTCTTCAATGAACCAGCTCGTGCTCCACCGGTACCCTTTTGTCTCTTAAATTTTTTGGTTGTTCGATGAACATCACCTCTTTCCGTTGAGTCAGCTGTTCCTTGTCTTTGGTTAGCCAAATACTCTTTTACAGCTAAATAAAGTACGTGTTCATTTGGCTCAATGCCGAAGACAGATTCAGGAAGTTCAATACTTCTTCCCGTTTTTTGTCCAGATATATTTAAAACATCAATGTTCATCTCTTTACTTTTTTTCAATGATTACTAATGAACCTTTATGGCCTGGAATAGCGCCTTTGATTAATATTAAATTTTTGTCCTCAAGAATTTTGGCAATTTTGAGATTGCGAACTTTCACATTCACGTTACCTGTCTGACCAGCCATTCTCAATCCCTTAACTACTTTAGAAGGATATGAAGACGCACCGATAGACCCCGGAGCACGCTGTCTATTATGTTGTCCGTGAGTAGCGTTTTGAACACCGCCAAATCCATGTCGCTTTACAACACCCTGGAATCCTTTTCCTTTAGAAACTCCCATGGCGTGAACTGTATCACCTTCCTTAAAAATATCTGTAATCGAAATTGATTCTCCAAGATTTTTATTGAGGGGAATATTTTTAAATTCTGCAGACTTTTTCAATGGAGCTGAATTTGCATTAGAAAAATGCCCTTTACGAGCATTGTTAACGCCTTTCTCACGAACTGCTCCATAAGATAGTTGTATCGCAGAATATCCATCGCTGTCCTCAGTTTTAATTTGAGTGACCACGTTAGGAGATGCTTCGACAACTGTACATGCAATATAATCACCTGCGCTGGTGAAAATGCTGGTCATGCCAATTTTAGTTCCAATTAATCCGTTCACTTTATATAGTTTTAACGTTACAACACCACGCCAACATGAGTCGGCTTGATGTTCATTAATTTAATCTTATTTGTTTAAAAATCAGGATAACTTAACCTGTATGTCGACGCCACTAGGAAGCTCGAGTTTAGACAACGCATCCACCGTACGAGGTGTTGGAGTATAAATCTCGATCAATCTTTTGTGTGTCCGAAGTTGAAACTGCTCACGAGCTTTTTTATTCACGTGCGGAGATTTTAGCACGGTGAAAATTTCTTTCTCAGTGGGCAGCGGAATCGGACCAGCGACACCAGCTCCGCTATTGCGGACGGTCTTTACGATCTTCTCCGTACTTTTATCAACCAGGTTATGGTCGTAAGAACGAAGTTTTATCCGAATTTTTTGATTCATGCCTTTTTATTTATAATAATTATTTACACTTTAACGGTTCCTTTTGCTTTAGCGATTACATCTTCTGAGATCTGCTTAGGCACCGGCGAATAATGTGAAAACTCCATAGTTGAACTTGCTCTTCCTGAAGTAATCGTTCTTAATTGAGTCACATATCCGAACATTTCTGAAAGTGGAACATCGGCTTGAATAGCCACTGCACCACCCATTCTTGCTTCCTGTCCTTTTGGTAAACCTCTACGTCTATTGAGGTCTCCAATAACTGGACCAACATATTCTTCCGGAGTAATTACTTCAAGCTTCATGATAGGCTCAAGAATTTGAGGATGTGTCTTTGGTGCAGCTTCTCTGAAGCCATCCTTAGCACAAAGTTCAAAAGCCTGAGGCTTGGAATCTACAGGGTGCATCGAACCATCGAAAACACGAACCTTCATGTGTTCGAGATTATAACCAGCCAAAATACCCTGATTCATCATGGACTCAAATCCTTTTACAATAGAAGCCATGTAAGTCTTATCAATTGCTCCACCGAATATATCCCAAACAAACTGCATTCTTGTTTTACCATTTTTGAAATCTTCAGATTCCAAAAACTCAGCATCCGCAGGTCCTAAACTAAATGCCATATCGGCAAATAAACCAGAACCTCCGGTTTGTTTTTTCAATCGCTCACGATGTTCAACCGTAGCGGTCATTGATTCTTTATAATTAACCTGTGGCGCACCTTGATTACATTCAACGTTGAATTCTCTTCTAAGTCGATCCACAATTATCTCAAGGTGAAGCTCACCCATACCAGAAATAATAGTCTGACCAGTGTTTTCATCTGTATAAACCCGGAATGTTGGATCCTCCTCAGCTAGCTTTGCGAGGGACATTCCCAATTTATCCTGATCTTTCTGTGTCTTAGGTTCAATAGCAATACTAATTACAGGCTCAGGAAATACCATTGCTTCCAGAATAATCGGATGATTTTCATCGCAAAGGGTATCACCGGTTTTTATATCCTTAAATCCTACTGCCGCCGCGATATCGCCAGCTTCAATAGATTCAATTGATTTTCTATCGTTTGCGTGCATAAGGAAAAGCCTTGAAATTCTTTCCTTTTCCATAGCAAGCCTATCTTTTTCAGATCTAACCTTCATGACATAAGATCCTGCATTCAATTGACCGGAGTAAACTCTAAGGAAAACCAGTCTTCCTACAAATGGATCGGTAGCCACTTTAAATGCCAAGGCAGCGAAAGGTTCTTCAACTGAAGGTCTTCTTAATATTTCTTCATCCGTTTTAGGATTCGTACCTTTTACGGCTTCAACATCTAAAGGACAAGGTAAAAATGCACAAACAGCATCCAGTACCGCCTGTACGCCTTTATTTTTAAAAGCAGAACCGCACATCATTGGAACGAATTTCATGTCGATAACTGCCTTTCTAATGGCATCGATCATTTCTTGTTCAGTAATGGTTTCGGGTGCGTCGAAGAACTTAACCATAAGATCATCGTCATATTCCGCAATATTTTCAATTAGAGCTTGTCTATATTCCTGAACCTGATCGATAAGATCAGCCGGTATAGGAATTTCAGTATAAGTCATACCCTGAGATCCCTCATCCCAAATAATAGCTTTATTGGTTATTAGATCAACAACACCTTTAAAATGTTCTTCTGCTCCAATTGGCACTTGAAGTGGAACTGCATTAGAGCCAAGCATTTTTTTAACCTGGTTAACAACCATAAAAAAATCAGCTCCCTGACGGTCCATTTTATTGACAAAGCCAATTCTAGGTACCTTATAAGTATCTGCTAATCTCCAGTTTGTTTCAGACTGGGGTTCAACTCCATCCACCGCACTAAAAAGGAAAACCAAGCCATCTAAAACACGTAAGGAACGATTCACCTCTACGGTGAAATCCACGTGACCTGGAGTATCTATTATATTAACTGTAAAAGATTTATTCTTCCAGTTCCAATTCGTTTGAGTAGCCGCAGAAGTAATAGTAATACCTCTTTCCTGCTCTTGAGCCATCCAGTCCATGGTCGCTGCACCATCATGCACTTCACCAATCTTATGGGTTAAACCAGTATAATAGAGAATTCTTTCTGTCGTGGTTGTCTTCCCGGCATCAATGTGGGCTGCAATTCCAATGTTTCTTAAAAAATTTAAATCCTTTGCCATTTCGCGCTTGATCTGTCTACCTTATTATTATGATTTAAAATGTGCGAAGGCCCTGTTGGACTCAGCCATTTTATGAGTATCTTCTTTTTTCTTTACGGCAGCCCCTTCACCTTTTGCTGCAGCAATAACTTCATTCGCTAATTTATCAGCCATTCCTCTACCTGCTCTAAGCCTGGAATACTTAATCAACCACTTGATACCCAATGATATCTTTCTAGCTGGTCTTAATTCCATAGGAATTTGAAAAGTAGCTCCACCAATTCTTTTTGGTTTTACTTCAACATGTGGAGTTACATTAGCAAGTGCTTTTTGCCAAAGTTCATGAGGATTCTCACCAGTCTTAGTCTGTATCATATCCATGGCATCGTAAAAAATACCTGTAGCAGTACTTCTTTTACCCTGCCAAAGCAGATTATTGATAAACTGAGTAACCATGGTATCTCCGAATCTTGAATCCGGCAGAAGTATCCTTTTCTTTGGTTTATGTTTTCTCATGACTTAGAATCTCTTATTTTTTTGGTCTTTTGGTTCCGTATCTTGATCGGCTTTTCTTTCTATTATTAACACCGGCAGTATCCAGTGCTCCTCTTACTATAGTATATCGTACTCCAGGTAGATCTTTTACCCTTCCTCCTCTCACCAATACGATTGAGTGCTCCTGAAGATTATGTCCTTCTCCCGGGATATAGCAAATTACTTCTGTCCCATTAGTCAATCTTACTTTGGCTACTTTTCTTAGTGCAGAATTCGGTTTTTTAGGAGTCGTGGTATAAACACGAGTGCACACCCCTCTTTTCTGAGGATTGGCCTGAAGGGCACGAGATTTACTTTTATACTCGACCGCTTCTCTTCCTTTTCGAATCAACTGGTTGATAGTAGGCATATACTTATTTCGTCTTTAAAAATGCTAAATTAAACTTATCTTATTAAGAATCAATGCTTTATGGGCATAGCTATCCTATAAAGAGTCGCAAAGATATATGAAATTTATTAATTAGGCTAAATCTATTTAAGAATTTTAAGCTTAAGTTTGCGGCTTAACAGCTTGTTTAATAATCGATTCGATGAGTCAAATATCAATAGAATTTGCAACTGAAAAAGATGCAGAGTTTTTACTGGAACTGGTAAAGGAATTGGCCATTTATGAAAAAGCTGAACAGGACGTTGCTACAAAAACACAAGATTACCGTGATGGAATCCGCACTGGGCTATTTAAAGCATTGATTGCCAGGGAAATAGAAGGACAAATCATTGGCATGGCTCTATATTATCCTGTATTTTCCACATGGAACGGTCACACCATATATCTTGAAGATTTTATAGTTAAGGAGGATAAAAGAGGAACAGGAACCGGAAAAATGCTTTTTGATCGGTTACTTCAAGAGGCCAGACTGGCTGGTGCAAAAATGCTAAAATGGCAGGTTTTGGATTGGAATGAACCTGCAAAGAATTTCTACCGCAAGTATCCGGTTAAATTTTATCCGGGATGGGAAAATGGTGTAATCTATTTCAACAAATAAAATTTAATTATCAAAACGAAGAACAACAAAGATTACAGAGCTCGCTATTTGGGATTACTCTATTTGTGTTTAAGCTTAACCTTTGGCTTACGAGTATATGAATGCCTAGTTCTTTTTGCCAATTTTAATCCACCTAAACTTTGGCGCTCTGAATTGCTCGGACTTATACAGGACAGCCTATTATGTTTTGGCATCTTTTCAGTATTCTATCCTATCTATCATCGATTACAGAAAAATCATAATCAAAACAAGCTATTTATCTTCGATGTACTGGTTGTCATCCTCTCCGTTGCCCATTGCGGAATTTTGGAATACTTCTTCTATCAAATGGAACCCTTGGATGTTTTCGTGTTCGGCCATAAACCAACAGAAATGGTCTTTTCGCTGAATACTTCAGATTACAGTTTTAAGAGGGTTTTTATCTGTTATAGTGTTCTTATAGCCGTTCTACTTTTTGGATTATATTATTATAAAAAGCTTAATATCAATGTACAACACATTAAAAAATTTCAATATATTGGATTTATTAGTTTAATTGTATTCTTCTATTTTGATATTTATGGCAAATTGCCAGTAGCCAGTGATTTAATTAAGAATAAATCGTATTATTTCTACACGAATATTCTTAAAGACAGAACTACAAAGCTTCTAGATCAAAATCTTGAAAAATTTTCCACCCAGTATCAGGAAAAATTTATCGGTCCAAAATATCTAGATCAAAAATATCCATTTCTTCATCAATTTGAAACAGAAGAAAAACTAAGCAATTATCTGGATACTTTTTCAAGTCCACCCAATATTATAATATTACTGACTGAAAGTTTATCTGAGTATTTTATTCATCCAATCCGCGGAATGCATTTTATGCCGTTTCTGGATAGCTTGAGTAAAGTTTCACTTTATTGGCCTAACGCATTAAGTCTCGGAGAAAGATCATTTGCCGCTAATCCTGCCATCACAGCTGCTGTTCCTTACGGTGAAATAGGTTTTTCATTAATGGAAACATACCCTTATCATTTTTCACTTATTAATGTCTTAAGAAAAAATCACTATTACACTTCGTTTTACTACGGACAGGGAGCCTGGTTTCACAATAAAAAGCATTTTTTCAGTTTTAATAACACCGACAGGATAATTGATAAAAATAGTTTCGATCCCAAGTTTAATAAAATATTGATTGGTGATGAACAAAACTTCTGGGGATATCACGATGCAGATTTATTTGGTCAGTACTTAATGGCTACGGATAGTTTGTTGAATCATCAACGCCTGGACTTAATTTTTACCGGCACTAGCCATTCCCCATTTATTATTAAAAATCCTGAAGTTTACAATGCTCGCTTTAACAAGGATTTGGAAAAAATTACAAATCCTGAAGATCTAGAACATTTTAAACTGTATAAGAAGTATTATTTATCTCTTTATAGTGTAGATGATGCCTATAGAACGCTTTTTGCCTCTTTAAAAAGCAGAGAGGATTTTGATAAGTCAATAATAATTTTAACAGGGGATCATGCAATGACTGAGTTACCGAGAATGAATGCCCTACAGCCTTATAAAGTTCCATTAATGATTTATTCTCCTAAGCTTAAACTTGCTCAAAAGATGGAGGCCTTATGCTCTCACAATGATTTATATGAAACTTTACTAGCCTATTTGCATAATAACTTTAACCTTGAGTTACCTAAGCAAAGTACCGCGCTAGGTCATAAAATTAATTTTGAAAAGCAATTTGAAAACAAAGGCACTTATGTTTTCATGAACAACAACAGACAAATTGTAGATATTTATGAAGATGGATATTATTTATTTAAAAATAAGTATCTATTTAAAGTCTATGAGGATCTTGAGATTCGTGAAGTAATAGACCCATCGATTACAAAAAAATTAAGAACTAAACTAGAAATATTTTCAGCAGCCAGCTTAATGGCTTCCAAACACAATGCCTTAATGCCGGATAGTTTATTTTTCAATTTTTTTGGAAATCAAGTATACTATAATCAAAGCAAAGTTGATTCGGTAATCACTTTATCAGATAATTATTCTATAGCCTCCATTAACATTCCACAAGGAAAAGAAATCTATTGTGATCTTTCTTTTGATGTTGAAAGCGAAACTACTTCATTTCCAAAAATAAAACTTGAATGGGCTGACAGTAGTGAACATACCCTTCAGACGAACGAATTAGTATTCCCGAGTGAAAAAACTAATTATCAATTTCATTATCCTGTACAGGCACCGGTTTCAGGTGAAAATTACATTAAGTTAAAAATATATTTCGATAATCCTACCAAAGATACTTACACCTTTAAAAACCCTAAGTATTGTATATATTCGAAATAATTGTATTGAAAAGTTAATTTTAAATACGTATTCTTCGATTAAGTAGAAACTGTATTATTGTACTACTGATAATTACCGATACTGCTCCAATAACATTAAACCACAAAAACCCGATATTGGTCAAGAAATACAACATCAGAACCAATAATTGAGAACATACAGCGGAATAGAAAATCGCAGTTCCTTTAACATTATTAAAAAGAAAAGCAGAAAGAAATATCCCTAACACCGAGCCATAAAACAAGGAACCGATTATATTGATAAATTGGATTAGATTTTCAAAGAGATTAGCATAAAATGCAAAACCCAAAGCCACCGTACCCCAAAATACTGTAAGATATTTGGTCCATTGAACATCTGACCATCCTATATTAATATCCGGAAATAATCTTTTGATGATATCCACATAACTAGTTCCAGCTAAAGCATTAAGTTCAGCTGAAATACTGGACATAGCGGCACATAATATAACTGCAATCAGCAAACCTAACAAACCTCTAGGCAGGTAATTCAATATATAATGAAGAAAAATATAATCTCTGTCGTTTACTTCCAGATTTGAATTTAATTGCTTGGCTTCTTTTGCAAATTCACTTCTCAATTCGTTTTGCTGCTGATTGAGTTCATTTAACTTATTATAATCTTTTTCTTCCGTGCTTAGAATGGATTTTCGATTTGCATTAATTTCTTTATTCCGAAGATCATAATTCCTATAAGTAGATCCAGCTTCATTACTCATAGATTGAATAACTTTTGAATTGAACGATAGTGGAACTTCCTGATACATCATAAAAACAAAAAGCACTACTCCACACAGAAGTATAAAAATCTGCATAGGCACTTTAAGTAAACCATTAAAGATTAAGCCCAATCTACTTTGTCTAATATCTTTACCGGTGAGATATCTCTGCACCTGAGATTGATCAGTACCGAAGTATGCCAAAGCAACAAACATACCTCCTAATATTCCAGACCAAAAATTGTATCTATCTGCAAAATTTAAATTAAAATCAACTGGATTGACTTTATCAAAATGGCCTGCAATTTGCAAACTATGATATAGTCCCACACCATCTGGTAATTGATAAAGCATATATCCAAATGCAAACGCCATCCCTACAATAATAACCATCATCTGATGCATCTGAGTTATGGAGACAGCTTGTGAACCGCCTCCAACGGTGTACCATATAACCAATATACCGCTAATGACATGGGTGAGTTGAAGATTCCAGCCAAATACCGTTGATAATATAATCGACGGCGCATACAAAGTTATTCCAGCGGCTAGACCTCGTTGAATTAAAAAAATTACTGCTGCAAATATTCTGGTTTTTAAATCAAATTTCTTTTCCAAATATTCATATGCAGTCAAAACACCTGCATTATAAAATCTAGGGATAAAAAAAATACAAATTAAAATCATTGCTAAAGGCAATCCAAAGTAAAATTGCACAAAGCGCAGACCATCGCTGTATCCCTGCCCGGTTGTTGAAATAAATGTAATGGCACTTGCTTGTGTCGCCATTACAGCTAATCCAACCTGCCAACCTTTCTGATTTTGATTTCCTAGAAGATAAGTTCGAGCATCAGATTGAATTCTAGTCTTCCACCAACCATAGATACTTATCAATAGCAACGTGGCAGAAAGAACGATCCAATCAATTATTGGCATGTACTAATGATTGAAGTGTTGCTGAATTATATACAATAAAATAATAACTAGAATTAAAGTAACCACTACTAACCAATAATATTTATTAAATCTTGAATTTGAATTACTCATGCTGAGTTGAAATCAAATTAACGAAAAGCCTATAGGCACCAGGAACTGAAGCCGGCAATTGCCTGAACCAAGACAAAGGTGTATATATAACCGAACCCTTCCCTATTTTTTTATATAATATGCCTGAATAAAGTTCTTTTTCATTAGGATCATTCAGAGCTATAAGTGTTTCCCATCCCTCTTTATATTCATTTGGAAAATATAGACCTCGTTCCTGAACCCAAAAGTTAAAATCGGTAGAGTCTATTTTATTAGGAATGTTGAGTAATGTATGATCGGGATTAATAATTTTAACCGGACTGCTCTCATTTGTAATTCGATCACGGGATATTTTGAATTCTTTGCCTAAAAAATCACCTAACAACAATTCTGCCGTTGTGTTATATTGAAAAATTACGCGTCCTCCGTCTTTAATGTATTTCATTAATTGATCTTGCTGATGAGTCAATTCTTCTTGCGTATTCCATGCCCGAATTCCGAAAACTAAGACTGGAGTTGTTTTAGGATCCAATGCACCAATTTTTTCTGGTTGCAACATTACAACTTTAAAACCTAGTTTACTCATTGCTTCATCAATATAATCCCCAGCTCCATTTATGTAAGCAATGGAAACAGGATTAAACTTGAGATCAACCGCTGAAAATTTAATAACTGATGGTGTCAAAACATTTTGCCATGGAATATGTGAATATTTAATCATGGTGTGTGTATACGCCTGCTGATTATTAATTAGAATTGGAATGGAATGAATGCTGTTATTTAGTTTTGAAGAAGATAATTCAAATTCAAAGTTTTGAGTTTCATCTGCCAGGTTGAAACGATATGAAATGGAAGACGGTTTGCATTTAACTTCGAGAGGTAACTTAAGTGAAAGCTTACCAGATTGATTGACTGACCTGGAACGCAATGACAGTTGAATTGTAATCGGCTTTGCAGAATGCAACACTACTGATGGATCAAAAGGATCAACCGTAACTTCAGGTAAAACATCCAATGGTTGTCTTAGTTCTCCTTGCACAGGATCATCATTTTTATAGATGATATCTTTGCTTAGTGTATAGTTAACTCCATTGAGGGAAAAATCAAACTGAACCATTAAAGCATGATCCATAACCGGTCTATTAATGGTTGTTATATCATCAAATTGATAAAACGCATTTCCTCGATTATACTTTAACCAGAATGGAGAAGTAAGTGGTATGTCCTTTACCTCCATTTCCTTACTCCAATTCCATGAAACATTTTCCTGTAATTTTAAGTTTATGACTGTATCCATCGAAGAAGGTTGAATTATGCATCTTTGTAGGTTACACGCTTGCTTTCCTCTCGAAATGAATTCAATATTAACTTTAATTTTATTTCCATTAGCCGTTATCTGACGATCTGTTGTAGCTTCTGAATATAATCCTGCACATTGATAAATTACTTCACGTATCTCGGCCAGTTTGATATTCTTCCAATGACCTGGTGTAAGGTCCTGAATATATTTTTCCGCTTTTTGTAATAGTGGAATACTGGCTGAAGGATCATTGATGTTGAATTCAGCAATAACCTGATCAATTACTTTTTTAACATTACCGCCACCATTGATTCTGGTCCAGGTCAAATCCAAACCATCAAATGGTGAAACATGACCGTATTCCTTTTCCTTATCCAATCTTTCAAAATACTCCATTAAATTTCCTCTTGAACTGTTAATTCCAAATCCCTGTGATTTATGCATCGAACGACTCATAGATGAAATTTCACCATTGGATAATCCAGAAGATGTATAGTAGGTACCAACATTTAATGAGTACAGATTCGACTTATCTGCTGCGTCGAATTTCTCTTTAGATCCGTAAAAAAAGATTGAGGTATTAAAAAAATTTCTAGGAATAATAATTGGTTCGAGATCGTTTAATGCATCTCTTCGATATAGTGAACTTCCAGCCAAACGATAAGCTTCATTGGCCAGAATAGCTGATGCCGTGTGATGTCCATGAGTTTTGCCACTGGTTCTATGATCAAATCGATTAATAATTACGTCAGGCTTAAAATCTCTAATAATTCTTACTAAATCATAGATAAGAGAATCCTTATTCCAAATATTCAAGGTTTCTTCGGCGTTTTTAGAATAGCCAAAATCATTCGCTCTTGTAAAGTATTGAATTCCACCATCAATTTTCCGAGCTTCCAAAAGTTCGTTGGTTCGAATGACTCCAAGAAATTCGTCCAGCTGTGGTCCTATCAGATTCTGACCACCATCGCCACGAGTTAGAGAAACATAAGCTGTACGTAGCTTTTGATCTTTGGAAAGAAACGTGATAAGCCGTGTATTTTCATCGTCGGGGTGCGCTGCAACATACAATACAGATCCTAGAACATTTAGTTTTTTTATGCTTTCAAGAATCTCAGAGGAAGGTTTGGATTGACTCAACAGCTTAGAAACTAAGACAAAAACCAAAAGGATAAAAAAAGTAAGTCTACGCTTCATTGATTAGAGTAATATTAATTTTTAAATAAGTAAAAGTGATTAGCCCACGGGTTAATACTTTCAAGTTGAGTGCTTCATGAATTTCAAATCAACTTATGTTGAGATCACAAGGCCATTCAAATCAAAAAAGTGAATTGAGATCCCACTCAACGAACAGAGACCTAATCAAACAAGTAAAGGAATTCATTGTTGTATACAGACATCAAAATTATCGTGGATTTTCTTCCTGCCGTAAGTAAAAATAATGAAGCCCATTCTTTGATTCTTGGACCCTGCAGCGCAGAGACCTATGATCAGCTTGAAAAGGTTATTACAGAGACTTCAGATCTTAAGCCTGACCTAATAAGAGCAGGAATTTGGAAACCAAGGACCCGACCCGGATTCTTCCAGGGCATTGGAGAGCCTGCATTAGAGTGGATCGAATCTCTGAGTTCACAGTACGGCGTTTCATTCTGTACTGAGGTAGCCAAACCAGAGCATGTTGAGCTTTGTTTAAAAGCCGGACTTAAGCATCTCTGGATTGGAGCAAGAACAACTGTCAATCCATTCTATGTGCAAGAGATTGCTGATGCTCTAAAGGGCACTGATGTTAAAGTTTTAGTCAAAAATCCTATCAATCCTGATTTATTTCTCTGGATGGGTGCTATCGAAAGAATATTTCAAGTAGGCATACAACATATTTCAGCCATTCACAGAGGATTTTCTTTCTATGGAAATTCAATTTATAGAAATGTACCTCGTTGGCAAATTCCAATTGAACTTAAAAGAAGGTTACCTGAATTACAATTGCTCGCAGATATTAGTCATATCAGTGGCAATCCACAGAATCATCTAGAAATAGCTCAAATTGCAATGGATCTTAATTATGATGGATTGATGATTGAAGTTCATCCAAACCCGGAGAAGGCCTTAAGTGATGCGGATCAACAAGTTACTCCCGACTTTCTTAAGGAGAATATCTTATCTAAACTGATCAAGAGATCATTGCTTACTTCCAATTCGGATTACAATGTGAAGATTGGAAATATCAGATCAAAGATTGACCTCATCGATCAGCAGATTATTGAATTACTGGGTGAAAGAATGAGTCTTGCAGAATCTATTGGCGAAGAAAAAAGACTAGAGAAAATTTCAATCTATCAACCAGAACGTTGGAATAACATTATACTCAGATTGAAAGAACTGGCGTCTCAATATAATCTGAGCGAAGAATTTGTATTCTCTTTAATTGAAGCCATTCATATAGAATCCATACAACATCAGAGTCGTCGGATGAATAATTAAACTTATTGATACAGAGATAAACTTTACAAGCTTATACATTCCAAAATGCGTTAAGATTCAATGCCAATGGTATAAGTAAGGTATCCAAATCACATTTTTATTTAAGTCCCCAAACTTATATCTTATTGTGCTTCTGTTTTTTATACATTAAGAATAAAAATATTTCAAATTTTTTATAAATTTTTTTGTTCAAATCAGATTAGTCATCATACATTTGCAGTGTACTAATTAAGTAGTACACTAAAACATTGAAAATGATAAATCTAACTGACATTCAATTCGCTTACAACAAGAAGAAACCCCTATTTAAGGGTTTGAGCCTAAATCTTGATCAGGGCAAGATTTATGGCTTATTGGGACGCAATGGGGCTGGCAAAACAACCCTATTAAGATTAATTAATGGATTAATCTTTCCACAATCCGGAGATATTAAAATTATGGACTTCGATGCCATGGAGCGCGATCCTAATATGCTATCTGAAATTGTATTTATACAAGAGGAGCCATTAATTCCCAACATGTCTATCCTCTCCTATCTGTACACCTACGCGCCATTCTATCCTCGATTTGATTATGACAAATTTCTAAGTTTAATAACAGAGCTTGGGCTTGAAGGAAACTTAAAGATAGACAAACTCTCTTTTGGCCAGAAAAAGAAAGTTATGCTATGTTTTGCTATGGCTTCCAATGCCAAGGTATTAATCCTCGACGAACCTACGAATGGCTTAGATATCCCTTCTAAGAGCCAGTTTCGTAAATTAATTACTGAAGCTATGCTTGATGATCGCATTGTAATCATCTCAACGCATCAAGTTCGAGACATGGTGAACTTAATTGATCCGATTTTGATGCTGGAAGATGGTAAGATCATTTTTGATTACTCCTTAGAGCAAATATCAAAAGCCTTGCACTTTGAAATTCACTATTCGATGCAGCCACCTCAAAATGTATTGTATTCTGAGCGAGTCAGTGGCGGCTATATGAGTGTAAAGGAAAATACAGATGGCGTTGATAGTGAAATTGATCTTGAAGTTTTGTTTAACGCCATCCTAAGCAACAAACAACAAATTCTTGAAGCTATGGAACGCAATACCTTTTCTAAATTTTAAATCTGCAAATTATGAAATTACAAAATAATTTTTTCGAACCTTCTCGCTTTACCTTTTTACTGAAACGAGAGGTAAGTCTGGCGGTTAAGACCTTAATGTACGTCGCACTTACCACCTATGGTATATACTTATTAGTTGGTTTTCTTTCTTTATGGAATGGCCACTCTGATAGAAATGTATTTAACACTGAAAGTTTGATAACCAGTCTAAGTTTTATGTGTATAATCTGGGCCAGTGTTAGTTTTCACGAAATGGCCAATACGCCCGGAAGACAATTTTACTTAGGTCTGCCTGCATCAACCTTTGAAAAACTTGGCAGTAAGTGGCTTACCATATCTATATTAATTCCTGTTCTCTTTGTTGTTGGATATATATTAGTTGGTTATGTAGCACACTTCTTTAGCTCAGCTTTCATGGATTATAAAATATTACCACCACAAATTAAAATCAAGCAACTAACCGAAACTATGCTTGGATTAATGCTGGCTCAGAGTGCTTTTTATCTAGGCTCCATCGTATGGCCAAAACATTCAATATTCAAAACTGGTATAAGCTTGTTTGCCATTTTTGCATTCCTCGCTTTTATAAGTTTTATATTTTTCAGAGTGGTGTTTCATGAACACTTTAATGGATTTGCCATGGAATCCCACAACAATAACTTAAACATTAAATTTAATCCATTCGAATCGTATGATTTACCTGGTAAAATATTTCTGTGTGTACTATATGTATTACTCATGACAGCGAGTTATTTTAAATTAAAAGAAAAAGAACTATAATGGATTTCCGAAAACATCAACCCATATATATCCAGATTGCAGATGTAATTCTTGCAGATATTCTGGAGAAGAAAATCAAGGATGGCGATCGAATCCCATCGGTCCGAGAATTAGCCATAACCCTTGAGGTAAATCCCAATACGGTTCAAAGAAGTTATCAATGGCTTCAAGATGAAGAAATCATCTACCAAAAAAGAGGCATTGGATTCTTTCTTTGTGACCAGGTATTTGATAAAACACTTAAAGTTAAAAGAGATGAATACCTTAGAGAAGAATTGCCGAATACGTTAAAACAAGGAAAATTGTTACAAGTGGACCTACCTACTATAGAATCAATTTATAATCAAATTTAAAATACAATAAAAATGAAAACAAGTAATAGAATATTAACCAGCACTATAGCAATCATATGCACTTTCATTTTGGCCGGATTGATCTATGCCAAAAGAAACACCGTGAGTTATGATTCAAAGGACTCCTCACCAGCTACCAAGTCAAGCGATTTGACTTCCTTTAATTCACTGATGGTCATTGGAAACTTTGATATCGTAATTAAGTCCGGCTCTCCCCATATGGATATCGATGCCGATGAAGAAACCATGAAGAGAATTAAGACAGAAAATAAGGACGGTAAACTAATTATTTCAATGTCTGAACAAGGAATTCCTTCTCATTCAAATTCTGGAGTTCATATCGTTATACAAACGAATACCAATCTTGAAGACATCCATTCTACTGGCAATAGTGATATTGAAATGGAAACAATTTCACATGCTGATCAATTTGAAATTTCACTCATAGGAAATGGAGAAATAAATAGCCAATCGGAATCCAAAACGATTAGTGCTACCATGACCGGCAATGGACTAATTAATCACAAAGGAAAATCGGAAAATACTAACTTGAATCTTATTGGAAATGGAGAATTAGACTTTCTAAATACCATATCGCAAAATGTTGAAGTCGGATTAATGGGAAATGGATCTTGTAGTGTTTATAGTGAAGTCAAAATTACAGGAAACCTTACCGGAAATGGAGAATTGCATCATAAGGGCCCAGGAATGGTAGATGTAAGTAAGTTGGGTAATGGTGAGATTATAGCGGAGTAAAAAACAATCATTTGATTTCTCAGCAATTCTTTAATGGAAGTGTTACTAAAAATCGATTAAGAGAAATAATGATTAATGATTGGTTTTTATATTGAATCTAAATAAAAATTTCAATAAAGACCATATATAGGGAGCAATAGATAAAGCAAAGGTGTTTATTAATTGTGTTTCAAAGAAGGTTAGAACTAATATTTTTTCTTTACAAAAAAATGAATCCAGATCGATCTAGAGACTTTAAAAAGATAAGCGTAATTGATAAGAAGTACTATAAAAAGGATTCCAAGTGAAATCACCCAATCGATCTTCAGAAATACAATTAATAAACCTACAAATAGCAAACTAAGGATTCCAGATATAATATACGAAATAAACATTGCACCATAATAAAATCCAGGTTCACGAAATAAATTTTCATCGCAAACTATACAACGTTTATGCATTTTTAAATTAAATGCCAAGGGATGTTTATAATCCTCAAAAAGATAACCTTTCTCACATGCCGGACACTTCAATTGAAATACCGAACGTAAACTCATTGAAATCGTTTTTCAAATCTTGGATTCACCACTAAATCCTTTGAATCCTTGGAATACAGGTAAAATCCTGAGCCACTTTTAACTCCCAATAGTCCTGCATTAACCATATTTATCAAGAGCGGACTTGGAGCGTATTTAGGATTTCCAAATCCTTCATGAATCACTTTCATAATGGACAAACACACATCCAATCCAATAAAATCAGCCAATTGCAATGGTCCCATTAAGTGTGACATTCCAAGCTTTGCTATATTATCAATATCTTCAACATCGCAAATTCCATCGTATAAAGTATTTATTGCTTCATTAATCATAACCATTAATAATCGATTTGCAACAAAGCCAGGATAATCTTTAACTTCAACGGGAACTTTATCCAATTTCCTGGAAATGTCAAAAATTATATCGCACACTTCGGTAGTCGTTAAAAATCCACGTATAATTTCAACCAGCTTCATCATTGGAACAGGATTCATAAAGTGCATTCCAATTACCTGTTCAGGTCTTTTTGTAGCGGCGGCAATTTGTGTTATGGATATGGATGAAGTATTGGTGGCCAGAATACAATGAGCAGGTGCATGCTGATCAATTTCTGTAAAAAGTTTCAACTTTAAAGCTAAATTTTCAGTGGCTGCCTCGATGACCAAATCAGCATCAGCAACGGCAGTTTTTATATCCGTTGATGTTTTTAAACGTGATAAGGTTTCTTGTTTTAATTCGGCAGAAATTTTCTGCTTGTCAACCATTCTGGATAAATTTTTATCGATGGTGGCTAAAGCTTTTTCGAGCGCTGGCGCCGATATATCACATATTACCACGTCATAACCATACTGAGCAAAAACATGCGCAATTCCATTACCCATTGTCCCTGCTCCAATGACCTTAATATTCTTCATAATTCTAAAAAATTCGCGCAAATGTAACGGAAGATTTCAATTTTCCACCTTTTGCACAATTCATTATTGATAATATTTCTGTCAATTTTAAGTAATTGATGATCAGAAGTATAAATAAGCTGTTTACTTTGCAGAATGAAAATTCTTCTGATTGAGGCAGGATCGACAAAATCCGATTGGGTTGTTATGGATTCTAATTCAGAAATTTTGACATTTAGTCATTCGGGCATCAACCCTACTGTTCAAAGTAAATCAACAATACTTTCAACCCTGGAATCAGCCAAGCAAAGTTTAGCCAATATTCAGATCTCAGAATTATTTTTTTATGGAGCGGGATGCAAGGAAACCGCTTCAATAATGATGTCAGAAATGCTTTCAACGGTATTTTCTTCAGTTTTAAAAGTATACGTTTATTCTGATCTTCTGGCTGCAGCAAGAAGCTCTTGTCTTGGCAAGAAAGGAGTTGTGGCGATTGTTGGGACTGGAAGCCATTCTTGCTTATGTGATGGACACCAAATCATGGAAGAAAAACCTTCTCTAGGATACCTTCTTGGAGATGAAGGTAGTGGCAATTATTATGGAAAAGAATTATTGAAAGCCTACTTTTATAAAGAATTTGATACAGCCTTAAGCTTAGAATTCGAAAAAGAATTTCCCATTCTAAAAGAAAATTTTCTACAATATCTTTATTCTTCTCCTAAAATAAATAGTGTTTTAGCTGAATTCTTTCCGTTTCTTTTAAAACATAAATCGAATGATGTATGTCAAAAAATAATTTCAAAAGGGATTCTTGAATTCTACCATACCCGTTTAGAAATGTATGAATACCTGTGCCCAATACCATTGCATTTTGTTGGCAGTGTGGCTGGATTACTGCAATCCGAATATTTAGAAAATTTAGCTTCATCAAAATATAATTCAATTCATTTCAACCCAAAGCCAATTGCAGGGTTAATACAATATCATAGAATGTATGCCTGAGATCAATCGAATTGCTATTTATACATCTGGTGGGGATGCACCTGGGATGAATGCGGCTATACGATCCGTATATCGCACCGCTAATTATTATGATCTACATGTATATGGCATTCAAAGAGGCTATGATGGCATGATCGATGATGACATTGTATTACTTCAGGACGATTCTGTTCGAAACATTATTCAAAGAGGCGGCACAATTCTTAAGTCTGCCAGAAGTGAGCGATTCAAAACTCCCGAAGGACGTCGTATGGCCTATGAGAATTTGAAATCAAGAGATATTGATGCTTTAATTGCAATTGGAGGAAATGGAACACTTACAGGAGCTTCCATTTTGTCATCAGAATTTGACATAAACATAATTGGCATTCCCAGCACGATTGATAATGATTTAAACGGAACAGATTTTACTATAGGGTTTGACACGGCCGTCAATACAGCCGTTGAAGCTGTAGATAAAATAAGAGATACAGCGGATTCACACAACCGTTTGTTTTTGATTGAAGTCATGGGTCGTGATTCAGGTTTTATTGCTTTACATACCGCCATTGCATCCGGTGCAAGTGCATTTATTATACCTGAAATAGAATATAGTCTGGACCAATTGGTTGCGGATTTAAAAAAATCCATGAGACGAAAAAAACTATTTGGTCTCGCTATTCTTGCAGAAGGAAATAGATTAGGAGAAACTAATGAGATCGCTAAACTTCTTCAAGAACGAATACCTGAATTTGATATAAGAATTGCAATCATTGGACATCTCCAACGAGGTGGCCCACCGTCTGCTACCGATCGGCTTTTAGCCGCGAGATTAGGATACGAAGCGATTGAATCTTTGATGAAAGGCCACCAAAATAAAATGATTGGATTTATCAATAATCAACTTAATCTTACCAAATTTGAAGAAGCCATTTTAAATCTAAAAAAACCAACCACTTATTGGATAGAAATGGCTAAACGATTAGGAAGTTGAATAATTTTGATTTTATTTATTGATTTTTACTGAAGAACTTCTTTACGAAGTTATCTGATTCATATTAATTCCACCTTCCTGATTTTTATCCGGTAGCCAACTCAAATAATAATCTTTATCTTCAATTGGAACTGAATGTTCGGTCATTAGCAATGGTTTAAATGTATCGACCATAACAGCCAATTCTCTGGTTTCTTTCGCACCTATACTTTTCTCCACTGAACCTCTATGGGGTCCATGGGGAATACCGCCGGGATGTAAGGTAAACATCCCCTTCTCCACATGCTTTCTACTCATAAAATCTCCGTCAACATAATACAACACCTCATCACTGTCAATATTGCTATGATTGTAAGGTGCCGGTATGGCCTGTGGATGATAATCAAATAATCTTGGAACAAATGAACAGATTACAAAATTATGTCCATCAAAGGTCTGATGAACTGGTGGAGGTTGATGCACTCTTCCGGTGATTGGTTCAAAATCGTGAATCGACAAGGCATATGGATAAACAAAACCATCCCATCCAATAACATCAAACGGATGGCATAGGTAATGATAGGGATATATCATATCTTGCTTCTTAATATAAAGCAGGAAATTCCCTCTTTGATCATAGGTATTCAATTCATCAGGTTTTCGAATATCTCTTTCACAAAAAGGTGAATGCTCAAGTAGCTGACCATATTGATTTCTATAGCGTTTTGGAAATGTAATTGGTCCTGTGGACTCAACAATCAAAAGTCGGTTATCTTCTCCATCAAAATGCAATTGATAGATAGTTCCTCGAGGAATCACAATATAATCACCATAAGCAAATCTCAAATTGCCATACATCGACTTTAATACACCCGATCCCACATGTATAAAAATTACTTCATCAGCATCCGCGTTCTTAAAAAAATAATCAACGGTACTAGTTTTTGGAGCCGCAACAGAAATCTTACAGTCGCTATTCACTAACAGAGGTTTTCGGCTTTTTAAATAATCGTTTTCCGCTTGTATATGAAACCCCTTAAGACATCTATGTTTTAGTTGTTTGTCGTGAATGATCTTTGCAGCAAAGGAATAGGGCTCATCAATCTGAACAATTTCAGTTGGAGCATTGCAGTGATACAACAAAGAATATGCATCTGAAAATCCTTCGGTTGAAAATAATTGTTCACTGTACAAACTGCCATCCGGTTTTCTAAATTGGGTGTGTCTCTTATGGGGAAATTGACCTAAGCTGTGATAATGCATAAATATTACTTATTAGGCTCAAAATTAATAAAATTGAGTAATTTGTGTCAATTGAATTCTATCTATAATATAATTTATTCTTAACCATAAAAATGCATTTGAATGAAATTTTTTAGTTAATGCCATTTGTCATGAATTTAAAATAAGTTGACTATATAATTATTTATAACTATGTTTTACCATGCTCAATTACGTTTAGGATTAAATATGTTTTCATTCCTTTTGATTTTAATTTTTTATAAATCACAATTACTTTATCTCATAAAAATGATCGCGAATTAAATTCAATAACTCTTAATTAAACATTGATCTTAAAATATAAAATACTACCCTTTTATCTGCCATTATATTTTGTAATTTTACACCATGCTTTCAAACAGAGAATTAGGAGAATTATTTGGCGAACTAGCGAACCTCATGGAACTCCATGGAGAAAATGAATTTAAAATCAGAACATACGCCAATGCATACCTCAATATTAAAAAAATAGATATACCATTATTAGATAAAAGCAATGATGAATTGCTTCAAATTCCTGTACTTGGAAAAGCTGTTGTGGAAAAAATTGTGGAACTATCTCGAAATGGAAAAATAGAAGTTCTCGAAGAATTGAGAAAAAAGACACCCGAGGGAGTAAGACAAATGTTTAAAATTAAAGGTGTCGGTCCCAAAAAAGTAAAAGTCTTCTGGAAAGATATGGGCTTTGAGAATCTAGGAGAATTGTATTATGCGTGTAAAGAAAATCGCTTAATACTGCAAAAAGGATTTGGACCAAAAATCCAGGATGATATTATTCAGGCCATTGATTTTTTTCAATCTAATCAGAATAACTTTCTTTTCCCAAAGTTGCATCGAGAGGCTGAAACCATGATTCAAGAACTTATAAATCTCAATCCGGGTAATAGATTTGAATTTACTGGTGATCTCAGAAGATTAATTCCTATACAAACCAAGATTGAAATACTCAGCAGTTCCTCAACCATCAGCTTACCAGAATTATTTAATTTAAATGAAAAAAACGATCAACGAATTCTCGGTACTTGGAACGAACATTTTCCAGTATTAATTCACCTCTGTACATTCGAGAAGTTTTATTCTGAATTATTTAAAACTACTGGTGGTTCTGATATTTTCAGGAGCATGCTTTCAAGCGATTCGAATAAAGTTTATAAAAGTGAAGAAGAAATATTCTCGGATTATAAAATTAGTTTTATTCCTCCTGAATGTCGGGATTTAAACAATTATAAAGATTTCGATGCAGATCAACTCATTTCAGTCAATGATATAAAAGGAGTTGTTCATTGCCATAGTACGTATAGTGATGGAACCTATGATCTTCGAACTATGGCCAAGGAATGTATTCGATTAGGATATGAATATCTGGTGATCTCTGATCATTCAAAAACTGCTGTGTATGCCAATGGCTTACCCATCGAACGCGTTGAAATGCAATGGCGCGAAATTGATCAACTGAATAAAGAACTTGCTCCATTCACCATTTTTAAGTCTATAGAATCAGATATTTTATCCGATGGGAGTCTCGATTATCCGGATGATATTTTAGCCGGATTTGATCTTGTTATTGCATCCATTCACAGCAATCTCAATATGGAATTGGAAAAAGCTATGCTGAGACTTATTCGCGCTATTGAAAATCCATATACAAAAATACTTGGCCATCTCACCGGCAGGCTACTATTATCCAGACAGGGTTATCCTGTCGATCATCAAAAAATAATTGACGCCTGTTCAGCCAATGGTGTTTCTATTGAAATCAATGCAAATCCATTGAGATTAGATATGGATTGGACCTGGATCCCATATGCTATGGAGAAGGAAGTTTTAATATCCATAAATCCTGATGCACATAATCTTAAAGGTATTGACGATATTAAATTTGGTGTAATGGCTGCCAGAAAAGGTGGCTTAACCCGAGATAAATGCTTGAATTCATTCGATTTAGAGGAGTTCAAATGTTGGATAAATGTTAATAAATGATACTTAAAAAAACATTAACATCCCATTTGAGAGTGGATAAATGATCCCAATGGATACCTTCCTACTTTTACCATCCAAATCATTAAAAATTAAAGTGCAAAAAATGAAGAATTTAAAATTTTTATCACTTGCTGTCTTTGCGATTCTTGCAATCCCTTCATGTAAGAATGATAAAGCAGCAAATTCAACTGAGTCTACAACGACTACTGATGCATCATCTACACCAGCTAATGCTTCTGAAGTAGCGAATGCTGCAGGAACTACCGGAGAAGCTACTCCACCAGCTCCAACAGGACCAACTACGACGATGGAATTTGAAACTTTGGTACATGACTTCGGTGAAGTTATGGAAGGAACTTTGGTTAAGTATCAATACAAATTTAAAAACACCGGAAATGAACCATTAGTAATCTCTGATGCTAAAGGTAGCTGCGGTTGTACAGTACCTGATTGGCCGAGAGAACCAATCCCACCAGGAGGATCTGCTGCTATCAACGTTCAGTTTGATTCTAAAGGTAAAGGATCTGATGACGGTTCTAAGCAAAGCAAAAGAGTAACTGTTACCGCTAACACTAACCCGGCTCAAACTTATCTAACCGTAACTGGTATAGTAAAGAAAGATCCAAAAGCAGCAAAGACAGAAGGTGCTGCTCACTAATATACAAGCAGAATAAATAATAGATAAAAAGGCTTTCGGAAATTACCGAAAGCCTTTTTTCTTTGAATATCTTTACCGCTGAATGCAACTCTTTAAAACTCTATCGAATTATCTCTCTCTGGTTAAGTTCAGCCACTCTGTCTTTGCTTTACCATTTGCTATGATTGGTTTTTTTGTTGCCTTACACACTAAGTCTTACCATCAAATTGAGCTTCCGACTTTAATTTTTGTGCTCTTATGCATGATTACCGCGAGGAATGCGGCTATGGCATTTAACCGCTGGGCAGATCGTTATATAGACTTAAAGAATAAACGAACATCAATCCGAGAAATACCAGCAGGGATAATCTCTCCTCAATCGGCCTTGATTTTTGTAATTCTAAATTCTTTGATATTCGTCATCAGTGCCTATAAGATTAACACGATGTGCTTTTACTTATCGCCTGTTGCATTGTTTATCATACTGGGCTATAGTTACACCAAGCGTTTCTCCTGGTTGTGCCATGTATTTTTAGGGCTTGCTCTTTCTCTTGCCCCAATCGGCGCTTATATGGCCGTTACTTCCAGTTTCGGATTGTTACCCTTATTGTATGGAATTGCAGTTGTAAGCTGGGTGGCAGGATTCGATGTCTTGTATGCTTTGCAGGATATTGAATTTGATCAGAAAGAAAAACTACAATCTATTCCCAGTAGATTTGGAATAACCAAATCACTTTGGATATCCGTGTGCTTTCACATCATTTGTGCTATAGCCATCCTTAGTTGTGGCTATCTTCTGCATCAGGAATTCGGATTAAATTACTGGATGGGATTAGGAACTTTAGCATTCTTGATTTTATTGATTTACCAGCATATTATTATCTCCAATAATCATTTGGAAAAAATTAATCTTGCCTTCTTTACATTGAATGGCATTGGCAGTATTGTGTTGGCAACGTTTACTATTTTAGATTTTTATTGGTAAGCCTTTCATACTATCATAGAATGATAAAATTAATAATATTTAAACTCTTGCCATTCAAACCTTTTATACAATTGCTTAAATAACCTGTTCTATAAAAATTGAACTTCCAATTTAATTAAAAATTAATAGAAAATGTAATTGCAATAAAATAATTGCTATATTTACAATCCTAATACGAAAAGCAATGGGGTAATAACAATTAAAATATTAAGCGTAAACTTACTAAGATCAACTCTAAGTAAGAAAATTGCTTCTAAGGGTTTTTTTGATTTCTCTAAAATTTCTAATACAGTTATAAAGCAACCAAAGAACCACCTATTCATTGATCAAATAGCTTATTTAAAGAAATTTCTATTTATATTTACCATAACATCTTTTTTAACAACTTATACTCTTGCTCAAGTAGACAACAAAATTTCCAATAGTCCATTAAGATATAGCTTAGGACTATCCGCTCAAATTTATATTGGCCATAGAGAATCGAATGTTAACTTATCTCTAGGAATTGGTGTAATGTATCAATACTATTCAACTTTATTCCAATCTCAGTTATTTTATAATTTATACAGTGGAGGACTTGGCACATCAATGCTAACCAATCTTAAACTTCCATTTTATAATGTCTCTAATATTAATTGGGACTTGGTATTATGCCCAGGCATAACTCTTGGCATTGGAAGACAGAATAGAGCTACATTTATCAGAGTTTTTAATTTTATGAGCGCACCTGTTAGCTATCACAATTATTCCACATCTTTAACACTTTCACATTTATTTATATTAAACAAGTTCAGAAAAAATCAACGAAGCGGTTCAATAAATATGAATTTTGGCTATGTTTCATTAGGTTACTTTAATGATATTATGGATCAAATATTTACATTTGAAGGATTGGGAATGGGAGATGGACATGATAGATATTGGACCGGTGGAGGTTATTTAAATATTCAAATCAATGATCGCTATGAAATATTTTATGAATTTGATCGCTTTACTGGTTTTGGTGGTAAATTGTTTGAAATAAGTAATAAACTTAGGTTAAACAACACTTTTTACAAAACAGATTCCTTAGAAACAATGGAAGATGTTGACGATCCTTACAAAAATCAATCATTTGCCAATCGAGGGCTTTTTAGCTTTGGTCTTCGCAGATATTTTGAGAATTATTATAACTGGTATGCAAAAATTTCCAACATAGGTGATTCTAATTTTGATATTCAAAATATAATTCACCGAAAATTAAGTAAAAATCCTGTTCACAATACTCAAACAATTGACCTCTGGCAGTTATCTTATGGTTTTCAATATTTACTTAATCGAATTGATATAAAGAAATAAGAAAAATAAAATGTTAACCAAACTTAACAAAAATACTATTTTATTATTTCTATTTCTAGCATACTTTGGTTGTTCATTTTCCCAACTAAGATTATATCAATGCTCTTTTTGTGTGGAGAATAAGGTTAACACAGTTAAAGGCATACCATTTACGTATAGAGAATATTCGCCCTGTAATCCTTATAATCTAAGTACAATACTAAACAAGAGTTTAATTCAAACTATATATTTATTATTCGTAGGCGATTCTGTTTACTACTGTACAAAATTTGATTTATTCTCGAAACCTTATTATAAAGAATACAAAACTAACTATAACCTTCTTAGTGAAATTTACAATAATACAATATTTGATCTCACTTCTTATAACAAAAATATTTTACATGGAACTTCGAGGACAGTTGAGCATTTAACTGAATTAAAATTTAAAATAAATTCTAAAGATTCTTTTAGTTTATTATGCCCTACCATAAATCTTTATAACTCGCTAGATACAATAAAACTTCTAGAAATAGATTACACTCCTAATCAAGGTACATTAACCAATTCTCAGATTTTACCATTTCTATTTAATGACGTTTTTAATAGCGCCTCAAAGTTTCAATTTATTTCCTTAAATTACATGTACATACAATGGCCTTTCACTTTAAATTTTAAAGGTGATATAGCCCAATTTGGTGAATACAAAATTAAATTTTTTAAAACTTCTAATTTAATAGCCAGTATTATACCGCTTCATTTTTTTCCACCTGGCAACATTATTCAACCAAAAGTAGGTTTTGTTTATGACAAAGAATTTCCACCATATAAAACAAATTTTGCGATTGATGTTTTAAATAAATTCTATCAAAAATTAGTCATACATACAGTTAATAACAAAGATACAATATTGACAATTGACACAACAAAATCAATACTGACTGAAGTCATCAAAAATCAATTTAAGGATAATTATTTTAATTACTATAAAGATAAATTTCAAATTCGGAAAATTAATAAAAATAGTAAAGAAACTATCGAATTAATGAATTTCCTTTCTGAATTTTTCTTTTTAAGCAACCATGATATGATAAATAAATTTAAAACTAATATTTTGGTTCAAAAAAATAATTTATCCAGAATATTAATTAATAAAAAATACTCTTTTTTTAATACTGATACTTTAATATTAGATTATATTAACTCTCCAGCATATAATAAAATCGAATACACAAATTCACTTTTTTATAACATCGCTTGCGATCAATCCTTTCAAACCGGTAATACATTGACAGATTATATAAAAAGACTTTTCGAAAATATTACAGATACTACTGGTAAAAACTATTTAGAAAAACCAGAATCTATTAAAGACATTGCAATTGAAAAATTTAGAAAATTATTTTCGTTAAATATTGAGATTTATAGAGATTCCTTGTTTAAAAATATTGTAAAAACCGAATTAAAGAAACTTAATTACCTTGCATTAACAGATCATACACGAAAATTGGCTAATTTACTTCAAAGCAAAGACAGTAATAATCTTAAAAAAATTTCCGAATCCGTATATTCTATTAAAAATAAATCAACTCAATGGCTTGCTCAATATAATCTCACATATAAACCAGAAGATTCTATTGCTAGAAAAACAATTCCAGAATTCAACCTACTACTTGACACATTAATTAATAAATTAATTAATAATGAATCTATTCAATATGAGTCTCGTAGGACCATAATATATCATAGACAATTTGATATATCTGAATTTCATTTAAAGGAAAAATCTATCTTAGACACGTTATATAAAACATATTCATCAACCTTAAGTCGTCATATATATTCCCTAATTAAATTAGCTAATTACACAAATACTACTGACTCAAATAAACTTTTTAAATTAATTACACAACAATTAAAAAAAGAAGATAACTGGAACTATTATTTTAAATTTAATAATTCAGAAATATTGCAACTGTGCTATAATATAATTATTAGCTCAGAATTAAAAAGTTCAATTACATCAGAAGATTACATTAGACTCTTATCGACAAAATTTAAATACTATTTAGAAAGCTCATTTTACCCATATTTATTCTCAACCAAATTTATGCCAAATAAAAACAATGAAAATTAAGTTCATTATTATTTTCATTTTAACCACATTTTCAGTAAGCGGGCAATTTAATATTTCTCCTTTTGGAATTACAATACTACCCATAAATAGTTCAAAGTCATATATTCTAAATCAGTTTTCACAGTATGCTCAAATTAACATCAAAGATTGTAAATACTTTCCACTTTTAATTTCAACTTCACTTGGCCAGAGGCCTTACTATTTAAATAAGAAGAACGATCAATCGACTATAATTTTTGGAAACCTAAGGTTAGGATTAAAAATTAATACCAATCCTTATTGTAATCTATTTGAATTTTGGCCAATTGCAGTTACCCATTATGCCTTAAGTTATTATAATCCTAACTTAAGCAAGCAATCTTATACTTTTTATTCACCTGGTATTGGAGTCCATTACCGAAACTTTAGTTTACGTGTTTTTCATTCTTTTTCCTTAAGTAATCAATCACAAGATTCACTAGAAAATCATTGGACATTTGAAACTTCATACAATACAAAAATTAAAGGTTTTTCAATGTTTATCAATGGCGGCTATGGGATTAGCTCACTTATAAGTCATGATCTTAGGAAATATTACTTTAACTCCAAACATTTTAATGGAGGTTTATCGTTTGAATTTGAAATATTTAAAAAATGGATAAATGTAGGTTTATCTATTATAAATTCAGCCAATTTTAATTTTATTAACGATACAACTTATTTTAATAAGTCGTTACATTCTGACACATTAAAAATTAGTCAAGATTATTCTTTAATTTACTATTTAGGATTTAGACCCTTTTATTATTGCTTTAAGGAAAAATGTAAATTTGGAAGCTATTTATTTAAAAATATTTATCTTTCATTTGGTGTTGGATTTACCAATCAAAGAGCGTATTTGGAATCAAAAAATACTGATGAAATTAGAAAAACTTTGAATTATCAACTCACAATTAGAATACCAATAATCCTAACAAGTAAAGAAAGATTTAGTATTATTTATATTAAAAGTTGGTCTCCTTATTATCTTAATCCGTTGGAATCAAATGGCGATGTTAAACTTTTAAAAGATAATACTTTAATTTTGCATTCCGTTGGATTTGCATTCAAATTAAGTAAATAACACAACTATTTTAAGCAGTAATTGGCTATAAATGTTTAATAGCAATACCAAATCATTTTAACCCTTCATTAGCTTCATCAACTTTCCAAAACCTTCAACCACTACCAGAAAATGCCTAATCACCAATAGATATAACAAGGTGATAAATCCTGCCATCTTTAAAATATTTAAATAAGAGATTAATTGGGAATAAGAATTAGCCTCAAAATTATGATTAATAAAGTTTAACATCTTAATATTTTCTCCAACATCCGCACAGGCCGTAATGATCAGTAAAATCCAGACTA
>CAZHNF010000004.1:149150-167638 GCA_964533625.1 uncultured Saprospiraceae bacterium | reverse complement strand
TCCCCTAACTTCGCCATTCCTATGATGTCTAAAAAAATTGAAGAACTAAAGTCAAAAACTGAGCTTGCAAGGCTTGGAGGAGGATCTAAGCGCATTGAATCTCAACATAGCAAAGGAAAACTTACAGCCCGTGAAAGAGTTGAATTACTTCTTGATCCGGGAAGTCTAGAAGAAATCGGAATGTTGGTTACTCATCGAACTTCAGACTTCGGAATGGAAGACCAGATATTTTATGGTGATGGCGTTTTGACTGCTTTTGGCACTGTTAATGGCCGATTGGTATATGTTTATGCTCAGGATTTTACTGTTTTTGGCGGGTCTTTATCGGAAACACATGCAGAAAAAATTTGTAAGTTAATGGACCTTGCCATGCGAAATGGAGCCCCTATTATTGGTCTAAATGATTCTGGTGGTGCGCGGATTCAAGAGGGTGTTCGAAGTTTAGCAGGATATGCAGACCTATTCTATCGCAATGTCAGAGCATCTGGAGTTATTCCTCAGATTTCTGCCATTATGGGCCCTTGTGCTGGTGGAGCTGTTTACTCCCCTGCTATTACCGATTTTATTATTATGGTTGAGCATAGTTCATATATGTTCGTTACAGGACCTAATGTTGTGAAAACGGTTACCAATGAAGAGATCAGTTCAGAAGATTTAGGTGGAGCTTTGGCCCATGCTTCAAAAAGTGGAGTTACTCAACTTACAGCGACCAATGATGTCGATTGTATTCAAAATATAAAAAAGTTACTGAGCTACTTACCACAAAATTGTGAAGAAAAACCCATAGATGTTGCTTATGCATTAGGAGATGAATTATTAAACGATATCGGAGATATTATTCCAGACTCACCGAATCAACCCTATGACATGCATGACATAATCAAGGCCATTGCAGACCCAAATAGTTTTTACGAAATTCATCAGCAATTTGCTGAAAATATCATTGTTGGTTTTGCCCGACTGGCTGGAAGATGCATTGGAATTGTAGCTAATCAACCGATGGTGCTTGCCGGATGTCTCGATGTTAATGCTTCTAAAAAAGCCGCCAGATTTGTGCGTACCTGCGATTGTTTTAACATTCCTTTATTGGTTTTAGAAGATGTTCCGGGTTTTTTACCGGGATCGGATCAGGAATGGAATGGAATTATTTCAAATGGTGCAAAACTTTTATATGCCTTTAGCGAGTCTACTGTTCCGCGTATCAGCTTGATTACCCGCAAAGCCTATGGTGGTGCTTATGATGTAATGAATTCTAAACATATTGGAGCTGATTTTAATTATGCCTGGCCTAGTGCAGAAATTGCAGTAATGGGAGCTAAGGGTGCTACTGAAATTATTTTTAAAAAGGAAATTGATTCATCCAGCGTTCCTAACCATGCTTTGCAACAAAAAGAAAAGGAATATGCTGAAAAATTTGCAAACCCATATCATGCTGCAGCTCGAGGATTCATCGATGAGGTGATTGAACCTCAATGGACACGGGTAAAGTTGATCAAAGCATTCGCTAGCCTGGTCAATAAAGTAGATAACCTTCCACGAAAAAAACACGGTAATATTCCTCTTTAAGAATCGACATTATGAAAAGATTAATCGATCTGCTGACTGGTGAAGATAAAAAAAGAGAAAATGAACTTCGCGAATATGCATTTCGAACCAATAAGTTGTTTTCTTCCAAAGATGCTTTCAATCTTCCTGCTCAATTATCAGAATTCAAACTTTTTAATATCGGAACGCGCAAAAATGCCCTTAATCTGGTCTATTCTAAAGATCTGACCGGTAGTGATTATTTGTTTGATTATCGCTATACCATAAGCACCGGAAAATCTTCACATACTTTCACCCAGACATTTAAGTTTTTTGATAGCAAGGATTTAGGAATTCCGGGATTTCAATTAAAACCGGAATCATTTTTTACCAAACTCATGGAGTGGTTTGGTGGTCAGGATATAGATTTTGAAGATGACAAACACTTCTCATCAGCTTTTAATCTGAAAGGAGAATTCGAACCATTGATACGCAGGTATTTTGATAATGAAGTTCGACAATTATGTCTCAATAATAAATCCTTTTACATGGAAGGGATGAATTATTATTTGGGAATATACATAGAACATAAAGTCCTTAAAGGCTCAGAACTAAATGCTTTTGATAGACTAACTCAGCTCATATATGAGCTATTTATTAACCGATCGAAAGATAATTTAATTAGAAGCTAATAATCGGGATCGTTAAAAGACGGAGATTAATTTTGGTACACCTAATTTAATATTGAGTTATTAATATTATAAAAAATCAGCATACATCTTGTTAATAATTTGGAAAATACCAAGTAATTGAACTTGTTAGCACATAAAATATCGCTATATTTGCACCGCTAAAGCTGGCATGGCCGGATATCCGAGTGAGCTAGCCTAAGTAACAAATACTTAAATATTTAAAATTTAGCAATACATGGCCGTTAAGATCAGATTACAGCGTCACGGACGCAAAAAAGCACCTTACTATCATATCGTTATCGCCGATGCCAGAGCCCCAAGGGATGGTCGATTTATTGAAAAAATTGGAATGTATAATCCAATTGCTACTCCAGCTAATGTGGAAATAGACAGAGATCGCGCACTTCATTGGGTAATGCAGGGAGCTCAACCAACCGATACAGTTGCAGCTATCCTTCGGTACAAAGGTGTTATGTTCAAAAAGCATCTTCAAATGGGTGTCGCCAAAGGGGCTATAACTCAGGAAGTGGCAGATGCAAGATTCAATGAATGGATAAGCAAAAAGGAAAACTCCATTCAGAATGCTGTTGATAAGAATAAAAAAGCTGTCGCGGACTATCACGCTCAGTTAAATGCTGTTACTAAAGTAAAGAAACCTAAAGAAGTGGTTAGTGAAGAAGCACCAGCACCAGCCACAGATGAATCTGCTGGTCAAGCCGACTTAAATCCGGAAGCGGAGAATACAAACGCAGAGTAATTATTTGTAATTTATTAATTATTTAAATTTTTATTTTTTAATTTAATTAATTTTTACGTTTTAATTCTAAAATAGTTCATTTATTAAAATATTTAAACCTGGATAGGCCCAAAATCTATCCGGGTTTTGTCTTTAATCAAATTTAAATCTCAACATCATGTACCAAAATCTTGATCAAGATTATAAAGATAGACTAAGCGAGGTCGCCGAACTTATTCAAAACTCTGATGAGCTTTCTCAATATCTTGAAGAAGAAACTCCAGAATTATACAAAAATCTTCAGGAGGCTTACGAACCATTGATTGCAGAGATTTATCAGGAAGTAGCAGAAAACCATCCACTGCAAATAATTGAATTAGAAAAAGTATTATTGAATCCTGCTTTTGAAGGATTATTTCTCCCTAGAATCTTAGGTTATAGTGTACTCCGTGGAGATGTTAATTTAGAAACTTTTAAGTATTCTCGCCCTCAGGAACACTTTAAGGAAATTATAATGACCATTGCTAATTCAACCAATTTTGAAGTAATAAAACAAAGGATTGGCCAAACTATCCAGGTTGGCTTTGCTTTAAGCAGTGAAATCTGGATTGCCAGTTTGTTGGATAGAATGGACAACAAAAAAGTTAAGTCTTTCTTCCAAAGCATGAAAAACCTTCGCTTAAATGATATATCGGAGAGAGAAAGCTTCTTAAAAAGATATACCAACCAGTTTTCACACTATAATTATTTCTGTGCCAATTTCCCCACTACGGTTTCCGAATTAAAGGTAGAAGAGCAAAGTCTTAAGAATTTCTTACTTAAGCGTATAGATTTTAACTGCAAACATGATAGCTATACGGGAGAGCTACACAAACTCATGTCCAATAAAGATTTTTATAATGAAGTTGAGTTTGTTGATTTTTTATCTATTGTAACGAATTTCATTGACCTGGGACCTCAGGAAGATGCTCATCTGGCTACAGTTCTTAATGAAGTGAGAAAGGCGAATCCACAATTTAATCAACTCTATTTCTCATTCCTGAAAAAAAGCTATAAAGAAGGATTAAAATTAGGCGCTAAAGCAGATCTGAGATTTGGAAATATGTTGGACAAGTCCCATGCCGACGATCTTACTAAGTATTATAAATTGATGGAGACCATTCACAACAAAGGTTTTATTCATGAAGATAGCCTTGATGCTGTAAATGCATTTTACACTCAGTATGAAGGAATGTCAATCATCAATGAATGCTTGAGATTATGCATCGCACAACAATTTCACCATATAGTCAGTAATTTAAGTGAATCGGAATATCATGATTTCTTTGATATAAGCAAAAGCTTTGGACCATACATGAATATCTTTGACAATTCTGCTTTCAATCAGGATTTAGAAGCTATGAGTATGCAATACATTAAGAAACTTCTAGAATTCTTCAAGGATAAAAGAAGTAAAGAATATCAAGATGTGAAGAAATTTGTAAGCTCTAGTTTTACAGAATTTGAGTTTCTTACTGAAAAAGAAGTGGTTGATATGTTTAAGATAAAACGAAAAAAGAAAGGAGAATAAAAAACCTTATTAAGATTACTTTCGTCGATTTAATTCATCACGGATTTTAGCAGCTTTTTCGTAGTCCTCATCGCTAATAACTTTGTTAAGTAGCTTATTCAACTCTTCTGTTGAATATTTCTCATAGGATATTTTTTTGGAGACAACTTTATTCTTTTCCGTTACTGTATTTTCTTCTAGTTCATCCATAATAACTCCTGCACCTTCCATAATGAATTCATAGGTATAGATTGGACAATTAAACCTAACCGCCATAGCCAAAGCGTCTGAGGTTCTCGAATCAATTTCGACAATATCTCCATCCTTGTCACAAATGATCTTGGAAAAAAAGATTCCTTCCACCAAATCATTGATCACAACTTCCTTAATATCTATGTTATAAGCGCTCAGCGTATTTTTAAAAAGATCGTGAGTTAATGGTCTATTAGGATTCATCCTCTCCATTACAACAGCAATCGCCTGTGCCTCAAACCCCCCTATTACAATTGGCAACCGCCTCTTTCCCTGCATCTCTCCAAGCACAACGGCATAATTTTGAGTTTGGGTAACGCTGTGCGAGAGGGCAATTAATTCTAGTTCAATTTTTTGCATAAATCAATAGAGCCAAAGGCAAATGTATTGTAATTATACTTGCGATTTGTATTTTTTTATCGCTTCATTTAGTTTTGGTACCACTTCAAATAAATCTCCACAGATTCCATAATCAGCTGCCTTAAAAAATGGAGCCTCAGGATCTTTGTTTATAACAATAATTTTTCGTGAATTGTTAACGCCAGCAAGATGTTGTATCGCACCAGAAATTCCAATTGCAATATATACATTTGGTCGGATGGCAATTCCGGTCTGCCCTACATGTTCATGATGAGGCCTCCATCCAACATCGGCTACAGGCCTTGAGCATGCTGTAGTGGCTTCCAATAATTCAGCTAGCTCCTCAATCATACCCCAATTGGATGGATCTTTCATACCTCTACCCGCCGAAACGACAACAGATGCCTCAGTAAGAGGGGTTTTTCCCGACACTCTTTTGATTTCAGTTGTCTTAACACGACTTTCAGGAAGTTCCATGGTTTGACTCTTAACTACACAATTTTTTCCAGAACCGACTTGAAGGGCTATTCCGTTAGGCATTGTGGCTATAACAGCGCCAGTATCATTGCAAGTATACCAAGCACTAGCCTTTCCTGAATACACATTTTTTTTAAATCCAATCTTTCCATTGCAATCCTTCAAATCTATAACACCGGAAACAAGTCCTTTTTTTAATCTTGCAGCCAGTACCGACGATACGTTTTTTCCTGTGCTATTTAAACTAAGAACAATGAATTTTGAATTATATTTATTAGACTCCTCTGATAAAAGATTTACAATTTGCTCAAATTCCGGGACAGTAGGTGTCTTAATAACCAAGGCTTCATCAGCTCCATAACTTCCTAAATCTGAATTCAAATCTTCCGGTCCAATACAAATGGCTAAAACTTGATCATTTAAAAATTTACCCATTTCATGAGCAAAACATAAAGATTCAAGGCTTGATTTTTTGGGTTGATTATCTCTTAATTCTACTAAACAAAGAATCATTACTGGTTTATTTATATAATCTTTAATTCTGTTTTAAAAACGTCTATCATTTCATCAATGTGATCAGGTGAAATCATTTTTACACTAGATTTAACCGGAGGTAATTCAAAATGATCTAAATTAATTAATATCTCCGAGTTAACAGGTGTGATCACTTCCAGGGGCTTCTTTTTGGCATTCATTATTCCCATCATATTTGGAATGCGCTGTTCTGCCATTCCTTTTGCACAACTAATAACCATTGGTAGAGATACTTCTGAAACACGGACTCCTCCTTCCATTTCAGATTCAATAGTTGCCTTGGTTCCTTCTACCGTGAGTTTATTGGAATAAGCTACAAATGGTAGGTTTAATAGGCCGGCTACCATTCCTCCAACTTCGGACCCATGATGATCTATGGTTTCTTTTCCCAAGAAAATGATGTCAAATGCCTTATTATCCGCATAATGAGCAATCTGATGGGCGGTATCAAACGAACCCTGGGGTATATGATCTACCCGTATAGCTGAATCTGCTCCAATAGCTAGGGCTTTACGAATAATTTGCTCTGATCCAGAATCTCCTACATGTATTACTTCAACAGTGCCACCATGCTGCTCTTTAAGTTCAATAGCTCGAACTAAAGCATACCACTCATCATAAGGGTTCATGATATATTGTATCCCTTCTTCAATCAGCTTTTTTCCGGTATTGTCAAATACAATTTTAGCTGTTGTGTCTGGAGTTTTACTTATGCATACTAATAATTTCATAAATCACTTCTTAAGCCCAAAGATAGCTGATTATATTGTGTCTGAAGGCGAAATTCAGTTACAAATTAGTCTCTTGAAATAAGTTGTTAAATCATTAAAAACTCTATAACAAATCATTGAAAATTTGGATCTTGAACCTTCAACGCGACAGATTAAATTTGCCAATACAATTCTATGGTAGGGATATAACACCACAGAAAAAGTCAATAATTTTATAATGAATCGTAAATTTGAATTAGAAAAGCTTCTAGCGACCGATCCTGATAACAGTTTTGTACGATATGCTTTGGCTAAAGAATATGAATCAGAAGGAAATCTAACCGAGGCAATAAATTGGCTGGAAAAACTACGAAGCTCGAATCCAAATTATACTGGATTATATTACCACCTGGCTTCGTTATATAAAAATATAAACAAGTTAGAAGAATCTAAATCCATCGCTCAATTTGGAATTGAAATATGTACTAAGCTAAAACATCAGCATGAACTTAGTGAGCTTAGGACTTTTCTAATGAATATGCAAATAGATGATTTATAGTAAAGCAGATAAAGAATCAAAGACCCTATTCACTTCCGACACTTAAGGATTATTACTACCAGGTTAAATCCTCATCCTCTTTTTTCAAAGACTCTATATCCTCCGAATTAGTTGAAGAATTTTCAGCATTTATATTATCTCGATGGGCAAATGCTTCATAATCGAAATCAGGCATTAGATTTGTTTTGACTTCACCTATGGTAGCTTGAAGACTTTCTAAAAACCGATTAAAGTCTTCCTTATAGATAAATAACATATGTTTATCAAAACCATCTCCGTTCATTCTTTTAGTCGACTCTGAAATAGAGATATAATAATCATTTCCTTTAGTTCTTCTGACATCAAAGAAATACGTTCGCCTTCTACCCGCTCGCATCTTGTTAGAATATACGATCTCTCCCTTCTTATCCATAGGCAATATTTTACTTATCCGGTAGTAAAAATAATCATTCTACTAATATACGAGAAATTTTTCCGCTTTTTTTAACCTGCAAAAACTAAACCAGGGCACTTGATTTATGGATGCTTTCAATTTGATGCATCTTGGCAAATTTTCCACCTTTATCCAGAAGATCTTCAAATTTTCCCTGCTCTACTATTTGGTGATTATCTATAACCACTATTTGATCGAGGTATTTCGTCTGCAATACCCGATGAGTAATTATGATTAAAGTTTTATTTTTCAACATAGGTATTATGTTGGTAAAAATACTCTCCTCAGTAATTGCATCTACTGCTGATAGGCAATCGTCGAATACAAATATGTTTGCATTCATTAATAAAGCCCGGGCAATACTGATCCTTTGTTTTTGACCTCCAGACAATGTGACTCCACGCTCACCAATAATTGTTTGATATCCATTAGATAAAGAAAGTATCTCATCGTGTATGCCTGCTATCTTACATACTTCTTCCAATTTACCTTTAGCTATTTCTAAGGATTCTTCGGGAATTCCCACCAACAAATTATTTTCAATGGTATCTGAAAATAAGAAAACATCTTGAGGCACATAGGCAATGTTGCTTCTTAGCGTATTAATTTTGTATTTCTCAATAGGTATATTCCCTAACAGAATTTCTCCTTGCGACGGAAAATACATACGTAAGATTAATTCGGCTAAGGTAGATTTTCCACTGGCAGTTTTTCCAACTATTCCAAGCTTAATTCCATGTGGTATTTTTAGTTGGATATTTTCTAAAGCCTTAACTTGATTTTCAGGATATAAAAAACTTACATTTCGAAATTCAATTGAATAATCTTGTATAGAACTCAAGGAATCCTCTTTATCTTTAATCGAAGGTTGAATTCCAAGAAATTCATTTATCCTCGCCTGTGAGGCTTCAGCCTGTTGGATAATTGATGCGCACCATCCAATAGCTGATACTGGCCAGGTCAGCATATTAATGTAAATAACAAATTCAGCTATATTACCAGCTGAAACGGTACCTTCAAAAACACTTAGTCCTCCAATATAAATTGTTATCAATGTACTAAATCCAACCATTAATGCCATAGCCGGAAAAAACATGGCATCGACCTGAGCCAAATCAAGACTTAATCGACGATGTTTAAGCGTTTCTTTGTTAAAATAATTTTGCCAAAGCGGTTGAATATTAAAAGCTTTAATGATCCTTATGCCACTATAGCCTTCCTGAGCTACACTGGTAATCTTGGCCAACTGTCGTTGAATTCTTTCACTTCTTTTATTAATCAGATTGCTAACTTTATAGATAATAAGACTCAATAAAGGTAATGGTGCTAAAGTATAAATGGAAAGCCAAAAATTGACTTTAAACATGGTAAAAATTACCACGATGAATAATGAAATTAGATTGAAACCATATAAGAAAGCCGGACCAAGATACATTCTGACTTTGTTCACGTCTTCACTTATACGAGACATAATGTCACCGGTTTTATTCGTTTTGAAAAAACTGGTATCCAACGTGAGATAATGCTTAAAAATATCTTTCCGCTGATCATATTCTATTAATCTCGACATAACAATAATCGTCTGCCTCATAAAATACATAAACAGACCCATCAAGGCGGCACAACCTAATACAATCAACCCAAACTTCATCAGTTCCTGAGTGAGTTCATTTGGATTCCTTAATTCTGCAGGACTGTTGAGAAAACTGATAATCTTATCTAAAGCCTTTCGAATAATCTGGGGCTGAAATACCCTAAAGAGATTGGATAAAAATACAAACAGAATACCCAGGACTAATTTGTCCTTATACCGACGGATGTATTGATTTACAGATAGTAGATTTTTCAATGGCTTTATAAAACTAAGACATAGAACATTGTTAAGCTCAATTGGTTTGAACAGGAAGCAATTTTCCATTACCTTTGTTGGTAATATATACTTTATGCAGAGACGAATTACTTTAGATGAATTCATTGTTGCTCATCAACGGACCGTGGAAGAATCATCAGGTGAATTTTCTGGTCTCCTGCGTCATTTAGGAATTGCTTCTAAAATAATTAATCGGGTTGTCAATAAGGCAGGATTACTTGATATTTTGGGAATACAAGGTAGTATAAATGCTACGGGTGACCATGTTCAAAAGTTGGATGTTTATGCCAACGATATGATGATTGAGTATTTACGAAATTCAGGTATATGCGCCGGTATTGCCTCCGAAGAAAATGAAGACTTTATTGATTTTCATAACGAGAAGAACCTTAGATCAAGTTATATTGTAGTCATTGATCCTCTGGATGGATCTTCTAATATTGATGTAAATATTTCCGTAGGTACTATATTTGGTATCTATAAAAGATTATCTCACGAAGACAGACCATTAGAAAAAAGGGATTTTTGTCAAAAAGGTAAAGAGTTAGTTGCCGCAGGTTATGTGCTACACGGAACATCGACTATGTTGGTCTTTACAACAGGTCAAGGTGTAAATGGATTTACATACGATCGAGGAGTTGGTGAGTTTTGCCTAAGTCATCCCGACATGAAAATACCCAGCTCTGGTAAATATTACTCTATTAATCAGGGATATTCAGAGAGCTTTAATGATAATATAAGGCAATATTTAATTAATTGTGCTTCCAAAAACAAAGCCTTACGATATATAGGGTCAATGGTCGCGGACGTTCATCGCACTTTATGTCTTGGAGGTGTTTTTATCTATCCTGGTACCAAATCTAATCCAGAAGGTAAGTTAAGAATCTTATACGAATGCAACCCTCTTAGCATGGTCATTGAACAAGCCGGGGGAAAATCTTTTACTGAAACCAACCAACGTATACTAGATGTTGAGGTACAGGAATTACATCAACGATGTTCAATTATTATTGGATCGTCAAAAGACGTTGAAGAAGTATTGAATCCAAATTGAAAACAAATACTTGATTTATAATTTTCAATAGTCAGATTCAAAAAGCATCACAATAGAGAAAAAGTTATATTAAGATTTGACACTTCATTTGACAAATTTAATATGACTTATAATTACCATTAAAATACTATGAATTAATTTAATTTTATATAGTCTTTAAATGATCGTCATAATAAAGTTAAGTTGAACTCATGAATTTATCTACAGAGTCAAATTCAAAATGAAACCCTTCATTAATTATTTTTTGATTGCTTACCCTCGATCCTTTTAACAACATACTTGATAGTTCGCCTAATACAATTTTAGCCACCCATTCTGGAATATCCGGAAATATTTTCTTTCTTCCAAAGTGCTGGAAGAGTTTATTAGCAAATTCTCTCATGGTGATATGCTCAGTTGAGACTATATTGTAAGTGCCTCCTTGTAACTTATTGTCAATTAAAAATTGAAATAATCGAATAAGATCCTTCAATGCGACCCATGAAAAATATTGTTCTCCACCTCCCACAGCTGGATTTATTCCCCAACGAATAAGATTAGTCATTTTTAAATATGCTTCTGCTTTTGAATCCAAAACGACCCCTAATCGCAATATAAAACATTTTATCCCTATTTCTTCGAATGGCTTAATAGAACTCTCCCACTTTTTACAAACATTAGCCAGGAAGTCAGTACCAGCATCATCCTTTTCTGTAAATATACTATTTGAAGTGACAGCACCATAAAAACCAACAGCCGATGAATTTATCAATTTTTTAATTGGCAGTTTATTTTCTATTATATTCTCATATAGTAAATGAAGAGGTTGTACGCGACTTTCCAAAATTTCAAGCTTTCTTAATTTTGTCCATCGCCGACTTCCAATATTTGCACCCGTTAGATTGATAATTGTGTCTACTTCATTAAATGCTCTGCTATCGATAATTCTTTTATCAATATCCCAATGATAAAATGAAACATTATCTCCCTCTACTGATTTACCTCTACTTAAAACAGAAACACGAAATCCTCGTTGAGTTAAATTGGAAATTAATTCTTTTCCGATAAATCCCGTTCCACCTGCGATTAATATTCTAGAGGCATTCATACTTACTTGATAAAATGTTTAGTTTTGATTCAAAGCCTTCTTATAGACTTGTAATACTCGCTCCCTAGCAAATTGATGATCAACAATAGGTTTAATATAATCTTTGGTGCCGAATTCGGGAACCCATTGGTAGACATATTCCAATTGATGATCAAACCTTTCTAATTGAGTGGCAGGATTGAAAATGCGAAAGTACGGTGCAGCATCACAGCCACAACCAGCAGCCCATTGCCAGTTACCATTGTTTGCAGAAAGGTCGTAATCATTCAACTTGGAAGCAAAATAGGCTTCACCCCAACGCCAATCTATCAATAAATGCTTACAAAGAAAGCTGGCTACAACCATTCTCACTCGATTGTGCATATATCCGGTAGTGTTTAATTGACGCATTCCCGCATCAACCAATGGGAATCCAGTATGACCTATACACCACTTTTGAAATTCTTGTTCATTATTTCTCCATTCAATTTGATCATATGCCCGTTTAAAAGAATGATCAACGACATGAGGAAAATGAAATAGTATTTGCATAAAAAACTCACGCCATATCAACTCTGAAAGCCAGGTTTGATTAAACTGCAGTGCAAATTCAACACATTTTCTAATGCTAATGGTTCCAAATCTTAAGGCCAATCCCAATTTACTCGTATGATCCATAAATGGAAAATCTCGATAACGATGATAATCCTTAATTATATTCGTCTGGATTATAGGCTTACTAAAACATATATCCGTTTTATCAAAGCCGATATCCTTTAAATCATGCACTTTATTTGCTTCAATAGAAATAAAATTGTTTAAATCAATTTTAAAATCCTTATAATGATCCACTGTTAGATTCGCTATCCATTGTTTGGAATATGGTGTATAAACTGTATAAGGAGTATTATCTTTTTTAAGAATTTCATCAGCGTCAAAAATTGTTTGATCCTTAAAGTTTTTAAATCCAATGCTATTTTCCTTTAGAAATCTTTTTATCTCATCATCTCGGCGAATAGCCTGAGGCTCAAAATCTTTGTTGCAGTAAACCGAATGAATATTATACTTACTGATTAATATTTTAAAAATTTCAAGTGGTTTTCCATAAAATGTTAATAGTGAAGAATAATTTTTAACCAATTCTTGCTGGATAGTTATTAGAGATTGGTGAATGTAATCAACTCTTCTATCCTTTTTATCACTTAACTTATCAAGAATTTCTCGGTCAAAGATAAAAATTGGAAGTACTGGAAATCCTGAATTTAAGGCATGATGCAAACCACATTGATCTTCAAGTCTCAAATCCCGACGAAACCAAAATATAACACACTTATTGTCCATTAACAGATGGGTTTACCATATCTTGCTTTACCCAAATCAGATTTGTTGTATCATATCCAATATCTTTGGCTATTTCAAGATACGTATTCCTAATATCTATTGGAATATTTTTTATTCTAGCTAAGATCCATAAATAATTCAAATTACTTCCAGCAACCAAGGCGTATTGATAATCTTTATCTAATGCTATGACATTATAAGAACCATAAAAAGGTCTAAAAAAACTTACTTTCAATGCTCCTATATTATTTTAATTCTTAAATTTAGCAAGCCCAGATACCGATTTCCATTTCTTAGAAATTCGATCATAGCCTCGATTTTCGACTTTAACCAGTCCGTTATCTTTTAAACTATAATAGGCTGTAACATTATCCAGATCTCTTTCAAATCGATGATCTAATCTTGCAACCTCATACCAGCTCCCCATGTAAAGGTTAATATCGAATCCATCAACTGGTTTTGCTTTTTCAGGAATCACAGCACAAGAAGTAAATAATCCCATACCGGTGATAAGTAAAAAGGAATAAAAAATATTTAAAAAATTCATAAGGACTTCGCTATATAATTCACATTTAAAATTCTCGTAAAGACTTAAGAATTATTATTTTAAGGTCTTAAAAGCAAAGTGTTTAAACAACCCAATGACCAGTAAAAAATTAGCATAACCATAGATCGAATCTTCCATCGGAATGGTACCAAATCTAATACCGATAATCTCTTCAGCATTGTAATTTACAATTGGAGAATCCAATCCTGTACCTGTCAATACCCCATTCACTAAGAAAAATCCAGGTAAAAGAATAACATAAACAAAAGTAGCCTTTGCTATCCAGTTAGACTTCAAAACTAAATATAAGATCAAGGTTAATCCCGCAACTATAAATGTCACACAAGGGTATAATTTATTATAAAACATGGTAACACCAATAATACATAATAGAATTACATAATAAATGACCGCTGAATTATACTTTTCTAAAAAATTTAAATTAAAAAATTTATCAATACAAAAAAATGTAAATAAGCATGCAAAAGGTATACAAATAAAAAATAGATACTCTTCCAAAGGAAGCGAGCCAAAGTTAATTCCTAAAGTGTAATCGGTATTAAACCACCAAACAGACTTACGAACAAACCATTCATCCCAAATCAAGAAGGGAATAGCGACAAGAATCGCCGCTTTTAAAAAATTCAAAAAATGACGGTCAAATCTAATCCTTTTATCAAATGAAGCAATAAAACATATAATAACGGTAAGAAAGTCTACCAGCAAGTATGTAAAAGATTTCATGATTTGGATTTTCCAAAATACATTTTAAAATATTTTATTGGGACAAATAAAAATCCGAAACACTCACCTTCTTCCTTGCCAATATGCTTATGATGTTGCTTATGCGCTCTTCGAATAGCCAATAAATAAGGATGTGTAGAATTCCTAAATAGATTTATCCGCTGATGAATAAAAATGTCATGAACAAAAAAATAAGCTAAACCGTAAAGGGCAATTCCAGTTCCGATATAAAATAAATAGTTAAATGACATCGTACTTCCGTAATACATTAAAACGATTGCAGGTGTAGCAAAAATGGCAAAAAAATAATCATTTTTTTCCATGGGTCCATCATGACTATGATCGTGGTGATCCCGATGTAATATCCACAAAAATCCATGCATTACATATTTATGGATCAACCAAGTTGCAGCTTCCATAGAGACAAATACACCGATTATAATTAAAGCATTCATTTTTCTAAATTATTTTAAATCATAGAATAGACTTGCTATATCCTTTGATCTTGAGATGATTTTGATTCAAACTAATTAATATCCAATTCTTCATTTAAATTTATTGTTTTATTAAAGCTTTTATTTTGGTGGATAATAATTTCGACTGCACTTTATCTAAATTTTCCATTAAGAATCTCTTATCCTCCTCAATATTCTGTTTATAATTCAAAAAATCAGGTATATTTTTCTGAACCGATAAACGAACATATCTTACATCATAGTTATCTGGTGCATTTTTGATAGCAATCTCAATATTGTTCTTTCCACGCTCAAAGGTTTTCAATTTTGAAATAGGATTAAACAAATGGTTTGCCCACACAGCCTGAAGTCCGCCAAGATAAGCCAATCGTTCATGGCTACTCGTATTAGTTTTTAATTCTTCGATCATTGTCTCGCATAACTTTTTATTGGTGACAGCAACTTTATAATTCTCCCTGAAAAAATCGAGCTTCATTTCATCTTTGAAATAATTTTCATTGATTAATAAACTCATAAATTGAAGCAATAATATTTCTACCATCCAAATTCCATAACTTTAATCTGAAAATAACTTTGTATCATAACGATTAATTTCTTAAAATTAGAAACTCTAATTCTTGTTTGTAGAATCTTTTTTGCAGGAGTATTTTTAATTTTATTATGAAGCGATAAATAATAGTTATAGGCTAAAAATACTCCAAATCTGGAAGAGCTGCTTAACATTTTTATTCCGACTAATGCCTCCTTAAATTCATTATCAATCTCTTCTTCAATTTGAAACTTACTTTGCTCATTAAGATCATTGAGCACTATGCCAGGAAAATAGGTTCTTTCCAATTCGTTATAATCATGTTTTAGATCTCTTAAGAAATTAACTTTTTGAAAGGCCGAACCCAATTTCATGGCATATGGCTTAAGTTTTTCATAGTTTTCCTGATTCCCATATGTAAATACTTTTAGACACATTAACCCAACTACTTCGGCTGATCCATAGATATATTCGTTATAAAGCCTATCATCGTAGTCCACTTTTCGAAGGTCCATTTCCATACTATGTAAAAATTGATCTATTAACTCTTTATCAATCCGATACTTATGAACGGTTTCTTGAAATGATTGCAATATAGGATTCAGTGATATTCTTTCCAGAATGGCTAATTCTGTTTCCTTTTTAAAACGTTGTAACAACGTTTCTTTTTCATACTCGTGAAAGCTATCTACTATTTCATCCGCTAATCTTACGAAACCATATATAGCATATATGGCAGGTCTTATTTTTGGATGAAGTGCCAAAATACCTAAAGAGAAACTGGTACTGTATTTTATAGTTGTTTTTTTACTAACCTCGTAGGATAGTTCATCAAAAAGTTTTTTCATGATAACGTGTTTATAATTTTATGTACTTCTAAAGCTACAATTTTTCCTGAAATAATAGAGGGTGGTACTCCTGGTCCTGGCACTGTTAAATGGCCGGTATAAAATAAATTTTTTAATTTCTTATTGTTGATTTTTGGTTTAAGGACTGCGGTCTGAGAAAGTGTATTCGCCAATCCATAGGCATTACCCTTAAAGGAATGGTAATCTGCAATAAAATTATCCATACAATAACTTTTTTGGTAATCGATCTTTTCGAGTAAATTACTAGATCCAGTATGCTTCTCAATTCTATTAATCATTTCTTTAAGATAACGATCTTTTAAATGCTCTTCAACCGTTAAACCCGTTGCTAAAGGCATTAATAAGAAAAGGTTCTCGTGTCCCGGTGGGGCCACAATTGGATCGGTTTTTGATGGGCAACAGCAGTAAAATAGTGGCTTCTCAGGCCATTTTTTCTCCTTGTAAATAGCATCCATATGCTCATCAAGATCATGTTCAAAAAACAAGGTGTGATGATTCAAATTGGGAATTTTTTCTTTGATGCCCAGGTAAAAAATAAGGCAAGAAGGTGCAAAAGTTTTGCTGTTCCAATATCCTTCAGAATAATTTCTTTTCTGTGGTTCAAGTAGACTCTCTGTATGATGATAATCTGAGGATGCAATCACAGCATCAAATTCATATTCCTCACCATTAATTCTTATATATTTAACCAATCCCTTGTTATCGCTAATTTTTTCAACCTTTTTATTAAAATAAAATTTCACCCCTTGCCGTTCAGCTACTTTTTTCATTGCTTGAACTAACTGATAAAATCCACCCATGGGATATTTCGTTCCTAAAACATATCCACCATAATTCATCATGCTGTAGAGTGCCGGAATATTCTTTGGAGAACTTCCAAGGAAGATCACAGGAAATTCCATCATGGCCTTTAACCAAGGATGAGAAAAATAACGACTCACATACCTTCTGAAATTGGTAAATAAATCCAACTTTAGAACATAACCTGCCACCTTTATCGAAATAAATTCTAGCCAGCTGTAACATGGCTTGTAGACAAAGTCTCTCATTGCAATCTCATATTTGTACTTAGCCGATTGCATAAATTGGTCGATTCTATTGCCAGCACCTTGCTCTAATTTCTCGAAACTTTTTTTTAATTCTTCAAATGAACTTGGAACGATAAATTTTCCATCTGAAAATATCATTTCAAATTGTGGATCCAATGAAACTAATTCAAAAAAATCGGAAGCTTTATATCCAAAGTCTTTAAAAAAATGATCCACAACATCTGGCATCCAATACCAACTTGGACCCATATCAAAAACATAACCATTATCGGTTGAAAATTGACGTGCTCTACCACCAGCTTGATCATGCATTTCGAATACGGAAACGTCATAACCACGCTGAGCGGAATATGCAGCAGCAGATAATCCTGAGAATCCTGCGCCAATAATTGCAATTCTTTTCTTTGAGCTCATAAATTTTTAGAATTGCATCATGGCATGATCAAGCAAATCTGCTGGTTCTATATTTTCTCTATAAATAGGCTGATGAAAATCCTCCAGTTTTGTCAATAAACGAATTAGTTGCATTTTCTCTGAATGAGTCAAATCTCCACAAACTACTTTAGAAGCTTGCCTGATTTTGTTCATATGTCGGTCAAGCATTTGAATTCCTTTTTCAGTTATTTTTAAAGTCTTACTTCTCCGATCATGAATAGAGTCATTTTGTTCAACCCATCCATGGTCTATTAATCGGTTGATAATTTGGATTCCGGTAGGCTTGTCGTGAATATTCTTCTTAATTAGTTCTATCTTACTCATCTCCCCAAAAGCCTTAAGGTTAATTAGATATATAAACTCTTCTTGAGTCGAAAAATCAGACCCGTGAATGGCTGACTTTGAATAAGTCTTAGCATAGCGGTTCAAATGCAAAATAAAAGTATTAATTGCACTTTCCGCACTTCTTCCGATCTCTTTACCATCCCAGTATGGTTCTTTTTCCAGAATATCATTACCAACCTTATCTGATATCCAATATTTAAATCCTTGAATATCATTAGAATAGTCCTTTGAATTGCCCAGATCCTCCTGAAATTTCTGGACATAATCGATTACATCTTTTATTAGTTCCCAATTCATATTTTATCTAATTGAGCGATATTAAAGTATAATGGTGCAA
>CAZHNF010000004.1:103906-149050 GCA_964533625.1 uncultured Saprospiraceae bacterium | reverse complement strand
GGTTGCAATAAAATTACTTCCTTGTGGCTACCAACAACTCCTAAAACAAGACATTCAGAATAAAAATTAGCTATCTGCTTCGGAGCAAAATTTATAACGGCAATTATTTGTTTGTTGATTAGTTCATCTTTTGAGTACAATACAGTGATTTGTGCGCTAGATCGAAGAACACCAATGCTGCCAAAGTCAATCTCTAACTTATAGCTTGGATTACGAGCTTCAGGAAAATCTGAAACTGAAAGAATTGTACCTACTCTAATCTCAATTTTATCAAAGTCGGCCCAGTTAATTATATCCATTGGATTTACTTCAATGAGTCTGACTTCATTTGTTCATTCAATTCATAATCCATCTCACAGACAGGGCATTTGCCGGGATGATCGGATCCAGATCCAGCACAATGCATTGGACAGATGTATTTTGAAGTATACTCAGGACCACTCATATCAACCTTTTCAATTTTAGGTTTAGACTCCTCCTTAGAAGGTTCCGCAGTTTTTGATTTACAATTTGTAATCATAAAAGAAATTATGCAGACTGCAGTAAGAAAAAGTGTTGATTTATTCATTATGGTTCTTTTTAGTTTTATATTATTGATAATCATGTAAAATTTGGAAATTACAATTTTTAATTAATAAGCCTTCGCAAACAAAACTCTTTTCTTAGATGGTTTTCCGGTAAGTATACAAGTTCCATTTTCATTCAATCCTTCATCCATTGGAATGCAACGTATAGTAGCCTTTGTTTTTTCTTTAATCAAATCTTCAGTCTCTCCAGTTCCATCCCAATGAGCATAAATAAATCCAGGTTGATCATTAAGAATCTGTTCGAACTCCTTCCATTCATTTACATAATGCGTTCGACTTTCTCTAAGACTTTTTGCCTGATTATAGAGATTATTCTGAATTTCATTTAAAAGATTAACCACATGACTACTAACAGAGGTTAGAGCAATCTGGCTTTTTTCTTTGGTATCGCGACGGGCAATTTCAGCAACATTATTTTCCAGATCACGGGCTCCAATCCCAATCCGTACAGGGACACCTTTTAATTCGTATTCTGCAAACTTAAAACCAGGCCTATTCTTTTCGTCCCGATCATACACTACTTTTATACCCAAAGCTTTTAATTCCCGTATTATTTTTTCTGCTGCTTCATCAATAGCTGAAGTTGGTTTTGGAATTGGAACAATAACAACTTGAATTGGGGCTAACTTCGGTGGAAGGATTAAACCGTCATCATCAGAATGTGTCATAACCAAGGCACCAATTAATCGAGTGGAAACCCCCCATGAGGTAGCAAAAACATACTCCTCTTTATTTTGATCCGTTAGATATTTTACATCAAATGCTTTAGCAAAATTTTGGCCTAAATAATGTGATGTGCCAGCCTGTAAAGCCTTTCCATCTTGCATCATCGCTTCGATGGTAAATGTTTCTTCCGCCCCAGCAAATCGCTCATTCTCTGTTTTTGCTCCTTTAATGACAGGCATGGCCATATAATCTTCAGCAAATCGAGTATAGACCTCATGCATTTTAGAAGCCTCAGCTAATGCTTCATCTGCTGTTGCGTGAGCGGTGTGCCCTTCCTGCCATAGAAATTCTGCAGTTCGGAGAAAAGGTCGTGTCCTCATTTCCCATCGAACAACATTAGCCCATTGATTTATAAGTATTGGCAAATCCCGATATGACTGAATCCAATCTCTATATGTATTCCAGATAATAGCTTCGCTCGTTGGGCGAATAATTAATTCTTCTTCCAATTTGGCCTCAGGATCAACTATTAGTTTACCCTTATTATTAGGATCATTGGTAAGTCTGTAATGAGTAACAACAGCACATTCCTTAGCAAATCCTTCAGCATTTTTTTCTTCTGCTTCAAAAAGACTCTTCGGAACGAATAATGGAAAATAGGCATTGACATGTCCAGTTTCTTTAAACATCCGGTCGAGAATATCTCTCATATTTTCCCATAATGCATAACCATGAGGCTTGATCACCATGCATCCCCTAACAGCCGATTGATCCGCCAATCCGGATTGATATACAAGGTCGTTATACCATTGTGAATAATCCTCTTTTCTTGGGCATATTACTTTTGCCATTTTCTTTTTTTCAAATTTTAATACAGCTTAAACCTTGGTTCTTTAACAGAGTCAAACAACAGGAGATAATAGTTTAAAAAAAATTAACTAAACCCATTGGATACTTTAAACCATTTTTAACTAAGCCACGTAGCAAAAGTAATAAATTGCACCAGAAATGAACTGTACTTTACACACACTAAATAATAAAAAGTTATGAAAATCAGGTTTTTAACTCAGTTTTTATTAACTGCTATTTTAATTTGCAGCAATTCTCTAAATGCACAGTATGATGATGTGTATTTCGACCCCGATAAAAATGAAAGAGAAATATACGAAAAACGTCAGGGTAAAGCTCAACCTCTAACGGATAATGAATACAATTCAACAAATGATTCATCTTCAACTTACTCCAGTGAAAATTACAAATCCAATCAAACCGAATCTGTAGATAAAAAAGATGATGAGGATTCACAAGCCAATACCCTTGATGATGAAATGTATGGAGACGATGATTACGAATACTACTATTCTTCAAGAATAAAAAGATTCCATAGGCCCTACTATACCAGAGATTTTTATGATCCATTCTATACAGACTTGTATTATTATGATTATTATTTTGATCCATTTTATGTGAGAGACATTTACGCATATAGTGATCCATATTGGGATTATTATAGATATAGAAGATGGAACAGAAATTTTAATCAGCGATGGAATTATTGGAATTCTTGGAACTGGTATTTTGGATACTATCCATATGGTCCTGCGTGGTCGTATAATTTTTATTATAATCCTTGGTATTTTAATTATTACAGTCCTTGGTATAATGACTGGTATGGTTATGGCTGGGGCGGTCAATGCGGATGGTACAACCGTTCAGCTTACTACGATCGATATAATCATGGTCATAACGATGGTTATTCATCAAACCCTAAAGGAAAATTTTATGGAAGTCGACGCGGTGGCTTGACGCATACATCTAAGAACGGACCTGTAAGATTTCAAGGATTCTCACCTAGGGTAGGTAAGTTAGATAAAAATACGGCGCCTGATAATTACAATAATAACAGTCCAAGACGAGCAAGAAAAGAATTCAATATAGATGATTCGAGGCCAGATAAAACAATAGACCGCGATAATTCACCAAGACGAGATCGCAAACTTGATGCGAGTCCTAAAGATAGATCAAATCCTTTTCCATCAAGCCCAAATAGATCTGATAAACCTTCGCGATCATACAACCCTCCATCAAAGGAATCTCATTCAACACCTGGTGATAAAGGAGGTGATAAAAGATCTCGAAGAGGTGAAGCTTACATTTCACCATTCGATAATAAATATGCTTACACACAAGAAGATCGATTTACAAAGGATTATACATTAAAGGCTGATGATGATGAAGGTCGTAAGTTGCCAAAACGTCATTCAATTGAAAATTTGGATAGATCAAATTCACCATCGGAATCACTAAAAAGTCGGGAGAGTGTAAACATAAAAGAATCTTCATCCAACAACAACTATTCAAGAAGAAGATCTGAAAGACAAACCGATGAAAATTCGAATAATTTTTTTAAGGCATCGGATAGTAATCATTACTCCATCGATAATGAAAAAAGTCATTCTAGAAATTTCGATTCTGGAAGGTCTGCTTCACCTTCAATGAAGGAAAATAGTCCAAGAAGAAGATAAGATCTGGTTCTAAAATAAAATATTTTAGAACCCTTATTAATAATTTAAATATCTATACAAAAATGAGACATTTTCTGTTCTTGTCAACAATAATAACCCCCCTGTTATTGATTTCAAGCGTTGTGAAGGCCCAATATATTTCTGATGCTCTTCGCTATACTGATGTTAATCCAATAAGTACTGCCCGTGTATTAGGTTGCGGATCATCCTTTGGTGCTATTGGCGCTGATCAAAGTGCTTTAATGATTAATCCAGCTGGATTAGGTCTATTCAGAAAATCTGAATTAACTTTTGGTATTTCTACTACAAATAAAGAAAATGAAAATCTTCTTCAAGGTGAAACCCAGAACAATATTCTCAAAAACAATTCCCATCAATTCCAAGTCAGCAATCTTGGACTAGTGATTAATTCAAAACCTAGATCTTTTTCAAATTGGAAAAATTATAATTATTATGTAGGATACAATAAAACAGCTGGGTTTAAGCAAAATCTGCGGTTTGATGGTTCGAGCAAAGGTAGTATTGTTCATCGATTTCTCGAAAATGCAAGAGATCCAGATTATGACGATGGCAGGGGTTTAAATCCTGATGATTTAGATGAATTTGAATCTAAATTAGCTTATGAAACTGGAGCAATCTTCGACGTAAGTGCTGATTCTAACAAAGTCATCTATTCCAATGACTTAATGGACAAACTTAATGCCAATGTACCTAAATCAGGAACTCATATTCAGAAAGGTTATTTGGGCAATCTGGCTCTTGGTTTCGGTGCGAACTACAAAGAAAAATTAATTTTTGGATTTAATATAGAATTTATAAGCGGATCGTATCACTTTGACAAGCTTTATACAGAGTCTGATAAAAATCAGAATCTTAGTCCATTTGCAAAACTTCAATTTAACGATGTATCTAACAGTGAAATAACTGGAATAAAAGGAAGCCTAGGAATTATTTTTAAACCTATTAATTCATTTCGTATAGGTTTGTCCTGGCATACACCGTCTCAGCTTGAGTTTGTAGATACGTATAATACTGAACTGACTTATAGATACATAGAAAAGGGTAAAACTTTCGAGTATACAAGTAACTCACCAGATGGTAATTATGAGTATAAACTTATTACTCCGTCTCGTTGGATAGCCTCTCTGGCTTATGTATCAAGCAAAGGATTGATTAATGTGGATTTTGATTATGTTTCACCCAATAAAGCGCGATTCAAATTTGCTGAAATAACAGAATTATCTTATCAGGAAATCCTTAATTCAGAAATTGAAAAGCAATATAAATCGGCCATTCGAACTCGAATTGGCCTTGAAATTCCCTTAAATTCATTAAGATTAAGAACTGGAGTTGGTATTTTACCATCCATTTACGAAAACACAGATGACCTGGAGGTCAGTTGGCATGGAGGTTTAGGATATCGTGGAAGATGGTTTTTTGCAGACTTCGGATTTTCGTTTCAATCTTATCAAGAAGGATATATTCCATTTGCAACCGGAAATTCAGACTTCAACAATGATCACATTCCGGATGCAGTAAGTTCGTTGGTAACTTCCGATGTTAAACGATTAGAAACACAAATTACTTTCGGAATTAGATTTTAGTTTTTACCACAAAGCGCATTATTAAGACTGATTCCAGTCTCTACCATATTGTAATTTGCTACATTTAGCTCGTGATCCCATTCTTGCAGAATCTGAAGTGGTATAGAAATTTGTGACATAACTTCATTATTGGTCATTGGATCTTCAATTAAATATAGTTTATTAAAATATCTTTGAACCAGGTCAAATAGTCCCCGCATATCTTTTCTGGCTTGTTCAAAAATTTGGTTTTTCCTGGCAGCATAATCATTAAGCTTATGACCACTGGCAGCGATTTCATCGCAACCGTAATCATCACTCAACACAAAAAATTCAGGGCAGACAGCAGCAATTTGCTTCGAATATGATTTCCAAATTTTATATAAACTATCGGTAGATAATTTCATTAGTCGTAGATATTGGAGGAGTTCTTCATCTTGAAGTGGGGCATAGTTTAAAGAAAAACTATTGTCTTCAGACCTCTTTTCAATTTTGGATAAATAGGATTCTATAGTTTCTGAAAATTTCTTTAAATCATATGCCGGTTCCCAGGATTTAACTCGTTTAAATTCTCGTCCATCAAAGGTAGTTTCATTGACCGAATTAAGTTTAGAGTTCATAAATGCACTACCAATTGTAGGAGGTATGTAAGGTGCCTGATCTAATAACTTAACCACACTAAATTGAGCCATACACGGAAGGTAGACAGCCAACACAAGCATCATCAATACGAATCTATGGTACACGACGATTGATTTGATTTCAACAAATCTAAACAAAATATTTTATTAGAAAGGTTTGCAAATTTTAATTTAATAAATAAAAAAACCGGCCCCTAAATGGAACCGGTTATATTCGTTTATTAAACTTTTTCAATCAATTAATACACCCAAAGGTCATGTTCAAAATCCAATAATTTATTCTTAATCTTTTCAGACTCAAGTAATAATTTAACACCGTCAAATTCGCCTTTATAAATATCCCCTAAGCGAATATCTTGAACGTTGGACTCTTTAAATATGTAAGATGAAAAGAATCTTCCATCAAAAATATCAGCCCAAGTTGCCGGCGAGATGTCATTTTTTTCATTGAACACTCTTTCCTTAGATAACACTTTTCGCGCCTCAGGATAATATATCCAGAACATTGGACCTTCGTATTTAACTAATCCTGTTGATTCATCGATTTCTGCCTTAATTGGTGCGATCCCCAAAATTCTACAGTTAAGTCGTGAACTTTCTTTATCAAAGTACCAGATTTCCTTAATCCTATAAGTTTTAATATCGTTAAAGTCGATATCATTTTTTACAATTTTAAGTTCTTCTATGTACGTATCAGGATTATAAACTGAAGTAGTATCAATAGAGTGAAGTTTAGCTTGTAACTCATCGTTCGTAAGAGGTGATTTGAAGTTGTCCTCTTTGAAAATTTTCATATCCCCGCGTTCTGCTGCTTCTTGAAGAATCTTGAAAAATGGTCTATTCGGTTCCATTATAATCAGATTCATCTTTTCACGAGTATCCAGTACCCTCCAAATTCTTTTTTGCCAGGTAATATCTGCTTCGCGAATCGGTTCATATGACAGCACGCGTTGTTCTACGACCGCCTTTCGATCAATGATATCATCTATATACCCTGAAGTATCTTCAAGGATAGAAGACTCCGTTATGGTCTCATCCATTCCTTGTCCGAATGAATAAAATGCACATAACGAACAAAGTAATGAAAGAATAAAAAATCTTAATTTAGTCATAGCAATGAAAATATTATTTTATTAAGAATGTCATATCATTTAGTTCTCGAGCTGCCTGATCACCAGGACAACGAGCTTTGATGTCTTCAAAAATATAACGATCACCAGGCTTAGCTTTGTTTACAAGATTTGAAACTTTACCTCCAAATCTTCCACCTGCATCGTTAAGTTCTATTTCAGGGTCTTGCCGAGGAGCAACTCTAACACAACGGAAATTTGTAATTTGACATTTGGCATCAAAATCAAATCCTTCAAGAGTTGGAATAATACCTTGTTGAGCTTTGAAAGTTCCGTTTGGCATTGAACCTCCTTTTCTATCTGAAAGAGCAGGTACCGGTGTAGGAATTTTCTTAGCTCTGAATTTGAAAGTAGTATTATTCAAACCTCCACCACTTAGAGAAATCTGGCATTCACCTTGTTGAGAGACTGTACAAACATACTGTCCCCCTCCTTGTGATTTCAAGCTTATACCAGCTCCTGATGCATCAACCTTTAATTGAGCAGAAGGTACACCAGCGGCTGATATTGAAACTGGATTTTCAACTCCAATATAGAATACGTTCATTTTTGTCGCAGAAACAGAACAAGAACGTTCTCCTACTTCATATTCGAATTCTTTCTTGAAAGTTTGAACTTCTCCAGTTACAGGATTTTTCATGGATACCACAGCATTGTATTTTTTCATACCAACTTCTCCAGCAGTATTTGTCCATTTGGCCACACCATCAGAATTAACAGGCAAATTTGCGCCGTTTACACTAATTGATATACCAGTATTGGATGCAGCGGAAGCAGAAGCAGACATAAATACATCTGTTTCAAATTTCTCACCTTTAATTACATAAGATTTAATTGGGGCTGAAACAACCGTAAATTTATCCAATACAACGGTTTTATCTGTTCCAACTTTTGAAAGCAAGTAGTTCAATACTGCATTCTCAGAAGATTTACCATCGTTGATAAATTTTGTAAAAATTGGTTGAACCGCACCGAGAGGCATTTGTCTGAAAGTAAACTCTTCCCAACTTTTCTTGGTAGAGTGTTTCCATGATTCATCATCAATTGCCATGGTTAATTCATGGACGAAACTTGCTCTATCTGCAGTATCGATAAGTGCTAAATACTTGTCTCTAGTCTCAAGAATTTTGTTCTTAATTTTCAAGCCTATTCCACCATTGACCAAGATTCTGGTGGTGACGTCTTTATTCTTAATTCCTTTAAGTTTTTTGACACCGCCAACCATAATATAATCTCCATCATCTACTTTACCACTTTTATCTCCGGCTTTATCAATTAAGTCATTCCAGATATTTTCAATGTATTCTGTAAATTCTTTAGATATAGCACTTGGGTCTTTAGCTATTGCTCCATATTTTTCTAACTCCTTTTTCTTTTTAGAGCCGTCAATGATTTGCTGAGGTATATCAGTATTTGATTTGTCCAAGGCATGGTTAGATTCTTCCAAACCGTGGTTTACCATCTTAAATGCGTTGAAAATTTCAGCAGAAACGTTCAATGCCAAAAGAGCAGTAAGAACCAAGTACATGATATTGATCATCAGCTGCCGCGGCTGCTTAGGTATTGACATATTTTTCTATTTAAAATTTATTTATAAAATTATTAAAAGGTCAAATTCCTTATCAGAATTAGTGAGCACCACCGCCCATATTCTTGTAAGCACCTAAAATATTTCCATACACAGAATTAAGGCTAGTTAGATTTTTGTTCAAGTTAGCCATTTGATCTTTGTATGCCTTTGTGTCTTCTACCGAAGCAGAAAGTGACGCCATGGCATCGTTAAGTCTTGTATAGAAATTGGTCATTGCACTCATTTGCTCTTTAGTCTTAGTGAAATCCACTTCTTGCAGAGCTTTTAGGGAACTCATGCTTTTAGACATGTTTTGAAGTTCACCTAACATACCGCCTAGTTGGTTTTCAACCATTTCACCATTAAGAGGTCTTTGACCAGATTTCATCGGACCTTCAGTTAAAGGATTAATACGAGCATTATAATTATCCAATCCTGGATAAAGTTTTTCCCAATAGTAATCTTTTTCCGGAGGAAGTACACCCAACATTAAGAAGAGGATAGCTTCAGTAACAAGACCAATGGTTAACATTAAGTCACCACCTTCTTTTGATAAGATCTTAAACAATGCTCCAATCATAACGATGGAAGCACCAACTCCAATTAGGAAGTTTTTTGCATACTTAAAAGTATCTGATTTGATAAATGAGGACATTGTTTGATTATTTTAAAATTAATAAATTATTGTCTGATTTGAAAATAAAACAAGGCAGTTATTCCTTTGGAAGATATCCTTTCAATTAAAAATCATTAATAGCCCTTCCAAGGAAAGTCAATACAGTCCTAAATCCAATATAAGATTTAGAAGTGTCTTGAAACTCCCAAGTTCTTGAGCTGTTTTGTAGGTACCAACCAATATCTTTCCAGGAGCCTCCACGAATTACCTTTCTCTTATAAGAATCCGGATCTTCAGGACGAGCATCGTATTTTATATCTGGATTCATATCATGTACAATATTATAGGCATTGTCGTGAAATGAAGTTTCGGTCCATTCAGCTACGTTACCTGCCATATTGTATAAACCATATTCATTAGGAAAATAAGCATCAGCTTTAACCGTATATTGACCTCCGTCTTCAGGATAATTACCTCTTCCTGGTTTGAAGTTTGCTAATAGACAACCTTTGGCATTTCTAAGACCGTAACCTCCCCAAGGATATGGAGCTAACTCATGAGTTCCTCTTGCTGCCCATTCCCACTCACTTTCAGTTGGAAGTCTAAATTCTTCAGAATTTGGTTCATCTTCAGCCTTGAAGGCATTCCAAAGTTGGGTTCTCCAATAACAGAATGCTCTCGCTTGTTTCCAGTTTATCCCAACTACAGGATAATCATCGAAAGCTGGATGAGAATAATAATTACGGGTATATGGCTCATTATAAGAATAGGTAAAGTCTCTTATCCAACAAAGTGTATCAGGATAGATATTAGTCTTTTCCTTATGAATAATCGCTCCACGCTTAATATCTCTGGCGTGAGCAGCCATTTGCCAATCTTTCCATTCCCACTCATAGATGAGTTTTCTGGTATCGATTTCAGTTACCCCTTTAAAGGCATCAGCACCTTGAAAATTGAGATCTTTCAAAGTTTCGTCGGTCCAGTCTATCTCTTGTTCCCAATCGATTTTTTCAGTGGTACCTTCTCCATCATCTATAAAATGGCCTAATGTAGCATGCGCCAATGAATCAGTAACCCATTGAACAAATTGGCGATATTCGTTATTGGTAATTTCAGTTTCATCCATATAAAATCCTGAAATTGAAACTGTTTTAGCTTTTTGAATGTGGGTGCTGAATTTATCCTGATCGGATTGACCCATTGTATATGACCCGCTTGGGACATAGACCATACCGTATGGATTAATTCCATTCCATTTTGGTCTTTCTTGTACACCTATTAGTTGCCCATCCTGTTGTTTTTTACCGCATGATGCTAAAAAAATTAACAACAAGGCAAAAAGAGAGAGATTCAAATTCCTCATTTGGTTGTGATTTACCTACTATTTGTTTAAATAAAAAAGTGCGTAAATATACGGACTCTTAAAATTTTAGCTAAGTTTTTTTATTTTTTTAATCGCAAACAAATTAAAACAGAGCTTCCGATCCACAACGATTGACTTAGCTACCCTATTGTGTATGATCGAAAGATTTTTCAATTTTTTTATATTAAATATTTTGTTAATTTATAAAATATTTATATATCAATAATTTACCACCTAGGATTATAGATGATGGGCTGTCTTTGAACCTTAGCTTTCGTATTCCATTCAAATTTCAGACCAAACTGCTGGGTAGCGGAAGGAATTGAAGATTTTAAAATATTTAGTGGCCATTCCAGGGTATAAGCCGCCCAAATGCCTCCGGTTAACCTGAAAGACAGTTGTAATCCAACGGCATCCAAGCTGGATTTGCGAAGCCCTCGCCAAAGTAGGCCAATTGAATACAGGTCTTTGTAAAGTCCATTAACTAAAAATTCTTCCTGATTAAATTTAAAATCCGTACTGTTTAAATATATAATTTGATAAGTCCAATTGCTCCATAGAAATTCCTTTTGCAATGTTACTGTGAGAAGATTTGCCGATTTGTAAAAACGGTCCTTCTTGTTCAAACTGATCAAAGACTGCTTCCACTGAGCCCCGAATTGGATTAAAGGGATTCGAAGCTGACTACTTATTATTATATTCAGGACAGAATTGTTAAGATCGTTTTTGTTGCTTATGATCGGATCTTGATGATCTATGCCTGGATTATAATTTCCGTCTGGGGTTCTAATCTTAGAGTAATCCGCCTTTATATAATCATAGTGAATCCCTGCTCCTAAAGCAGCCAAAAACTTATTTTTAGGGATGACTTTTTGGTAATACCCTGAGAATGAGGTTTTAGAATGAATTCCTGAAGATTCGTTTAGAATACCTATTGAGTAAGCTCCATTATAAACCATTAAGGGTGAGCTATAATTAAGTTGAAACATTTTGGGTGACCCAGGTAAAGATTCCCATTGATTTCTATAAACTAAACTAAGTGCATTTTCCCCATCAAGTCCTGCTGAGCTTCTCATAATCATGACTGGATCAAAATAAAACATTGGATTTGGTGAAACCTGTTGGGCCTTAATGTGGGTCCCAAGACTCAAGACAATTAAAAATTTAAACTTAAACCTGAACATAAGTCTAATTCAAACTATTTGCACTTAATTTAATCCAAGCAGATTCCAGGACCTGAAAGTTTAAAAATTGTATTATGTCGTTGAATAATATGTATGATTTATTTTTCAATCTAAATACTAACTTTATTTATGCAATTAATGAATCCATAATTGATTCTTGATCTAGTTAAGGCTTTTCCTAAATTCTTCTGCTTCCTCTTTACTATTTATTATTGGATAACACATCGAATGAGTACAAATTTGAACAGTATCTATTGGAATACTCTGATCGTAAATATACAACACATTACTGATACGTAACCATTGATTAAATTTTACAGCAGTCTCCACCTTTCTGGTTTTAAGAATTAATATTTTAGGTATTGCTTCCGGAACTATTCGCAACCAACTGGAATATGAAAAATAAGATTTTTCTTTACATTGTAACCATTGATTGAGCATACTTTCGTAATGATTGTAATACTTATTGTCAAGTGTAATTAACCATAATTTTAAGTATAGATCTGCTAATAATGCGTTAGGATTAGGTATAGATGAATCTTTCAAATCAAAAACGGGAGATAAAACATTTTCATGGAGAGGACCAGTCATTGAATAAATTCCATCCTTAGAATAAAATATCAAATCTAACTTATCTAAATGATTCTGGATTGTATTGATAAAATTTTCGTTTGCTGTAATTTCATACAAGGATAAAAGTCCATTCATCCAATAGATAATGTCTTCTAAAAATGCTTTGCCAATCTGACTATGATCATCATAACAGATTCTGCAATAATCATCTACTTTATCGTTGATTGTAAAGCAGCTTAGAATAGCGTTATATAAATCTAATGCTTCATTGTGGTAATTAGAATCACCATACAACTTAAAGCATTGGGAAAACTGTATTAACCAGAGACAATTCCAGGAAAAAATATATTTGTGATCTATGCTTGGTTTTACTCTGTTATTGCGAATGGAATAAAGTTTTTTGAAATATTTTTCCCAGGATCGCAAATGATCTAATCTCTGAGGAAGTTCTAAGTTGATTAAATTTTCAAAACTTAAAACCGAACCATCTTCGTGATGCATGTCGTTTAACTTCAAATAGGATAAAATATCCTGTTGTTCATTACCTATTGCTGCATCGATTTCAGCATTACTCCAAAGGTAAAACAAACCTTCTTTTCCATTACTGTCTGCATCCATAGCTGAATAGAATAATCCATTCTCCCCTTTCATTTCAGATTTCCAAAAAGAAATAGTTTGATCTACAAAATATTTATAGTGAATTTGATTACTATTTATATCCATAGCGGCTAACAGAGGTATTATAAGAGCATTATCATAACCCATTTTTTCAAAATGAGGTATCTGCCAAAGACGATCAACCGTATAACGATAAAAACCACCAATCAAATGATCATATAAACCAATGTAACACATCCTATCAAGAGTTTTTCGAATAAAATTATTTGTCACATTAGCCTCGGAAATTCTATTATTTTCCAATAAGAAATTAAGACACATGGTATTTGGAAATTTCTGACTATTTCCGAAACCACCATACTCCATATCCATGTACGTAGAACATTCTGTTAAAGCCTGACTCAAAATAGAATTAAGGTTTTCAGAAGCATTATTATTCCCAAGATTATTTAGTTGATCATTTAGGACATTAGATAATTTTTCAGCTTGCATTTCAACCTCATTTGATTTAAACTGAAAAGCATTCTGAATGGCCATAAGTAAATCCGGCCATGATATTCTTCCATATTTAGGTTCTGGCGGAAAATAGGTGCCACCGTAAAATGGTTTGAGATCAGGTGTAAGAAAACAATGCAAAGGCCATCCACCATGTATACCCATCAACTGAACAGCATTCATAAAATAATGATCAAGATCCGGTCTTTCTTCCCGATCAATCTTTATATTTATAAAATAACTGTTCATGATTTTGGCAATCTCGATCTTTTCAAAACATTCATGAGCCATTACATGACACCAATGACAGGTTGAATATCCGATACTGACTAAAATTGGTTTATTTTCTGTTTTAGCCATGTCCAAAGCTTCCTTTGACCAAGGCATCCAATTCACCGGATTGTCTTTGTGCTGCAAAAGATAAGGACTACGGCTTTGACTCAAAAGATTACTCATTCACTTCAAGGATTAATCCGTCAAAGGCCAGCGACACATTAGTTGGCAGTTTTAGTTCCGTTTCTTGATGTGTTCCCATCTGATGACTAATGTGAGTTATATATGATTTTTTTGCATTAATGACTTTAATCATTTCAAGACTTTGTTGAAGACTAAAATGTGAGTGATGCAATTTTTGCCTTAATGCATTAATAATTAAGATATCAAGATCTTGAAGTTGACTTAAGGTAACTTCGTCGATAAAATTGGCATCTGTAATGTAAGCAAAATTGCCAATTCGATAACCTAAAATTGGGAGTTCTCCGTGCATAATTCTAACGGGAAGAACGTCAATTCCTGAAATATTGACTGAATTACCAGGTTCGACCAATTGTAGTTTTAGATTTGGAAGTCCCGGGTAATTAACACCTCCAAAAATATAGTCAAATCTCAATTTTAAATCTTCCAATACATAATTTTCCGCATAAATTGGAATCAACTGATCCTGTGAAAAATTAAAAGCTCTAATTTCATCCAGACCAGACGTATGATCAGCATGATGATGAGTCAGTAAAATAGCGTCTATTCTTGTGATTTGACTTCTTAGTACTTGTTGCCTGAAATCGGGTCCGATGTCTATTTGTAATGAAGTATTCTTAGTTAAAATGTTAATTGAAGTTCTTAGCCTTTTATCCCGGGTATCCTCAGATTGGCAAACATAACATGAACAACCAATCATGGGTATTCCCACCGAGGTTCCAGTTCCTAATATAGTAATTTTCAATTTTGAATTAGGATGCTACTTCTTCAGCTTCCTGGGGTCTAAGATCTAAAATTTTTTGATATATACTTATAGTATCTTCATCTGTGGTTGACATATCAAATGGTAGGTCAGGAAGAAGCTCAAGAAAGCAATTTATCCTGGCCTCTAGTTCGAAGAACTTGTTGATGATAATCAATTTTTTACTTTCAACCCTACAGTAACCTGCATGAAAGTGTCCTTGCTCATAGCGAATTTTATATCCTAGTCTTTCACAAAGGTCTTCCAGCTTTGAAAGAAAAGAACGAGTAAATTTCATACAGTAAAGAGTTTTTGGTAATGACTGGTAAAGATAGTCTTTGATTTATTACAAAAAAAAATATGTATTAAAAATTATTTTTGTGCAAGTAACACATTTAAAAAAGATGTTGATTGTCAAAAGATTAGAATTTAATACCTTTGGGTCAATGACTCCATTTAGACTATTTAGTATTGTAATATTTTTAATCCTGGTACCCTTTTTAGCGGATATCAATGCTCAACAAGACATTAGGTTCCGGGGCGGATTAAAAGCTGGAATTAATTTAGCTCAAATCGATGGAGACATGCTATATGGCTATAATCGTTTTGGCTATCATTTAGGAGTAACCGGCGCAGCCTTACTAGGTACAAAATCTGAGTTGCAATTGGAATTTTTATATGGTATCAGGGGATCTCATTATGGAAATCGCGATGCTGATATGTTGGCCTACAAGCTTCATTATCTGGATATTCCGGTAATATTTTGTTATAAAGATTGGTTTAAAGAAGAAGAGAAAGCAAATTATTACAAAGTTCATTTCCAAGGAGGTTTATATGTGGGTCGATTAATTTCATCTTCCAGTATAGATTTAAGTCAGTTGCATGAAAAATTTGTAAAAACAGATTTGGGGTGGTTACTTGGGGTGACCTATTATTTCAATGTTCATTGGGGATTTTCTGGAAGATTTACCCAATCTGTAATTCCCCTAACTAAATATATTAATGTTCAAGGTGAAGAAACCAAAATGATTAGTTATTTTATATCTTTGGGGCTTACTTATAGATTTAATTAGTAGATTATGAAGGGGTTAATAACAATAGCATCATTGGTTTTCTTTTCACTTATTTCATGTACAAAGGATAAGTCAAAATCAAACAATTCTGCTGATCGGACCAGCGGTTTGACTCCTCTATCTGCCGATGTTATATCACAACTTAATAAGAATTGTACTAGTATTGATATAATTCCTCTTCGAAAGGATGCCAATGCGAGTCTTTCGTTTAGCAAGAATGAATCCCAAGCTCTACAGTATATGGTTTCCTTTATCGGGGATGAAAAAGGTATTCTAGGAAATTGCAATCCTGAAGCCCATATTGTTTTTGGAGAGAATGGCGAGATTAATTATGAGGCTGACCTTTATTATAACAACGGCTGTAATGCCTTTGCCTGGATTAAAGGTGGAAAAATTACTCATATTAATAGTATTAAACCTGAAGGAGTCGAATTTTTCAAAAACTTCATTCGTCCAATAAGCCGCGAAAAAATGGACAGCCTGTCCAAGATGTAATCGATTTTATTTTTACCTTTTATTATTAAAACAGTCATTGTTTTTATGATATATCTATTATTTTTTAAAAATATTAGATTAGTCTAATATTTTTATTAGTTTTGTCGTCAAATTATATAAAATGTCAGAGTTAAACCAGCACATTCAACAGTTTTTCCTTCTTGAATCAGGGATAAGAGCACTGTTAGCTTCCATCTTAGTAGGTGGATTATGTGGTTTGCTTGGATGTTTTATTGTCTTAAGAAATATGTCTCTGATAGGTGATGCCCTATCGCATGCTATCCTTCCGGGAATAGTTGTTGCATTTGTATTATTCGGATACTCAACTTTTGCGTTTTTTGGAGGCTCTGTGATAGCGGGAATTTTATCTGCCATTATGATAACCTGGTTGCAAAGGAACATTCGGGTTAAAAATGATGCCGCTATTGGAATTATTTTCACCTTCATGTTTTCTCTGGGAATAATAGGTATTAGTTGGCTTAGTCATCATGAAGGTGTCCATCTGGATCTAAAGGATTTTTTATTTGGAAATATTTTAGCCGTCGAAGCTGAAGATGTTTGGCTCACCCTAACCATGGTTGCTGTGGTACTTGCAATGATAATAATTTACTATCGCTCCTTATTTGTAACAACATTTCAAGCTGAGCTTGCCAGTAACTTGGGATTTAATCAAAATTTCATGCATTATCTCACCATGCTGTTATTATCCCTTTCGGTGGTAGCGTCTTTGAGAAGTGTTGGTGTTATTTTGGTCGTATCAATGCTCATTACCCCGGCTTCCGCAGCGCTTTTAATATCTGATCGTTTGCCAAAAGTTCTTGCTACTTCGGCCCTATTGGGAATGATTTCGGCAATGACAGGATTATTAATAAGCATATCATTTGATTTTCCACCAGGACCGTCAATGGCAGTGGTTACAACATTAATTTACTTGCTGATAATGTTATTTGCACCAAATCGAGGATTGATCTCTAAATGGAATCTCAAAAGAAAACATGAAATGAGAATCGTTATAGAGGACATCTTAAAACTTTTATCTAAACAAAAAGTAACTGAAAAGATCAGTATAAGACAATTAACGAATCAATCTATACATTCTTATAAGGTGTTTTGGCAGTGGTTACAAAAAATGCAATCGATCGGATTGGTCCGCTTAGAAGGCGATTATGCTTCATTAACTCCACAAGGTGAGTTAAGAGCCCATCAGCTGATTAGAGCCCATAGATTATGGGAAGTGTATTTGGTAGAACAATTAGGATTAAATGCAGATCAGATTCACGAAGAAGCTGAAAAATTTGAACACAATATCAGTGATGAAGAAATTAGTAGATTAGATGCCAGCTTGGGCTTCCCTGAAAGAGATCCACACGGATCACCTATACCGAGGCAATAGTTTATTATTATTCACTAAAATAAAATCTACTGATTTCATTAACGATGTAGTGTACATCTTTTATAGTCATTGAAGTATGCAGTGGTAATCTCAGCAAATGCTTTGACCAATATTCTGCATAAGGACAATCTGTTACTACTTTACCATGCATCATGGGGCTGGTATGTAGAGGGAGATAATGGAAACATGCCTGTATTCCCTTTAAATTAAGATATTTTATTAATCGATTGCGATCTTCGGTATTCAATAATTCTAAATAGAATATAGAGGTATTATAATTGCTATAAGTAACTTGAATAGGTAGTCTGAAATATTGCAGTAAGCTGGATTGTTCAAATGCCTTACAATATTCTTCCCAAATTACCTGACGAGTTGAAAAGATTAATTCAACATCTTCAAGTTGAGCCAATAAGCAAGCAGCCTGAAGTTGTGATGCTCCAAAGGATGAACCAAGACTTTTCCATTGATACTGTTCAACCTGACTATTTATAAACGAACGCCGATCGGTACCTTTTTCTAAAACCACACAGGCTGATTCAACATAATCGGGATTATTAACTACTAATAATCCACCTTCCCCACAACTTATGGGTTTTGTATCGTGAAATGAAAAGGTAGCAAAATCACCTATAGTTCCCACTTTGCGATTGTAGTAATGGGAGTGAAAGGCCTGTGCGGCGTCTTCAATAATGAATATCTTTCTGGCTCTACAATAATCTATTAAACGATTCAGATCAACCGAGAGACCTGCATAATGAACCACAACAATTGCTTTAGTATTAGAAGTAATTAATGAAAAAATGTGTTCAACATCTACATTAGGATGATTAAATTGCGAATCAGCCCAAACTATTTTTACACCTCGCAACAAAAAAGCGTTCGCCGTTGAAACAAACGTAAAGGAAGGTATTATAATCTCATCACCATCTTTAATATTAATCAGTAGAGCTATCATCTCTAGCGCATCCGTACAGGTATGCGTTAATAAACTGATTGACGGATCAAAATATTGATTAAAATAAGATTCACATTCTTGTGAATATTTTCCGGATGATGAGAGTTTACCAGAAACGATAGAATCCTGGACATATTTCATTTGATTGCGGGCCAAATGAGGATTACTTAATTGTATTACTCTACTAATCATCCTATAAGTTCAACAAATTAACGGAGATATATGACAATTCTCCAAATTAATTAATTAGCTTTTAAATATAATTAGCTTCGCCATTTGAATCGAAATAATTAAGGAGACAGCTTTTACCCAACCAAATAAAAAATTTATTAATCTTTGCGGATGTCCGAACAGATCAGAAATCAAGGATTACAATTTAGCCTTATTAACTATACTGGAGTGATTATCGGTGCGTTAAGCACTCTTTTTATCTATCCAAAGAATCTAGAACTTTATGGTCTATATGGATTTCTAACCAATTCGGCCTCATTATTGGCACCCTTAGTTAGTCTTGGATTTGGAGTTGTACTTTATAGATATTTTCCACATTACCGTAATGAATCTGGGCAAACAGACAGTAAGTTTTATAGTTTTATTGCTAAGGGATATGTGTTTGGCATTACCTTTTTCATTGTCCTTTTCTTCATTTTCAGAAGTCCAATAACCAAATTATTTCAAGTGAATACAGAGCAGTGGTCAAAAGACATTATATACCTTTTGCCATTAACTATATTGTATGTTGTTTATGAATTATTATCTCATCTTTCTACTAGTCACAGGAATATTACAATACCTAGTTTACTAAGCAATCTTTTTAAAATCATATTACCAATTCTTTTTTTACTGGTGGTCTATAACTTAATCGGCAGACAAGGTTTTCTACTTAGTGTTTTAGGTTATTATGTATTCGTCTGTATTCTACTATATCGAATTCTATCTCAATATGAAAATATAAAAATCAAACTTGATTTTACCTCAGAATTGGATCGCTCAAAAGAAATGATCCAATTCGCAATGTATTCTGTATTGGCAGGAACCTCAGCGGTAATGGCACTAAGGATTGACAGTCTAATGATTAGTACACAATTGGGGGCTGAAGCGAATGGACAATTTAACCTGATGCATTTTATTTCTAATGCTGTTTTTATTCCTGCACTTTCTTTATTAGAAATATTAACGCCTTATATATCAAAGGCAGGCCTTGCAAACAAGTTGGAGGAAATGAGTAAATGGTATAGAAAATCGGTAAATAATATGCTGACGATAACTCTTTGGGTATCTCTTTGTATTTTCTTTTGTTATGATGATCTTATTCAACTTTTGCCACATCGTGAAAAATTTTATGAACTCAAACTTTGTCTCGGATTTCTTCTTATTGGACGAGTTGTTGATGCAGCTACCGGAATCAACCATCATATTCTAAATTTTTCCAAATATTATCGGTTTGAATTATGGTTACTGTTTGGGTTGGTCTTACTTAATATATATCTCAACATAATACTAATACCATTCATGGGAATAAGCGGTGCCGCTCTGGCAACTATGATATCTGTAAGTGTATTCAATATTGTTAAGACTTGGTTTATTTATATCAAGTTAAAATTACAACCCTACGATAAAAGTTTAATTTATCATTTACTATTGGTTGCAATATCGTTCTTAATAATACCAATAATACCCGACATGGGCTCCCCCTTCTTCAGTATAATAATAAAAAGCATTTGTCAGAGTATATTAATATTATTTTTTATTACTCAATTAAATTTATCTGAAGACATAAATAAATACCTTCAACAATTAGTTCATCAATTAAAAATTAAAATAAAAAACAAATCCCCTGAGTAACTTCAGAGGACTTGTTTTAATCGTAATTTCCTTACTGATGATATATTATTATCACCGAAGGATTAATTCTGTTTGACTATTTTTTTCTGCCAGCTTTGATTCGCTGCTTCAATATTTAAGATATAAGTGGATGGTGCAAGTTGATCCAATGAAAGATGAATACTATTTGCTCCTTGTAACACTTCTTGAGTGGATATATATTGAATTTCTCCTAACAAATTCACCACACTAACCTTAACTGTCTGATCTATTTCAGAATTTAATTGAACGTCAAGATATTCATTGAATGGATTCGGTTGAATTTGAATAGCGTGAACATTTGATCCAGCAATTAATGTACCTGCAGCTTTTACATTCAAGGTATAATCTTCAACTTCACCATAGGAGTATACCTGGCAAGAGGTTGCGTATGAACCATACTTAACGGATACTCTCATCCTGGTGGTTCCAGTGGAGGCTCCCGAAGGCACCGTTATACTGGCAGATTGTAGAGTAAGACTTGGAGAAGCCTTAGTCAATACCTCTTCACCGGCGTCAAGAAAATCGTTATCCCTGTTCCAATCTATCCAAACTTTCCAATACAATGTACCAGATTGACCTGTACTACCTGCTTGAAAATTTAAAGTATATGTTGAACCCTTGTTTACATCGGTAACAAGTCCTGTTCCATTATAATAGCCACCATCGGAAGCTGAAATTCTATCAATTGTACCAATTTTAACTCTAGACACCCATTCAAATGCTGCATTATTACCCTTAGAAGTACAATAAGAAGTATTTAATGTTGTAAAAGCAATGGTATTTGTAAATGGACTGGTATTAGAACCGCAAACTGCTTGTACTCGAACATTATATGTTGTGTTAGGGCTTAAGCCTGTTAGATTAACTGTTGTTACTGTTACATTCGCTTGAGACCAAGTATTAGAGGTTGCTAATTTGTATTGAAAATTATATGAATTAGCACCACTCACTGCAGTCCAGGAACAAGTAGCTGAGTTGGACGTAACATTCGATACCGCAAAGTTGGTTGGTGTACCGCATGAAGACCCACCGGTAGTAGTAAAATTAACCTGAGTTGAGTACGTACTATTTCCACCTGTGCATTTTGCTTTAACTCTGGTATTATATGTTTGACCAGCCGTCAAGGCATTCATAGTATAAGTTGTTGTCGTAACATTTACAACGGTCCAAGTATTGGAGGTTCCTAATTTATACTCAAAATCATAAGAGTTAGCTCCACTCACTGCATTCCATGTTGCTTTAGCTGAGGTATTGGTTATATTAGAAATTACTAAGCCTGTAGGTACGCCACAAGAATTTCCAGAGCAGCTTGTGCCCAAACATTTTGCTGCAATTACCCTTTCTCTGAGTTTATCCCCTGGCTTTGGACCAAATCCATTATTAAAATTGATACCGTAATTGGTAAGATGGCAATATGACATGATGGTACCACCATTGGTTGGAGGTGGTCCAGGAGCACAATTTCCTTCCGGAGTATAGCAATTATCAATAGCGCCTCCTGTCCAACCGCACCAATGCGTATGGTTAGAACCAACATTATGTCCCATCTCATGAGTCATCACTTCAATGGTCCAGGAATATGTTGGTACATTGGCATAAGTAGAGTATATATTACTATAGGCGTATTTATAGCTTGTACATAAGGCGTCAACCCAGGCAATACCGCCAATATTATTTCCACCAAGTGCTGCTAAATGGGCTAAATCCCCATTGAAAGTTGGTCTTTGATTTTTGAATTGCACCAATGCTGTATAGGAATCTGTCTTGCTATATGGATCAGCACTTGTCCAAACAAAAACTTCAGAAAGCGTTGTATTAATGCTTTCGTTTGTATAAAGAGTTTTAATATTATTGAAAACTGAAGTTATCCAATCCACAGTAGCTTGAACACTTCCTTTATTATTATATAATGCGAAATCACATTCGATATACACCCGAATACAATCGCCTGCATTCTCTTGTCCGAAATTCGGATTATGCTCAATAGCATCTAATCGATCTGTCAGACATTTCATTTCAGGAGTATTGGCGATGTCACTCTCTTTATAAATAATCAAAGAGTTCGGTGCATTTGGGATGGCATCAAAGATCAGATTCTGATTATCGACAGTAACTAATCCCAATACTTTATCCTGAAAGAAGGTTATTGCTGCAATGGAGGATTCTGGACTGTTTTTAACTATACCATAATAATAAGTACCAAGTTTAGTTTCAATTCTTTCTCCTTCTGACGTTTCTACATAAAAATCATCAGATGTAGGATGAGATTGAATTAACTCTAATTCTATTAAGGTATGATCTTCTAACTCAAAAGTCAAATTTATCGCCTCTGGTTTTTGATTAGCGATTTGACTCAAACCGGTTTTTTCCAAATTATAGAATTTAGCCTTTCTTGTATCAAATAAAGCTGCAGAAGACAAATTAAAATTAGCCTCATTTAATACTTTAACGGATTGAAAAGCTATACCCGTATTATGGGCTTCCTTTACTAATTGATTAATAACTGAATTTCTTTTTGATCCTTGTTGATAAACATTAATTTCAGTTGATTGCTGAGCATTTATTGTTATTACTTGAATAAGTAGAAACAATAGAGAAATTCTTTTGAAAAGACTGGTTTTTAGAGACATATATATAAAATTAAATTTAAAATCTATCTGTTGGATCAGATATGCGGGGGATTACAGCACAAAGATAAGGTTTTTTTTGGTTGTTGCAATATCAGTGAAAACCCTGATTTTTCAAAAATGGTTGAATTATTATTAAAAACACCAATTTGAAACTTTGACAAGTATTATTTTTCTTTTTAGGAACTTATGGCATTAAAACTATCCATTAAAGATTGCAGTCTTAGTTTACCATCTTCAAGCTTTCTTCTCTCTTTATCAACTAAATCCTTCGGAGCGCTTGATATAAAACGTTCATTTTCAAGCTTTTTTTCTACACTTGATAAAAACCCTTGCGCATATTCAATTTCTTTTCGCAAGCGTTCTTTTTCCGATTCTATATCCATAGAGACAGGAAGTTGAACGAAGTATTTATGTCTTAATCCCATAAAGGATTGAGACCCTTGAATTTCCTGATTGGTCTCCAAAACCTCTGATAATCTGGCTAATTTTATTAATAAAGTATCTGCACCGACGTATTGAAGAATGTTTGCTTGTTGTGATTTTAAAATAAACAAAGGCACTTCAACATTCATTTTTATGCCGTGTTTATTTCGCAGATCTCTTACTTGTGTAACAACATTTCTTAGTTCATTAATTTGTTGAAGCAAGTCAAGATCAATGTCTTCTTTCCTTACATAAGTAGAAATAACACAATCATCTCCTTCTTTTCTTTGAATGAGCTGGTGCCATATTTCTTCTGTAATAAATGGCATAAAAGGATGTAAGATCGTACAAATCCTTTCATAGAATTTAGTAGTAAGGTTCAATACATCTTCGGGTACTTGAATTGTATCCTTAGGTTTTATCGCTTCAAGGTAAAAACCACAAAAGTCTTCCCAAACAAATGAATAGATTGTTTTTAGAGCTTCACTAAGTCTGGATTGATCGATGAGATGGTCTGTTTCCCTTAATACCTCTTCAATTCGATGGTCCATCCATTGCATAACCAGATAGTCGCTTTTAGAAGGCTTCACCTCAATCTTAGACCAACCCTTAATTAATCTTGTAGCATTCCATAATTTATTGCAAAACGCTCTACCTTGATCGCATAATTTTTCATCAAACAATAAATCACCTCCAGCCGGAGATGAGGACAACATTCCAAATCGGACTCCATCTGCTCCATAATTATCCATTAATTCTAAAGCATCTGGTGAGTTACCAAGTGATTTACTCATTTTTCTCCTAAGTTTATCTCTCACCATACCGGTAAAATAAACTTTTTTGAACGGCATTTCATTTTTCCATTCATATCCGGCCATAATCATTCTGGCTACCCAGAGAAAAATAATATCCCAGCCTGTAACCAAAACATTCGTTGGATAATAATATTGAAAATCCTTTGTATTGTTGAATCCGTCAAATACTGATATTGGCCATAACCATGAAGAAAACCAAGTATCCAAAACATCATCATCCTGTATTAATCGAGATTCATCAAAATAACTTGAGTCTAATTTCGCTTTTGCCTGCAGGATTGCCTCTTCTCTTGTATGCGCCACAAAAACATGTTCATCATAATAATATGCTGGAATCTGATGTCCCCACCAAAGTTGTCTGGATATACACCAGGGTCTTATATTTTCCATCCAATGACGATAGGTATTCTTCATGTTATCTGGTAGGAATTCTATGTCTGAATTCATAACAGCATCCAAAGCGGGTTTTACCAATTTATCAGAATCCACATACCACTGTAAGCTTAACCTGGGTTCTACTACACAATCTGTTCTTTCTGATCTTCCAATATTTGTTCGATAATCTTCGACCTTCAATAAATTACCGGAATCCGTTAATAAAGACTTTATTTTTTTACGGGCAACAAAACGGTCTTCTCCAATAAGAATCTTAGCCTGTGAATTTAATGTTCCATCTTCGTTGAGAATATCAATAACATCAAGCTGATGTCGAATTCCAATTTCATAATCATTTGGATCATGGGCTGGAGTAATTTTTAGAGCCCCTGTTCCGAATTCTCGATCGACATAATCATCAGAGATTACAGGAATTGCTCGTTCAATTAAAGGTATAATTACCTTTTTACCAATCAAGTGTTTATATCGATCGTCCTCTGGATGAACTGCAACCGCTACATCAGCCATTATGGTCTCTGGTCGCTGTGTTGCAATAACAATAAAAGAATCCGGATTGGATTCTTCGTAATACTTGAGGTGAAACAGTTGAGCATTTTCTTCCTTATAGATTACTTCCTCATTAGAAAGTACGGTTTTGGCTTCGGGGTCCCAGTGAATGATTCTCTTACCTCTGTAAAGTTTGCCAGAATTATACAAATCAACAAATGACTTTATAACGGCTTTAGATCGAACTTCATCCATGGTAAATGCCGTTCGGCTCCAATCACAGGAAGCTCCAAGTCTTCTCAATTGTTGAAGAATAATACCTCCATATTTTTCTTTCCAATCAAATGCGTGGCGTAGAAATTCATCCCGGCTGATGTCAGATTTTCGAATTCCTTTTTCTCGAAGCATCCTTACTACTTTCGCTTCAGTAGCTATAGACGCATGATCAGTTCCAGGTACCCAACAGGCATTTTTACCAAGTAGTCTAGCTCTTCTGATTAGAATATCCTGTATGGTATTATTTAGCATATGACCCATATGTAAAACACCTGTAATATTTGGAGGTGGAATTACAATAGTAAAGGGTTCCCTGTCATCTGGGGTTGAATTGAAGTAATCCTTTTCTTCCCAATGTTTATACCATTTCTCTTCTATCCCTCTGGAGGAATATTGCGCCGCTAAGTCCATTTTCTAAGTCCTTTATCTTATATTGTATCTGTAATTCCTCAAATTTGGGGTGCCTTTCAATGGCCTTTCAAGGACAAAAATACGATCAGAAGGTTGATTTTCAACATTTTCGACAAATGGCCTTCCAAGGTAATGTTCCATGATTTTCGGAAGGGTCTCTTTATGTACCATTACAACAATCTCGAATGGTTTATATTTATCGATCTGATCATAAAGAGATTTTAGATCTGATTGGTCATAATAATTTGTCCCCATCTTTAAATATTCACAAAGGGGTTGAATAGTAAGTATGTTTCTTCTAAAGGGTGTTGAAAAAAAAGCAGCGATTTCCTGCTCTTTTAAAATATTCATCAAATTAATGGCTCTCCATCGTCCATCCGTACTAAGTCCAGGATCCAAACCTATCGGATCTTCCTCCGCCGAAAACAACAAATAGATAATTTGAGTAGATTTATTTTTTAATCCTGGAATCAAAGATGAATCCTGTCCGGAATTCAAAATAAAATAAGGACTTCGAATAGCACTCAATAATGGAAAAGTTTGAGCTTTTGCTGATTCAAAAATTTGCAAAATAAAAAGGATAGAAATTATTACTCTCAAGATTCTAAATTCTTAACACAAAACTAAGTTTACACTTTTTAACTACTCATTTCAAGCAATTGATTTAACATGGACTTAACGACACCATTTATTTAAACGGTGATCGTGGTTGCCATACTTCAACAGGTTTGAGAAGCTCAAGAATTCCCGGAACCAAACGATTGACAAACTTAGATTCATGAGCAATGTAACAATAATAATCAATTGGTTCAGCTCCTAATGAACTTTTAATTTCCAATGCTGTTCTGGCGAATTCAATTGCTTTTTCTTTCAGCTCAATGGCATCCTTGAGATAAAAAATTAACAGGTTGTGATATAAATCGTACTTCTTATTTAAGACTTTTTTATAACCAATAAAATGAGCATTAAGACAAAATTGATCTGGAAAGTAAGTGTAGAATGCAATGATTTCATCATTTAAATAGACCAGTTTTATAATAAATTTCTTATCTAATTGTTTTTTAATTTCAAGCAAGTATTCTTTCTTAAGATCTACCAGATTAAAGCCAGCAGATTGAGCAACTTCAAGATATAATGAATATATTTTATCTAAATTCTCTGTTAGAATTTCTGATGTTGCATCTACTATTTTAAAGGATTTGCTATGGCCAATTACTTTTTTTAATTTGGTTCTGTATTTACTTTCCAGATCTTCCATATACTTTTCAAAAGTAGTCCAATGAGGCCTAATTACTAGACGCATAGAAGGTTGAATAGTGAACTCATGAAGTTTTACTCCACTTCTGCAATGTTTTATCTTTAACCGTTTTTGAGGTGTAATATCTTTTATTACTGCGATTGAGCAATCTAAATAAGAATTAAATTTACCAAGAATCTGGTTCCCTAATTCGGAAATGATGTAGGATTCATCATCCGAAGTTAAACTACTATCAAATACAATTCCAAAAGGTCCCGCAGTCATCAAATTCCCTAAAATGGCTCCTTTAAGGTTCACTTTTCGGGCTACAAATAACTTAATCGCCAAGGCCAATCGGTCACTGAGACTTGAGGCTTGTCCAGTTTCCATTTGCAATCTCAACCGTCTTTCAGCGTCAAAACCAATGATTTGAAGGTGAAATAGGGCTAAAGTTTTGCCATCCTTCTTACAATATCCGAATAAAAGTGACATCCCATCAGGTTTACACCTCTCAAATGCAAGAAGGTAATCCAGGCTAAGCATTATCGGAATTGGGGTCGGAAGCTTCCAATCTCCTTCAAGCTCCCGTATCGTATTCGTTATCCCAAAACTTAATCGGGATTCAGGTAAAGTAATAATCTCCATTCTTATATGATACTGAATAACATAAGAACTTAAGAACGGTTTTACGAACTGAATTTTATTAAAAGAACCAATTTGGTATGGTAATTGAAATAAAAGGCTTATGGCATGAAAATCAAGGCGATCATTACCCTAGCGGCAGTTAGCTTTTGCCAATTGGCCTGTGTATCAACATCCCGATACAAGAAGGCTCAGGATTCTATTGAAAAACTCCGACTACAGAATCAACTCTTATCTAAGAATGACTCCCTTCAAAAAAATGAAGATCTAAAACTTAAGGAGATAAGCAAACAACTCGATAAAACAGAGCGTGTATTGGCTCAGATTTACCTTCAATATTCCAATAACACTCCTCGAAAATTGCTCAGTGGGGACACTATGAATTTAAATGCTGCAGTCGCCGAAGAAAATCTATTATTGGCTTTGGACAAGGAAAGACTAGAAAAAGAAATTGATTCTTTAATGCGACTGATGGCAACACCAACAACAGCCGATAACCCTACCAATATTTCTACCAATAAAAAATCAACTACTGAACTACAAAAAACATTAGAATATCAAAACAAATACATTGGAACCTTACAATCCAAATACAATAAGGAAGTAGAAAAAAATTCACAGTTATCCAAAACCCTCAACGGCTTTACTCTTAAGCTTGAGATTATGGATAACGAAAGAATCAAACAGGTTTCAGAACTGACTCAATTAATAAAAGCTCATAAGAAAAATATTGACTCTTTAAATACAATTGTTGCACAACAAAATTCATCCTTAGTAAAGTACGCAAATATCGAAGCTGAACAAAAGAAAAAAGTTTCGGAAAGAGATTTAGCCGATCTTAATACCTTGAAAGATAAACTGAATCGTGAATTAGAATTAACTAAAAAACTACAAACTGAATTGTCGGAATTAAATAATACCCTTAAAGATAAAAATTCAAAAGTCAACCAGTTAGAAGAAAAAGCAAATAGTAACTCCAAACTAGTATCTGATAATCAAAAAATTAAATCTGAAAATACTCAACTAAAAAATCAAATTTCTAAACTTGAGCTAGATCAAACCAATATTGTCAATGAGAATAATAAACTTAAATCTCAACAGAAATTAAATGATAATAGCACTTACAAAGAATTAAGGGCTAACTTAGAAAATGCAACAAGTGAAATTCTGGATTATAAAAATAAAATTGAACTTTTAAATATCGAAAATTCAAAATTTAAATCTCAAATCTCTACTACAAACAAAGAAATTGAAGACTTAAATTCTAAAATCTCAGAACTTAACAAAAATGCTGAAAATCAAGCCAACCAAATTCTTGAACTAAGCAAATTGGCCAGTCAATCCAATTCCAGTATTAAACATCAATCCTTATCAGATAGTCTTGTTGCAAAAAATCAAAAGATACAAGAACTAAACGCGCAAATTCTTGCCTTAAAAGATAAATCAGTTCAAGAAAAAATAAATAATACTCGTCTGATTGAAAATCTCAATGACACTGCTCAATTATTGAGACAAAGAATTTTTCAACAATTTAAGGAAATAAGTGAACTTAAAGAAAAAATTAACCAGATTAATAGCCAAGAGCAAGACTACGCTAACAAACCAGGCGTTAAAACAAGAAATAATGTGGACTCTATTCGCAATACATTACCGCCCACAAAACCAGCTAAATCATCCTCAGTTCCAATTGAAAACAATAAAGTCAAATCATCTGAAATAACAGGTCAAACAGAAGTCTTCAAAAAATTTCAAAATCTTATTCTGAATCTTAAATGTCCCGGAGCATCGGTGAATATAGAGAATCAGAACATACTCGTACATCTACCCCAACAATACATGTTTTTTGAAGAATCTTCCGCTTTGAGCACACAAGGTGCGGATCTAATTAATAAACTCTCCAGCCTGCTTCGAAATACAAAATATAAGTCTTTAGATTTAATAGCCTTCAGCAAAATCCAAACTGCAGAACATGATGAATTGGTCAATCGACGAACTTTGACAATTGGAAAACTGTTAAACGCATATGGAATTCCACCAACCAAATTGAATTACGGTTTAAGATTACATAATGAGACCATTGACCAAAAGGAGTTTAGTGAAGGAATAGAGTTATTGCTTAATATAGATTATTTACAGTAATTTAATTTTTAGGTTTAAGATTACAAAATCCCAAGGATTACATTTTCTACGTACACGTACGTACTAATTAATGCTCAAATATCGTTACTTTAAAAAATAATCGGTACTATCTTAAATCCTAATATCTTTGTGCGCAATTAGTTTATAAATGATTCGATTTAGTATATTTATATTTATTTTAACTTTTATTTTTTCTTGTAATCGAAGAGTGAAATTGACCGAAGAAAAACCTTTGGTCGCCAAAAAGTTACTCACTTTATCTAAGTCATCATGCTTTGGAAAATGTGCTGTTTATAAAATTTCTTTATTTCAAGATGGATTATTAATATTAGAAGGCAAGGCCAACATAGACAAGCTTGGAGTATATCATTCTTCTTTAAATGCTGTCGAACTTAGCAAAATATCCAATAAGGCAAATCAATTAAACTGGACAAGTTATAAACATAGTTATATGAAAAACATTGCCGATCTGCCTGTTTCAACTTTGATTTATAAAAACCCAAAAGATTCTACAGAAGTAAAAATTGAATCCAATTCTTCGCTTCCTGATGAACTTGAGACTATTCATACTGAACTCAGCAATTTATTGCAAACACAAACTTGGATATTAGCCATAAAAGATAACCAACTTAAATCTAAAGATATTATAACCAACGAACTCCAGATAGACATGGATACCTTACAAAATTATATGAATCTGGAAAAAATGTTTGCGCATTATAACCTAAAGAGTATTAAGCGCATTAGTGAATACATGAATTTTTACCTGTTTACTTTTGACGATACAAAAATTGCTCCAACGGAAATGGTGGTTTTACTAAGACGAGTTAAGGGAGTACGTCTCGTTAACTTCAATAAGAAATTAAGCCCCCGGGAAGAAAATTGATTCAATTTGTAGAATCCATTATTCATTAATATACTCCATTATTTTATCTAGTTCCAATGGGTCGAAAATTTGGCCTTGACTAAACTTATTAAACCAGGTTATTTGCCTCTTAGCATAATTTCGAGTGTGCTGTTTAATTTTTTCAATAGCTTCATTCAATGTATACTTACCTTCAAAATAAGAAAATATTTCTTGGTATCCAACAGTATTAAGTGCCTGGTAACTTTTCTTATCTTTAAGCGACTTGACCTCTTCTAATAATCCACTCCCTATCATTTGATCGACCCTTTGATTGATTTTTTCATACAAGATATTACGATTCACTTTTAAGTAAACCTCTTTGGTCTCATATAACCTTTCGCTTTTACTTTTATTTAAAAAATCAGAATAGGGAATGCCACTACTTTGATAGACTTCCAATGCCCTGATTAATCTTCTAGAATTTTTTTGATCTACTTCATTCAGGTATACTGGATCACACTTTTTCAATTCATTTATTAAGTAATCCAAACCAAATCTTTCATAATCTTTATAAAGGTTTTCTCGAATTTTTTTTTCAACAACTGGGAAATTATCTAACCCATTCAGAATAGCATGTATATAAAGTCCAGTACCGCCACAAATTAAAACTATATTATGAGTCTTAAATAGTTCATCGATTAATGCCAAACACTCTTTGGCATATTCACCTACATTAAATTCTTGATCAATATCGATAGCATCTATGAAGTAATGTTTAACATTAATTAAATCTTCTTTGGATGGTTTGCCAGTACCAATATCCAATTGTTTGTAAATCTGACGACTGTCCGCCGATATGATAGGCGTTTTATATATATAAGCAAGTTCCATTGCTAAGGCAGATTTGCCTACTCCTGTTGGTCCAACAATGATTACAAGCTTCTTAGTCATCTGAAAGTTGCAAAAATAAGGCTATTACACTTACATTTGCTGTAATGCTTTATTCAATATTTAAAGTCTTAATGCGTTTCGCCTTTAAATGCTATTTTCGAAAGATAATAGTCACCGGAGTAGACCATATTCCAAAGGAAGGACCTGTATTGTTTTTATGCAATCATCCTAGTTCTTTTACTGAACCTATGCTTCTTGCTTGCTTTCAAGATCGAATTTTAAATTTTTTGGTAAGAGGAGATCTTTTTGAAAACCGATTTTTAAAACCAATACTTGAAGGGACCTATCAAATTCCGATTTATAGAGCCAGAGATGGCTTTGAAAATCTTAGAAAGAATAAAAGTACATTTGATCGTGTCCATCAAAAGCTAAATCAGTCTGAATGTGTTTTGATATTTCCTGAATCAACCACTCATTGGGTTCGACACCTTCGTCCTCTTCAAAAAGGTGCTGCACATATTGCGATTAATAGTGTAATGGACCATAATTTGAAAAATCTTATTGTAATTCCTTGTGGAACGAATTACACCAATGTCTTAAGAGCCGGTTCTGATGTTTTAATTAATATTGGTAAGCCAATATTAATTCAAGAATGGTTAAAACAAAAATCTGAATCGTCAGATTTACCTTCAGAATTGACCTCACATTTTACGCTGGAAATGGAAAAAGTAGTTTTTTCAGTACCACCTAAAATTTCTACCACATTATATGATCAATTAATGTCTATCAAATTAAATGAGAGCACTACTCATAAAACATTATTGGAATTCCACCAAAAACTTATCCATTCATTAAAATCGAATTCATCTATCATTGAAAAATATGCCCATAAAATAACATATAAAATATCCGAACTAGAATCAATAGCCTACAGCATTAGTACATCAATTAGTTTAAAGATAAAAAATTTATTAAAGACCATTATTAATTTTATGGTCGGAATTCCTGCCCTTATTTTATTCGGACCATGGTTAATTCTTTTTAAAAGAATTACTTATAAAATTGTAAAAACTGAATTTATACCTCCGATAAGAATACTTTTTTCTATTGTTATCGTATTTTTATTTTCATTAGCATTCTTATTTTATTTTGGGTTAAAATATAATTTTATTATTGGTTTTGCAATCTCATTATTCGGACTAATTTCGCTAAGATCAATGCTATATTTTATTTATAACTTTAAATTCGCACAGCGTCTTTTTTCAATAAAACTAATGACCCATCAGAAGGACTACAAGTCAAAGCTTTCAAGCTTATTGGATGAAATAGAAAAATTCTAAATCTCCAATTGAAAGACTCATAAATTCAATAAAATGATTTATATCTATATTTGCTGATAATTATTAACTTCTAAATTTACATGAAACTATTTTTTTTACTTTATTGCTTACAATTTATGGCTATTGCAGTAGTTGCTCAAAAAAAACAATCCCAACTTCCTCCAATTATAGATCGCGAAATATTTTTTGGAAATCCTGAGATTATAGGAGCGCAATTATCGCCAGACGGTAAAATGATTAGCTTTATAAAACCCTTTAATGGAGTAAGGAATATTTGGGTTAAAAAAATTAATGAGTCATTTGAAAAAGCAAAACCAATCACCAATGATATTCGCCCAATTTCCTCATATTTCTGGAGTAGAAATAGTAAGTTAATTCTTTATGTTCAGGATAAAAATGGAGATGAAAATTACCAAGTGTATGCTGTTATTCCAAATGAAAGACCAGATCCATCAACTTCGGTCCCTATAAGTCGACCACTTACTAATAAAGAAAATACACGTGTAGAAATTGTCCATGTTCCAAAAACCAATCCTGATCTTCTAATTATTGGACTCAATGACCGTGATCAATCATGGCATGATCTATACGAACTAAAAATAAGCACCGCGGAATTAAAATTACTAAACAAAAATACTGAACGTTTTACAGGTTGGATTTTTGATCAAAAAGATAAGTTGAGATTAGCCATGAGATCAAATATTGATGGAAGTACTGAATTATTAAGATTAGATCCAAAATCTACGACTTCCATTTACTCAGGTTCAATCCTTGAAGAGTTTTATCCTATTAATTTTCACAATGATGGAGTTAATGTTTACATGATTAGCAATGTAGGCATAAAAACTGATTTGTCTCAATTGAACTTATTAAACGTCACTACAGGTCAGATTAAATTAATTGAATCTGATCCGAAAAAAAGGGTTGATTTTGGCAATGCTTTGTTCAGTGAAGTCGATAATAGTTTATTGATGACAGAATACACAGATGATAAAGTCAGAATGTATTGGAAAAACAAATCCTACGCAGCAGATTACAAATTAATTTCAAAACAATTTAAAGGTTTCGAAATTCAATTCATGAATACCACTAAAGACGAGAAGCTTTGGTTAATTGGTGTTTCCAATGATACTGATCCTGGAAGTGTATATTTGTTTGATCGAATTTCAAAAAAAATTACATTTCAGTATAAACCTAGACCCAAATTACCTATTTCGGATTTGTCCAAGATGAAACCCATAAATTATAAGTCTTCTGACGGATTGGAAATCTCAGGGTATTTAACCTTACCTAAAAATATTCCTTCAAAGAATTTACCTCTTATTGTGAATCCACACGGCGGACCATGGGCGAGAGATTACTGGGGCTATAATTCATATGCTCAGTTTTTTGCCAATAGAGGTTATGCTGTATTGCAGATGAATTTTCGTTCATCAACCGGATTCGGAAAAAACTTTATTAACCTGGGTAACAAACAATGGGGTGATCTTATGCAGGATGATATAAGTGAAGGAGTACGTTATCTTATCAAAAAAGGAATTGTAGATGCTAAGAGGGTCGGAATTTTTGGTGGATCGTATGGAGGCTTCGCTACACTTGCAGGTTTAACTTTTACACCAGATCTATATGCATGTGGCATTTCTGTGGTTGGCCCTTCAAGTTTATTGACTTTACTGGAATCTATTCCTCCATATTGGGAAGCTGGACGTAAGATATTTCACACCAGAATGGGTGATCCAACCACTACCGATGGAGCTGCTCAATTAAAACGTCAGTCTCCTTTATACGCCGTTGAAAATATAATAGCCCCTCTAATGGTTGTTCAAGGTGCAAATGATCCAAGAGTTAAAAAAGCTGAATCCGATCAAATCGTAATTTCCATGAGGAAAAAAAAACTCCCGGTAGAATATCTATGTGCCATGGATGAAGGCCATGGATTTGCGAATCCAGATAACAACATGGCATTTCTTGCAGCTGCTGAAAAGTTTTTTGCTAAACACCTTGGCGGTCGTTTTCAGGAATCAATAAGCGATAAACTCTCTAAAAAATTAAGTGAGCTTACTGTAAATATTGATTCGCTTGTAATGGTCAATACGGAAAAGGAAAAAACAGAAGAACCAAAAATAGTATATGCCAATGTTGCCAGAGATCTTTCCGAACAGATCTATTATTATGAGAGCACAACAACTTTTCTAGGAGAATCACACAAAGGCTATGAAAAAATTGAAATTTCGTCTAAAGGTTCAGATTGGATAGTGCAATCGACAAAGGAATTACCAATTGGCATTATAAACGATAAAGCAAAATTTAAAGGAAACTCTCTACTGAACTTTACTCGTGATCTCGAATTTGGTGGTCAGTTATTTCAGATTGGTTATACTGATCATATAGTCAATATTAGAAAAAATGATAACGGCAAGAAATCAAATTATAAAATAGCTATCCCTGAATCTTGCTTTGCAGACGGGCCAATTATTCCTATTATTATTGCTTGTCAACCCTTGACACCTGATTATGTAAGAAAAGTTATAAATCTTAATTTAGATAAAGGAACTTTTGAAGAAAAAATTATTAAGGTTATTAAAATGGAAGTGTTCAATAATCAGCTATGCTTTGTAGTTGAATTTGGGTCATTAGCAGAAGACTCACCAAAGATGCAAATTTGGGTAAGTGTTTCAGATAAACCATCCGTGCCCAAATATGTTGTTTTTGATCAGAGCCTCTCAGATGAACCGATTACCTATATTTTAAAATAAAACTTGTTAATCTATACAATGTACAATATACCCCCAATTAAAAATGAACCTGTCCTTTCTTATGCAGCTGGGTCAAAAGAAAGAACAGAACTAAAGAAAGTAATTGCCGAACTTAAATCTAAGGAACTTGAAATTGCCATGACGATCAATGGCAAAAAAATAAAATCAAACGATCGGCGTAGGATATTCCCTCCACATGAAATTAAGCATACGCTCGCTTATTATTATAAAGGAGGTGCTCAAGAAATAAAGCTTGCCATTGATGCCGCATTAAATGCAAAACATGAATGGGAAAACATGCCTTGGCAAGAAAGGGCATCAATTTTTTTAAAAGCAGCAGATCTTATTGCTGGAAGATATAGAGCCATGACGAACGCCATGACGATGCTCGGACAATCAAAAAATGTATACCAGGCAGAGATTGACGCCGTCTGTGAATATTGTGATTTCCTTAGATTCAATGTTCACTATCTAACCCAGATTTACAATATCCAGCCTAATTCGGGCCCCATGATTTGGAATAAATTGGAGTATAGACCTCTCGAGGGGTTTATCTTTGCCTTAACTCCATTTAATTTTACATCTATTGCAGGTAACCTTCCGTGTGCACCGGCTTTAATGGGCAATACTATTGTCTGGAAACCAGCGGAGACTCAGATATATTCTGCATCACTTATTATGGATATTTTAATCGAAGCAGGATTACCACCAGGTGTTATCAATCTGGTATTTGTGGATGGTTCTACGGCTGGTGAAGTAATTTTTAATCACCGGGATTTTGCGGGAATACATTTTACTGGATCAACTGGAGTATTTCAGAAGATTTGGGCCACTATTGGAAATAATTTATCTACGTACAAGTCTTTTCCAAGATTAGTCGGTGAAACTGGTGGTAAAGATTTTGTTGTAGCCCATTCATCCGCTCATCCTAAAGCTGTTGCCGTATCCTTATCACGGGCAGCTTTTGAATTTCAAGGGCAAAAATGTAGTGCAGCTTCAAGGGCATATATTGCAAAAAGTATATGGCCAAAAGTCGAAGAGTTTTTAAGACAAGATCTTGCTGATATGAAAATGGGAACACCTGAAAATTTTTCAAATTTTATCAATGCAGTTATCGATGAAAAGTCATTTAACAAATTAAGTGCTGTAATTGACAAAGCCCAACAAGACTCTGAGGTGAAAATTCTAATGGGTGGAAAGTATGACAAATCGATAGGTTATTTTATCGAGCCAACCGTTTTGCTTTGTGATAACCCTCATTATACCACAATGGAAGAAGAATTATTCGGACCGATACTTTCGATTTATGTGTATGAAGATGAACAATTTGAAAATGTACTAGATCTTGTTGACAAGACTAGTGAATATGCCCTGACAGGTGCGATTTTTGCCAGTGATCGCTCAATTGTTCAGAAAGCCAGTCATAAATTAAAAAATGCTGCAGGTAATTTTTATATTAATGACAAACCTACCGGTGCAGTAGTAGACCAACAGCCATTTGGTGGAGCCCGGGCTTCCGGTACAAATGATAAAGCTGGGTCTATTCTTAATTTAATACGTTGGGTCTCTCCTCGAACCATAAAAGAGAATTTTGATCCTCCTTTAGATTACAGATATCCATTTATGATGGAACCTTAAATCAAATTTATGATTCCAGTTTTTTCTCCATCGCAAATAAGACAAGTCGAAGAATTAAGCTGTTCTGAACAAAAAATATCGATGTTGGAATTGATGGAAAGGGCTGGATCAGCTTTTTCTGAATGGATTTTAAAGGATGATCGATTCAATCACTCAGATTTCTACATTTTTTGTGGTAATGGAAATAATGGAGGTGATGGTTTAGTGATTGGAAGATTACTTCATGAGAATGGTCGTCGAGTTCATATACTTTTGGTTCCACTTGCCCTAAAATCTTCCCATGAATACCTTGTTAATTTAGAGCGATTCAAAAGTTTAAAAGAATACTCGATTCAATCGATTGAAGCAAATCATATTCCTGATTTAAAGGTTGAATCAAAGGACATCATTATTGATGCCATCCTCGGCACAGGAAATTCTAGACCATTTGCTCCGGAATGGACTTCTTTAATTAATTTTTTAAATCAATTTTCTAATCAAATAGTGAGTGTTGATCTTCCATCAGGATGTCTTGCCGACAACATAACACCATGGTTATTTATCAAATCAAAAATTGTTTTTGGAATTGAATTTCCAAAAGTAGCATATTTTTTACCTGAGAATGAAAATCACATCCCAGAATGGATCTTAGGCAAAATAAATTTATCGGAGAAAGTTGTTCTTTCCACTCCCACTGACTTTTATTACTTACAAATACAGGATATTAAGTTAATACTAAATGATCGTAAAAAATTTTCTTATAAGAACAATTTTGGTCATGCAGCAATACTAGCAGGATCTGAAAGTATGTGCGGGGCGTGTTTGCTGTCATCCAGAGCCTGTCTTAGGGCCGGCGCAGGATTGGTATCTGTCTTTACGAATGAAAACTGCAGAACGCTTCAATTTGAGGATACACCTGAGGTCATGGTTCATTTGATTGGCAATTTCATGGACTGCGACTGGACGAAGTTCAATGCAATTTTAATAGGTCCTGGAATGGTAGATATTCCAATCCTTAATCAATTAATTAATAAAACATTGGAAATTAATCTTCCATTAGTTATAGATGCAGAAGCCTTAAATTTCCTGTCACTCCGTCCCGAGTTCTATAAAAAATTGCCACAGCATTCTATTCTTACTCCTCATATTGGTGAATTTGAAAGATTAACCGGTGAAAAATCACAAAATAGTTTTAATAGAATTTTAAAAGCTCGACAGTTTGCCATAGAATATAATGTTATTCTAATACTTAAAGGGGCTTATACATCGATTCATTTACCAGATGGCACTACCTATTTTAATTCAACCGGTAATCCAGGTATGGCAACCGCTGGAAGTGGAGATGTTTTATCTGGAATTATTTGTTCTCTACTGGCACAAAACTATTCTCCAAAAGAAGCTTCTTTAATTTCAGTTTTGTTGCATGGTTTAGCTGGGGATCTTGCCATACAAAATGAAACCTATGAAACTTTAATTGCCAGTGACATTATTGCCAATCTTAGTAAGGCTTTTAAAGTTATACGAGGTATTCTATAATCTATTTTTCCAATTCACTTTTTGCCTTTTGAATTTCCTTTGCAAAAGTTCCAATGAAAATTTTATCGTTCACAACAATCAAAGGTCTTTTAATAAAAGTATATTCTTCAAGCATTAGTTTTCTTATATCCTTTTCTGTTAATTTTTTATCTTTCAGTTTTAATGTTCGATATTTAATTGCCCTTCTTGAAAACAAAGCCTCATATGAACCTGCTAAGCTGGCAAGATGGTCTATCTCCTTAGCACTAATAGGATTTAATTTAAGATCCTGCAACACACATTTTTCAACATGGATTGTTTTCATTACTTTTTGGCAGGTAGAACAAGTAGCTAAATAATATATTTTATTAATTGACATAATTATGAAATCAAATTGGATAATAAACTCTGATAACTCCATCTATCATTTAGGGATTCGCCGGGAACAAATTTCTCCGATTATTATCACTGTTGGCGATCCCTCTAGAGTTGGAATGATCAGTGCACATTTTGATACAATTGAATTTATTAAAAGTTCAAGGGAATTTGTTACTCACACAGGAATTTACAAAAATAAAAGAATTACCGTTATTTCAACAGGAATAGGAACAGATAACATTGATATTGTACTTCATGAACTGGATGCTGTGTGGAATCTAAATTTACAAACCGGTGAACCGCTTCCAAATTTTACTCCATTAACCTTTATACGCATTGGCACATCAGGTGCTATTCAAAATGACATTCCAATCGATAGTTTTTTAATCAGTGAGTACGCCGTTGGTCTTGATGGGTTAATGCACTATTACTCATTCATTCCGAGTAAGGAACACTTAATTATTGATCGTGAATTCAATGACATGGGACTATCAGTTTTGAGACCTTATCTAGTAAAAGCAAACCATGAACTCATTCAAATATTTTCAGACCCAATAATTCAAATGGGAGTGAGCTTAACTGCTCCAGGATTTTACGGTCCTCAAGGTAGATCTACAAGAATAAAATCAAACTTTCCCACTTTACTTGATCAGTACTCTAAATTATCTCTTGGTTCACTTGGGAGAATAACCAATATAGAAATGGAAACCTCAGCATTATATGGACTATCTGATATAATGAATCACCGTTGCATATCTTTAAATGCTATTTTAGCTAATCGATTAACGGGAACTTTTTCTAACCACCCGGAAAAAACAATTGAGAAACTAATTCAGATAACATTAAAGAAAATTGCGTTTGCATTAAATTAAAAACCGATTGAAAAGTTAACTCTCTTCAATCGGTTTAAATCCAATAATCCTATTTATTTATTCAACAATAATGCTGAATCATCCTCATTATAATTCTAAAACAAGAAAACTGTTATTTATTGTAAACAAGATTTACTTCTAAATCAAAGTCATTATCAATCGCTTTATTCCCTAAATCTGAAAAGAAACTTCCTGATCCATATTTAATGCCATACTTGGTGCGGTCAATTTTTAACTTGGCTTTGGCATTTTTCATATCAACTTCAGCATCAAAGTTTATTGACTGTGTAATTCCTTTTATCGTAAGATCACCAGTAATTACAAATCTTTTCGGATCAATTGTCGATGCAACATTTTTTATATCAAAGCTTGCTGAAGGATAAGCAGATACTCCAAAGAAATCATCACTTTTTAAATGCCCAACCATTTTACCGGCTGATTCTCCAGATAAATCGGTACAAGTTATGGTATTCATGTCCATAACAAATGATCCGGATACAGGCTTATTGTTTTCAAAAGTTAGCGATCCCGATTTAATTTTTACGGTTCCTTGGTGTTGACCTGTAACTTTTTTACCAATCCAGGTGACTGAACTAAGATTAGTATCAATATTTAATTTGGTTGATTTGACAATGGTTGAACTTATAAGTCCTAATCCACTAAGCCCTACAATTACTAAAATAAAGTTTTTCATAAATAGATTTAGTTAGTTAATATTTGATTTAAGAACCCTATAAACGACGAATTCTGATAAAGTGTTTAGAACTTTTCCATTTATTAAGAAAAGTATAACAGTTAGGACTTTACTATTTATCTGCCTGAGTTACCATAAGCACCGTTTTATCATCTAATAAAGTATAACCCTGATCGTAACAGAAATAATAAGTGGTGCCTTTCTTGGTAATAAAATGATTGGTACTATACTTAAAATCAAATCCCGCATTAATTAATGAAGCTTTCGAAATTGTTTTTTTACCTTCTGGATTGAAGGTTGACAGGATGTTTCTGTTCTTTTTTAGTGTTTTGTTAATATTTTTTATAAAATCAGGTTCATCTTTCTTTTGTTCCTGATGATGTATGGATCTGCAGCTGTCGGTACAAAACTTTTTATCCCTTCGACCAACGATAACTGTTCCGCATACTAGGCATTTGGTGGACTTAGAGTGTAGCATAAAATATTTTTGTACAAAACTAGCTCATTAATTTAAATAATGCCTTTGACATAGCATTTTATATTATTGTTAATTTTAACCAATTATTCTACAATACACTTAAATTTGGGGGTGATTTTAAATTATTATTTCAAGAAAATTTTTATACTTATTCTGCTGATAATAAGCTATGTAGTTCCTTCCTTTGGAGCTCATATTATTGGTGGCGAAATGTATTATGAATGTCTTGGTTATGGGCAGGATTCAACCTTTAGAAGGTATTTGATAACGATTAAACTCTACCGCGATTGTCGCCCTCAGCAAAACGCAGCCTTTTTCGACCAACCTTTGGGATTTACCATCTATCAATGGAATGCTACACAAAGGAGATATCTTAATACCTTACCTAATAATCGAGAATATAGTATTCAAAATTTGACTAATGGACCTGATCAAATAAGTCCACCATCATACCCTTGTTTAATACTGCCTCCAGATATATGTGGAGAAGAAGGCACATATCAAACTGAAGTAGAATTAAAAATAATTAATGAGGAGTATGTTATTGTATGGCAGCGTTGTTGTAGAAATAATACTATTTCCAACATTTTAAGCCCGGGTTCAACAGGTGCAACATTTACTATCTCCATTCACCCCGAAGCTCAAAAAAGTTGCAACTCAAGTCCTGTATTTAAAAATTTTCCCCCAACTGTTATATGTGTAAATAATCCAATCGCTTTTGACCATTCTGCTTACGATAAGGATGGTGATTTGCTGGTCTATAGTTTTTGTGAACCATTTGCAGGTGGTGGTATGGGTGGTGGAGGAGCTGGCAATTGTAATTCTGTAACTCCGACACCGGATTGCCCACCTCCATTTACACCAGTTACTTTTAGAGCACCACAATACAACTATATTTTTCCAATGGGCGGCAATCCTCCGGTTACAATTAGCTCATTAACGGGTTTAATCACAGGTGAACCCAATACTCAAGGACAGTTTGTGGTAACCGTTTGCTGTTCAGAATATAGAAACGGCATCTTGTTGTCAACCGTAAGAAGAGATTTTCAATTTAATGTGGCTAGTTGTCAGGGCACAGTAGTGGCATCCATGGGAAATGGATTGGAGGTTAGTCGACAGCATTATGAGATTTTGCTTTGCAATTCGGACTCTCTAAAGGTCAATAATACTTCGACATTACCTTTGTATATTAAGGATGTTTTTTGGCAATTACAAAACGGAGGAAGTATGGATAGCTTCAATATATGGAGTCCAACATTTAAATTCAAAGAAAGTGGATATCACGATGGTAAACTAATATTGAATCCAGGAACTAATTGCAGCGATACTGCTTATTTCAGGATTAATGTAATTGACAAATTAATTCCAGATTTTTATTTTCAATTTGACAGTTGTCAAGCGGGTCCGGTAGCATTTACGGACCTGTCTAGTTCTACGGCGAGCATTATTCAGAATTGGTTGTGGGATTTGGGTGATGGTTTTAAAGCGTTTCAGCCTAATCCAACCTTGCAATATATACATCCGGATGAGTACAATGTTAGATTAGATATTACCGATAATTTTGGATGTAAAAATTTTATACAGAAAAAACTAAAATGGTATCCAGCACCAAATGTAGTTGTTTTTCGACCGAATCAAAATGAGGGTTGTGTACCTCTCAAAGTTAATTTCAAAAATATTTCTTTCCCAACGGATAATTCCTATCAATTCAAATGGAAGTTTACAGACGGATTCGAGACCAGTGGTTTTTCTGTTAATCATACATTTGATAGTGTTGGTTCATTCGGCGTTAAATTAGAAGTTATATCTCCTGTAGGTTGTTATAGTGAAGGAATTTTTAATGATGTGATAAAAGTCTACCCACCACCTACTGCGGTTTGGTCAGTTGATCCCTTAAGAATTAATTTAAATAACCCTACCATTAATTTGTACGATTCCAGTGCGAATACTATTGGTCGCACCTGGATTATTAATGATCAAGAATTCTTTTTTGATCGCGATTTTTCATATTCGTTCAAGGATACTGGTTATTATAAAATCACTTTGATTGCAACAGATCGATTCTTATGCAACGATACATTGGAAACAATGGTTTTTGTTTATAAGGATTTCAGTTTATATATGCCTAATGCGTTTTCACCTAATGGAGATGGTTTGAACGAAACTTTTGAACCGGTGGGTCAGTTGGATAATTTAATTGATTACAAATTATCTATTTATGACCGTTGGGGCGGTAAAATTTATGAATCGTCGAATCCCAAGTCCGGATGGAACGGCAGAACTGCCAATAATGAGAAAGAGCTACCACCTGGCGCCTATGTCTATCAATTAGAATATCAGAGTAATAGAAATTCTCCAGTAAAGGAGAAAAAATTATTTACCCTGATTCGATAACCCCCAATATCAATCTTCCTTCAATTTCAGATAGTTATACATTAATAAGTTTGGCATAAGATTTGAACTAATATTAGGTAGACTTCTTGCCAGATGAATTATCTATATATTATTAATTGAAGATGAAGGATTTATGACAAATCGCTTCTATCTTTTTCTTGCCTTGTTAACCGCCTGGATTAGTGCAGGAGCACTAATGTATGAGGAAAGTTGTTGCTCTGAAATAAAAGTTGTAAAAAGTAATCCCATCAAAACAAGATGGTATTATCATGGAATAAAAATTAAAAACGAAGATTTCTCGCTTAAACTGAACGATAATTTTATTTTTTATAAATCAACATCTAGTTATTTATCCCCACTTTCTGACTCGTTAACTACTGCTTTAGGCTCTATTTCGGATTATTTGATTTCTCATCCTGATAAGATGCTTAAAATCATTTGTAGATATAATCCAAATGAATCAATAAGAAACAACAATGATTGGGGTTATTTAAGAGCTAAAGAAATTGAAAAATTATTCTTAACAAAAGGTGTGAATGCGCAACAATTGATTCCTATAAGCCTCCGCGATTCATTGCTTCCTATTAAAAACAATAGAATTTTTGGTGGTTTTATTCCGCTTATTGTTCAAAATAAAAAAAATAAATAGTATGTCCTGTTTTATTATACCTATCATAATTGGAATTGGTGCTGCCATTATTGGCGGTATAATGGCTTGGCTACTAAAGAACAATGAAATATCAACCTTACAGACTAAGTATGAAGAATGCGAAGCACTTTCTATTGGAGAGAGAAATAATTTTTACGAATTAGAGAAATACCATTTGGATTCTTTAAATGAAATTTCCAAACTTACAGAACAAAGGGAACAAGTCATTAATTCATATCGTTTGACAAAACATGATTTGGATGAAAGCAAAATACATATTCTCGAATTAACCGACAAACTTAAAGTATTGCAATTTTCAAATGACGAATTGCATAGATCGATTGATGAACTCAGAGTATCTAGACAACAAATTGCCGCTGATCGAGACTCTATAATAAATAAGTATAAGTCCGAAATCACCCAACTAAAAAATGACTTACAAAAGAAACCCAGTGAAATAGAAATAATAAAAGAAGTTCCCTTTGAAGTGATCAAAGAAGTTGAAGTCATAAAAGAAATTCCGGTTGAAGTGATCAAAGAAGTCGAGGTTATAAAAGAAGTTCCTTTTGAAGTGATCAAAGAAGTCGAGGTTATAAAAGAAGTTCCTTTTGAAGTGATCAAAGAAGTCGAGGTTATAAAAGAAATTCCGGTTGAAGTGATCAAAGAAGTCGAGGTTATAAAAGAAGTTCCCATTGAAGTGATCAAAGAA
>CAZHNF010000004.1:56022-103806 GCA_964533625.1 uncultured Saprospiraceae bacterium | reverse complement strand
GTTGAAGTCATTAAGGAAGTTGAAGTCATTAAGGAAGTTGAAGTCATAAAAGAAGTTCCGGTTGAGATCATTAAGGAAGTAATCCAGGAAATAAAAATTCCGGTGGAAATCATTAAAGAAGTACCGGTGGAAATTATCAAGGAAGTTGAAATCATCAAAGAGGTTCCTGTTGTTTCCGTAACCAAATTAAAATCTCAGAAAAAAAATATTCCAACAACTATTAAAATCCCACAAACAGAAATCGCTAAAGCTAAAAGCTCAACTCAAAAAAAGTCATCCACAGAATCAAATAAAACCAAAGAATCGGCCAAGGTTAAACCTTTATCCAATAAACCTGGCCGCAGGATAATAATGGAAGTCAAGGATGAAGAAAAACAACAGAAAAAACCCAATAAGAAGAAAGTTGAAAAGAAAGAAATAAAAATTAAAACTCCTATTGAAAAAACAAAAAAAGATGATTTAACAATCATTGAAGGCATCGGCCCTGTGATAGCAAAACTTTTAAGCAAATCAGGAATAACAAACTTTGCTCAACTTTCAAAAACTTCCTCTTCAGCAATCCAAAAAATTCTAGATCAGGCAGGTTCAAAATTTAGAATGCACGATCCGAAATCTTGGCCTAAACAATCCGCTCTTTTAGCTAAAGGAAAAATAAAGGAATTTAATATTCTAGTTGAACGTCTTAAAGGTGGGAAAGAGTAAATATGGAATTAAAAAATAGGAGTTTAAATAGTTATTTCTTTCTTTAATTCTTAACTAAAAAATCTCATCTTAAAAACTCCCCATAAAGCTTCCCGAATAATAAGTATGTTCATTTTTGATTGACCTCGCATTCGGTCAGGAAAAATAATAGGAATCTCCTTTAGCCGGAAACCACTTTTATAAGATTTGAATTTCATCTCAATTTGAAAAGCGTATCCTATAAATTGAATTCCGTCTAAGTTAATATCTTCTAATACTTTTCTCTTATAACACACAAATCCTGCTGTTGGATCCATTACCTTCATACCAGTAATCAATCTTACATAAAGTGAAGCTGATCGGGAAATTATTAGTCGAATCATTGGCCAATTAACTACCCCACCGCCTTTGATATATCTTGAACCGATGGCTACGTCAGCTATATTTGATTCACATGCTTCTATGAGTTCAGCAATTTTTTCAGGAGGATGGCTAAAGTCTGCGTCCATTTCAGTTATATACTCATAACTTCTTTCTAAAGCCCATTTAAATCCTTTTATATAAGCACGGCCTAGACCTGACTTGCCTTTACCTACCTGAAGATGTAATCTATCAGGATAATCTTTTTGAAGCTCTCGTACCATATCCGCTGTACCATCTGGAGAATGATCATCCATAACCAACAAATCCAAATTACTATTCAGAGACATAACAGTTCTTATTATAGACTCTATGTTCTCTATTTCATTGTAAGTTGGTATTATGACAAGAGACTTGTTCAATTGATTTGTCGGATTTAATGAATTAAATTTTTGAATCGATTGGGATCATAATTGGTCATCAGTTGAATAATTCTTTCAACGATATCCTCAGCATTTGGTTTAGAAAAGTAATCTCCATCCGAACCATAAGGTGGCCTGTGGGCAGCACTGGTAATGGTGACCGGTTCAGCATCGAGATATTGAAATCCACCTTGCCGCTCAAGAATTTGCTGTAGGATGTATGCGCTTGCACCTCCTGGAACATCCTCATCTACGATTACCAATTTATTTGTTTTCTTCAAGGATTGAGTAATTTCTCCTGCATCATCAAATGGCAGAAGAGTCTGACAATCTATTAGCTCTACACTAATCCCTAATTCATTTAATGACTTGATGGCATTTTGCGCTACCCGAATGGTCGATCCATAACTCACTAAAGTCAAATCGCTACCCGTTATCATGGTTTCAACAACACCAAGAGGGACCTTGTATAAATTTAAATTTACAGGACAAATTTCCTTCAATCTATAACCATTTAAGCATTCAATAACTAAGCCCGGATCATTTCCTTCGAGCAATGTATTATACATTCCAGCTGCAATGGTAAAATTTCTTGGTACACAGATATGAATTCCTCTAAGTGAATGTAAAAGCATACCTATCGGTGATCCGGAATGCCAAATTCCTTCCAGACGATGCCCTCTTGTTCGAATAATCGCTGGGGCTTTTTGAATTCCATCCGATCGATAATGAACTGTCGCAAGATCATCCGTCAAAGCAGATAAAGCATATACAACATAATCCAAATACTGCAATTCCGCGATGGGACGAATACCTCGCATACTCATTCCAATGGCCTGTCCAATAATAGTCCACTCCCTAATTCCAGTATCAAATACTCTTAGGTCTCCAAATTTTTCCTGTAATCCGGCAAATCCTTGATTGACATCACCAATTTTACCGACATCTTCTCCAAATGCAACAACTCTTGGATTATATTGAAGAAGTTGATCAAAATATTTATTAATAATCTGATAGCCATTCAGCTCAGAGGCATTTTCTAACTCCGGTTCAATCTTTGCTATTTTGCTATAATGGCGTTCGCCTTCTGCCGTAAGATTGGTATGATAATCTAGCTCAGCTTTATTATAAACTGTATTTATCCATTGACTTAATTCATTCAGTTCAGGCTTAGTAACTCTATTTAAATATTCTATTCGCAATCTTCTGGCCAGTGAAAGTGATTCCGATAAGAGCAAAGTATTTAAATTTTCACATTCTCTGCAAAGATGGTCAGGTAAAATACTTTTATCCAGTCGATCTATTATATCTTTTAATTCTAGATTCTTGGCCTGAATAGGCGAAGTGTAATTTGACCAGGCTTTATTCTTTTCTGATCGAACATAGGATTTTGCTAAGTCTTTTAATCGAGTAATTTGATCAGAACTTGCAATGTTATTTTGAAGGATCCAATTTTCAAACTGCAGGATACAATCTTGTGTAGATTCCCATTCTAATCTTTCTTTGGATTTATATCGTTCGTGAGAACCTGAAGTTGAATGTCCTTGTGGCTGAGTAACTTCCTGTATATGAAATAGAACAGGCACGTGATTTGTCCGACAATTCTCAATACCACTTTGAATCGTATTTATGAGGTTTGGATAATCCCACGCTTTCAATGTGTGAATTATAATTCCATTGGTGTCCGATTCTTTAGAGAAACCAGATAAAGCTTTTGAAATATTTTGCTTCACGGTCTGCAATTCAATTGGAACAGAAATACCATATCCGTCATCCCAAACAAATACAGCCAGTGGCACTTGCTGAACAGCTGCGGCATTAATTGTTTCCCAGAAAACACCTTCAGATGTAGATGCGTCACCAATGGTTACAAATGACACCTCATTCCCATTCGTTGAAAATCTATCTTGAATGGATTGTAGCTCAGGATTATGTCGATACTGTTTTGAGGCTAATGCAATTCCTAAAGCTCTGGCCATTTGACCTGAAGTAGGGGAAATGTCTGAAGACACATTATGACGTTGTGTATGTTTGAGCCACTCTCCTTTGGAATCAATTAATGAAGTTGCAAAATGGGCGTTCATTTGCCTGCCTCCACTAAAAGGATCATTCTCCGGATCAGCATACAATTGCGCAAAATATTCTGAAACACTGCATAAATCTAATGCGAACATAAACGTTTGATCCCTATAATACCCGGATCGGAAATCCCCTTTAGCAAAAGATCGAGCCATGGCAACCTGGGGTAATTCCTTTCCGTCTCCTAATATTCCGAACTTGGCTTTGCCGCCGAGGACCTCTTTTCTTCCAAGCAAAGAAACCTCTCGACTCAATTGACAAATCCAATAATCTCGAATTACTTCCATCCTGAATTCCCCGTTACTTCCAGAGATTTCACTAAGCAACTCCATAATAGGCTGGTAATTGGACATACGTTGATTTTGTTTTCCACGGCAAAAATAGCCTATTTCATGTGGCCTTGGACTAATTCTTAAATTATTAAGAGCTGAAAAACATATGATTTTTTTTTATAATATAATTTTAATTATATATAAAATAAACCTATTGATTTTATTCAAAAAAGTACGAAATTTTAGAATCTGGAATATTGATTTTTTCCTCTTACCTTGAGTAATGAAAACATGTAAAAAATCAGTTATTACCATTTAACACGGAATTAACAGCACCTTTGGGAATAAAAGAGTCATATTGTATGTTCTTTTACTTTAAATTTGTATCATCTTTTAAAATAAAATTCATTTTATGAAAAAACTATTTCTTTTAACACTTGGGCTTGGATTGGGACTTTGTCTTAATGCTCAGACCCCAACTCCAACTACTACCACTAAATCTGGTGGTCCTAAGATGGTATTTGAAAATACCACAGTTGATTATGGTGAAATTAAAAAAGGTGCAGATCCAGTTCGTAAAGCAGTTTTTACCAATAAAGGAACTGAACCATTGATTGTTAAAAATGCAAGAGGATCCTGTGGTTGTACTGTACCAACATGGCCAAAAGAACCAATTATGCCAGGTGAAACAGGTGTTATTGAAATTCGTTACGATACACAAAGAGTAGGTTCTATAAATAAGACAGTTTCTATTCAAACCAATGAGGGTGAAGAAGAAATTAGATTATTTGTTAAGGGTAACATTACAGAAGATCACGAAGAAAATGTTCCTACTAATGATGGTAATGTAATGAGTCCAAAAGGATAATTATAGAAACCACGCAACACAAAATACAACCCGGTAGTCTTAAGCTATCGGGTTTTTTTATTCTATTTCGTCTGCACTGGTCTGAACAAATTGACCGTCAGGTCTTAATTCCAAAACCCATTTTGATGTATTCTGAGGATTAATAGGCTGATCATCGTCGGTTACTCCAGCTTCTACAATATATATTGAATTCCTTTCCGCAATATTGGCAATCCTATAGCAAACCTCATCGTTTTCATAAAGTAATCCTGCAATTTCAGCATCATCGATCCATACTCCATCTTTTGTATAGCTAAAAACAATAAAGGAATACTTTAATAATCGTGCTACCCAAAAAACAAGGAGATAACCATCCTGATCTGATCGCCAGTGATATCCTGGTAACATTTCCGTAAATTCATCCACTTCAAAAGAAAGATGCGGAGAAATCAATTCTTCAAATAGGGCGGTCGGCAATATGTCATTCGTCATCCCAAAATCATGCTCACTCCCTTTCTCAAGAGTAAATGGAAGCTGAACCAAAGGAAAATACCGAATTAAGTTTTCGAAATTCTTGTCCATACTAAATATCAGCAAAGATGGCGGTTTAATTTGATTCCATAAAACCCAACTTTTAGAGGTTTTGTCGACAATTTATAGCCATTGATCCAAATATATGTAAAAAATACTACTTTGCTTTGCATGGTACATTGCTATATTCTATATTTGTGCTATAATTTTGAAAGAAATGAACTTCGATAACGCCATTGCGCAAATGAAAAAAGGGGTACTTGACATGTGTATATTATCCATTTTAAGCAAAAAGGAAGCTTACCCTTCCGATATTATTCAGATCCTTAGACAATCTGATTTAATTGTTGTGGAAGGCACACTATATCCCCTGCTAAGTCGATTAAAAAATGCAGGGTTACTGGATTACTACTGGCAAGAATCTAATGCTGGGCCTCCAAGAAAGTATTATCGCATTACTGATATCGGGAGATCCAATCTTGAAAATTTGGTGCGGGAATGGCATCAATTCGTCCATAATGTAAATTTATCTATTGAAAATAAAATTGAATTACCATGAATAAAATAATGAATATCAACGTAGGAGGCTATGCCTTTGCCATAGATGACAATGCTTTTCACAAACTAGACAATTATTTAGCATCTCTACTTCGACATTTTTCAAAATCCGATAGTAGCAAAGAAATTATGCAAGACATAGAAGAGCGAATTGCAGAATTATTTAAGGAAAAGCTTCAATACAAATCAATTGTAGGTGAAGATTTGGTCGATCAAATTATAAAAACCATGGGCACGCCAAGTGATTTTATTTCTGAGGATCCACTTAGTCATACCAACACAAAGAAGAATGAATCGGAACCATTAAGATTTAAACCAGGAAAAAAATTATTCCGCGATCTCAATGATAAAAAAATTGCAGGTGTGTGTAGTGGTTTATCCCATTACCTCGGAATTGAAGATCCAATTTTTATTAGACTTGCATTTTTCTTTGGGTTAATGGCTGCGGGCAGTACTTTACTTTTGTATATAATACTTTGGTTTATCACAAAACCTGCGGTCACAGCTTCCGATTACTTACAAATGAAAGGAGAACCTATCAATATAGATTCAATTGCTTCAAAAGTGGAAGAAAAAATTGAACAACTAACGAATAAAATAGAAAGTCTTATGGATAAAAAATCCAATAAGTAAATCTCTATTCCATACAATGAAGTCACCTGAGCTACTTATAATATTTCTACGCAATCTGGTCAAAGGCAAGGTAAAAACCCGTCTTGCAAAGGATTTAGGTGAAGAAGAAACTCTTCAAATTTATCAGTCCTTGTGCTATCAAACGATTAGATTAGCTTCTCAAGTTGAAGCAGATGTTCATCTTTATTACAGTGATTTTATAGATTATTCTTTAGGAAATTATACTAGCTTTTTACAAGAAGGTAAGGATTTAGGTGAAAGAATGTCTAATGCTTTTGAGATCGGATTGCGCCAATATTCAAAGGTTGTTTTAATTGGAACCGATTGTCCGTATATAACTCCGGATGAACTGACTACCGCGTTTCATTCACTTGATTTTAACGACCTAGTCATTGGACCTTGTTACGACGGAGGTTATTACTTAATTGGCATGAATAGAATTCATGCTCATCTATTTAAAGATATGCCCTGGAGCACCAATGAGGTATTGGACAAAACCTTTGAAAAATGCTGTTCCAATAAATTAAGTTACATCTTACTCAAAAAATACTACGATATAGATACGATTGAGGATTGGAAACGCTATTTGCTTTTTCAACAAGGTTAAAATTATTGGTAGGTGGATTCATCGTTAAATAAACACATTACAAAGTTTAGCTTTATATTCATAATAACTTTTCTAAAATTCAATATGATTAATTACCATATTAATAGGTGATATTAGGCATTGGTTATTTAATATTATTTTAACGATATCCTTAAAGATTTTCATCGATATTTGTAAAAAAAAATATGAGAAACCTAAGTATTTTACTCTTTGTTATTGTAACATTTTCATTCTCCTGTTCACATCAGAAAAGAATTAATAATGAATTTGCTTCTAAAACCAGACATCACAAATTAGTTGCTGTTTTGCCATTCGAAGTGGAACATACTGGAAAAAAACCAAAAGACCTCACCGATGAACTATTAAAAAGCATTATACATCGAGAGTCACAGGATTTTCAATCATCGCTTATTTCTAACCTATCTGAAAAAAATCATAGAAAAAATAAATCCCTTAAAGTTACTTTACAATCTTCATCAATGACCAATTCCCAATTGGAGAAGGCAGGAATTTCAATTGAGAAATCATACTTGGAGGACCCTGTAAGACTATGCAAAATTTTAAATGTAGACGCTATAATTAAACCTAAAATCGTAATAAAAAGATACCTTTCTAATTTGGAAAGCTTCGGAATTGATTTTGCGAATAGACTCATTTGGTCTACAAGCCCTCCAAATAGTCTTTTTATGACTGGATTTCAATCCAGGACCAACGATATTACGGTTCAAATTGATATAATAGACTCCATAAGAGGAGATAATCTTTATAGCAGAAGGTATATCACAACCAGTGATTGGAGAGATAGTTATGAAAATCAGGTGGATTGTATTAATGGATATTTAGCTCAACGCTTGCCTTATCTTCGTCGATAACAATAATCATATTGCGCTTAATCCGGAAAACTTATTACTACTCATTTTGTTGAATTTCAGTTGATTATATTACAAACTATATTTATATAAATTTTTTGTAATATATTGGGATTGCCCTATATTTGCGCATCATTCAAGTAAAGTATGATACATACTATATACTTAACATTCATTAATTGCCGTTAATTCTCAAAATTCAATTCATTCATGTTCTTATTTCCAGTTACTGAAGACGTTGTTAACAACACTCCAACTCTTGAAAGTCAGAGTATAATTGATATTATTATAAGCAGTGGCCCTCTTGGTGCAGGTATCATTGCAATTCAAGTTTTATTGTCTTTTATAGCCGTTTGGATTTTCATAGAAAGGTTTTTTACCATTAAATCGGTGGTAAAGGAAGATCAAAAAGTGATGAATAACTTAAGGTCTAATATTACTTCCGGCAACCTATCAGCAGTCCAAAGCATCTGCGCTAGTTCTGATACACCTTTGGCTAGAATGGTTGAGAAAGGAATATCGCGATTAGGTCGTCCGATGCCTGAAATCGAAAATGCTATTGAAAATGTAGGAAGAGTTGAAACCTTCCGTCTTGAGAAAAAAATCAATTACCTATCCCTTATCGCCAGACTCGCACCAATGTTCGGATTCCTTGGAACAATTATGGGGGTAATCAAAATATTTTATGATATTTCACTAACCGATAATCTATCTATAGGAGTTATTTCAAGTGGTCTATATCAGAAGATGCTAACTTCAGCTGGTGGATTGTTAGTAGGTATTATAGCCTTCCTGGGATATTATTTTCTTACCATGATGCTAGATGAAGAAGTTAATAAACTGGAAAGAAGTAGTATTGAATTCATGGACATCCTTCATGCTCCTGCAAAATAATTTATTCCGCTAAATAACTAATTATGAATATACGCGGAAGAAAAAGAGAAGGAGCTGAACTGAGTGTTGAATCACTCAACGACATTATGTTTTTTCTATTGTTGTTTTTTCTTATTGTATCTACATTAGCCAATCCAAATGTAATTAAGTTAATGCTGCCATCTTCTAAACAAAGCGAGCAGACTTCAAAAAAACCAATTAGCATTTCAGTCACTAATGACAAGCTGTACTATATAGAAAAGCAACAAGTTCCTTACGATAAAATTAAATCAGTACTTCAAACCTACCTAGCTAAATCTCCTGATTTAACGGTGGTTCTTAGATTAGATCAGAATCTAAAGGTACAGGATATGGTTGATGTTTTGCAGATTGGAGTTGATCTAAAAGTAAAAATGGTTTTGGCAACTGAAAGAGCCAAATAGCAGGACTTAATTTCTTAAAGGTTTATTATTTTCCAGCATATACTGAATACGTTCAAGTGTCTTTGGTTCAGTGCATAAACTAAGAAAGGCTTCTCGTTCAATGTCCAGTAAATATTGTTCACTAACAAATTGAGGATAGGATAAATCACCTCCGCACAAGACATAAGCTAATTTTTTAGCAATTTTTATATCATGTTCACTGGCAAAACCTCCTCGCCACAAAGTGTGCGCCGCAGTATTCAAAGTTCCTAATCCACTTCTTCCCAATACCATTATATTATTCATTTCTTGAGGAGGTAAGTAATGTTCCGAAAGAGACAGTACCTTTTGCTTTGCTTGCTGTATTTGCGATTGATAATTTAAACAAATTTCATCTCTAGTATGCAACAAGTACCCATAATCGAAACCTTCATACGCAGAGGTGGCGACAGATGCCATAGCAATCGTTTTAAATTTTTCAATTAATTGTGGAATCAATACTTCACCCGTTTTTGATTCTTCGCTAAATCTTAGCGCGAATTCTTTGCTTCCACCACCACCTGGAATTAAACCCACTCCTGCTTCTACCAACCCTAAATAAGATTCAACCGCACAAACTGCAGCATCGCAATGCATTAAGAATTCAATACCTCCACCAAAAACATAGCCTTGTGTAGCCATTACTATGGGAATTTTGCTATATCGCAATCTCATGGCTGTATTTTGAAATAGCCGCACGGCCATTTCCAATTGCTGATATTCTTGCTGAAAAGCCAGCATACCGATAAGCATCAGATTGGCGCCAACCGTAAAGTTAGCTGCATTATTACCAATAATCAGTCCACGCCATGATCCCTCTTCGGCAATTTTTACGCTTTCATTTAATCCATTTAAAATACCTTCACCGATAGCATTATGCTTACAATGAAATTCAGCACACAGCACCTCATCCCCGATGTCCCAAAGATTAAATTCTGGATTGTGATAAATCAGAGATTTTTTTTCCAATAATTCAAATCGGATAAAATTATTTTGATTAGGTAAAGCTTGATAGGAATTAGAATGTAAATCAAAATATGACTTTGTTCCATTTTCAACTTTATAGAATTTGTCGAATCCTGTATTTTTAAAATGATAAACCCAATCTGCTGCTTTATTTCCGCTTTTATGAATCAATTCTAATCCGATCTCAAAGCCTAAAGCATCCCAATATTCAAAAGGTCCTAATTCCCAGGCATAACCTGAACGCATGGCCTGATCAATGGAGAATAAATTCTCAGCGATGTCATTAACTCTCTTAGATGAATAGCAAAACAAATTTCCTAAATACAGTTGGATGAATTTCGATCCAGGATCATCCAATTGAACAATTGTTCTTAATCTTTTACCAAGGTCTTCAATTTGCTTTGATATCTTTAAAGATTCATAGGAGGATTTAGGAGATTCTGTATACTCCATATTGTGCAAATCCAATGAAAGAAAAACAGGTTTACCCTTACTGTCTTTTTTTTCTGATCGTAAATAAAATCCCTTTTCACTTTTATTTCCGTACCATTTATTTTTTTTCAAAAATTCTAGATACTCCGGCATTTGAATGGATTGAATCATTTCATCATCCGGACAATTTTTTTTAAGATCATTCCATACCGTAATAGCAGTATCTAATCCAACTACATCTGCTAATCTGAATGTTCCAGATTTAGGTCTTCCAAGCGTTGGTCCAGTCAATTTATCAACATCTTCAATTGAAAGATTCAGCTCATAGGCTAATTCAAAAATCTTAGACATGGATACTACCCCAATCCGGTTGGCAATAAAAGCAGGACTATCTTTACAAACAACCGTTTGTTTATTGAGATATTTTGTACCAAAATTTTGTAAAAATTGAATTACTTCTGGTTTTGTATGTAGCGTTGGTATGATCTCCAATAAACTTAGATACCGAGGTGGATTAAAGAAATGTGTTCCACAAAAATGTTGTTTAAAGTCCTCCGTTCTTCCTTCAATTAATTGATGAATTGGAATACCAGAAGTATTGCTTGATATTAATGTTCCATTTCTACGATACTTTTCAACATTATCATAAAGCGATTTTTTGATTTCAAGATTTTCAATAATAACTTCAATAATCCAATCACAAGTCTTTAATTTATTAAGATTGTCACTGAAGTTTCCAATTTCAATTCTCGACAGAAATGACTTGTGATAAATATTCGAAGGCTTTTGATTTATACATTTTTGAAGTGATTCATGGACCAATTTATTCCTATCCTCAGATTCGTGCTCCCGATCTAATAATAAAACAGATAAACCACAACCAGCAAGATGAGCCGCTATCCCTGAACCCATAAGCCCTGAGCCCAATACACCAACCTTTGAAATCCTTCTTATAGACATAACAAGACAAAAGTCTGAAAAAAGACTTAAGTAACATAATATCTAATAGATTGTAAGAAAAAAACTACTTACAGCTTCTCAGCTCTTTTAATAATTTTTTTGGTTACAATTATTTTACCTTGATGGGAGATAAACTGAACGAAGTAAATCCCATCATTAAGAGTAGATATATCAATTGGTGAGCCAGAAATGTAATTATACTTTCTTATTGGCTTACCTAATAAATCTAGTATAGCCAAAGCCTGAAGATTTTCTGTTCCTTCCGGGGAAATATAAAATATTCCAGCATTAGGGTTAGGATAAATATTAAGTTTAGATATTCCAATATTCTGGGTTGAAGTAGTAATCTTCTCGTTTATCTGAACAGATGTCTTAGTGCCACCATCACCCGAGTCTGAATTACTGGCGTTATTTCCCATAGAAGCTGAATAGAAACTTACAGGTCCTGTACCTTTAGCTGGAGCTGTCCAATTGATTTTAAAGGTATTGGTGAGACTATTGCCATTATGCTCCGCGTATTGACGCATAGTACTAACAATATTAGAGATTTTTACATTATTACTATTCGCGGTAAGTGTTTTTACGCTTGGTCCAGAAACTTTTAGAGGTGCTTCCATACCCATTAATTGAAATCCAAATCCTTTTGGAGTCGGACCACTTACGGGTGTTACAACAACATGAATTTCATAGTCCTTTGAAGGTTCATAGGAATTAATCGTATCGTTTCCATCAATCAGATACAGGTTCATGCTCACCACGATATTTCCATTATGACAGTTTTTGCATACTGTACTTTCTCCTGGTGCCCCAGTACTACCCTGACCTTCTGATGCCGCCCTACCGCCTTTATTGGCCATAGTCAATAAAGCTGAAATAAGAGCAAAAGCGATAAGATAAATTTTTTTCATACTCTAATACAAAGATAACTTGCCCTTTGGACTGTTGAAAGTTATAAAAGTTAATTTTTAAATAATGTTTCCTTTATAATAAGAGTAAATTTTAAAAATTGTACTCTGGATTTTCTCCTTGAATCCCTCTGAAAAGACTCTCCAAATATTCGATATCTCTTTCCTGGTTATCCGTACAATAAAATGAATCTAAATATCGACATTCTTTTTTAGCATAATCAAATACACATGGTATGATGGGAATTCCTGCTCCTTTAGCAATGTGGTAAAATCCCGTTTTAAAGTGCTCCACTTTTTTTCGTGTCCCTTCGGGAGCGAGGACAATAGCAAATTCATCCTTTGAATTAAAAATGTCGATGTAAGCTTGAACGAGATTATGATGCTTACTTCTATCTACCGGGTATCCACCTAATAAACGAAATATCCAGCCAAATGGTGGCCTAAACAATGAATCCTTCCCGAGAAATTTAACCCTATCTAATCCAGCAGCCTTCCTTAATAATAATCCTAAAGGAAAGTCCCAATTGCTGGTGTGTGGAGCAACAGCTAATAAATATTTTGGGATATGATATAGTTTTTCATGTCCCGTATAAGTCCAACCCATTAATTTCAAGATCCAAGAAGCAATTGCCGCCATATCTTTGGTTTCAATTCAAGAATAAAGATGAGTAAATTTGATCAAGCAGAAAACAAAAAATCGATATTACATGAAGACTCTGGATTTGGAAGATCTTTTTCAAGTAAAAGTGAAAGGGTCTTAACGTCAAAAAATGAATTTAATATTGACCGAATTGGAACACCAGCGATTAGTCTATTTCATGAGTTATTGCAACTCAATTGGAGTTATATTTTGATTCTAATTTTTGTATTTTACCTTCTGATTAATTTTTTATTTGCTGGTATTTATTTTCTTATTGGTCCGGAAGGATTACAGGGAATGAATGTTGGAAATGACCTGTCCAACTTTATGCAATGCTACTTCTTTTCAGTGCAAACCTTTACAACAGTGGGTTATGGAGCACTGCATCCAACTGGTTTTTGGAGTTCCGCGGTAGCCGGAATTGAAGCACTCTGTGGGTTATTGACATTTGCCATAATTACCGGATTGGTTTATTCTAAATTTTCTAAACCAAATTTCAAATTTCTCTATTCTGAAAAACTATTAATTGCACCTTATAAAGATGGATCCGGGGCCATGTTTAGGGTTGTAAACCCGCATCGTCAGAAATTACTGGACATTGAAGCAACCATGATTTATACCTATTTTCCAAAAGGTCAAAACACAAGGTTTTTTAGAACTTTGGAATTAGAAATTAAGAAAATTTCTATGTTTCCGATTTCCTGGACCATCAATCACCCTATAACCGACCAAAGTCCATTATACGGACTAAAGCAAGCCGATTTTAAGGAAATGAAAGTAGAGTTTATAACCTTGTTGAGCGCTTATGATGAAGAATCAGGGAGAACCATCAAAAAACTTAATTCCTACCATTATTCTGAAATAGAATGTAATGCTAAATTTCTCCCTATGGTGGGTTATGAGAACGGTAAGACCCTCTTATTTCTTAATAAAGTTTCAGAATATCAAAAATTATCTTAAACTTAATTCCTTTTGAATAGTCTAAACGCTAGTTTATGAATTCCAAGCAAGTAGAAGATGTTGAAATCCTAAACCTTATGATGAGTGAGTTGGGTATGGAAAAAGGTCTGCGATTACTTATGAGTAAGTACCAGGAAAAATTATACTGGCATATACGCCGAATGGTTCTGGATCATAACGATGCTGATGACATATTGCAGAATGTGTTTATTAAAGTTTATAGAAGCATAAGTCAGTTTGAACAAAAAAGCAGCTTATATACTTGGTTATATCGAATCGCAACCAATGAATCATTAACCTTTATTGAGAAAAATAAAAAATGGCAAATTGATTCATTAGACCCCGGGAAAGATCATCCTGCCATTACAAATCTAAAAGCCGATGAATATTTCGATGGAGACAGCACATTTCTTAATCTGGAAGCCGCAATATTAAACCTACCTCCAAAACAGCAGCAAGTATTTAAAATGAGATATTACGAAGAAATGACCTATCAACAAATGTCTGATATATTGGATACTTCTGAAGGAGCCCTCAAAGCTTCTTATCATCATGCTGTAAAAAAAATTGAAGAATTCCTTAAATCAAAAATGTAAAAACATGAATGAGCATATAGACTATTTACCAGAAATATTGGCGACAAAAGGAGTTACAAATCCGTTTAGAGTTCCAGATCAATACTTTGATCATTTATTTGAAAGAATCGAAGGTCGAATAGAGCATCAAATTTTGAGTTCCTTTCATATTCAAAAGCCTAATCCATTCAAAGTTCCGGATTATTATTTTGAACATTCAATTGAAAGCGTAATACAAAGCATTGAAGAATCGAATAATCAAAATATTCAAAGATTTAAAATGCCGGATGGCTACTTTGATAAAATGCAATCGTCGGTCCTTTCAAAAGTTAACCAACAGACTAAAAAGAATGTAGTTCGCCGATGGAATTTTAAGAATTCTCAATGGGCAGCTGCCGCGATGATCTTGGTCTTATTAGGTGTTTTTTTAATCAAATGGAACCAACAAAATTTAACTTCTTCATTCGATCTGAGTCAAATTGACGATGAAACATTAATCGAATATATTAGTAGCAATGATATGGACCTGAATAATTTAAGCGAAGAAGTAGAATTTCCAATAGACACAGAGGTCAATCCTGATAATCTTGATCTCGATGAAGATAGTTTGAACGATTTAATTAATTCACTCTAATTAATTTTAAATGAAAAAGTATATATACGCATTAATATTAGTTGTTGGTTTTTTTAGAGCCAATACGCAAGGTAATAATCCAGAAGCCAGACAAAGAATGAAAGAAAAATTAGAGGCTCAAAGAGTGGCATTTATTACCAATCGATTAGATTTAACCGCAGATGAATCCAGTCGTTTTTGGCCTATCTATAATGAATTTGCTAAAAAAAGAATGGAAATCAAAAAGGATAATAAATCTGACCTGGAAAATAACCCAGATGAAAATATTGAAGATCAACTTGAAAAAGAGGAAAAGATCCTAGACCTTAAAAAGATCTATTACGAAAAATTAAAAGCTGTTATTCCTCCTTCAAAAATTGCTCAACTTGAAGAGGCTGAAAGACAATTTAAAGTTGAAATTATTCGAGCCTTAAAACAAAGAAAAGGTCGTTAATTCGACTTTAAAATTAAATTTTAAAAGGATAATTTATTTTTTGGCATCAGCGGCTGGAGCAGCAGCAGAAGCAGTGGCTGCTTCTCCTTCACCAGTCTTTAATGACCTTGGAATTTCTACAGATACAATTGGCGTAGAAGGTGGATTTGTTACTTCTATTCCCTTAACCTGAATAATATCTCTGATCCTCATGGTCTGACCTAGTTCAAGCGAGGTTACATCGACAAACATTTCGCCCACCAGGTTTTCAGGGGTAGTTTTAACTACGACAGATCTCATTTTCTGGGTCAACTTACCTCCGGATTTAACACCGGCAGCAGTTCCTTTTAATCTTAGAGGAATGGAAACCTTGATGGGAATATTCTTAACTAGTTTCAAAAAATCAACATGAGTTACCTTGTCTGTAATAGGGTCAAATTGAATTTCTTTTAGGATGCATCGATGATTAGTACCATTGAGCTTAATTTCTGCAATTTTGAATTCAGGAGAAAAAACCAAATGCCTTAATTCAGCACTAGGGGCTGCGAAAACTTTATTTTCTTCCCTGGAGTAAAGAACACAAGGTATCATTCCCTCTTCTCTTAATTGACGAAGGCCAACTTTACTTCTGGATACTCTTTCTTGAGCAGTAATCTCAATCGTTTGCATAATCTATAGATTTTCCCTTTTGGGGACGCAAATTTACAATAATTCGCTGAAAATTAACCCTATAACACCCAAATAATCCAAAAAATTACTCTTTTTCAACAAAAAGCCCTGTAATTGATCGGTGTTCATGTGCGTACCTAATGGCTTTTGCAAAAAGTTTTGCTGATGATATCACCTTGATTTTGTTACTATTATAAGGAATTGGTAATGTGTCCGACACAATAAGTTCGTCGATTCTTGAATTTTCAACAATCTCACGTGCTTTACCGGACAGCACCGGGTGTGTGCAGATGGCTTTGACCGATTGAGCCCCTTTATTAATTAGAGCATCGGCTGCCTTGGATAGAGTGCCAGCCGTATCTACAATATCATCAACGAGATAAACTTTTTTATCCTTTACGTCTCCAATTACGGTAATACTCTCAACTTCATTAGCTCTCTTTCTATACTTATCACAGATTACCAAATCCTTTGAAAAGTACTTTGCAAAAGAACGCGCTCGCTTCACGCCACCTACATCAGGACAAGCAAAAATGACGTCATCCAGGTTAGTAGATTCTAAATAAGGTAGGAATATAGCTTCTGATTTTAAGTGATCAACTGGAATATCGAAAAACCCTTGAATTTGATCTGCATGGAGATCCATGGTCATTATCCTATGTGCACCTGCCGCCTGCAATATATTCGCAATTAATTTAGCTGAAATTGGCACTCTAGGCTTGTCCTTTCGATCTTGACGGGCATATCCAAAATAAGGAATAACAGCGGTAATGTAATCGGCTGAGGCTCTTTTTGCCGCATCAATCATCAACAACAACTCCATTAGATTATCGGTAGGAGCATTCGTTGACTGAATAAAAAATGAAAACGTCCCTCTGACTGATTCTCTGATTTCCGCCCGAATCTCACCATCTGAAAATTTCTTAATTTCCAGATTTCCCAGTTCTTGTCCATAGTGCTCCGCTATTTGTCCTGCGAGATAACGGGAATTATTCCCCGTGAAGAGTTTAATGTCTTGCATGCTTCAAAAATGAAGATCAAAGGTACTAATTTTGACCTTTTTAAAGTTAAGTTCAGCATGCATCAAATTCCGGGATTGTATATAGCTAAAGGAATTCACGAACGCGGTGTCTATTGCAGCCAGGACATTCCTAAAGGTTCGACCATTGAGTTTTGTCCTGTATTGGTGATACCAAAAGATGAAGTTGATATGATTCATCATACCGAATTACACGATTACTATTTTGTTTGGGGCGAACAGGACGATGAAGCGGCTATTGCCCTAGGATACGGATCACTCTATAATCATTCGTACAAACCCAATGCTGATTTTGAACTAGATATTGAAGAAAAGTTGATCCGAATCTTCGCGATTAAAAACATTAAAAGTGGAGTGGAGATTACTTTTAATTATCACGGTATGCCGGAAGCCAAAGATGAAATTTGGTTTGATCAGTCAGGCAAAAGAATGAAGAGGATAAAATTTGAGAAATAAAATAAATCTTAATTATTTCAATTGATTAGCTTGAACTTTATGCATTATGACTTAGATTTCGTGATATAAAATTCAGAATACAAGATAAATTATTTTGAAATAAAGTTTATTTCTGGAAACTATAATATTGCAATTGTGAAAATTTAATAAATAGAAGAGATCCATAAAATTGAATTTACGAAAACGATCGCGACCTGATAACCAAAGCTTTTGGAGCTTAATTTCTTTTTTAAAACTGCTTTTAATTCAAAAGGTCAGTACTAATTAAAATTCTAACTCTTGTTAAAGTTTAAGATATTGCCCATAGAAAAACACGTTCTGCAACGGGGTTCGTAAATGTCTTTCTCTCCTAATAATATAGTTGAAGTATCATTTGAAATTCTGTAAGAATGCGTAGCTAAATTGCCGCAATGAGGACAAATGGCATGCACCTTAGTGATGTACTCTGCAACAGCCAGAAGATGTGGCATTGGCCCAAAGGGCTCACCTCTAAAATCCATATCCAAACCGGCAATGATTACCCTAATCCCTTTGGCACATAAAGATTGAACATGGATCGGTAACTCCGAATCAAAAAACTGAGCTTCATCAATACCAACAACCTGCACTTCATCGGGCACTAACAATATCTGAGAACTATGTTCTATCGGCGTCGACATCAGTGCATTATCATCGTGCGAGACTACCTGCCTTTCATCATAACGTGTATCCTTACTTGGTTTGAAAATCTGAACTTTTTGATTGGCAAATCGAGCGCGTTTTAAACGACGAATGAGCTCCTCTGTCTTACCACTAAACATAGACCCGCAGATGACTTCAATCCAACCACTTCGCTGTGTTTTAAAACCAGGTTCAAGAAACATAGGCCTCAAATATCAACATTTTTACGTTATGTTTATTTATTAAAGCTACTTGTTAACTTTTCAAGCTTAATTTTGGCCTTAGAATTCAATTTTTACACCAATTATTAATAAGACAATATGGATTTTTCAAAAATAAAAACCTGGATGAAAAAAATGCATCAGATTCTCGATCTATACGAAGAAAATGAAGCTTTCACCCTTACAGAGAAACAACTTCTACTGGATTACAATACCCGCATCCATAATGAAATTAATAAACTCAAAATTATAGAAGAAGAAGCTGAAGAATTTGAATCCATGGGACATATCAAAGAGAGGAATATACATGTAGAACAATTTGTAAATATTGAATCTCCCAAAAAATCGGAGGCGATAAAAAAGGAAGAAAATTCGATCGAATCTAATGTGATTCCGACTGAGGAATTAACCATGGATTTGTATCCTCAATTATTTGATCATCTTGAAGTTCATGACATCTATTCCAAGTTAGAGTTAAAGCCTTTACAGGATATTAAATCCGGTATGGGTCTTAACGAAAAAATACTTGCACAGAATGAACTATTCAATGGAGATAAAGCGGCTTTTGACGAAGTTATTCAACATTTGAATCAATGTTCTGATTTCAATTCCGCCAAAAATTATCTATGTCAACACGTTATCCCTAAATACAATTGGAGTAACGCCTCCAAAGAAAAAACGGTAGATTCCTTTATTAAACTCGTCAAAAGACGACATCTATAATGGAAAGCTTTAGCAATCAAAAAGAAACCTTAACCTATGCTATTAAAGTTTCAGTTGGGTTTACTTTAGCCATTATAATACTACATGTTATGGTTGGGGTTTTGAACATCGATCGCTATTATTACAGCATATATCCGAGAGATTTACATCAATGGTATGGAATATTTACCGGACACTTTCTCCATTCGAGCTGGTCACATTTGTTTTCTAATGCCCCTCCCCTTTTACTTACTTTATTTATGATTTTCTTTTTTTATCAAAGTATTGGCTGGGCTGCATTTAGTCTGATATGGATTTTGACCGGATTTGCAGTATTTATGTTTGCCCGGGAATCCTCTCACTTAGGATCCAGTGGATTGGTTTATGGGCTTATCTCTTTTGTTTTCTTTTCAGGATTATTCCGGAGAAATGCTAAATCAATTATTCTTATGGTGATTGTGGTGATCTTATATGGCGGATATACCGCAGGATTACTTCCTATAGATGAAAAAGTAAGCTGGGAAAGTCATTTATTTGGTGCCATTTCAGGACTATGGACGGCTTTTATTTTCAGAAATTTCAGAGAATCCGATGAAATTATTCAGGAACCGAGCTGGGCAAATGATTCAAAAGAAAAGGCCTACTATTTTCCCAGAGATACCTTTGAAAAAACTATAGAACAAAGAAGAATTGAAGAAGAATTCAGAAGACAACAGGACTTATCGAATATGGATAGTACTTACTAATATTAAGAAACTACATTAAAGGGATGTCGGGAAAATCCCTATGAAACAATTCAATTTTAGTTTGAAGTAATTCAATCGTTTGATTTGCAGAATCCGTGTTCGGATGCAAAGGACGATGATTCTGCAAAAGCCGTATTTCATTTATCCTTTTATTGATATATATGGTTTCCGCTGTAAAGTATAGATCAGAAAAATAATTCCAAATATAATCTACCGCTATAGAATTGGGATGAACAAGATCTGATTCAACAAAACGGTAATCCCGTAGATCATCCATGAAGATTTCGTAAGAAGGAAAATAGTGAATATAATTTATTTCTTTCTGCAACGCTTCACAAAGTAAAATTAACCTGGCCTTGCTCCGGGAATTATTAATAAAACCTTCTTTAAGATATCTTACCGGGCTAACAGTCAATAATAAATTTAATTTCGGATTAAATGATATTAGCTCGTTCAATAATTTAATCCATTCTTGTACTTCCAAATCCAGATCTGTACCATTCTTATTAAAGTATGATGATGGATATTTGTGGCAATTTGAAACCAGTTTGCCATCAAAAGTTAATGAGTAGTAGTATGCATTTCCAAAAGTTATAATTAATGTATCTGCTTCTTTAAGAAATTGATGAGAATTGTGTAAGTCACTATTAATTTGATCGATAAACTGATCCTTGTCCGTATTCGAATATCTACCATGGTGCAACCAGGTATGATACAATCCATTATATTCATTCACTTCATAATCTTTTAACAGTTCGGCTTTTAAAATAGATTGCAGTTGTATTCTGATGCATTCCGAATTGAATACAATTCCAAAATTACTTTCAATAACATTAAATGAATTGTCTTTCAATTTTCGATAAATGTGCTGCGCGAAACAGGAACCTATACAGAAAATCTTTTCCATGTGATCTATTTTATATTCTTGATTAATTCGCGGAATAACCGTTCTAAATTCCATAGTTTATAAAGAAATGTTAAAAGTAATTTATTTACCACAAATATCCTGTTTATAATCAGTAATATAATAATTTTGATCCTGATGAAAATAATTTTACTACCATTTATTTTTTTGTTTGGAATCGTTAATGGTCAGAATACCGTCAGTGGATGGAGTACACTTTCAAAAGTAAGCTATAAAAAAGCTTATGATGACTTACTGGGTATTGCTGTTGACAAACCCATTTTCAGCAGTGAAGTAAAAAAACTCGAAGGCCAAAGCATTCGACTTCGCGGATATATTATTCCAACCGATGGATTTAAAAGTCATAAGGAATTTGTATTTTCTGCTTATCCATACAGTAGTTGTTTTTTTTGTGGCCAGGCTGGACCGGAAACTGTTATTGAGATACAGGCTGAGAAACCAATTGAATTCAGTGCAGATATTATAGAATTAGAAGGAAAACTTCATTTAAATTCCAGCGATATTAATCGATTAATGTACCAGCTTACCGAAGCAAAAAGAATATTTTAGTTTGCTTATCCCATTTGGATTTATTAAAATAACATTTTTATAGTCTTCTAAAAAATGTAAATAATAGAATCCAAATTCCTATAACTTTTATTAAAATATACATGAGCTTTTCAATCTTGCTAATCTCTATATGATCAACCGGTTCACTCCAGAAAGAAAAATATGGAAAATAGGTAATTTGTATATCAGAACTTTGAGCTAACACCCCTGAACACCTTAGATTTTCAGGAATAGTTTGGTCTAATTTCTCCACATAGCCATCGTATCTCTGGCGAAATGTTTTACCATGAACGGTATATTCATAAAAGTAAGTTCGATCTGGTTTACAATTATGTTCTACTAATTTGGCGTTCAATTCTTTTCCCCAAATAGATAGAGAAATAGTTCGAATCGGATCTTCAATATTCAAAAGGGGTAAAAGAAAAAAACAGCATATTAGAAAAAGAATAAAAAGCTTAAAATAATGCCACATGTACGTTGCTTTGTGCAAAGTTAAACGATAATCCGAATATACTTTAGCTAGAATTTTTAATCCTTCATTTGGTATTATTATGAATTATCATAGAATCGAATAATTTTTATCTTTGAACAATGAAAGGCCTGGCAAGGATCCAAAATTATTGGAAATCTTTAGTCGATAAGTATCGTCTATTGAAAGTCTGGCAAAAAATCCTTTTTTGGGTTTGCTTCATCCTGACATTACATTGGTTATATCTTTTGATTTTAACCCTTTTTCTGCCGCCCATAACGACAACTCAAATCAGCAGCTTATTCGAGGGCCACGGATTACATAGAGATTATGTTGACTTTTCCAAAATAACCTATAATGCTGGACTAGCCGTTATAGCTGCCGAGGATCAACTCTTTGCAGATCACTTTGGATTGGATTATGAAAGTATTGATAAAGCTATGGAATACAATAAAACCCACACCAAGAAAAAAAGAGGAGCTTCCACCATTTCTCAACAAGTTGCCAAAAATGTATTCTTATGGCAAGGACGATCGTGGATTCGAAAAGGACTTGAGGTTTATTTTACATTTATGATTGAATTATTGTGGACCAAGAAACATATCCTTGAAGTATATCTTAACTCTATTGAAATGGGAAAAGGAATTTTTGGTATTGAAGCTGCCGCTCAATATTATTTTAATAAAAGTTCAGACCGACTTACCAGAGAAGAATGTGCTGCAATTGCATCTATTTTACCTAATCCTAAAAAATATAAAGTTCATTCCAGTTCTACCTATATGTCTTTTCGCAAGCAGTGGATATTAGAGCAAATGGAACAGCTTGAACCTGAACCAGATCTTATTGAATTATTATCTGAAATGAAACACTGAGAAACCAAATTAAAAAATTATTTGGCATGTTGATCTTAAATCTTTGCAGGTATAATTGTTGACCTTATAAATTCCAATTAGTCTAACCTTTGGATTAAAAGGATTAAAGAAAGAACGCCTGTGGCCTGTGCAATAGAATCAGCAACTACTTTAGACCAGTCAATATCTTTTCTCTCTTTTTTTCTGGCAACGTCCTTGGCAATTTTTGCTCCAACATTAATTATAGAACCTTTGTAAACTTTAGGGTAAACCCTACCGAAAAGTGATCTTCTGGTACTCTCTACTCTTCCATTAGAGTGTTCCACTGTAATTCTATTACGGTCACCATTTCGATTGACTCCAGCTGCAAAATTCTTGATATAATAATCCGCTCGTCTTCCTTCATAATAAGGAACATTTATTGAATTATTGGATGCAATTAATTTATCTGGATAAAGATCAGCAACGTTAGTTTCACCTGAAATTCGCACAAAATCTTTTCGCTTTGGTATAGTTAGAACATCCTTGTCTTTTACTAGAATATTATTGCGGGAATGAAAATTTTTAATGGCATCCGGTAAATCTAAAACGATATAACCAACATTATCATTTATTCTATTCAAGGTTGCACCTTCGGGAAAAGCTTCGTGAGTCAATCCACCTGCTCGATTAATAATATCCATTACCTTTTCATTGTTTCCCAATATTGCATAAGGACCTGGATACAGCACCTCACCTTCGATATAAACTACCCGTTGCAATTCAAAATTAGGTTGCGTCCTAACCACGATATAGTCAAAAGGCTCTAACTCAAAACTAGAAGAAGCATCCTCCACTAATAAGTCTTTGTTGACTTCAAATGATTTGACGATGGTCTTGGTAGGCTGAGAAGAAATAATTTGAATACGATAAATATCAATCTTATTAGCTGCTGCTGAAATCGTAAATCCTCCGGCGAATGTTATAACATCCTTAAGAGTAAGCGATTTACTAAATTGCATTTTGCCTGGAGATTTGACTGCACCAGAAATTTCAAGATAGCTTGACTCTGAAAATTGATTTTCTGAGAGAATTACAATACTGTCGTAAGGTTCTAAGTATATGTTTTTATCCGATGTCTCTTCATTAAAAACATCTTTTATAGAAATCTTAATTACAATTTGATCGCTGTGATCTGAATTTTTACTGCGAAATAAATATGCATTTTGCCAGGAATTCGGTTTTAAACCACCTGAATACATGACAAGATCTTTGATTCGCATGTCCTTATTTACGTTAAAAGGATACCTTCCAGAATTTCGCACTGCACCAGAAATGGCTACATATGATTTATCAATATAGTCTGATCTCTTATAGATCAACAATTCATCCTTAGGGTTCAATATAATCTTTGCATCATCAAGTCCTTTTCTAACATTAATTATACTTACTCTAATTATATTACTCGTATTGTCCGGATGATGCCTAACCAAAAATGCATTATTCAAATCGGATTCAACCGTAAAATCCAATTTCTTTATAAGATCATTTAAGGTCATTCCTTCTTTTAAATTATACGCTGATTCTGCTCTGACCTCACCTTTCACATACACAAAATCTTCCGTCTTTGTCTTTATGGTCAATACACTAACAATATCCCCTTTTTTTAACTTAAAATCACCGCCACTTGCTGTTAGCTCTTGAAACGGGACATCAAGAATGATTCTTTTATCGCCTTCTAATCGTTCAATCTGCATTGTTTTTGTTAGGGCGTCTACCTTTAAACCAGCGGCAAAAAATATTAAACTCTTCAATTCTTCACCATCAAGAAGCTCATACTTAAATGGCCTGTTCACTGCCCCTTTTATTTCTACAACACGTCCGGCAACCGGTATTTGTATATAGTCGTTATTTTCAATTGAAATGTCACCCATGCTAGCTGGATTCAAAATGAATTTATAAATATCAAGGGTACGATCTTTACCATTTCTAATTAACTTGACTTTACGAACGGAGCCAATTTTATTTGGGCCTCCTGCTGCAACCAAAGCATTAAAAACAGAGTTCATAGCTGGTAATGTAAAGCTCCCATATTGCTCAACTTCGCCAACAATATGAACCAAAATAGTTCTGGATGAAATTAGATTGGCCTCAAATTGGTTAGAATCAAATCTATAGAATCGTCTAAAGTAGCTATTCAACATACCTTTTGCTCTACCCAATGTGATACCCTTCAGGAAAATGCGTGGCATTCTAGCGGGTGTAATATATCCTTCAGCATTGATTTCGAATTGTTCGTTATATTGGCTAGCACCCCATATTGCTACTGAAATTTTATCACCAACACCTAATACATAATTAGATGGAGCCTTAATATCCTTTGCTGATTCATACAAGGGTAAGTATTTATTCTTAAACAAATGTTGGCCCCAAATTTCTACTTTCGGTATTGTATCATTATAGCGAAGACTTAATGAATCTCTATTCTTTCTCAAGACTAAAACTGAATCGAAATCTTTCCTGGATAGTATTGAATCCTTGTTTACAAATTGTCGAGCATTATTATCGCGGACATCAATGGCTGAAGGTATTTTTGCTTTTGCATTTTTCAGACGAATTTTTTCTAGCTCTAATTCCTTAACTACTCCTTCTACTTCTCTTTGGTATTTGATCAATTCTTCCGGTTGAAGAGATTTTAATTCATCTAAATCTATTCCTCTTTTTTCCAATGCATCTTTTAATTCGTTTTCTGTGATGCCTCTCTTTTCTATTTCTTCATAAGCTTTATCAATAACATTAACATTAACATTAGTCTGAGCCTTCAATGAAGAAATGAACAAACACGTAACTATCAAAATATTTAGAATGCGCATACTAATCTTTATTTGAATAATGGCTTTGATAATAATTCATATAATCACCTGAAGTTACTTGTTCCAACCACTTTGCATTATTAAGATACCACTCAATGGTTAATTTTAAACCTTCCCTAAGAGAAATCGAAGGTGACCAATTCAATTCAGTTCTTAGCTTAGAAAAATCAATAGCATAACGTAAATCATGCCCTGGTCTATCTTTAACAAATGATATTAATTCCTTTGATTGACCTTTACTTCTAAATAATTTCTCATCCATCAAGTCACAAATTAAATTGACCATCTCAATATTACTTAATTCTGAGTTGCCTCCAATATTATAAGTTTGACCCGATCGACCATTATGAAAAATAAGATCAATGGCGCTAACATGATCTCCAACCCAAAGCCAATCTCTTACATTTAGTCCTTCTCCATATACAGGTAAAGGCTTTTGGTGTATTATGTTATTGATCATTAAAGGGATTAATTTTTCCGGAAATTGGTTGGGTCCATAATTATTGCTGCAGTTGCTTAATACGGTTCGAATTCCATAAGTATGATGAAAGGCACGAACAAGATGATCTGAAGAGGCTTTGGAAGCCGAATAGGGAGATCTTGGATCATACGCGGTTTGCTCAGTAAAATACCCTGTAGCACCTAATGAACCATAAACTTCATCAGTACTTACATGATAGAATACATGATTTTGATAATTATCCTTCCAAAATTCTTTGGCACATAATAATAAATTAGTAGTACCTAATACATTCGTCAAAATAAATGAGGTAGGATCTTGTATCGAACGATCAACATGAGATTCTGCAGCCAAATGAATTATATCGGTAATCTCCTTATTTAAGAAAACATCCCTTAAGTCTTGTAAGGAAATAATATCTGCTTTAATGAATTCATAATTTGGAAGCTGTTCAATATCCTTAAGATTTTCAAGATTACCAGCATAGGTAAGTTTATCCAGATTATATATTTTGTACTGTGGATATTTTGTTACTAATAATCGGACAAGATGTGATCCAATAAAACCAGCACCGCCTGTGATTAATACTTTTTTCATTTTATAAGCTCTTCCTTTTTCAGGAGTGGTTAACCAATAATTACTGCAACGATATTTCGGTTAAAAAATTTTTTATCGGGTAACACCAAGTTCGTATTAATGGTTGGTGTTAATTAATGGGAACAATCTGTTTAAAATATTCATACGTTAATTTTAATCCTTCGGTTCTTGAAAATCTTGGATTCCAATCTAGTATTTTTTGAGCTACTGTAATATCCGGTTTACGTTGTTTGGGGTCATCTACAGGTAATTCCCTGTAAGTAATTCTTGCTTTTGAGTTACCTACTAACTTTAAAATCTCATTTGCAAATTCAAGCACCGTAATTTCCTGAGGATTACCTAAATTAACAGGCAAAGAATATGAACTAAAAAGTAAACGAACAATTCCATCTACCAAATCATCGACATAACAAAATGATCTGGTCTGTGATCCATCGCCAAATACAGTTAATTCTTCTCCTCTTATGGCCTGTGAAAAAAATGCTGGTAAAACCCTACCATCCTCCATTCTCATCCTTGGTCCATAGGTGTTGAAAATTCTTACAATCCTCGTTTCTAACCCATGATATCTATGATAAGCCATTGTTATAGCCTCTTGAAATCTTTTTGCCTCATCATATACACCCCGAGGACCAATTGGATTGACATTACCCCAATATTCTTCTGTCTGTGGATGAACTAAAGGATCGCCATATACTTCTGAAGTGGAAGCTATTAAAATTCTTGCCGATTTAGACTTCGCAAGTCCAAGCAGATTATGTGTCCCCAGCGATCCAACTTTCAGTGTTTGAATAGGCATTTTTAAGTAATCAATGGGGCTGGCTGGAGAGGCAAAATGCAAGATATAATCGAGGTTTCCCGGAACGTGAACAAACTTACTTACATCGTGATGATAAAATTCAAATTCCTTTAATTTAAAGAGTTGCTCAATATTTGAAAGGTTTCCTGTGATCAGGTTATCCATCCCAATAACCTGATAGTCCTCCCGGATAAACCAGTCGCAAAGATGCGAACCAATAAAACCCGCCGCACCTGTAACTAAAATACGCCCTTTTGCCATAAGATGCAAATATATGTAATATGTATCATATCTGATTATCAATTTACAATATATAGATTTTTATAATATAATTTTTTTATTAATATCATTTTTACTTACAAACCATTTGGCGATGGTGCGTTTCCAGGGGTTTTAAATGATATAATTACTACCTTCGCCCATAGACATTTACTAGCATGAGAATCTACGTCATTTTTCTATTCCTGTCATTTGGCCTCATGTTGACTGGTCAGGGCCAAGAGAGAATATTATCCACCAAAAGCGGAATATTCTTTGACGCATTTTTTGGACTTGGAAATTCCTTTGGCGATCTAAAAGACCGATTCGGCAAACATCAAAGTCTAGGTGCTGGAATTTGCTATATGCCTAACAAAGGCTTTGATTTTGGCATTAAATTGAATTATTTTTTTGGCTCAACCGTAAAGGAGGATGTATTGGCACCCTATCGCACGGATTTTGGTCATTTAATTGGAATCGACGGATATTTATCGGATATATTATTAAGGGAAAGAGGATTGTTCACTTATGTCTACCTCGGAGATCTAATTCCCCTTGGAAATCAAGAAATCATGCAACATGGCTTGAAAGTACTTCTTGGAATTGGTTACATGGAACATAAAATTCGAATTCAGGATGATTCAAGAGCTGTTGTGCAATTACAAAGTGACTTTGGCAAAGGGCTTGATCGCTTAAGCAATGGATTAGCAGGCGTCACTTTTGTTGGTTATGAATTCAAATCCAGGAATGGAAAGATAAATTTCTATACTGGTCTAGAATGTGCCTGGGGATTTACAAAAAATTTAAGAAAATGGAATTACGATACGCAATCTTCTGATTCAAATATACGAAGAAATGATATCTTAGTTCAATATAAGATTGCCTGGTATCTTCCTTTTTTCTTTGGCCGTCATGCAGACGCTATTGAGTATTGATGTGGTTTTTATATAATTTTTTTATTTCCTTGTTTTTTTCATCCATCCGGATTGCTGCGATCTGGCGAAAGGATGCTAAGATTTGGATAAGAGAAAGAAATAATTTATTTGAAAATCTAACTTCTGAACTTTCCTTAAAAAATCCTAAAAAAAAGAAAACAATATGGATACATGTTGCATCATTAGGTGAGTTTGAACAAGGAAGAAATTTAATTGAGAAAATAAAAAATTTAAATCCGGATTCCATAATTATATTAAGTTTTTTCTCTCCTAGTGGTTATAAAATCCAGCAGAAATATCCATACGCTGATGTTAAATGCTATTTTCCATCAGATAATAGAAAAGAAATAACAAAATTTATTGAACTAATAAATCCTAAATTAGTCATTTTTGTAAAATATGATTTTTGGTTTAATACCTTGCGAATCCTTGATCAAGGTAAAATTCCTTATTTTTTCATATCCGTACATCTTTCTGAAAATTCATATCTTCGAATTCGTTTTTTCAAAAATTTATTAAATGAATTGAAGAACGCCAATAAAATTTTTCTTCAAGAAGAAGAAAACCTTCAATTTTTTAAATCCAGAGGATTTACTAATGTTGAAATCACTGGAGATACCAGAGTTGACAGGGTTTTTGCTATCGCTCAATCCAACCCCAAACTAAATGTCATAGAAAACTTTAAAAACAATAAAAAGTTACTAGTTCTTGGTTCTGCATGGCCAAAAGAACTCCAAATTCTCAATGACGCATTATCTAAAGAAAAGTTTGATGAATGGAAAATTATTATTGCTCCTCATCTTGTAAATGAAATACAGTTGGCAGAAATTGAACAAATTTTTTATCCTCAGACCTGTCGTTATTCTAGTCCAGATCAATTGAAAAAAATAATGATTGTAGATCGTATTGGATTGTTATCTAAAATGTATCGATACGCCGATCTTGCTTTTGTCGGAGGAGGATTTGGAAAAGGAATTCATAATACTCTTGAACCCATTGCTCATCAATGCCCAGTTTGTTTTGGACCTATTTATGAAAAATTTCCAGAAGCGGTAGCGTTCATAAATCTGCGAATTGGACAGGTGATACAAACTCATCAAGATCTTATACGAATGTTACATCATTGTGAAGATCAGGAATTTATCCTGTCAATAAAAAATAAAATTACTAACTGGATGAATAAAAGAATTGGTGCTACAGATAAAATCTATCAGCAGATTCAAAATTTTGTATAAAAAAATAATTATTAACGAATAAAATCCAGTTCTCCAGATTCATTATAACTTGCCAGCACACTAGGTTGTGATTTTGTTTTATCATTCTGGCGATATCGAACAACATAATCTACTTCACTTAAGATTCGCTTATCTATAGCTTCGAAATTTTCGGGTGAAGGATCACCACTATAGTTAGCAGAAGTTGAAATTAAAGGTCTATCAATCAATCTAATCACTTCTTTACAAAATGGTTCGCTACAAATTCTAATGGCAACACTTTGGTCCTCAGCCAAAAGATAATTTGGAATGTTCTTAGTCTTTGGATAAATAATAGTTATTGGTTTGGTGTTATAGTGTAACATAGTCTCAATTCTCGGATGGATCCGAATGGTATACCGATGGAGCATATTTATTGAATCTACCAGAAGTATAAAAGCTTTCGCAGGGTCTCTTTTTTTTAATTTTCCGATACGATGAAAACTGTTAATATCTTCCAAATTGCCTCCAATTCCCCAAATTGTATCGGTTGGATAAAGAATAATCTTGTTCTCTAAAATGAGCTTTGCAACCAGTTCAGCTTCTTCCATTAAGGTCATTATACAGTTAATTTTAACACTACAAAACTATACCAGCATTTGATGAAATCAAAATACTAAAAAATTCGTTTACTTTTGAGGATCGAATGAGAATAAATAATTTCATATTAGTTTTTTTATTAATATGTTTTTCACTGCCGATGTATTCGAGACATATCATAGGTGGTGAAATATATTATACTTGTCTTGGAGTTCAGAATGGCTCAATGGAGATTAAAGCAACCATGAAAATCTATCGTGATTGTGGTGCCTTGGATGCTGCAGGATTTGACAACCCTGCCATAATTGGAATTTATACGATCAATCCAGCAAATCAGTATTCTTTTTATGTCAGAGAGTCGTGGCCATTAATTTCGATGAAGACCTTGACTTCCTATAACCCCTGTGTAGTCACGCCACCTAATATTTGTGTGGAAGAAGGAATATATGAAAAAACTTTTAAGCTTCCTCTTTCCAACAATTCTTATTTCATGGCCTATCAAAGATGTTGTAGAAATCAGTCGATCACCAACATCATTACTCCCGGCGATTTTGGTGCGGCTTATACTTTATTGATTACACCAGAAGCGCAGCGATCTTGTGATAATAGTCCTAGATTTAATAATTTTCCACCCATACTAATTTGCAATAACAAACCACTATTATTTGACCATTCCGTTAATGATATAGAAGGAGATTCGGTTGTTTATGAATTTTGTAGTCCATATCATGCAGGAGGTAAAAGAGGTAGCAATGAGTTGCCAGGGGCTCCAGATGCCTGTGATGGAGTAACCCCAAATCCTTCATTTTGTCTACCACCCTTTGGATCTGTAATATTTAAAGCACCTTTTTACAGCTTTCAACGTCCTATGGGTGGAAATCCAATCATCACCATTGACAGTCAAACCGGATTGATCAGTGGGACACCTATTAATCTTGGTCAATTTGTAGTGGGCGTATGTGTAAAAGAATTTCGCAATGGTAATTTATTAACTATTACTCAACGTGATTTTCAATTTAATGTCATTGAATGTCAGAAGAACCTTTCAGCAGGAATTATATCCGACTCCATTCAAGCCGGTGATCAATATATTGTCAATGCCTGTGGTGATAAAACCGTAGTTCTAAAAAACACCAGCACCTTAGAAAGCAATATCAGAACTTATGATTGGATATTTGATATTAATGGAACTCAGCAACAATATAAAACTAAAGATCTATCTCTAACTCTTCCGGATTTAGGTACTTATACAGGTTATTTATATTTGAATTTAGGTGATAAAGATTGCAGTGATACAGCTCAAATTACTATTAATGTATTTCCAGGTATTACCGCTGATTTTTTATACCAGTACGATACCTGTATTTCAGGTCCTACGAGTTTTACGGATTTATCCACGGCCAGTTTATCCAACATAATTCAATGGGAATATGAAATGGAACCTGGAAAAAAAATTAATACTAAAAATCCAATTTATGAATTTCTTACTCCTGGTCCTAAATCCGTTAATTTAAAAATTACTGACAACAATGGATGCACTAGTTTGATTCAAAAACAATTTAATTATTATCCGGTTCCGGCCTTACTTATATTAAATCCGAGCTCATTTGACGGATGTCAACCGCTTGAAGTGTACTTTGATAATTTATCCCACCCTATTGATTCAAACTATATGATTAATTGGGATTTTGGCGATGGAACAAACAGTAAAAGTATTTCTCCAAGACATACTTATATCAATCCTGGAAACTATTCTGTTAAAGTAGATATCACATCACCCATTGGTTGCAAAACTGCGGCATCTTTCAACAATTGGATTACTGCTAGAGAAAGCCCGGTAGCGGGATTTGATTTTAATCCAAAAAAATTAAGTAATCTAGTTAATAAGATTGATATTTCAGATCAATCTAAAAATTCTGAAAGAATCTACTACACGATTAATGATAAGATTACATTAAATGACCGGAATCCAAAATTTGTATTTGCTGATACAGGCGTACATAAAATTACCCAAATTGTCAGCCGGCTTAATGGATGTGTCGATACTCTGATTCAATATTTGGATATCGAACCCATTGTTACTTATTATTTGCCTAATGCATTCACTCCAAATAGTAATGGACCTAATGAAACCTTTTTTGGAGTTGGTAAAGGTGAATTTATGACCGATTTTGAAATGTCCATTTGGGACCGATGGGGTTCTCTAATTTATAAAACGGAAGACCCTTTAAAAGGATGGAATGGTCGCTATAACAATGATGGGGAAGCTCTTCCTCCAGGCGTTTATATTTATCAGGTTAGTTACTCAGCCCCAAGAAGCAAAAAGGTCAAACTTAAGGGTTACGCAACCTTAATTCGGTGATAATCACTGAATTCAAATAATTTTTCTTTCAAGGAATGGCCTCTGGATGCTAATTAAGTCTTATTTTTGCGGACTTTATTAAATATTAAAGCCATGGAATTGATAAAATACGTTGAGAATCAGTTACTTGACACAAGTAAAATTCCAACATTTGAATCTGGTGATACAATTGTTGTTAGCTACAAAATTATAGAAGGTAATAAAGAAAGGATCCAGGATTTCAGAGGAGACGTTATCAATGTCCGTGGTGAAGGAAAAACTAAGTCATTTACCGTCCGTAAAATATCCGGCGGAATTGGAGTCGAGAGGATTTTTCCATTTGGCTCACCCAATATTACTGAAATTAAGGTTGTAAAGAAGGGTCATGTTCGCCGCGCTAAACTTTTTTACCTTAGAAATCTATCCGGAAAAAAGGCTAGAATTAAGGAATCAACTGCGGGAATGAGCAAATCGGAAGATTAATTGTTTTAGTTTTCAAACTTATTTTTAAAAGCTTTCCAGGTATTTTCTAATAATGCTGTGATGGTCATTGGCCCAACACCGCCAGGAACTGGTGTAATCGCAGAGCACTTATTCTTAACTTTTTCAAAATCAACATCTCCAACTAATCGATATCCCTTAGGATTGGAAGCATCCTCAATTTTATTAATTCCAACATCAATAATAACTGCTCCCTGACTAACCATATCTTCCTTAATAAAGAAAGGGATTCCCAAGGCTGCTATTATTATCTGTGCCGAACGAGTTAATTCTGCAATATTTTCCGTTCGACTATGTGCAATCGTTACGGTGGCATTACCAGGCTTTGTTTTTTTAGACATCAATAAAGCAATTGGGGTTCCGACAATATTACTACGTCCTAAAACCACGCAATGTTTTCCATCTGTTTGAATTTGATATCTTTCCAGCATAATCATAATCCCCATGGGAGTTGCCGGTAAAAAACTTGGCAATCCAAGAGCCATTCTCCCAAAATTGTTTGGGTGAAAACCATCTACATCTTTGGAAGGATCAATAGCCAAATTAACTTCTTCTTCATTTATATGTCTTGGTAGAGGTAGTTGTACTATATAACCATCGATCTCGTCATTTATATTTAATTCACGAACTAACTCTATCAACTCGACTTGAGTTATTGTTTCTGGTCTCTTGATCAAAGTTGAAGCAAATCCAACTTCTTCGCATGCCTTAATTTTATTTCTAACATACGCTTGACTAGCCGGATTATTTCCTACTAAAATAGCCGCTAGATGAGGAGGCCTCAATTCTTTTCCACAATAATCTATAACTCTTGCTGCAATTTCCTTACGTATGATAGCAGACAGTTTATTTCCATCCAATAGTACCATTTAAATGCCTTTAGAATTTATATTTTTATTACCTTAAAGTTCTTTGATTGATTATTCTTAGTTAATCGCAGGATGAATGATCCAGATTCTATGCTTTGTATGTCAATTGATGCTCCAGGAGACAAAACTCCGTTCAGGACATTTACCCCTTGAGTATTTAATAATTGATATTTAAATTCAGATTCTTGATGGTTGATCTGTATAAAATTTGATGCAGGCACAGGAAATGCAGAAACATTTTCCAGTTCACTTTTTTGGATATTTTTATTAGCGACCAGATTACATAATATATTATTAGCATTAGAAATTAAAAAGTTAACTACCTGAGCCTGGTTGTGCACTGCATGTTGATTTCCCGGGTATATCCAAGATTTATGATAATTAGGATCCAATCCTAATTCATTGAGTCTTGGATGAATCTCACAGGAACCATATGCAATGGGATAAAAATCAGTAACAATGGGATAAGCCCAATAAGCTCTTTTCCTGGTACAAGGCACCACAGGATCTTCTGTTTGATGATACGAGAAAACTGCGATTTTATCTTTCTTTTCAATGATTTTAAGATCCAATACTGCACCGAAAATATTTAAAACACCCTGCACTTTTGTATCGTACCCGTTTATATAGCGATTACCTTCTATACTCCCAAGATCATTTCGAGGATTGCCATTGGCTGCTGAGATAGTTCCTGCTTCCATTGGTTTTTCTGAATCCTTATCGTAATAAGCTGCAGCCAATGCGGTAATTGCACCAGCACTTCCTCCACCAATCCAAACTCTATCTAAATCAATTGAATCTTCAACATGTCTCGATTTTAAATATCGTAACGCAGATTTTGCATCTTGTGCACCTCTATATCCTGCTCGTATGACTTCGGCAGAATCGAATGGAAGTATACTGGTTCCATTAAAACCAATTCGATAATCAATGGTGGCGGCAACAAATCCTCTTTTAGCACAGGAGATACAAACATCGGCAAAATCTTCTCTGCTACCCGTTATAAATCCACCGCCAAAGATCCACATCACTAATGGACGCTTCAGTTCTGATGAACCAACCGGATAATATATATCCAGAAATAATGAATCAGGTTTATTTTGAAAATCCTGTTCAATCCCCACAAATATTTTTTTCTCTGAACGGTATGTATATTTCTCTACTATATAGTCACAAGATTGAGCTATTGAGAAATTGGCCAACAAGAAAAGAAACACAAAAAATGTAATAGTCCGCATAACAGATAATTTGATTATCGACAAAGGTAAAAGAATTTAAATAAGATATTTTGTTAAATTATTGATATCAATAACAACTCGCTTGGTATAGTGAATTTTAAATCAGTATAATGGTGGTATAGGTTTATTATTAAGTATTGAATCAATTTTCAACATAATGTCAGGTGTAAGTTTATCCACCACGTCAACGGATTTTATATTTTCTTCTATTTGGTTAAGTTTAGAAGCTCCTAAAATAACTGTACTCACCTGAGGATTAGCAAGACACCAAGCAATAGCAAGATTTGCCAGGCTTATACCTAACTCTTTTGCGAATGCAGAAATCGACTTTACTTTTTCCATATTTTCAGGAGTCAGATTTCTCTCCCTAAGCCAGTCCAAACCCTCCAAAAATAACCGGGTATCCGTTGGATTACCTTGTGCATATTTATCGGTAAGAATTCCAGATGCTAAAGGAGACCAAATTGTAGTTCCCAAACCTATGGTTTTATAAATTTGCGCAAATTCAACTTCTACTTTGTGTCTGGTTAACATATTATATTGAGGTTGTTCCATTGTTGGACCTATCAAATGATTTTGCCTTGCTACCATATGGGCTTCCATAATTTCCTGTGCTGACCATTCCGAGGTACCCCAGTATAAAATTTTACCTTGCTGGATAAGATGATGCATAGCCCAAACCGTTTCCTCAATTGGTGTAGACTTATCTGGTCGATGACAAAAAAACAAATCAATATAATCCACTTGTAACCTTCTCATGGCGTCGTGACAAGCTTCGAAAACGTGCTTTCTGCTTAATCCCGTTTGATTGGGTTTGTTTCGACCATCACCAAAGAATACTTTGCTCGATATCAAATAACTTGTTCTATCCCATTGAAGTCTTTTGATAATTTGACCCATTAGGATTTCAGAATTTCCTTTGGAATAAATCTCTGCGTTGTCAAAAAAATTAATTCCATGATCGTAGGCATAAGCCATTAATTCCAATGAGGTTTGATCTTCAATTTGTTTGGCAAAAGTTAACCACGAACCAAAAGATAATGCGGATACTTTAAGACCTGAACGACCAAGATTTCGGTAAATCATTTTGAATATATTTTAATTTAATATTTTGAAATACTTAAAAAGTAAAGATAAAATTGTATTGTGCGAGAAACAAAAAAAATAGCCACCCTTTCGAGTGGCTAATTGGTTTGGGTTACATATCTATTAATCGGTCACAATAATTTGCTTCGAAACCATTTTATCTTTCATTCTTATCTGAGCTACATAAAAGCCTGCCTTTAAAGAATAACGGTTCATGGCATAGACAGAATTATTAATATCCGTGTGCGCTTTGACTAATCGACCATTGTAATCATAAACATAAATATCTGAGATTGGAAACTCTGACTTGGTTTTTATATTTAAGATTTCTCTAAATGGATTAGGACCTAATTCAAGACCAACATCTGATGGATCAATATCTTTTGTACCAACATAAGTACATCCTAAGTTTAGTGCTGCACATAATCTTGGTGTAGCTAAAGCATAACAAGTATCGAGGTATGCTTTACCTTTTTGCGGTGACATCGTAGGATTTGTTCTTAATCCATCTCTATGTAAAGTATCAGCATTATAAGAAGTACCTAATTGAGCATTGATGGCAGCGACAACCGCACGCAAGGTATTGAGATCCCACCATTCCCAAGGAGAGCCTTGAGGTACCGCCTGATTATTAAAAATAAGTGGAATATTAAAACCATAAAAATTATCTGTACCAAGAAGAATTACATTAGGATTATTTGATGGAAAGATTCCACCTACTGTACTTTTTTGAGCTGCAATTAAATTTTTCAGAGGATCATGATCGCTATTGACAGTCGCAAAAATGTCATTGCTGCCATTGTTATTAGCTTGTTCAATTGCTTTTCGAGTACCTGTAGCATAAATCACAAATTGATTAGTGGTAGGAACAATAACAGGTCCAGAATAATAAGGTGCAAAAAAATCATTGGCACAATGAACTCCCGCATAAGCAGGTTCAATATCTTCTCCATCCATCCAGGTAGAATCACCTAGTGCTCCACCCATGTTGAAACTCATCTGAAAGGTAGATGAATAATTAGCATAATTTGGAAGACTTGCTAATGCTTGTGAAGTTCCATATATATTACCTAATACAGTAGAGTCTACAAATGGTAACAACGTAGTTGAATTAATGAATTGAGGTAACACCACTTCACTAAAATCATTTAGACAGCCCGCCCCTAAGGCAAGATATCCTCCGGTTCCTATACCCCAAATGCAAATTCGATTAGGGTCAATTCCATATGGGTTAGAGTCTTCAGCAACCGTCTTTTTGAAAAATCTTACACATGTACGAGTATCTTGAATAGCTCTATATGCTGCTTGCAAAAGAGAACCAGTACGTGCATTTTGATCAGGTGAAGTAGGCAACCAACCTTGACGATAAGTAAAAGCAGCTACCACAAATCCTCTCGAAGCATAATAATTAGCCGTGTAAACTATTGAAGAATCTGACCGCGAACCAGTTGTTTGTTGGTTGAGAATCGCTGGTAAAAAACTTCCAGTGTGGGCTAGCAAAATCAGGGGACGATCTGTTTTAGTATCTCCTGTTGGCTCGTAAATGTCTGTTAATAAGTCAATCGGAGCTGGCGTACCAGTAAGAACACTAATATTCTTACCATAGACTACATTAGTAGTTTTTTTAACTCCAAACATGGCGTCAGAGTATCTGTTTTGAGCAGTTGTTAGGCCACAAAAAATCAAGATAAAAAATAATAAGTTGTAAATTTTAATCATGTTTTCAATTTTAATTAAGTTAATAATTTTATTTTGTTTTAAACTCATATAAAGCACTCGCATAAGCTAATCTTCCTATTAATGGACCTCCATACGTTTGATATGATTTTTGATCAAATACATTTGAAGCACCAACTTTAAAACTAAGATCTTTAGATTTCCATAGCCAATTAAGCTGTACATCTGTCTGATTATAGCTCGGAATCAAGCCTGTAAACTGAGGTGATCCTTCAAAAATAAACCCTTCGATCCACTTATAATTAATGGCAAAACCAAGATCTTTTATTCCAAAAATACTCAAATCTCTTGCCGTAATTCCAAGGTTGTATTTATTCTCAGGAGTATTAAAAGCTGGAATAATAGGATCATCTGTCTGTGTGTTCAAAACATTCCAGGAATAATTGCCTTTAAGTACATAATGTTCCGACAGAAAATAATTTAAACCAATGGAAAAACCCTGAGATGTAACCTCATCTTTAGCATTAGAACTAACTCTATAAACCTGGACAGAAGAAGGCAAAAGTGAACCCGGTGGAATGAATGCATCAACACCTAACTGATAGCCGATAAAATCCTTATATTTATTAAAATAATAACTCAGATCAGCATACACCTTATTGAATATTGTCGTTCGGTATCCAACTTCAAAAGTCTTAACTTGTTCCGGTCGAATTGGAGCCACATTAAAATATTCCAGAGTATCTCGTTTGCCACTATTTAAAAAATCAATAAAGGAAGGAACCGTAATCAGATTATCAATTCCATTTATGTTGCCTAATAATATTGCCCTTCCGACATTATAATGAAGATATTGATCAGTCAATGTAGGATTACGAATGGCGGATGAAAATGAAACCCGCAAGTAATTATTTTTTGACGGTTGGTAAACCACTGAAGCTGCAGGTGAAAACAGGTAATCAAAGTTTTGATTTTTGTCGAGACGACCAGTAATATTAAATCTTAATCGATTCTCCAAAGTATTCAAAGTAGGTCCAAGGTAAACTCCCCACTCATAAGTATTAATATTCGCTGACCCAGTATCCAATAAGATAGAACCTTTAGAATTAGGAATATATTTTCTTCCACTTGCTCCAATGGTTAATTCGAGACCATTAATCCAATTATTGGAATAAAGATCATTAAATCTATATTCTGCTTGGCTATGAATTAAGGCTGATCGATCATAAAATTTTGTTCCACCTTCCGAATAAGCAATCTTACTTGTAATGTTTTCAAATTCCTTTTTGAATTCAGGAGTTCCTGGTACTAAAAAATCTTTTGTTGTTCCAAATGTATTACCAGTATTCGCAACATCTTGAGAATGATGATGCCATACCGTTAAACTATCCGTATATTTTGCTAGAAATTCATTTAAAGCCATTTTGTATGCATCAGGACGTCCTATATAGTCTGTTATTTTAGGATAACCTTCCAGATTTTTAATTTTTGGTACAAAGTTCAAAACCCAATCATTACTATAAGCTGTAAACCATTTATCATTTGTACTTGCGTATTGCTGAAGTTTTATTGCTGTAAAATATGGATCATAGGAATCTCCTGCATCCTCATGGGTCGCATAAACACGAACAAAGTATTTATCTTTTTTTTGGTATTCCAATCTATGCTGATAGAATTTAATATTTTTAAGGCTGAATCGATTATCTCCCTGAAAGACTGTTGTTCCTCCTCCAAAACTGGAACTAATAATAAATTCTGGTGAAGCATGTGTTAAACTTGGTTTAGTTCGAATATGCATCGCTGCATTTGTTTTAAAGTTATAAGAATTGTATTCCACAATATCTTTTTCTCTATAACCCTTTCGATAAAAAACTCCTAAACCAGGATAAGTGGCAACTGATAACCGCTGATCAAATTCTAATTGATATTCATCTCCATAAATATTAACCGCATCGTAGCCACCTGGATTGTCGGTTGTAGATACAGATCCATAAACTGCTTCCAAATTATCTGCTTCCCAATCGTGAGCTTTGAATCCAAATAAATTTATTTTATAAGCCAGATAATCATTTCCTTTCTTGTTTTTAAAGGAGGCGGCCCATCTTAAGGCCCCTTCGATTAGATTTCGCTCTCCAACCTTGATACTAGTTGAAAGCCCTTTGTGAAAAAACGGACTCTTCGTTTCCATACTAATAACCCCATTGAAAGCATTAGGTCCATAGAATGCAGAACTAGCTCCAACTACTAAGTCAACTTTTAATACGTCTAATTCAGATGCTCCTAAAAAATTGCCTAAACTAAAATTCAAGCCTGGTGATTGATTATCCACCCCATCAATTAATTGAAGCGAGCGTACGGGATTGGTGCTGTTAAATCCTCTTGTATTGATAATCGTAAATCCTAAACTTGCTGTAGTGAGATCCACCTCTTTCAGTGCGCCAAGACCAGAATAAAAATTCGCAGCGGGAGTTTCCTTAATAGCAAGTAAATCCATTGACTCTACTGTTAACGGAGAAGTCTTTTGTTTATCACTTATTCTCATTCCCGAAACCTCGACGACATCCATTTGAATGGCCTCTTCTTCGAGATTTAAAACTAAATTTTTATTATTCTCAGAATAATTGGATTCTTTTAACGCATATCCACTGTATCGAAATTCCAAAACAACTGGAAGCGAATGATTAGATTTTATAATAAATGCACCATCGAAATCAGTAATTGTACCAATAGTGGTGCCTTTAATAAGTACTGTAGCACCAATAAGTGGTTCTCCAGTTTTTGAATCATGTAACTCTCCTCGAATGGTGGTTTGAGAAAAACTTATTTCAGCTTTGTAAATGAATAATATACATATTATAATAAAATTACATGTATTAATTTTCATTTCGGTTGGTTTGTTTTGAACAGGATTTAGTTATAAAACCCTTTGCAAAGTATAAACTTTCTGATTTTTGTACAATATTTGGTTAATATATAATTTAAATACATTCGATAATAAATTGTATTATATATTAAAAACATTAATAATATGTTATTTCAAATTCGATAAGATTCTGGAATAAAACCCTAACTTATAGTATTGTAAAGCCCAAATCTTTGGACGGTCTCCGATCAAAATTGAGTATAATCGCCCTTTGACTTTATTAAAAATAAATACAATAATCGGAATGAGATTTAACTTATCCAATAGCTTGTAAGTACGTTCGATGGAGACATCCAAGGGCATTATCTCCTTCGAGATAAAAATTAGATTTTTTAAGGACCACTCTATTTTTTCTACATAATTTTTCGCGTTGTCCAATTTTCCATGCAACACTGGGTTATCTATGTGTAATATTTTAATTCCATTTTTTTCTAAAATCTTTGCCCAAAGTAAATCTTCATATCCATATTGATTCAGCCTTTCATCGAAAGGATACTGAAGCATAATTTCTTTTTTAACTATAAAATTATTAGAATGAAAGTATAAATAAGGTGATCTATTTCTAAATGGTGCGTCTTTAGATTCAATTTTTCTACCATACAACCAATGTAATAAATGGATCCGATCCTCTGGAGGAAACTTACTATATTTTCTGCCTCCTGAAATGACCTCATATTTATTGATGTAAGGAAGAAAATTTTTAAGAAAAGAGTTGTCTATTAGAATTCCATCATCATCTAAAAAAAGTAAATTAGAAAAAGACGCCTTTTCTGCTAATTTATTTCTAATTCTTGCTCGACCCACATTAAAAGGTAATTTAATGATATGAAAATTCTCCTTTGTAATAAGATCTCTGTTTAGTTCATCAAAGATTTCCCCTTCTCCGTCATCCATTATGATTATTTCGTATGGAATTTCAGCATACAAAGCAGAAGATTCCAAAGAATTCACCAAAGAGGTAATGCTTTGTTTATAAACCGGAATCAAAATAGAGAGCATGCCTAAATGTAAGGTTAATAATATAATTCAACCAAGGAAATTCAATTGATAATTGAGTCCGACAGAATTACAAAACTATCAAGCCATTTTGTTGTTTTTGTGGTATATTGTCATTTAATATGTCTAGTGAATCCATTTCGGTTATCCTTGATCATGAGAAGGATGAGAAACTAAAACTTATCGCGTCAAAGGTCGTCCAAGGACAAAGAATTACACCTGAAGAAGGTGTGTATCTATTTGAAAAAGCTAATTTGTCATTTGTTGGCAGCCTAGCCAATCTTATTCGAATTCGAAAAAATGGTCAAAAAGTCTACTTCAATAAAAACTTTCATTTAGAACCCACTAATATTTGCATTTATACCTGTTCATTTTGTTCCTATTCCAGATTAATAAAACAAAGGAGTGAGGGTTGGGAATATACCTTTGATCAAATGATGGATATCGTTCGATCCTATGATCAAAAAGATGTCACAGAAATTCATATTGTAGGAGGAGTTTTGCCACAATATGATCTAAAGTTTTATACAGAACTCTTTAAGGCTATTAAAAATCATCGACCGGAGTTACATATAAAAGCACTTACTCCAGTTGAATATCATTATATCTTCAAAAAAGCAAAAGTTTCTTATGAAGAAGGAATGCAAATGATACTAGATAGCGGAGTGGACTCATTACCCGGAGGAGGGGCAGAAATTTTTGATGAAGAAATAAGAGATCAAATCGCAGGCGGCAAATGCAGCAGTGAAGAATGGTTAAGAATTCATGAGATTTGGCATTCTTTGGGTAGAAAATCAAATGCTACTATTCTATACGGCCATATTGAATCTTATAAGCATAGAATTGATCATCTGGAAAGACTTAGAAATTTACAGGATAAAACACGTGGTTTTCAAACTTTTATACCATTAAAATTCAGGAATAAAGACAATCAAATGTCCCATGTTCCAGAAACCGATGTAATAAGTGACCTAAAAAATTATGCCATATCCAGAATTTATCTTGATAATTTTGATCACATAAAAGCTTATTGGCCTATGATAGGAAGAAATAACGCTCTTGCTTCTTTATCATTTGGAGTTGATGATTTGGATGGAACGATAGATGACACTACCAAAATTTACTCAATGGCAGGCTCCGAAGAGCAAGTCCCATCACTTACAACTCATCAGCTTATTCAAATGATCAAATCGGTAGGAAAAATTCCGATTGAAAGGGATTCTCTATATAATGAGTTGAATAACTTTGAATTTTATGAACTGACTGAAACCATAAAACCTTATAATTATATTGATCTTCCGATTGTTCAATAATGTATGAAGGAAATATATATTTTACGTCACGGTGAAACGAATCAAAATGCTTTAGGAATTGTACAAGGCAGTGGCATTGATTCCTCTTTGAGTGATAAAGGCTATCAGCAATCTCTTCAGTTTTATAATACTTATAAGGAACATGGATTCGATCTGATAATAACATCAAATCTTCAACGAACTCATCAGACCATCAATCCATTTCTTGCCCATAATATCCCCATAATCAAGGACGAAAGGATTAGAGAAATTTGCTGGGGTGAACACGAAGGTAAATCGGGGGAACCCGATCTTATGGAAAAGTATTACCAGGTTATAAACTCCTGGTCCACCGGAAAATTAGAAGATAAACCAATAGGCGGTGAAAGCGCATTAGATTTGCAGAATCGCTTGTTGCCGTTTGTCTTTGATCTAGAAAAAATGAATTTTAGCAAAGCTTTAATATGTACTCATGGGAGGACATTACGAGCTTTAATCTGTATCCTCAAAAATTGGTCATTAAGTAGAATGGAAGATGTTGGACACTCCAACACTGGATTATATCGATGTACTTTATACAATAACCAATGGAATGTACTTCAAGAAAACGATACCACGCATCTTATTTACTAACTAAGTTCAACCCTATTTAAATAATATTTTCAGAGTCATTGATTAAGAACCATGTATAAAGTAGTTGCCGTAGAATATCTTAACACTCTTCCTTACATTACTGCTTTCGAACAATCCGAATACCTCCAAAAAAATACTATACTTTATAAAACTGACCCTAAAAATTGTGCTGCTGCTCTTAAAGATGGATTTGCAGATATCGTTTTATTGCCCATTGGTTCAATTTATGAATTCGAACAGATCTTTTTGATTTCGCCCTACGGCATTGCCTGTGACGGCGCAGTCAAATCGGTTGGCGTATTTTCTCAAGCTCCCTTTAGCGAAGTTAAAACCATATTAAAATCTGAATTTTCTCGGAGTTCTAATGAATTATTAAAATTGATTAATAGTAAATATTGGAATAACTCAAAAAAGATTATTGATTCTTCTGAAAGTGAATTTCCAGATGCTCAATTAATCATTGGAGATAAAGCAATGCAATCTCATTCAAAGTTTCAACACTTTTTAGACCTTGGATTAGAGTGGAAAAAATGGACAGACCTACCATTTGTATTTGCTTGCTGGGTCTCCTCACATCATATAGATCTTCGATTTCGACAGGAATTAAACAACACCTTTGAAAAACATACCCAATCCAATGCATTAAAATTAATTGCAGACCAACAAGCTAATTCAGAAGAATGCTTTAATTATTTTGAAAAAAATATACAGTATCGTTTAACAAATGAAATGCTGGAATCTATGCGATACTTCTTTCAATTAAATCAATGGAAGTGGAATATTAATGAACAGTTTATAAATTAAATAAATATTTAATTTATAAAAATAATATGTGACGCCAGAAAAAACAGTCTTTGATGCTTTAACTTTCCACAATAATCACTTACCAAAAGAACAATAAAAGTAAACACATCAAACTTGTAACGATCTGATAAACAAGACTATAATTTGGTGCCTTCGCGCATTTTCCTGATATCAATTATAGAGTCCTATACTTCTTGTAAAACCAAAAGCCATTCTTTGATTTCAAAAACATTTTTATCATGAATGGTTAATTTATTAATTATTTTTGCGCACTTTTGCGAGATATCCCACATCGAGAAAACAAAAAAAGTTTTCTAACTTTTACACGACTTGAAGATGATAGAAAATTCTGCGATCGGAACATGGACTCATGTATTGGAAGAAATACGCAGAAATGTTTCATCTAAAATATACAATACCTGGTTTGTTCCAATAAAACCAATCAAGCAAGAAGGCATCGTACTTACCCTTGAAGTGCCTAATGAATTTTTTCTTAGTCACCTTGAAGGAAATTATCTCCATCAACTTAAAGACGCCATACGGAAAGTTATTGGTCAACGTGCAAAAATTGAATATCGCTTAGCTACTGACAATTATAAGAAACCGGGAAAAGTAAAGAAAGATGAAGCTGGTGGTGCTAAAAATGAAGATCCTTCAATTATTAGAAATCCATTTGTAATTCCGGGACTTCGAAAACCAACGATCGATAATAATCTGAATCCAAAATATGTATTTGATAATTTTATAGAAGGTCATTGCAATCGAGTAGCTCGACAAGCTGGAATTCAGATATCCAACAACCCCGGAGACTTATTTAATCCTTTGGTCGTTTATGGCGATACAGGACTTGGCAAAAGTCATTTATTGCAAGCCATTGGAAATGCAATACTTAAGAAACACCCGAAGCTACAAGTTTTATACCTTAGTTCTGATCGGTTTATCAATCAATTTATTCAAGCCATTCGAAATAACAACACCAATGATTTTGCAATGCAATTTCAAAATCTGGATGCACTTCTAATTGATGATATTCAATACTTTGCAGGCAAAGCGGGAACCCAGGAAATGTTCTTTCACCTCTTCAATCAATTGCATCAATCTAAGAAGCAGATTGTTCTAAGTTCGGACCGAGCACCTAAAGATCTAAAAGAAATTGATGATCGATTAATTAGTCGTTTTAAATGGGGCGCATCATTGGAACTTCAAAATCCTGATTACGAGACTTTAATGGCGATACTGCAATCTAAATGTGAGGAGAAGGATTTAAAACTTGAGCCGACCATTATGGAAACTTTATGCCTCAATCTCAAGGAAAATATTAGAGAGCTTGAAGGGATAATCGTAAATCTGAAACTACATTCCGGCGTTAATCATCTTCCCATTGACTCAAAATTGGTGAAAGAAGTTTTGAGTAATTTTTCCAACAAAGCAAAACAAGAGGTCAATATTGAATCCATCACCCAAATAGTTTCCGACCAATTGCAAATTCCGCTCCAAAGCATTCTAGGAAAAGGTAGAACAAGAAACATTGTACAGGCCAGACAATTGGCCATGTATTTCTCCAAAAAGCTGACCAACAAACCATTATCGGCAATTGGCGCAGCGATGGGAGGTAAGGATCACAGTACCGTAATATATTCTTATGAAGCTGTGGAAACCTTAATGGAAACTGACCGGGTTTTTGAAGATATGGTTAAGAAGCTTGAAAAGATCATCATGAAAACTTTAGGAGTTAAATAATATTTATATTTTTGCCCTTTCTTAAAAATTCGAGTCTAACCTAAAGGACTGATTTTCAAGAATATTATAAAATTTTTTTGTAATTTAAATTGAATCTCAGCATTGAGATTTTTCAGCAAGGTGAGGTGGGTGAGTGGCTGAAACCAACGGTTTGCTAAACCGTCGTACTTCGAAAGGGGTACCGAGGGTTCGAATCCCTCCCTCACCGCTTGATAATTATTATATTGTCATTTTTTTACAAATTCGATTCCACTATACCTAAGATCTTAACTTTTTTTCGAAAAAATTATAAATTTCTATTTGTTAAAATTCAATGAGAGTTCATTGAAAGAAACTTTGAATTCTTATATTTAAAATAGCTGATAATAGTTTAGACTAATATAAGATTTTACCGCATAATTAATTTAAATGATTTTTATAATCAAATAATTATTGAATAGATACTTGCATCTAATCCACTTCAGTAAAATAATTGGTGAATAGATAAAGCATGAATTGTCTCCCCTTAGAAATAAAATAGAAGATAAACTTTACGCATATTTTATATATCCCCTTTATTTTAAAAATATGCCAAATTTTTAATCAGTTAACATCAAGAAAAGATAATCTTGGAGTTATAAATATTTAGGTATAAATCAATAATTATTAAAGTCATTATAACCATTGCACACTATTGACTAAAGCTATAAAATTGAATTTCAGGATAAAAAAAGAGCTATCTATTTTGACAGCTCTTTTTCGATGTCGGGGGAACTCTCGACCCTCCCGACTATAATCGGGATGCGCCTAGGATTTCATTTGAACCAATTTCTGGATTTTTCGCCTACTCTTCCAGGATTTTATTTCAGATTCTCTTTTAATTGCTAATGACTTTTCAATGAATTCTTCTGAATATACTAATACCCAATCATTAACTTTTGCCGTAAATCCTTTGTGATTGCATAGGTGCCTCTCAATTCGTTCTGCTAAAGAAAGGCCAGTATATCCAATATAATACTTATCCATTATTGTAGAATATAAAAT
>CAZHNF010000004.1:0-55922 GCA_964533625.1 uncultured Saprospiraceae bacterium | reverse complement strand
AAGAAAGGCCAGTATATCCAATATAATACTTATCCATTATTGTAGAATATAAAATATAGACGGTGAACATCTCATTTAATAAAAAAAGAGCTATCTATTTTGATAGCTCTTTTTCGATGTCGGGGCGGAGGGATTCGAACTCTCGACCCCCTGGTCCCAAACCAGGTGCGCTAACCGGACTGCGCTACGCCCCGAAGAATCGCTAATGATGTACTAGTGATTTTCTTTTGAAAAGAGGTGCAAATATAGAACCATTCATCACTTTTAATCAATTAAACAGAAAAAATAAGATAATTTACATTTCAAATATCATATTATAATAATATATATTTATATTTAATTGATAAATAGTTTATTTAAATATATAATAATTTTATAATAAAAATAATTTACTAACCCGTGAAATCATCAAATACGCCATAAGATGGGTTTATTATTTTTAGCGAAGATTTTGAAAAGAATAAAAAACTTCATGGTCGCTATAGATTAATGATTTAATAATATTTAAGATATTAACTCAATTCTATAACTTTACATTTCATTACGTTTAAAAAAAAGTCTATATGAAAAATCAATTTTTTAATTTTTTACTTATTGTATTGTGCCTTGGGTCACTCCTTTCAACAAGCTGTACTGAAGATTCAAACGACGACAGCTTACCGACTTCGCAAATACTTTCAGGTCCCGGACTTTCTAAAAACAATGACAGTCTTAAAATTGGAAATTCCGCTCGAGTATCCATAAAAGTGGTTAAGGGTGGAAACCCACTAAACACTATTACCATTCAAGCCAATGGCACTAATCTTCCATTGGGTAGTTTTAGTGTTAATGGAAGTCCTTCAACCGCTAATCCTGCTTTGTTATTTGGTGGAGACAAAGACAGCTTATTGTATGTCATTGATTTTCCAAGAGTAGATACTCCGCAAAGAATTACTTATCATATACTTATTCGAGATGATAATGACAATTTCACCTCGGATACTATAAAAATATTGTTCTATGGAACCCCTTCAACTGAAACCGGTACAGGACTTTTGGTATACAATTATTCCGGAACAAAATTCGGAGGCTTAGATTTATTTAATGCTAAAGTTGTATCTGGAAATGCACCAGAAGCAACCATTAGAGACTATGGTGTTGTTGATCCTGTTTCTGACAAAACTTGGGTAATGAGATTTGTACCCCTTAACAATTCAGAAATCATGAATCCACCGGCAAATTTTACTTACAATGGTCTAATCTACAAGGAAAATATAAAACGCGCCTTTGAATTGGGTAGCCGAGAACCTGGAATTATTTCATCCAAGGTTTTAGCTAAGGGAGATTATTTTCTAGTTCGTAATGGGACAACATATTTTGCAATCTACGTTAGTAATGTTGTAACCACCGCCAACGACAATAACGATTATTACGAAATTTCAATTAAAGGTTAATTCAAATTTTTAGCTTCAATTCATTTACCTTTTAAATAAGATCAATACCCTTAAAGGGTAAATGAATTGAAGTTACTTAATTCCTATTACTTCAATTTTACTATTTAAGTAGTAATTAAAAATTCTATCCTTCATTTAGTTTCTTCATCAATTTAGCCGGAACACCTGCAATAAGGCTATAGTCCGGAAAACTATCTTTAACTAAAGATCCGGCGGCTACTACACAGCCTTTACCAAGTTCTACTCCATGCAATATTATTACTTGTGCTCCTAAAAAACAACCATCTCCAATTTTTATAAATTTGCTTTCTCTTGGATAGACTCTACTCATAGGCATTCTACCTAAATCAATATGAGTCATTAGCATCGACCTTGAACCAATACCAACTTCATTCCCAATAAGAATCGAATTGGTCAAATCAAAAAAGACTTCTTTACCAATTACACAGCGATCTCCTATTTGTAAATTACTAAAATCACCCTTTGAATCTTCATCTCCTGTTATATTATCAAAGGTGTAAAATCCTTTAAAATTTATTGCACTTCCGATGGAAGCACCATATTTTTTCAAAATTGATGATACTAGAAAAGGATGACAAGATTTTAATACTCTTCCTACTGATTCAATTCCTATTACTGTCTTTCGAAGTTGTACATACAGCAAATAAAAAAAAATAATTACTTTCTTAATTAAAGATTTCAATACATCAACTGCTTTTAATCTATATTAATTCTCATTTCGCAAGACGCTTGTTACTCCCTTTACGTTAGACAGAGAGTGTATGATTTGCTCGATTTGTTCTTTGTTACTTACCATTAATGTTACTTTACCTTCAAAAGTGCCTTCGTGAGACATAATACTAAATGATCGAATGTTGACACCGTGTATACTAGATATAGTATGAGTTAGCCGCTCAATTACGCCAATTCCTTCGTCAATTCCATGTATTATTAATTCTGTGGTAAATTTCGTTCCAGCTACATTAGTCCATTCTGCTTTCAATATTCTGTAGCTATAATTAACCATCATGTTTTCGGCATTCTTACAATTTATTCTATGAATTCTTACTCCAGATCCTGCCGTTACATAAGCAAAAATATCATCGCCTTGAATGGGGTGACAACAACTGGCTAGACTATATTTATAAGATTTTGCGTCTTCTCCATTAATGGTCAACTTTCCATCTGAAACGAAAGTTTTTTCTTTGGTATCTGAACCAAACTCTTCATCAACAGGTTCGTGTGCTTTAATTGGGATAAGACGGTTTCCCTCAACACTAAACTGTTTTATCAATCCTTGCCACTCAATATGGCCAATACTCAGGTCGTGGTAAAGATCTATTTTATTCTTGTATCCTAAAGTTTTAAGCATAACTTCAAGATTATCTTCGAGATTGACCTTAAGATTTCGCAGTTTTCTTTTCAGAATTTCATAACCATATTCTGCCACCAACTTTTGCTCTTCCTTAAGTGTTGATCGAATTTTTGATTTGGCCTTACTTGTGGTGACCATTTTAAGCCAATCTTCAGTAGGTTTTTGTTTTGCATTGGTTATAACCTGTACCTGGTCTCCATTGACCAATTCATACCCTAAAGGCACCAGCTTATTATTTATTTTACAAGCATTGGCTCTTATTCCTATATCGGTGTGAATGCTGAATGCAAAATCCAAGGCGGTTGCGCCCTTAGGCAACACAATCATATCTCCTTTTGGTGTATAGACATATACTTCTTCACCATAGAGATTTGTTTTAAAATCATTGAGGAATTCTATTGCATCGTTATGTGGTGTCTCTAATACTTCTTTAATACTGTTGAACCAATGATCGTAAATTCCGTGAATATTACTTACTCCTTTATATTTCCAATGTGCAGCATATCCTTTTTCCGCTATATCGTCCATTCGATTAGATCTAATCTGCACTTCTACGAATCGCCCATTACTTCCAATTACAGTAGTGTGGAGGGATTCATATCCATTAGACTTAGGAGTAGTAATCCAATCGCGCAACCTTTCCGGAATAGGACGATGGACATCTGTTACTATGGAATAGATTTGCCAACATACACTTTTTTCTAAGTCCTTGGGAACATCTACTACAATTCGAATGGCAAATAAATCGTAAATCTCTTCGAATTTTACTCTTTTGGACTTAATTTTATTCGCAATCGAAGCAATTGATTTTGGCCTACCAAAAATTTTATAGGGTACGTTTAAACCGTCTAGCTTATTTTTCAATGGTTTAATAAATTCTCCGATGAATTTATTTCTTTCTTTTTGAGTTTCAAGAAGTCTAGATGTAATCTGTTTATATATATCGGGTTCGGTAATCTTAAGACATATATCCTGAAATTCGGATTTAAGATTGTACAATCCCAACCGATGAGCTAAAGGAGCATATATAAAACTAGTTTCTGCGGCAATTCTCAATTGTTTGTGTTTGGACATACTGTCTATAGTCCTCAAGTTATGCAGGCGATCTGCCATTTTTATTAAAATAACCCGAACATCATCAACCAGAGTGCTGAGTACTTTTTTAAAATTTTCAGCTTGAGGACTTTCAACATTGTAGAGACCATCCAGTTTGGTAAGTCCGTCTACAATTAAGGCTATTTTAGGTCCGAATTCGTTTTTGACCTGTTGAAGCGTAACGGGTGTATCTTCAATAACATCGTGCAATAAAGCACCGATAACCGATTTAAAACCTAATCCCAACTCATCAAAACAAATTCTAGCGACTTCTATAGGGTGAGTTATGTATGGTTCACCAGATTTTCTTCGTTGACTTCCGTGAGCCTTAAGCGCAAATTCGAAAGCCTTTCTAACTTCTCTTTTCTCCATATCGCTTATAGTCGATTGATTTATCGAGCGAAAAAGCTTTCGATAGGCAGTACGAATAAGATGTTGATCCTGTTGAGGCCACACAAATTCTGGAATATCTAATAATGCTGTATTGAGCATAGGATTAAGGCAAATGTATCAAAAATTTTCATAATTCTTATAAAATCAAGCGTTTATAGAAAAAATTGGGCTATAAAAATCTATTGAAAAAGCTAATTTTTGAATTTTAATCTTTGGGCTTTACAGATTGAAAATCAATATTGTATATTTGCGCCCTCTTACGCGGGTGTGGTGAAATTGGTAGACACGCTAGACTTAGGATCTAGTGCCGTGAGGTATGGGGGTTCGAGTCCCTTCACCCGCACTTCTTAAAATATTCCTTTACCAGAACAATTCAAGGGTATTTTCTTGTTTATATCCTGTCAATCCAAAGTATGAATATCAGTCTTAATACAACAGCAGTTAATCACGGCAAACTTTCAGTTTTCCTTAAAAAGGAAGACTTTCACCCACAGATTAATCAAGAAATCGATAAAATAAAGAAAAATGCCAAAATAAAGGGTTTTCGTCAGGGTAGTGTACCAACTTCAATGATTCAAAAACTTTATGGAGATGACATTAAGTTAGATGTTGTCAATAAAATAATAAACAAAGCCATTACCGACTATCAGCAGGATAATAATATCAGTTTTTTGGGTGATCTTCTGCCGGTCAGTGAGCCCATGAATTTAGATAGTCTTAATAAGGAAGAAATCGAATTCACTTATGAAGTCGGCATTGCTCCTCAAGTGGATTTAGAACAATTTATTAGTGAAAATACATTGACGCAGTACGTTGTAAAAATTTCTGACCAAAATGCAAATGAAGAGTTTGATGCCTTTATAAGACATTTTTCAGAATTGAAAGAAGTGGATAGCGCAATCGAATCCGGTGACATGATTAAAATGAAAATTCTTGAATTGGAGAATGGTCAGATTAAGGAAAACGGAGTCGAATCGGAATTTTCTATTATCTATGATGAACTCTTACACGATGATTTGAAAAACAAACTCACCGATGCAAAGAAATCAGATCGGTTTAACATTGAAATTGACAAGATTGAAAAAAATACAGATGAAAAAACGATTCGCAGGTATTTCTTAAAATTAAATGAGGACGATAATCGTGAGGTTGGAAATAATTTTCAAGCAGAAATCATTAGCATCAGCAGAAAAGCGACACCTGAAATCAATCAGGATTTATTTCAAAAAGCCTATGGACCTGAAACAGAAATTAATAGTGAAGAAGCTTTGCGAGAAAAGTTAAGACAGGATGTTACCGATTATTACAAGGGCGAAGCAGACAAGATGATGCTTCATGAAGTGAGTCGACTTATTACACATTGCAAAAGCCTTCACTATCCGGATCAATTTTTAAAAAATTGGCTTGGATCAACTTTTGATGAATGGAAACAAAAATCAGAAGAAGATTTTAATCATGACCTCTATCACTTTAAAGAAGGATTGAATTGGCAATTATTTAAAAGAAAAATCACATCAACCGCCAACCTAAAAGTAGAACTCAATGATGTAATTAATATTATAATATCCAAATACAAGGCCCAGATTCCAGGATTGAACCTCCCTGATGAGCAATGGAACCAAATTGCATTAAAAGCTCTTCAAGAAAAGGAAAAAGCGGAAGAATTTTACAATGAGGCTGTATCTGGTAAAATGTTAGAATGGCTCAAAGATCAATTGAATAAACAAGAAGTTGAAATTAGTGTTGATGATTTTAAAGAAAAAGTAAAAGATCTGAATCGTAGAGCTCAGGAACATCATCACGATCATGATCACGAACATCATCATGAACATCAGCATGAATAAATTAAATATTAATCAAGAAAATAAACTATAATGTACAATCAGGATGAATTTAAAAAATACGCGGTAAAACATATGGGAATGTCTTCTATGCATTTGGAAAAATATATGGAAGAAAGTGCACCCAATATCAAAGGATTTACACCAACCGTAATTGAAGAAAGACAGCTGAACATAGTAGGTATGGATGTTTTCAGCCGCCTAATGATGGACAGAATTATATTCATGGGTGTACCCGTGAATGATTATGTTGCCAATGTTATCCAAGCACAATTATTATTTTTAGACTCAGTAGATGCCCGTAGGGATATTCAAATGTATATCAACAGCCCAGGCGGATCAGTTATCGATGGTCTTGGAATCTACGATACAATGCAATATGTCAAACCCGATGTTGCAACCATATGTACAGGACTTGCTGCTTCAATGGGTGCAGTATTACTATGCGCCGGCACAAAAGGTAAAAGAACCTGTCTTAAGCATAGTCGCATAATGATTCATCAACCTTCTGGTGGAATGCAAGGACAATTTAAAGATATGGAAATATCCTATAACCTCATCAAGTCTATGAAAAAAGAGCTTTATGAAATAATGGCAATTCATACTGGTCAGGATGTAGAAAAAATTGAAGCAGATTGCGATCGCGACAACTGGATGAGCGCTTTAGAAGCAAAAGAATATGGATTAATTGATGAAGTCTTAACACGAACAAAATAATTTTTCATTGGCCAAAAGATCTAAAGAAAAAGATGTAATATGTTCCTTTTGTGGAAAGGAAAGAAATGATGTATTGGTTATGGTGCAAGGGGTGGATGTAAATATCTGTGACCAATGTACCGAACAGGCCAATCACATTGTAAACGAAGAACTTGATTTACATAAAGGAAAAAGCAAATCAAAAAAATTCAAACTTTCCCCTTCAATCAATCCGCAAAAGATTAAGCAATTCTTAGATCAATATGTAATTGGCCAAGATGAAGCTAAAAAAATACTCTCCATAGCAGTTTACAATCATTACAAACGACTTAGTCAGACTTCTGTTGATGATATTGAAATTGAAAAATCCAATGTATTATTTATAGGTCCAACCGGAACTGGTAAAACGTTAATGGCGAAATCATTGGCTAAAATGCTGGATGTTCCATTTGCTATTGTTGATGCAACTTCATTTACCGAAGCAGGATACGTTGGAGAAGATGTAGAAGGCATGTTAAGCCGTTTGCTTCAATCCTGTAATTATAATGTTGAAGCGGCAGAAATAGGAATTATCTACATTGATGAAATTGATAAAATTGCTAAAAAAAGTGAGAATCCTTCCATAACGAGAGATGTATCTGGTGAAGGCGTTCAACAAGGTATGTTAAAGATGCTTGAGGGTGCAGATGTTAATGTACCACCAGCTGGTGGAAGAAAACATCCAGAACAAAGTTTTATAAAGGTAAATACACGGGATATTCTCTTTATATGTGGTGGAGCGTTTGATGGTTTGGAAAAAATCATTGCCCGCAGGTTGAATACCAATGTTATAGGGTATCACCAAAATAAAGATTCTAAAAATGATGATGAAAAAGTGCTTTCGCATGTAACACATCACGATCTGAAAAAATTTGGTCTGATACCGGAATTGCTGGGTCGATTACCAATATTAGCCTACTTGGAAGAATTAGATCAACAAGCCTTTGTAGATATTTTAACGAAACCAAAAAATGCTTTACTGAAGCAGTATACCAAATTGATGGCCCTGGATGGCATAGAGCTTATTTTTACAAAAGATGCAATTGAAGCATTAGCAGACGCCGCTATGGCCAGTAATCTTGGAGCGCGCGGATTGAGAGGAATTTGTGAGACAGTTTTGAGAGAAACTATGTTTGAATCAAAATCGGAATCTACGGGTAAAATTTTAAAGATTGACAGATCCTACGTCGAGTCTCAATTAGTACTAAACAAAATCGTAAAATCTGCTTAGTACTCACTGCAGATCAAATCTCAATATATTAAATATTTTATTAATAAGTTTGACTTTAAGCTTATATGAAAACTTTTTTTAATAAATACTTAAAAACGAATTAAATTGCATCGTTAAACATTTATTTTTTTAATCAAACAAAACAACGTATTTATGAATGCAATTACAGGATTAGGTAAGTATTTATTCGCGATTCCAATTTTAGTCTTTGGAGTATTTCACATGATGTACGCTGATGGTATGGCCGCTATGGCTCCATTTGGTGGAACTCTGATTGTTTATATTACCGGAGCATGTTTGATTCTATTTGCTATCAGTGTATTTCTTGGCAAATACGACAAACTAGCAGCAGTACTATTATGCGTGTTTTTATTGTTATGTGTTTTTCTATTGCATTTTAAATCCTTTATGGCAAATGAGCAACCAGGAACTTCTATGTTTTTGAAAGACATTGCTATGGCTGGAGGAGCATTAATGTATGCGCATTCAGTAGCTAAGGACAACTCAATTATTGGTTAAAATAAATTTAAATTATTTATTAAAGGGCAGGAATCTCTTGCCCTTTTTTCTTTTATACAATGCGGTTATTATTAGAGTTGAGTTATGATGGTACTGAGTATTATGGTTGGCAAATTCAACCTCATCAGATTACTATTCAAGAAGTGCTACAAAAAGCTTTATTACAATTAACAGGCAGACCTTGTGAAATTACAGGTTGTGGTCGAACTGACACAGGTGTTCATGCTTCACAATATTTCGCGCACTTTGATTTAATGGAAGAGGATATTTCCAAAATAAATGTTTATAAACTTAATTCGGTTCTTCCTCAAAGTATTGCTATTAAAAATATCTTCAATGTTCAAGAAGATTTTCATGCTCGATATGATGCCTATTTTCGAAAATATATATACCGTATTCACACCGTAAAAAATCCTTTTATCCGAAACTACAGTTTCTTATTTACAACATTAGAACCTAATCATCTTCATAAGCTTAATGAGGTCGCTCAACTCATTTTCCAAACTAAAGATTTTACCTCTTTTGCCAAATCAAAATCAGGCTTAAAGAATTTTAATTGTGAAATTTCAGAATCTTACTGGAAATCTATAGATGACTACCGTTTCGAATATCATATTAGTTCAAATCGATTTGTGAGAGGGATGGTTAGATTATGTGTTGGCGCTTGCCTTTCTTACGTATTGGATAAGTTAAGTTTGTCTGATTTAAAATTCTCCATCGAAAATAAGTCGCTTCTACCCTACAACTGGAGTGTTCCGGCTCATGGATTAAGTCTGGAAGAAATACGATATAGCAAGCCTATGAGCTAATTAGTGATTTCTGTTAGCTTTTTAAAATTAGTTTATACTCCATTGCTTTACAAAATAATTATTTAGTTATTAGATTTCAGATTAATTATATTTGTCCAAAGTATTTATTAACAAAATAAAAAAACCATGAAGAAATTAATTGGATTACTCACAATTACATTATGCTTTTATGCCCTGGTTTACGGACAAAATTCAACCGTTAAAGGGATGGTTGTCGGGACGGAGGGAAGCCCTCTGATTGGGGCTAATATTATCGCTAGCCCGGGCGATGCTGGAACGGTGTCCGATGAAAACGGATCCTGGATGTTAAACTTAAACCCAGGAAAATATACCCTTAGAATTAGTTATGTTGGATACAATTCAATAACGAAAGACATAACGGTGGTGGAAGGCATGAATATGATGGAAACAACTGTTCTTGCTGAATCTGATGTCTCATTAGACGATGTAGTTGTTGTTGGTAGCAGAAATGCTCCTCGGTCAGCGACTACTACGCCACTTCCCATTGATGTTTTAAGCAACAAAGATCTTTTAAGTACAGGTCAAAATACTTTTGACAAAACTCTTCAATATAGAGTTCCATCCTTCAATGTTGTTCAAACTCCTGTTAATGATGCTACTTCGCTATTAGATCCTTATGAAATTAGAAATATGGGTCCAAGCAGAACATTAATCTTGATTAATGGTAAAAGAAAAAATCTCAGCTCATTATTGAATACTCAAACCTCTCCTGCAAGAGGAGAAACTGGATCAGATATATCAGCCATACCCGTTGATGCCATAAAAAGAATTGAAATATTGAGAGATGGGGCATCCGCACAATATGGTTCAGACGCGATTGCCGGAGTAATGAATATCATTTTAAAAGACAATACAGATGGAGGAAATGTTACACTTCGAACCGGAATAACCCATGAAGGTGATGGTGAGATGATTGGATTGGCTTTAAATAATGGTTCAAGATGGGGAAACAATGGATTTGTAAACTATACGCTGGATTTATCAAAAGTTAATGAAGCGAGAAGATCAGGGATAGTAAGTGCGGAAGGCGATGCATCAGACTTTGGAGCATCAATAGATGAGGTAAAAGCATTTCTAGCCAAATATCCTGATGCTGGAAATAGAAATTCATCACCAGCCACAGCTTCTGCGAAATTTGAATTAAACCTTGGTTCTAAAATTTCTTCCAATACTGATTTCTATGGTAATGCCGCATATATTTATAAGAAAGTTAATAGTTATGCAAATTACCGAACACCCTACTGGAGAACATTAGCTGATTTCCCATACCTCAAGGATTTCTTTCCGAATGGACCAAACGGAGAATATGTTGGTTATGTTCCAACTTTTCAAGGTGACCTTACAGACTACAACGCAACTATCGGGTTTCGAAATGAATCAAATGGTTGGATGACCGATGTAAGTTTTACCACTGGTGGAAATCAACAATTATACACCGTATCGAATTCACATAATCGAAACGGAACAAAAAATGCTGACGGAACAAATAAATATCGTGAAAACAGTCCTATCGTATTCAAACCCGGAGGAGAACAATTTCAGCACATTGTTGGTAACCTTGATGTTTCTAAAAAACTATCGAATAAAATAGGTATCGCTTTTGGTTCTGAATTTAGAAGTGAAAACTTCACTATAAAAGAAGGTGATGTTGCTTCTTACGAAGATGGTGGAGCGGATTCATACGCCGGTAATGATATTCGCAATGCTGGAAAATTTAATCGTTACAACATAGGAGCTTATGGTGATTTAGCCGTCGATTTGACTGAATCATGGTTGATTAATGGTACAGTCCGCTTTGAAGACTACAGTGATTTTGGAGACGCAACAGTTTGGAAAGTTAGTACCAGATACCTGTTATGGAATGACAAAGCAACTTTAAGAGGATCATATTCTACTGGATTCCGAGCTCCCACACTGCATCAAATCTATTATCAAAAAGCTCAATATTCATTTGTACCAGGATCTGGCATACAGGTAGCTGGACTAATCAATAATGTCTCTCGAGAAGCAAGGTTATTGGGTTTGCCTTCACTGAATCCTGAAAAATCAAAAAATATTACGGCCGGAATTGGATTGAGACCAACGTCAAAACTCAATATTACTGTCGATTATTACTATATTGATATCAAAGACAGAATAGTATTAAGTACTGAAATAAAACCGACAACTGCTGGTGATACCAAACTAGATCAAGTACTAAAAGAGGGAAATTTAACCAGTGTAAGTTTTTTTGCAAATGCATTGAATACCTATACTACTGGTATTGATTTGGTTATTGGCCATCGTGGAAATCAAATTGGAAATGGAATTCTAAATATAAATTTAGCTGGAAACTATGTTATAGCGAACGATAAATACTACGTAGATCCAGATTCCCATAAGAGTGTTAATAACCCTAAGCTAATTGAAGATGCCGGGCAATCGGTGGTCAAAAAGACTCAAGAACATTTGTATTTTACTTCTCGTCCAGAGTATAAAGCAATTCTTGGATTCGATTATGAAATAAAAAACTGGATATTTACCTTAAATAATACTTTGTTTGGACCAGTTACCTTTAAGCAAGCGGGTATAGACGATGATTTGTACACAAAATTTTTGCCTAAGGTTATCACGGATTTAGGAATTGGCTATCAATTCTGTAAAAAATGGACGGTTAATCTTAATGTCAATAATATTGCAAATATCCTTCCAGAATGGCAGTTTAAATCAGAAAATGATGCAGGCAAGGTCAAATTGGAAGACAAGGCATTTGTAGCAACTCAATCCAACCTGATCACATTTAATCAAAGGTATCCTATTGTTACTTATGATGGCTCACATTTTAGTCAATTAGGAACTATGTTTGCCCTATCGATCAATTATAAATTGTAATTAAAGAATTTTTTTGATTTTTAAAAACAGGCTTATGTTCTAAGCCTGTTTTTTTTATTTCTCAAAATATTCCCTGGCTCGTCGATTAACGCTTGATTTTATTCTGGTAGCTTCTACTGGATTCTCACCATCAAATTCATCTTTTACCTTTCTGTATAACTCAAGTTCCCATTGCTTGTTAAATCTTCCACCATAACAATTAGTATGTAGTAAGATAAAATTTCCACCGGCAAGATCAGGATTATAAAACAAGAATCTTACATTCGTTTGACCTGTTGGCAACTTGTCATACATCCAGATTTCATAAGGAAAAGCGCCATTATCATTCTCTTCATGAATAATTTCTATTGGAGCTCCATACTTGATATAAGTTATTCCACGATCAGATTCAAAACCATACCGGAATCCTGCAATAAAATTCTGATCAGCATAACGTACTAACTTCATAAACTTTTGAAATCGCTCAACACACTGCTCACCAAAATGATCTCTCCAAAAATGATACAAATACATCCTAGATTCAACTGATTTGTTCGGTTGATCTAAATCCTTGATCATATCTCTTTCCGTGCTAGGAAGAATAACATTTAAAGCACGCAAGTAATAATGTATGGAATCTTGAGGAAGTCTCGCAAAAAACTCTTCTTCTGAAATGTTTGCATACTGAAGCTCCAACAATCTATCCCAGAATGGATTAAGCCGATCGAATTCAACGGATTTACTATCCAAAAGTGATTTATTTTTATTTAAAATACTTATCTTTAGTTTGTAATGACCGGATGGCAATGAACTAATGTCTTTTCGGTGAATGATTATTCCATTTTCAGGATTTGATTTTGCTTTATACCAATCGGTAATTTTTACAAATGCTTTATTTGAATCTTGCTTATATAATTCATATTGAAAGACATAACCTTGTTTCTCTAACGAAGTGTAATGGTAAAGTTCACAATAAGAATTTAGAATATTTTGATTCTTATCAATGATTTGATATGGAAGGGGTTCATATTGGATTCCATTTTTTACAAATTCTCCAGATTTAAGTTGAGTACTTTTGCAAGTTAAAAACAATTGAATATCGGATAAATGAATATTAGAATTCCACGCATTAACTACAATTGGGTTAATAAGGGTTATTTGGTTCTCTGTTTTTTTAAAGTCACTTAAAGTGGATTCCAATTCGTAATTTCCAGGATCAACAACCCAACGCATGGAATGCAAAATAGAATGATCCGTAGTCATGGTAGGACTTGAAAGCATTACCTTATCTGCTTTTATGATCCGAGATGATTGCTTGAGTGCTACCGTTAAAAGGACTTTATATTGAAAGCTATCCGATCCAATGAATACCTTTTCTAAATCTGTGACTGGAATAAGGTAATTTACTTCAACAAACTGTTTATCACCTTGCTTAAAAAGATATGTTTGGATACTGGCATTAATGGCATTCAAAGAATCATTGCCAAGCATGATCAATATCACTAAGAATAACTTAGTTGAAAATAATCTTTTTTGAAAATTGGAATTCATCATGATAATCAATTAATATTATTTGATACAAATTCTATCCAGACCGAAGAATTCCTTGTTTAAAGATCCACTCAGGTAATTAAAACTACCTTCTCAAAATCATTTTGAATGATAATCCATTGATTACCGTAGTAAGAGCAAGGCTTTGATCAGGATTCATTATTACTCTATAACGAATTTCATTGGGAATGTGTTGAACAATCTCATCCTTTATTAGGGAATATCTTGCTACCAGAGAATCTCCAAATATGTTCGTAACCAATGTAGTGTCTGTAAAGCTAAAGTACCCTCCTGACAAGGTCTGAGTCTTTTTATCACCCCGATATGCCTCAGAAAGATTCCACCGTCCAATTAAGTCCTTACTCATTATCTTTGGGTCTTTATTACAAGAGTATAAAAAACAGAATATCAAGGAAGTATAAAAAATATTTCTCATTTCTTAAAATAAGGTGAACCAAAGGTAGATATAATTTTTTCTCTTAGCATAATTTATGACTGAATTGGTAAAACCTATAGTATTTATCTCCGGTGTAAATAGCGGAATAGGATATTATTTAACTCAAAAATTAAGAGATCAATATAAGATCATCGGTACGGTCAGGAATCCAGAAGACAAACTCAGATTAATTAGTGAATTTCCCGATTTAGACATTTTACTGTTGGATCTGGCGGATAGAAATTCCATCAATTCTGCTATTAGTACTTATCTCAATAAAAATCCCAACACCAAAATATACGGAATAATTAATAATGCTGGTTATGCTTTACCTGGTCCATTATTAGATCTAGATATGGATGAATTTGAACATCAAATGAAAGTTAATGTGATCAATCAGCTATGTGTTGTTCAAAATTTAAGTTCATGTTTAATCGAAGGTAAAAGCAGAATTATAAATATTAGTTCTATTTCTGGATTATTTGCTTCGCCGTTTTTGGGTGCTTATTGCACCTCCAAATTTGCATTCGAAGGAATGAGTGACTCGCTTCGAAGAGAATTATCTTTAATCGGCATTAAACTTATTTTGATCGAACCAGGCCCAATACTAACTTCCATCTGGAACAAGAATCTGGGGATTGCCCATAAATTTCAAAATAGCAGGTTCTCATCCTATCTGAAAGATGCTGATGTAATTATTAAAAATCGTATCCATTCGGCATTACCTTTGTCAACTTTACTAAACCCAGTACGACAAGCGCTTGAAAATAAAAACCCAAAAAACAGGTATCTAATCCATGCAAAACCTCTTTTGGCAAAATTTATAAGCCACTTTATTCCTTCAAAAATCGCAGATTACTTAGTAAATAAAAAACTACGTTCAAAAAATAAAAATTTCAGACCTGTATGACCAATTTCATTAAGATTAAAATTAAAGTATTTCTGTTATTTACTCTGTTATCCAGTTACCTCATTGGTCAATACTCAAATTTTACACGTAAAGATAGTCTTCGCGGCGCCCTGAGATCAGAAAGGAATTACGATGTTCTACATTATGATTTGCATGTCACCATTGATGTAGACAAAAAATATATTTCCGGCTACAACGTAATAACCTATAAGGGATTAAGCAATGTGAAAGAAATGCAGATTGATCTTTTTGATAATTTGGATATAGTGAGCATTAAAAACGGAAGCAAAGAGTTGAAATACAGACGCGAATTCAATGCCGTATTTATTGACGAAGCTTTGCAATCCAATCAAACCAATAAGATTAGAATCGATTATAAAGGATATCCACTTATTGCTCAAAAAGCACCTTGGGATGGAGGATTCGTATGGTCAAAAGATGAACAAAAAAATCCTTGGGTTGGCGTTGCTTGTGAAGGAATTGGAGCAAGTTTATGGTGGCCAACGAAAGACCATTTATCAGATAAACCGGAGAGTATGGATATTTACATCACTACCTCGAAAGATCTTGTTGGTGTTTCAAATGGCCGCTTAATTGAAACCATTAAATCAGGAAAAAATCAAATGACTTATCATTGGAAGGTAAGTTATCCTATTAATAATTACAACGTTAGCTTATACATTGGTAAGTATGAACATTTCTCTGAATCTTTTCAAACAAAGAATGGTGAGAATCTTAATTTGAATTATTATGTATTAGGATATAATATAGATAAAGCAAAAGAACACTTTAAACAAGTTCATAAGATTCTTGAGTCCTTAGAATTTTACTGCGGGCCATATCCATTTATTAATGATGATTATAAATTAGTAGAATCACCTTATGTCGGAATGGAGCATCAAAGTGGTATCGCTTATGGCAATAATTATCAAAGAGGTTACTTAGGCGGTGTAATACCTAATGATCTTAACTTCGATTATATTATCCTCCATGAAAGCGCTCATGAATATTGGGGTAATAGCGTCACTTGTAAAGATCATGCTGATTTATGGATCCATGAAGGCTTTGCCACTTATATGGAAAGCTTGTATGTAGAGTATACGTCTAATAAAGAATCAGCATTAAAGTATCTTGAACATCAAAAAGCTATGATTTCTAATCAAAATGCTTTAATAGGTCCTCTTCATGTAAATTACAATGCTCACTCCAGAGATATCTATTATAAAGGAGCTTGGCTGTTGCAAACCTTAAGACAGAGTTTGATGAATGATACTTTGTGGTTTGAGATTATTAAAGGATTTTATAATCAGTACAAATATAACAATGTCGATACCAAGGCCTTTATTGAATATTTTAATACTAAATCGAAGAAAGATTATTCAGCTGTAATTCGTCAATACTTGTATTATAAAAATATACCTAAATTAGAATTCAGCGTTATGCGACATGATCAATATACCAAACTAAAGTATCGTTGGAACTGTGACGAACCAAACTTCAATATTCCAGTTGATTTTGATTTTGATGGAAAGAAAATTCGCTTAGAACCCAATGCACAATGGAAAAATATTGAATTCAATCGTGTATTCAAGGATGTCAAACCACGTACAAAAGGATTACTGGTGAATGTTGAAGAAGTTAAATCTTAAATTATTATTCATTGAGTGACTATTTAGAATTAAAATTAAATATCCCTGAAAAAGATCAGGAACTTTGGATTGGAAAACTATATAATCTTGGGTTTGAAAATTTTTATCAGGAAGGTGATACCCTCTCAGCTTTTATAGTAAAGAATGACTACACCCCAGAACTAGAAACCTGGATTGAACTAGACCTACAATCTCATTCTGTAACTAAGGAAATCATTACACATCAATCACGCGATTGGAATCAGTCCTGGGAATCTAATTTTAATCCTATTAAAATCGATGAACAGCTTTATGTTCGAGCGCAATTTCATCCTCCTGTTTCAAGTACAATTCATGAGATCATCATCTCCCCAAAGATGGCTTTTGGAACTGGACATCATTCGACTACATCCATGATCTTAAGATGGATGAGCCTTCAAAATATTGAAAACAAAGATGTCCTTGACTTTGGATGCGGAACAGGTATACTTGGAATTTATGCTAAAATGAAGCAATGTAGCACTGTAACATTTATTGATAATGAAGAACCTGCCATTGAAAATTGTATTGAGCACTGCAATACAAATAATATAATTGCAGGTCAAATATTACTTGGTTCCACAGAGGTTATTCCCGATACGCAGTTTGACATAATACTCGCCAACATCACCAGAAATGTTCTGACCGAAGCCATACCTAAATTAGTTCAGCATTTAAAAAATAACGGTATCTTAGTTGTTAGTGGCTTTCTTGAAAAAGATAACGACTATATGGACAAACTAATAATAATGAATGGATTAATTCTTCTTTTTACTGACCAGGATGCTGACTGGTTAATGAAAACCTCGAAGAAAAAATAATTGTAATGTTATTTTATTGAAAAAATGTGTGCTAATGCTTATGAAGTCTGCGCAGTATGCCTCCAGCTGCTTCTTTTATGGTATTCGCGAACATAAAAGCAGTGGGGTCAATTTCCAGAATTACATTTCTGATTTTTCTCATCTCCAGTCTTGAGATAACCATAAATATTATGTCACAATCATTCTTAATAGCAAATTGACCAGGAAGATAACCTCGCTCTCCCTTATAAACCGTTATGGCCTTGCCCAAAGAATTAACCAATTGCTCTTTTATTAATTCACTTTTCGATGAAACAATGGTTACACCGGTATGGGCTTGTATTCCTTCGACGACATAATCAATGGTTCGTGTAGCTGCAAAATATGTAAGAATAGAATATAGGGCAGTTTCGATTCCAAAATTAAAGGCAGCAATGGTAAAGATTATAATATTTAGACCCATTATAATCTCAGTAATGGTAAAAGAGGTTCTTTTAAGGGTAAATAATGCAAGAACTTCAATTCCATCCAAGGCGGCTCCAGTTCTCATTATAAATCCAATACCCATTCCTAAAAAAACTCCACCGAAAATTGCAATTAACAATTTATCTTCAGTCAAAGCTAATTCTGGAATAAATTTTAAAAACATGGCCAGAATGATTACACAAGCCACAGTTCTCAATGCAAATTTTCTTCCAACCGTATATATGCTGGCAATTATAAATGGAAGGTTTACCACAAAAATCGTAATCCCAAGATCAAAGTGATAAAATTCATGAAGTAGCATGGAAATTCCAGTAAGACCTCCATCGAAAAAATGATTTGGAACTAGGAACCCTTTTAAACCTAAAGATGCAAACAATACACCAAAGATAATAAAAGTAAAATCTAAGATATTCTGACCAATATGAGATCGATGCACCTTAATTTCATGTAAATCCAATTTTTTTCTTAGTTCGCTGAGCATTTGCTGCTTAACAGATTCCAATCGATTTTTTGCAGACTGAGTAAAATAATGATGATGGCTCAAGAAATCAATTTGTTGTAACCACCACTCTTTTTCATCAACAACTTTGCCAATAGCGGCATTTTCCCTTCTTAACAAATCAGCCCGAGCGACATATTTATCGGTTCCCAAATAAGACAAATCTGCATCACACAATATTTTAGAAAGCTTACCATTGGGTCTCTGCGGCATTTTGGTTGCCATGATAATATTTAATATCTCATGAATACTATCCTGTGAGTAGGCATAACTGGGAAGAATTTCAGAGGCTAATTCACAAGATTTTTTTTCATGATCATTAGGATCATGAATAAAACCATAATCATGAAGTAATGCTGCTGATTTAAGTATTATTAATTCATGCTCAGAACAATGCTCATCCATACCTATCCTCTCCACACTGTCAATTACATCAAGAACATGTTCGACATTATGATAATGTAAGTGTTTAGGAAGTTTATTGGCTAATTGTATTAAAATATAATTATAGAGCTCTTTATACTGCATGTTATTCTATTAATTCAATACTTCATATAATACCATTTCGTTCATCTTATGCTTTAACTGAACGGTTCCTAAACACTTGAACTGGAAAGACTGTTTAACTTTTTCATAGGAATTCTCAGTCATTAAAATTTGCCCACTATGCGCAATTGATTGTATTCTTTGCGCCGTATTTACAACGTCCCCAATTACTGTATAATCTAACCTCTTCAAGGATGCCGATCCGCAGTTCCCTGAGATCATTTCACCACTATTAATACCAATTGAAATATTTGGTTCAAAACCAAATTCATTAGGAAGTTCTTTAAAAAGTTTACGAATTGCCAAACATGATTCAATGCATCGATCAAGATGAAAATTACCTTTGAAAACTGCCATGACACAATCTCCAATAAACTTATCAATATATCCTTCTTGTTCAATGATTTCCCTGGCAATTAAGTCAAAATATTTATTTAATAATTGGATGACCAATTCTGGTTTTTCTCTTTCGCTAAATGAAGTAAAATTAGACAAGTCAATGAAAGCAACAGTAGCTTCAATAGATTCGCTCACTAATACAGATTGCTCAAATTCATGCCCGGTCATAAACTTTAGAACATTCTGATCCACATACATCTTCAGAATATTATTTTCACGAATGGCCCGAACGGTATCCTGTATCTGATGGACAAATCTTATGGTTTTCTCAAGCGTTGCTTCTAAGTCATCAAAATTTATTGGTTTAGTAATAAAATCAAAGGCCCCACGATTCATTGCCGTGCGAATATTGTCCAGGTCGCCATATGCCGATACAATCACTGTTTTGATTAAAGGATAATCCTCATTTAGTTTTTGCAACAAAGTAAGGCCATCCATTTCTGGCATATTGATATCACATAATACAATATCTGAAAGTTCCTTATTTTCTAATAAGGACAATGCTTTTAATCCATCACTCGCGAAACGAAAATCAAACTCTTTATCACGAATTTTCTGTCTGAATTTTTGCCTAATTAAAACTTCCAAGTCGGATTCATCATCAACGACCATTATTCTAGTCATGCTTATGTCAGATTATAATTATTTTAAGAATCAATACAATGGATTTCAAATCTCTTCTCTGGGTAAAAAGCCTATTCCAACAATAATTCGCCCTAATTCAATGCATAAAGTTAAAAATATTTTATTTAAAAGTCTTTAACAATTTTTATATTTGATCATTAAATCAAAATGATACCAAATGAAAAGATACTACCTTGTCCTGATAGCTTTTGTGCTGACCCTCACTTTGCCCTATCTTGGAAGTTACCTCAGATTTGGCTCTGCTCCACCAGGCTATGGTTATTTTCCAGCTATACTCGTACAACCACCTCCAGGATATAATACTATCTATTTTACTTTAGCCTGTAGTATTGCAGTTGTTATTACAATATTTTTATTATTTCCACGACTCTTTGGCTTTAAAAAGTCAGTATCCACTTCTAGTCCGACTACCCCAATCGTTGGATATCCTTCTTGGTTTAAACCTGGAATAATACTGATGTTAGTAAGCTGGTTTTTTATGTGGGGGCCAATAAGTATTGTTGAACCTTTTGATCACTTTTCATTTGTACCGTTATGGTGGGGCTTTATCTTGGTTTTAGATGGATTAGTATACAGCAGAAATAACGGACGTTCACTAATCTCTGCCCGTCCTAATACAATGAAACTTCTAAGTGTAGTTTCCAGTGTATCCTGGTTTGTCTTTGAGTACTTAAACTTTTTTGTATTGGAAAATTGGTATTACCCCAATGATCAGATATTTACCAATTTTGGTAATATATCCTGGCAATTGGCATCTTATACCACTGTTTTGCCGGCCGTTTTTGAATGGTATTCACTTCTTAAAACCTTTCCTAAAATTAAGGAACGATATGCTCAAGGTCCGATCATAAAAACAAATGATACAATACTTTATTTTCTATTATTTCTTGGTTGTTGCTCTATGGTGGCCATGGGTTATTGGCCCTATCCGTTGTTTTTTCTTCTTTGGTTAAGTTTGATTCCAATTTTAGTTCCAGCCATGACCATTGGTAAGTATTGGACACCATTTGCAGAAATATCTAAAAATGGTAACTGGTCCTCTCTTATATTGATTGCAATCGCAACTTTATTGAACGGCTTTTTTTGGGAATTTTGGAATTATGGAAGTGAATGGTTTCATCAGGGGTCTCCAACAAATCCAAACTACTGGAAATATTCAGTTCCTTACGTAGATGTTGGACATTTTTTTTCTGAAATGCCCATACTTGGATATTTTGGTTACTTATTCTTCGGAATTGTTTGCTGGATAATGTGGTTGACTATGGCCTATCTATTTAAATTTGATCCAGACGTAGAAATTAATTGAATAATATGAATTGGTTAGATCATCATAAACTAAGTTCTTTAATTTACATAACTATAGCCAATATACTTATATTAATTATTCGCAATGGAGTGGTAGGTAACCATGATTATAACTTTTTACTGTTCAATCTTTTTTTGGGTGCCATTCCATTAATTATTGTTCTATTAGTTCAACATTTTCAAAGTAAAATCTCGCATTTGTTATTTTGGTGTGCCGGCGGATTGTGGTTATTATTTTATCCTAATGCCCCCTACATGATTACCGATTTAATACATGTTCAAGCCAGTAGTACCACCGTGCTTTACGATACATTAATCATCTATTCATTGGCAACACTATCCTTATTTTTTGGATTTATATCATTAAGAATACTGTATCTTCTTATTTATAAAAAATATAATTCTCAGCTAGCAATTTATGTCATAATATTTTCAATTATTCTTTGCAGTTTTGGCATTTATCTGGGAAGGATTTTAAGACTTAATTCTTGGGATTTATTTACACATCCAATTAAAGTATTAGTTCAAGTTTTTAATCATCTCTGGCCTGTGCATCAAAATCCATCAACCTATTATATTGTATTTCTCTTCAGTTTTATACAATTATTTATTCTTTATTTAACGAAAGACTTAGATAATGCATAATCTCTTGTTATAAATACATATTCTTATATGTTATCTCATTCCAATTTTCCGGACGAATTTAATAGATTCTATGAATTAAATTATTTACTTGTTAGTAACGGAAAATATAATATTGCTTCGGCCACAGACCGCACTACAAGGCAAAGATTTATACTAAAATGGAGTAATCTAAATGTTGATTCGCTTGAATCAAATTTTTTGAAAGAGAAAAATATTACTTCGCGCTTGAACCTAGATGGTATACCCAAGTGCCATGACCTCATCTACATTGATAAAAAACCCTTATTACTTTATCATGAGTATGAAGGCATAACCTTAAGACAATATTTACCTGGTGATGGAGATTCTATAACTCACTTTTTGACTATTGCAGAAAATCTAATAATAACGCTTGAAAAATTACACAATGCTGGAATAAGTTATAACAACTTGAATCCAGACACCATAATAATTCATCCTGATACTTTAAAAATTATTCTTATTGATTTTTGCCTTTCTTCAAATCAAGAGAAATTTCAGAGTAATTTTATGGATTTCTTAGCTTGGCAAAATTCGCTTCAATATATTTCGCCAGAGTCCAGTGGAAGAATTAACACTTCAGTCGATTACAGAACCGACATGTACTCGTTAGGACTTTGCTTCTATTTCATTTTAACCGGTGCAGAACCATTTTCCAGTACCTTAATCAATGAAATCATTTATTCCCACTTAGCGGTTAACCCTGATAGTAGCAGATTAACAATAAGACAAATACCGGAAATTATTATTCTTATTATTAATACGCTTACCTCTAAAAATCCGGACGATCGCTATCAGAATTTAAGTGACTTACACAAAGACATTTTAGAATGCAAGACTCAATATCTTAAAAACGGAACACTTCATTCCTTTGATCTTTCTTTAAATAAAAAAAGAAATAAAATATCATTAGAGAATTTACATTATGGTAGAAAAGAAGAAATAAATATATTAAGAAAAGCCCTAACAGAAGCCAAGTCTGGAACTACACCCTTGGTCTTAATTGAAGGAGAAACAGGTATTGGGAAAACATCTTTAGTTAATGAATTTAGAAAAAAATACCCCGATAAGAATGCGGTCTTTATTCAGGGTAGATTCGATGCTTACAAAACTAATATACCTTGTTATGCATTTCGAGAGTCATTTCACAACTTGATACAGATTTATGCAAGTTTTGGGGAAGAAAAAATTAAAAATTTAAAAAATTCAATACTTGAGTCCTTAGGTCCAAATCTTCCAATTATTGCAGAATTAATTCCGGAAATTAACACCCTTATTAATGTATCAAATAAATCTGCAGAACTTAATATTATAGCTTCTGAGAATAGACTTTTACTCGCGATAAAAGAATTTGCAAAAGTTTTTTGCACTTCAGTATCACCTATGATTTTATTTTTAGATAATCTTCAATGGTCTGATGAATCCTCTCTTAAACTCCTAAATGAAATTAATAATAAAATTCCTTTTTTATTAATAATACTGGCATATCGTACACCAGATAAAAAACACCAGTCCAATATTCAGCAACAGATTGAAATCTGGAAATCTACCAACAAGATTAATTTAATCAGGTTAAATCCATTAAAGGAAGCTGAGATTCAACACCTCTTAAGCGATACTTTTCATTTTGCATTCTCTGATTTAAAGAAACTGGCTACTATAATAAATAACAAAACAAATGGGAATCCTTTTTACCTCAACGAGTTATTAAAGACCTCCTTAAAAGATAAAACCATCGAATATTCCAATTATGATGAATCCTGGAAGTTTGATAAACAAAGGCTGGAGAAGATAGAATTTTCAAGTAATGTGCTTGAATTGATCAATGATTGGATTGAAGATCTACCTAAGCCCACTATAACCGTTTTGACTTTTGCTTCCTGTCTTGGAATGCAGTTTGATCTTACTTTACTCTGTAAATATTTTAATCAAACCGCTTCTCAGATTATGGCACAATTAATATTTGCGGTTCAACATGACATCATCATGCCTTTAGATGACAAATATCAATTAATTGCGGATGGATATGATTTTAATTCCAGCTTTAGATTTCAACATACCCGAATCAGAGAAGCAATATATTCACTATCTAGCAAAATTGAAAAGTCCGAATATCATTATTTTATAGGCAATTACTTACTAGAGCAATCGTCATTAGACGAAACCGAGGAGCACATAATTGATCTTGCCAATCACTTTAATCAATGCATTTCCAAAATAACTTCTTTAAATGAAAAGCTAAAAATAGCTGAAATTAACTTAAAAGCTGGATTAAGATCTCAATCTTCTATTTCTTACAACACAGCTTTGGAATATTTTCAAAAAGGAATTGAATTATTAGGACCAAATCCATGGCCTGAAAATTATTCAATGTGTTATCAGCTTTATTTTGGACTTGCCCAAAATGCTTACCAAGCAGGACATACTGAAATGGCCGAAAAAGCTATCGACCAACTTATGCTTAATGTTAACTCTAAGTTAGATAAAGTTAAAACTCTTTCGATGAGATTGCGCCAATATACAACGCTTGGTAGAACAGAAGAAGCTATATCAAAAGGAGTTGAAGGACTTTCATTGCTTGGAATAAAAATCAAACCAAACCCTGGTACGTTCGAAGTTTTAAAAGAAGTCTTAATTGCCAAATGGAAATTAAGAAAATACAAAACCGATGAACTTTTAAGTCTTCCAGAAATGGTAGATGAAGAAAAAAAATTAGCCGCTAGAATTCTCACAGAAATTGGTCCAGCGGCCTACATACTTGGAAATGATAATTTATACGCATTAACTTCTTTAAAGGTAGTTAATTTATCGGTGGAATATGGCAATTGTGGTGAGTCATCCTTTGCTTATACAACCTATGGTGCAGTATTGGCAGAAGCTTTTAATGATTTTATAAATGCCGAAAAATATGCTCAATTAGCCTTAGATATAAATTCAAAATTAAATAACATTGAGTATCGATGTCGAGTAATTGCTGCATACGGTGTTCTCATGCATCATTTTAGTCGACCATGGACAGAACTATCAAGTTGGTTTAAAAAAGGTATAGACGCAGGATTTGCCTCTGGAGATCTTTTTTTTCTAGGTTATTGCGCTGTCAATCATTCCGTATTTGATCCTTCGGTAAATCTTAAAAAAAGTTTAGATTCTCAACTCAAGGATTTAGAAATTACGCGAGACACTCACTTTCAAGATGCAATTGATACCGCGATTCTAAATTTACAATTGACTAAAGCTTTAGTGGGCCAAACTTTAAGTCCCTTTAGTCTAAGTGATAATCAATTTGACGAATTACAATTGTTTAAAAGAATTAAAGATCGCAAGTATAACTCTGGTTTGGGTTTCTACTACATTTATAAGGCGTATTTGTTCTACTTAATTGATTCCTTTGAAAAAGCAAACGAATACATCCAATTAGCCAATCAATATAGAAAATCTATGACCAGACTAATCCAATTAACTTTTTTGGATATAACGGCCTATTTTAATTCGATTAAATTACTACAATCTAAAAAGAAAAATTCAGAATATAAGAAACTAATAAAATTTCATAAAAAAGGTATAATAGCCAGAGCCCAATTTAATCCAACTAATTTTAAACATATTGAGATACTCCGTCAGGCAGTTGATCACTCAATCAATGATGAATTCTTATTGGCTAATTCATTGTTTGATCAATGTATTACTATGGCTGATCAAAATGAGTTTTTTGCCATTGAAGCTATGGCTTGTGAATGGGCATCAGATCATTATAAAAAGAATAATTGTTTTTCATCAGCGTATTATTTTTTAAGGAAATCATATGCTCTTTACCTTAAAATGGATTATATCCCTAAAGCGCAACAACTATTAGTGAAATTATCTGAAATTGAAAATATTGATTCAAGCATCCTTTCAACACAAGTAAATCAGGATGAAAGTATTGGAATTAATCTGGAATTAGAATCCATTATCAACGCTTCACAGACTCTATCAAGTGAAATAAAGATAGAATCTCTACTGGATAAAATGATAGAAATTATCATGGTTAATTCTGGGTCCGAAAAAGTAGTTTTGTTAATCGACGATCAGGGCATTCTTATTCCTCAAGCATTTGCCTTAGATGGCCGAATTCAACCTATAAGTGATTTTCAATATTCTTCAAATGATTTAGTTCCACAATCAGTGGCACAATATGTGTATCACCTTAAAGAATCATTAGTACTCAATGATGCAAGTCGAAATGGAAATTTCGTCGATGATCCATATATATTACAAAATAAAACCCATGCGATATTATGCATCCCAATTTTAGCTTTAGGTAAGCTATTCGGTATTATTTATTTAGAAAATAATAAATTAACAGGAGCATTTACAGAAGATCGGATCAGGGTAATCAATATGCTTGCCAGTCAAATGGCTATTTCAATTCAAAATGCCAAACTATATTCACAGCTGGAAGATAAAGTAAATCAAAGAACTCAAGAGTTGACTCAGTCTTATAATAAACTTAAAGAAACTCAGAGTCAATTGATACAGTCAGAAAAGATGGCATCTTTAGGTGAACTAACAGCTGGAATTGCCCATGAAATTCAGAATCCATTAAATTTTATTAATAATTTTGCTGAACTTAATACTGAATTAATTCAAGAACTTAACATAAACTCAGATTCTATTATCAATGAAGAGTCCAAAGAGATATTAAAAAATGTTAAGGAAAATTCAGAAAAAATTGTTTTTCATGGCAAAAGGGCTGAATCCATAGTAAAAGGAATGCTTCAACATTCCCGAAAAACTTCTGATCAAAAGTCCAGTACTGATCTTAACCTTTTAATTGAAGAATATGTTCGATTGTCTTTTCATGGAATGAGAGCAAAAAATAAATCCTTTAACACAAAAATTAATACAATTCTTGATCCACAATTGCCAAAAGTAGATGTATTTGGCCAGGAAATTGGTAGAGTGCTTCTTAATTTACTTAATAACGCTTATTATGCCGTAGATCAAAAATCTAATCTTAAAATTCCAAATTACAATCCTTTAGTTGAAGTGTCGACGAAAGTGTTAGAAGGAAAAGTACAAATTCAAATTCGTGATAATGGAATAGGTATTCCAGAACATGATAAATCCAAAATATTCCAACCTTTTTTTACAACCAAGCCAAGCGGACAAGGAACTGGATTAGGATTATCTCTAGCATATGATATAATTACCAAAATGCATAATGGAACGCTGGATTTGGAAAGTACATCATTCAATCCGGAAACACAAAATCAAAGTGGTACTGTATTTACCGTTACTTTATTCCTCTAATAGTTGACTATTTCTTTAACTATTCGATAATTACCAAAGTATTGATACTAATTGAAGTTTCCATGCTAGGATATGTTTATTCTTTATTGACCTTTTTTAGATTTTAACGAATTTTCTAAATTCAACTTTACCTAGTTCAAATTGTATTTTTAAAATAAATGTCTGACTATTCAAATCTGACACATCGATTTGGTTGAAATTTTCATTAGCCACTTTATTAATCTTCCCAGTACAATCATAAATACTAATTTTTTGAATCTTCTCCTCGGTTTGTATATTCAAAATACCGCTTGTAGGATTTGGAAAAATTTCCAATTTATTTATTCTGCGGAAATTCTGAACAGAACTAATCTTTCTAAATTGATTAAAAAATTTCCAATGCTCCTCAGCGCCAACAACAGGAATTGGGTTACCATTAGGGTAAAAGTGAGTCAAATCTTTAACTATAGAATATTTAAATATGGCGGAATTTCTACCTGGCAAAGAACTGGTAAATTCATAATTAATAAAATACTCCGTTGAATCCTTACTATACCTACTATTTAATCCATAAGAACCCAGGTAATTTTCTATAGGATTTTGTTGATAAGCAAGACATGAATCGTTAAAGGGAATGTATGGCTTCCCCGATGCTTCTATAAACATACTATCTTGTGTACCCATCCATGCCCACATAGGAACTGAATTGTTTACTCTTGCAGAATCAAGGTCATTAAGTAGCCCGCTGGATGATGCTAAAGCAGCAAATAAATCACTAGCTTCGATGGCTAGTTTAGCGGTCATAGCTCCCCCATTAGAAAATCCTGCGGAGTAAATCCTACTTTGGTCAATCAACAATAATTTACTAATTGTATCAACCATTTTTCTAAAAAATTTCACGTCATCCTTAAATATTTGATTTCCACAAGCCACGGATTGTAAATCTCCATTATTCCACTTAGTGGTCATCTTAGAACCAACACCTGGTATTTCAATACAATAAGATAAAGAACTAGGGAACACCGTAACAATCTTCTCTCGTTCGCCTACTTCCTTCCATTTTGAGATATTAAAAAACTTCTCACCGTCTCCACTTGATCCATGTAACATGAAAACCAATGGATATCCTCCGGAAGGTGCCGCTCCCGTCGGTTTGACAACAATAAATTCTCTCAACTTTCCGTCTAGCATCATGGTAGCATCAAATCGCTGAGCCCAAAGAGAACTTATTATTATTGAATTAATAAATATTATTATCGAAACAGCTCTTATCATTTTACATATTTAAGAGCAAATTTAATCTAAACTTTTTATTTTCCAATTATAGAAAGAAAGATTTAAATATACACTATCTCAACTCGAAATTATCCATTGTTTATATAAGCTAAACTTTATTACCTTTACTTCTTCAATATTTGTTGTGATAAAAACAATTATTCTACTACTAACCACAATTATTATCGTGCCTTTGATAAGTTATCAATATGGAACGCGATTAAATGACTTACAAACCAATCTTTTAATTAATTGCCTATACATAGCAGGAGGCATTGTTATCTATTGTTTTATAGTTAGTGAGTGGACAAAAAATTATAGTCAGGTTGACAAGCTTTGGAGCATAGTACCCATTCTATATGTATGGTATATATACTTTCATTCTATGTCTTCTAAAACACTTTTATTGGCTTTTTTGGTAACTATCTGGGGAGTAAGATTGACTTATAATTTTGCCCGACGAGGAGCCTACCATTGGAAATTCTGGTCCGGAGAAGAAGATTATCGATGGGCTGTTCTAAGACAGAAACCAGAACTTAAAGGTAGATTTCGATGGACCTTGTTTAATTTATTTTTTATATGTATTTATCAAAATGCATTAATCTTACTATTTACTCTGCCTATACTTTTAACCGTTGGTCAGTCCCAAACTAATTTTATGTGGAGTGATTATGTATTTACTCTGTTGTTTTTATTGTTAGTAATTTTAGAAACTATTGCTGATCAACAGCAATGGGAATTCCAATCTGAGAAACATAGAAGAATAAATCTTGGCTTAGAATTAGGTGATAAATATTCCAAAGGTTTCACTCATTCAGGTCTATGGAAATATGTACGTCATCCGAATTACACTTGTGAACAAGCAATATGGATATGCTATTATTTGCTGGCTTCTAATTCTACTGGACAATGGATTAATTGGTCCATTAGTGGAAGCCTTCTATTATTACTATTATTTCAAGGAAGTTCAGATTTTAGCGAATCTATTTCAGCAGAAAAATATCCCGATTATAAAAACTATCAAAAAAGCACCGGAAGGTTCTTACCTAAAATCAATTATTAAAATACATTTACTCCGTTATAGTCAACAATCTATTCTTTCCTGATATGGAAACAATATAAACTCCTGTTGGCCATTGGTCTGTATTGATAACGATATTTTCCATTCCATCAATAATAGTTACATTAATAATCTGACCGTGCAAATTTCTTATAATTAAAGGTGTCGAGTTAATTGATTTATTGAGATGTATGTAAACAATACTTTTGGTTGGGTTAGGAAATATCGAAAATAACTCACTTTTCAAGTCATCATTTAAAACCCCAGTAGTCGTATTTAATAATTCAATTATAAATTGACCAGTTATATTTCCAATATTAAAAAACTCAATACTATTCTCAGCCAAGTTAACAGAATTGGCATCTGCAATATATTCCCAGTTATTTAAGTGTTCATTGGATAGGTTTCTACGGTATAATTTAATATTTCTTGCATTTCCTACATATGGATTTAAATCAATTCCTGGATTGGTTATCTTAAGTTTGCTTGCCATTTCAGCCGAATTTTTTACAAACGATTTTAAAATTAGATAATTAGAGTTCCAATTTCCATTTGTAATTGGCAGAGAATCCGGATTGCTCTCCAGTCGATAACAATACCAATTTAAGTTGCTAATTTTTAGTTTATTTAATTCCAATTCAACGGAAGGATTTGCAAATAGATTATTTCCTAACTGAATAACTATTGATTCACTCACTCCAGGACCTATAGGAGCAGTGGAATATTTTTTAGTTCCACCTCCATTGGATGCATGTGATAATCCTACCCTATTATAAATTTCCTGATCATTAATTTCATTAAATTGTAAATATGAAACTAATCCTTTCTCTCCTTCAGGATGGATAAGATACATGTTCGTAAGGATCTCTTCGGCTGAAAGTGATCGGTTATAAATTTTTAATTCATCCATTTGTCCTTGAAAATTACCACACTGTCCCCTGACCCCAGTTCCAATTTCCCATGGAGTATCGCCCAAATTAAATGTTTTGAAATTCCCCTTATAAGTCCATGATTCTCCATTATGATAAAGTCGAACGGAATCAGGATAGACGACCATGGCCACATGTATCCATCGATCCAACTCAAGATTAAACGGTGATGTAAGTTGATAAGGTACGTTCTTCCAGAAAAATGTCAAATTAGTTGTCGTTACATATCCTTGAAATGCAAAACCAAATCCTATACCAACATCGCTATCCCAATTGGCAAGGATTTGGGTAAAACAATCTTGCTTTGAATTCAATTTTATCCAAGCCATACAGGTAAATCCTTGTGCATTCTTTAGTTCAGGAATTGCTTTAAGCGTCGCACGGTCAGAATTACTAGAAAGGTCGAGGCATTTACCGGTAAAAGAATCTATACTACATTCATCACCAAGTACAACAACCATACTATTTATTGTTTTAGAAGAGGTTCCATTATGATTGGATATGGTCAATGTAACATCAAATGATCCAATTTTTCCAAACACCACTTTTGGATTCTTAGAATGCTGATCAGATATATACAATGCATTTGGAAATTCCCAATTCCATTGGGTAAGAGAATCATATTCCAAAACAGAAAAATCGTTGAAGTAAAAAGTGTCTCGAACGCAATAGGTCTGTAACTTGTCAACCGTTGGTTGAGCTACAGGTTTTGAGGTTTCAAAAAATGGAATTTCCCAAATACCCATATTAGATCCATTGACTAAAATTCCATCTCGATAAAATGCCTTTAAGCTTCTGGTAAAATGATTGACTCCCAATCCTTCACCGTAACTTTGCCAATCGGGCATGTGATCACTTTTATAAAAAATTCTTCCATTATCCGCAGCAATATAAACACCTCCTTCAGTACCATACTGATAACATATATCGCTTATAGTAACATTTGAAATAGTTGTCGTGGTCAGATTCGTCCAGGTTTCACCTCCATCTTGACTTCTGAAAACTTTATTAGAAGAATTGCCTGTTCTCAAAGCAAGAAAAATATCTTTATCATCTATATCGCTAATCACCATTTTGTGCACACGTCTTTGTGAACCACTGGTGCTTGGAGGATTATTAAGTTCTTTAAAAGTATTACCCCCATCAGTGGATTTATAAATTAAACCATTTGACAGAGCATTATTACGGGTACTAAAATAAATGACATTAGGATTGGATCGTGAAATCTCAATAAACTCTACCCAATCCTGAATATTAGTTGTTTGATATAGTTCGACAAAACTACTTGCGTTATTAGTGCTTTTATAAAGCTTATTCCCTTTACCTAAATATACATGATTGTAGCAGATTGGCGACCAAATCATTCTACTATACTCCATACCATAATAGGATTCATTTGGCCAAATGGAACTTGGAATTCTACTCCAATTCCAATTTGCCTTATAATCTCCCGGCATTTCGTAGGCTCCAATATCTGAAAAAAATATTTGTCGACTATTGATAGGATTAATATAACCGGTAGGTGATTCCGCTCCACCCATTCGAATAAATTTATCACCAAAATTTTGATGCCAATAAGTATTACCATTATGATAACGACCGCCTACAACTATTTTTTCATTCCAGCCAACATCAAATCCCCAAAAATCCGAACCATATAGACCTTTATTTCTAGCTTCAGCTTTTTCCACGTCATTAAAAAAATCTGAAGAAAATGTTATTCCACCGTCTGTGCCAATCCAGGTTTCGTTATTAACACTTATTGCACATTGCAAATCTGGATGCAATTGAAAAACTCCACCATATCCTCCAATAATTTTAAACGATCTACCTCCATCTGATGATTTATAAGTCGAACCAGTTCCAGTAATTATTTCATCTGCATTTTTTTGATTTGCAACAATCGCCAGATCGTAATAACCTTGCCAATTATCCATTGGGAACATCGGTGAGTCATATCCTGAGTAGGAACCAGTCGCAGTTATTGTCCACTGCTCACCTTCATCATCTGATCTTAACAATTGAGGGCCTTTAGCTTTTGATAAACTTATAACGTATACTCTGGATGGATTCGCCAATGTTGTAGCCATTCTTGCTCCTCCATCTTCTAAACTTGTCCAACCAACTGTTTTTGGAAAAAAACTATTTCCTGAATTGGATGATTTGTTAAATTGATATTGTTTTAATGTAGAATTGTATCTTAAACAATAAACTGTTGATGTTTTTGTAGGGTGAAATTTAATATCGCAGACCGATTCAGAAAAAATTTGATTCCACGTTTTACCAGCATCACCGCTGCGATATAATCCTTTGCTACTCCCAGCTAATATAATATTTGAATTTATCGGATGAAATTGTATCTCATAAAATTCTGCCCCATTTACTACAAATTGTGTTGTAAAAGTCAAACCTCCGTCCGTGCTTCTCTTAATATTTCCTTCGCTACAGACTAAAATAGTGTCCGGAGACTTTGGATTAATTGCAATGGCATCAGTCCCCAAGTTATATTGCTTCCCGACCTGAATCCAGTTCTTCCCTTTATCCATTGATTTAAATAAGCCACCAGTTTCAGTACTTGCAATAAGGTAATTGGTATTTGCTTTGCATACATCCATGCGATAGACATTTACTTGCCATGGACAAGCTTTATTATTATTCTCTAAAAAATATGTCTCCATATTATATGGTTTCCAAACATTTAATGGAGAATATTCCTTACTGATAATCCTTCTATCGATATCTGACTTTGTCTTTGATTCTAATAAATAACCATTCTCATCCATATTCATGCGGTTAAGCATCACTAGTCTTTTATAATATCTGGTATAGTTATTTTTCTGAAAAGTATGATTCAAATAATAGCTTTGATATTCCTGCTCTAACTTTATAAAATTAACGGGTTGTTCATAAAGAGCTTTAGCCCATTCCGGCATAGTGTCTGTTGGCCATGGTAAGCTCAACAAATCCTGTGCATTAACTATTTGAGATACAAAAACAACCTTGATTATAAAGACCCACAGTAATTGAAATATCCTTTTCATATTAAAGTAATTAATTCGGTCACAAGATAATCTAAAGTGGAAATAATTATTACAATAATTCAACACTATGGATAGTGGATAAGAGCATACCAAATGATACTAATAACTTATATTTGCAGCCCTAACATTAGGTTTTATGCAAAATAAATTCTAATTCGAAAAATGCTAAGAATAATTATATACTTTATTAAATTATTCATCTTCTTATTATTATTCTTTCTATTTGGCAGAATCTTTTATCTATTTTATAATTATTCAAAATTTTCTGATTATTCAAGTTTTCATATCCTTTTATCTAATGTATATGCCCTCCCACTTGACATATCTATTATTTGTTATTTATTAATATTTATTTTATCATTGATTATTTTTTATCAATTTGTAGAATTTGAAGTAATTCCAAAGCTAATCAATCTAATTCTATTCATATTTATAATTGGAAATTCAATTATAATTCTCGCGGACACTAATCTGGTCAACTCTTGGGGAACAAAAATAAATGCCAAAGCCCTTTCTTATCTATTTTTTCCAGAATTGATGAATCAGGCATTGCTAACTTTAAATTATTGGTCCATTCTCTTAATTATTCTTACTTCCTTCTTATTCTTTAAATTTTATAATCGATTCTTAAAAATAAATTCAATACCGAAATTGACAAGAAATCAAAATATTTGGTTCATTCCATTTATTTGTATTCTAATCATTGGCATGAGAGGAGGGATTGGAACTTATCCAATTAATAAAGGCCGTTGGATGTACAGCGATAATCCTACTTTAAATCTTGCTACTGTGAATGGCTTATGGAATTTTGCTTCTATTTTATTTAGCAAGCAAAAAAAAGAATATCATTATCTAGATCAAACAGAAGCCAATCATTGGGTTGAAACTTATACGCGTGCTCCATTGGATACCACAACCAAATTATTGACAACATCAAGGCCTAATATTGTTATAATTTTATTAGAAAGTTTTAGTGGTGAAAATCTGGTGGCATTAGGCGCAAAAGAATCTAATGCCCCAAATCTTGATTCCTTAATGCCATATGGAGTTCTATTTTCCAATTACTTTTCAACAGGAACCAGGACAGAGCAGGGAATCGTCTCCCTTTTTAATGGTTTTCCTTCACAACCTAAATATTCAGTACAACGTGAAGGAGCTATCTTATATAACCTTCCAAATCTTTGTAAAGTATTGAAGGAAGTTGGCTATAGATTAAATTATTATTATTCCGGAGGACTTGAATATGCGCGGACCGATGAATATTTAAAAGCTAGCCAGTTTGATTTAATCTATGATCGAAATGATTTTGATAATTATAAAAAATATTCAACCGGCGCATCAGATGAAGATTTGTTTAGCTTTTTCTTAAATAAACAAGAATCAGATACTATTCCATTTTTATCCGTAATGCTAACTACCAGCACTCATGAGCCATGGGAAGGTCCTTTTAGGGATAATGTAAAGGATAAATCAAAAGCTTCTTATTACAAAGCTGCTGTAAATTATTCAGATCAATTCCTTGCAAAATTTTTAAATATATCCAAAACTAAATCTTGGTATTCGAATACTCTATTTGTTATTGTGGCCGATCACGCACATCATTTTCCATATAACCGAAATTATAATGAACCATTGAGGTTCAAAATCCCAATGCTTTGGTTAGGTGAGACTATAAAAAATGAGTTTCGGGGAGTAAATATTTATAAGCCGTATTCACAAATAGATTTTCCAGCAACCTTATTAGCACAATTAAATGTTGATTATTCTGAATTTCAATTTAGTAAAAACATACTCAACCCTTACTCACCATCTTTTTCATTCTACACTTTTGACGATGGGTTTGGTGTTGTTTCTGAAAGAGATACTGTTGTATATAACATTGATCAGAATAAATCTTTCAATTCTCTTAGTCATACTCATAACGATAGTCTTCTAATATTTGGCAAAGCTTTTCTCCAAACCTATATCAATGAATTGAAAAAACTGGAGTGATTATCAAAGCATTTGGAGTTCTAATTTTTTAAAACACTAAATAAATAATTATTGTACGATAATAAGTGGTTCAGTTGTTTGAGCTTTGTTTTGTTGAACAAAAATATAATAGTTACCGGGCAAGAAATTTTCATTTTCCAATCGGAAAGTATGGGTTCCTTCTGATAATTTACCATGAAATATTTTCTTAACGAATCTACCCTGCGGATCAATTAAATGTATTTGAGTGATACCCTGTGAAGCATTTATAGTAATATCCGAATACGATATCATTGGATTGGGGGAAGCTATGACTTTAAGACTATTTTGATTTTCATTAAAAGCATCAATACTAGTCGTCGAACAACCCTTTTGTATGATGGGCAAAGTTTGGAAATCTTTAAATAATATTTTTTGTCTAACAGAATCTGAAAGACAAAACCAATCTTTTAAAATAGAGGAATACACTGATCTAAAATCATATTGCATAGCAACATTGTCATAGACAGTTAAATTAGCTGGAATATCCGGGTTTTTACCAATGATACCGTTTTGAACATTTTTTCCAACAACAAACATAGGAGCAGCTACACCATGATCTGTTCCACCACTAGTGTTAGATTTAATTCTTCTTCCAAATTCTGAAAATGTCATGCTGAGAACACGTTCTGAAAGATTCATCGCTTCCAGATCTTTCTGAAAAGCAAAAATAGAATCACCGAGTAATTTTAATAAATTACTATGTGCTCCCTGGCTGGTATTATTTGAAGTTGCCTGTTCTGAATGCGTATCAAAACCATAGATCTGTACCAGATACATCCTGGTTTGCAATCCCCCTTTAATAAGCCTGGCAACTGCTTTAAGAATATCGCCTAGATAATTATTTAATGGATAGCTACCAACATTTGTTCCGCTTACGTATGCTTGAATAATAGTATCGGCATAACTCTTTGATTGTCGCGCGATATTTCTGATATAAGTGAGTTCTTTTCCTCTAGCATCATTAGTTGCAGGATCATTAACTCCAGCTGGCCATTCCTTAAAAATATCAGGGCTTGAAACATTCATTGACATCGGGGCATTTGGACCTAAAAACATCAATGGCAAATTGGCACCGATCTGTAAAGCTAACGGATGAGGATTTTTAGCATTTGGATATCCCATTGGAAATCCTGGATATTCTTCTGCCAGATATCTACCTGCCCAACCTGTTGAAATATAACGATCCGAATCACTCGCAGAAGTCCATATATCGGTAGATCTGAAATGAGAAAAATCTGGATCCGGATAAGCCACACCTTGGATAATGCTTACTTTACCTTCATTATACAAATTTCGTATTCCGCTTAGTGAAGGATGCAATCCTGTTTTTGAATTTCCATTGAGTGCTAATACTTCATTTTGCTTAATGGCAACATTTGGCCTTGCTGCATTATATGCTCCATAATTATCTAATGGAATAACAGTATTGAGTCCGTCGTTTCCACCACCAAGATATATAGCAACCAAAACATGGTCGGTATCGACCTGTGGAGCAAGCAACTGCCTTAGCCATGATTCAGGTTCTTGTGTATGAATGGGAATACCATTAACCAAAGAAGGCACTACTAATGATCCTGCAGCAGTGGACTTAATAAATTGACGACGTTTCATATTCTATTCTTATTAAATTATGATAAATGATATTCTGCCTGGCTTATAATCTCACTGTAAAAAGCATTCAATCTAGTCTCGGCGGCAGATTTAGCCGGTCCGTTTGGATCTGCAATATATTCGAGCCAAATTTGTGTCCAGTAAGTTTCATCCGGAAGGCCGGAAAATAAAAATGATTTTAAATAATCAATCGAGACATCCGATAAAGGGTAATTATATAGTATGGAAACCGCATCTTTAACCAACTGTGTAGCTATAGAAGGATTAGATAAACTTTTAGTAAAAATAAATGGGTCGATTTTAAATTTATACCCAGGGTAAACTTCTAGTCCTTGTTCTGAAAAAATCGCATTTGCCACATTGTTTCTACTGGCTAGATAATCTGAATTAATCCATATCTCATGAAATTGTGGCGATTGATACCAGGCTTGATATCCTGAAACTACAGGTGGATCGGCAATATTCATACCTTGATACGCCGTAAGGATAGTTACGCCGGCCCAACTAAGATATTGCACTTTAGGATCACTTGGACCCGGTATTGCTATAGAAAATTCCTTAAATAATCCAACCGCATAGTCAAATGGATTTTTTATTACACATCCAATATTAGCTTGTTCATAAAAATGCTCAGATTTAAATAATTTTTCTAAAGTCATTTTGATGTTATATCCACTGCTTTTGAAAAAATCAGCCAACGGACGAATCACATTCATTTCAGCATCCGTAGATATTTCATAGTAAACAAAAAATTGATACAATTTTCGACATAGAAAGCGTGCCGTTTCAATATTATCAGTAAGCATTTTAAGCAATTCATCTACTTCCAATTCTCCATTCAATAGATTTGGCTGAATTTTTTTATTACTATAAAATGCTGAAAAGGATTTCACCATATCATCATGAAGTCGAAGATCATAATAATACCCAACCGGATTAACCAAAGGATTTATTCTAAATCCTGTCAAAACTCTTGCAGCTGCTTTAACATCATCTTCCGTGTAATTAGAATCAGGTCCTTTGCCAATGGTAAAAAGTTCTTGTAACTCTCTACCATAATTCTCATCCGGTGCAGTCTTTTCATTTAGTTGCCCATTGAGATACCAAAGCATGGAAGGGTCAAAAGTTACTTTTTTTAACATTACTCGAAAATCACCAAAGCAATTATCGCGCAACATCTTGTAATAATAATATACTGGTTGCGCAATTGGAATTTGGTCTAATTCTACTGAAAAATGATTGTACCAAAACAGAGTCATTTTTTCGACTAATGTTCTTCTTTGCAATAATATATTTCCTGTCCACCACAATTTTAAACTATCTTTTCTGGATTGAAGATATTGTGCAGGAAATCCATTTGGAGGTATTGCTGAAGCATCGACCCAGGTTTGACCGTAGGCTACTTGTGGATCGGGAGTCGTTGCATCAGAATAAATATTTAAAGGCGGTGAAGGAATCGGATCATTGGCACTATTTAGCAATGAATCGACCGTTGCATTCATCCCATTACTTAATGCAAAATCAATGTCTTCTTTTTTAACACCAAATAAGGTGCGTCTTAATAAATGTAACGCTTGCGTTTTAGTCCATGGACCCGTGTAAGGGTTTAATCCGGAACTTGGGCTAATGAATGCACGAGGAGACCCTGCTATTCTATCTAAAAAATCTTTTCTGTTCATGTTGCAGAATTATCGAATAAAAATATGAATTATTATCCAGACGAGTTGTAAGTTTTAAATATTAGGAATTATTTAGCTTCAAGTGGTTTAATTGTTATAAATCTCAAAACTGAAGTCGAATTAAATTTCTTAATAATTATACATGGTAAATTTAGGATTAATCGTAATTCTATATCTTTGAAGAATGAATACATTAAGGGTTACAATTATTCAGGTTCCCACCTTATGGGAGAATGCTAATCGCAATAGGGATCAGATTGAAGCGATAATTACAGGTGATCAATTTCCTAAGACTGATTTAATTGTACTTCCTGAAATGTGGACTACAGGATTTAGTATGAATACGACTCATTTAGCAGAAACCATGCATGGAGAATCTGTTCACTGGATGTCGGATATAGCTACACAATTAAATGTTGCCCTTACTGGTTCTTTGATCATTCGGGACGGAGATCATTTTTACAATCGATTAGTATTTGCTAAAGAAGATGGATCTTTAGATTATTATGACAAAAAGCACTGCTTCGCATTAGCTGGCGAACATCATTACTTTACACCAGGGAACAAAAAAGTTATTATCGAATGGCGAAATTGGAAGATTTGCCCAATGGTTTGTTATGATCTTAGATTTCCGGTTTGGAGTAGAAACATTGAGGATTACGATTTATTAGTGTACTGTGCACAATTTCCTGCTAAAAGAAATCATGCATGGCGCAGCCTACTAGTAGCCAGAGCAATAGAAAATACCTGTTATGTAGTTGGGGTTAACGGAATTGGGACAGATGGAAATGGTATTATTTATTCAGGGGATTCTATGGTAATCGATTATGAAGGACAACATTTATTGGATTTACGAGATCAACAGGGTCACTTAACCACAGAGCTATCAAAAGAGAAACTTCAAGTCTTCAGGAGGGCTTACCCATTTCTTAAAGATCGTGATCAATTCAATATATTATAAATATATTTAATATGTAAAATTGTAGTATATTAGCGTTTTATTTAATATACAAAGCGCTGATATGGAATTATTTACAACTAATCTAAGGGTTTTAAAGTGTCTAATTCTGATCATTTTCTCCATTAATTTATCTTCGTGTACAACCCATGCGTCAAAGTGGCAAAATTCTAAAAAGAATACTGATGACAGCCTTTCAGAATCAAGACTAAGGCAGAAGGTAATCGATTATGCCAGAACCTACCTAAATAAGCCGTATCGCAAAGGTGGTCGTGATGAGAAAGGATTTGACTGCAGTGGATTTGTATGTCACGTACTTCAACCTTTTAACTTTGAAATTCCAGCATCTTCAGCAGAACAATTCAAGATTGGTAAATCCTGTACGGACAAAGAAATTAAGGCGGGTGATCTGATATTCTTTGGTAAGGGTAATAAGGTTAACCATGTTGGTATTGTCACCGAATGTAAAAAAAATATTTTATTAGTAATACACAGTACTTCCAGTAAAGGAGTAATTGAAGAGAATATACTTCACTCAGATTATTGGCTACAAAGAATTCAATCCGTGAAAAGCTTGGATAGCTATCCTACAAATAAACCCTTGTCCGGTCTGTAAAGATTATTTAAAATATTATTAGTTTTGCGGCTTTCTATCCATAGCTTCAGATTTCAAATCTGAAAAACGCTTAAGTTTTATTATCATGTTGCACATAATATTATTTGGACCACCAGGAAGTGGCAAAGGAACACAAGCTCAAAAATTGGTTGAACAATTCAATCTTTATCATATTTCCACAGGAGATTTATTCAGAGCCGAAATGGATGGCAACACACCTTTAGGACTTAAGGCAAAGGAATACATGAATCAAGGCATCCTTGTACCTGACGAAGTTACTCTTGGTATGCTTAAGAATAAAGTTGATTCTCTGCAAAAGATCAATGGAATAATTTATGATGGATTCCCAAGGACAATTCCGCAAGCAGAAGCATTAGATAGAATGCTAGCCGAAAAAAATGAAAAAATTAATGCCCTCATTTCTCTTAAAGTGGATGATGAAGAAGTGATCAGACGTATTAAAAGTCGAGGACAATCATCCGGACGAGCAGATGACCTTGATGAAAGTATCATTCGCAAGCGGATGGATGAATATCGCATGAAGACTTCTAGTGTGTACAATTATTATTCCCAATTTGGCAAAACACATGATGTGAAGGGAATAGGAACTATCGAAGAAATTTTTTGTAAATTATCAGATATTATTGAGAATATTTAGTTGCTAAAGTTCTGCTGAATTATTTTTTAATTATCTAAGAATAGATTTCAAACTATTTCAAGGAATTAATACTTTTCCAATTTGTATCTGTAAATTTCAGAACACTTAAATTAGAAATATTCAATTCTGCACAATTCAACTTATATAATTATATATTTTTTTATAATAAGTAATAAGACTCTAATCAAAGAATAAAGCGTTTTAAATAGAAGTAGAGGTTTCGTTTTCATTTAATTTGTATATTTCAAAAAAAATTTGAAAACCTCTTTACTGAACCTTTATGGACAGTTTACGTTTCCATTGCTTACTCAGATATGCCGGAACAGAATTTTGTAGATTATGTAAAAATTTGTTTTCGCTCCGGAAGTGGCGGAGCTGGAAGCAAGCATTTCTTTAGAAGCAAGCATAATCCAAAGGGTGGACCAGATGGCGGTGACGGAGGCCGTGGAGGTCATATTATACTAAAAGGTAATGCCCAAATGTGGACTCTTTTGCATCTTAAATACCGAAAACATATTTTTGGAAAAAATGGAGAAAACGGTTCAGAAAATAATAGTACAGGAGCTTCCGGAGAAGATATTATTGTGGAGGTTCCATTAGGAACGGTGGCTATTGATGCAGAAACCGGTGAAAAACATTTTGAAATTACAGAAGATGGTCAAACGGAGATTTTGCTCTCAGGTGGAAGAGGTGGAAAAGGGAATGCATTCTTTACTAGTTCAACCATGCAGGCTCCGGATTTTGCACAACCCGGAGAACCAGGAATCGAAGCATGGAAAATTCTCGAACTTAAAGTACTGGCTGATGTAGGATTAGTCGGATTCCCAAATGCAGGAAAATCAACGCTATTATCGGTAATGACGGCTGCAAAACCTGAGATTGGCAATTATCCTTTCACCACGATTGTTCCAAATCTTGGAATCGTTCAATACAGAGATGGCAGATCTTTCATTATGGCAGATATACCTGGAATTATTGAAGATGCGCATCTGGGCAAGGGTCTTGGAGTTAGATTTCTCCGTCATATTGAACGCAATGCAGTCCTTTTATTTATGATTCCATGTGATTGTCTGGACATAAAGAAAGAATATGAAATTTTATCCCGCGAGCTTATCGAATTTAATGAAGAGCTGGCTCATAAGCCACGCTTGCTGGCAATAACAAAAATGGATATTGCTGATCCTGAATGGAAAGATTTGATACAAACAGAATTACCAGATAATATTCCACATATATTTATTTCGTCTGCAACCAATCAAGGAATCAGCGAACTAAAAGACAAGCTTTGGAATATACTGTCATCCAATAAGCTATAAAGTTTTATTCTATTTAGAAATAAATTCGAAATGATTCGAATTCCACACGATATTATATGAAAGTGAATTAACTCTTTTGAGTTAACTTTTTTACTATCTCTTTGACCGGTAATATTTGATTTGAAAATTCAATTGTTGGTCCAGCACACCACACCTTTTTATAATTCGCTGAGAAAGCTGCTTTTTCCAATAGGCTCATTCCATGTCTGTAAACCAACATTTTCAGCCATTTTTTAAATCTCTTATTTTTATTGAGAAACTTTTCTATCCAGTTCTCTTTTAATCCCATTTGTTGAACATAAGGAGTGTTAATTACGGTGCATGGCACGCCGCTTATTTTTGTAGTACTGACGATATCTTTAGATCCATAATCAACGCAGGCTTGTTTATATTCATGACTTACGTTGGATTCTTCACTGGCAATGAAAATACTGCCTACACTAACACCACATGCTCCAAGATCTAACATTTTATTAATTCCATTATAATCGCCTACTCCACCGGCGCTAATAATTGGGATTGTCGGAAACTCTTTTATTAACTGAGGAATAAATTCTTCTGCACTTAGTTTTCCATGATGCCCCCCGGCATTGTTAAGTACGGCTATCAATGCATCTGGTTTATATTGTGCCGCTTTACGAGCATAATTCATATCACTAACATCACAAAAGACCTTAATTCCATGTGGTCTGCATGACTGAATTACTTTTTTAGGACTACCAAGAGAAGTAATTATAAATGGTACGCGGTACTTAATACATAATTCTAATTGCCGATCAAGTTTATAATTCGACTTATTAACTACAAGATTTATTCCATAAGTCTTGCCTAATGAATTTAAGTCTATTAGGGCATCTTCCAAATCTTTTAATTTATGAAAATTCAATGCTGGTATTGCTCCGGTGATCCCGGCATCTATAGCAGCTTTAACCATCTTCACATTAGATACCAAAAACATTGGTGCCATGATTACCGGCTGTGAAATATTCAGAATTTGGGATAACATTTTCAATTTTAAATGATGATTTATTTATCGCATCATAAATTTTCTATGATTAAAAATTTTAAGAAAATCCGTTCATCATTTATCGTTCTTCAATTAATAGGCCCACTTAAGATATGTACTACCCCAGGTAAATCCTCCGCCAAATGCAGTTAGAATTAGATTATCGCCTTTTTTCAATTTTGATTCCCATTCCCAAATACATAAAGGTAACGTACCACTTGTGGTATTTCCATATTTTTGAATATTGATCATTACTTTATTCCTATCAAACTGGAGAGCATCAGCAACCCCATCAATAATACGAATATTGGCTTGATGAGGTACTAACCAATTAATATCATCCAGGCTTAAATTATTTCTCTCGCAAACTTTCTTTATGGTATCTACCATTCCATTGATAGCCGATTTGAATACTGCTTTTCCTTCCTGATAGACATAATGTTCTTTGGCTAGTACTGTCTCTACGCTGGCTGGTTTGAGTGATCCACCGGCTTTCATATGCAAATATTTAGCCCCTGAACCATCTCCATGAAAAACACTATCAATGATTCCATTTCCTTCATCATTGGGTTCCAATAAAACAGCACCGCCTCCATCTCCAAAAATAATACATGTCGCACGATCATTGTAGTCAATGATTGAAGACATCATATCGCATCCAATGACTATAATTTTTTTATGAGTTCCAGCTTCAATAAACTTTGCAGCAGTCGTTAATCCAAATAAGAATCCACAACAAGCTGCCCGTATATCAAATGCGAAGGCATTTTTAATTCCCACCTTGTCACAAACTATATTGGCGGTGTCGGGAAATACCATATCACCCGTTACAGTTGCGAAAATCACCAATTCAATATCATCAGGATTAGTGTTTGTTTTTTGCAATAATTTCTCCACCATGATTTTGCCCATGTCTGAAGCAGCCTTTCCTGGATCTTTTAATATTCTTCGTTCTTTTATTCCAGTTCTTGATGTTATCCATTCATCATTTGTGTCTACCAGTTTTTCCAATTCTTGATTAGTGAGGATATAATCTGGTACATATCCTTGAATTCCGGTTATGGCAGCAAGTCTTCTAGGCATGATATTTCTATAATATAAAGGGCAAAGCTAAGTCATTTAATAATAATTAGAATCAGTCATTTGACTTTATATTAAATAATTTTATAACTTGTATTATTTTGTTATTTAATTATTTATACATTAATAAATTATTAATGTATTTCTTTGGCATGATTTATGTTCAATACTATATTGTTGTTATTCTTTCATTTATAAATTATAAAAATATTTAATATGAAAAATTTAACCCCCATGACCAGACTTACGCTTATACTCGCCTTAAGTTTTCATTCTCTTTTTGCTCAAGCATCTGTAAACTCCAACATGGATTATGAGCTCGCCAAAGTTGTGGCAAGTAAAGAAAATAAGCTTTTAATGCTCAAATTCACGGCTAAATGGTGTTTACCCTGTCAAGTTATGGAGAAAAACGTTTTCTCCAACTCCGAGCTTACTGAATATTTAAATGAGAAAGTCATTGTTTTGGATGTTGATATTGATCAATATGCTGGCAAAGAACTTCAACAAAAGTATATGATTAAGGTAATCCCAACAGTGGTATTCGTAAATCCAAATGGACAAGAAGAAGACAGAAAAATTAATTCCATGGGATTAATGGAATTTAAATCCTGGGTAGAAAATATAGTGGCAAAAGGCAATAATAATTCAATAATCTCCGGTCATTCATCAATAAACAATGAAACCGAGTTAAATGTGAACACCAACCAGCCTATACAGTCCAATAACTCTGATATAAGTCAAACTATAGATAATTCAGATATTAACCTCGAAGCAGAAAATCCAAATGTAAAAGTTGATGATGCTCTATCTCAGACTTTGTTTGGTGAATTCTATGTTCAACTCGGCGCTTTTAGTCAGCTTGACAATGCTATGGTTCGCGCGGACGATTTAGATAAAAAATTTGGTCAAAACGCTAACATCACTGAAGTAACTGATAACAGAGGAAATATCATCTACAAATTAAATCTAGGCCCTTTCGACACTGAAGAAGAAGCTGATCTTTTTGTTCAAATTTTAAAAGATCATCAAATCGATGCGTTAATTAAAAAAGCAGATTTTTGATGCAAGCTAACTTCATCGTAATCAACATTGGCAAACTATTAAATTGTTCTGACACTCCCGTTGCTTTTAAAAAAGGACGGGAATTGTCTATTATAAATGAATTGGAAAACGCATGGCTATTGGTATCCAATGGAAAAATTAAGGATTTTGGATCAATGCGCGATCAAGTTCCAATTCTCGACACCATAATAGACGCTGAAGGTGGTTTGGTTATGCCAAGCTGGATAGACGCCCATACTCATTTGGTTTTTGCAGATACTCGAGAGACTGAATTTGTAGATAGAATCAAAGGATTATCTTATCAGGAGATCGCTCAAAAAGGTGGTGGTATCCTTAATTCTGCAAAAAAACTTCAAGAGCTGGATGAAGACGAACTTTTTGAACGGTCTATTAACAGACTATTTCATGCAGTAAGTCTCGGCACAGGTGCCTTTGAAATTAAGAGTGGTTACGGCCTTACGCCTGAGTCAGAGCTGAAAATCCTTAGAGTAATTAAAAGACTCAAACAGGAGACGGGCATTCCTATACGCTCGACATTCCTTGGCGCGCATGCATATCCTTTGCTATTTCGTGATAATCATCAGGCATACCTTGATCAGATGAAAAATATAATGCTACCAGCTATTGTTGAGGAAGGATTAGCAGATTATGTTGATGTGTTTTGTGAGAAAGGTTTTTTTTCGCTGGAAGAAACAGAATTCATACTAAAAGAGTCACTTAAATATGGACTCAAATCAAGACTCCATACAAATCAGTTTACCCATAGTGGTGGAATTGAACTTGCTATTCGTTATGGGGCAACAACGGTTGACCATTTGGAAGAATTAAATCAAGAAGAAATATCTATGCTCCTTAATTCAAATGTCATACCGGTTGCATTACCAACGGCTGCATTTTTTATGAATTGCAATTTCCCTCCGGCAAGGCAAATGATTGAGTCAGGTTTAGGCTTGGTAATCGCAAGTGACTATAATCCAGGTACATCGCCATCAGCGGATATGAATTTATGTTTTGCATTATCCTGTATAAAAATGCGAATGTTACCCAACGAAGTATTAAATGCGATGACCATTAATGCTGCTTACTCATTAGGACTTGAAAGCGAACTTGGAAGCATTGAGCGAGGTAAAAAAGCACATTTAATAATCAGTAAGCCGGGTGCTACCCTTGACTTGATCCCTTATAGCTTATCGAACGACTGGATCGAGCATGTAATCTTAGGAGCTGTAGAAGAAGATGAATAATCTAGCTGAAATTCAGTAACTTATAATAATTATTATTAAAATAAAATCTACTTTAATGCGTTGTTAACATGAGGTCAGGCAAAGCTCATATAAGTACTTTTGACTATATCTTTGCAGAACTGAAACCAATTTGAAATAATGTTCTTATTCCACTCCCCGATGTATAAGTTTCTATTCTTGTTTCTCCTGTTAAGTTTTACCCAAACTTTCAATTCAAAATTATTAGCTCAACAAGATTCTTGTATTCACTTAGAATTCGAGACTTCTAATGGCAATGCCGGAGATACTGTCTGCGTCAGAATAAAAGTAAGCAATTTTAAAAAAATTGTTGCTTTTCAGTTTCCTATTAATTACGACCCAAAAGTTGTAACCCCAATTATTAAACAAAACTTTGCTAATATTGTAGGTTTTGATGAGAACAATGTCGGCTTTGATTTTATTCGACAAGCAGTCAGAGTGAGTTATTATAATCCAAACGATGACACAGTCAATCTAAATGATAATTCAATACTTTTTGAAGTATGTTTTAAGCTTATTGGAAATCCTGGTGAATGTTCAAACATATTATTTACGGATCGACCGATTGTTACTGAATTTGTTCAACGCTGTCCTCCAATGCCCGATGTTCCGATTTGTATTGTAAATGATAATCCTCAGGCAAAAATTTGTATCAATGCACCGCCAAATTTAACGGTATTCGCAACTTCTTGCGGAACCACAACGGCGACTGGTACAATTACGATAAAAGCATGGGGAGGGTCTCCTTCTTATTTTGTAAACTGCCCTACTACCGTACCACCTACCATTAATCAAAGAATAATAAATCCAGGTGATTGTCTAATCATTAATGGACAAACTCCAGGTGTCTATAATTTTAGAGTTTCAGACGGAACAGGTAAGGATAGTATATTTAATGTGATCGTAAATAACAATGCTAGTATAAATATTACTGAAGACTTAAGTTATCGAGCAGATCCTACTTGTTGGTATTCACTCAATGGCAGAGTCGGTATCAATGTGATTGGAGGTGCTTCGCCTTTGTTTGTTAAATGGGAGCCCTTGAATGTCTATGGGTCAAACCGACTCAATGGTTTAGGTCCAGGAAAATATACAGCTGTTGTAACGGATTCTTTTGGCTGTATAGCCACTAAAGATTTTTTCTTAATTTCTGACACCCTCAAAGGTGAACTAGTCGTAGATAAGGCCGTTTCCTGCAAAGAATTTTGTGATGGAAAAGCAACTATTAAAGGAAGTGGAGGTACACCCTTTCTGGGAGGTAATTATTCCTTTGTATGGAGTATGAACTCCAAGGCTGATTGTCCCATAGCAAAGCAATGTACGAATGATTCAATCTGTGGAGATCAGTTTGTGGTGATTCGGGATCGCAACTTTTGTGAACTTGTATTTCGATTTAATATACCATTCAATGGAATTCTAAGTTCTGATGTCAAGGTTGATAGCGTTCGATGTAAAGGAGAATCGAATGGAAAAATTTATATAACTTCAAAAAATACAGCTGCAATCAATCTACCCATAACTTTTGAATTGCGGGACGCCAACAACAATTTAATCAACGGCGGAACAACTACCAATGAAAATTATACTAGTCCTGATCTTCCCGTCGGAAAATATTATATAAAGACTATCGATGCATTGGGATGTACCAATTTAGATACGGTGGATATTTATGAACCTACGGCGTTGGATCTATTGGAAAATCAAATCAGCACCAGTGAATCTTGCAATCCGGGTGGAGATGCTATACTTGACGTAAGGGGAATTGGAGGCACACCAACTTATCAATATAGCTGGAGCAATATGGTGAATTCTGGAAGAAATAATAATCTGATACAGGGCACATATACAGTTACAATAACCGATGCTAATGGTTGTACAATTTCAAGAAGTTATACCATTACAAAACCAATTGGGCCGAAAATCAATGGATTTAATAATACGGATGTTAATTGTCAAAATGACCTGACTGGTTGCGTGGAAGTTTTGTTTACACCTGGTAGCACACCCGTAAGTATTAAATGGAGCATTCCAGGCAATACCGCAAGAATATGCAATCTAGGGCCTGGTAATTATACTGTAACACTAACTGATCAATCAGGATGTATAGATACTGCTACAACAAGTATTTTAACCATAGCGAACCCAATTGTAGTTGATTCTGTAATTCTAAATAATCCAAGTTGTCCTGGAAAATCAGATGGAATAATCATTGTATTTGCTAAAGGCGGTAAAGGAAACTTAAATTATCAATGGAACAATAGTGTCAACTCTCCGGTAAATTCTTCCCTTAAAGCGGGACAATACATTATTGAAATAGATGATATCGGTGGTTGTGAAGGTCTTAAAGATACTTTTACATTAGTTGACAGACCTAAACCACAGATACTAGTTACATCTTTAATTGATCCATCTTGTGCAGAAACTTTTTCATGCGATGGATCGGCAGCCATAACTGTTCGCACCAATGATAGTATTGTAGTGGTGTATTGGTCCTCAGGTGAAAAAAATCGCTACATATCAAATTCTGGAGTTTTTACAGATACTGCAAGAGGACTTTGTTCAGGACCACAATACGCCATCATTACTGTCAATGATTTATGTAATGACACTATTTTCTTCAATGTCAATGTGCCACCAAGAATTAATTTTGACAGTAACAGATTAATCTTAGTAACACCTAGCTGCTATGGAGCAAAGGATGGTCAAATTACTGTTTCAGCCAAAGGAGGTTGCTCACCTTACACTTACGATTGGATTAATCCGGTATCTACCGGTCCGACTATAACCAACTTAGGTGATGGATATTATAAAGTTAAGATTACTGATTGTAGAGGTTGTGTTCATTTCGATTCAGTGCGTTTACGTCAGCCTGATACCATTCGAGTACAAGTTATTCCTGGTTCTACCTATGATGTGAGTTGTTCAGGAAAAAGTGATGCAAGGATTACTGTTGCGTGGAATGGTGGTTCCGGTGGAGCGGCGAAATTTAATTGGACGCCTAATGTTGGAAAAGATTCAATATTGACTAATCTTTCGGCTGGAAACTACACGGTTACGGTAACGGACAATAACAATTGTACCGGAACGGCAACGGTACAGATATCCGAACCGCAACCAATGATGATTGTGCTGACTCCTATTGATACTCCAAAATGTAAGGAAGATCAATTATCTTTTTCAGTGACCCAAGTTTTGGGTGGTCTTGGACCTCAATATAAGTTTACCATCGAAAATGGAGCTCCAAATAATATTGGTGACGTTATTCCTTTATATTCCGGTTCCTATAAAATTACTGTTTACGATCGAAACGGTTGCAGTCGAGATACTGTAATTGTAATACCTGATCCGTCAGGCGATTTATCCTTAAATTTTACTAAGGACGTAGACACTATTATTTTGGGTGATAGTGTAGATCTGATTGGAGTCATTAATACTTTATCGCCAATTGTAAATTATCTTTGGAATCCGACATCTTCCATTGCCAACTTAAATACAAGTATTACACGTGCAAGTCCCGGAAATACCACAGAATATATTCTGACTGTAACCGATGAAAATGGATGCGTAGCTACCGATAAAATCCTCATTGTGGTAGAATCCGTACGGCATTTCTATACACCAAATGTTTTCTCCCCTAATGATGATCAGATTAATGATTTTCTGGAGTTTACAGTCGGCCCCGATGTGGCAGGAATAGAAAAAGTTGAAGTATTTGATCGCTGGGGTGGACGCCTTTATAGTAATAGCAATTTATTGATTAATTCTAATAAAATCAATACCTGGGATGGTAGAAAGAATAATGAATATGTAAATCCTGGTGTTTATGTTTATCAAGCCCAGGTCCGATTTAAAGATGGCAGCCTGTTAATTTACAGAGGAGATATAACGGTATTACGCTAAGTATTATCGTTACTGTTCTTGTAAATAATAATTTCGAGTTAATTAAGAAAATCAATTTCTTTATAAGTAACTTAAGTCAGTAAATTCATATCTTATATGACTTTACTTTGGATAAATATGGTTACTTTAAAGTTATTGGTAAAATTAAATACTCTTCATCTATTATTTTTTACCCTCAATTTTAAAAGTAATTCAATCTATAGGTATTTAACAATAATGCAGAAACCGCATTACTGAATGACATAAACCTATATTGCAAATAAGTCCAACCGGACTTATTTCTTTCTTATACTTTTTAAAATTTCTACGGCTTCTTCTTCAGCAACATTATCAGAATCGCCAAAAGTAATCGTGGCAAAGAAATTGGTATCTGAGTCTGGATCAATAAATCCAAGGACAACAATGCGAACTCCTTCCTTATAACCTTCAACATAAGCTCCCTGCAGGCCATTCATTTCAATGACATCCACATCATCCAATTGCTCCAATTTTAATGATTTTGCAATTTGAATAGTGTAAGTCGTAATATTCGAATGATCTATTGAAGAATCGTTAAATGGAAAAATACCGAATTCCATACCGTCGCCGGCTGCTGTAAATTCATCTGCCGTATTCGTGACCTCTTTAAAATCAGATTTTAGGGTGAAAATTATATTATGATGGGCCCAATTATAATCATATGCTTTCTGAGACCATACGTTTTGAGCGAAAATAAATAAAAACAAGCTTAAAATCTTTGTGGATGAATTAATCATGGCTAAAATTAATTTTGATGTGAAAAATGATATTCTTTAAAAAAATCAAAACAAATCTATGTCTTTTTACTGAATTTCAATTCTTTTTGCCTTAAAAGTAAAAACCAAAATTCTGAATATAATTGGAAGCTGAAGTTCAAAAGCCAGGCTTACTCATTTTTAGCCTCGAATAATACTCAGAATATTCTATTTAAATAGGTATAATAACAAATTGTAATGCGATCGAATTAGCATCCAAGATATAAGTAAAATGCATTCTTGTTATTTATTATAAATCTGAATCAGTCTTCCAATTCAAAAGAAAAATTCTTCCAGGAGCAAATATTCTCTTTAGGCTTCATAGCAATTTACAAATACATTTTATAACTACTTAATAATAAAAGCAGCATAATACTTTTCTAATAATGTCCGATTACATCTATTTCGGAATGTATTGATCCTTTATTACCAGTTAAATAAATAAATGAACTTAAACTAGAATTTATAGATAACTGAATTAATATTCATGCCAGCACCGACAGAAGCAAAAACTGCATTTTGGCCTGAGATAAGTTGATGCTCAGGCAATTGATTTTTTAAAATTAAATCTAACAAAGTCGGCAATGTTGCCACAGAGCTGTTGCCGAGTTTGCTGATGATCATTGGCATTATATTCCGAGGAACTTCATCTATATCATATAATTTAAATAATCTTTGAATAATGGCTTCATCCATTTTTTCATTAGCTTGATGAATAAGAACCTTTGAAATATCCTGAATGGCTATTTTTGATTTTTCAAGGCATGCCTTTACCAAGAGCGGCACCTGATTCAAAGCATATTCGTATAATTTTCTGCCTTGCATTTTTAAATATATTTCGTGTCCTTCGTAAAGAGGATTGTTTGATTCCTTCATTTCAAGAAGATGTGCTTCATTAATTGCATCGGTACGGCTTAGATGATTTATTATTCCAATGGGTGTTTCACTATTTCTGGATTCAAAAATAGTTGCTCCTGCACCATCTGAATAAATCATGCTATCCCGATCATGTGGATCAGAAACTCTAGATAATGTTTCTGCACCAATCACCATTATCCTTTTGGCATTCCCTGATTTAATTTGATAGTCAGCAAGTATTACCGCCTGTAACCAACCCGGGCATCCAAAAATTACATCAAATGCAATCGTAAAAGGATTACTGATTCTCAATTTATACTTGACACGGGAAGCAATGCTTGGCACCATGTCTGATTTTTTATTACTCTTTTTTACATCACCAAAATTATGCGCAACAATTATGGCATCTAAAGATTCCCGATCAATTGTCGATGAAGTTAGACAAGCTTCCGCAGCGAGAAAAGCAATATCAGAAGTCACCAATTGATCTTCGACATATCTCCTTTCATCAATATTAGTAATTTTTTGAAAAGTTTTGATTAAATCTGTATTAGATGCGACCAATGCTTCCTTCGATTGGTCGAAAAAAGTATTATTTAAGAAATCATTATTTTCAACAACAACCTTCGGAATATAACTTCCAGTAGCTGCAATTACAGAATAAATTTGATTCACTTTGGAGTATTAGATAAAGATACTTAACATAAATGTACAATTATTTTATTAATCACTAGAATAATTATTTTAAAACTAATAATTCTTAAAATTTGTTGTCAAATTTATTACTTTTATTTTAAATTATAGCCAATTATTAAACTTTAAAATAATCAGCCGGGTAATTCAATAAAATTAACGATTTTAAATCTAATACGCTATTATAAAATTATTTCTAAAATTCTATTCCTTGATCATTTTTTGAATTTTGACCTGACCATTTAGGTAGTGAATTATTATGAAATAAATTCCACTTACTAAATCTGATGTATTGATTCTTTCTGGTCTTCTTAAGGATTTAAGTTCAACTCCCATGGATGAATGTATTGTAATATAATTAATTTTTTCCTCATTTTCTTGAAGTAATACAATTTCGTTTTTAAATGGGTTGGGAGTAAGTAGAGTATTATCTATACTTTTAATATTCAAATTAGAGGCTACATCATAATACACACTCAATTCAACATAGTCAATACAAGCACATCGATAATACCTCGGTGTTGGATTAACTTGAATGGCAAATCCAAATAAGCTGTCGTTGACAATACTCGGCGTTAATAAACATCCCCAAAGATCCGACTTGGAACCATAAATCGTTTCAATATGACCCGTTTCCCAAAATGTACCATTGGCTTTATTTTTACTGAAACTCCCATTTTGTGTTAGGCAAACAACTTTATTTGAAATTTCATTAGTGGATTCTGTATAAGTAACCAATCTCACTTCTATTCCAAGAATTTTGCTGTTTTGTGGAATATTGAATTTAAACTGATTGAAAAACAAAGTATCGGTTCCGTTATTTTTTCCGATTTCATTGTTAACATATATGCTATCGATTTTTATAGAATTACTTAGATTCCACCACCAATTTATCTTATGGTAATAAAATACATTACTAGCAACCTGTGTCTGTTTTTGCTGGGAAAATAAATTAATCAGAAATATGTTTAATACAAAGACTAGAAATAGTTTTTTCAACATAAAGCTTTAAATTTTAATTCATTCGAGTCAATAAGTTCTTTTCCCAAACAAAGTTAAATTTTTTTTCCAATTTCATAGTGGATACTAACTAATTATGTTCATGCTAATCCAAAAATATAATTCTAGAAATAATACTTATAATGCTAAACATTACAGCATAATTGTTATGCTTTCGGCTGCACTATCCACTAAAATCCTTACTTGAACTTGTCAAACTTTAACTTCCTACTATTTTATAAATCCGCTTTAATCCTTTCCATTTTTAAAGCCTATCCATTTACAACTCATTTGATCAACTACTACTCTATCCTTTTTTTGTTAGATTGTTTATGGCTTTATAAAGGTCTGATAATTTACCTTCAACTTCTTTCAAACGATCACTCAAATCTTTAGTAATAAGGGCATAATTCCTTATCATTACAAAGGCTCTCCATATAGCTATGTTAACAACTAAGGTTTTTTAGTCTTCAATTTGCTTGAAAGCATGGCGACTCCTTGTTCGGTAAAAGCGTATGATCTAGCATTTAATGATCGTTTCATTTGGAATGTCATCACTATCTGTGATGACATGGTTTTCTCCAATCCATCAACTTGAAATCGTATACCATCCAATTCTTGGAGTGTAAGTTGAAACATAAAATCTTCCGGAAAACGCTCTAAATTTCTCTTTACGGATTGATTTAATACCCGGGTATCAATTTTATTAATCTTTGCAAGATCAAATTCAAGAATTACCTTTTAGCTTCGGATTTAGTAGATTTTGATTGATTTTTTTAAATCTGTGTTATTCCTATTCGGGTTTAAAGCCGATACGTTTTCGCTCTTTTTGATTTATAGAAATTTTATCTTTTTCAATGAGGTAGTTAATTGCTTTATATATATCCGGAAATTTACCTTCAACTTCTTTCAAACGATCACTTAATTCTTTATAAGTAAGGGCATATTTCCGTATCATAACAAAGGCTCTCATAATGGCAATGTTGACTTGAATTGCTTTCTTAGAATTCAATATACCACTCAACATGGCTAGTCCCTGCTCAGTAAATGCATATGGAGTAGCTGTAATATTTCTTTTCTTTTGCGATGTGGTAACTTTCTGTGACTGCTTATTTTTATAATCATTAGATGCGGTAACAATTTGTGACCTCATAACCTCCCATTCATCAGAATTTAATCGAAACATAAAATCATTTGGAAATCTGCTAAGATTTCTTTTTACAGCTTGATTTAAAGCTTTAGTTTCAACCTGATAGAGTTCGGCTAAGTCAAAATCCAACATTACTCTTTCTCCCCTGATTTCATAAATTCTGTTCTGAATGGTTCTCAATATTTGCATAAATATTATATATTAGGGTTTAATTCAATATCTATAGCTAAAAAGGACTGACTAACTTTTGGTCCTCATGGCATTTAGGGAATAATAGCAATACAAAATTAAGAAAACACTTTAAAATTTCAATAAGTATTTAGATGTAATTGATAAAATACTTAAACAATAATATACTTACTTGTTCACAATTAGCAGCTTCTGGGATTTTATTCCTGCAGCTTACTTTCCGATACAGAACCTACTAAAAATATTACCAAGTAAATCGTCAGAACTTACTTCTCCTGTAACAGAACCTAATTCATAGATTGATCGACGGAGAG
>CAZHNF010000003.1:0-175570 GCA_964533625.1 uncultured Saprospiraceae bacterium | reverse complement strand
TTAATATTTTCTCCAACATCCGCACAGGCCGTAATGATCAGTAAAATCCAGACTAAGGTTCTGCAAAATGAAAACTTAAAACAACTTATACCTTTTTGAGTAAAATAACAAAAGATATAATAAAACAGAAAAATATAGCATATAATAAAGCCAAAGTCTGAGTAATAATAAGCACTAAGGTTGCTCCTTACAACATCTTCCCTCAATATGTCATTACAACTTGGGCAAACAGAATTTACGTTGTAAATCCTTTTTTTGAAATAACACGAGTCTGTATAAAATTCCCCCAATTCATTGGCATTTTTAGTAATGTTGGCCATTGTACCACTAACGGGATGTTCATAGGGATAAATATTATTCATATATCTTCCAAGGACTATGCCCACCAATAATGCAATAAGAGCTAATTCCTTAAATTTATAAAAATTCATCATCGTTTTTCAATTTATTGGATTAATTAATGGTATGGGTTGATCTGTTTTACAATCAGTGTTGATTATTTTGCTTGAATAGGTATATTTATATAATGAATCGAGAGTATATTTTGACAGTAGAATTCCCAATGGAAAACTCATCCATTGATCTTGCTTGTTCTTCAATTCAATTCCCACAAAGGATGAACTATCCCTATCAGAAACGAGTGTCTGTTTGAAATAATTTTCCCAATACCAACTATGACCTGAAAATGGACTTGAAGCCACTGAACTCAATGTATTCAAAATTACATTGTTTGCTGAATTCGTTGAAGGATTATCTGTCCGTCCATTGAGCATAAAAATTACTTTGAATTTAACCTCAGGGAATTTTGAGTGCAAGTAAGAATATAACTCAAACATCGTGTTGGATCCAGTGTTTTCGAAAAGACCTCCATCTATTAATGAACCAACCGAATCCATATAATAATATGAGCTAACGATAGGAAATGATTCGCTGATTTTAACACAGGTACTCATAGGCAATGAATAATGGCAATTGTCGTTAGGCCTTTGATTGTTGATAATTCCATAAATATCTATTACCGTAGGATGAATTAAAGGATCGTATGCATACGGAAGCGCTACTACCCGTTTACCGGATTGAGTCGTGGCTGAATTAATGAGATGTAAAGGATACTTATATTTATCCTGGTCTCTCCATCGGTACATGTAATCATCTGATACAATCGATTCAATTCTATTGCGCTCTTCTGTGTTATAATTATTTTTTAGTGCATTAATTTCATCCTGCTCGTGGTAATAATTCCTGTCGGTATCAAAGTCTTTATGAAAGGTAAACCAGCCCGTTATACCATCTCCTATCAACAAACCGAATAACGCAGCGCTTAAATAATTATAATTGTACAATCTCGTCCAAAAGTTTTGAATATTATTTGATTCCGAACTTGGTACAATTTTATATTTCTGATCTAAGTACCATTTGGACAAGGCCATATTCGCCCCAGAAGTACTGCCACTTACGGTAGACAATGCAAATAATCTACGTTTAAAGCATGGCAGTTCATTTTGCAATTCATCCAGATGATATCCTGTCCAGAATCCAGCTCTTGAACCACCACCCGATGCCACTACAAGATAAACTGTATCTTGTTGAATATCAAAATTATTGCTGCTCATCCAGGATGAAAAATAATTACTTAATGAATCCCGTTTGGTAAGTTCACCGGGTATCCTCAACTTATGAATCTTGTGCTGATTGATTGATTTGATAAACAAGGTATTGAGTGCTAATAGGACAATGACAAAATTCACCGCTTTAAATAATTTTAGAAATTTACTGGTAGAAGCATTACGGATATTCGAAAGCTCTGAACTAACAGGTCCCTTGGTTTCTGAAATTAATTCATTCGACATAGCGTCCTCCATTTCCTGCCTATCCATTTCGAATATGGTAAAAATATCCTTTGGGGTTTTGATTAATAAATCGATTAATCCGATAAAAAACGTGAAACAGACATTCATTATAAATATAGGCGATATCTTATGAATCAGATCCGCAGACTGAAGCACGAAAAGTCCTATAAGAATAACTATACTACTTACTACAAATACACTGTAAACCGTATTTGAAGTTTTAAAAGAATCAGAACTAATTTTAACAAAATTCTCTATGAAGTAATAATACAAGTCATTTGCCAGATACAAAAGAAAAATAAAAACTATACCCGCTGCATAATACTCATATCTCCAACATAAGGTTACCAATACGATACAAAAAAGATGAGTAAAATAACCAGCCAGATGATTTGAAATGAGTATTTTTCCTAAATTACTACTTTCAATATTTGACTTATTCTCCTTGATCTTCTTCTTTATAAATAAGGCAAATAAAATGGATGCCATAATCAACAATCCTACAATTATTGGATCCTTGAAAAAAGAGTTTTGGCGTAATGCGAGAATTAAAATGAGAAAAATAAATAAGGGCAGATTGGCGAGTGTCCTAATGGGATAAACCTTGACATCGGAATGTGCACCATTATAATAATCCGCTAATTTTGTAAATAGATCTACTGAATTTATTGTCGTTGGCTTTCCGAACCAGCGCATAATGGTAATAGCAATACTTAGACTCCAAACCGGTATTGCCCATATGGAATAAAATAAGAATATAAAACTGGTTAGAACTAAGGGCATATTAAGCCATTTCCACCAACCGGGATAAGATGCTTGATCATCTAAATAACGAACGATTTCCATTCCCTGACCAACATAATAAAGCAGTAAAGGCGCAGCAAAGGCCATGATCAGATAAAGCCAATTCAGTCGTATGGTTCGGTACAGCGTAATAAAAAAATCAAGGATGATCTCAGTGAAATCTAATTTTGAATTATTTGCCATACACTAATCTTTTAATTAAGTTGTCAAATAGACTTCATAAAAGTCGAAAACTAGTTTTTGGTTATTAACTCAACGTTATAAATCTAAGCTGAGTCATAATGCATTTATAAATCTTTAATCCCAAAAGTCCACCTTACATTATAAAATAATGGCTAATATAAGGCACGTAAATCAATTTCTCAATTGTATTTATTCAAACTTGATCAGAAATCACAATAATCGTGTAAATTACTATACTTAACAATTAAAAATTAACAGAATCTATAACTGCAAAAAACATATTCAAAATAACATATCGAGTAAATTCTAACTTAAATGAAAGATATCTATAAGTTGAATTAATCTAACTTACTTTACCTTTCTATAATACACATATACAGTTGAACCTAAAGACGACATGCTACTCTCGATATACTTTCTGTCACCAACAATATCACCTATAGATTTCAATGTAAAAATAATGGATAGGCCAATCCATCCAGGTGTAGGTCCAAAGAAAGGCTTCAAATCCAGTCCAGATATAGTACCTTTATAAGCATATTTTCCAATATTAGTTAGATTTTTAATTGGGACAAATTTTCGGTCTCCCAATCCCCAATATGCCTTTCCTTTTATAGAAGTAATCTGAGATGGAAGACTGTCACTAAAATAAATCTCGAAAACCACATCAACCAATTCATCGGCACAAATATCAACCGGTGTATTCACATCTTCATAATAATAGTCTCTCAGTCCAGGAGCAACGATCTCATTTGTTGAATATTTATTGGTTAGCGTTGAAGCAAAAGTCCTAGCATCACCGCAATCCTTAGTGTTGTCATCCTCTGCTTTTCCACATTTAATGCCTAAAACTATAAAAAAGACAGAACATAATAAATACATGAAGTTTTTCATAATCTTGTTTTTATAAAAATAAATCAAAATTAGCTCTTAACCGAATGCCTGAACATTAATTTCCAAGAAACCGGCCAGACCTTTTGAACAATACTTCACAAAGTTAAACTAATAATTTGTGTATTTAAGACAAACTCCACAAAATGCATTTATTTAAATAATAAACTAACCCGAAAAAAATCAAATGACATAAATTAGAATTCAAGCGCATAATTCACTTTACTTCCTGTAATTGGAAATATCATCACTTTTTGAATAGGACATGATATAAATTTCGTAGAAATATACAGTGATTTTGGTAAGCCATTTAATTATGATTCGAAAATACTGTTAAACTTTAAAGCTCAGAACTCCTCAATAATTTGGTGGATTCTTTATATACCTCTTAATTTTAAAATCCATGCTCATATGAAATAATTATGAATAACGTTAATTGAACTAAACTATTTTGAACTTATAAATTAGTTAAAGCGTAGTGCATATTCTTAAGGATATAACAAAAGTTATATTGCGAATAGGCAATATCTAAAATATTTTTGCCTTTATATTGAACTAACTTCTTTATGCATTCATCTGTCTATTTTTTAATTCGAATCATTATAATTGTCTTAATAAATTCTGCCTCCCTTCCACTATTTGCCCAAAATTCACGCGGCGCTACTCCAATAGAAGAAAAACACACCGTTGGGAAAACATATGCCATGATTATTGGCATCAGCAATTATCAATACATTCCAGATCTACTTTACGCTGACCAAGATGCCTTAGAATTCAAAGAATACTTGCTGTCGAATAAATATTCTCTTTGCGACTCTAACAATATTGAAATTTTCTTAAATCAACAGGCTACAAAAATAAATATACTAGATGCTTTAAGTTCAATGTTTTCACGAACTAACAAAGGTGATAAACTCTATTTTTATTTTGCGGGGCATGGAGATATTGAAGATATGTCGCAATCCGAAAACGGACTTTTGTTATTGCAGGGAGCACCTGAGAAAAACTATTTTGGTCTTACCGATGAAGTTTTGCAAATCAATCAAATGGTGGATTACTTTGGAAAATTACAAGAAAGAGGTGTAGATGTAAGCTATATTATTGATGCTTGTCATTCCGGCAAGTTGGTAGGAGGAGCGCGCGGAAGGAATCATACTTATAATGCTATTCAAAATCTATATTTTGGAAATTCAACTTTAATGCTTTCTTGTTCAGCCAATCAACTTTCTCTGGAAGGCATTGAATGGGGAGGAGGCCACGGAATATTTTCCTACTACTTACATCAAGGATTACAAGGTCTTGCAGATATTGATCGTGACAATACTATTAGTTTGCTGGAATTAGAAAACTATGTCAAGAAAAATACTTATATTGAAAGTGAAAAAAAACAAACGCCAGTATTTCTGGGTGATCAAAATAAAATATTAAACCAAATTACAGATAGTCTTTGGTTAAAGACTCAGCTCCAAAAAGAGTCTATATATTCCGAATATTCCACTATTAATTTCAAGGGTAAAGAACAGTTATATTTAAAAGATTGCGATGAAAACAATCAAAAACTATATTATGCTTCGATAGAACTACTCAACTCCAATCAGCTGACTTCATTAAATACTGAAAATGCCTATTCAAGTTGTCAGAAATTTATTCAAAGCAATCCAGACAATTACCTAAGCAGTATTTTACGTCGTAAATTAATAACTAAACTTAACCAAAGTTTTGACAGTATCGTCCGACCTTTAATCCAAGGCAAAAAACCTATTTGGACCCGGCCACTTATCAGCAAGGCCAAAACAGAAATAGATTCGTGTCTGAAATTAATATCCAAAAAGCATTATTTGTATCCACATATTCTATCCAGAAAGTATTACCTGGAATCAATATGGTGCAGCTACGGAATTAATATTAATAATTATGGTCCGTTGGACGCCTCACCAATGAAGGATTGCATATATTACCTACATCTATCCAGACAACTTGAGCCTAATGCTGCCTACATATACTATAGTTTAGGCCGCGCCTATCAAACGATACTCAATTCAGACAGTTCATTAGTCTATTTGGAAAAATTTGCGAGACTAATTCCAAATTCAGCCTTAGCTCATAACATGCTTGGCATTAGTTATGGAGATATTAATCAATTCAGACTCTCGGCTTCAGAATTCCACAAGGCTATATTATTAGACTCTAGTATTATGCAATCGTATGCCAACTTAATTTATATCTATACCAAGCTCAACCTTTACGATTCGGCTATAAACCTAGCGATTCAAGCGTTGAAACTCTTTCCAAATTTTACAGGATTGAAAAATAACCTAACTGATCTTTATTTGCAAACTGGAAAAAAGACAGAAGCCCTTCAACTTATTGAAGAGTCCTTAAGATCGGATTCCTTAAATATTAGCACTTTACTGCTTAAAGGTGAGTATTATTTTCGACAATCGGATTTTAAACAAGCTGAATCCATCTTTTCCAGAATTCTGAGTTTTAAAAAAGATTACAAACCCGCTATTTACTATCTCGCTAAAACATATAAATCACAAAAAGATTTTAGAAAGTCTATTGAAGTAATAAGATCTCTTCTGTCTATGGACCCAGACGATGTAAAATCCAATTATTACCTGGGTGAATATTACAATTTACTTGAATTAAAAGACAGTGCTAATTTACAATTTTCTAAAATAATTCAAATAGCTTCAGGTCGAAAGGAATATTCCGAACTCATCGGTGATATTTATTACTATTATTTGAATCAACCGGAAAAGTCTGAAAAATACTACGCAGAAGTCATACAAAAAGATAGCTTCAACCTTGAACTCCTTACCAAGTATTGCAGCAATCTTATCTGCAACAATAAATCGGAAAGACTTGACCAATATATGGTCCTAATGAAAACAATACCTAACCACGAAAACTATGTCACCTATATAAAAATAGCCCAAAACGCCAATCACCAAAATTATCGTCAAGCTATATATCTGCTGGATAATATGAATCGTCAATCCACTGAATATAAATGGAGGTTCATTAATGATCCTGTGATGAGTAAGCTGATCGAACTGCCTGAAGTTCGGGAGATTATTCAATAATGAGTAACATATACATTTTGCTTCATTATGACTGAGGGATATAACAAAGGTTATATTGACTTTAAAAATAGCTCAAGATAATTTTGTGGTAATAATTTTTTAATAATTTATATTTTAAATATTGCTTAAAAACTTGTTGAAATAAATTTATAAGCGAAGTAAAGTTTTTCATTCTTTTATCGATAATTAACTAAAAAATTCAATTCTATGAAATTAGGTTTATTAATGTCATTTTCATTACTTATAACACTAGATGGTTTTTGCCAAGCTGGTAAGGCACCGCAACTACAATGGATAAAATCATTTAAAGGTGAGCAACAAGATTATGCTAAGCAAATAATTTTGTCATCTGATGGTGGATATTATTTAATTGGAGACTCAGAATCTACCACTCAAGATTTCAGTTTTAGAACTAATTCTAAACAAGGCGGTTATGTTGTAAAAACAGATTCCAATGGATTTGTTCAATGGAAAAAGTCTATTTTTAATGAGTCAAATGATAAAGCAAAAGGCTTTTGTGAAGCGGGTATTGAAGTAGAAGATGGAGTTGTTCTAGTTGGCTGGTCTAATTGTTGTGATTATCTTGATATTGTTAAATTAAATAAACAAGATGGTTCAATTTTATGGGTAAAATCTTATAATGAAAATTGGATAATTGGACCACAGAATATTGTCCAAACAGCCAATGGATTAATAATTTCAGGTGAAGTTATGGAAAACAGTAAAAGAAGTCTTGCACTGTTATACTTGAATAAGAATGGTAATATTATTTCTACAAGTAAAATTGAAAATTTCGAATTAACAGGTAATAGAGGAGTTAATAGTCACAATAAAATGCAGTTTGATAATAGTGGCAACATATTAATTTCCGGTAATACAATTCCAAGTAATGAAACAGGTTGTAAATTAAATACAAATTTTACTTTTCGGAGTGATGTGCGATTAATTAAATTGTCTCAAAATTTTCAAATTCTTTGGGACAAAACTTACTCTGCTGATTCATATGATCAAATATACGATCTGGCTATCACCTCTATTGGTGATATTATCTTATTAGGTTCTTCATGCTATGATAACGGTAGTAAATTCGGTCCATTTAATGTAAGTGATGAAACTTGGTTGATGCATCTTGATTCAGAAGGTAGATTTAAAAATATAAAAGGAACTTCATTTCTGAATGTGGCTGGAGCCATATTAAGCATTAGCTTAACTTGTGATGATAATGTCATACTCTGTACTGGAGATTATGAAAATGGAGTACTTTATCCCACAATAATCAAGACTGACACTGATTTGAAAAATTTATTTTGGAGGTCCAAAGACGCGATAAAAACATCGAATTCCTACTTTGTAAAGGATGCTATTATTGACAGCAGAGGTGATTTAGTAGTTCTTAGTGATGGTGGTTTGGAAATGTATGGTATAGACCTTATCAAATTTAAAAGTGAGTGCAATCAACCATCAAGTGGAACCCCAATAGTTCCTAATGTGATTCTTCAATCAGATATAGTAGCTGATCCGAACATGACTATTAAGTTACCGATTACAACCTCAAACTTTAAAGATGTCGCATCAATTCAATTCTCACTTAAAGTAAATAATCCTTTACTTGTGTCTATCATAGGTATTGAAAAAGCAGCGATAGATCCAAAATTTAATCTGGTATCTTCAGATCTTATTGGAATTAATTGGACAAGTAATCAAAGCTATAATACATTTAAAGATGGAGAAATAATGTTCTATTTATTGTTGCGGACAAATAATTTTTCTGGAGTGACTGATATAATTACTAGCAACACGCCAAATATACCTCAATCCAATGTTCTTTTCAATGGACAGAAGACCCAATCTTCTCTGAATGTATCTCAAGGGACAGTCCACATAAATCAATTAAGCAATAATTTAAGGCTTATTCTTTCTAGACATATGGCTAAGCAAGGAGAAGAGGTATATGTAAGCCTGAGCTCCTATAAATTTCAAGGCGTTACAAATATGGATTTTACATTAGGCTATGATACCAATGTTATAAAATTCGTAAGATTTGAAGCACCACCTAACAATCTACTTAATATGGGTCCTGGAAACTTTGAAGCCAATTTATTTCCTGCTAAAATTACTTCGACCTGGCAAAGTGGAGGAGGTGGTAATCAAGGCATTACCGTACCTGATGGAACTGTCCTTGGTAAATTAATTTTCAAGGTATTACCGAATACACTCAATAAAAAATCAGATATTATCTTCCTTAATGACCCTCTCCCAGTTAGCATATATGCAGAGAATAAGAAGGTTCAAGTTGACACTACGAATGGTTATATATATGTAAGCACCATTTCTGATTCCAAAGATTATTCTGATAATGATTTCCAACTACTTCCAAACCCATTCTACAATTCTGTAACTATTGTTTCGAATAAAATTATAAGTAATACAAAATTCCAATTATTCGACTCCAAGGGAACCCTTATTTTACATTTAGACAACCTTTCAAATACCAAAATTGAAATTCCAGATTATCTCCCTAATGGTCTATACTACTATAGATTGATATTTAAAGATACCAATACTTCTCAAACGGGAAAATTAATAAAAAATAATTAATTAATCTTTCAACCAACAAGTTATGAAAAATATTCTTAAACTATTATTTTGCCTAATCAGTACTTTAACTTTTGGACAAAATCCACCTTCTGTTGAATGGGAGAAATTCATAAGAGGTAGTAAAAAGGACATTGTGAATCAAGTAATACCGTCAACAGATGGAGGTTATTATATTATAGGTAATTCTGAATCTACTGATTTAGATTATTCCTTTATGAATTCGAAGTCTGAAGCCAATATTATAAAATTAAATTCCGAAGGAGCTGTACTTTGGAAAAAACAAATCTTTACAGACAAGAGGTTTAATAATGGAAACGGAATATGCTATACTGCCAATGAAGATAATGATGGACTTGTAATTGTTGGAAATTCAAATGAAGGATTAACACTCGGACAAAATATAAATATAGTAAAATTGGATAAAACAAATGGTAATATTATTTGGGAACGCTCCTTGGACTTACCTAATGCTGTCCAAAGAGAAGTTTGGGGAATTGATAAAAGTAAAGATAATTACTTTGTGGCAGGACAGTCGTCTAGAAATTATTATGATCGAGGAACAATAATCCAAAAACTAAGTAAGGATGGAACCGAAATTACCAGGAAAACCGTTCCAAATTTCTATCAAAATTATAATTACTTTTATTACCATAAAATATATCAGAATCTAATTCAAATAACAAATGATAACAGTATTATACTAGCTGGTGTACAAAATAATGACACTAGAAAAGGCTGTTGGTTTGGAGAAGGTTATGATAAAAATGAAGTCAGAGTTATTAAATTGGATTTAAATTTAAATATTATTTGGGATAAGACTTTTACTGGAAACACCTCAGACGAAGTTAGGGATATGGTAATTACCCCCAACAATGAAATAATTTTATTAGGTCAATCCTGTGGAGAAGAAAACGAAAACAAAGGACCTTTTAATATTAATAGTAATAAATGGTTACTAAAACTAAATTCTTCCGGCAATTTTGTAGCCATCGAAAAATTGGTCGAAAACATCAACTTTAGCAACGGCAGAACATATTATGGCTTAGGACTAAGCTGTGATAATAAATTACTTCTGTCAGGACAATATTGGTCAACTTCTATCACAGGTCCGTTTATTTCAAAATTAGAACTCAACATGAAGACTGAATTATGGTTTTCTAATTTAGATGTTTTCCTCGGTTTTTATCCAGCATTAGATGTAACGGTAGATAAGGCTAATAATATTATAACTTGGGGCATTGAACAATCACCAGAGGGCGGAATTTATGTTCATAAACTTTCTAGCGAATGTGGACAATCTGGCAAATGCAAAGATGCTACACCCATACAATGCGGACAAACTATTAAAAGCAGTACAGTTGGTGCTAGTTCCAAGTTCGAGATACAGGATTATTCATGCCTTAATTCTAGTTCAAATTACTCAGGAGGTGATAAAGTATACAGCATTGACATTTCAAATGGAATTGGCAATTTAGATATAAGTCTTATTAGTTCGGCTAATCTAGACATTTTTATGCTAAATAAATGCGACGCTACTGGTGTCAATTGTTTCGCTAAAAGTACATATCCGGTTCGTTCAAATGGCTCAGGGAATGCAGAATTGATTCGTTTTACTAAAAATCTTCCCAATGGAACTTATTATTTAGTAGTAGATGGCGCTAGTTCGTCTGATGTTGGCGCCTTCGAATTAACTGTAACTTGTGGCCAATTAGATTGTTTGAATGCGAGGACATTAACCTGTAATCAACCTGTATCAGAGTCCAATTCAAATGGAGTAAACAACTCAAGCTCGTATTGTCGCATTCAAAATACTGCCGGGTCTTTAAATGGTTTTGCAGGAAGGGGTAAAGAAAAAATATATCAATTCATTATAGAGCAAGAACAAACAATCAAAGTAGATCTCACGGGCATGTCTGCTGGCTCAGATTTTGATTTATATATTTTATCTCAATGCGATCCAGATAAATGTTTAGGTTCTAGTTTCAATATCGGCACGACAAACGAATCCGTAAACATTAAGGTCGTACCTGGAATTTATTATGCAGTTGTAGAGTCTTATTACGATTTGGTTGGAAGTTATACTATCAAGGTGACTTGCAATACCGGAGCGGGAAATATTCCAAGGCCTAGAATTGTTATGCAAAACATATCCAATGCTGAGCAAGGTCAAGAGTTAAAGTATCCTATCCTTGCTAACAACTTTAAAAACATGACATCCCTTGAATTTTCACTAAAAGTTGATAACCCTAGTATATTAGATATTCTTAGAATTGAAGCCGGAGAAATAGACCCGGCATACAATCTTGTTACACCTTCTAATATTGGCATAAGCTGGATTCCAAATCAACAAAAAGAACTGACCATAAGTGATGGAAAAGTTTTATTTAATTTAGTTCTTGGCATAAAGGCGAATTCAGGAAGTACTGACATTTCAGTAACAAATACACCAACAGTTCCTTCCTCTACTGTATTAGTAAATGGAGTTCCTACTCATTCAACGGTTGATATTACAAAAGGTACAATAACAGTAAATCAGAATGCAATACAAGTATGTGGAAAAATAAGAAGAATTGACGACAATCCTATACCAGATGTGACCTTAAAATTAACAGGTTCTAAGTCAGATCAAATAAACGCAGGAGATCAAGCTAATTATTGCTTTCCTTCCCTTACAAAGAATAGTTCCTATACGGTAACTCCCGAAAAGGGAGGAAATTTAAGAAATGGGGTTAATGGTAGAGACTTATACTTAATTCAGAGAAATATTTTGGGAGAAAAACTAAAGTCACCTTATCTAATCATAGCTGCTGACTATGATGGCAATAATTTTGTAAATGGAAGAGACTTGTACTTAACACAAAGACTTATTTTAGGTGATACAACAATACCACCCATTAAATCATGGAGATTTATTGCAGGTGATCAGGTATTTTCTGATCCTACAAACCCGTTTAATTCTACGATTAAAGAATCCATTTCATTAACTAATCTAACCCAATCAAGAACAGATATAGAATTTACTGGAATAAAAGTTTGTGATGTTGACAATACAGCCGGCCTTTCAGAATCCAATTTAAAATCAAGAACAAAATCGCCTGTACAAATTAAACTAATTGAAAATTATCCGGAAACTGACTCTACAATAAATATGAGCATTAGCGTTACGGATTTTAGAAATATTACTTCTATGGATTATACTCTACAGTGGGATCCAGAACTAACTTCACTAATAAATTATGAAATTCTAGAGCCTAATCCATTAAAATTAAATTCTGGAAACATAGAAATTAAAAGGGATCTTGGCCAATTACTCTTTACATGGTATGATAATTTAGATGGCAAAAACCTATCTGATGATACAAGGATCATTAATCTCGCCTTTCGAATAAGTCAAAATAATGAAGGTAAAGAATTTAAAATTACATTCTCTGATTCACCCTTGGCTACTACAGCCTATGACAAGTACGAAGAGCTAAGAGTAAATACACATTCAGCCAAGGTTCAGACTCATAAATATCAAGTAAATAATAATAAGCCAGTATTGTATCCGAATCCGGCAAATTCTGAGTTATTCATAATACTTCCATTAAACAACTCATCAGATTACTCAGCTAAAATTCTCAATTCTTCCGGAGATTTTATTCAAGTCCCAATGGATAAGTATAGCCCTACTATACTTAGACTTAACATTCAAAGCCTTAGTCCAGGAATATTTTATATTCATTTGACTAGTCCTACCACCAATTATTTCAGTAAATTTATTAAGATGTAAGATTAGATTCTCCACCGGGCTGAGTGAACATATTCAGCTCGGATTCAATAATAAGAATAAAAGTACTTAAAATAAAGTGTATATAATTAAGATTAGAAGTTACTCCCTTAAAACCAAAACTGCGAATTTCTCTAATGGAAATTTAGGAGTTTCCTGGTATACTTTTAACTTAAATGGCATTACGCTCAAGGATAAAGAACCTATATTCTATATGGAATTCCAAGTATTGGCTGGTAACAAAGAAACTACTTCCATAGCCTTTGGAAACAGCCCTACTCCTATATCCTTTGCAGATCCTTCTGAAAGTTTCCAGATTAATGCTGTTTCCTCTACCCTAAAGATTGACGCCAACGCTGTAGCGGTAAGCAATACATCCAGAGATGATATAGAAGTGAAACTGATACCAAATCCCGCATTTGATTATCTGAATATTATCAGCGAACAGCTCAAGCCAAATAGCTCTATTGAAGTTCTGGACTTGAATGGCAGGTCCTATGATATAGAAGTGCTTCAACATAGTAAAAATGGAATTACCTTGAATGTTTCGGATCTGGCTCCCGGATTATATATGGTTCTTATTCGGGATTCGAACCGTTCATCTGTGAATCGATTTGTAAAATCAAGATAAAATTGAATTCTATCAGGAGTACTTATCGGTGCTCCTGATATTTTTTTAGTATAAAATATATGAATATGATAAACAATTTTTTACATTTGACTTCAGAACAAAAGATCAGCTTTATGATTAGAAAGTGTTGTTCTTTCTACAATAGAATTGTTTGCTCGAAATTTTCATTGTTTGAGAAATTTGATAATTATAGCACTTCTATATTCGTTAGTAAATTATGCCATACTTCATTATTCGTATTTATAACATTTTCTCTTTCTATTGGCCAAGCTTTTGACATCTTAAACTCCAATACCACAAAAGACTTTCATAAAATTAACTATTTACCAACCAAGATTACTCATTTCATCAAATCATTATAAAACTTAATTAATTAATAGTATTTGAAATTTCATACATCTATATTCCATTAATAATTCGTATTAAGATAAATCAAATAAAATGCTGTTCTGAGAAATTTTTTTATCCGAAATAATTTTTAAAATGAATCTATTTAGAAATCTTTTAATCAAGTTTTTATTTTTAACTTTATTATTAAATACAATATTATATTCTCAAAACATAAAGTACCATTGGGCTATGAATTTGAAAATATCAATAGGCTTAGCTAAGAATATAACACCACTAGAATTATCAAGCAATATTAACATAATACGTGAAGAAAAAAGCAATCAATCAGGCATAAATGCCAACTTGACTTTTTACTCTGGCTACTTAGGTAGTAAGTTAAAAAGCATGAAAGCCGTAAATAGAAACAATCTAAAATCAATCTTAAATTTTTATTCATCTTTGACTTTTTTTACTTTGATAAATTTTGACCAAAAATATTTTCATTATGAAAGAATGAAAGAATTTAGGCCATTAAATCAAATTGTAAATTCCCTTCAAGAGAATCCATTTAAATATTCAGGCTCACTTGCTTCCACTTTTATTCTTATTAATAAGAATTTACAGAGAGTTGGTAGTGTCAATTTTAGAATCGGAGATATTTCATTGGGTTACTTTAATGATGGGCCACCATTTAATTCATTCCCAGGGCTTTGGACAGGAGATGGTGAAGATAGATGGTTCACTGGAGGAGGCTTCATTGAATATTCGGATAATGAAGCTTCATATTATTGGTATTTTGAAAGATTCACTGGTTATGATCCAATTGCATTTAAGGCTTCTTCAATTCTTGGATTAACGCATACACTATATGCGGAAGAACAACAAGAATATAACATTGGCTCTACTGGCCTTGGTCTTAAAACAAAAGGATTTGATATTACCGCCAACATTTTAGGCAATGACAAACTTGATCTTCAAAATTTTATACACAAGTATTTAACTGCAAATCCTATTCATTACTCCAATTCCCGCTCAAATTTTTTACTTAATATTAATTATAGTACCCAATTATTAAAATGAAAAATCAGTTTTGGATTTTAATCTATCTAATTTGTTCTTCTTGCTATGTAAAATATGCAGAAGGCCTATATCAAAATACTATTAATTTTAAAAATAATCTGGAACAAGAAAGTAATTATGTTGATTCCGGCAAACCTTCACAGGGCCAAGTAAAATTGAATGATATATATAGTTCATATTTTATGGAGGAATATAATTTTAGCAAAGGCTATTTTAAAGCCACATTATCCGTAAATTCATATAAAATTGTTGGAACAAATAATTATGGAACCACAGTAAGGCCAAAAAATTGGTTAATGGCTTCTAACAATGTAAAGAAAGACAAGCAATATATTTATATTATTATACTTGACAATTCTAGAATGTTTTATTACAGCCCATATGAATCTTTCCGAGGTGATTATACTGAATTTTACACCCTAGAACCGAATAACACAATTGAATTACAGGAAATTAACAAGTGCTATAAAAAATCTAATAGTCAAATTCGCGGCTATTACGAATTTACTTATTTTAATTCAGACAATTTTAAACAGTATTTAAATTTCAAAAAAAAATTGAAATCAAGGCAAGATTCGACGCTTTTGCAATATTGCAAAGCGTATGATATTTCAAATCATATGTTGGGTGATTTAAGTTTTTATGGAAATCCAAAAAACAAAGAGATAAAAAGATTTCAATTCTATTTCTATATTGATTCCCTATTAAATCAACCAGATGTTCCACCACAAGAATGCCTAAAACTATATCGCATATCTGAAATCTTAAAAAGTTCAAATATAAATTCTACATTTGAACATTATGACTTAGATACTCTTGGTGAAACGAATTTACTAAAATTTGAATTCATTCCTCATCCATTAAAAATTAATTATAAAAATAATATAATAAATGAAATAAAATGCAATTTAACAAGCAAGGAATATCAAATTATTAGTGCCACTGAATCTACAACTTATCCTGAAAGTGATTATTGTAAATTATTAGGCTTTAATTAAAACTATTGGCACTCATAATAGTTACAAAATATAAATTATTTACACCAATCACAAGAATTATTAAAGAATTGAATTATTTAAATTTATTTATTATTTTTTGTATATTATTAGTAAATACAGTTTGCTCCAGCCAGCATATTGTAAAAATAAACACAAATAATATTATTTCAATAGACACATTCATATATTTTATAAATTCAAATAAAGATGTTCAATCTGTTGATGAAATATTAAAAAATAATTATCCTGAATCTCAAAACCATCATCTCTTTCTTTTTAACTTTATTACCTATCCCAATAACTGGATGCGTTTCAGCATTCAGAATCCTGATTCAGTTAAGCAAAGTCAAATATTAGAAATCTCATCGCAAATTGACTCCGTAGTTATCTATGAAGTTAAAAATAAGGCAGTAGTTAGAACTATGGTAACTTCGGAAAATCTTCCATTCACACAGAGGGAGATTATTCATCGCAAATCTCTATTTATAATCGATTTCAATCCTTATGAAAAAAAAGATTTTATCCTTCAAATTGTAATGCAGGGGACTAGCTTTAGAGCTCCTATCAAAATTTCTCCGATCAGTAGGTTCATTGAGGAATCAGATAAGGATACCACTCTGTTTGCGATTTATATTGGTGTAATGTGCTTAATTGTACTGTTCAGTCTATTATTGAGATTGATTTTCAGCAAAAGTCCTATTTATCTTTACTATGGAGCTTATGTTCTTTTCGGACTATTTTACATGTTAGATGGTGCCGGTTATGCATTTCAATACTTTTTTCCAAATCTACCACAGATTGAAAAACATTTTACATATGTTTTAATTCAAGGATTGTATCTATTTCTGGTTTTATTTACTGACAAGTTTTTTGAAAATTCAAAACTAAAATTTTGGATTCGAAGTTTTACTATATTGACGCTTATTAGTATACTAACCATATTACTCAATTTAATCAAATACCCTACTTTCTATGATTTCCAATGGGAATTTACATTTATTTTACTTATTGTAGGTTGCCTGCTAACATTTAGTATCACTTTAATAAACTTTAATAAGAATATCTTAAAATCAATATTATTCCTTACAGGAAACTTGTTAGTGTTAGGTATCTCTATTATTATATCCTTTTCTTTTTTTGTAAACTTAAATTTAAATTATTACTATTACTATCTACCAGCATTGGCTCATGCCATTGAGAGTATCATGATTTTAATAATTATTATACATGATTTGTTTTCCAGCGAAAAAGCGAAAATTTCGCTTAACCTTCAATTTATCGAAGAAAAAAATAAAAATCTTGAATTGCTGAATAAAAATAATACGGCTGAATTAGAAAGACAGAAGGCTGTCAATGATTACCAAAAGGAGTTGTTAAAAAATCAGGAACAAATTAATCTTGAACGCTCCCGCATCGCCTCTGAAATGCACGATGATATCGGCTCAGGCCTTACCACCATCAAATACCTTAGCGACCGAGCGGTACAAACAGCCCAATCCGAAAAAGATAAGCAACAAATTGAAAAAATAGCCTCTCAAAGTAATGAGCTCATACGATCGATGTCTGAAATAATCTGGTCAATGAATCAGCGTTTTGATCATATAGAAATGCTCACTAGTTACCTCCGAAGATATGCCTCAGAATATTTGGATGAATATCCTATTGAATTTCACTGGTCACAACAAATAGATGAACCTCAACTTGAAATCTCCGGAGAGAAAAGAAGAGCCTTGCTGCTCATTTTAAAAGAATGTTTACACAATATCGTAAAACACGCAAACGCCAATCGGGTCGAAATTAATATGAATTCCAAAAGTAATATTATTACGCTCTCCATCCGCGATAATGGAATTGGATTTGATCCCGATAAATTAAGAGAGCATGGAAACGGGATTCACAACATTCAAAAAAGGCTTAAAGAATTTAATGGGCAATTAGAAATACAATCCAGTCAAAGTGGAAGCTTCATACATTGTAGTCTTCCATTATAAGTTTAAAAGAAATCTTTGTACACCATTCCTCAGTAATACTAAAAATTAATCCCCATGTTCAGTATCCAATCAAACCTGGATACTTTTTGCTCTCCTTTCCAATAATAAATAGAATGTTCAGAAAGCATATTCAATCGCTTTCCTTCCAATCTCAGATACATCTTATCAAATGGTTTATACTGAACTCCAGCCGTTATCCCAAAAGTGGAATAACCAGTAAGTATGCCTTCTCTATTGATTTGCAATGGTGAATTAATGGCATCCGGGTCATTATAATAGTCCAGTCTTCCATACAATGACCATGGATCCTGTAGAGTATAACTAATCGTACCTAGCATTGCAAATGTTTTGGAAAAAGACTTGCTTTGTTGCTGATCAGAATGCTGCTGCAAACCAAAATCAGTGCCTAATTGCAACTTAAATTTATTTCTCTGATAATTAAAATAAATATTTTGGTAAATCCTAAAGTGAGAAATAGTGTCAATGGCCGCATCGGTATCATCTCCGAGATAATTACAATAACCAAAATTGCAATAATCATTTAGGGTATAAGCCACGTTCATGCTAAAGGACTTTTTACTGTTATTGTCTTCATAACCGTTATAAGCATTAATTAGGAATAAATCAAGCAGCAAGGATTTTGAATACTGATATTCCAATCGCAAGCCTGCCACAAAGGTGGGTTCATAATTAGTTGACACCGCATTGGCACTACAGATATTATCCCTGGGTAATAGCCCCTCTGTACCAAACTGAGTTCGAAATATTCCTGCATCAACCCATAAAGACTTGTGGATTCGAATCCCAATATTAGCTTCAGAAATAAAATTATATGGACCGGACCAGCTTGACTGCACGTAATCACCCATATGCAAGGCCAATGACCCACGAAATTTTTCAAGAGAATATTTAAAACTCAATTCAGCAATATTTAGTCCGAATACCTTACTGTAAGGAGCGATTCCAGTAAATTGTTGAAAATCATTTCTCCCTATAGAGTCTGTATAATAAGCATAATAAACATCACAATAAAATCCTACCGATAAAGCTGAATTCGGTTTTGAATCTTCAGATACCGGAGCAGGTGTTTTTTCCAATTCGACTTCCGTTTTCGTTGAGGAAGAATCGCTGATTATTTCAGGTGCAAAAATTTCTTCCTTATCAAATACATTTAATAACGGATTACCGTTTTGAAATATTAGAATTTTTTCTTTATTAACTCTACCCTTACTGGAACTTCCAATTCTCAGATAATTCATTTGATCATCATACCCATAATTAGGTAAACTAATGATCAGATTATTAGCCATTTTTTTGAAGGACAAGCGTCGATTATTCCAAAAAACATATATTTCATCTGGATTAGATGTTAATTTAAAGTACGCCTTATTATTAGCAATGCTATTAAATTGAAATATCGAATCTGCTGATTGCAGATCACTTTTAGTTTCTTTATTTATACTACTGTCTAATCGATAAAAGGTCAAAGTATTGGAACCATACTGACTAATGAACTCCATAAAAAAAATATTAAGATCTGACTTAACTGGTCTAATAAAGATTTCTTTTGCTTCATTGGTTCTAACCTCTAATCCTTTCGAAGGCTTTAGTTTTAATTTGCCTCTCTCTAATCCTGGCCATTCAATTTTTGTCCAGGAATTTACAATAGGTATAGGTTTATAAAATTTATTTATAGGTGCTTGCTGTGCACACAAATCAATCAGTCCTAATAGTATAAAGCAACTAAAAATTATAGTTCTACAATGAAAATCCCATAATGTTCAAACACAAATTGTAGTTTTTTTTATATAATTTTAATTTATAAAAGACATTAAATCCTTCCGAAATTGGCCTTAAATTTCTTATTAAATATGGAATAAATGAAATATTTATATTAAATTCTTCCCTATTCTATACTTACACGGAGACAATTATAGGCAAATGACTTAATATTTAGACTATAAATTTTTAATTAATTATATTAAAATATCACTTCACAAGTACTCTTACATAAATAGATAATTAAATAAATTGTTTCAATAGTGCTTTAGATATGGTAGATACATCTTAACATGCTATAAAATTATTCCTGACTGAAGATGAATAGGTAATCACAATATTTATTGCATTACCATGTATTTTAAAAAGACTAAAATCGATTTGATCTTAAATTTTAAGTGCACACCATAAGTAATATGTGTAAAAAAAAGTAAGCCACAACATCTGTTGTGGCTTACTTTGTATTTCAATTTGAAAAAATAAAACTACTAACCCAAATCGATTATCCCCTGCAGCTTTTCTTTAACTCTTTCAAATCTTCTCTGGATTCAATGGTTACTGTTGAACCATCGGATTTTAGAGTAACACTGAATGGAAATTTTATAACCGGATGATTTTTTGCACGCGGATTGTTTTTTCTCCATTCGATAGTCGCGTTTTTAAGTTCTTCATAAGATCCAACTTCAAGCTCACTGGCATCTGGAAATACTAAAGTAACTGGAAACACTAAGTCAAAACATTTTAGTCCCCTTAAAAAATGTCCTTTGTGTCCGCGTCCTTTTGAATCAGGGCAAGCAGCTCTTAACTCGCGAAGTTGCTCCTTAGAATCCACAACAATTGTTTCTCCTGCTTCATTAATCACAGAAATCGGAAATACAAACTCAGGTCTTCCTGATCCTTTACCGTTTGCTTCTCTCCAAGCCTTAATACCTTCCTTCAATTCATCATAAGAATTGGCAGTAAGCGTAGTATTATCCGAAAACTGTATAGTAACCGGAAATACTAATTCATAGCAACCTAATTTGCCTAAGGCACCATCACACTGCATTTCATACACTGACATTTCAGTATATTCAGTACTACTTACAAGATCAGTTGTACTTACCAGTGTAGATTCATCTTTTTTACAAGACACAAAACCAATAGCAACTAGTGCTAAAATCCCAAACCCTTTTAAAATCATTCTTTTCATAATTATTTAATTTTACACATTAAAGTTCGATACTTATAGAACTGTACTGAACGATTTTATCAAAAAATGGCATTAAAAAAATATTGTTTTCTTAATGAGTACAAACACAATTTGCAGGCCTTTATAGAAGGCTATTTTGAGTACCGATCTAACAAAAGTTATATCCTGCCTTTTACTATTAATACCGATATTTGAACCTTTCAAAGGCTAATTTAAAGCCTTTTACAGAATAAATACCATTCAACTTGTAAAGTAAATATGAAAATTGCCATACTGGAAGATCTTAAAGATGTCGCCGATCGATTAAAGGAAATTATTGCCGATCAGGAAGATATGTCTTGCACTCAGGTCTACCATACTGCTGAAAAAGCTATGGAATCTCTTCCTAAAAAACCAACAGACATCCTAATTGTCGATATTGGCTTACCCAAAGCCAGCGGAATAGAAGCAATTCAGCACCTAAGTCAATATTGTCCCGGAATGCAATTTTGTATGTTTACAGTATATGAGGACGACGATAAAATATTCAGATCCCTGGAAGCTGGTGCTAAAGGATATATCTTAAAAAGCTCGCCCAGCGATAAAATATTAGAAGCTATAAGAGACCTCTATTATGGAGGATCCCCTATGAGTCCAAGCATTGCTCGAAGAGTTCTGGATGTATTTCATAAAATGAATTCCAAGGAAGCGTCGAATAACTTACCACTGACAACCCGAGAACGTGAGTTACTAGATTATCTATCTAAAGGCTTACTGTATAAAGAAATTGCCGATGAAATGAAAATTACCACAGGAACCGTCAAACAGCATATTCATAAAATCTATGAAAAACTTCACGTACAGAATCGTACGGAAGCGATTAATAGGTTGAGGAATGGTTAATGGTTAATGGTTAATGGTTAATGGTTAATGGTTAATGGTTAATGGTTAAAAAATAAAATATACTATGAAAGAGAACATCGTCAAATCAAAAAGCTTTGATTTTGCAGTAAAAATCGTAAAGTTAGTTCAGCTCTTATATACAGAGAAAAAAGAATACATTATTTCAAAACAAATACTGAGAAGTGGAACTTCGGTTGGCGCTATGATTAGCGAAGCAGAACATGCAGAATCAAAATTAGACTTCAAACACAAAATGGCCATTGCTCAAAAAGAAATCAATGAAACAATTTATTGGCTTAAATTGCTAAAAGCAACGGATTACTTATCAGAAATACAATTTGAAACAATAAACGAATCAGCAGTTGAGATCATCAAATTAATAACCACAATCATTAAATCTACTAAAGCCAACACTACAATTAACCATTAAGAATTAACAATCGCTAATGAATTATCCAATTAATTACTAATATCTAATAAAAGGAATATTAACAATTGGAATTTGACTCTTATATAAAATAAGTTGATAAATCCCTTCAACGAATAAAGAAATGTCTAATTCAATTGGATTACAATTGCATAATTTGTCTTTTGTCCACACAATTTTACCGTTAATGTCAACTATTTTTATTTTGAATTTTTCGAAATTTTCATTGTCACCGTATAAATAAAATTTTTCTTTCACAGGATTCGGTGCAATATAGAATTTATTACGCATTTCAATATCTTGTAGTCCGGTAGCTACGATATTAGTACAGACTTCATTTGTCTTTATTGGTACGTTTTGATCGAAGATTATATGTGCTGAATTTAATATTTTTGTTCCATTTTCAAAATTTTCATATGGACGAATCGCAAATTGAACAAATCCTTGCGATTCTAACCATCCTATACTGGTATCCGGAAGATCAATATTTTCAAAAATAAATTTGACAAAGCCAAGCTTTTTCATTGTTAATTTACAAGGGTGACTATAATTAACTAGACGTATAGTTCTATGATCCAGCTTTTGACTCAAAGTATCAAGAATTATAACATCTTTGGCCGGATGATTACCTACATTTTGAAAGCGTACTGTGTAAGTTAATTCCTGTTGAACACCATTGACAGGCTCTTTAATCCAATTAAAGTTTACTTTCTTATCATTTGGGTCAAATGAATTTCTTATTATATCCGAGAATTGAAATTCATTATTGCTTACATTAATATCATACGCATTTTCAACTTTTGCAATATAAGTATAGGTATTACCGAGAGGTTCACCGATAGGAATATTAAAGTCCGCTGTAATTTTAATAAGTTCTCGATGGATGGGTGTACTTATCTTCCATCTAATGGTAGATCCAATTAGCGTTGAAACCGTATGGCTACTTTTTTCAAAAGTCCAGTGAGCTGGAAATTTAAGTTCAACAAAACTTGTACCAATTCGAATCGGTCCTTCATTGGTTATGGTAAGCGTCGCCCTCGTTCTTCCTGCAGGTCTTGCCAATCCGCCTGCCACTGAAATTGCCAAATCACAAGCATCCTTGTACTGAACAGCAAAATCATATGATCCAGGAATCAAACCAACCTGATTCACAATTGGAATACTATAATGGTCAGGAACCGTTGTAAAATATTTGCTACTAGGAACTTGAACAAGTACTTCATTTGTTGTATTCCGGGCAAGATCCAAAGTATATTTTCCATTAACTGATAGTGTAGAGAAATTTGAAGGCAAATTATAGAGAAGATAATTGTTTAATAGTTGATCTTGACCATTGAACAGAGTATTCTTATCTACATCCAAAAATATAATGCCTCTCATATATGTCGATTCATCACAAGGGGGTTCTCCATCTGGTATCATTATAAATTCTCTAGTAGAATCCACCGTACAGCAATTCGAAAAAGCAAATGTTTCAGTAAAAATACCAGAACCAGTGATCAACTTTTTACCCCAATGAAATGGAAACTTATATTGACAAATTCTGGAAGTTACCCCATATCCAGCTTTTAATTCTCTAACCTTAATACTTTCACAGTGTGTCCGACCAGATGAACAAACTGATCCAGAAGCAGGATTACCAACCATAGAGGTTGAACACAATATAAAATCACCTTCTTCCGTCCAGGACAATAATATTTCTTTATTGTATTGATTAATCTCAACACCATCAAGCGTCCATTGGAAACTTGGTTGACAATCACCACTGGTCATATCAGCCGTGTATATTGCACATTGATTGAGACAAGGAAACTTTTCACCTAGAATTGATTTTACATCTGGAGCAATAGGAGTTGTACCACCAGTTGTGTTAATTGTAAAATCACAAACATCACCTGAACATCCGTCCACAAATAAGTAATAAGTCCTACAAGGCTTTAAATCTACACAGAACGACTTGACGCTGGGCCCATTACATGCGGGATCACAAAATATTGATTCTCCACAATTACAATCTCCCCAAATTCCAAACTGAACTCCTGTACCATTAACAGTGCAATTATTAAATAACATAGTCAAACACACTTGTCCTCCATTAGTCACAAATGCCCACCATGATGTATTATGTGTACCTCCTCCAGTTGGACACAATGGGCTACATCCTGAAGGATTGCTGTAATCAATATTATGACACGAGTAACCATTTACTTCATCCAAGGAACATAGAACATTGGCATCTTCACAAGCATCAACTGCCGGAGGTGTACATTGTCCTGATAAAAAATCAATGGAAACTAATAATAAACAACTAAATAAGAAAATCCGCATTTAACAAAGTCTTACTACAAGGATTCCATGAAGTTAATAATTGCTGCTTGAAAATCTAAAATTCTTTTTAAAATTTACAAGTGCTTAATCTTATAAATTAGCCCAACTCAATTATTTATTTCAATCGAAAATAATTTTCGAAATGATTTGAATCGTTTTGGTTTTAAATAGCAAGCTAAATAGAAACTTGCTTCGGATATAATTGCACCATTAAATAAACCTATATTTAATTTTTAATAGGATAACTCCTATTATATTAAGCTTATTGAATAATCCAACGCTTTACCGTGGTCGTTTCCGAATCGCTTACTTTTACAAAATAAATACCTTCTGAAAATAATGTAGCTGTAAAAGGAATTAGAATATTTGAGCCTGACTGCTTCCAGGATTTAATTTGCTTACCATTGACCGTCAGAATTTCAATTAACACTTCTCTCGAATGATTCCTTTCAATTTTTATCCAGCCAGTTTCTTCAACCGGATTTGGAATTAAATCAATACTGATCGTTTCTGAAGATTCCGAGACAGAAGTCAATGCATTTACCGTAAATGGACCAAATGATTTGTCACAGCCATTGGCATCCGTAACAATGAGAGAATATTCACCAGCCTCCAATTGATCAATATCTTTAGTCGTTGCACCATTTGACCATTTAAAGGAATAACCTGGGATTCCACCTGAAATTTTCAATTGAATACTACCATTTTTAAAACCTGAATTCTCGTTCTTAATATCTATAGACTCTGCAATGATTTCTAAAGGCTCTGATACATTAAACGATTTCTCCAAAATGGTGCCCATATTATCGGTTATTGTTACTCTATAAGTTCCTTTCTTTAGTCCAGAAATTTCTGAACTTGTTTCTCCATTACTCCATTTATAAGCATATGGAGGCTGACCTCCCGACACGTTTGTTTTAATTGAACCATCCGATCCTAAATAACAACGCACTGGCCTGATTTCCCATGAGGTAAGATTTAGGACAGAAGTTGATAACAAAGAAATATTTCTACAAAGTTTACTAATACCACATTCATTCTCTAACTCTAAACAAACTTCATAATCGGCTTCAGAAGAATAGGTATGCGTTGGCGTTGGATCTTCACTGGTCACACCATCTCCGAAACTCCATAATCTGCGCAATACAATTTGAGCGCTAAGGTCTTCAAAATCGACCTCAAGCCTACGAACAACGTATTTAAAATCTGCATTTATTTTTTCTTGTTCCCGAATTGTAAAATTCTCTTCGTTTTCGCAATAATTAATTTTGCTCTTAACCCTTAAGTTGTAGTCACCTTTTGCATCCAAAGTAATTTTACTATCGCTATCTGAACCAACTATGTTGCCATTCTTGGTTGACCATTTAAATTCGAAATCTTTTGGATTTTGTATTGGTGCGTCAATTTCCATTATTTTTCTAAAGCAACTCAGATCTTTAAGACTATTGAACTTTATCTCAGGCTTTTGAATATCCTGAAGTATTTCTATAGCTTCATTAGCTTCGCAATGGTTTTTATTATTTACCATTTTTAAGATATATGTTCCCGGTTTATCAACTAATGGATTCAAAGTATTCTCTCCTTGTACAAAATGTCCGTTACTGGTAAACCACTGAAAACTAAGATCCGGTCCTTTATCTGAGTTCTCTGCAATAATAAAAGTATTCAATACAGCACAATTTAATGTTGGCACTCTATCAATATTTATCAATGGCACTTGCTTATCTTCCAAAATTCTCAATGTATCCTTAGATATACAATGATTAATTGTGTCTTTAACGTTAAATATATATTCACCCTGATGCTCTACCAGAATTTTTGAAGAGGTATCTTTAAAATTACTTTGAATTTTTGTCCAATAATAAATTGTATTAACTGTTTTAGTTGAACCTGAAAGTATAGTCATTGGAACAGCACAGTCAAGAAGAGTATCTCCTGTCGTAGTAATATCGGGAAATTTCTTATCCACTTTAACCTGAACAGAATCCAAGCTTTCACAATAATTTACATTATTGGTAATCTTTAATCTATAATTTCCCGGGAGAGCGGTTAATGCCGTAATATTATTTTTATCTCCGATAATTTTACCATTTGAACTTGACCATTCATAGGTAAATTCGTTACCACTATCAGATTGCTGCGCATCGAGTTCAATCGTATCCTTTAAACAGGAAATAGGAATTGGAGGATTTATAACCAGCTTGGGTTTGTGCGTTGCACCTATGTATACAAAATCTTCTACCCTGCAGTTATTATTATCAACTACTTCGATACGATAATTTCCACCTTTGAGTTTATTGTAATTTCCATTATTACTTTTTATGTTTCCAAGATAATAAGTGTAGGGAGTTACTCCTCCTTTTGCGGTTATTGAGATATAACCATTTTGTCCATCACAAATTTCATCAATGGTTGTAGTTTTTTGAGAAAGGATAGCGGGTTCAGTAATCGTATACGATTTCGTTATGGTGCAACCTACTGCATCCGTAACGGTCACTTTATAAATACCCGCGCTTAATCCTGAAATTTTATTGGAAGTACTTCCATTACTCCATAGATATTCATAACCTGGCGTACCATAATTAACACCAATGGATAAAGAGCCTGTACTTTCACCATTACATTTAACATCTACCTGAGTAGAAGATGTAATAGACACCCGGCGCTGAGGACCTGTAACGGTCCATGGACCAAATGCCTTGAAATATCCTTGATTATCCGTTATCGTAACGGTATAAGTTCCTCCAGGAATACCTACGAGATCTTTAGTTGTAGCCCCGTTGCTCCATTTATAGGTTTTTGTTAGATATCCGCCGGTAACGTTGAGGATTACACTTCCATTATCCCCGCAAGGAGAATTGGTAACAGTACCTGTAGCCGCTAATGCAAAACTGTGAACGATCCAATTGTAGTATTCGTCATAGGTTCTATATTTTATGCTCCATACCCTAAAATCCGGTGATATAACATAAAGGGTTGGATAAAAATTGATCTTATATAAGGCATTTACGCTCTGTCCATTGGTACTGGAAAGATCCGCTATTGGGTAAGTTGTACCGGTGACCCAATCTCCTTGTGTTCCACCGACACAACCGCTTGGACCAAAAAGACAATTGGTATTCGTATTCCAATCTGATTCCAAAAACAGAACTGAAGTGTACGCTGATAAATTTGAGTTTACATCGTTTAACACATGACTATTGTGAAAAGCCCAGCAAGGACCGCACCAGGTAGCTGAAAAATCCAAACAAGCCGATTTGCCTCCTGACATCTCGGAATACAGACTCCAACCATTTCCATTAATATCATTCACTGTAAAATCGGGAGCTGGACTTCCATCACCTAACTGAGCATTAAGTTGGGTAAGAAAAATTAATAAAACAAATGCAACAGAAGATAGCCTTATCATAAACTGCTAATTTATATAAAGCGCAAAATACGGATTTTTACAAACAGAGAATAAGTTAATTACCCAAGGGTATTAATTGAGCCGAAGATCAATTATAGCTCAATATTGAATGGCCATTAAAGTTAAATTAATATCGTCGCATGTTTTGCATCTGCTTCATCATATTGGCCATGTTATTGCCCTTGCTCATCATATGCATCATCTTTCGCATTTCTTCGAATTGCTTTATAAAAGCCGTCACATCGTGTATGGTTTTTCCGGCTCCTGTTGCAATCCGATTTCTACGGGACATATTGAGAGAATCGGGATTTGCACGTTCAAAGGGTGTCATTGATTGTATAATTGCTTCAACTTTTTTGAATGCTTTGTCGTCTATATCAAGATTCTTTATTGCAGACCCTACACCAGGAAGCATTCCCAAAACGGATTTTAAATCTCCCATTTTTTTAATCTGTTCAATTTGAGACAGGAAGTCATTGAAGTCAAATTTATTTTGTTTGATTTTACTTTCAATTTTCTTGGCTTCTTTCTCATCAAATTGAGCCTGAGCTTTCTCGACAAAAGAAACGATATCACCCATCCCCAAAATCCGTTGAGCCATACGATCCGGATAGAAAATATCCAGAGCATCCATTTTCTCACCAGCAGAAACAAACTTTATTGGCTTTCCAGTAGTGTATTTGATGGATAACGCAGCTCCACCTTTCGTATCACCATCGAGCTTAGTAAGGACAACCCCATCAAAATTGATTCTCTCATTGAAGACCTGTGCTGTATTAACGGCATCTTGGCCGGTCATGGAATCTACTACAAATAAAGTCTCCTGTGGTGAAGTGGATTCTTTGATTTGAGAAATTTCTGACATCATCTCTTCATCAATAGACGTTCGGCCTGCGGTATCGAGAATTACAACATCGATTTTATTATTTCTTGCATGTTCAATGGCTTGTTTGGCAATTGCCAAGGGGTTCTTGTTTTCAGGGTCTTTGAATATTTCAACGCCAACCTGTTCAGCAAGAACCGTTAATTGGTCAATCGCAGCAGGTCGATAAACGTCACAGGCTGTGACCAAAACTTTTTTATTTTTCTTAGTTTTTAAATAAGAAGCGAGTTTTCCTGTAAACGTTGTTTTACCCGATCCCTGTAATCCTGCAATTAATATGACCGAAGGGTTAGCATTAAGATTGATTCCGGATGCCTGACCACCCATTAGGTCAACCAATTCATCCATTACAATCTTCACCATAAGTTCGCCTGGCTTGACGGATTGCAAAACATTCTCTGTGCCAAGCGCCTTATCCTTCACCTTATCCGTAAATTCTTTGGCAATCTTATAATTGACATCAGCCGCCACCAGGGCTCTTCTAATTTCTTTGATAGATTCAGCTACGTTTAAATCAGAGAGCTTACGCTCTCCTCGAAGACCTTTTAGGGCTAATTCCAGTTTTTCGTGCAGACTTTCAAACATATACTAATATTAAAGGGCGCAAAGATAAGAAAGAGTATTGAGTTGCGAGAAGATGGTCGGGAGTAAGGGTTAGTGGTTAAAAATATTCTGGCTATTGGTGATAACAAAACTATATTTGTATATACTTTGATTTGAACTTAATTAAATTATAATAAAAAATAAATTCATGAAAACAACTATTGCTTTTTTCGCCATTCTATTTTTTTCATCTGCAGCTCTTAAGGCAGAAACTCCTGTTGCAGGTATTAAAGTCACCTTATACAAAAAATTAGGTAAGAGTCTAACCAAAGTAAGTTCGGGAGTTACCGACAAAGCAGGTAATTATGATTTAAAACTTGAATCCGGCAAACACAGCTACTATATTGAATATGAGATTATTGAAAAAGGACAAAAAGTAGGTCAAAAAATTGGCCTTGATTTCGCCGGTCCTGTTATGAACAAATCAAAACATGAACAAGCTGAAGATGTGGAGACTACAAAATCTTTTGATACAGAAACTAAATTTGGAACCGTTGAAGTGTCAGTAATCGTTGTCAATGATCATATAACTAAAGGTCAGCTGCGGGGAACAATTAATCGATCTAGGTCTAATATAAAAAGAGTGTAAAACAATCTTCTCCGAATTAATAAAAATAAAATAAAGATTAGTTTAGATAGTGCTAACTTTTTTGTCGGGATACTTGCCGTTGAAGATTCTTTAGAAAAGCACAAATAATTTAGCTAAATTTCGACCGGGCGAAAGGCGGATTTTTCAATTACAAAAACTTTCTTTCCGATTGGCGATTTTTCAGAAACAGATTTTAGAACCGATATAACAGAGCATTTTTGCTTATCATAAAATTGCTTTAATAAATTATATGCTCTTTCCTTATTCTGATCGTCCAATCCGCAAAGAATATCATCAATTAATAATAATTTCGGACTACTGATTAATGCTCTCGCCATTTGAGAAAATATTTTCTCTGAAGACGAAAGTGTTTCAGCTAGTTTGGTTAATTTTTTATCTAAGTTTAATTGCATTAATACTTCCCGGCACCAATGATCGGATTCAAGGTCGGTTGAATTACCGGTAGCCGATAATGCTAAAGAAAGATTTGCGCGGAGGGTCTTTCCGGATATGAGTGGAAAATCGTTACTTAAAAATCCAATCTTTCTTTTATGCCATTGAAACTCCTCACTCATTGGATTTAGGGTAATCCCCAAAACTTTAATAGTTCCTTGAAGTTCTGATTTATAACCAAATAAAGCTCTTAAAAGGGATGATTTGCCACTGTTATTCTGACCAATTATTTCAATCCACTGGCCTTCGTGTACATCCAGGTTAATATTTTTGAGAATTAATAATTTTTGATGTGAGATAGATAAATTAGAAATTAAAACAGCACTATTGGTCATCCCGAGGTATTAAGAACTAATAATAATTTTATTTCCAGACATTATTGAATCAACAGCAGCAAAGGTAGCCAAAGTTGTATTGATCAAATCATTAGGTTCAATTAAAACATCCCCTCCAGATTCAATAAATTTTAACCATTTCTGATACTGTTCCTTATGGCCTTTGTCTTGTGTTCCAGACCACGCCTTTCCATCTCCCCCATAAAAACTAAGTTTCTTAAAATTATCGATAATGGCTACTACACCGTTCTGATACATTTCTATTCTTTCTTTAGGATAACTTTTATTTCCATTGGAGAAATAATTTATTACCGCGCAAGAGCCATTTTTATACTTCAACAATATAGATGCATGATCTGAGCTATGATTTTTCTGACTTATTGATTGCGCCATTACTTCCTCAACCAGACTACCTGTTAAATAGTTGGCCAAATCAAAGAAATGACAAGCTTCTCCTATTATTCTTCCTCCTTCCGATTCAGTATTTTGTGTCCAATGTTCACTAGGAATATAGCCAGCATTCATCGTTAGAATAAGCTGTATGGGTGCTGTAGATTTTTGAATAAAATTCCTAAGGTTTCTTGCCGCTGGCGAATGCCTCCTATTAAAACCAACCAAAATACTTCCCTTAGAATCTTTTAAAGCTTCTATTATTTGATCCAATTGAGGTTTAGAGGTAGCTAAAGGCTTTTCTACAAGGATATGTTTATTATTTTTCAATGCTTCAACTACTAATGTTGCATGGGATTGATGCCTTGTTGTTATTAAGACCCCACCAATACTAGAATCCTCCATGACATCCTTATATTGAGAACAAACTACTGGGATATTATACTTTTTTGAAAGTTGGGTAGCAGACAAACCTGAATTGCTGGCGATGGTTTTAATGGGAGCATTAAGTTTGTAAAGCAATGGCATCATTGTTGAGGTCGTGAAGTTACCTGCACCAATTACTCCCAACAAAGTAGATGCATTCTTAAAACTTTTTTCAAAAATCTGAATTCGCCTTTCAATAGTTGATTGCGTATTATACTTTATCAATGAAGCTATGGATTGACTTGAATTCAGGTTTTGATATATTTTTTGATAATGATCAAGTTCTACTACTTCAGAAATAAGATCTTTAACTTTTAGGGATTGATTCGCCATTGATTGCAAAACAGCTTCAAAATTTCTTTTTTCCGTCCAACGAACATAAGCATAGGGATAATCAATTCCTGATTTTTCATACTGTTCGTCGTATCGTCCCGGACCATAAGAACAGGAAACCTGAAAACTTAATTCCTTCTCATAAAAATCGGAACGATTTATATCTAAACCAACCGTGCCGATGAGAACAATTTTTCCACGTTTTCTACATGACTGAGCAGATTGAGCAATCAATTCATCCGATTGAGTTGATGCCGTAATTAATACAGCATCGGCACCATGATTACCAGTCAAATGCATTATTTGACTTACTACATTAGATTCCGAAGAGGACAGAAAAGTTTGTACGCCATACTTTTTAGCTAACTCCACTTTATTATAATCAGTATCAATTCCTATAACCTGACAGCCATTCATCTTTAATAATTGAACTGCCAACATTCCTATAAGACCTAAGCCCTGAACAACAACAACATCTCCAATTCCAGGTGAAATTAACCTAATACCTTGTAAGGCAATGGAACCGATTACCGTAAAGACAGCTTCTTCATAATCTATTCCTTCAGGTATCAACGCCACAAGATTTTTTCCTACTGACACATATTCTGAATGTGGTCCATTGGAGACTACTCGATCACCAATTTTAAATTCAGTCACTCCTGGTCCTACCGCAATAACCTCACCTGCATTACAGTAACCTAGTGGAATTGGAGAGTCCAGCTTTTGCAATACCGATTGAATGGTTGGAGCTAAACCATCACTTTTGATTTTCGAAATAACTTGTTGAACTTTTTCCGGTTGCTGCCTTGCTTTTTCAATCCATCCTGCTTTACCAAATTCCAGAAGCATTTTTTCTGTACCTTTAGAAACCAGACTGTAATGCGATTTTATAAGAACATGTCCCTTTTGTTCTGATGGAACAGGGGTTTCAATTAATATGGTTTCTCCGTTTCTTATATCCTGTATGATTTGCTTCATGATATGCTATTTTCACTTTGATAATTTAAATTATTCTGCCTTATAAAAGATTCTATAGCTAGCAGACTTAATATAGTATATGATCCATCAATTAAATCATTCTTATTGTCTTCGATTAATTTTTGAATTGCCTGAAATTTGAAGACTCCTTGCTCTTTGATTCTTTCTTCTGACAATCTCTCGCTTACCCAAGCTTTTAATTCGTTTTTAACCCATGTTCTGACAGGAGCACCAAATCCGGTTTTAGAACGATATATAATTTCATTTGGCAAATACTTTTCAGCAACTTTGCGCAATATATACTTTGTTGTTTGCCCTTTTAGCTTATAATCGACTGGCAATCGCGTACTGAATTCCACCAACTCTTTATCCAAATATGGTACTCTTACCTCGACTCCTTGTGACATAGATAGCTTATCGGTATAATTTAAATTATGATCTGCCAAAAAATATTTTATATCCCAGAAAAGTAGTTGATTCAAATACTTATTTTCCTCAGGAATTTCCCCGAGAGCATTCAATAAGATTTTTCTTGGATCATAGGAATCCAGTTTGCTTCCAATTTCATCAACGAATAAATTTTTCAAATAGTCTAGGTCTTGCCAACCATAAGAATTAATCATAGAATCCAATGAGCTACTTGAATTGGTTGTTGAAACAAATTTTTGCAACCTTCTTAAGTCAGGACCTTTTAAAAACTTCAATGCTAATTTGAGTAAACGGTGACTAAAGGGAACATATTTCAACCAATTAATGTATCTAAGCATCTGATGCCTTCTATATCCAGAAAATAAATCGTCACCTCCTGCGCCTGAAAGTAAAACTACGTATCCCTCCTTTCTGGCTTCTCTACAAATGTTTTCAACATGGAGGGCTGCTAAATCTGCCTGAGGTTCGTCCAAACACCAGATCATGTGATCGATTTGTTGTACGATATCAATACTGGAATTTACAATTGTTAAATCGACATTCAAATGTTGTGCGACTAATTTGGCATAACGCAAATCATCTTCAAAGCCTTCTTCCTTAAAACTGTTTCCAGTATCAATTGTAAATGCTTGTATCTTTTGATCTGGGTAAAGTCTGCGATAAATAGCTACTAATAAACTTGAATCCAAACCGCCGGATAAAAAAAATCCTAGAGGAACATCAGAAATCAACTGACGCTTTATCGCAGTTGTCAATTTCTCTTCCAACTCATTTTCCCAATATTTATAATCTTTAATTTCTTTTACCTTCCCAAATGGCAAAGAATAATAGCTTTCTTCATGAAATTCAGAAAGGTCATTAACATTGAACTTTATAAATCGACCTGGAGTTAATTTAAATACATTTTTCAATCCCGTTTGGGTTCCCGGAGACCATAAATAATAAAGATAATTTACAATTCCGTGAACATCCACTTCCTTTTCATTTAACGTATTGCTTATTGTTTTTAATTCCGATGAAAAAATAACGCGCTTTTGATCTTTATAGCAATACAATGGTTTTACCCCGAATGGATCCCGTACTATGACTAATTCCCCTGATGGAATATGATAGATTGCAAAAGCAAATATCCCATTCAACTGTTTGAAAAAACCTTCTCCATACTCAATATATCCATAAAGCAAAGTTTCGGTATCAGAATGAGAACTAAAGGAATATTTTTTACTCAATTCAAGTCTTAATTCCAGGTGATTATATATTTCTCCATTATAAATAATCACGTAATTTCGATCTGCACTATACATCGGCTGATGTCCTTGTCTGGATAAATCCTGAATGGATAATCGCCTGTGGCAGAATAAAAGTTTGTCATCCCGAAAATCACCGCTATCGTCCGGTCCTCGATGAGCGATTAAAGCGTCAATTTGATAAGTATCAACTGAACTATAATCGCCAACATATCCAAAGATTCCACACATAGTTTAATTCATTGAAACTCTAATCAATTTATTAATCTTTTCGCAATAACTTCCTTCCGTATAACTTCTCGCCATTTCTCTGTTGTATCTCCTAATATTTAATAAATGTTCAGGATTTGAAATTAAAGAATCTAAGGCTTTAGTAATTTGCTCTACATTCCTAGATTCTACAATAATTCCCTGATTCTTATTAATTAAATCCGGCAAATAATGGTGATCGGACAATATTAAGGCATTGCCGGCTCTCATTGCCTCTAACAGGCTGATTGGAAATGCTTCACTATGGTAAAAACTTGGAAGAACGAAAATATCAGATTGATTTAAAAAATTGATTTTTTCAGCTCCAAATAATGAACCACAATAAACAATATTCAAATTTTTACTCAAATATTCATCTAACAGAATTTTAACCTGATCGGAATTCATAAAAGAATCATTTCCAAAGGCTCCTGCTATTTGCAATTTGATATTATTTTGCAAGCTCCTAATCTTTAAAAATGCTTCAATCAAATCAAATAATCCTTTGCTGTATAACAAATTAGAAAAATATGAAATCGTAATTGGAGTACGTTTACTCATCTCCAAATCTAATTGAGAATCAAATAATTTATCATAAAAATTCTCTATAACATGGATCTGTGATTTAGAATTAAACATCTCGTACTCCTTGAGCATGGAAGGATGTAACACTATATAATGATCGACCATTCGATATACCCACAAATACAATGACCGAATACCAAAAGGAAGTTTCTGTATAAATGTATTAAAATGAGCTGCATGTACATGATTTATAAGTTTAGACTTATTAACCTTTGAGATAAGGATCAGAACGATATCTTTAATCGCTCCTAAAAATGATCTTGAACCTGCCAGATAAACAACGTCAATGTCATGAACTATAAAACATCGAATATATTTAAGAATGACTTGGATAGTTAAAAAAACTTTATACCACTTGTTTTTATTTTCCAGATTTTGAGAAATTAATATTTTATTTAAAGGATAATGATCATAGGCAACTTTAAATGCAAAGGCTTGGCCATGCATTGGCGGAGGATAAGGTCCAACAAACAAAGTAAATTTATGCTTTCTTGATTCCAGCATAATATATCCAATATGGTATAAGTAAAAAAACAATATTATCTACAAATTGTGGAAAGTATCCTCTCGTAATCCACATAAATAGACCGAGGCATATTATAATACTGAGTAATTGATCTTTAAGGTTAGTATAATCTATATTCCTTTGAATCATTCCAAGAATTAAACCTACAATAAAGGCACCAGCGAATAAAAACCAAATATTACCAGCAATTAAAAAATACGCATAATGCAAAGGAGCTTCACCAGTGGCCGCCCATTCAGGAGGAAGATTGAATGCCTTATCAATAATTGGAAATGCCGGTGGTGGGTAAAGCTGATCTTTATAATCACCAATTATAGCGCGAGGTATTGCCCGAACTACAAAATATAAAAATGTAATTCCATAATCATATTCCGGATGATCATTTACCTCATAGTATTTCACAATATTTATATCATCTAATGCTCCTCGGGTTTGTTCTGCCAACAGATTCACAATTTTGTACTTTACAGGATTATATTGGATATCTGAAAATTTAGCTAATATTAAAGAATAGCGGTTTACTGTAATAAATGCAAAAAAATAAAGTATTATTAGACCACCGGAAATGATTTTGAATATTTGCTTACTACTAAAGTTAATTTTATAAAGAAACATTAATACGAGACCCAATATAGTCATGAAGACTCTATACCTAAATCCCATGAACATAAATAATAAAAAGGAAATTAAAGTTAACCCGATCCAAGTAAAACGATTAACTCTCAAAATGGAACACAATAGAATACAGGTAATTAATGAATCTGCAAAATTTCGAAGATAATTGGTCGCACCACTAGCGCCGTACAAGTTACTGCCTGAATCACCTTTTATAAAATCAATAAAATTAAACCCACTAATTGCAAAGTTAATCACCACCAAAGCCAAACTAGCGACAAGAATAAATAATGCATATTGTTTATTATCACTGTATAGAGATTTGATTTTATTTACTTTTGGCTTTGAAATAAAAAAGAAACCCAGGAAAAATAAAAAATTGGCTATAGAAAAGTATAGTAAACCCTCATCGTAATAATTATAAATATCCTCACCTACTCCCTGATATCCAACTTCATTTCCCCAAATTGAACGTCGACCTATCCAATAAAAATAAGCCGGAGTTAAAAAATAGTATACCGTTAGAAGTGTCCAACTAAAAAAAAATATAATATTTGCTTTAATACCCTTTAAAATACACAGGGCAAATCCACCGAGATAAACCAGCACATTAAATATGAGTATAATCTCCATCTTCATAGCCTCCATGAATTCAACTCCCTTACTAAATAATTGGCATAATAATCAGAAGAGGTGTCTTTTTTAAATCTGCTGTTGAATTTTCCAAAAGCGATTCGCGTCTCTGAATCGTTCAATAAAATTTCAACATTTTTTTGATATTGACTAAGCTCATTATCTGAAACAAGATATCCATTCTCCCCTTCCTTAATCCATTCGGATGCCCCAACTGCTTTACTACAAATAATTGGAAGTTCAGCAGCTATGGCTTCGTTTATGACTAATCCCCATCCATCGTATCTTGAGCAAAACAGAAAGATATCTGAAATTGCATAATAGTATGGCACATAATCTTTCGGAATAAATCCTACAAATCGTACCTCGCATTTTACTTTTTGCATTAATTGATTCTCAAGTTGACCAGAACCCATAATGATCAAGGTTATATCTGGATGAGTTGTATCCGATATACGATTACAACATTCTATAGCTAAATCAATTCCTTTGCGATGAATCAATGAACCTGAAGTCAGCATGACCTTTCTACCATCTAAATGAAGTTCTTCAGAAAGATTCTTAATTTTGAGCGGATCCAAGTTACCTTTTTCAAAAGCTTTAATATTAATATTGTAAGGAATAATCAGAAATTTCTTATAAAAACCGAATGACTCATATGACTGCTTAGCGGTATTTCCAACATAAATCATTAAATCGATTTTAGATAAGAATATCTTTAAATAAATTTTCTTTAAATAATTTAAAACCAGGTTCGAGGTTTTTATCCTTTCAGAAAAAAAAGCCAGTTTTTTTCCGCGACTTTTCAAAAAGAAAATAGCTAGCAAATTATTAAGGGCAAAATAATTTCCACCCAAAATAATCCAGTCACTCGATTCATTCTTGCATAATTTATAAATATCTAAACTAAAGTGAAAATCTTTAAAAAACAATTGAATTGCATTGGCCAGCCAAGTTGACCGCAAGAATTCAAAATTATAATTTCTTAATTCCAATTTCCATTGTCGATCGGATTCCGTCTTTGAATAATAAACAGCTTTAAAATTACATATTTTGGATAAAGCTTTAAAAAAATCATCCTGATAAGGGGTCGGTATATTTGTATAAAATGATAGGTTCAAAGTTTCCATTATTTAACCGATTGCAAACAATTCAAGATCCTCTCTTCATAGGCTTTGGAGCTACCGAATTTTGATCGCTCTAGGGCTTGATACGACATGGCTGAGTAGAATTTTGCGTCACTCAAAGCATTAAGACATTGAATGATTTGATTATAGTCATCTGCTTTAACAATGAAACCTGAAATTTTATCCTCCACAATGGATCCTGCTTCAGCTGTTGTTATTACTGGAATACCCATGCTTAATGCTTCATATGTTACCGTTGCCGATCCCTCTCCTAAACTTAAAAATAATAATACATCAATAGTCTTAAGCTTTTCCTCTAACTTGAGTCGATCAAGATGACCGGTGCAATGGACGTATTTGGTCAATTCATTGTGCATTGATTCTGAAATATTATTACCTATTTGTCCAATGGCAAAGAACTTAGCATACCGATAATTTTTAGCGACATTATAAAAATGCTGTATTCCTTTTCTGATATCAAGCATTCCAATAGTCGCTACAGACATTGGTCTATCTAAAACCCGAACTGACGTTTGGGAATTAAAATTGTAACCATAAGGAACCAGTCTAATTTTTTCAGCATTAGCACCTTGTTCAATTAAAATAGTTTTTACGTGCTCAGAAGGAACAATGATACAATCTGATGATTGCAATTCTTTTTTTTCACGATCGGTATATCGCTTAATAACTTCATTAGACTTATCACTTAAGTCAATATTCTTTGTCCATTCAGGATATTCCTGTTCTGCTTTCTTAATTCTTTTAAAGTATTCCCCGTATGGGAGGCTACATTGCTCTAATACAATTTTACGATTTGAATTATTTACCATGAGGGTCAAAGCTGCAGTATTAAAGACATATAATATATCAGCTGGATCATTTTCTAAATGTTTAATAATATTATTGGCAAATTCCTCCTCTGCCCATAAATAGTTTTCTAAATCCTGAATAAAATTATACGAAACTGCTTGCTTTCTATAGTATTGCCATCCGAAATAAGGAAATTGAATAATTTTTTTTGAATCTAAAAGTGCTTTTCTTAAATAAAGGCGCTTCGCTGATTCCCACCCGGAGAATGCCATTGTCTTTAAGATTAAATTCCATGGAAATCGATCTGAAGTAAAATCAGTATACAAATAGGAAAGCCAACCTCTACGGTTCAAGGATCTTGCAACTTGATATTGCATTCGGGCTCCTAATTGACATACACTTACATTCATATTTATCGTTACGATTAAATTATCAGAACATCATATTCGGGCTTTACTAATTAAGCCTTGCTTGAATTCAATATTCCATAATTTTCGTCCTGTCATTATTTCTAATTTGTTGATAGTTTTTTAAAATAACAAGTTTAAGATTAGCAAATAAATTAAAAAAAACATTTCCAACTTTTACATTTTGCTTGACTACAAGGTAAATGTTAGTGAGATCAGCGGATCTTGAATCTATTAAAATACCGTGACTAAGAGTATAAATTACATCTTTATACCTAAAATAAAGATGCTTCAAATAAGCCATAAATCGATTAGGAATATTGACTCCTGTGATTTTGTTTTGATCAATAATTTTTTTAAGCTTTGGCAAAGAATCCTGATAATTATTAATCTTACATAATTCGTTAATAATTTTCTTACAGGCTTTACGCTCTGAAAAATTTTGATCTTGAACCTTTATTCCACTTTCGATTAATTGATAGTAAGACTCCCAGATCAGTAAGTAAAAAGAATAAAAATAGATTAGCTTTTTGTTAAATTCAATCTGACCTTTTCCCGATTCAAATAACTTTCTCCCTTCTTCGCCTTCTTTCGTCTTGGCTAATGTAAGTGCTCCATTGCTTTTAGCCGAACTTCCAGCCACACTGAACGGCTCATAGGAATAAAGGTAATGATCAACAACCTGGCTTAAGGCAAGAGAAGAATAAACATCCGGAATTTTAGAATTAAAAAACTTACCATTTCCTTTTTGCTGAACTTCTCTGATATTACGAATGTGAACTATTCCAGCATATAGCCATGGAAGGTTGCCATGAATGAGTTCAAAATTGATTACTCTATTGAAATATTCTTTAGAATTCCTTAATTCATATCCTTTGCCTGCTGGAAAATAATAAATGTCTTTCATCATACCCATTGAATTGCCGGGCCATCGATAATAAGATTGCTTCCAAGAAATCGCATCTACTTGATGTTCGATTAACAAATTCATTGCCAATTCTAATTTTCCTTCTATAAAACCATCATCGTCTCCAAGGATCGTGACAAATCCCTCATCCACCATTGAAAGTGCATATTCCCAATTGGCCGTCATGGATAAGAAGTCCTTTGTTCGGAAGTACCTGATTCTATTATCTGCAAAATCAAAAATTACTTTTTCAGTTTCATCATTCGATTGATTATCACAAATTAAAATTTCCAGATTAGGATACCGAGAATCAAGACAGGTTTTAACTGACCAAAATAAATAATTTGCTCTATTTCGAGTAGGAATAATAATTGTTAGTTTAGGAGTATTCATAAATTATATTTATCCCACTGCATACTTATTAGACTATCAACTTAAATGGAATTTAAGCCTTTATTATCATTAAATAATTTTGCAATTGGTTTTTCCGGTAAAATTTCATTAAGCACCCAAATCAAAACCAATGTGCAAATACCAACCACCAAAAGCATTATTAAGCTAGATGCGTTAAGCCAATTTAAAACTTCAAAAGAAAACAAAGCAAATAACACTACAATTATCAAAGGCACCACAACAACATACTTGTACCATCTTAAAAGTAAGTGCTTATGTAATCTACGATGCATAATTGGCACCTCAAATAAAAGATACGAAAAATTAAGAATCAACCAAACAAAGGAAGCCCCATAAATCCCCCAATATTTTGAAAGCAGAATAAGTGCAGGTACCAGAATGCATAGGGCAACAATATTTTTTATAGCTGAAAGACTTGTCCAACCATGCGTTAACTGCAAATAATATGGCATAGTCACTAATCCATTACACATATATCCTAATGTGAATACCCAAATCAATCTATTTAATTGTTCGATATCTTGATTCACGCCTAACCATAATACAAGTAAAGGTTTTGAAATTAAAATAAACATTAAACTAATAGGAATAACAAGAATTGATACCAATTGACTAACCGAGAGATAAATGGATTCTAAATTTATCCAATTACCAAGACTATGTTCCTTAACCATTTTCGGAAAATATGCTGTCGCGACTGAACCTACAATCTTTGTTGGCAATGAAGCAATAGTAAATGCCAGACAATAGATCCCCAAATCACTTAAATTTACTAATCGGCTGAGAATAAGTTTATCGACCTGAGTAATAAGCATCCCTACAATGCTAATACTTGCCATTCCAACAGAGTATTTCCAGACAGAAGAAATACTGGACCAATCAAATTTCTTAATATCGGGTTGAACATTAATATACTTTCTTACCTGAAAAAATAAGACTACAATAAGCACTATATTAAAAATAATTTGCACTATAAAATAGTCAAGAATGTTGCCTTTAAAATAAACTAAGGCGATGTAAATTGAAATAAATTTCAGAATTTCTGTAGTGACTAATGCTAAATTTAGTTCAGCTTGTTTTTGAATTCCATTTAAGGCTCCAGAGTAATAACCGATTGGGAATCGAACAGCTAATAAAATAGCTATGTATATTATAGCCTGCTCTATGATTTCCGACGGAAGAACTGCATTAAAACTAAACCAAGATGGAAATACTTTTATTAAAAAAAACATTAGAAAAATAATTCCAACCGCTATTGCATAATAAATTCTTTCTAAAGTAAAAAACAAAGTAATTTTAGAGCTATGAGCAGAATTAGAATCTACGATGGATAACTCCTTCTGGATAGTAGCACTTAATCCCATATCTAACAAAAAGAAAATAGCTTGAATACCCGTGTACCATCCAACCAGACCATAGGATTCCATTCCTAAGTACTTAACGTAAATAGGAACCAATATAAGTTGCGACAAGATCATAAAAGCTTGAAGCCCTATATTGGATATGATATTTAATATGGTCCTTTTTCCAGACATTCGAACCTAATTTATCCTCCTTAAGTATCCTTGAGGAGCGACACTAACTAGTAATTTATTATCGATTTCATGATCAATTTCAAAGTCAGTATTTTCTTTTAGGAATTCAATTACTGCGGTCTTCGCATTATTACCTACATCCCAAGGTCTGTCATACATACCCTTAGGCATATCCTCAATTATAGTATCAAATACCACTAAGTAAGAATCCTTTGATACCAACGGATGATATAGCTTGAGCTCTTCTAATACATGCTCATGGGTATGGTTGGAATCTAATAAAACCATTACAATATCATCCTTCCTAATTTCTGAATGCAAGTGTTTAATGATCTTAGGATCAATGGACGATCCTTGTATCATCTGTATTCTCTTGTACATAGGATGATTCTCAATTTCAATCCTATTGTGTTCACGAATATCAATATCAATTCCAATAACCTTTCCCTTTCCAATTAATTCAAGCAATGAGGCGTAGTAGATTAAAGATCCACCATGAGCGATCCCAGTCTCAATGATTATGTCTGGTTTTAAGGCATAAATAATTTCTTGCATAGCTAACATATCCTGCGGATATTGTATGATAGGTCTTCCCATCCAGCTAAAATTATAAGAATATTTATTCCTATTTGAAACAATATTAAACACTCTTGCCGCTTCCTTTAAATCAGCATTATGCTCATAGCTTTTTATTCTATTCGACTTTTCTATATTAAACTCTTGCTTGGGATCCATTTTTAGTTTCTATAATTTTGTTGGCTCGCCCCAAAAAGACATTGCCTCATAATCAGTATAAGGATAATAGCCAAGATTCATTTTTATATCGGATTGATTATTTTCAATGATACGTTGAACAAATTCCTTTATTGCAACTCCGACACCACTACAGCAATTGTAAATTCTTGAAGAACCTTCTATGTTGCTTACATCGACGAGATACTTTGCGACCAGCTCTACAGACATATAATCTCGAACTTGCTCTCCACCGCTCATATTAAAGCTTGTGTCTTTGTTACGGATTGAATTCATTAGTTGTCCATATAAGGTGAATTCCGGTTGATTATTTCCATAAATGTAAAATAGTCTTACCCATTGGATCTGGATGGAATCAATAGAATCGGACACCCATAATAATCTTCGCAAACTGTCCTTCGCAATGGCATAAGCTACTCTTGGGTCAGCACACAAATCCACTGCTAAGCATCCCTCCTTCAATCCATACTCTAGACAAGTTCCTGTGATTGTAATATTTTTAATCCCTGAGTCAATGACATCCTGAATGAATTGATATTGTGGAATTAAATTATCACTTATGTGCGCAATGTTTTTATAATTTGGCAAACCTGACCAAGCCAAATGTATCATTCGATCACAGGTTGAAATAAGCTCTTTGTTTCGGTCATTCAAATTATTTCCAATAGTATGAAATAGGGCCACTATATTTTTCATTGAATAATCTACTGGCTTCCTAGTCATGGCTACACATTCTATATCTCGATCATGAAGTACTTTTAATACTTCCCTACCAATAAATCCATTTGCTCCGGTTACCAAAACCCTCATTGTTTAAAATATTTCAAGTTCAGGAATTGCTACTACGAATTTACCACCCCACTCTTTAATGTATGATAGCTGATTGGTGATTTCATCTTTTATATTCCATGGTAAGATTATAACAAAATCTGGCTTATCTTCTTTGATTCGGGACTCTTCAACTACAGGGATATGCATACCGGGAGTAAATTTTCCTTTTTTATGTGGAGAAGCGTCTACAATATAAGAGATCAAATCTTTGCGAGCTCCAGTGAAGTTGATTAATGTATTTCCCTTAGCGGCTGCCCCATAGGCTATAACTTTTTTCTTAGAATAATATTGATCAATTAAAAAAGACATAAAGGAGTTCTTGATATTGTTTGCAGCATTTTGAAATTCCTTGTATTTTTTTACATTGGTCAATCCGAAATCCAATTCCTTCGTCAATAAAAGTTCAACATTAGAACTTACATCAAACTTTTTGCAATCTATAGGTGCTGCAAAAATTCTTAAAGAACCACCATGAGTAGGTATTTCTTCTACATCAAAAATTTGTAATCTCTTTGACTCAAATAATTGCTTAACAGTCCAAAGAGAAAGATAAGAAAAATGTTCGTGATAGATGGTGTCGAATTGATTCTGATCCAACATCTTAAGGAGATGCGGGAATTCCATGGTGACTACTCCATTCTTTGATAACACCTTATTCAATCCATCAACAAAGTCATTAATATCTGGCACATGAGCCAAAACATTATTTCCAATAATTAAATCTGCTTTAATATTATCTGATGCTAATTCTTGGGCCAGTTTATTTCCGAAAAAATCAACTCGCGTATTGATACCTTTTTGTATGGCAACTTCAGCTGTATTAGCCGTAGGTTCAATACCCAGAACGGGAATGTTTTTTTGTTTAAAATATTGTAGCAAATAACCGTCATTGCTCGCTATCTCAATAACCAGGCTTTTATCATCCAGTGCAAGTCTTTCTGATATGTAATCGACATATTGTTTACAGTGTTTGAGCCAGGATGATGAATAGGAGGAAAAATATACATATTCATGATCAAAAATCTTTTTATGATGCTCTAATTCATCAATCTGAACTAAATAGCAATTAGAACATACAAATAATTTTAATGGAAAGTACGATTCAGAATTTAATAGATCCTGTTCTCGAACAAAAGCATTTGATGGCGGAGAAAAACCAAGATCCACCACTTCATATTTCAATTCTGAATTACAAAATCTACAATTCATACATCAACTCCTTCCCAAGTCTTATCTAAAAATTTCACATTAAGATCTTTATCGCTTATGTTAGTTACCATTAAAGGCCAGATAATACTGACTCTAGGTTCCATATAAGAAACCCTAAACTCTGCATCAGAATTATAATAAGCACTATGCTGATACAACAATGTACTTCTGTCGGTCAGCGTCTGAAATCCATGGGCAAATCCTTTTGGAATCCATAAAGCCTGCCCATTATCCTCGCTTAATTCTATCGAATAATACTTTAAAAAATCTGGTGAATTTTTTCTAAGATCAATAACAACATCTAATACCTTTCCCTGAAGACAACGAACTAATTTAATTTCTGCAAATTCACCCAGCTGCATATGCATTCCCCGAATCGTACCTTTACTATTGTTCATTGAAATATTGGTTTGTACAAAATCGACCTTCAACCCATGATCATCATAATCTTGTTTACAGTAAGAGCGAATAAAATTTCCCCTTAAATCCTTAACCATCGTAGTTTCAATGATTTTAAGATCTTTCAATGGAGTATCTTGAACAATTATTTTATTTCTCAAAATAATTTTCAATTTGATTTTGGGTAATAATTTTATTGGATTCGAAATAGGACTTATACCAATCCACTGTAAGAGTTATACTTTGCTCTGTAGTATACCTTGACTTCCATCCTGTATTAGCTTTAATCTTCTTATTACTTAGCATAAGAATATTTGCTTCATGAGGATGATCAACAGGATCAATAATCGTATAAGATAATTTATTCCAATTCGAATGTGCAATCTCTAACACCTGTCTTACGGTAAAAACTTCTGAATCATCAGGAGCAACATTCCAAGCACCCGAAAATGATGAATTACCTTGGAATAATTGTGAGCCCAAAACTAAATATGCATAATTACAATCGAGCACATGCTGCCATGGTCTGATCGAGTTAGGATGGCGAATTTCTACAGGTTCTTTTAGTTCAAATGATCGAATCAAATCTGGAATGAGCCTATCGCGCCCCCAGTCACCTCCTCCGATTACATTTCCAGATCGAACACTGACGACAAGGACATTATGTTTTTTACCGTAATCTGAAATATTAATAAACGAGTTGCGAAATGAATCAATCATCAATTCACAACATGCTTTTGAGCTGCTATACATATCGTAGCCTCCAAGCAAATCCGATTCAGAATACGCATATTTTGCCTCTTTGTTTGCATACACTTTGTCAGTAGTAACCATTACAATTGAACGAACGGTAGAACAACTTGAGGCTGCTTTTAATAAATTTAAAGAACCCATGACATTTACCTCGTAGGTATGAAGAGGCTGCTGAAATGATCTACGCACAAGGGATTGCGCTGCAAGATGAAAGACAATCTCAGCTTGGGACTCATGAATAGATTTTTGTAACAATGAATAATCCCGTATATCTCCGAAACACTCTTGAACATTACAATTAAGAAGTGAATAATGATTGGGAAATTCTTCTGGTTCCTGAGCAAAACCAAATACTTCGCAGCCCAAAAATTTCAAACTAGCTATTAACCACGATCCTTTGAAACCTGTATGTCCGGTTACAAACACTTTTTTATTTCTGTAAATGCTAAGTTCTTCCATTACCAAATTTTCCAATCTGCTTTTCCGTTATTCCAAAGCTCTTCCAGTTCAATACGATCACGCATAGCATCCATACATTTCCAAAATCCACTATGCTTATAAGCGCCAAGCATTCCTGCTTTTGCAATTTCTCTTAATGGACCTTTTTCCCATTGAACTTGTTCTACATCATCGTTTAAGAAATTGAAAATTTCAGGTTCCATCACAAAAAAACCACCATTAATCCACATTCCATTTTCGCTTGGTTTTTCTTCAAATTGCCCCACCCTTCCATCATCCAATATTTCAATATGTCCAAATCTTCCAGGAGACTGAACGGTTGTTAGTGTTACCCAATTTTTCGATTGTTCATGAGCCCTCAAAAGAGATTTAAGATCAACATTGGAAAGTCCATCCCCATAGGTTAACATAAATCTTTCATTATTAAGATAAGACTTAACTTTTTTTAATCTACCGGCTGTATTGGTATTTAATCCGGTATCAATTAAGCTAACTTTAAAAGTCTCTGAATTGGAATAATGAACATCCAATTTATTGCTTTCCAATTCAATGGTCACATCAGAATTATATAAATAATAATTCAAAAAGTATTCTTTGATCATGTGACCTTTATACCCTAGACAAATGACGAATTCATTAAATCCCTGTGCTTCGTAGAACTTCATGATGTGCCACAGAATCGGCTTTCCAGCTATTTCAACCATAGGTTTCGGCCTTGATTCGGTCTCTTCCATCAATCTTGTTCCCATGCCCCCAGCGAATATGACGACTTTCATTTTTAAGTTGTAGTAATTAACTATTGTCTCTGACTATTTTCCTGAAAATTATAAACATGGAACTAATCAAAAAAGTATAAGCTAATATTTTTAAAATATTTATTGCTAGTTTTTCTTTACGAATTTCTAAAGGCTTCATTGGAAGATCAAGAGCCTGTACAAACGGTGTTTGATTTTGTAATGCAAAAGATGCTACTTCTAAATTGCGTAAAGCTTCAGTATAAATTACGTTTAACATTCGAATATCTCTGTCGGTTTGTGTTTGAGGCACGGATGATTCAAGTTGCCATGTGTTTCGATACGTATCTTTCATATTGGCCAGAGTATAATCTTTCCCATGCATTAATTTCCTAATGCTGTCTACCTTGTTCTTTAATTTATCGTAAGTTTCCTGCTGTTTTTCTGTGGACTTATCAATGTAAAATTGACTTAACTCATTAAACAATTTTGTACACATCTGATACGAGAGCTCCTGATCCTTAATAACGGTCGATAATTCCATTATACCAGATTTTTCATTAAAAGAAGTTTCTAACTTTTTTAAGAAAATAGTGTGCAATTTTTTTAAGGCAATAAATTCCTGTGCGGTAAATTGATTTTTATTGCCATGTTCGAATCTGAAATTTTCCAAGTCGTCATTATTTCGAAACAAACTAATCTTGGTCCATTCATTATTATCCTTCAGACATTTAATAAAATGATTACCAATCCAATCTTCGCTACCATTTATATTTACTTTCGACAAAAAAACTTTCTCAGCGACAATTCTTGTTTTCGCAATTTCTATAATTTTCTGCAAACTTATTTCCTGACCTGGTGCGGCAATTCCAAATTGTCCTAAAATACTTGCTAACCCTGAGTTTGTTCCGCCGGACTCATTTAGCATAAAACTAGTCTTAGCGACGAAGGAAGGTTTGTTGGTAATCTGACGATATAAGAATAAAGAAGCAATTGGAATTAATACAATTATGAATATTAGCTTATTAGATTTTAGCTCGGCTCCATATTCCCTCAAAGAATGTATTAAATCACGCAAAACAGAATCATGTTCAGTAGTATTGGCCATTATTTAAAACACTCTTAATTTCCTATTAAAACTCTCAATTATTAAGAGTTTTAATATATAAATACTTGATTATTATTATACTTAAATGCAAAAATAATAATTTATTATATATAAAAAAATTAAATAATTTATAGGTAAAAGACAGCTCTCAATCGTTAAATCTATCTTAATCCTTATCGACAATCATAAAAGCTCATTAAATTCGTGGCGCAATTTTTTAAATTACTGTAATTCAATACATTATGGACTTAAAAATCAATGAATTGTCAAAAAATTACGGTCTTCAGAGAGCGGTTGACAGAATATCATTTGAAGTAAAATCGGGCGAAATCGTAGGATTTCTTGGACCAAACGGGGCAGGTAAAACCACAACGATGAAAATGTTGACTCAATACATTTCGCCTGATCACGGAGACATATGGTATGGCAACTCTAGAAATACCGACAATATTGACATTCGAAGAGAAATCGGTTATCTCCCGGAACACAATCCGCTTTATGAAGAAATGCCGGTTTTAGATTATCTGAGTTTTTGCGCTTCCCTTCAAGGCGTTGCTCCATCAGACATCCCTAATCGAATTCGTGAAATGGTTAAAAAATGTGGATTAGATGAAGAAAAGCACAAAAAAATAGGTGAGTTATCAAAAGGATACCGTCAAAGAGTTGGACTTGCCCAAGCCTTGATTCATAATCCAAAAGTTTTAATCCTCGATGAGCCAACGACTGGTTTAGATCCGAATCAAATCGTTGAAATTCGAGAACTCATCAAAGAATTAGGAAAAGAAAAAACAGTTATCCTAAGTACGCACATATTATCTGAAGTAGAAGCAACATGTGATCGAATATTAATTATCAATAAAGGAAAAATTGTTGCGGATGGTACCGTTGGAAATCTTAGAAAACAAACGGAGTCTCGTCAAATAATAAATGTAAGAATTGAAGGCGCATCTCAGGATTTAATTTATCAACATCTTCGTAAAATTCCTGGGGTAACCATGGTTGATTTAATTAATCGCGAAGATCAACGATATGAAGTGCAATCTTCTTCTGAAGAAGCCTTGAATAGACAAATATTCAAATTGTGTGTTCAAAATCAATGGGAATTACTTGAAATGACTCCTGTAGAAACTAAATTGGAAGATATTTTCCGAGATCTAACCTTAAATTAATTGATTCATGAAGAACTCTATAATTTTTACTATTGCCAAACGTGAGCTCAATTCTTTTTTTGATTCACTAACGGCTTACATTCTATTAATTGCATTCCTTGGTTTCAGTGGATTCTTTACCTGGATTTATGGAGCAGATGTGTTTATTCGCAAAGAAGCTGATCTGGAAGTATTTTTCAGCATTGCTAAATGGACCCTATTCTTTTTTATTCCGGCTATCACGATGAAGATGATTGCTGAAGAGAAGAAAACAGGAACCATAGAAATTCTTCTTACTAAAGCAGTAAGCCCAAGACAATTAGTGCTAGGTAAATATCTGGCCTGTATTCTACTCATCATAATTACATTAATCTTCACCTTACCGTATTATTTTTCAGTAGCTAAATTGGGCGACATCGACCATGGGGCAACCATCTCGGGTTACATTGGTCTAATCCTCATGAGTTCAGCTTATATAGCCATTGGTTTATTCGCCAGCAGCATTACCAATAATCAAATTGTTGCATTTTTATTAGCCTTGTTGATCGGAATTGTTTTTCATTTTATATTAGATGTTATTGGATCTGGTTCAAGAGGAATGATGGGACAAATATTAAATGATCTCAGTGTGAGCAAACATTTTGATTCCATATCGAGGGGTGTAATTGATACAAAAGATATATTATTTTTTCTTGGACTAACGGCCTTAGGATTGTTTCTATCAGAAATTTTTATTTCAAAAAATAAATAAGCTATGTTGAAAAATATTCAGACCAAAATACTTATAGGTATACTCGCTTTTGTTGCCCTTAATATCATATCGAAATATTTATTTTTCAGACTGGATCTTACCGCCAATAAAGAATTTACCTTAAGCAAAGCCACAAAAGATGTTATCGGCAATCTTTCTGAAAAGGTAAAAGTAAAAGCATATTTTTCTGAAGACCTTCCCGTTGATGTCGCCAAGACAACAGAAGACTTTCGCAACATGCTTAGCGAATACTCGAGCTTAGCAAAAGGTAATCTTGAGTTTGAATTTATTTCTCCTAATGAAAGTCCTGAAAAGGAACAAGAGGCTATGCAGCAGGGTATTCAACCGGTTATGATTAATGTACGTGAAAAAGATCAGGCTAAACAATTAAAAGCATTCCTGGGAGCTACGATTGAATACGGGAGCAAAAAAGAAGTTATTCCTGTCATTCAACCGGGAACGGCGATGGAATATGCCTTGACTACAAATATTAAAAAACTGAGTGCTACCAATAAAGCAAAAATTGGATTTATTCAGGGACACCGTGAAGCTACCATTCAGGAAATGGCTCAAGTCTATGAATCGCTTAATATTTTATATGACGCAGAGTCTGTCTACCTATCCGATACGGTCAATCTAAATCAATACCGTACCATTGTTATAATAAGACCTAATGACACCTTTAGCCTTAACCAACTTGCACAAATTGATAATTACCTTCGACAAGGTGGCAACATAATTATTGGATTAAATAAAATAGATTATGATCTACAGTCAGGCCAATCTTCAATAAGTCACACAAGAATTGATGAATGGCTAATGAGCAAAGGAATTATTGTTGATACGGCACTTGTACGTGATGTTGCTTGCGGATCAGTTCAGGTTCAACAACAGAATGGCTTCTTTAATTTTTCTACCCCTGTTCAACTCCCCTACTTACCACTAATTCAAAGATTTCCATTTCATCCGGTAACTAAAGGATTAGAACGTGTTATTCTTCAATTTGCAAGTCCTGTAATTTTTCAAGGCGTTCCTAATTCCAAATTCACTCCTCTTGTTTATACCTCCGATAAATCTGGCTCAGATAAATATCCAATTATGATCGATATACAAAGACAGTGGACGGAATCTGATTTTGTAGAAAAAAATATTTGTGTTGGAGGTCTACTTGAAAAAGCCGATGGAAGTTCAGGTTCAAGAATTATTGTTTTTGGGGATGGCGACTTTCCCGTTGGGCGTGGAAGAGGCCAACAGATTAACGAGGACAACGTTTCGCTTCTGGTTAACGCAATTGATTTCCTAAGTGATGATACAGGATTAATTGAATTAAGAACTAAAGCAGTACAAACAAGACCAATCAAAGAACTTGATGAGGCCTCTCGAAATTCATATAAATACCTGAACTTTCTCCTGCCTATAGCATTAGTTCTTGGCTATAGCTTTTATCGAAGCTCAGTCAATAGAAGAAAGAGAATACAAAGAATGGAAGAAAGATATAGATAATAACATAGTATTATTCAAAATATTCATAATTCTAATAACTTAAACTAAATCAATTAGCCTAATTTTATAATTATAATTAATAAAGTATAAAGACTTTAGTTAAACTAAATATCTTTTCTATTAACTACCAATTTGATTTGAATTGGTATTTTTTATTGATTAGTATGAATTTAATTAAGGTATAATAATTTTTGCTACCTTGCCCAATCCAATTTTTAAAAAATAAATCCCGGAGCAAATATTATCCATTTTAATCATTACTTGATTATTTTTAGTTATAATATTTAGTTGAATTTCTTTAGAATTTATGTCAAACAATTGAATTGAGTTTTTAATTTGCTGATTCTCATTTGAATTTATTATTATTTCATTATTACCAATAACCTGAACATTTAGCAGGTCTTTTTCATCGTCTAAATCCACAACAGCATTGGCCCCACAAATTGTTTCTTTATATCCATTGATGCTGCTTACATTTAAATTCAATAATTCAGGGTTAGGTGCAAAAACCAAAGGAATTATTTTATAATTAGCTATTGACTCTAATTTCATATTATCTTTCGTCACATCAAAAGTAAATGTCTCCAGACAATTTCTTCCTGTTGCAGTTTGTGTTATGGCTACACCAATATAAGGCTCTGATGATTTATTAGGTCTTGCGGCCATGATTATACCACCTCTTCCAAAAGTCCCAATAGCTGAGCTTGTTGCTATACTGGAATTAAGAAAACCATCTTTAAAAATGTTAGTAATCTCCGGAATGGCGTTGGCATTATTTATACCAACCATAGTATATCCTTCGTTGCCATTGGGTACAAATTGTTGTCCCGTTAATAAAAATCTGGTTTGACCAATTTTAAAATCTTCAACTCGTAGTCCTGCTGCATAATTTCTCCAGGTCCTAAGCCCCAAAGTATCATCAATCATAGTTACAGCAGTAGAGCCGATACCGTCTCTACCTATTAAAGCCTGACAAGTTAAATGAATATTACTTCCATTTGACTTCAAACCCACAAACAAGAATCGGTCAATATTTGTACCAATCTGATTTTGCCAATTTAGTTTTGCTGTTTTTTGACTTTCCAATTTCTCATTGAATTGAACGAGTTGGAGTTGTGAATTTATGGATGATGAATTACTATATGTTCTTAATGCTAAATATGGTTTATTTCCGGACAACAAACAAATACCTTTCAATTCATTCATGTTAGGCTTTTCATACACTATTTGAACCCCTTGCGCAATAGCGCCAGTCTCACTTACCTGAATCAGTTTATGAAAGTTATTTCCGCCTTGCTGAATTGTATAAGCAATATAAAAATTTCGATCAGCATTGGCCATATATACATCAGTAATATTATTGATTTGGTTGTCCAATAAGTAGGCATTAGACAATTTTGAGGTCTTCAAATCTATTTTTGCAATAAAAAGCTTATACCCATCTACAGATGAAGAAGTGCCGAGACAGTAATAATCTGAACCTATTACAACACTTTGATGAACTTCAATTTGTCCTGAGCTAATAGATAACTCTATTGTCTTCGTTAGTTCTTCCCTACTCCCGATACCAAATATAAATGATTTGGACTGAGGTGTCACGGTCGATGAAGCATTTATAGTAATATAGGATTCTGCATTAGCAGTAACCGTTGCCGCAGAAGACTGTATATCTACAATCTTAAGAAGATTGAGTTCTGCTTGATTGGCCCATAATTTGAAGCTGGATTGAGCATTTAATGTCATACTTATGCTCCAATATATCACTAATGTCAATTTCTTTGAATTCATAATTTATGGTTTACGCTACAAAGCTAATTAGCTTAAGCCATTTTGAACTTATTGAGGTGTTTATAATTTTATTTTCCTACTTATAAGTAGCTAAATCAAAAAAGTATAAAAGAAAACTGAATGCAAGCTCCTACGCTAATATTTGAATCCAATAGTTAACTATTTTCTGATCATTTTTCTCAAAATGGTTTTGTTTGAATTAGTTAATTTGACAATAATAATACCATCACCCTGAAATGAGTTTGTATTGATTACGGTATTTCGTCTAAATTTTCCTGCGTATATTTTTGAACCAGAAACATTCCATAATTCTACAATCCATTCTTCATCAGAACCATTCTCATTCACAAAATAAATATTCTGATCAAATGGATTAGGGTAAACGTTGATATCATCTAATGATCTATCATCATTGTTTAATCGGATGCCGTTCGTACGATAATCTGATTTATAAATAGCAATTCCTCCACGATTATTGCCCGTAATTAATTCTAAAATTCCATCATCATCAATATCTGCCAGGTCAATGTGAAGGCCATCTCCTTCCTGGATTTTTCCATAATCTTCCGCTTCCTTTTTGAATTCACTGTATACATTACCTTCGATTGATCCGAATATGCTGATCTTTCCTTCTGAACTTCCAGAAAATAATTTATAGGTTCCATTGAAATCCATAAATACCGGAGTACTGTAAGACTTATAGATATAATTTACACTTGCTTTTCCAGGACATTTAGTATTAGGAAAAACAGATGGGTCGGAATTGAATATCGGAGTTGAAGGAGAACCCTGATTTTGATAATACGTAAAACTGGAACATCGGTTAAAATTATCATCATTATTATCCTGTCTCATTCCGCATACAATATCTAATAATCCATCGCGGTTTAAATCTACCAGGCGTGGTACAGAATTGGCAAATACATTAATTTGTTGATAATTATAAATTGCTGGTTTGAATTGAAATTTTTTCCCGGGACCGGCGATGTTTTCGCAATAAAAAAGTGCTCCGTAATTTTCACCAACCAACATATCCAAATCACCATCACTGTCTAAATCACCAAAACAAGGGGTGAAAGCATAAGTCCCGTTGGTTCCTTGATTATATTTTTTAAAATCCAGGTAATTACTATCGATCAGATGAAATTCAGGCTTTTGTTTTGATCCACGATTTTCAAGGAGAAATAATCTTGCATCTCTGGTGTTTCCCGTGTAGAAAAAACCTTCTGTGCCAATGACGATATCCATTAATCCATCCTGATTATAGTCGACAAAAACAGGATGAACATTACCTCCAAAATCCAACATTTCATCGAGTAGAAAATTTTCCTGAATGAATCTATAATCCCGACCTGCAAAATCATTAAATCCTTCATAAAGCAATACATTGTTAAAATTGCGGGAAGCAGAGTATTGATTGGGTGCTGCAATGATATCTTCAATTCCGTCGTGATTGTAATCTACATTAAAAGCTCCATTAAAAACGGTAATATTAACCGGAAACGCATCTGGCCAATTTGGTGTCTGCCGATTCATCCAGGCTTGCTTCATATTACCACCATTGTACAAAGCCACTAATTTATTATTTGATAAATCTCCGATCAAGAGATCCGGAAGATTATCTGAATTCAAATCAGTGCTAAGCAAGGTCGATCCGGCATGCCTTGGCTTTATTACAGAAAAGTTATTGCATTCACCAATGGCAGAACTTAAAAATATATCTCCAGTAAATCCTCCTTCACGAAATCCACCATAGCAATTTGTTTCTAAGACATAATTCAGTGAATCGAGTGACCAACCATTTTCAATAGCAATATTTTTAAAATAAGATACATGTGTATCAGCATTGCCAAAAGTAAGTATGTCCAGATCACCATCCCGATCAATATCGTCAAAAGTTGGCAAATCAATATTACTTACATAGATCTGTGATGATTGATTTCCTATAGGCCAACGCAAAAGTGTATTTCCTTTTCCATTGGTCGCCAGTTTAAAATTTAGGATACCTTTATTATTATAATAACCCTGATACACTTCGATTCCATCCACACCCTGTGTATTTGAAGAAGAAGCAAAAATATCTATGATACCATCTTTATTATAATCCTTCAAGATTGCAAAAACTTTGAGATCTGGTAAATTATCCGTAAATGAAGGATAAAAAATGTACGTCTTTAAGTTTCGATCATAAATCATCGGAATTACAACATCACCATCACGATCAAAAATAAATAAGTCCTTATCACCATCTGAATTAAGATCAGCATAGCTGACTTGTGCATTATTAATTCCTCCTGTCAAGGGATTAAGAAGTTTTTTTCCGCCAATAAAGAAGTCATAATTCTCCCTAAGAAGCTTTTGAGCATTCAAATGGCCAAAAAAATGAACCAATATAATGAACTGAACTAATCTCATAATAGAGTAACGATTGAATCGTAAATATAGACTATTCTTTTTCATATAAAAACGCAAATTAAACTGAATTATGGTAATCATCAAGATCAGAATCAAATTAACAGAGCTAAATCTAAGATCTTAATAAATTATACCTACTATGGAATAAAATTCCCTTAATAAGCCAACGAATTCCACTTTCAAATGTTTGCTATGTTTTATAATGAGATTGATTTATGGAGTAAAATTTTAATAAAAAAATCCATTACCAGAGAATCTTGAAATAAATTATTAACTAAAAATTCAAATTTATTATAAAGTTTAGGGAAATATCTGAAAACAGCGCATTAAAATATCCTGATTTCAGAAAACTAATATCAATTAACTTTCTCCTGACACTAGCCTTGATGATGCAGGAAGTTTTGGTATCCTATGAATTGTATAGGGTTACCAAAGATCCTATGGTATTGGGATTCATCGGCCTGGCAATTGCCATACCTTATATATCGGTAACTTTATTCGCAGGACATTTAGCAGATCGTCGAAATAAGAAAACTCTGATGCTCTACTCAATGCTCGTCATGATGTTGAGCTTTCTATTTTTTATATTTATTTTCTCCGACCTGGGAAATAAGGTCTTCAATCTATCTCAAAAGATTTTTTGCATTTATTTATTTTTTGGAATCAACGGTTTAGCCCGTGCCTTCTACCAACCCTCCGCATCGGCCTTCAGGCCTTATCTGCTTCCAAGAAACTTATACGCTAATGGCTCAGCTTGGAACAGCTCTGCGTGGCAGGTGGGAAGTATCTCAGGATCCTTAATCGCTGGATTTTGTTATTCTCAGTTCGGCCTGATGATAAGTTTGATTACAACCATTACCTTTTTAATTTTTTCGATATTTTTAATGATCTCCATCCAAACTAATGCTCCCGTAAACATTGCCACAAAGTCTGAGAATAATAATATATGGTTGAGCATTCGGGAAGGGTTTTCATTTGTGAAGAATAATAAAATTCTATTGTACTCCATAAGTTTGGATTTGGTAGCGGTATTATTTGCAGGTGTTGTTGCCATTCTACCCGTTTTTGCTCAGGATATTTTAAAAGTGGGAGCAACTGGTTTAGGTTGGCTAAGGGCTGCACCCTCAATAGGTGCATTTACAGGGCTGGTAATTATGACCAAATACTCTCCCATGAATCAGGCCTGGAGAAATATGATCATTGCTGTCGCTGGATTTGGTCTGGCTACCATTTTCTTTGGCTTGTCAACCAATTATTTTTTATCGCTTATTTTATTAGGCTTCACCGGCGTGTTTGATAGCATAAGCGTTGTAATTCGCGGATCCTTATTACAATTAATTCCACCGGATCACATCCGGGGAAGGGTTTTGGCGGTAAACAATATTTTTATTTCTTCCTCCAATGAAATCGGAGCATTCGAATCCGGTTTAGCAGCGAAAATTCTTGGCACTATTCCTTCAGTAATCTTTGGTGGAGCCGTTACCATGATCGTCATTACTTTGGTTTATTTTAATTCTAAAGAGCTTCTACATAAAAAAATTGCTTAATGCTGTTTTTTTAAAATATATTGTTACAAAATTATTTGTAACAATATATAAAATTCCTATATTGCAACGTATTTCAATATCAAATCAGGTGTAACACTTGATAAGAGATGATATTGCATACCGGTATCGCCGAATGCCGAAAGTGTAGGTCCTGGAATTCCGAAAACAGGTACTAGAGTAGGAATCTTATTTTAATCTAGTATAATGGATTATTGGTTTTTTGAAAATTGTAAATGGAATCCAAAACACTTCGATAGTTTTTCGAGATACCTTGTTGGAGCAGCTTCGGCATGCGTTGCATTTTTTCTTTTAGACAAATTTGTCGTAATAGGTCCATGTTTTTCAGGATATGAAGTCCCTGTTAGCTTAATAGGATCTTATATGGCAGCTAAAATTGTAATTATCACTTGGAGAAATTTACTTAAGAAAAAAGATCTAAAAGAGTCTTTAGATAACTCCACCGAATCGAAAAACACCGACACAAAAAATACTGAATCAAAAATGACAGAATCAGATAAAAACCAAAATCAATAAGTATTTCAAGATATAAGAATTTTACAAAAAATAATTTTAAATTATGGTATATTGTTTAGTCATTATAATTGGTCTTTATGCTGCTAACGGCAATACTAGCAATTCTGATGGTGGTGGCATGCGAGGTTAAGTCTAATACAAAACAATAATAAATAAAAGGATAATTTAAAGCTTAATTATTTTATTCTATTTATTATTATTTTGCATGTTTAATTGTGTGGTAACTTAATTCACTAAAATAAACCCACTCCAGTTATACGGATCCTCATATTTTTTTCTAAGTTTCTGTTGAGCAAGAGATAAGGCCACATTTGGGTTAATCTTTTGATTGAACCAATAATTATAAAATTCAACTATTAATTCCTTTGTCGCCAGGTCGGGAACGGACCATAAACTAACTAAGGCAGATTGGACTCCTGCAATATAAAATGCCCTCATTAAGCCATAATAACTTTCATTGTTGTTCAGATAATCTCCCAGACCACTTAGACAGGCTGTCAATGCGACGAATCTTGTATTAAATAAATCTAGCCTTACGATTTCCCGTGATGTATAATACCCGTCGTTTAACCTATTATTTAAAGTAGAATCATAAGAATTCACACCGGCCAGTACCAGTCCATTATTAACCAAAGGATCGTAAGAATAACTATTCGTACTTGCGACATTATTATTAAAATAACCATGAGTAGCAATATGTATGATCGATGGGCTATTAGCATGATGCAATAATTCACTGACTGATCTTTCACTGGCATTCATTCCTTCTAATAAGGACACGTTGTTTACTTTATGATCTAATAACAGTTGATTAATCTCATTAATTTCATCCTTGGTTGAATTCAAATAATTCCAATCTTGGTCTTGCTTATCAAACTTACTGATTCCATAGTCCACTCCACCAACTAATAATGCAGAACCAACAGATTCATTAATCCGCTTTTTATATTCCAATATTCTTGAAATAGATAAAAACTGCACTAAACTGTATTCATCCATCAAATAATTTGCGCCGTTTGTTTTAATTGCTCTTAAATTAACGCTATTAAGCACCCCGGTGGTTGAAAAATAAATAGTAGAAACTGAGTCAAATTCACTGACAATTGGTTTAATCAATAATTCATACAGGGATTTTATATTATTTTTCCTTGGCACTAGACCAAATGATTTACCTCTACTGCTCAACATAGAATTATTAGATAATCCTACGGCAGATTTTTTATTTATAACCTTAATTAATTCTTGCTCGTCAGCTATATTAAAAATGAGCGGATATGAATAATCTTTATGAATAGCAATGGCTATATAGTGCACATTTGAACTAAACGAAGTGTCTTTAATATTAAATTTACCATTATGCCTGAAAAAATCAATCACTAATTCTCCATCCTTAAGACTAGACCTCAAACTATCAAAGTTAAATAATACCTTCTTTCTAAAAGATAAATACTTTGGTGATCTCAATATTTCTTTTTCATGCAATTCTAACATTTTTAAATCCCTATTCCTTTGAGTGATGTTAGAAGAGTTTAAATCATCATAATATTTATCTCTTAAATCTTTATATGCCATATTCATACTATCCGATACGGTATGCAGATATCTGTTAAAGTTCGAATTATTATTTAGATCTACATTTTTAAGATTGACTGCGACTTCACATAATAACTTCTTCATATTAATACTAAACAAAGAATCATCATGAAATTGAAAGAGCAGATTAAGGTCATTAACTTTTTCAACAGATAAAAAGGACCTTGACTCAGCTTCTGATAGCATTGCAATTTTTTGGTCAAACTGTACTTTTTTATATTGCACTAATTCATTTAGATAATCTTTAGCTCGTTCAGATTTAGAGATTGCCGCATACATAAATTGTGACAACTTTAAGGTTTGCATCAGCTCCTCATTAAATGTATTTTTGACCTCAAGATTCATAATCGAATCTATGCGTTTTATTCCTAATTTAATTTTGGAATTATTTTTCCAGGAAATTGAATTCTCAAGATAATGACAACTGGCCCAGGAAAAACATTGCAAATAAGCGTTTTCTTGTTTAGTATCTGCTTTGTTTAAACTTATATAATTCAATATCAAGTTAAAAACGCTATCGGCAAGAAAATAGTCCTTCCTTAAAAATTGTATCATTCCATATTGCCTCAAAGCATTTAAATACCTCAAATTATTTTCCCCTACTCGTCCAATATAATCCAAATAATATATTTCAGCTTGATTAAAGTCTCCCATATCAAAAAATAGGTTTGCTTTATTATTAATGGTTTCGTCAATTTTCAAATGTTCATTTAACTCATTCGCTATGGCAATGGCAGAATCAATTGCAAGGACAGCCAGGTTATGGAGATCTGATTTTCTGTAATAATTAAATAATATGGCGTAATACCTGTATCGATCCTTAGCATTTATAAAAAACTTTCCTAATACCTCATTGGCTGAATTTATGCACTCCTCTATTTCATAAAATTGCTTTTCATTTTGATAAGCTTCAATCAACAGACCATAAGCTGCAATTATTTTATCATAATCTTTGGATTTTTTACAAGATGCAATTATTTCATTTCCACCCTTTATAGCTTTATCGTATTGATGCATCTTTATCGCCGCTCTCATAGAATTAATAAAATTCATTCTGTATTCACTGCTATTTTCTCCAAATACTATTTTGGTATAGTAAACACATGAATCTAAGAATTTCTTAGAAGCATCAAACTCCATTTGATTATAAGAAGCCCTCCCGATTATATCATATACTCTTACCAATAACCTGTAAGACGCACTGTCAGAATGATCTATTCTATCTTGAATGGATTTTGCACAAACAATGGACTCACTGATCTTACCGGCTTGCAATAGATTCAAGGCCGAATCTAACTTTACGCTAAATAATAAATGATCAACCTTCTCAGTTTGACAACTTAAGTCATAAGATATGAAATTAAGCAATACCAATATAAATGAATTCCTTATTTTTTTCACATCGAATATTTTGTTTACCTTCAGTTGAATTATAAAAAAATATTAGTTCGTAAGTTAAGGATAGTTAAATTACTTTTTTACTTTTTTCCAGAAATTAATTCAGAACTATTCATACCGAACATACTCTATTGCCCTTCCCTCCTTATTCAAAAGCATGGAGTATCGGTTTTCATCACAATGATACAAAAGACCTATGTTCGTCAACATAACATACCGAAGGTCTTTACTTTTTATTTTTACAGGAGAGGAACAAGCAACCTTTTGTAGGCGAAGTTTCCTTTTGCCATTTTTTAAATAATAAATAGTAGAACCAGCAAGCTGTTTTATACTTAATTCAAGTTTATTTTCTTCACCAATGGGTATCCAACTATCCATATCCTCTTCATTCAATCTATACAACCGAATTTTATCAACAGTATGATTTAGCTCAGGTAATTTTACACATTGTATATCTTCTTTAGAAGGAGTAATTCCATTGCACACCTCCATATTATATTTTGCCTGGACGGCAATGATTTCGATTGGACTATTTTGAAGATCTTTCCATATCCGAATAGCTTTTTCTTTTTCACCGCTTTGAACATAGATTAAGGCTAAGGCCAGCCTTAGTTGTTCTCCATTAATTTTGGGAGAGTTTGAAAGTCCAATTCTTTTTTGTAAATCAATTTTACGATAGTAGTCCATAGCTTCCAATCCTTTTCCCTTTAAGGATAGAACACAGAGAATATTTATTTCTGCCCCTAAATAATTCATATCCAATTTAGATGCTTCGGCCAGATATTTTTCAGATTTATTTAGAAGCTCTTGTTTTAAAATCAACTCTGCCGTACTTAATTCATCACCCCTTGCTAAGGTGGGCTTTTTCATTCTTGTGGTCCAGCTTAATTCTAATGGGTAAATATAAGAAATCAAATTTTTATGGGTAAAATTTAATGCCTGATAAGCATAATTCACTCCAATATTATTTAATATTTCGCGCCCCTTATACCATTTGGAAATATGTTCATAACAAGCTAAGGCATATTCGTATTGACCAATAATACTAAGATGATTGCCTAATTCATACACTTGTATGAGTTCTTCGATCATCGCTTTTACTTTTATAGATGTTCGCTTTCTTTCCTCTAAGCTTGGATATCCGCTTAAGTTATCACTAAGATCATATTCATTATAAATTTTTTCAATCAGTGGATCAATTAAATTTAAAGATTTATATCCGGACAAATAAGCTAAAAACGCTCCGGATACGTCTGCTGCTTCTTCGTGAAATTCACTGGAATTCGGAGCATGATCATAAGCCAGAAAACTCGTTTCTTTTGCTTTTAAGTCTAATTGAAAAGCATGTGATAATTCATGACTTAGAACAAATGCCATAGCCGCAGAAGGATCATTTAATTTGGAGCAAATTTGAATTAACTTTTCACTGACTTCAATTACATTATGAGAACGAAGGTATCGCGCTGTATTTTTAGGATCTGTTGTGCGAACAATACCTGGTTTTATAATCAGAGAGTTGCCATTGGTCCTATATAACTTATCTAGAATTTGTTCCGGTGATTCTACGCTTGGCACAGAACAAAATACCGGTACACTCAAAAGTAGCACCGGTATTATATTTATTAATTTTTTCATTTTGCTTGCTTATAGATTCAAGAAATTACTTTGGCTTGATCACAAGTTATTAAAGAACCAGTTAATGCTTTCCTTCCATGTATTTTAATCAAACAAATCTAATTGAGCTTTTGCATAATCGGTAAATTCATTAGAAGGATCATCGGCCAATTCCTTAAATAGATTTTTAGCCGTGATGATATCTGTGGTAGAGCCAAACACTCTGTAACACATTGCGGAATACCATTTAGCTATGCTTTTGAATTCAAATTTATGATCTCTGGTCAAAGGGGTAAGATACTTAGCTGCTCTTCCATATTCAGCATTTTGAAAATATGAAAGTCCAAGATACATCTGCGCTAATTGATCATCAGGATATTCATGCAAATACTGTAAAAGCGCAACCTTGGCTTGATTGTATTCATATTCCTGGTACAGCTTTAATGCATCAGCTAAAGACTCATCCTTACCTTTATCTGCATTGGAAAGTGCATAGCTTTTCAATTGATCAATGGTATAATCCAATTTCTTTTCTACAATATTTTTATGAATTTCTTTTGCATTCAAGACTAAGGCTTCCATGTTCTGATGGGATGGTCGTTGAATAATTAAAAAGGAGACAACCATAATGAGCATAAAGCTGGCTGCGAAAGCAATGGTTCGCCAATGTTGCATTAAAATTCCTTTTTTAGGTTTCATAATTTCTACTTTTGATGGTTCAAAAAATCCTTCCGAAGTTAATCTACGCTCTACTCTTTCGAGTATTTTTCGCGTTCTTAAATCTCCGTAGGTTCCAATATGTTCGACTAATTGATCGTACAATTTTAACTCTTCAGCCAATTCAGAATTTGTTTGTATAGCTCTTTCAAATTCTGATTTTGCAGCGGCATCCATTTCGCCGCTTTTCCAGGCTTCTATCTGATCTAGGTTAATCCATGTATTGTTCATTTTTATTGATTTGTGTGGTGATATAATTTATTTTACTTCTATTGATTGGGTTATTGTTCCAATGTTATCAGATCTTTAAGTTTATTCATACATCTGTTTTTCTTCACGCGAATAAAGGCTTGTGTATAGCCCATAATGTCAGCAATTTTGTTTAACGCAGTTTCATAGTAATAGTAATTCATGATAATTTCTTTGCACTCATGACCTATGTGATCTAAGGCTTTTTCCATTTTAAGAAATTTCTCTTCTTTGTATTTTGGATCAATTTCATCAGTAGCATTTCTCCAATCCAATGGCTGATCTCCAATTTCAACCGTCTCTTTCTTCTTATTTTTTGCAAGCAATGCCAGCCATTTATTTTGGGCAATAGACATAAGGTAGGTGCCAAGCTTAGTGCCGGTATAAAGTTCAAACTCAGGATTGCGAATATTCTTGACCAGGGCAATCAGCACTTCCTGAAATAAATCGCGGGCCGAATTTTCGTCACCATTATTTTGGAGTACGTATTTCATGATCATTGGATAATAATCTTTATACAATTCTGCAAAGGCCCAATCTTCGTTAAGTCTTAATGCAGTAATGAAGCTATCGTTGTTTTTCATACAGTGATTTTTAGTACATCTATTTATTATCAAATTATTGAAATGTTATCAGCTCAACTCTAATTCTGGTAAAATTAAAATCAAGATTCTTCGCTGTCACCTTTAAATCAGACCAGATTACAATAATTTAGCCATTGATACCTATTTTTGATAAAAAAAAAGCCTTTGCACTGATAACAATTAGTTCAAATGTGAATAAATAGGCGATTAATCATAGAGTATGACAAGGTATTTGCCATTGATTTTATTACTGTTTAGCCTTCCCTTGGCCCATTCCCAAAACCAAACATATGCCTTATTGGTAGGTGTTGGCGATTATCCTAATTCAAGTGGATGGGTAAAACTTTCAGCTAAAAACGACCTTCAGCTCCTAAAGTCATGCCTACAAGATCATAAGGTAAATCAAAGAAATATATCTACCCTATTAGATGCTCAGGTTACCAGGAACTCGATCATTTCAGCGATTAATACTAAACTTCTTGAAAAGGTAAAACCCGGTGATATCGCTTATTTTCACTTTTCGGGTCATGGTCAGCAAATGCCCGATAAAAACGGAGATGAGCCCGATGGCCTGGACGAAGCCTTGGTTCCTTTCAATTCTCCAAAGTATTATCAAAAAGGAATTAATGAAGGCCAATATTTATTAACCGATGATGATTTGTCCATTGCATTTAATAAACTAAGAAAGAAACTTGGACCAAATGGACGGTTAATTATAACATTAGATGCCTGTCATTCCGGATCTGCAACAAGAGGCATTATTAAAGCCAGAGGAACAGATATTATAATGTCCGAGAATCAATTGATCAGTAGAAATTCTAATACTGATTTGATTATAGATAATCAGGATTTACTCTATAATAATTCAGAACTTGCTCCTGAAATTATATTTAATTCATCAAGTCCTCATCAACTTAGCTATGAATATTCAGACGATACAAATAAATCATTTGGTCTTTTTACTTATGCCTTTTGCAAATCACTTTCTCAGATGAGTGTGGAGGATAATTATAAAGATCTGCACTATCTGATATGGGCATTCATTGATTCACAAACCAGAATTCAAACGCCATCAGCTGAAGGTAGGCTACAGGAAAAAATATTTGATAAGCGAATTTCTATAAAACCCAACGACTATATTATTACCCGTAAAGAAAACCAGGATCTGCTTACTATTTCAGGAGGATCTATTCATGGCTTGACGCTGGGTTCAAAAGTTAATTTATTTGATCTGAAGAATCCAAAAAAAATAATTGGAACTGGTTATATTGATCAATTACTGGCTACTGAATCTGATATTCAGCTGGACCAACCACTAAAGTCCAAATGGCTTCCAACCTGGAGAATAGGTATCAAGGAGTTAAATATTCAGGATTTGATACTTAATGTAAAAATAAAAAATTTGGATGCGCCAACATTGAAATTACTACGGGAAAAATTAAGCAAGAATCCATTAATACATTTAAAAGATAGTTCAGCTCAAATCATTATTGAAGCAGATCTTAATAAGCCACACCAGATTAATCTTTTAGATGCAGATGAAACGTTTATTGAATCGTATTCAATTTCCAAAGAATCATCCATAGATCAGATCATAGATCAAATAAATTACAAATTAATTGCGATTAATAAAGCCAATCGATTCAAAAAAATAGAAACCCGAAGCAATGAACTAAAAAGCACTATTGAATTATTGGTTGAAGACTCTCTTGGTAATTATTACTTCGACTCATCTTTCACACTAAAAGAACAACAATTTGCCAAGCTAAAAATAAGCAATCAGGGATCTGAAGGATGTTATTACAGAGTTTTTGAAATTCAACCCAACTATTTAATTAATTCAATAATTCCAGATATCAATCTCGATAATAATGCATCCGAATTTTTTATTCAAAAAGGTGAAGCGATTGTCACAGATGCTTTTGAAGTATCCAAACCGTATGGCGCGAATGTATTAAAATTTATTTGTAGTCGACAGCCCTTATACTTTAATCAAATTCGAGGCAATAATCAAACGAGCAATACGAATGTACAGTCTCTTTTAAATTTTTTAAACCCGGTAAATAATGTATTACGAGGAGCCCCAACACCACCAACTTCTACAGAAGCTCATATTGAAACCTTAGTTTATCGGATTATTCAATAAACCAAAGAATCAGATCAATTTATTGGTTTGAGCATTCAAAATTTAAAAACTAAGACTGAGTATTGTCTTTCCTTTCCCAAAGGATAAATTAAACAGTACTAAAGATTTAATCTAAATAGACTTTCAACTTAGAACAAATAACACATTTTTTATATATCTAGGATTACTATCTTTGCGGCTCAATAGACCCGCCTGCATGCAAAATCCCGGATTAGAGACTGCTAAGAAATTAGGTTTACTAGAGACAGAATACAACAAAATTTGTGAAATCCTGGGACGTGAACCCAATTTCACCGAATTGAGTATTTATTCGGTTATGTGGTCCGAGCATTGTTCCTATAAAAATTCTATAACCTATCTCAAGAAATTACCTCGTAAAGGTTCCCGATTATTGGTCGAAGCTGGACAAGAAAATGCTGGCTTAGTAGACATCGGTGATGGCCTGGCATGTGCATTCAAAATTGAATCCCACAATCACCCTTCGGCTATTGAACCTTATCAAGGGGCCGCTACAGGAGTCGGGGGTATTCATAGAGATATATTCACCATGGGTGCAAGACCAATTGCTGCTCTTAACTCATTAAGATTCGGCAATCCTGATCTTCCCCATACCAAAAAATTGGTTCGAGGAGTAGTCAAAGGAATTGGAAATTATGGAAATTCCTTTGGGGTTCCAACTGTTGCAGGAGAGGTTTACTTTAATGATTGCTATAACCAAAATATCCTGGTCAATGCAATGTCGGCTGGTATTGTCAAAAGCAATGAGACTGTATCGGCTATTTCTGAAGGGACAGGAAACCCTGTGTTTATTGTAGGCTCAGCGACCGGAAAAGATGGAATTCACGGAGCAACTTTTGCCTCGGCAGACCTTAGTGAGAATTCTAGTGAAGATCTTCCGGCTGTACAAGTAGGAGATCCGTTCCAAGAGAAACTTCTTCTTGAGGCCAGCCTAGAAGCGATAGCAACGGGTCAAATTGTAGGCATGCAAGATATGGGTGCCGCTGGAATAACCTGCTCAACATCGGAAATGTCTGCTAAATCAGGAGCGGGCATGAAAGTGTGGCTGGATAAAGTTCCAACCCGTCAGGCAAATATGAAACCCTTTGAAATTCTGCTTTCAGAATCACAGGAAAGAATGCTCATAGTATGTAAAAAAGGCGGCGAACAACAACTTTTAGATATTTTTGATAAGTGGGATTTAGAGTGTGTTCAGATTGGAGAAGTTACTGAAGGTGGAAGATTGGAATACTTTGTGGGCAATGAAAAAGTAGCTGATGTACCAGCTGAATCTTTAGTCTTAGGAGGTGGCGCCCCTGTTTATCAGAGAGAATTTACCAGACCTACTTACTTCGATAAAATTGCTGATTTCAGTCCTTCAATGATTGAAACTCCAGAGGATCTGGTTGAAGTGGCAAAAATGATTATAGGACTGCCAAATATCGCCTCTAAAGCCTGGATTTACGAACAATATGATAAAATGGTTCGAACAGGCACTATGACCTCTGTTAATACTAGCGATGCGGCTATAGTTAGGATAAAAGGAACGAATAAGGCAATTGCGTTGACAGTAGATTGCAATTCTGCGTATGTTTATCTTGATCCGCATATTGGGGGGATGATCGCAGTTGCAGAAGCAGCGAGAAATATTGTCTGCTCAGGTGGTATTCCGGTGGCTATCACGAATTGTTTGAATTTTGGAAATCCTTACAATACAGAAGTTTATTACCAGTTTGTCTATGCCCTGAAAGGAATGGGAGAATCCTGTGAGAGATTTGAAACCCCTGTAACTGGAGGCAATGTGAGTTTTTATAATCAATCTGTCATCGCTGGAAAAACGGAACCTGTTTATCCAACACCAACTATTGGTATGCTTGGAATTCTGGACGACAAAAAATTAGCGACCACCATTGAATTCAAAAATGAAGGAGATCTGATTTTTTTGGTTGGCGATCAAAATAACCATCTGGGATATTGCGAATATCTTCATCATTATCATGGTGTCATTTATGCTCCTGTACCCCATTTCAATTTAGAAGATGAATATAAAATGCAAAAAGCGGTTCAGCAGGCAATTCGTGACCAGCTAGTGGCTTCCGCTCATGACGTGTCTGAGGGTGGAATCTTTACCTGTCTAACTGAATCAGCCATGAGCTCATGCCTTGGTTATAATATTGAAATACCTCTGGCCTTCAAACCTCATATTTTTTTATTTGCCGAATCACAAGGCAGAGTAATTCTAACCACATCACCGCAAAACAAAAATAAAATTGAGGCGTTACTTAGTTCGCATCAAGTTGAGCATTACATCCTGGGCACGGTTCAGGGCAAGGAATGCAGAGTGGATGGAAAAAATTTTGGAACCATTGGGGAGTATTTTGATATCTATTCTAAATCATTAACTAATAAATTAAACAATTAAATTCATAAAAATGAAAATGTCATATAATCTGATTATTTGGGGTATCCTAAGTATCATCACCTTTTCTTGCAATAACAAGACTTCCATCATGGGTAATTTTTCTGATGCTGGTGATGCTACTGTGACGCTGGATAGAATTGGCCTGGATAACAGTTCAACACCAATTAATACAGCCGAAATGAAATCGGGAAAATTTACTGTTGATTTCAAAGAGCCAATCAAACCAGGATTATACCGCATTAAAATGGGTCAGCCTCAGGTAATCTTTGTTCTTGATGGAACAGAGAATAAAATAAATATAGAAGGCACCATAGCTAATTTAAATCAGGGTAAATTCACGATCAAAGGATCTAAAACAGCAGAAGAGGTTACTAATTCACTAAGTGAACTTTTGAATGGTCAAATTACCATTGAAGCAGCACAAGCTAAAATAAATGCAGCCAATAACCCACTAGCAAAAGGATTGTTAGCGGTACAACTTTTAGGATTTCAAGGTAATTTTTTAGCACAACATAAAAGCATTGTCGCTGAATTAAAAACAAAATACCCTGAATCTGAATTCACCAAAACTTACGAGTCATTTATTGTTCAATCAGAACAAGCTGCCATGCAGCAAAGAGCCAGCGAAACTATTCAGGTAGGAATGGAGGCTCCGGATATTGAACTACCCTCGCCTTCTGGTAAAAGTTACAAACTTTCAAATCTAAAAGGAAAAGTTGTTTTGATTGATTTTTGGGCTAGTTGGTGTGGACCATGTCGAAGAGCCAATCCACATGTTGTGGACATCTATAAAAGATATAAGAGTAAAGGATTTACAGTTTTTTCAGTTTCTCTTGATGGTGTTGACAGCAGAACAAAAGCTCAACTAAATGATGAGGCATCAATAAATCAATTTATGGTTAATGCTAAGCAGGCCTGGGTTGGCGCTATTGAAAAAGATGGATTGGAATGGGAAACTCATGTTAGCGATCTAAAGAAATGGGAATGTGCTCCTGCTGCTGCATATGGCGTGCGATCTATCCCAAAAACTTTTTTACTTGACAAAGACGGCAAAATTGCAGCTGTTGATCCAAGAGAGAATTTAGAAGAAGAAATTAAAAAATTACTTTAAAATATTATCAGATTAATAAAAGCTGGTTAAATGTTTAACCAGCTTTTTTTTGCTTATCCTTTTCATAGTTATAGTAACGCTAGGTTTGAATTAAACTTTCTAAGCTTGATTATGCCTTATCCCAACACCTGGCAATAGCAGCGAATTCTTCAGGAATGAGACTTGCTCCTCCAACCAAAGCACCATCAATATTGTCCATAGAAGCAATTGAAGATGCATTGGAAGCTTTAACAGAACCTCCGTATAATATTCGCGTATTTTCGCCAGCTTTCTGATCATACTTATTTTTCAACCACCGACGAATGAATAGATGCATCTCTTCCGCTTGTTCAGGTGTAGCCGTCAATCCTGTACCAATAGCCCAGATTGGTTCGTAGGCAATAATGAGATTATTGCTATTCCATTGTTCCAAATTTAAAAAATCAGAATTTAATTGATTTCCAACAAAATTAAATTCCTCATGCGACTTTCTGGTTTCAATTGATTCACCGCAACAATAAATGACCTTTAAGTTTGAATTAAGACAGGCTTCGATTTTTCGAGGTATCAACAATGATTCATTGGGATAAGCTTCTCGTCTTTCGCTATGTCCTATGATTACATATTCCACTTTCAAGTCTTTGAGCATTTCTGTAGAAATACCACTGGTAAAGGCACCTGCTTTTTCTGGATGTACGTTTTGAGCTCCTAATGAAAAATGATGACCTGGGAGGTGTGACATTAATGCCAAATGAGTATAAGGAGGGGCGACAACAATTTCCAAATTTAAATTACTGGTTAAGAGTTTAATTGAATTGGCCAAACGAAAAGCTTCAGAAGGCAATACATTCATTTTCCAATTTGCCGCCACAAGAGATCTTCTCATCATGAATACGAATTAATATATCAAAAGTACATGTTTTGGTTCGAATTTTGACCTTTAAAGAATAAGAATTAGCAAGGTATTGTCCCCTCCAATAGCTTTTGGATTGCCATAGCTGCTTTATATTTGCCGAGATCTATTCTCATGAGGTTCGGACAAGTCAATTCTGATCATTATTCTTTTGTATCATTACCAAAGACTCAACTTTTTGCTGATCTAAAATCAACTAAATTCGAGCTATTCGTTGGAAGCACCAATTGGACGGAACCTTACTGGAAAGGACTCATTTATCCCAAAAATGCAAAACCCAATGAATACTTAAAGTATTATAGTAATTTTTTTAATACGATTGAATTAAATACTACCTACTACCGAATACCTTTCACTGATCAAACCAAAAAATGGTACCTGCTTGCTTCTGATAATTTTACCTTTTGTCCTAAAATACCCTCATTGATTTCACAAAACAAAAGAATTGGACTTGAATCAGAATATTGGAATTCTTTTAATGAAGTCATTGAATTTTTTAAAAATAAGTTAGGAGTATGTTTTCTGCAATTCTCAGAATACTTTGATTCATCAAAATACAATGCATTAGAAAATCTAATTTATTCCAATAAAATTAAATTCCCAACCTTATTTGAATTGCGTCATGCTTCTTGGTTTGATAATAAGAACTTGCTTAACCAATTCTGTGCTTTAATTTCCCTTCACAAACTGGGCCTGGTGATCACGGATACCCCAGGCAGGCAAGATGTTCTTCATATGAACATCTGTTGTCCATATCTGTTAATCAGGTTTGTATCAAATGGAGATCCTAAGGATGATCAAATGAGAGTACAAAATTGGATATCAAAAATAAATGAATTAAAAAGCGGTGGGTTACAATCCCTGTATTTTATATTTCACCATCCAAATCCTATTCAACTTGTTCAATTTGCAAATATGTTAAGAAATAACACGAACAACCAAAAGATATGAGCGAATTAAAAACAAGGTCTACTTTTGAATATATTGACCGAGACTTAAGTTGGCTGGATTTTAATTACAGAGTACTTCAGGAAGCTAAAGATCCTAGCGTTCGATTAATGGAACGCCTGAAGTTCTTTGCTATTTTTTCATCTAATTTAGGTGAGTTTTTCAGAATTAGAGTTGCGCATCATAAAAATATTGAAAAACTCGGTAAAAAAACTAAAAGCGAACTTGACTATGATCCTAAAAAATTATTAAAAACGCTTTACTCCATTGTCAATAAGCAATTATCGGAATTCAATGACATTTTTGATCGCGAATTGATTCCAGGCCTCTCGAAAGAAAACATTTTTTTACATTCTCACAGAGAACTTGACAAAGCGCAACAAGAATTTCTTGATTTATTTTTTAGAGAAAATCTTTTACCGTTTGTACAACCAGTACTTCTGGTAGGTAACAGAGTAAAGCCATTTCTCAATAACTCAGAACTTTATCTGACTATAATTCTTAAAGCTAAAGATGAACCTGATTTAGCTGAGCAATATGCTATTGTCAAAATTCCTTCTGATCATCTTTCTCGTTTTATTATTTTACCCAGCACCGACAATTCTTATCATGTTATTCTTTTGGATGAGATTGTGAGATATTCCTTAAAATGGCTATTTCCTGGATATCATATTATCCATTCTTACTCTATAAAATTAACTCGTGACGCCGAATTATACATTGAAGACGAATTCAGTGGCGACCTTTTAGAAAAGATTAAGAAAGGACTCGTTAAGAGACATATTGGACCAGCATCCAGATTGGTATACGATGAAGCAATGCCTAAAGAGATGTTGAATTATTTTCTTCGATTACTCGAAATTGCAAAATCAGACTTAACACCAGAAGGTAGATATCACAATAATTTCGACTTTTTTCATTTTCCGGATTTCAAAATAAAGCATTTAAAAAATAAGGTCCTCAAACCTTTAAATTATCATCCCTTCCAAAAAAATGGACTATTTAAGGCCATAGAAAATGAAGACCATCTACTCTATTACCCTTATCATGAATATGAACCCATATTAAAATTTTTCGAAGAAGCTGCCGTTGACATTGAAGTAACATCGATTAAACTTACACTATATCGGGTCTCAAAAAAATCCAGAATTATAGAATCATTAATAGAAGCAGCTTCCAGAGGAAAAAATGTATTCGCATTTATTGAAGTGAAAGCCCGATTTGATGAAGAAGCCAATCTAAAATGGGGCGAGGAAATGGAAAAAGCAGGAATTAAAGTTCGCTATAGCTTTCCAGGATTAAAAGTACATGCCAAATGCGCTCTTATTACCAAAAAGTCCGGAAATGAAATTACACAATTCGCTTATCTCTCTACCGGTAACTTTCACGAACAAACTGCAAAAGCTTATACCGATTATGGCTTATTTACTTCAGATGATAGATTAACAACTGAAGTTTCCAGGGTTTTTGCTTTTCTCGAAAACACCAAATTGCCAACCCAAAACTTTAATCATTTATTGGTTGGACAATTCAATATGAATGATGAATTAAAAAATCTCATTCGATTTGAAAAAGAGCAGGCTTTAGCCGGCAAAAAAGGAAAAATTATTATCAAACTAAATGGCTTACAGGATCCGGAAATGATAGATCTACTTTATGATGCCGGACAATCAGGGGTTGAGATCAATCTTATTGTAAGAGGTATTTGCTGTCTGGTACCGAACAAACCAGGTTTAAGTGAAAATATTAAAGGCATCTCCATAGTTGATCGATTTCTAGAACATAGCCGGGTTTATTATTTTTATCATGGAAGCGAAGAAAAAATATTCATTTCTTCTTCAGACTGGATGGTGCGAAATTTACATTTTAGAATTGAAGTAGCTTTTCCAATTTATTCCACTCGATTAAAAAGAGAAATTACGGATATTCTGAATTTACAATTAAGAGACAACGTCAAAGCGCGATCAATAGAATACCTTCATATGAACGAATACGTAAAAACTGAGGACGATAAGAAAATAAGATCGCAAATTGAAACCTATAAATATTATAAAAACAAACTAAAAGAACTTAAAGCCAATGAAAAACAAGATTAGTGTTTTATACATTCCCTGCAAAAATAAAAAGGAAGCCATCGCTTTGGGAAAAGTTGCTATAGATAATAAGTTATCCGCTTGTGCAAATATTTTCCCCATTGATTCATTATATGTTTGGGGAGAAAAACTTACACAGGACAATGAAACAATTCTTCTTCTGAAAACATTACCAAAATTGTCTAAAAAATTAGGTCAACTGATAGAGTCTAAACATTCTTATGAATGCAGTTGTATTTTATCCTTGGATGCAAAAGTTAATAAGGAATATTATAAATGGATGAAACAATCGATAAAATCAAAAGAATAACCAAAACCTAATCATTCGGTCATATCAATTATACCATCTTTCATTCTCATAACTTTTTCGGTGCGTGAAGCAATATTCATATCATGCGTTACAATCACGGTAGTTATGTTCAATTCTCTGCGCAATTCCAATAATAATTTTAAAACCTCGTCTGCATTTTCCTGATCCAAATTGCCTGTAGGTTCATCGGCCAGCAAGATTTTAGGATTATTAATTAAAGCTCTTGCAAGAGCGACTCTTTGTTGCTCTCCACCTGAAAGGGTTCCAGGCTTACTATCCAAGCGATGACCTAAGCCTAGTCGATTAAGCAAGCTTTTGGCATTTTCCTCTGCCGATTTCTGTTTTACACCTAAGATATAAGCCGGCAATGCAGCATTTTCCAAAGCAGTTAATTCCGGCAACAGATGGTGAAATTGAAAAATAAAACCAATATTAATATTTCTGAATCGAGCAAGTTCTTTGGCACTCAATTGAGATACATCAACACCATCTAAGCTTAACTTTCCGGCATCCGGCTTCTCCAACGTACCCAAAATATGGAGCAAAGTGCTTTTACCAGCTCCTGAGCTCCCTACTATACTTACTATGGATCCTTCAGTAACATTAAGACTAACCCCGTGTAGCACCTTTACAGCACCGTAGGTCTTGGTAATATGTTCTCCTTTAATCATGTATTTCACTCAGGAATAATGCTGGAAAGTTAAGTCAAAAGGGTCTTTCGCAAAGAATTTTGTCGTTGTATGCGTATCAGAATTGGAAAATCATCTTAGTAATGCCTTAAAAATCAATATTTAATGTAAAAATTCGCTATTAAAACTAGGTGATTTGCTTACTTTTGCATTTTGTTAAAAAAAACTTATATTCATATAGTAAATTGTAAAAATCAGACGTTATCCCAATATGCAATTGAATATTATAACCTTGCATAGTAACCGACGAAGCCAATATGAAAGTACTCCAACTCTGTAAAAAGTTTCCCTATCCCCTACAAGACGGTGAATCAATAGCTATTCAGCATATTAGCAAGTCCTTGACGGATATGGGTTGTGAGCTCAGCCTTCTAACTATGAATACCAGCAAGCATTATTTCAAGCTGGATATGCAAAACCTACCTGCCGAGCTGAAACATTACAAAGAAATCCATTCTGTCGAAGTGGATAATACCATAAGAAAATGGGATGCCTTTAAAAATTTGTTTTCCAAAGAATCTTTTCATATTTCAAGATTTCAATCCGATGGATTTGCTCAAAAACTTCTTGAACTTATTTCGACCCAGAAATTTGATATCATTCAATTAGAAACTCTTTACCTCGCACCCTACTATGATCTTATCAAAGAAAATTCAGATGCCATCATTGTAATGCGCGCCCATAATATTGAACATGAAATCTGGGACCGAATTACAGAGCAGATAGATTTTATTCCTAAGAAATTATACCTTTCATATCTCTCCAAAAAATTAAAAAAATTCGAAGTTGACAGATTGAATAAATATGATTTTCTGGTTGCCATTACTGAAAGAGATCTTGATCGATTTAAATCACTGGGCTATAAAAACGGATGTCTCGCAATTCCAGTTGGTTTTGACTTAACAAAATACGAACCGGATTATTCAGCGTTTCAAAACCCTATTGCCCTCTCTTTTATTGGCTCATTAGATTGGATGCCAAACACGGAAGGATTGAACTGGTTCTTAGAAAGTGTCTGGCCTAAACTTAAAGCTAAATACCCGGAATTAGAATTCCATTTCACCGGAAGAAATGCTCCGGCAGAAATGAGAAATCTTAGAATACCAGGGGTTTATTATCACAATCAAGTCGTTAATGCCAAAGCATTTACTCAGAAATATCCTATATCTATTGTTCCACTTTTTGCCGGTTCAGGTATAAAAGTAAAAATTCTTGAAGCTATGGCACTTGGTCGGGTGGTTATTAGTAGCTCGATAGGACTGGAAGGCATACCAGCGAAACATATGAAGCAGGTAATTATTGCTAATTCAATTGAAGATTATATTGAAAGCATCGATTGGTGTTACAGACATAAAGACCAACTTCAAAAGATTGGTGAGAATGCAAGAAGTTTTCTTAAGAACAACTTCAATAATGAAAAACTGGCTTCCCGGTTAGTCAATGCATATCAAAAAGTCTTGGTGTCTCATAGACATAAGGCAAGTATTCAATAATCTTAGATATATTTTGATTCTAAAGATACTCATCCTGGTATGTTGTAGTCTTATTATACATACCTATCTGATTTTTCCACTCATTCTACTGATTTGCTATACGATAAGAAAGAAAGACAGAATCATACCTTCATTTTATAAAGAAGAGCCTCTCATCTCATGCCTGATTTCTGTCCACAATGAAGACCTTATAATTGAAAAAAAAATTCAAACGATTCTTCATTCTGATTATCCAAAAGATAAAATTAAAATTTTCGTTGGTTCAGACGCATCTACTGATCACACAAATCAAATTTTACAACGTCTAAGTCAAGAATACAGTCAAGTTCACTTCTACATTTTTGATGAAAGACGTGGAAAGGCTTCTGTGATCAATGATTTGGCTATTCAAGCCAATAAACTAAATCCTTTTCATTCTAACCATATACTACTACTAACCGATGCCAATGTATTAGTCACTCCAAGCACTTTAAAACTTTTAGTAACTCCATATTCTGATCCCAAAGTTGGACTCATAGATTGCCGCATGATGCCCATCGAAAGTTCTATTCAAGGCATTGCAGCCTCTGAAAGAACATATATTCATCTTGAGAGTAAGATTAAGCATTGGGAAGGTGAACTTTGGGGGTGCATGATGGGTGCTTTTGGAGGTTGTTATTCTATTCGATCCACTTTATTTACACCAATTCCCAGTAAACTTTTGGTAGATGATTTTTACCTATCAATGAAAGTATTGGAGCAAGGATACTATTCCCTCAGTAATTTGAATGCTGAAGCCTTTGAGCAAACTCCCCATTCAATAGTAGAAGAATTCAGAAGAAAAAAAAGAATTGCTACCGGCAACTGGCAAAATCTGGAACTCTTCTGGCCAATACTTTACAAAAAACCTTTCATAAGAGCTTTTTGCTTCTTTTCACATAAGATCCTTCGTTGGTTAACCCCAATCTTATTCTTAATAAGCTATATAAGTCTTGGCCTTTTAGGATATCAATCAGGATACCCATTTACGCTTTATTTTTATATAATCGGTATGTCCGTTTTTATGGTTGTTCTGGCAGATTACCTACTCCCATTGGCTGGAATAAAAAAACCAATTACCCGACCTGTGGCTTATTTTATTTGGATGAACATTGCGCTATTTCTTGGGTTTATTAACTACTGTAAAGGAGTTAAAACTGCAACATGGAAACCTACTCAGAGATAGTACAACCAACTTCGCCGATTTTTAATACCATCGAAGAAGCAATTAAGGATTTCCGAGAAGGTAAAATTCTAATAGTCGTCGATGACGAAGACAGGGAGAATGAGGGCGACTTTATATGTGCTGCAGAATCAATCCAACCAGATGTAGTTAATTTCATGACTCGGGAAGGAAGAGGTCTAATATGTGCTCCAATCGAAGAAGCTAGAGCTGATGAGTTGGATCTACCACTAATGGTTAGGAACAATACTTCACTTCACGAAACCGCTTTTACAGTATCAGTGGATCTAATAGGCCATGGCTGCAGTACCGGTATTTCTACCTATGACCGTGCCTTAACATTAAAAGCTTTAGTTGACCATCAATTTGTAGCCAAAGACTTTGCAAGACCAGGTCATATTTTTCCTCTCAGAGCAAAATCAGGTGGCGTACTCCAGAGAACAGGTCATACGGAGGCCACAACAGATTTGGCAAGACTTGCTGGAATGAATCCAGGTGGAGCATTGGTTGAGATTTTAAATGAGGATGGAAGTATGGCTCGTTTACCACAATTAATTGAAAAAAGCCAAAAACTTGGAATCAAGCTAATCTCCATTAACGATCTTGTTCAATATCGTCTAAGAAGTGAAAGACTAATTCAAATTGAACACCAAAGCAATCAGAAATTTGGTGATCACGAATTTGAAATTATTCAATTCGGACAATTTGATTCAAAAGACAAACATATAGCAATTATTAAAGGCAATCTTAATCCACTGAAACCTGTATTAGTAAGAATTCAATATTGTGATAGTCTTGCTGAATTGCTTGATGTCCTTCTGAACCAGGAAAATTCAATGCTTCTAAAATCTTTTAATCAGCTAACAAAAGAAGACTCAGGTGTATTAATTCTACTTTCCAATCAAAATAAAGAAAAAGATCCATTATCTAAAATTATAACTGATCGTCCTAAATTATACAGACCTGATCAGGATCAACGGGAAATTGGAATAGGCAGTCAGATATTATGTGAAATTGGTGTCAAGCAAATTAAATTAATAACAAATAAACCAAGAAAAAACATTGGTGTTGAAGCTTACGGACTGGAGATAATAGAGCATCTTTCTGTTTAACAGTATAATATCCAAGGCTAAAGCATTGGACTTAATTTTAATACCTTTGTCCTCTTTTATTGAACTTACTTTATGGATAATATAGAACTAATTAGGCAAAGCGCACGTCAGTTTGCGGAAAATTATATAAGGCCTAATGTAATGGATTGGGATGAAAGGCAACATTTCCCAGTTGATTTAATGCATAACCTGGGAAAACATGGATTTCTTGGGGTATTGGTTCCTCATGAATATGGTGGTTCTGGTCTGGGTTATCAGGAATACATAACTGTAATTGAAGAAATCGCTAAAGTCTGTGGCTCAATTGGACTATCGGTTGCGGCCCATAATTCGCTTTGTACAGGACATATTCAAATTTTCGGAAACGAAGATCAAAAGCAAAAATACCTCACCAAACTTTCTACTGGTGAATGGATTGGAGCCTGGGCATTAACAGAAGCTAATACCGGGTCAGATGCTATTCGCATGCAATGTGTAGCCAAACAAGATGGTGATTACTGGATAATCAATGGCACCAAAAATTGGATAACCCATGGAATATCTGGTGATGTTGCTGTAGTCATTGCCCGTACGGGTGATCTCTTGGATAGTAATGGAATGACTGCATTTATAATTGAAAAAGGAACAAAGGGTTTTAGTGGAGGCAAAAAAGAAAATAAACTTGGTATGCGCGCTTCCGAAACCGCAGAATTAATATTCGATAATTGCAGAATTCATCAATCTCAAATATTAGGAAATGTTGGAGATGGATTCAAACAAGCTATGAAAGTCTTGGACGGAGGACGCATAAGTATTGCAGCCCTTTCATTAGGAATTGCTAAAGGCGCTTATGAATGCTCCGTGAAATACTCCAAAGAAAGACAACAATTTGGACAACCGATTTCTAACTTTCAAGCTATTTCATTTAAATTAGCCGATATCGCAACTAAAATTGAAGCAGCGGAAGCATTAACTCGAAAGGCCGGGTACATGAAGGATCATGGACAAAAAATGAGCAAAGAGTCTGCCATGGCTAAATACTATGCTTCTGAAGTATGCGTTATGGCTGCAACAGAATCTGTTCAAATACACGGAGGTTATGGTTTTACCAAAGACTTCCCGGCTGAAAAGTATTTCCGAGATTCCAAATTATGTACCATTGGTGAAGGAACTTCTGAAATTCAAAAACTTGTTATTTCAAGGGAAATTTCTAAATCAATATAATTTTTTTGCAACTTAAAATCAATAATAGGATGAATGGATCAATTTTTACTCTTGCAGTAATTTTTATATTGAACCTTCAATCCATATCTGCTCAAATTCTTGAAGGAAAAGTTCTTGGTAGTGATAAAAAAGGGTTGGAAGGAGTAAATGTCCATTACCTGAATTCTAAAATCGGAACAACTACCTTAGAAGATGGAAGTTTTGTTTTAAAAAAAATTCCGGAAGAACAATTCCTAGTCGTAAGTTATACCGGTTATGTTGAAGACACCATTGATCTGCAAAAAACTGAAGGCAACCTTGTACTTCAATTAAATGAAGGACTGCTATTAAATGAAGTAAGTATTCAGTCATCCCGCACAGGACATAGCTTTTCACTTCTGGATCCTCAGAATATTGAATCCTTAAACAGCAATGATTTTCGAAAAGCAGCTTGTTGTAGTTTAGCAGAAAGTTTTCAAACCAGCAATACTGTTGATGTAGCTTATAGCAATGCAGTAGTTGGTAACAAAGAAATTCAATTACTCGGTTTGCGTGGAATTTACACACAGATGCTGATCGAAAATAGGCCTGCATTTACTGGAATACTTTCAAGTTTTGGTTATGACTTTATTCCAGGTACTTGGTTACAACAGATCAACATACAGAAAGGTGCTTCCTCAGCTTTGCATGGTGCTCAAAGTATGACGGGAGCAATCAATACCGGACTTGTCAAACCTGAAGTAGACGATCCATTATTTGTTAATGCCTATGGAGATTATCACGGAAGATTTGAAGCTAATGTTCATCTCAATAGAAAATGGAATGCGGCAGATCATTCAGGATTATATTTACATGCTTCCCGACATTCAGGATTCAGAGATCACAATAATGATGGATTTTATGATGACGCAAAAACTAAATTACTAAATGGTTTATGGAGAAACATTTTCTTTGGCGAATCTTGGGAAGGTCAGGTAAATATCCAAGCCTTGTACAATACCAGAGATGGCGGTCAGACTTCTGGAAAAGAAGAATATCAATTCTACCAGAACATAACTCATTACAATGCCAATGGGAATCTTGGTTATGTAGGTTTTAATAATACTGACCAAAGCACCGGTTCAATTTATGACCTCTCCTATTCAAAACTGATCGGACAATTTGGATTAAATAGTATTGAAGCCGATGAAAAACATGCCTATATACAAATAATGTACAAGCAAAGTTTTCAGGACAATACGCATGAGATAACAACAGGACCGATTTTTAATTATAACCGTTCACTTGAATCATGGTCTGTAAATTCGAATAATTTTGAGAGAAGTTACGAAGAATCAACGCCTGGTATAGTAGGAGAATACAGTTACAAGTTTGGAGAAGGGACTTGTGCTGATGTTAAAAAATTTATACTCACCACGAGCCAACGGGTTGATTATTTAAAACTTAATAAATGGTTTTGGACTCCACGCTTTAGTTTGAGATACAATATTAATGATGTATGGACATGTCGTTTATCCGCTGGTCGTGGATTTCGATTTTTTAGATTAGCGACAGATAATATAAACTTACTGGTAACCAATAGACAATGGCTTATTGATTCTTTACCTGAATACGAATCATCCTGGAATTATGGGATTAATTTTGTCGGCAAACCATTTGTTTTTCATAAAGAATCTGAATTTAACTTTGATGCGTATGTAACCAAATTCGAAAATCAATTAGTAGTTGATCAGGATATGGATTTTCAAAATAAACCTTCTGCCCACTTTTATTCATTAAATGGAAATTCCAGAGCCATTAGTATTAGCGGAAGCTACAAGATCATCCTATCTGAGTTATTGAGCGTTAAGTCTGGCCTACGCTACCAGGATAATAAAATTCAATTAGAAGAATTTAGAGAGCAAGTAATGATTCCCCGTTGGAGAGGTTTGCTTTCTGTTGACCTTAATTTTTTGGATAATCGTCTGCAATGGAATATAACTTCGCATTATGTCGGAAAAATGCGTTTGCCGGATAAAAATTCTTATCCGCATGAATTAATCCATGAGCACCAAGGATATTCGTCTCCCTATATTCTAATTCAATCCCAAGTTAACTATTTAAGGAAAAATTGGGATTTGTATTTTGGAATCGAAAATATCACAAATTATACGCAACATGAAGCGATCATCTCGGCTTCGAATCCTACCAGCAATTTTTTCAACGCCAATGAAGTATATGCACCAATAAATGGAATAAAGCCATATATTGGAGTAAAGTTTAGGGTAAAGAACTAGAGTAACTCAATTGATTTTCCGGATATGGTATTCAACATATTAGGAAAAGTAGATTAGAAAATTTATAAATCAAATTACTCTAGAACGTTTATGTTTTCAATTTGACACCATGATCATTCTTTTCTTACCCTGCAAATCGTCTTTTATTTTAATACTCTGATATCCTTGCTCGTTAAAAATATTAAAAATGTTCTCTGCTCGAAATTCATTAATCTCGCAATAAATTTTTCCACCTGGATTTAAATGAGTTTTTCCATAGACAGCAATTACTCTATAAAATATATCAGGATCATCATTTCGAGCAATCAGAGCAATATTAGGTTCGAATAATCTTACGGAGTCTGATAAATAATGCAAGTCTGTATGCGAAATATAAGGTGGATTAGAAACAAGAATATCCCACTTCTCAATTATCTTGTCATGATCTAAAATAAAATCCAGTTGTAAAAAATTTACCCTTATTTTATACTTTGATGCATTCATCTGTGCAACTTGCAGTGCCTCACTACTAATATCCAATAAGGTAATATTCCACTCAGGCCTGTATTTGGATAGCGCCAGACCTATTGCTCCACTTCCGGTTCCGATATCTAAAATTCTAATCGAAGGCCGATCATCATTTGTCTTTAAAATCCATTCCACCAGCTCCTCCGTTTCAGGTCTTGGAATTAGAACTCGTTCGTCAACATGCAGAACTAAATTCATAAAACAAGCCTCCCCAATGCAATATTGAACCGGGCGGGATTTTAACAGGTCTTGGCTCAAAGACTTAAGCTCTGTTCTAAAATTATTTTGATTGTCCAGAATATTATACTTATAATAATCAGAATTATATATATAATGAATAATATTATCAATTTCCGCAGTATTATATTTTGCAATTAGTACTTGATTTAATATTTGGCACAGTTCTTGGTAATACTTAATCATATTAAAATAATTAATAATATGTATCTAAATTGTTATGAGTGCTTAAGTTTCAAAAATAAGACAAACGCTGTTCCTAATAGAATTATAGCAACCGCCTTATTATTATTTTCAAATTTTCTATTCTTACTGGCTCAGACAGGAGATAGCAACGCTCACAATCATTCCTTTATAAAGAACAAAGTTTTAAATATTAATCAATTCGAGCGCGTATCACCGCAACAATTTGTTTCGGAAATAGAAGGCATTGCACAAATTCAAGATATTTTCCATACTTCATTACCTGAAGGTATCCAATTAAGTAATCCTGAAACCGGAATAAGTAATACTGAACTTATCCCTACTTCTTTCATCGAGCCAGACTTCAAATGCTATACAGAGGATAATGGAATTATAAGTGAAATTAAAATTAATACCGGAATTCACTATCAAGGATACATCAATCAGGATAATCACTCACTTGCCTGCATAAGTTTATTTGATCAACAAATATTGGGTCACTTTGCTTTGAATTCCAATATTCAGTATTCTCTGGAAGGAAAATCGATTCTTAATAAATGTATACTTACTTTAACACAAAATACCACCAAATTAGAAAATTATTGCAGTACAAACGATTGGGACCATTATATCGAAGACAAGCAATTATTAACTTCAAGAACTAAGGAAAACTGTAAAAGAACTAAAATTAGCATTCGCGCAGATTATGCTTTATACTTAAAATTCAATAAGGACTCTCAATTAGTCTGTAACTATATTATTAGCTTATTTAACCAGGTCAATCAAATCTATCGTAAAGAAGAAATTCAAATAACACTTTCTGAAATTATAATCAACAAAACAGCTGATGGATTTCCGCACACTTCGGCCAGTCTTGATTTGAATCATTTAAAATCTAAATTCAAAACATTCAACGGAAATATTCATCTGTGTTTATCAGGATATACCAACAAAGGTAAAGCCACATTAGGAGGCGTAGCATATATTAATGCTCTTTGCTTAAAGTCATATGCCTTTGCCTTTGCCAATGTTGAAGGAGTTCTCAATAATTCCAACACTTTTTCATATGACGTCTTTTTGGCAAGTCATGAGCTAGGGCATGTATTCGGCTCTAAGCATACGCATGCCTGTGCATGGGGTCCAAATAAAAATCAAGCTTTGGACAACTGCGCAAAACAAGAAGGAAGTTGTTCTCCTGCACCGAAACCTTCTATAGGAAGCATTATGAGTTATTGCCATCTTTCCGGAAACCCCGGTATTAATTTTTCAATAGGTTTTGGAAAAGAACCCGGAGATCTAATCAGGGGAAACGTTTATGCTTCAACATGTCTAACTCAGTACACTCCTTCTAATATGGTTTTCGACAAACCTGATCTTAATATAATTGCAAATGTAGAATGTTTTGACGGGACATACTCAAATTATTATTTTGACAACAATACTATTGATGAATCCGATGATATACTTATCGCCAGCATCAATAAGTTTGGTCAGAATATTGGTAACATCAATGACGGTAGCCTTATTATAAAGGCTCATACCACTAGCAATTATGGCTCAGGTAAAGCTCAGGAGTTTGGCACATCCTATTCGAATAATAAAATTATCGCAGCGTCCCGATATTGGGAAATTAATTCAACTCAAGCTTTAAGCAAAGAAGTTCAGGTAAAACTATTTTTTACATCTAGAGATCAGAAAGAAATGCAAGCCTTAAAACCAAGCTTAACGGTTGATCAAATTAATCTATTTTCGACTTCAACAGGCGATGCAAATCCTAATTTAAAACATGCATCCATTAATAAATACAATTTTTCTGAATTCAAAAGTTCTACAGCCGCAAGTGCATTAACTTACAAATTATCTAAACTTACTGATGGTAATTACTCCGCTGAATTTCAAACAAAAATCCTTAACGACTTTGGATTAATCACCTATGGTTCTCGTTTATCAGGCAGCAATATAAACAGAAGAAGTTCAGAAAATAATTCCATTCAAATTTACCCAACCGTTTTAAGCAATAGAGAAATTATAGTCAATTTCGGAATTAATGAAATTAACAATGATTTTGCTGAACTCAGCCTTTACACTATAGATGGGCAAGGTTTATATCAAATATTAACCAATCCTAATGGTGTTCAAAAAATTTCATTCGATCAGCTTAATTTGGAATCAGGTTTTTACTTGGTTGAAATCAAGACTACAAAAGAGAACTTTTACCAAAAAATATTTATAAAGTAACGGAATGACCCTAGAATATGTAATTCAATACAGAGTATATGAATCCATTCACGAGCTTTCTGAATTACAACGAAAGATATTGGAAGTAGCATATTCCTCATCGCAATTGGCTTATGCTCCGTATTCCAATTTCAAAGTTGGCGCAGCAGTATTATTATCGAATAATGAAATTATTACAGGGTTTAATCAGGAAAATGCTTCATACCCCTGTGGTATTTGCGCTGAAAGAAATGCGCTTTACTCATCGATTGCTACTTATCCCAAAGAACAAATTCTAATTTTGGCCATTAGCTGCTTTTCGCAAGATTTAAAAAAACTTCCATCTACCCCTTGCGGACTTTGCCGACAGGTTATGAATGAAATTGAAATTAATAATAAAAAAGAAATAGAGCTAATCCTCGGACACCCTCATGGACAAATAATTACCTTCAATACGTGTAAAGATTTATTGCCATTCGGATTTACACCTGATAACCTAAACTAATCACCATTTAAAAAAATTATGATCCAATTATATCCATGCATTTGGTTTAATGGTATGGCAAAAGCCGCGGCTAATTATTATACCTCAATTTTTCCTGATTCTAAAATAATTAATATTACACCATTTGTAGCCATATTTGAACTGAATAAAAATAAATTCATGGCCCTCGATGGCGGTCCTGAATATTCCTTGAATGAATCTGTATCCTTTGTTATACAATGTGAAACGCAAGAAGAAATCGATTATTACTGGAACAAACTTACCGAACAAGGTCATGAAGGAAAATGTGGATGGTTAAAGGATCAATTTGGATTATCCTGGCAGGTCGTACCTTCAGTTTTGAGTACCTTAATGTCTGATCCCATCACGGCTCCTAAAGCCATGTATTCATTTATGCAAATGAAAAAATTTGACTTGTCTAAGCTTTTATCCGATTGTAATCCGTGATATAATTAACATCACCATCTTTCCTCTGTTTCGGAAAAAATTTGAATGCGATCGGTTAGGATTCCACAATAATTCAATATTTCCAAATATACTTTCGCTAATTCATCAGCAATTGAATTCTTTTTAAGATTAATTTCTAACTCGATTAACTTCATTCTATACCAATCCATTGGAGCGATATGCACTTTTGCCTCAGGATTAGAAATCAATTTACGGGTAGCGCTATTCATCATTTGTTGTTCCAGTTTTTGATAATTACTGTACAAATTCTCAGCCTTATCCTTAAGCACTTTAAGTTGATCTTGATTTTCCCATTCCATGAATTTTATATTGGACTTTTTCTCATATGATTCAATATATGCATCAGCAAGTCTAAAATTATTATTACCAGTTAATGGTACTTTAAACCCTATACGAACCGAATAATTATTCATCGGGTTAAACTTATTCGGCTTGACCGGATACAGAACATCATCAAATGATAAGCGAATTCCGTCCAATATTTCTGAATTCTGAGCTTTTACGTTAGACACTTTAGCCTCAGCTAATTCGGATTGAGCAATCTTTAAGTTTAAGCTTGAATTTAATGCAGCGTTATATTTCAGATTATTGATCTTATTGATCATTGATTGAACATTTATCCAATCGCCAAATTTGAAACTATCACTCTTTATTGATTCAACAGGTAATCCTAATAAATAAATCAATTCATTCATTCTTGTCCTTTGCTGGTTGAGTTCGGATGAGTTTTTAATAATATCCTCCTCATTGGCCAAAATATCTTTTAATTGAAACGTCAATCCCTGATCTACCATGGATTTATGAACCTCCTGAATTCCCTGCAATAATCTTTCTTTCTCCTTTAACCAAGCAACTTCGTTTTTCAAATAATATAAACTTCCAACCAAAGAATAACATTCATTAATCCGTCGGTTCAATTTATCTTTTTTATCAGCTTCAAGTACCTGAATGAATTTACTTTTATATTTTTTCTGTGATGCAATTTCACTAAAACTATTAAATCGAACGATTAAGCCATAATTATCCTCATTGCGCAAATATCCAAATACTGTATCTCCTGCAGTTGACCCATTAATTCCAAACCTCCCCTCTATACTTTTTATCCAGGGTATACTGAAATCCTGACTATAAGCCATAGCAATGCGTTGCTCTAATTGCAAAAGAATGGAATCCTCAGTAAAATTATGCAAGACTCGAATTACGTCGGACTGAGCATTGGCCTTTAGCACAACCAATAAAATGATTACTTTCCATTGCATTATCTTTAAACTATTGAGCATGATGCAATACGGTTATGTTAAGTTTTTCGTCAATAATAAAATTATTATTCTGTGGCAGGGAAATACTTACTTCCCTACCCCATGCCCTGACTTCAACAAACTTCCTTAGACGAAGTGGCAACTCCACCATTTTTGGACTAATGGATTGAACAATTCCATGATTCAGTTTTTCATTTTGAGTAGCTGAGCTTATGACCACTGAATCACCCTGATCAATTTGAATATTGGAAGATTCATGAATAAAACCACGAACTTTGATCGGCTTAAGCGGTATTATTCTTAATACATCTTTATAGGCCTGTATTGGCTCATTGGGGTTGATATTAACCTGATCGATATAACCATCGAAAGGAGCAATCAGGCAAATTTTGGCGTTGTTTTGATTATCAAATTCATTAAGTTTTGTGTCTTTGTTGCGATCAACATTCAGGACATTAAGTCGATTTAAATGACGCGTATTGAGTTCTTCCATCTGATCTTCATGTAGTTTCTTCAAATGGGAAATCTTACTTTCCAGTTCAGCGATTTTCAGTTGCTCTTCAGTTTTGATGGCACCTTTACCAAAAACAATTTGTCGAACATTCAAATGACCCGTGTCCAATTGCTTCAAAGTATTAATTTCTGCCTCTAACTCGGATTTATCTACTAAATACTTTGATTTCAAAAGTTCTGACTCCTCTTCATATATTTTTTTTTGATTTTCATATAAGATCCTATATCTCTCCATTTCCAAACTATACTCGACATTTCTTCGTGGATCCTTGTAAATACCACCACTAACTAATGTATCTCCCGCTTTAACATTAGAGCCGATAGAAACCATTACCTTATCAATCCATACATCTTGATTAAACAATAAAATCTTAGGCTCGGCATCTGCTGTGCCAAAAAAACTCACCTCACTTCTACCCTGTATATTCCTTAATAATAACCAACCAGAAATTAGTGCTGTTGGAACCAAAAGAAACAAAAAATTAAACTTCATTGATACGCATATTTATCTTAATAAATTAACCTTATTTAAGAATTATTCTGCAAATTGTTATTCTTATTAAATCGGATTGTTATTGTTAATTAGACTTCTGTGGATTCCGAATTTTGATTGGACAATCTTCTTACCTCAATTCCCAATGCTTTTAATTCCATTAATAAATTTGTTTTACTCTCTTCGTTATTAAAAACAATTAAATAATCTCTCTCCTGTGTTTCCGTTTCATTATTGGTGCTATTTCTCAGTGCATCCAGTGCAAAACGTTTACAAAATTTATGTAAAACATTTTCGATTGATGCGACAGATGCTCCAGAACCCAATTTAATCCTAAGCATCCATACTGTATGATTGCCTAAAGAAAAATTTGAATACCGAAGACTAATGGCAACCAAACAAAAAAGAACAGTACCACTAACCGCAACCATAAATACAAAAGAACCACACGCAATTCCAACACCAAGGGAGGCAAACATAAAAATTATATCTCTTGGATCTTTGAAACTTGTCCTAAAATTAATAATGGTCAGAGCACCTAATATTCCCAAACCGGAAGCTACATTATCTCCAATGCTCTGCAGTATCATAGTGGCTATCACAGAACTAAGAATGAGAGCTTGAATGTAATTTGCAGTCTTGAAATTTGTTGGTGTAGTAAAATAATAAGTTAGTGCAATACAAAGTGAACAAATAAAGGCAAGGATAAATGTAAAAACAACCATATCCAAGGTTGGATTTTCAATTTTTGAGAATAATGAAAATAATTCCTGCATATCTGTTTTAAAAAAAAGCCTTTAAATATTAGTATAATTTCAAACCACCAATCCAGTTATTAATGCACCAATAACTTTTGCCTTAATACTGTACCATCTCTATATTCTAATTCCAAAATAAATATTCCATCGTTTATGGCTTGCAAATCTACATAAGTATTTTGGTCCAATATCGAACTAATTGACAATACCAAAGAACCTTTTAAATCAATTAATCGAACCTTATTAAGTGCTTCATCATTATTTTCGATGACTATATAACCAAAAGCCGGATTAGGGTAAACCCTTGTATTATCATGTGATGAATTAACTATTGAAGTAGTGGCACAATTTGTCTTGTTATAGGTACTTGATGTAACAATTTTGAAAACTCCAGTTCCGTCCGGGCATCTTTCAAATGATTGGTCAGAAGGAATAACACCGAATGTTAGACTATCCAATACAAATCCATCAGGCCTGGATAAAATCAATTCTTCTCCTCCAAGTGAAAGTTTGAAGTTTGCATGAAGGCCAGTAGCTTCACCATCTTCATCCAACCATATCACTAATCGGTCTTTTGATTTAATACTTGTGTAATCTGGAAATTCATACTTTGAAGGGTTGGTATAATCATCCGAAAGAAAAAAACCACTTAAATCCACATCTTCATTGGTATTATTATAGATCTCTATCCAATCTTCATACTTGGTATCTGTAGAATCAAGCACTGATGATTTGTTGCTGGACATAAATTCATTAATAACCAATTCTCCTTTTTGGATTTCAGGAAAATTATAATTTACTTCCAAGGTGTGATAAACATATTCAGCTCTTTCCGGAGAAAAAATGCCTGCTACATTATTCTCTGAATAGATATAGTATTGTGTTTTACGAGTGTCTGCAATTACATATGCCCCATAAACACCATCTCCTGGTGCACCGTCATAATGAAGTCCGTCATCCTTCATCTCAACTTTAGTAAAAAGACTAAATTTATTTTTCCTGAATGCTAGAAATGCAAAATTACCATTTGAAATTTTTGCACTTAACCAGACCGTATCACCGATATGAGGATCTATCGATTTAATCTGAATATTGTCTATGGATGGCGGAATAGCTTTAAATTCACTAATAGTATTAAAATAAGTAAGGCGTGCATCCATTAAGGTATAAATTCCTGGAACTGAACCTCCCGGTGCTCCGCCGGAGTTTATAGCTGCAGTCAATGATGATTGAAATGCTGCATAAGTTGTCAAACTGTTAGGATCATTTTTGACCAAAGTATCAACAACCGCTTGTAATCTTTTAGCAATGGTCTGATATTCTTTATTAGCAATAAACTCTTTGCAAAACGTTCTCACATGTGCTGTGTACATTTTTTTATGTCGTACATTTTGAAGAACCTTTTGAATTAAAGGTCTCGCCGCATTGGTTTCACCATTGAAAAATGCAATTTTATCAACGGTGGTGCCACCTCCACCCCCAATAGAACCTGGAAATCCACCTATACTCATATTAAGATCCCATACAACTGGAAGAAACCTGCCAAAATCATCTTCGTACAAATAATAGTTTTGAGAAAAAGATCCAGTATAACTGTCATAATTTGAAAATACACTATTAAACGCGTGCATCCAAATAGCCCGATCGATATCCATAATTTTATCCAATGCTGAAGCATTGTTTTTCAAAGTATCTATCAAGGCTATTAACTTGTACCAACCAAAACCATTCTCCATTCCATAGTAGGAATAATAACTTGAACTATCTTTATTTATATAAACAAGATTACTTGTAGAATTATTACCTGGTCTGTCCGGATTTCCCTTAACGAATACATGATCAGAAGTACCAAAGTGATCACTGCAAAATTTTTTATTTACAGCTTCGACATTGGTATATAGACCCAAATATTTATCATTAATATAAACTCGAGCAAAATTGGCCTTAGAACAATCCATATAATTGGAAAGTATTTCATACGAAAGGGCTTCCCGAACAGCTGAAGGATCTGAAAAATTATTTCCTAATTTAATACTGGTATAACTTTTATAATCCTGGCTTTCATTAATCCAATCAAGCTTAAGATGCAGAGGGTTTTTAACTTGATTCGATCTATAAGAACTATTTCCTTTGTATTTAACACCAATGCTATCAAATCGCTGACCATTGATAATACAGTACTCTGCCAGTATATAGTTTTCTTTTCCCGCCTTAGCGGTGTCTAAACGGTAATCCCAATCAGAATAGGAAAAATATATTTTAATTTCCTGGATAGCATCTTTTTTATAAAAATCCTGCCCAGTCGCTCTATCCATCATCCAAAGGTTTACAAAAAATAAAATAATCCATTTGAACGATCTAATAAAATAATGCATTTGAAATTTATTTTGCTTTATATATAAGTCAATTTATTGTCATTTGTACCCTTTGAATCCAATTTATGTTTATTCCCATACATTTCAAATTAGAGTCATTTTGATTCATTTAATATTACCATTTAAAACCCCTGGAATTTGCTTAATAAGATCATTTCGATTTAGGATGGAATGATAATCAAGTTTAAAGAGATTAGAGAGCCGGATTTAGATCTTTCTCTTAAATTTTTACACTTACTTCATCATAAAATGCTTAATGACTTTTTCTTAAAAATTCTGAAATTAAATTAATTCAGCCAACTCCGTTCTAGCTTTCAGACTGGAACATTGTCTTTCCAATTCTACAGTTCATTGATACTCAATATGGCTACCAATAAAAATTACGGGTTAAAGATAATAAGAGATACCATATACTAATACTTGGATTAATTATTAGATCAAACAAAATTAAATCCGGTATATTCGTCTTTTAACTAACTAATAAACAAGTCCTTATAATTAATTGCTGATTTCTGTCAGTCTCATGTTTAATTTACAATTAATTTATTTCCTAATTCTCTAACTGATGTCTTGAACATTGTTATTCATACCGAGCTGGAAAAAAATTGAAAATTAGCTTATAACTTGTCATCCATTTTATTCAGAAAAAATTTCAACTTTTGCGTCACTTGTAAGTTAACTTCCATTATTGAACTTCTTCAAAATAATAACACTACTTTTTAATAATTTTATTAATTTTATAAATCTTTACCAGGTAGTAGAAATAAATGTTATTGAAAATAATTAATAGAATTAAATTAAACGATTGATTAAATATAAAGTCTAAGGACCTATGAAATATATTTACCTCTTCCTACTTGTAATTTTTACTATAAGACATTCTATTACTCAAAGTTTATATTTTCCGCCGGTCAATGGAAATCTGTGGGATACTATTGCGCCTTCTCGGTTGAATTGGTGTCAGGATAGAATCGATAGTCTGTACCGATTTCTGGAAGATAATAATACCCGTGCATTTTTAATCTTAAAAGATGGAAAGATTGTTCTTGAAAAGTATTTTGGAACCCACACGGTGAATTCTCCATGGTACTGGGCTTCTGCAGGTAAGAGCTTAACAGCATTTTTAATTGGATTGGCAAAACAAGAAAAATACTTAACTCTAAGTGATCTGACTTCCCAATACCTGGGACAAGGTTGGACCTCCTGCACCAAAGATCAGGAAAATAAAATTACTATCAGACATCAGCTTACTATGACCACAGGCCTTGATGATGGTGTAAGCGATCCAGACTGTACCGATTCTAATTGCCTTCAATATAAATCAGATGCGGGAACCCGATGGGCTTATCACAATGCACCATACACTTTATTGGATAGTGTTTTTACATCAGCCACCAAGATGAACTTAAATGCTTTTATTTCAAGCCGGCTGAGTACTCAGACTGGAATTAAAGGTTTGTATATAAAGTCCGACTTTAATAATGTTTTTTATAGTACGGCCAGAACAATGGCACGTTTCGGCTTACTTATTTTAAACAAGGGTAATTGGAATGGACTCAGCATTATGTCTGACAGTGCATATTTATACGATATGACTCACACTTCTCAAAATCTAAATCCAGCGTATGGATATTTATGGTGGCTGAATGGTTCGTCAAAGTACAGATTGCCTGGCACCCAAGTTTTATTTAATGGTCCTTTGAACCCTAATGCACCTATGGATATGTTTGCAGCAATGGGAAAAAATGGACAGTTTCTAAATATTGTACCTAGTCAGAATCTAATAATGATCCGCATGGGAGATGCACCAGACAATAGTCTTGTACCATTTTTATTGAATGATCAGATATGGCAACACATTAATAGATTAGCATGCATATCCAGTTCTGTTGACAATTTTAAAACTACATATACACAATATTATACAGATCCAGTAAACCAGATCATCCATTTTCAATGTCAGGAAAGGATTCAATCTGTAGAATTATACAATTTGGAAGGAAAAAGGATTTATGCATCAGGCGTTAATAATTATTCTTTTGAATTGCCTTATCCTTTTTTTGGAATTGGGATTATTAAAATTCAACTTCAAGACAGGAAACAAGAACAGTTCAAAGTCTTTCTCAATTAAAGAAAGATCACCTTTTCAACGCTGATATCTGGTTCATATCTCAACCTTCTATAGATTCTTGCAGTAAGATAGACATCTAGCTGACAATATCTTGAGATTCTGTCTATGTCTTTTTCTTCCCAATATACCCTTCCAACGTCTTTACCGCTGATGTCTGATTTGCTTGTCGGAAGCTGAAGGCAATTGGCCAGCAGATCAAGTGAGGTATAATTTTTGTAATCGCCAAATTTCCACATTTCCAAAGTATCGTGAATGTGATTTACTTCCCAAGGTTTTCTTCCTGATAATTCTAGACTTGGAGGAATTTGGATTTGATGAACAACCATACGACGACAGATGTAAGGGATGTCGAACTCTTTGATGTTATGACCCACAAATACCACATTTCTAGCATCAGAATATGATTTGCTAATGATCCCTACGAATTGCTCCAAAATTTGTCTTTCATCCCCTAATAAGGATTTTACTCTAAATTGATATTCATCTTGAATTCCGAGACTAATACAAACGATTTTTCCAAATTCTGCATATATAGCAGCCCTATCACTATAAAGCTCAGCAGGTCCTATATCCTTATCTTTATCAAGCTGGTATCTAATCTTGTTTGTCCATAATTCTTGCCAGGGGGTATCTAAATCCGTAAATTGATGTACCTGGGAAACAGTCTCAATGTCTATAAATAGCTGTTTTTGGCTCATAAATGTCTCATTATTACGGTAGAAAGGTAATTATTTTCTTTTAATCAAATTGATACTCCTAATTATTATTTAATTTTACAGCCGGTATATATAAGCCGTATATATGAATAATCAAAAATCCAATCAAAATCTTACCGCAACCCTTATAGTTGCCTTATTAGCGTTACTCGGATTAAATATCTATCAGTTTGTTACCAAGAATAAATTAAAGGATGATAATATTAAAAAGGAGATGGAAATCCTCTCCCTGGATAGCGCCAAAGTTGAATTAGAAAAACAATATCAGGAATCAATTGCCGAACTCAACTCCATGAAATCTGAAAATGAAGAATTGAATAAAAGCATTGAAACCCAAAAAGAAGAACTTCGTTTACAAAAGGAAAAAATTGCCATTCTATTAAAGGATAGCAAAAATCTCAAGATGGCCAAAAATGAACTCGCCTCCATGAGAACGAAAGCGGATGAATATATTGCCGAAATCAACCGATTAAAAGGTGAAAATGAAAAGCTTACAACATCCAATCAAGAATTGGCTACTCAAAAAGAAGGATTAACCAAAGATCTGGAGAAAAAAGGTGCTGAAAATCAGCAACTTTCAGACGCAAATGCATCCTTAAATGCAGAAAAAGATGCTTTAAGTAAAGATCGTGATGATCTTTCCAGAAGATATAACCGAGCCGCTGCAATTCAGGTAACAAAAATCGATGCCAGTGGCTATCAAAACAGAGAAGGAAAAAAACCTTCTTCCAAATCAAAAGCTGCCGATATTGATTTTATTGAAGTTTGCTTCAAAACTACCGAAAACAAAAACTCTGATGCTGGATCTGAGAAGTTTTATATCCGCATCATAAATCCTCAAGGAGAAACTGAAAGCATTACCTCAGAAGGTTCTGGCGTTATTACCAATAATGCAACTAACACACAAATAAAATATAGTTCAGCAACTATGGTAGATTACCGCAATGACGAATTGAAAGCGTGTGGAAAATTTTCAAACCCAGGTAGTTTTCAAAAAGGAATATATCAGATAGAAGTTTACAACAAGGGCTATCTGGTTGGAACTACTACCTTAAAATTAAAATAACAACTTATCTCTATTCAAAAAAAAAGACCATACTTTAGAGTGTGGTCTTTTTTTTAAAATTATTTAGTATTTTACAATATAATGACTGAAAAAATACTTATTCTGGGATCCAACGGACAGATTGGACTTGTGCTATCTAATTCTTTGAGAGAAATCTACGGGAAGGAAAATGTCCTTTGTTCTGATATTAGAGAACCTAACTCTAATAATGGTCCTTTTCAAATATTGGATGTTCTTGATACCGATAGTATTAGAAAGACCATTGTAGACCATAAGATAACTCAGATATATCATCTTGCGGCATTACTATCTGCCAAGGGAGAGCAGAATCCAGCTCTGACCTGGAGAATTAATATGCAAGGCTTACTTAATGTTCTTGAAATATCCAGAGATGAAAAAATCCAGAAAGTATTTTTCCCAAGTTCAATTGCCATTTTTGGACCTACAACACCCAAAGTGAATACTGAGCAGTTTTCAAGTTTTCAACCGACAACAATTTATGGAATTAGCAAGTTAACGGGGGAAATGTGGTGCGAGTATTATTATCGGAGATATGGTTTAGATGTTCGATCTATTCGTTACCCTGGAGTAATTGGCTGGCAATCATTACCTGAAGGAGGGACCACAGATTACGCTGTCGAAATATTTCACGCAGCCTTGAAAGGAGAAACCTACAATTGTTTTTTAGAATCTGAAACAAGGCTACCTATGATTTATATGGACGATGCCATTCGGGCAACTATTGAATTAATGGAGGCTCCATCTGATAAACTTAGAGTCAGGACAAGCTATAATTTAGTCGGCATGAGCTTCACACCCAGAGAAATTGCAGAAGAGATAAGGAAAATTATTCCACATTTTACAATTAATTACAAACCTGATTTTCGTCAAAAAATTGCAGAATCATGGAGTGAATCTATTGACGATTCCTATGCGAGAGCAGATTGGGGCTGGAAGCCAAATTTTGACCTTCCAAAACTCTGTAAAGAAATGATTGACAGGCTCAGCAATCGTTAAGTTTTCTAACAGCTTTTTTGAAACAAGCTACTATTCATTTTTTGAATATGTATATGTAGTTGTTTAATAATATTTTAAACATTAATTATTATTTTAATGTGATATTTTTAATAAAAAAAAGTTTATCATTAGCCATCCTAATAACTACCTTTGCGCACGAATTTGATTCTTTCCATTATTGGCTTATCGGATTTCAGCTGAATGGATGATCTTTTTTATTGATAAAGTTTTTAAAGTGATTATTTTATAATAAGCTTAATAATATTAAAAAATAAAAAAATAGCCCATGAAAGCTCGTTATTCCGATGAAGAATTAGAAGAATTCAAAGTATTGATTCTAGAAAAACTAGAATTTGCAAAATCTGAACTACAAGGTATTGAAACTCAGATGATGGAACTTCGGGAGAATATGTCCGATGAGCAAGGTGGCGACTGGTTTGATGATAGTTCTATTCATACTGAAATTGAATTCCTGACAAAGTTGGCTGAACGACAAAGACAATTCGTGCAAAACCTTGAGCTTGCCTTAGTTCGAATCAAGAACAAATCCTATGGAATTTGTTCGGTAACTGGTGAGCTTATTGACAAACAAAGATTGTTATTAGTACCACATGCGACTAAAAGTGTTCAGGCCAAAGAACGCGAAACGCCTTCTCCTATTATTGAAAATAGTCGTCCGAATCCGAATTATGAATCTGACGAAATAGACGAACCAATGATTGAAGAATAATTTCGATTATTCTCAATCCCATATGATATATCAACTTTATAATCATGAAGCTGCATAAAATAAATGGCAACTTCAAAATTCAATACCTGACTTTTATTGCATTAGTTAGTTTAATGCGCTGTCTTCCTCCTATTGAAGAAGATGTCAACAATACTAACTATTCAAAATCCGATCCAATCTTTCAGTTAATTAAAACTTACCAAGACCAAAGATCATCAGATTCACTCCGTTTATTTTTAGCGAATAAGAAAGCTGCCTATAGATTATTAGCGGCAGAAGCATTTGGCTCGTATAGAGATTCTTCTGCTGTAGAACCATTGGCAAACTTACTCGAATCGGAGAAAAATGAATCCGTACGACAAGCCATTGTATTCTCTTTAGGCCAAATTGGACATGTCAGTGCTGAAAAACACTTAATCAAAGCTTTTATTGCTGTTGATTCCGCTGGCCCCTATTTGACTACGAATTCTATGATACTTGAAGCATTGGGAAAATGTGGCAGCGACAGCACACTACAACAACTTTGTAGAGTTACGAGTTATAAAAACAAGCAGCCCATCCTGCTTGAAGGCCAAATATTAAGTATTTATAGATTTGGATTAAGAAATAAATTTTGCTCTCTGTCCGTCCCAATTCTAGTTGAAGTTGCTACTAATAAGGAGTATTCAGAAACCTCAAGGTTAATTGCCGCTCATTGCTTGCAACGATTCAAACCACTGGATGTCAAATCCCATTATGGGGCAATAAAATCTGCCTGTTACGAAGAAAAAAATTCTTCGATTCGAATGTGCTTAATTAGTGCACTTTCAAGAATTGGAAGTAAAGAATCGTTATCTGATCTCGAGGATCTTTATACTAGAATTTTGGATAACCGAATTCAATGTAACCTGGTTAAAGGTTTACAAAATTATCCAAATGGAATGGCTTCTAATCTGGCTTCAAAAGCATTACAGAATCCTTCACTTCAAATATCTTCTTTAGCGGCTGAATACTTTACTATAGATGGAACTGAAAGCACTAATAAATACTTATTGGAGTTAATTCAAAATGGAAATCTTCATTGGCTAGCAAAGTCAAAAATATATGAGGCTTTGATTCGTACAATTCCCATATACAAACCATTGCAAAGAGATTTTTTATTTGTTAAACTAATTCAGGATATACAACAAGCCAATAATACCTATGCTAAAGCGAGTTATATCAATGCTTTAAAAACTTCTCCCAGATACTTGACTTTTATCCTCAACATAGCACATAAAGATACAAGTTCAATTGTTCAAACGACAATTGCTAAGACGGTTTCCAACATGTTTGGTCAAGCTTCCTTTACAAATACTTTTAAAGGCAAGCAAAATCCAATTTATAATTCAACAACGGAATATCTTAATAAAATAGTCCTTAAAGGAAATACTGGACCATTGGCCATTGTGGCAGAATGGTTTCGTAAAGAGAAAGGTATCATAAATAAGTATTTTAAACCAGATTCTTGCTTAAGAATCGCACAAAACAAACTTAAACTTCCTAGAGACATTGAAACATACAATGAACTCGAACATACTATAAGCATTCTCAAAAAAATAAAATTTGAACCAAGAAAAATTGAATATAATCATCCAATTCAATGGAATAGATTAATTCAAAGACCAGATACAACGAGAGGAGAAATAATTACTAATAAAGGAAAAATTGAGATAGAACTTTATCCAAAACTTGCTCCAGGTTCAGTCGATAACTTTATTGATTTGGCTCAACAAGGTTTTTTCAAAAACAAAATTATTCATCGAATGGTACCCAACTTTGTAATTCAAGCTGGATGCCCGAGAGGAGATGGTTATGGAAGTCTTGACTATACTATTCGAACTGAGTCTAATAGAATAGTTAATTATCAATCTGAAGGTATGTTGGGAATGGCTAGTGCAGGATTAGATACAGAATGCAGTCAATTTTTTATTACTTTCTCTCCTACCCCTCATTTGGACGGTAAATACAGCATTTTTGGAAAGATGCTGAAAGGTATGGATGTTTTATCACTCATTGAACCAGGTGATAAGGTCCTGGAAGTTAACATCTTAGAATAATATTTTACTTTTCAAATACTTATACCTTAAACCCAACGATTTCTCGTTAAGAGCCCTTAATTTCGCCCCACTTAGCGTTAATATTAATCTCTATAAAAATGAAAAATACACCTTTGACGGAAAGACATATTGGTCTTGGAGCTAAAATGGCTGAATTTGCCGGATACAATATGCCGATTTCATATAAAGGCATAAAGGAAGAACATGAATGTGTTCGAACAAATGCCGGAATGTTTGACGTATCCCATATGGGTGAATTTATTGTTAAGGGCAAAGAGGCATTTGATCTGGTCCAATTTGTTACATCAAATGATGTTTCTAAACTTGAAATTGGTGACGTTCAATATTCTTGCCTTCCCAATAAATCAGGAGGAATTGTAGATGACCTGCTGGTTTATAGGTTGTCAGAAGATCAATGCAACGAGGGGGAAAGAGCATATATGTTAGTAGTGAATGCTTCCAATATTCAAAAAGATTGGGATTGGATCAGTCAGCATAATCAATTTGATACCAGATTAATTAATATTTCTGATGAAACAGGATTAATTGCCATTCAGGGTCCTAAGGTTGCAGATATTTTACAACCTTTAACCTCTGTGGATTTGAAATCGATTCAGTATTATAACTTCCGTAAAGGAGATTTTGCAGGATTATCCAATATTCTTATTTCTGCAACCGGTTATACAGGTGCCGGTGGCTTTGAAATCTATGCGTCAAATACTGATATTGAGAAGATCTGGGATGAAGTTATGAGAATAGGACAAGTCCATGGCTTGATGCCTGTTGGACTGGGAGCTCGTGATACCTTGCGTCTGGAAATGGGATTTTGTTTATACGGAAATGACATCGACGACACCACATCTCCTCTAGAGGCTGGATTAGGATGGATTACTAAAATAAATAAAGGAAAATTCATTGGTCAAGATTGGATTAGCAAACAAAAATCTGAGGGTCTAAAAAGAAAATTAGTAGCTTTCACTCTTGACGATCGAAGAGTACCACGTCATCACTATGAAGTTCATAATGCTCAAGGTGAAAAAATAGGATTTGTTACTTCAGGTACATTCTCTCCCAGCTTGAATAAATCCATAGGATTAGCCTATGTTCCTATTGAATATTCCAAGGATGATTCACAATTCTTTATTAATATGGGGTCAAAATCTATACAAGCTATTCCAATGAAATTGCCTTTCTATAAAGGATAATTTGTTTTTTGAACTTTAGAACTTTACAAAGTGCACATTAAGCCAATCTCCTACTCATATCCAAAATTAAATTTAATTAAGGATAAAACGGCTTTTTTTGAAAGTCTTAAAGTCGTGTATTCCGATTTGAAGGATTCTGAATACTTCAAAGAAGCCAGGAAACCTGCGCTATTTGTTTATAGAATTCAAACCAAAACCAGAATCTATCATGGGATATTAGCTGGAGTCGATATTGAAGATTATCTCGATGGTAAAATTCTCAAACACGAAAACACTTTAATCGAACAGGAAAAAAAAATATTAACCCTGACCCATCAACGAAAAGCAATTATTAAACCTGTTTTACTGGCTTACAAACTCAATTCAAAAATTAACGCCCTCATAGCAAAAGCATTTTTAGGAAAGCAGCCTAAACTTAAGCTCAAATTCGAAAAAGATCAACAGATTCATGAATTGTTTGCTGTAGAATCCACCAAAGACATTAAAGCATTTCAAAAAGAATTTAAGTCTAAAATAGAGAAATCTTATATCGCAGATGGACACCATCGAATGTCTGCTATTAAACTATTACTTGAAGAAAACCCTGAATTGCGTCAAAAAGGATTAAATCATATTTTATGCGCTCTTTTTAGTTTCAACGAATTAGATATATTAGCCTACAATCGGGTTGTTCGAATTTTAGACCTCATTGATATTGATATAATAATTAAACAACTTGCACATGTCGCACAAATTAAAAAAATAACTTCTTCCCGACTTCCGTCCCGAAAAGGTGAAGTTATTATGTATTCGTCTCAAGGCAATTATTCAATTCAATTTAGAAAAGATCTCATTTCTGCTAAGAAAGAAGATTATCCTGTTCGATTCGATATAGACCTATTCAACGAACACATAGCGATTAAAATATTTGATATTCAAGATATTCGCTCTACGGATCGAATTGAATATATTGAAGCCGTTAAAGGCAATAAGTTAATCCTTAAGAAGATTCAGGAAAATCCGGATTTGCTTGGATTTGCATTTTATCCAATTAAGAAAAATCACTTTATTAAAGTAGCCAATAAAAATATGATACTCCCCCCTAAGAGTACATGGTTTGAACCGAGAATCAGAAATGGTCTGGTTATTCAAAAAATCCTGGATTAATTATGCAGGTAACAGCAGACTATATTTTTGATGGAGAGAAAATACGAAGTGGAATTGGACTTACTTTAAGCTCTTTAGGGGAGATTATTAAAATTGACACCCTAGTTAATTTAGACAAATCAAGTTATCAATATTATCCTGGACTATTAACGCCTGGGTTTGTCAATTGTCATTGTCATTTGGAATTATCGCATCTTCATAATCGATTTCAAACTGGTACAGGCCTAATCCCGTTTCTTAAAGCAGTTGTAACACAACGCGATTTTGAAGAAGATTACATTCTTCAATGCATCCAAAAGGCAGATGAAGCGATGTATAAAGAAGGAATTGTTGCAGTGGGCGATATTTCAAATAAAACAGATACGATAGAAACAAAATTGAAAAGCAAAATCAAGTACTACAATTTTATTGAATGTTTTGATTTTCATCAGGAAGATAAGTTTCAGTCCTTCTTAGAACCTTATCTGAATGTTTTTGAAAAATTTGGAAATCTTACCAAATCATTGGTTCCTCACGCCCCTTACTCGGTTTCAAGAAATTTATTTCGTGAAATCATTAAACGATATTCAAACGACCAGTTAATCAGCATACATAATCAAGAATTTGATGAGGAGGATAAATTATTTATTGACAAAACAGGTGGTATCTCAAAATTCTTTAATGATTTTGGATTTAGCATGGATCAATTCAAATCAACAGGACAAAGATCCATTCAATACGCCCTGGAACATCTACCAAAGACTGCGCATACTCTATTTATTCATAATACCTGCATGAATAATGAAGATGTTAAGAGTGTACAGTCCAGAATCAACAATGCTTTTTTTGTAACTTGTCCAAATGCAAATCTTTTTATTGAAAACAGATTACCGTATTATCAAACTTTCATAGATGTAAAAGCAAATATGGCTATTGGCACCGATAGTCTTAGTTCCAACTGGAGTTTATCCATACTCGAAGAAATAAAAACCATCCTAAATTATCAATCCTATGTTGGTCTTGAGGAGGTTCTGAAATGGGCCACAAGCCAAGGTGCGAAAGCATTAAAAATGCATGAAACTTTTGGTAGTTTTACTTCGGGAAAATTCCCGGGTGTAAATTGGATCGCAGATGTTAGTATAGAAAAAAATATTTTAAATCTTAAACCAAATGCCACAGTCCATAAAATAATATAAAATCATGCCTTACCTCGTTAAATCTGAACGACAGAATATATCTATTGAAACTACTACTCTTGATCAAATGGATCTTAGAAAGATTATTGACCATCAGTATCACCTGGTAATGGACCACCATTCCATCATGGCTCAGGTAAATGAAATAAATCTCCATGAGGGCACTGTTCGATTAAAGATTAATGAAAAAGATTATTTTTATAAAATTGAAAACGAATTAATTCAAGTCATTAATCAATTAGGCTTTACATCTAAAAATACAGATATTCAAAAGAACATCAAAGCACCAATGCCCGGAATTGTAATTAGAGTGGATATTAATATAGGTGATACTATAAGTAAAGGACAGAATCTTATGACTATTGAAGCCATGAAAATGGAAAACATTATAAAATCACCGTTGGATGGAGTAATAAAAGAAATCAATATAAGCTCTGGTGATAAAGTGGAAAAAAACCAGATCCTTTTTAGTTTTGAATAATTATGGATTGGTACAAAGCATTTAAAGATCAAAATAAACAGGATTGGCTGAACAAGATTCAAAGAGATAATCCGAATACTAATCCAACAGAAGCACATCATTCTGTCTACCCAAATATTAATGGATTATCTTACGCCACTATTGAAGATCTCCCATCAAATCGTATTGAAACCGCTCAAGGAAATATTTATTGGAAAACAGGAATAATTATATCAGAAAACGATCTTTATAAATTAAAAAGCAATCTTGAGATTGCTTTGATGAATGGGGCTGAATTAATTTGTATAAAAGATTTTATCCCGACTTCTGAAGTTATTTGGAGTGAGTTAATACAAAATATCCAAACGGATATTGTAGAATTACATCTTGAAATCAAATCACCTGAAGATTTTAATAAAATATTAAATTTCGATTTAGAAAATATTAAACTCCAATGTTTATTTGAGATTGATCAAATAAAAAATTCTGAATTACTTAGCACTTACCAATCCGTCGAATTATTAACTTCTGACATTCATGATGTAAAAGTCAAACTGAATCAACTAAAGAATAAAAAGTTTAAAAGTGCAATAACCATAATTGAGGTATTATTTCATGATGATTTCTTAACCAACTTATCATGTTTTAGATCTATTAGACAGTTCTTATCTACTCATCAAATTGATTGTAATTTGAGAATCGGATTGGATCCAAAAGTTATTACTAAAGATAGCAACTATAATATGATCCGTTTTGGTACAATCGGATTAGCTGCCGCGATATCGGAACCGGATGCCATATTATTTCCGCCCTATGATGTTCTATGCGCTGAAAAAAATGAAGCCTCTATTAGAAATGTTTTACACTTGCAACAGATCTATAAAATGGAATCACACCTCGATTGGGTAAATGATCCTTTGAGTGGTTCATATTACCTTGAGAACTTAAGCGAGAAAATAAATAACTATTTAAATTCAGTGGATGAAAATTAAAAAAATTCTGATCGCCAATCGCGGAGAGATAGCCCTTAGAGTTATGCGTACGGCGAAAAAAATGGGAATCAAAACGGTTGCAGTCTATAGTTCAATAGATCGGGAAGCACCGCATGTTCTATTTGCTGATGAAGCGGTATACATAGGCGAAGCGCCTTCTAAAGATTCTTACCTAAGAATTGACAGAATACTCCAAGCAGCACAATCCACGAAAGCCGAAGCTATACATCCCGGTTATGGATTTTTAAGCGAAAACCCTGAATTTGCAAATAAAGTTAAAGAAGCGGGTTTAATATTTATCGGACCACCTGCAGAGGCTATGATTCAAATGGGATCAAAAATAGAAGCAAAAAAAACTGCCTCAAAAATAAATGTGCCCTTAGTTCCTGGAACACATCAAGCAATTAATAGCCTTGAAGAAGCGAGACAGATTGCAAAAATTACGGATTATCCTCTCCTTATTAAAGCCAGCGCGGGTGGTGGCGGTAAAGGTATGCGATTGGTTCAACAAGAATCTGAACTTGAAGAACAAATGAAAACAGCCTCAAGTGAAGCCCTTTCAGCATTTGGAGATGGTTCAGTTTTTATTGAAAAATTTGTAGCTAATCCAAAGCATATTGAAATACAAATACTATGTGATCAACATGGAAATGGGATCTATTTATTTGAAAGGGAATGTAGTATACAGCGACGCCACCAAAAAATCGTAGAAGAAGCACCATCAAGTTGTCTTACTGAAATAGTCAGAGAGAAAATGGGACAAGATGCAGTAAAGCTTTCGCTTTCCTGTGGATATATTGGAGCCGGCACCATTGAGTTCTTGGTCGATGATAAACTCAATTATTATTTTCTCGAGATGAATACAAGACTGCAGGTTGAGCATCCGATAACAGAAATGATTACAGGACTTGATCTGGTAGAATGGCAAATCAGAATTGCTGAAGGCGAGATACTTCCTTATAAACAATCCGATATAATTAGAAACGGACATGCCATTGAAGTGAGAATTTGCGCTGAAGATTCATACAATAATTTTATGCCAAGTATAGGTGTAATTTCAGAATACCTCAAGCCTTCCGGGATTGGAATTAGGTTAGATGATAGTTATACCAAAGGAATGGAAATTCCTATTCAATACGATCCATTAATTGGAAAACTTATCGCTCATGGAGCAAATCGATATGAAGCGATTGAAAGATTAAAAAACGCCATCCGCCAAATGAAAATTGAAGGCGTTGAAACCACACTACCCTTTTGCCAATTTGTTTTGTCCAATTCAGATTTTCTAAATGGACAATATGACACAAATTTTATCAATAAATATTACGATCAATTTCTAAGCAATAACGAATCCTCAGCTTTAGAAAAAGCAGGAGCCTATATTGCTTTAAGAGCTTATATAGATAGTATTCAAAAAGTAATTCCTGTAGCTACAAGTGAATCCAATTGGGCAAAGCAACGTAAATCACTCCGATAAAGTAATGAATTTCAAATCATGAAAGAAGAAATTCAGAAATTAACAATAAGTCCTGAAGGAATTCCAATTAAAAATTCCTTTTCAGGCAATGATTATGATTCAATACTAAATCATTGGAATGCTGGAATTGAGCCTTTTTTACGCGGTCCTTACAGCAGCATGTATGTTACTAATCCTTGGACGATCAGACAATATGCCGGATTTTCAAATGCTAAAGACAGTAATAATTTTTACAGAAAAAATTTAGCACAAGGCCAAAAAGGATTATCGGTTGCGTTTGATCTTGCTACTCATCGGGGATATGATTCAGACCATCCACGGGTCGTTGGTGATGTTGGCAAGGCCGGTGTTGCTATCGATTTGGTAGAAGATATGCAATTATTATTTGATCAGATTCCACTAGATCAGATATCGGTATCCATGACCATGAATGGAGCGGTCTTACCCATCCTTGCATTTTATATTGTAGCAGCGGAAGAACAGGGAATTAGTCAAGAAAAGCTAAGCGGGACAATACAAAACGATATCCTTAAGGAATTCATGGTGCGCAACACTTATATCTATCCGCCTGAAGCATCTATGAGGATTGTCTCTGACATTTTCAAGTACTGCTCGAAAAACATGCCTAAATTTAATTCTATCAGTGTAAGTGGTTATCACATGCATGAAGCTGGCGCTACGGCAGATATTGAATTGGCCTACACCCTTGCCGATGGCCTAGAATATATTCGTTATGGAATTAATTCGGGATTAAAAATTGATGATTTTGCTCCACGCATTTCATTCTTTTGGGGAATAGGGATGAATTTTTTTATGGAAGTTGCAAAGCTTCGCGCTGGACGTGTACTTTGGAGCAAATTAGTTTCCAAATTTAATCCACAAAATCCAAAATCATTAGCCTTACGAACGCATTGTCAAACCTCTGGTTGGAGCTTGACTGAACAGGAGGCTTACAATAACATTAGTAGAACAGCCATTGAGGCCATGGCAGCTGTGTGTGGCGGCACACAATCGCTTCATACCAATTCAATGGATGAAGCGATAGCATTACCTACCGATCAATCAGCTAAAATTGCACGAGATACACAACGGTACATTGCAGAACAATCAGGAATTTGCAAGACAGTTGATCCTTTTGGTGGATCGCACTATGTAGAATATCTTACTGATCAACTGATTCAAAAGGCTTGGCAACACATAGAAGAAATTGAAAATTTAGGAGGCATGACTAAAGCGATCGAGGTTGGAATTCCAAAGATGAAAATTGAGAAAGCTGCTACTCAAAAGCAATCGCGTATTGATGCCGGATTAGATCAAATTATTGGCGTAAATATTTATAGAAGAGAAAGTTCTTATGATTTTGATATTCTGGAAGTTGACAATTTGAAAGTACGCCATGAACAAATCGAAAAGCTTGAAGCCAACCGGAAAATCAGAAATAATGAAAGGCTTACAAAATGTTTAATTGAACTCGAAAACGCCGCTAAAGATCATTCGCAAAACTTATTAGAAATGGCTGTAAATGCAGCAAGAGCCAAAGCAAGTCTAGGGGAAATAAGCGGAGCGTTGGAAAAGGTATTCGGCAGATACGAAGCCAAACAAAAAATTGTCAGTGGTGTTTATTCTAACACCTTGACAGATAAAACCATAATACAAAAACTTAGGCAACGTTCTGATGAGTTTGCCAGATTAGATGGCAGACGTCCACGAATTATGGTTTGCAAACTTGGACAAGATGGTCATGATCGAGGTGCCAGGATTATCGCATCAGGATTTGCTGATCTCGGATTTGATGTTGATGTAGCACCATTATTTCTCACTCCAGAAGAGGCTGCCAAACAAGCTTGTGACAATGATGTACATGTAATCGGAATTTCATCTTTAGCTGCGGGACATAAGACCCTTGTTCCTCAAACCATAGAGGCTCTGAAAAAACTAGGTAAAGATGATATTATTGTGGTGGTTGGTGGCGTTATTCCACACCGTGATTATGATTATTTGACCAATGCAGGGGCATCTGCCATATTTGGTCCCGGAACACCAATTACCAAATGCGTTGAAATTGTACTTGATTCTATGTTTGAGAAGTTTTATCCTAATAAAAACGACTAAGACAAAATAATCTTTTATAACTTCAAATTAATTTCCAGAAATATTTAGTACATCAAATCTATATCCAATCCCATGTATAGTTGCAATTTCTAAAGTATGGTCATGTTGGATGAGTTTTCTTAATCGCGAAACAAATACATCCAAACTCCTACTAACCTGAACTCCTTCATCTCCCCAGACCTTTTTCAAAATTGTATCACGGCCTAATATTTTACCTTTATTTTCTATAAAATACTGCAAAAGTTTCGCCTCACGATATGTTAATTTATTAATTTGCTCATGAACAATTAAATGATGATTGTTAAGGTCTAATTTACTCAATCCAAATTGTAAAATGTTTTGAGTGATTTCATTCTTGGCCATTCTTTTATTCAAGGGAATATCTATTGAATACAAAACCAATCCCGAGAAAATTAATATTATAGGAATTATATAAAACCATTTACCACCACTATGGGCAAATTGCGGTAATTCATTATTAGAAAATTGCACTTCGATAATTTTACATTCCTTTGTTCTCTCACGCCCCTGACAGGGCAATTCTTTTGAATGAATTAAATCAAATTGTGAATATCCAAGCAATATTTCACGACTTACACAAGACCGTATTACAACGTGATACTTATTATTGATATTAAAGACATCGAGTGACTTTTGAAGTAAATTTGGAAATTTTTCGTAATTAAAATCCGGTAAGCCTTCGGATTGCCAAGTACTATCGTTTATTTGATGAATAACAGGAATTTTTGTAGTTGAATCATTTTCTGATCGCAACAATTGGTCCAAGCTTCTGCGAATTGCAAGATTAATTTTATCAGGTTGCAAGGCATTAGCTAATAAGCCCTGCACAAACACATAGCTATAAAAAATAATAAATAACACTATTCTACTCAAATCACGTCTTATTTTTAATGAATTTAGCAACCTGGTTCTATATAAAGACTAAATAAATAATTTTCACAATGAAATAATTTATAATAACCAAATGGTGAAACACTTCCAATATGAATTTTCTCCCAGGTTCCTTTTAAATTCGTAGATCTAAAAATTCCTTCTTTACTGCTTACAAAATAATAATCTTTGGTCTTAAGAATTTGATTCACTGACCCAAGATTTAAAGGCATTTCTAATTTATTCCATGACTTTCCTTGGTCTAACGACTGAAAGACAACATTAGGTATTTTCATATACTTATTTTCATAGAATCCAATAGCTAGTAATTCCTTATCGGTATCGATTAGCTGAGAAATATAACAATCAGGCCATAGACTTTGCTCCCATTTGGAATCCAATAGGTCCATGCTTAGAATTCCAAAACTCCCGCTTATACTGAGCTTATTTCCAGATTTAACAATATCTGAAACCCGACCTTTATTTAATACTTTTTCCCAAACCTGCCCAGCATTTGTTGACCTAAATAAACCATAGTCGCTGCCATAATAAAAACATGTTTCAGATACTTTAACAAAAGAATTAACTACTTCTGAAGGGGAATTTTTAGTTTTTTGAAACAATATACCGGTTTCAGGACTGTATTCATTCAAACCATACCAGGTTGTCGTACACACTAATTTATCAGAGTTTAAGTAAAGTCCTGTGATAGCTTTTTCCGCTCCATTAACGGAATTCCAATTTACATTTGGAAAAATATAATTAGTTCTGTAGAGACCTTTATTTGTTCCAAGGTAAAAGTTAGACTTTAATGAAATAATAGCAGATGCTTGAATATCACCAGGAAGACCATTGGTTATATCCTTCCAATTTTGGCCTTGATTAAAACTAATCGCCAAGCCATTTGGCTTGATTGTTGAGTCAAGCCGGCTTGAATTTATAAATGAAGTAATTACAAATACTCCTCCTAGTACCAAATAATAAATTGAACGAGACATAATTCTTAATTTAGGTTTAATTATTTAATAGTGCGAAGCTAAAACAGGCCCCACAAACCTCTAATTGGCAATTGTAAAAGTTTGTAAATGACTCGTAAAATAAGCTTTATGCCTTCTTCCTAATCACAAGTACCCTAATTTTTCCTTATATAGAGGTTAAAATAAAATTTCAGAACTAAAATAAATCTTGAGAATAAGGCCCAGCGAAATATGGGTTGTATAAATCAAGCTAATCCAATCTAACGATAGTACACCTATAAAATTCCCATTCTTTAAATCTCCAGGCTCTTTGTCGTTTGGCATTCATATTCACCATATCTATCCCATAAAAAACACTTTCAGAAGTATCAACATTAAAACTTATATGTTCCGCATTTCCTGAACTTTCCTTTACAAATTCATTACTAAAATCCTTATATCTCGATGCGTAATGAAAAAATGTGTTTTTCTTAGCTGACTTGACATAAAAATCTATTGCATATCGAAATCCTTTTGGCAGCATTAACCAAAGTGTTCCGCCAAAATTAACAAAAGGAGATATTGGAAATTTACCTATAGGTTCTGTTAAAATTGAAACATAATTGTCTAATACATTTATTGAAACCGGAGGCAAAAACTCCAGATACACAGGCCCATTTTCTGTTTGTTCAATAAGATGATTTGAGTTAAGTATTACTGTTCTTTTCAACAGTTCGATTTTATCTAGAATATCCGAAGGCAGTTCAAAACTGGCCTGATTAACAGCCTCTATTATAAGTTGTGGACTTAATTTAAATGAGGATTCCAAATTACCGGTTGATGTAATTGGTGGATGCTTAATAGTAGAAACTCTTTTGGAAATAGATATATTTTTCATTTAAAATAAATTTTGATTTTAAAAAATAATTCTATTAAATCAACTCAAAAAATTAATCTTACTTCAATTCAAAAAACTTATTCCCTTTAATTATTCATAAATATACAATAAAAAATAAATTATTCCACAATTTTTAATTTAATCTTTGCTTCATTCCAAAGCTTATCCATTTCTTCCAATGACATCTCGGTAAGCGGTCGTGGTGACATAGATTCAATATATTCGAATCTGGATTTAAATTTGAGATTGCATTTTTCTAATGCAACCTCAGGGTCTACTCCAAGATATCGGGCGTAATTAACCAAAGCAAACATTAAATCACCAAATTCTTCTTCCACTTTTACTTTTGAGTTGTTTTGATCAACTACTTCCTTCAGCTCTTTAAGTTCTTCTTCTACTTTGCTCCAAACCTGATCAATATTTTCCCATTCAAATCCGACTTGCTTTGTTTTTTCCTGCATTCGATATGCTTTTACAATAGCTGGCAAACTATTTGGAACTCCGGATAAAAGACCCTTTTGCTCATGCTTTTGCTTAATAGCCTCCCAATTTCTTTTAACATCTTCTTCCCCTTCAACCCGTACATCACCGTAAATATGAGGATGTCTGCGAATCAACTTTTCAGCAATATTTTCGAGCACTTCAATTAATGTAAATTGATTATTCTCATGAGCTATTTTTGAATAAAAAAGAATATGCAACATGATATCGCCCAATTCTTCCTTGATGGATTCATAATCCTCTACCAGAATGGCATCTACCAATTCATATAATTCTTCAATTGTAAGAATCCTTAACGTGTGTATGGTTTGCTTTCTATCCCAAGGACATTTTTCCCTAAGCTCGTCCATGATTTGCACAAGCCTAAGAAAGGCATCGGATAATGCTTTTTGACTCATTATAAAATCCCAGGAAATACGTGACCCATTTTTCGACGCTTAGTCTCCAAATAATTCTTATTGAAATCATCTATGGGCTTGATCATTGGCACTATCTCAAGGATATTAATTCCAGCCTTATTCAAATAATCTGACTTGGCCGGATTATTAGTTATCAGTTTTACATTGCTGATAGCCATATCATTGAGAATTTGTACGGCATCTTCATAATCTCTTTGATCCGTATCAAATCCAAGCGTATGATTGGCTTCAACTGTATCTTGCCCCTGATCTTGAAGAGCATATGCTTTAATTTTATTATGAATGCCTATTCCCCTACCTTCCTGACGAAGATAAATAAATACTCCGCCTTCCTTACTGATTAACCTCAGACTTTCCTTCAACTGAAAACCGCAGTCACACCTTTTGGAGCCAAATACATCTCCGGTCAAGCATTCTGAATGCAATCTTACCAAACAAGCGTTGATGGGTGTATAGCCAACAGGCCATAGAACTAGATTGGGTTCTGTAGATTTATTGCTTTTTAAAGAATAAATTTGAAAATCGCCATAATCGGTAGGCAAAACGGCATTAGGCGTATCAGAGGCAAATTGCAATTTCATAACCTTCACATAAACCCTCAAAAAGCTTCGAGGGTTCAATGGAATATGAGTTTTGGTTATTAAAGGGGTCTAATTTCGTTTAAGATTTACGAAATGAGCCCCTACCTTGCCATAAGGCTAGAATCGAACAACTGGCAAGAATAGTTAAAACGATACTAAATACTAACATGATTTGGTTTCGCTGCTTGTTTGAAATAGGAGCCACAAAGAAAATCACAGAATTGGCGAAAAACAAGTTTTAAGGCACTTTTCAGAAATAAATTTTATCGTAATATATCAGATTCTAATAGTCAATCGTATTCAATCTTAAATTTCCTTTGAAATGAATTTCTACATATTAATCAAGGCCTATAATTATTGTTGGTTTCATCCACATCTACCAATTGCTTATCAGGATCCAATGCAATTAACTTAATATTTTTCAAAGCAATGTCAAGCTCTATCTGATACTTAGGATTCACCCAATGCCACGGTTTAAGAATAACCCCATTAAAATTTTTCTTTGAACCTCTCATTAAGTCCAATGGAATAGTATAATTAAAATCCTTTTTTTCCGATTTTACTAGAATATCAACAGGCATAGGCATAAGCCCAACTTTCTTTAAATTAATGATGGTTTTACCTTTGGATTCGTAAACCGTATCAATAGCATAATCAATAGTCTTTGTAGTATAAACCCAATATTCTTTAAACCAATCTAGCTCTAGGTTGGACGCTTTTTCAAAAACCCTAAAAAAATCGTCTGGAGTCGGATGATGAAATCTCCACTTCCAATAATAATCCAGTAATCCTCTTCGAAAAGCTTCTTCTCCGCAGATATACTTTAATTCCATAAGACATAGAGCCCCTTTCACATACGAAGCCATTCCATAGGCTTGATTCGTATTGTAATGATCGGAATGAGTGCTTAGCGGTTCTTCTTCTCCTATCTTAAGAAACTTTATAAATGATTGTTTTGTGCTTTGCATGACATCATTGGATGGCTTCACCCCTGGAATCAAACCTTGAGATTTAACGTAATTCATTGTTTGATCTTCTGCATATGAAGTAAATCCTTCATCCATCCATGGATATAATGCTTCATTGGTCGCAAGCATCATCTGATACCAACTATGCATCCATTCATGCAACGCTACTCCAACCAAACTGATCAAGGGACGATTTCCTGTAATTAAAGTTGCCATGGGATATTCCATGCCACCATCTCCACCTTGTATGAATGAATAGGTCTTGTAAGGATAGGGACCAAAATTATTTTCAATGAACTCTAGAGATTTCTCCATAATGGCCGGTAATTGCATCCAGGCAGAATCAAATCTAGGATTTGGCAAATGATAAAATTGTAAGGTTCTGTTATCCTTTAAGGGGTAAACTTCATGTACATAATCCGGATCCGCTGCCCATACAAAATCGTGTACCATTGGTGCATAAAATTTCCAAACTTTGGAATTTGAAGATTTTTTCTTTTTTAAAAGTGCATCCTCAGCTTGCAGGTATCCCGTTGCAGCAACAATGTATCTCTTGTCAATCCGAATACTGACCTCAAAGTCACCCCATGGGGCATAAAACTCTCTTCCTATGTATGGGTCTGTGTGCCAACCTTGATAATCAAAATTACATAATTTTGGATACCACTGTGCCATCGAATAATCCACCCCTTCTTTGTTAAATCGACCACTTCTCCTGATTTGAAGAGGAACCTGAGCTAGGTATTTAATATTAACAATGATAGAATCTCCGGGCATCAAGGGCATTCTTAGAAAAACCTTCATTATCGTTCCTTCAATTTCAAATTTCAACCTTTTTCCGGATTGTGATATTTTTTGTGGCTTTATAAATCCAATTTCATCTTCTTTAAGTTGTGCAATTCGGTTTCCTATTCGAGTATCAGGATCAAGTATATTTTGGGATCGAATGTCCATATCGGATCCTGGTTGAAATGCATTAAAATACAAATGATAATACAATTCTTTTAGAGTATCATCTGTATGATTTATAATTTTCAAACTTTGAAGCCCTTTATATTGATGGTTTTCAATATTAAAATCGACATTCATTGTGTATTGGACTTGCAGTGGTTCATCCGTCTGCATTCCCCATAAAGTATCAATAAAAATTAAGCAAATCAGAAAACTAAATTTCTTCATTAATTTCTTGAGCGAGTTCGAACTGATGTTCTTGAAATATGACTCCAATATTTTTGATTTTAAAATAATATTTTGAAAAAAGAAAATAAATAACCATGGCCAATACAGAAGTAATAGTCATAACAATTCCTGATGGCTGTTGAATCTTCCATAAGCTATCCGTTGTCAAGGCAGATCCTTCATATCCAACCAGGACGGAACCATATAAGTTTGTCGCAAAATGGATTCCGTAACTTTGCTCAATTCCATCATCCAAAACAGTCAATAAAGCAAGAAAAATCCCACTGATTACATAATAACCAGACATAAGCGCTGCACCAAATTTTTCGTTTTCAGGGTTAGCAGAATGCAATAACATAAAAAAGACAGATGAAAATATAATTGGAACAAAAGATCTCTTAAAAAGATTGGATAATCCCTGAAGAATGTATGAGCGAAAAAACAACTCTTCTGCCAGCGTCTGCACAGGAAACAAACTTAAAGAAATAAATAGAAGGTAAAAAAAAGTATTTCCCGAAAAGTGAAATTTATATTCTCCCCCTAAACTATTGGAATAGATCCAATCTCCAAGCCCCATTAATAATGTCCAGAATCCAAATCCGATCATAAATCTCTTCAGACGAAAGTGTCCAATCACGTTGAATACACTGCTCATTTTTCTTTTATGCAACAGTATGGTATTCATGAGAACCACAACAACTACCACAGAAAATGGAAGCAAAGCAAGAAAAAGCATTTGATTATTATCCTGATCTTTCGCCCCAACTCGATCCATCAAATACATGGTCAGCGACACAAATCCTGAAAAACAAATTAAAATAGTAAGTAGGTAAAGTAGAAAATTATTGTTTCCCTTTCGACCCTGTTCGACAAACATTATTATAAAATATAGGCAAAGGTATTAAATATGAAACGAAAATTTCTAAATCAAATTCCTTCATAAAGTGTTATATTATTTGATAATTTCTTTGAGATTAGGAATTATGAAAAAAATATCAATAAAACATTCCATTACCATCCTGCAGCCCATAGAAATAGTATGGGAATTCACCCAGGACTATTCTCTGCGAAAAATGTGGGACAAATCGGTAGTTCACGCAGAAATTATTCAAAAATCACCGAAAAGGTTAGTTGAGATAATACTTAAAGACAAGTCGAGAATGATTTTTGAATACAAACATGAAAAAAGACCTCATCTTACTACCTTATTAGCCAAAAACATCCAATCACCTTTTATAGAAAAAGCAGGAGGATCCTGGAGATATGAAGAAGTTCTTGGAAATACACTTTGGACTCAATCAAACTATGTTGAACTTAAAAATAAATTCATTTTAAAATTGCTAGCTCCTGTCCTCAGAATTCTAATTAAAAGACAAACAGAACAAGCAATGCTTAACGTTAAAAATATACTTGAAAATGAGAAATCTTCTTTTTCATAGAGATTATTAATACGAATAAGCTAAGCTATTGCCCTAAATTCAATTACTTTTCAAATTTTCTTATTTCGCGTTATCATAACGCAGAATCAATTTTTTATATATTTTTGCAGTTTATAGTTAATTCTTTAATTGATGGAAAGAAAATCACTCTGGATAAGTTTATTTATTGTTATAAGCTTATTATTTACGCGAATCATCCCACACGCCCCTAATTTCACTTCAGCCATGGCAGGATTGATTTTCGGTGGAGTAATTCTCAGGAAGGGACTTTATGCTATTATAATTCTTATAGGCTATTATATTGCAGATTTGTTAATCAACAATATAACTTATTCCGCTGATCAGTCCGGTTTTCAATGGACTAGTCAATCTTTTGGCTACATTTATATTTCCCTTTTCCTCTCTTATTTCATAAGTAGATTGTTTTCTAACTCAATGGAGAATCCGTTGAAAATAATTGGGGTAAGTCTGGTTTGTTCTATTCTTTTCTTTACATTGTCTAATTTCGGTGTGTGGATGGAAGGTTTAATTTATACCCAAAATATATCTGGGCTTATAACCTGCTATGTTGCGGCCTTGCCTTATTTGATGAATGAAATAGCAGCTTCAATTTTTTTTAGCTGCCTTTACTTTGGGGTGTATTGGCTATACGAAACAAGAACAGAACAGAAAGTCATTTCGCACAGAATTTAAGTGCAATATTGGTTGATTCATTTCTTCTCATAAGCATTCTTACAGAACTTAATTATTCCGTAACAAATACCGGACAAAGCCTTTTTACCTTTATCATAAAGATCTAGGTATCCAAGGAATTTCTGCAACTCCCTCATCAAAAGCAATGAACCTGCTCAAAGTAAATAAATAATCGGAAAGTCGATTAAGAAACATAATGATACTCTCTTCTACAGATTCAAGTTTTGAAAGCGCAACCACTCTTCTTTCCGCTCTCCTACAAACTGTTCGGCATATATGTGCTATGGAAATAGCTTCCGAACCTCCCGGAATTATAAAAAACTTCAAACTTGGAATGATTAAATCCAGTTCATCAATTGATTTTTCCAATTGAAGTATCATATCCTTATTTAATTCCGGAATATTTAACTTGGTCTTTAATGGATCAGAGGCAAGATGAGATCCAACCACAAACAATTCATTTTGAATAGCTCCGATAAAGGCTTTTTGATTTTCATTTTTTATTTTAATTTGAAGCCAGCCCATAAATGAATTTAATTCATCCACAGTCCCATAGGCTTCAACGCGAATATCATCTTTGGATACTCTCTTACCTCCAAATAGTCCGGTTGTACCTTTATCACCAGTTTTTGTATAGATCTTCATATCAAACCTCCTGTTATTTCCTTTTATTCAATTCATCGGATTCTATTAATCCATCTTTTAACCGCACTACTCGATTGGCAAAAGCTGCAATATCATTTTCATGGGTTACGACTATGATAGTATTTCCTCTAGTGTGAATTTCATCAAGAATTCTCATAATTTCAAATGAAGTTTTAGAATCCAGGTTTCCGGTAGGTTCATCTGCAAGAATTAGCGCCGGATTGTTTACCAAGGCTCTGGCAATAGCTACCCGTTGGCGCTGACCACCAGAAAGTTCATTAGGTTTATGGTTCATTCGATCTTGCAGACCTACATCTATTAAGACTTTTTCAGCTTTTTCAAGCCTTTCCACTCTGTTGACACCAGCATAAACCAAAGGCAGGGCAACGTTTTCAAGTGTACTTATACGAGGAAGCAAATTAAAGGTTTGAAAAACAAACCCAATTTCACGATTTCGTATTTCAGCAAGGCTTGAGTCATCTAATTGACTAACTTCTTGTCCGTTAAGAATGTATTTTCCAGAGGTGGCGGTATCTAAGCAACCAATGATATTCATCAAGGTCGATTTGCCACTACCGGAAGGACCCATTAATGCCAAATATTCATTTTTATTAACGGATAGTGAGATTTCTTTCAGGGCTTCAATTACTTCATTCCCCATGAAGTATTTCCTGGCGATTTTTTCCAATTGAATAATGAACGACATATTTTCTTTAACACTGCAAAGAAACTAAAGTTAGTGCGCTATCGTGAATATTTCGATATTTGAGTTTCATTTGAGTTAATTTTGAACCTACCTGAGATAAATAAGGGAAAAATGCTTAAGCATATTGGAATCGCCGGCAATATTGGCTCAGGCAAGACGAGTCTGACAGAAGCTTTAGGCAAACATTATGGCTGGGAAGTAAATTTTGAAGACACTACCCACAACCCATATTTAAATGATTTTTACTTCGACATGCAGAGATGGTCATTTAATCTTCAGGTCTATTTTTTAAACTCACGATTCCAACAACTAATTAGAATCCATGAAGGCGATAAAACCACTATTCAGGATCGCACAATTTATGAAGATGCTTTCATTTTCGCTCCCAATCTGCACGAAATGGGACTGATGACCACTCGTGATTTCAATAATTATTTCAGTTTATTTCAAATTATGATGAGTACTATTCGGCAACCCGACCTGATCATTTATTTGAAAGCCAGCATACCTACATTGGTTTCTCATATTCAAAATCGCGGGCGTTCTTATGAAGGAAATATGAGTCTGGAATATTTGAAAAAGTTGAATCAGCGCTATGATCGTTGGATAGAAGATTATAATCACAGTCCTGTTTTAATTGTAAATGCAGATGAACTGGATTTTATCAATAAACCAGAAGATTTGGGAAGTATTATTGAAAAAGTAGACACACAGATTGGTGGCTTATTTAATACCTAGTGACTAAAAAAGTAATCTTACTCAGCGCCACCGAATTGGAAATTAAACCAACTCTTGAATTTTTAGAGATTAATGGAGTAACTCAAGGTTTGAGTAAATTTGAGTTTAACAAAATGATATTCGAACCCATCATTACTGGTGTTGGAAGTCCTTTTACCTGCTACGCATTAGCTAAACTGGCTTATGAGAAATCGGACATAAGACTTATACATGCCGGAATTTCCGGTTCGTACGACAGAGAGGTCCCCCTTGGCAAAGTATTTGAAGTGACAAAAGAAAAATGGGCAGATCTTGGTGCTGAAGATGCCAATGGAAATACTTTAGATCTTTTTGATTTAGAACTTATGTCCGAAAATCAATTTCCTTTTAAAAATGGTTGGATTAACAAGAAAAATGAAACATTTCAAACGACACTGCCAAAAGTATCAGGTCTAACTGTCAATCGAACTACAGGAACAAACGAAAGTCTTCAAAGAATTAAGTCCAAATATGATGCAACTCTTGAATCAATGGAAGGGGCTGCGGTTTTTTATTCCTGCAGAATGAGACATTTTGATTTTATTTCAGTTCGATCTGTTTCGAATTATGTAGAAACACGGAATAAAAAAGAATGGAATATCGAACTAGCCGTAAATCAATTGAATTTTTTTTTAATTGATTTCATAAGCCAATACCATTGGAGGAATAATTAAAGATCTTTCTTTCACTCTATACCAATATAAACAGGACCTATCCCTTTTTATAAATAATTATAACAATTTCCTTTTTGGGGCATTTTTAATTCTTTTCTCTAAATGTTAAAATTCAATTCATTTTAACTAATCTTCTCTTTAAAGTATGTGCTATTTAACAAAAATATAAGAAAATATAGAATATTAAAACCAAAAAAAGTCTATTTTTACCATCGCTAATAAAACAGAAATATTATAAATACATAATATATGAATAGGTTATTATTCCTAGCTACGTTTGTTTGTTATTCCTTGTTAAATGCTCAAGATGTTACGATTCAAACTGTTTCGCTCCCCTTCGATCCAGAGTACTCATCTAAGTTTACTCACTATCAATTGTTCGAAATTGATGTCGAACAAGTTAAAAAAGACATTGCTGCTACCACTCAAACCGGTCTTGAAATCGACCTTGTTTTAGGAACAGAGGCCCATAAGTTTCAAGTATTCAAATATAATATATTCAAACCTGGCTCAAAACTTCATGTTATGACGGCTAACGGTTTAGTAGAAGAAGATCACGATCCAACCCTGGAGTCCTACCGAGGTTACAATGCTAATTTTGGCGGTCAGGAAGTTGCCATTACGACTTCAAAAACTTTTTTAAGCATCATGTTTATTGAAGGTGGAGAGACGTATTACTTAGAACAAGTACCGTATAATACTAAAGATTGGAATAAAAATAAATTTATTCTATACAATAGCAAGAGCTACAAACTTGGTGGAACTTTTAAGTGCACTGCCGAAGAAACCAGTGATTTAAAAAATAAACAAGAAGAACTCGATAAATCAAAGAACAACTTAGAAAGAAATGCAAAGTGTTATGAAGCTACACTTGGTATGGTGGCTGATTTTGCATTTTATAAAAAATACGGAAAAGACAAAGCCAATACCGAGGCACGTCTTACCGCTATCGTCAATCAAATGCAATTAGATTGGCTTCCTCCAAAATTGTACTATGAATACGTTTGGGGAATTGGCCCAATGGTTGTTTTTGAAGATTCAACCCGTGATCCATTTAGAACAGCCACTAGCGCTGCGGCATTAAAAGCGACATTAGGTACAGTTGCACCTAATATTTTGTTTGGAGGATTCGTATTAGCCATTGTGTGGTCAGCACTACCAATAAGTTCACCGTACTATGCTGTGACCCAAAATGGTGGTTGCACGCTTGACCCTTATGCAGCTTGTGTTGAGTTTGTTAGCAATAACAGCGTAATCAGAAATCTAATTTCTCATACTGTAGGACATGCTGTGGGTGGTCAACACGACCCTGGAGGTTCTCCTTTTATAATGTCACCGGATATTGTTGGTAATTCCTTTTGGTCAGTACAATCAGCAACAGCAATTGCAGAGCGAACGAATGTCATAGCCGGATGTTTGGTTGATTGTAGCGGCAGCAGAATTCCAATTGCAGAATTCTCGGCAGATAAGACTGATGCTTGTCTTCCTATGGTTGTGCAATTCACGAATATGTCAACCAATGGTGTAAGTTACAAATGGAGCTTTCCAGGCGGTATACCTTCAAGCTCCACACTAAAAGACCCGATGGTAATTTATACTTCCCTTGGAATTTTTAACGTCGAACTCGAAGTACAAAATCCAAAGTGTACAACTAAATTAGAAAAGATAGCCTACATCCAAACCAGAGATATTCCTAGACAGGTTAGATATACCACGTATGCAGATCCGAATTCAAATGAAATTGAATTCACGGGTTATGCCGATCGAGCTGATACTTATCGATGGAAGTTCCCTGATGGATCTACGGATGAAGGACAGATCGTTTACAAAACCTTTCCAAAAGAAGGAACATTTGAAGTTGAATTATGTGTTTCCAATGATTGCGGTGAATTCTGTAGAAAACAAAAATTTGATAATTACTATATTCCTGCAGCAGATTTTGAAATTGATACTAATGCAGGTTGCGCACCAAAGACCATCAAATTTTTTGACCGATCTACGAGCAATGCCATCGCATGGACCTGGAGCTTCCCGGGTGGAACTCCAAGCGGTTCATTTGCACAAAATCCAACCGTAAAATATACCCGACCAGGAAGATATGCTGTCAAATTAACTGTCAATAGTAAGAGAGCAAGTGCTTCAATTACTAAGGATACTTTGATTACTATTGATAGCTTGCCATATGCCCAATTTGATCCAAATGTTGCTGGTCCTGCAGTCATCATGAACAATTCAAGTCTTTATGTCTTGAATCACTTTTGGGATTTTGGGGACGGTACAACAAGTAAAGATTCAAGTCCGGTGCATGTTTATCGAGATGGACGATATGAAATAAAATATACCGCTACGAATAAATGCGGAACAACCACCATAAAGAAAATTGTTACCGTTGGAAATAAACCAACAGCTGGATTTGCAGTGCAAAAACAAAACGGTTGTATTCCTTTTACCGTAAAATTCCAAAATACTTCAACCAGTTCTGCTCAAACCTTTGAATGGACTTTTCCAGGAGGAAATCCTTCAAGCAGTACCGACAAAGAACCTACCGTCACGTATAATTCTGTAGGTCAATATGACGTAAAATTAGTTGCTCGAAGTGCAGCAGAAGCAGATTCAATTACCCAAACCAAATTTATAACTGTAGGCGAAGGCCCAACCGCCGAATTTCAGAACAGCATAACGGGTTTTGTTGCGTTCTTTTCTGACTTGAGTAAAAATGCAACGAACTACTATTGGGATTTTGGCGATGGAAAGTCAAGCACACTAGCTTCTCCGAATCATAATTATGGAGTTGAAGGAGAATTTACTGTCCGACTAATAACAGAAAACGAATGTGGAATTGATACATTTGAAAAACAGATTGCCATTTATCTTATCCCTAAGGTAAATTTTACCTCAGGAACCTTAAAGGGTTGTGGTCCTTTGACAGTTCAATTTACTGATCAATCCTCGATTGATGTATTAGAATGGAACTGGCAGTTTGAGTCAGGAACTCCGGCAACTTCAAGCCAGAAAAATCCAGTAGTTACTTTTGATAAAGCCGGTAGGTTCACTGTTAAATTAAGCGTCCGCAACAGTAATGGAACCAACTCTGCTACCAAATTGAGATTCATTGAGGTTATTTCTCCAATTAAGTGTCCAAAAAGACCTGACCGAAAAGAAAAAACAGATGGTAGAGAAGGTGATGAGTTTGGAAAAAAGAATATCGATATCAGAAATTCACAAGAGTATAATTTCGAAATTTATCCTAATCCTGCAAATCATGAATTATTTGTTCATGGAGAACCGGGTTCCAATTTAGACTTATTTTCATTGTATGGTCAGAAAGTAGTAAGTTTAAAAATGAAAGCAGGAGTAGAAAAAATAGATTTAACTCATCTTCCAGAAGGAACTTACATGCTTCGTATTGAACACCGTGAATTCACTGAAACAATTAAAATTTTAGTTGAAAAACAATAGCTATTCAAGCAGCACAGATAATCTGATTACAACCATTATCTGTGCTGCTTCTCCTTTTTTGTCTTCATTTGTATTGGGTTACTTTATTAATAATCATTTTAGCTCCTCAATATTGTCAAAAAAATACTTCAAAAATTAATTTATGCAAATCAAAATCTACTTAATACTTGGCTTTATTATAAGTTCTTTCATGCTGAAAGCAGAAACAATAATTATTGAAGGCAAAACCCTATCAAAGGATCAGCAGTATTATGAAAAATTCAGTTCATTTGAAATATTCGAAATAGATGTAGAAGCTTTAAGAAAGACAATATCTGAATCTCCGAGGACAAGTATTGAAGCACAACTCAAACTAGGCCGACAGTCCTATACTCTTCAATTATTTAAATACAGTTTGATTAATAAAAACTGCAAAGTAAGAAGTATTGGTGAAAACGGATGGATTGACAACAACCCGGATCCAACCATAGAAACTTACAGAGGTTATAATTCCAATTTTAATGGAGGTGAGTCTGTACTTACTATTGCAAAGAATTTTATGAGTTTAATGTTTAAACAAGGTGAAGAAAATTATTACCTTGAACAAGTAAAATTTAATTTCAATGATTCGAATTCTAATAAATTTATTCTTTATACAAAAAATAGTGTAAGAACATTTGCCGATACTAAGACCAATTCTGAATTGGCCGATGAATTGGAAGAAGATCAAAGAGAAAAAGTAAAATTAAATTCGGAACGAAATTTTATATGTTGGGAAATTGATATTGCGCTAGCAGCTGATTTTTCCTTTTACAAATCATATGGAAAAGATTTAGCCACTACAGAGGCAAGATTAACAGCAATTGTTAACTTAATTCAACCGGACTGGCTTTATCCTAAAATGATTGCGGATTATATATGGAATATCAGTGCTCTTTTTGTAGCTGAAGATAGCTTGCGGGATCCATTTCGAACTGCAACAACTATAGCTAATCAGTTGTCCATTTTCTCTACTGTTGGTTTCAATATTTTTCAGGGAGGATTTGATGTAGCTACTTGCTGGACCTCAAAGTTTCAGAGACCACCCGTATATGCTTATGCCGGCACAGCTTGTTTATTCACTCCATTTAGTGTATGCAGTGAAGCTGCCAAGAATGACGCTTTTGTCCGACAATTGCAAAGTCACGTTTGTGGACATCATTTTACTGCAGCGGACGATGGTGGTGGATCACCAACCATTATGAATCCTAACATTAGTGGATATAATGTTTGGTCTATTCCTTCTCAGTATAAAATCTATGAAGGCGCTTGGACGGTTAGAGCATGTTTGAATGATTGCAGCGGTGGCTATATACCAATTGCTGAATTTAGCGCTACGCCTACCAATGGTTGTATTCCGCTAGAAGTTCAATTTAATAACATGTCTACTAACGGAGTCATGTACAAATGGAAATTTCCTGGTGGAACACCTTCCACATCAACTGATAAGAATCCAAAAATAACTTATAATTCAATAGGATCATTTGCCGTAGAGCTAGAAGTACTAAATCCAAAATGTTCAACTACAGTTGAAAAGTTAGATTATATAGTAACTAGAGACAAACCAAGATTTGTTAATTTCACTTACGGTGCTGCTAACTTAGGCAACGATATTGAATTTTTTGGCGACGCCATTAGGGGTGAAACATGGATATGGAAATTTCATGATAATACAACTGAAGAAGGCCAATATGTAGTCAAAACATTTCCTAAAGAAGGAGAATTCGATGTAGAACTTTGTGTTAGCAACGATTGTGGAGAAGTTTGCGTAAAAAAGAAAATTAGTAATTATTTCAAACCAACGGCTGATTTTACCTCGGACACAACCGCTGGTTGTGCGCCAACTACGATTAAATTTTTTGACTTATCTTCCAGCAATGTAATAAACTGGACCTGGAGCTTTCCAGGAGGCACTCCGACAGGTTCATTTGTAAAAAATCCTATTGTCAAATATACAAGACCAGGTACCTATAAGGTTAAGTTAGTGGTGAGCAGCAAGAAGAACAATGATCAGAAAGAAAAAGAAATGTACATTACGATTGATAGCTTGCCTTTAGCACAATTCAATCCGGTGGTTAATCTTTCTACGGTTAGATTTGACAACACTACTTTATATGGCAAGTCCTTTGAGTGGGACTTTGGAGATGGAAACAAATCTATGGATAGTACACCGACACACAATTTTAAAGATGGCCGCTATGAAGTTATATTAAAAGCCAGCAATGGTTGCGGAACAACTATTACTAAACGAACAATAACGATTGGCGCAAAACCTATTGCTGGATTTTCAGTAGCCAATAGCGATGGTTGCGTACCTTATACGGTTAAGTTTCTTAATACATCAACCGCAACAGCACAATCATTCGAATGGTTTTTTCCTGGAGGAAATCCTTCAACAAGTACAGAAAGAGAACCAACGATAACTTATAATGCCATTGGCTCCTATGATGTTAAACTTATTGCGAGAGGTGGAGTTGAAAGTGATTCGATTACTCAATTATCATTTATTCGTGTTGCAGAAGGGCCTACTGCAGCCTTTCAAAATAGCATTGCTGGTTTTGAAGCTTTTTTCACTAATCAAAGTGTAAAAGCCAATAAATACTTTTGGGAATTTGGAGACGGCAAATCTAGTATTGAAATGTCGCCAAGTCATAACTATGGAGTTGAAGGTGAATTTAATGTTCGACTGATTACTGAGAATGATTGCGGAATTGATACATTTGAAAAAGTAGTTGCCGTATATCTAATACCAAAAGTTAATTTCACCTCCGATAAGATTAGAGGTTGTGCACCATTTCAAGTTAATTTTAAAGATCAGTCTTCTATAGATGTTATAGAATGGAGTTGGCAGTTTGAATCTGGAACACCAGTTAATTCTAGTCAAAAAGATCCAATAGTAACATTTAACAAAGCTGGTAAATTCACTGTAAAACTTAGTGTCAAAAACACCAATGGTACAAACTCTTCAACCAAATTGCGTTACATTGAAGTGTTATCGCCTGTAACTTGTCCAAAAAGACCAAATAAAAAGGAAAAACCAGACGGCAAGGATTTTGGAGGACTTTACGATGATAACAAGTTAGAATGGCGTTCTGCCGATGGATTCAATTTTGAAATTTATCCTAATCCTGCGAGTAATGAGTTGTTCATTAAAGGCGAGCCAGGTACAAAACTTATTCTATTATCGATGGTTGGGCAAAGGGTCTTAGACCTGAAGATGAATTCCAGTTTTGAAAAGATAGATCTCAGCATAGTTTCTGAAGGAACTTACCTTTTAAAAATAGAAAACAGGGAATTCACTGATTTCCAAAAAATAATCATTAGCAGATAAAATTAAATACTGAAAATATATTAAAAAGCCGTAATTTATATTACGGCTTTTTTAATTTTAATAGGTTTGGCAATTTAAATTTGGAATTTCTAAACCTTATGGATTATACAGCTTATTGTGTTTAAGGAATATTGTTCTTAACTGATCTTTGGTTTTTAGCGAAAACTTTTTCCATCGTATATTGCAGTTCCTTTTAATTTAAATTAAATATGAAAAATTTTCATAATATGAAAAAAATTTTACTTCTCCCCTTATTGTTTTTATCCATTTATCTTAAAGCACAGGAATTTGTTATTGATGCAATTCCGAGAGCCAATGAACCTATTTATTCTACTAAATTTAGAAAAGTAGAGAGTTATACTATTGATGTTGAATCGGTAAGATTAAAACTCAAGAATTCGAAACGGTCCAGTGTAGAATTTGATATAAATTTAGATGGCAAGGTACATCGCCTTCAATTATTCAAATATAATGTATACAAACACAATTGTGAAGTACGGTATGGTACCCCTACCGGAATGGCATCGAGACCACCAAATCCTTATATTGAAACTTATCGAGGTTATGCTGCCAATTTAGGTGGAAAGGAAGCCGCACTGACGGTTGGGAAGAATTACCTAAGCATAATGTTTCGTGAAAGGGATGAAGCCTATTATCTTGAACAAGTACCTGTTGAATTTAATGATCTTGATCCTAATCACTTTGTATTATACGATACCAAAGGGGTTATCAGTACTCAAAATGCAACTTGTGGGGCAGATGAAGTTAGTAAATTCAAAATAGATCACAAGGAAGATTTAGAACACAAGAACGAAAGAAACAGATTTTGCTATGAAGTGGATATAGCCTTAGCTTGTGATTTTGAATGGTATAAATTTTACAGAAGAGATCCTGCGTTTTCGGAAGCCCGAATGGTTACCGTTATGAACCTAATGCAAACCGATTGGTATGGAACAGGTGTTGGCGGAAGTGGAAGATTGGTGGCTGATTATATCTATAACCTGTCCGGAGTTTATATCGCCGAAGATTCAACCCGTGATCCTTGGTATGGAATCAATGATCCTATTGCTCAATTAGAAAAATTCAATCAGGTTGGATTTACTTTATTCCCTAATGGATTTGATGTCGCAACCAACTGGACGAATAAGTATAAGTCCGGAATTGTTGGGATTGCATACTTACCAGGAACCTGTGTACTTACTCCGTTTAACGTTTGTAGTGAATATACTTTTGATAACAATCTACTAAGACAACTTCAATCGCATGAATTGGGCCACAATTGGAATTGCGTACATGATCCAGGTGGTTCTCCATGGATTATGGCACCGGTAGTAAATGGATCTAATCAATGGTCAGGTGCATCCATCTGGGCCGTATCGGATTGGACATGGAGAATTAGAGCCTGTCTTGGCGACTGCAGCGGAGGAGATATTCCAATAGCTGAGTTTGAGGCTGATCCTGAAGAAGGATGCCTTCCATTAGTTGTTAAATTCAATAATATGTCAACGAATGCCACGAATTATAAGTGGAAGTTTCCTGGAGGAACTCCTTCCACCAGCACAGCGGTAAATCCAATAATTACTTACAATACAATTGGAGTGTTCAATGTTGAACTTGAGGCATTGAACCCAAAATGCACCGTTTCTGTTGAAAAATTAAATTACATTATTACCGATGATAAACCCAGTAATGTGAGTATTGCGTGGGGAAATGTAAACGGATATGATGCCGAATTTTTTGGATCAGGAAATCGTTGCGATGAAAGCATTTGGAAATTCCATGATGGAACCACTGAAGAAGGATCCTATGCACAAAAGACCTATGCCAAAGAAGGTATTTATGATGTAGAGTATTGCTGCAAAAATAGATGTGGCGAAACTTGTGTTAAAACAAAAGTGGGAATATATGTTTTCCCGGTTGCAGATTTTACATCAGATACAACTAAAGGTTGTGCCCCAACTACCATAAAATTCTTTGATCAATCCTCCTCCAATGTTATTGCGTGGACCTGGAGCTTTCCTGGTGGTACTCCAACTGGAGCGGCCACTAAAAATCCAGTGGTAAAATATACCAGACCAGGTACCTATAAAGTAAAATTAGCTGTCAACAGTTCTAAATATTTTACTTCCATTACTAAAGAGATGTATATTACGATCGATAGTCTTCCATTGGCTGACTTTGATCCAAGTATAAATGGTGCAGATGTAACATTTAACAATAATTCACTTTATGAAAAAACACATCTGTGGGAATTTGGGGATGGCACGACAAGTACGGAAGAAAATCCAACGCACACATATCGAGATGGTCGCTATGAAGTTAAGTATACAGCCATGAACGATTGTGGCAATACTGTGATTAAAAAAATTATAACCATTGGTACAAAACCAATCGCGGGATTCACAGTTGACAATCAAAAAGGTTGCGTTCCTTATACTGTAGAATTTCACAACGCCTCAACAGCCACGGCAAAATTTTTCCGTTGGTATTTTCCTGGTGGCTCACCATCGACCAGCACAGATAAAGATCCGATCATCACTTATAATACTATTGGAAATTACGATGTGAAATTGGTAGCGAGCAGTGGAACTGAAGAAGATTCAACACTACAGAATGGATTTATAACTGTTCAGGAAGGACCTACTTCTGATTTTCAAAACAGTGTTACTGGTTTTATTTCTTATTTCACAAACTTAAGCAATAAAGCGAATACGTATTATTGGGATTTTGGCGATGGAAAAAGTAGTACCGAAAAATCACCGAATCACAATTACGGAGTTGAAGGAGAATTTACCGTTCGATTAATTACAGAAAACGAATGTGGAATCGATACATTTGAACGACTTGTAGCGGTTTATTTGATTCCTAAAGTTAATTTTACCGTTGATACAATTCGTGGTTGTGCACCTTTTAAAGCACAATTTTTGGATCGTTCTTCAGTCGATGTTTTAGAATGGAATTGGCAATTTGAATCGGGCACACCAGGTACTTCAACACAAAAAAATCCTGTGATTACCTTTGACAAAGCCGGTAAGTTTACAGTTAAGTTATCCGTTAAAAATGGCAACGGAACAAATTCCGCTACGAAATTAAGATATATTGAAGTGATCTCTCCTACTCAATGTCCAAAACGCCCGCCTAAGAAAACAGGAACTAATCCAGTCAATGAAAACCTGGAAGGAAGTGAGCAGATATTTACGCGCGCAAGTTCAGATCAGAGCGTCAATGTATATCCTAATCCTTCATCGGATGAATTAATAATTGAAGCACAACTTGGAACTAAATTTACAGTTCTGAGTTTGACTGGTAGCCAACAGATCAGCGGACTTATTAAAAGCCCATTGGAAAAAATCGATGTAAGTCAATTATCCCCTGGGACATATTTTCTTAAAATTGATCATAAGGATTTTAATGAAGTGATTAAAATAGTCATTAATCGCTAGAAAAATAATTATACTAAAACTAAAAGCCCAAACAAATTTGTTTGGGCTTTTTTTTTGAGCAGATATGAAAAGCAGCTTACTAATGTTAATTTCTATAAATTCAGCCATCCTATTTTTTATTCCATATCACTATTTGGCTTAGCAGTCTTTAATTTCGACACAATAAACTGACAAATCCCTATTTCATTTACTCACTTTGTTCTTAAATCAATGACTTTTTTTGTATTATTGCATAGTAATACATCAAAAAGGAGTAAGTGTATTACAAATTGAACCTTCTAATAAGTATTTAGAACTCAAATTAACAATTTCTCAAATGTTTTAATTACTTATTTTAACATTCTTCTAAATCAAAATGTCTTATGGAACAAATTCCATTTAGGATTAGGATTGGAGTTACTGGGCATCGCAAAAATTTACCAGATTCAGAAGCCTTAACTTCGAAAATTAAACATTTGTTTGGATATGACGATGTTGAAAAAAATTGTAAATTAGAGAATAGCACATTAATCAACTTTTTCAAGGATAAAGTACCGAATAATGCTAAGCATGTCACTTTTGCTTATACTCTATTGAGTGGAATAGCAGAGGGAGCTGATCGTATTGTTGCACAAACTTTTTTAAAGTTTGCTCATACAAAATTATTTGCAATACTTCCCTTACAAATTCAGGATTATGAAAAGGACTTTTTAACCAATGAATCCAATATTGAGTTGCATACATTACTACATTCTGCCGACTCAATAATTTACACGAGGAAATCTTTACTATCGCAAAATATATCAGAGAATGAGTTACATAACTTAAGAAATGAAGCTTATTTAAAATCAGGGCGATATATTGTAGATCACTGTGATATATTAATTGCTATTTGGGACGGAATAACTTCAGGAGCAAAAGGAGGCACCAGTGATGTAATTAATTATGCCAAGGAACAAAAATGTCCAATAATAATTATTTCAAGTACCGATTTAAATAAAGTTGAGTATTATTTAGGAAATAAACTTTCCACTGAACCCCTGAAAAACCTGATTGCATTAAACTCAACTAATATTAATGAAGGTAATACCAAAAATCCAATAATTGTAAACTTTAGTGAATTCTACAATGAAAATAATCCGGAAATAGAGTTTTTACATTCTACACGACTTGAGAAATTAAAAACTTACTTACTTCCCCTTTTTGCCAAAGCAGATTTGCAAGCACTTCGCAGTAAAAAGATATTTGAATACACAGGAATTATCGTTTATTTTTTATCTTTCTTAAGTGTAATTGTTATTCTTCTAGCCGTTATCTTTCATATTAAACACTTAATGGCATTTTCCATTGAATGCATACTTCTACTAAGTATATTATTCTTAATACGCCAAGCAAATAATATTGGATTTCATAAGAAATGGCTGGCAAATCGCTTTCTCGTTGAGAAATTGCGATCTACTGTTTACTTATTTGTAGCAGGAGCCAAACTAGAACCATTAAGTTTAAGGCAGACAACCAGGAGAAAGTATGATCACTATGGATGGGCCATTGATGCCTATAATGAAATATTGAACCAGTTAAATCAAACCTACAAACCTGAAAATAACATTGGCCCCATAATCGAAATAAAAAATTATATAAAAAAGGCATGGATCACCGGACAAATCAATTTTCAAACTAATTACAATAAAACACATAACAAATGGAACCAATTTCTTGACAAAGGAGGAATTTGGCTCTTTAGAAGTGCTCTTTTACTAGCATTTACTCATATTTTACTTTGCTTAAAACAAGACACAATTCCTTTTTTATTACCATTTGGAGAAATCTTGACTTTCATTGCCTTACTTTTATTACCTATTGCTGCTGCATTAGATGGTATTCGGAATCAGAGAGGATATTCCCGCAATGCAAACCGAAGCAACAGTATGATTCAGATATTAGGAGAATTAAAAGAGAAATATGATGACGCGGAGAGCACAGAAGAATTATCAATATTATTAAAGGAAACAGATAAGATTATGTTACAAGAAAATCAGGACTGGATGCTATTGATGCAATCTTCCGAATTAGAACTTAAACCTTAGTATAAGTATGAAAAAAATTTATTTAGTAGGCGATCCCGCTGAAGATTGGTTAATCCTTTCCGAAAAATATAGCCGCGCAAGCAATAATCCTGAACCTTTGAGGAATTGGCAAAAAAATGATAATACCCAATTGCAAAAAATAAAAGGTGGAATAAATTTGATTTATGAACTCTTACAAAATTCTGGAAACAATTATGAAATCAACTTATCGCCTAATATACCATCAGGAAAAAGTGTATCCGGAAATTTTCTGCAGTCCATATCTAAATTAAAAACAAATGTCTATAGCCCAGGCCATTATCATGTCGATGAGTTTTTAGGATACTCTAGTTCAAAGTCTGAACCATTTACAAATTTTACATCCGTTGACCTTAAGAGATTCGATTTAGTACTCATAGATGATCTCACTTTAGATCAAAGCATTCACGCTGATCATTTATTACATAACCTGTCTACTTTTAACCCTGAAGGTTTAATCCTATATAAAGCCAATGTCCCATTAAATGAAAATAATTTATTTGAATGTATTGCAGATAATTATGGACATCAATTAGTAACTATTATACATGCTGATCACCTTAGAGAGTCTGGATTAAATCTTAGTAAAAAACTTTCCTGGGACGCAACGTTGGACGATTTATTTGTTCACCTCTCTAGCCTTCCCTATTATAACACATTAAGTAAAAGTAAGATTATTATAATAAGATTTGGCTTAGAAGCAGCTTTGGTTATTGGCCAATTAGATAGCCGCTCTGAAGCTTCGGCATCCCTTCGAGAAAGCACTTACAAATTCTTCTACATTCCCGAAAAATGCGAAGATGAAATAAAAGAAAATTCAGGTGGACTTATGCAAGGAATTACCAGTGCCTTCGTTGTTGCATTTATAAATACATATCTTACAGAAAAGAAAGAAAATTTAAATTCTGATGCCATTTGTATAAATCCCATTATTAATAGTATGCATGCGGCCATTAAATTTATGAAAATGGGTTATTGCAAAAATGCGGATGGTGAGTTAATATATCCTATAAAAGAACTTGTGGATTTAGAGCCGTCCAATGAGAATATTAAATTATTAGATTTAAGCAATTATCATCATCTCAAATATAGAAATACTCTTGCAAATTATATTTTTCTAAATAGTAAATCTTTGGTTGAAAGTCACGCTATGGATTTTGTACTACACGGTGTATCAAATTTTATAAAAAGAATACCATTGGCTATATTTGGAGAACTCTGTACTTATGATAGAGACGAAATTGAAAGTTTTAGAACGTTTCGAAAAATGGTTATGGAATATCTCAGTCGATCCAATGAAAAAAAACCATTGTCCTATGCCGTGTTTGGCCCACCAGGATCAGGAAAATCTTTTGGCATTAAAAAAATATTAGAGTCTTTAAAAATAAAAACTCAAATACTTGAAAAGAACATTTCACAGTTCGAATCCTATAAAGATCTTATTCATGTATTTCAAGAAGCAAGAGATATAAATTTAGGTGGTAAGTTGCCCATTATCTTTTTTGATGAATTTGATAGTAACTATAATTCAAATCGATTTGGGTGGTTAAAATATTTTTTAGCACCCATGCAAGATAGTTTATTTAAAGATGGAGAATCCATGCATCCAATCGGTAAAGCTATTTTTATTTTTGCCGGTGGTACTTCTAAAACTTTTGAAGAATTTAGCTTTCCACTTACTAGCTCGGATGAAGATCCCACCTATGTAAAAGACAAATCGGATTATAAATCAGCCAAAGTCAGTGACTTTATAAGTCGTTTAAAAGGATTTATTGACATTAAAGGGATAGATTGTAAGGAGCTTTCCACAGACCTCTTATACCCTCTTCGAAGAGCTCTAGTGTTAAGAGGACTTCTACTTAAAGTTCCTAATATTTTAGATTCCAATAATAATATTTCTATTGACTCAAACTTATTAGGAGCGCTTTTAAAAATACCAAAATTTGAACATGGCTCAAGGTCTTTAGAAGCTATTATATCCATGAGCGACTTGCAAAACGCAAAGACCTTTCAAAAAACAAATTTGCCCTCCAATCAATTATTAAACATGCTTTTAAACACAGACGAATTTATGAAATCCATGAATGACAAAATTCTGAAACCAGAAACTATTGAAAAATTAGCCAAGGCAATCCATGAGGATTGGTTAGAGAAAGAAAAAGCCAAGGGAAGTCAAAAAGAAACTGTGAAAGAATGGGCCGCGCTCGACGAACCAACTAGAAATTCAAATCGTGACCAAGCCTTAGACATTGTTCGCAAATTAGAATTACTGAAATATAAAATTATTGACTTTCAACCAGGTAATAGTCTTACCGAATTTAATCAAAACGATTTAAACAAAATGGCTAAAATGGAACATGAGCGATGGATGTCTGAAAAAATCGCCAATGGTTGGATTTATGGAAAACCAAGAAAAGATAGTGCGAAAATACATAATGATCTAGTTGCATGGGTTAAACTGAATAAAAATACTAAGGAATATGATCGGAATGCGATACGGTTGATACCACAGTTGCTGAAGAGTGTAGGATTAGGAATTGTAAAAAATTAAAAGTAAATTAGAATCAACAAATCATTATAAAATATTTATTGTCCTTTAAATACATTTTCATTAATTTTAATAAAAAAGTAATTGCTAAAGTACTAATTAATGACCAATAAAAATATATGAAATTATATAAATTTTAAGTATAAAATTCTTAATCCCTCCATTCACCCAATTTCTAAATACTATGTATATTTTTTATTGAATTTAATTTGATCAGCAAAATAAATAATTTACCGATCAAGAAACTTTGAGAAAAGTCTTCTCTAACTTTAATATTGCATTTATTGATAAAAATAATTAATCTCTTATAATTCTGATCTTAGATCAAACATATATTTTAGTACAAATCAGTGCTGAACAAACTTTTCGACAGAAAATTGTATATCATATTAATCATCGCAACCAAATTCATGTAAGTTAAAACTTTTACCTATCGTTTATTTTGATAATCTTTTCCTACCCTAATTGATTTTATATATGAATTTCCTAAAATGATTCCAAATACACAAACTATAATGCTATAAAGCCACCAAATTTTAATAGTATATTGTATAAGCATAAAATAAAATATAATAAGAAGAAAAACTTCAATTCTTCGCCATAAAGCTGCACCTTTAGAGTACTTATTCTCCATCTTATTATCAAACCTAAGATCAAGATTCGCTCCGGATTCAAAACGAAATAAAATTCCAATCCAAAAGGAAGTTAATATTAATGCCCAATTTTGTAGATTGCTTTTTACAAGAATTAAAATAGCCTCATTGCCACTCATTTTATACCATAATATAATTAAAAATGCAATCCAAACGATGAAACTTCCTAAAACACCAACAATATAAAGTAACAAATCTATAGGTAATAATATCAATTCAAGAACTGCGGCAAAATACAATGGAAAGACAGCGATGGAATTATTATTCCATCGCTTACCTATTTCTTCCACAACAGAATCTGCCATGGGTGCTACATACTCCAATTGCTTCATTAGTGCAGAGTTACTAAAAAAATAAATATCTTCCTCACTATAATAGCTTGTTCCTCCTCCCTTTGCAAGAGCATTTAAAAAAAATAGTTTCAACTTTTCTTTAGTAACTTCACTGGTCAGCTCTGGAGGATATAAGGCTACAATTAATGGTTGTCCACTTATTTGTTGTTGTTTTGAAGCAGATGCCAATTCCGCCAATGCCCACTCACTATTTATGCTATTTTTATCCATAATAAAAATAAATACACTACATTTAGTAAGTCCTTCTTTCAAGTTATGACGCCAACTGCACCCTGGTTCTATTGAATTAGGCGCAAAAAAATTAGATACCCCAAATTCTACGAGCTTCTCGTGAATATCACTTGCAACTCTCACACCCCATTGAGAACTATCTGAATAACTTAAAAACACATACGATTTAGAAGGCACTAAGGGCCACTCAAAAAATGAGGTAAAATAACTACTTGACGACTTTGTAGAATTCAAAAAATCAAGGTCAGTACGCTCCTTAATTGGTTTAATATTAACATTCTCTCGGCGAAGACTCACTAAATGTCTGCGCATATAATCTAACTGGAACCCAATTAGAAAGCCTGCAAGAATTAAGTACAAATCTGAATAACTTGCACTAGCTAGATAATCCCTATAAATAACAAGTCCCACAAATACAATAACACTCTTTAATAGAAAATCTGGAGCTAGACCTTTAAACAAGGAAATAAGCGCTATAGTAGAATAAAATAATAAATATCCGACACAAACCAATACAAATGGAAACCAAAGTGTGTCTATAAACTTAGTACCCCAAAATAAAAATACAATAGAAGATATCAAAAACAAATTACTGACTAAATTAAATATTGATTTAATATAGGAATTCCATCTATTGTTTCTAATCTCTATTTTAAGATGATTACGTATTTGTGGTATTTCATTAAGGTAATTTTGTAATAACTCAGATGAATAATCTAAGTTACTTTCAGTTAAATTATTTGGTATATGAACGTTCTCTATAAGTAATTTAATCACTTCATTTCGATCGGGAAATTTAGAATACATTTGCCTAAGCTCCAAAAATGTCAACCCTTCGACTGGGTGAACAAATAAACGAAAGTCTTGTCGAAGTGAAATTTCTCCGGTACATGCTTTTACAACTTGAAATAGAGTGTAGTCTTCTAATGAATTCTTTGAAATAAAAAGCACACATGCTACAACATTGTTCTGAGATAAAATTTGGATTGCCTTTTCAGATTCATCTCTTCCTATTCTATTTAAGACACCACGAAAATTACTTCTTATGCTAAATAGATGTTGTGCGTGCTTATCTGATTCCTGATCCCATGAAAAAACCAAAACTTGTGGGAAGATTTCAGAATTAACATGCAAATAATCGCTTTCATCAGTATTCCGATATGAAGAATTTAGGTCCATGTTTTTGCAAATTAAGCTAATTAGGTGAAAAATAGGAAAAAGCATCCATTAATACTAATACAAATCTGAAGCAATGCAAATAATGCTTGAACAATTATAATTCACGAATACTAAAAACCTAAAGTCCTCCAATATTTATAAATTTTTAATTTTAACTAGCAACATAAAATTCCAAACGACTTTATGTTGTTCATAATGATTTTAAAAATATTTCTTGTTTGGTTAGCTTTTCTTAAAGGATTGGTATTATTTTTTAAATTAGCAACAGTATTTGGTTTGTCTTAGTCTTAACAAGTACACATCATTAGTTTTCCATATTTGCATAAATTTATATTTACCAGGCACCCCAGCACTAAAATACTTCGAAAAAACCAAAGTTGGTTCACCACAATAACTCTTGAGATACGGCCAGAATTAACTTACCAGACTTATTGAGCTTTTGACAAGCCGAGCTAGCAATAGATTCTCTAGACTTCCTCATAAAAGTGAAAATATTAATACCAAATCATATAAACTATTTAATTAACCATTTCATCTAGTTTAACAATTTACAAATCTAAGAAATTAATCGTAATGTATATAATTAATCGAGTAGAAAGTACCTAGGGGGAATATTATTTACAACCCTTTATTTTATTATTTAATAGCCTACTTTCTTCTATCTTACTTAATATCATTCTTAAAATCCACAATACTTTCCTTCTACCCCAACCTCCTTGCATTTCTCCAACTCACAATCAAAAAGCTAGTCAAAATAATCAGAAATGGAAATGTAATATAGTAAGGAATTGGCCGAAGCCAATAGTTGCGAAGCGGATATATAATTGCACTACATAATACAAACCATAAAATATAGTTTTGAATCTTCTTTGTTTTGGGTAAAACTCTGATAGGCTCCAACTCACGATTGAAGCTAGTCCTGACAAATCTGCTGCAAGCCATAATCCATAAAGTACAATATACATTTGGAATCAAATAATAATGCTCGAATTGATCCGGACCGGGCATATGATGCATGAGTACTGTTATAAAAAAAGTAAAACTTAAATACCAGCTACTGATACTGATGATTATCTTTTTCTTTTGCTCTCCTTTTCGAGCATTCGACTTTGCATGTCTCCCATAAGTAAGATTATAAAAAATTGGAAAAAATTTTACAATAAAAATGACAATACTACACATTCCTATAAAATACACCATAGCATCGATCATGGTCCAAATAATGGATATTGATTTTTCCATGTGCTTTGTATTTTTTTAAGCTAGCTTTATAGACTACTATTAATAAAATTCGAACTTTACTTTCTTATTTTGAATTACTATAGATGTTTTAATTAATATATTTTCACTGCATAATAGATTGATTCATACTTCTATAAAAGGACTCCAACATATCTACCTTTTTAAAAAGGTATTGAATTCAACCCTTAAGTAAGCCATTCCAATTACACAAATTCAATACCTACAATGCCCTTTTCGGTGCAGCTACAATTTATTTCCTAATAGTTCTAATTTTTTCCTTTTCAAGGTGTATTGGTGGTCGATATTTAATGATATATCGCACTACTTTAGCCAGAGCTAACGAACCTTCAATTTCATTTTTATTCTTAGCTTCAAATACAGAATACATATCCCAAATAAGCCCGCGAGGGCCAATTCCACCGACCTCTCTATCCTCTGGAAGTAGAATACTGGCTAATGTATTTAATGTCTGCAAAAGAGCATTTCCAGTAAGTAAAAGATTAGAATTATCCCCTGTATATCCTGAATTTTGAAGTAATTCCTCTGCATCAATACAGAATTGATCATATCGTTGTTGTAAACTTTTCGCTGTCATATTTTTTTGAATAGCTGAATTAAAAATCTAATCTTAAGAAAATCTTCAAGAAGTTGATGAGTCATTTCGAATGCACTTCCAACCGGTTCCTCCCAAATCTATAGGTGGACGATACTTGATAATATATTTTACAATTGCTGACAAAGCAAAGTAGGCCATCTGATCGTTTGCATACTTTTGATCAAATAATTTATACATCCCACTTATTAAACCTCGCGGTCCTGTGCTTCCAAAATCCGCGTCTTCCGGAAAATGTATACTCGCAAGTATAACAAGGGTTTTGTATAATGCTTTACCTGTAATTGTTGGTTTTAAATTATCCTCCTTATGACCAGCGTCTCGAAGTAATTCTTCTACATCTTGTGAGAATAGATCATATCGCTGCTCTAATGTCTTAGTTGACATAATGATTCTAATTGAATTCAGTACCCATCCACGCAAATGGACGAAATAAAGTTATTAAATAAGTTCTTTGCGAATCACAAAGTTAATCGAAAGACATGAATTCTCAAAAATTTTAATTGTTTTTCTTAGAAAGAATTTGTGTAATTTCCTCCGCTTCTTTAATTTGTCCATTTACATTCATTTGTGAAATGAGATTTACTACTCTGGCTCGCTGATCATTAGATAATATTTCATTCCCATTAAGAATACAAACCGCAAGTTTATACTGCAGATTTTCAGCAACAATATTTTCCATCAGCAGATTTAGAAATAATTGCTCCGCAACTTTCCATTTTTGCTCCTGAAAACAATTTTCTGCTACTTTTAATCTAGAATCATCGATATTTTCCTCTTCTGTTATTTCTCCCAATTTATTTGCATTCATCATTATTGGTATACCAAGCTTTTTGCATACCTTCACCAATTGCGAATCCATATAAATGTTTTTTTTGATCATGTATATTAATGCCTCTTTAAGATCATCTATTTTAAATAGCTTTAAATAACTGACAACCAAATCCCGGGCGTATGTTTCGGAATCGGGATTTCCTTTTCGTAATTCTTTATAAATCTTTATAAATTTTGTATAACTTTTAAGGCCGCCTTCCGCCTTTGTCAATTTATTAATATTCTCTATCTTGTTATACGATACGAACAAATCCCGAGTGTATTCAGCGGAGTCAGGATTTCTTTTTCGTAAATCTTCTCGTATCTTCAAGGAGTTTTGATAACTCGTTAGGGCGCTTTTCATAAGGTCTTGCGCTAAATACATATCCCCTATTCTATCATACAAAACGGACAAATCCCTTGCATATAAGGCGGAGTCGGGATCTATTTTTCGTAATTCTTCAAGGATATTAAAAGAGCTATCATAATTCGTTAGGGCGCTTTTCGCATCGCCCATTGTTTTATAAGTATCTCCTACTCTTTCATACAATACAGACAATTCCCGTATGTATTCGGCTGAGTCAAGATTTCTTTTTCGTAATTCTTCTGCTATCTTTAATGAGCTTTCATAACTCTTAATGCCACTTTTCGTGTCGCCTTGTGCTATATAAATATCCCCTATTTTAATACTTGTTATGAGAAAATCGTGATTGTATTCGGCTGAGTCAAGATTTCTTTTTCGTAATTCTTCTGCTATCTTTAATGAGCTTTCATAACTCTTAATGCCACTTCTCGTGTCGCCTTGTGCTATATAAATATCCCCTATCGCATTATACCTTGCAAACACATCCCTTGTGTATTCAGCGGATTCGGGAACTATTTTTCGTAATTCTTCAGCTATTTTTAATGAGCTCACGTAACTCTTAATGGCATTTTTCGTGTCGCCTTGTGCAGCATAAATATCTCCTGCTTTATTATTACATCTAATTAAGTCCTTTTTATACAATGAAGAAGCAGTATCCATTTTATATAATTCTTCTATTATTTTAATTGCATCTTTATATTTCTCATGGGAGCTAGTTGTATTGTCCAGTGCTCCATAAATATCACCTTCTCTTTCATAACTTAAAGCCAAACCCCGAGCAAATAATGCTGAGTGGGGATCTCTTTTTCGTAATTCTTCTGTTATTTTTAATGCGCTTTCATAACTCTTAATGGCGTTTTTAATATCGCCCTGTTCTTTATGAATATCACCTATTCTTTGATAAGATACTGATAAATCCGAAGCGTATAGGGCGGAATCAAGATCTCTTTTATGCAATTCTTCAGCTATTGTCAATAAGTTTATAAAGCTCGTTAGGGCGTTTGTAAAATCGCCTAACTCGAAATAAATATTTCCAATTCTACTATACGATTGGCCCAGATTCCGGGCGTATTCGGCGGAATTGGGATTTCTTTTTCGTAATTCTAACCTGATCTTCATTGTGCTTTCAAAATTCGTTAGGGCACTTTTCGTATCGCCCATTGTTTCATAAATACCCCCTATCTTATGAATGTAGAATGATAAATTATTGGCGTATTCAGCGGAGTCGGGATCTATTTCTCGTAATTCTTTAGCTATCTTCAATGAGTTATTATAACTTGTTAGAGCATTTTTCGTATCGCCCTTTGTTTCATAAACACTCCCTATTCTTTCAAAAGATCGGGATAAATCTAAAGCGTTTTCGGCTGAGTCGGGATCTATTTCTCGTAATTCTTTAGCTATCTTCATTGATCTATTATAACTTGTTAGAGCATTTTTCGTATCGCCCATTGTTTCATAAATATCTCCTAATCTTTCATATTGCACTAACAAATCCCGAGCAAATAAAGCGGAGTTGGGAATCCTTTTATATAATTCTTCAGCTATATTTAAAGAACTTTCACAACTCGCAAGGGCGTTTTTCGTATCACCCAATGCTGTATAAATATCTTCCATTCTTTCATATGCTAAGCCAACACAGCGGGCGTCGTCCGGATTTCCTGATGAAAAAATCTTTGTGGATTTTAATACTGAAAGAAAAATTATTTTTTGCTCTCTTAATTTGATTGAATCTTTGAGTTGACTTGCGAGTTGAAAGAGAAAATTAACAATAATGTTATATTTGACATCTTCATCCAATTCTTTTAACTCAGCTATATCCGAAATCCATTTTACATTAGCCTCATCTTCAAGAATTATATTTATAAGCGCCTTTGAATGTTCTTTTGTTTGTTGGGTATACGTCAAAAAACTTCCATAAATTTCTGCTGCTTTTACGGTTTCATTTGCTTTAAATAAATGCCACATAATCTCTGTCATTCTTATTAAATCATCTTCTGAAAGCCCCTCAAGATGCAATGCAATACGTTGATGTAGATGAATTATTTTTTCCTTACTAGTTAATAGCAATTTGTTAATACCAGCTCTTACCATTGTATGTCTGAAGTCCCATAGCCCTTCTTCTCCTTTTCGCACTAAATGTGCCCTAAGATATCTTCTTAATGCGGCAAACTTCAATTGATCCCAGTTCAGTCCTTCGTATTCAATGAGTAATTTTTCCAGATCGCTTTCACGTAATCCATATCTGCTTATTGCCAGGTAACCTAAAAAAGCATTTACAAAATCCCCTCCGAATCGTTGTCGCGTTTTTACAAATAAATACCCATACATGCCATCAATGTCTGCAGGCATTTCACGAGCAGTGTTATGTAAAAGTTGCTTTAGTTTTTCTTCTGCTGTCCCTGTAAAAGTTTTCAGTCCTGCAAAATCATCTTCGTCCAGAAGCAAAAATTCATCCACTGCCATATTCAGCCACAAAGGATTGCTATAAGCAGATGCGCCATTATCCGTTTTCTTGCACAATAATAATTCTATTACTTCCGCATTCAAAGATTTGCGGTATCGAGTGCAAATTATCTTTATAATCTTTTCTGCATCCGATTTGGTTACTGCTTTTAGTTCTTCTATTTTAATCCCTTTCCATTTAGACAGGTTTGTTGTTTCATCACCAGGTATGGCCGTAAATATAAACTTTACGTTTTTCGGCAACAACTCAGGAATCCAATTCACATATTTTGCATGATCGGTTCGCTCAAACTGGTTGAGCGCATCCACCATCACAATGACCCTATGATCGACAGATGTTTGAGATAGTAGTTCAGCAAAAAGCTTGGTAAGATCATTAAATTTGTTTGTGCTTTTTAATTGATCTGCAATATCAATCTTAAGAACACTTGCCAGTTCTTCAATCCAGAGGACTAACATATTTTCCAGACTATTGGAACGAAGGCTGATGCCGGCTGCGTGAGCTAGAAGAACTACGTTTTCTTTCCGAAGCTCTTTATGCAGCTTTGCAAAAAGTGCACTTTTCCCACTGCCGGATTCACCACTTAAACAAATTCCGCAATTTTCATAACTCATTGGTGAACTAGCAAAATCAATCAAATGATTGACAACATCTTCTCTACCAGCAAAGGCAAGAGATCTTTCTTCAATAAATTCATCTAAATATTGTTGCTCCTCTTGTTGCCAGGATTTGGGTCTCATATCTTTCTGATCTTTGGTTTGAGCGTCTAATTCTTCCCAAATATGTTCAAGCACATTTTTCTGAAAGTCTTCAATGTTGCTATAATTATAAACTTTTTCCTTTCCGACTTTGGCAACTATTCTCGCTTTGTAATCCCTTAATCTGTTTTCTGCAAAAACTTTATCCAGCTCGGGATTATGCATATCAGAAAATTCTTTGGCTTTTTCCGGTGACATTTTATCATAATCCAATGGCTCTCTGAAATAAAAACGGCTTCTTAACTTTTGATCCGCATCGGCGAGTACGCCATATTCAATTTCAAGGGCGGTAATACTTTTATTTTCTATGGTACTCGTAAATCCCTTCTCATTTTCAGCGGCTTTCATTCTTCCTGCCGGAGGTACCCATCCATAACGGTCACCAATAAGCCCGATTAAAAAAGGTTTGCATCGGTCTATTTCATCAAGGCATACCTTTAGCACCACCAGTTCCTTTTCTTCTTGTTCTTTTCTATCGGTGGTTTCTACACCCCAACGCAGGTCTATAGGCTCAAGATGAATTTGCCGAGCCCTTAGCCTTTCGGCAAGTTCAGGGAATACAAAATCGCGCAAAGCATCCCGCTCTGCCATCATATCCGTAAATGTGCTGGATATAAATATGGGCTGTGCTTTCCAACTGATGAATTCTGACATACAAATGTTATTGTTTAATAAATGAAACTCTCACTTTATTAAGCCCCTCAAATACTCTATTGACTTCCTACTTGAATTTTCTTCTGTCCAACCCAGATCTGTAAGAAGATCTTTTAATTCTGCTTCAAAATTCTCAATGCGGAGATTTATTTCAGAAGCATTACGGGTAAAAAAAGTATGTGTAAAGCCATCGCCATCTTTATAAGATACGGACTCTGCTAAAAACCAATCTCCCACCATAGTCAGTGATTCAATGGCGGTTTTAGCTTTTTGAATGGCTACCACTACATTCAGATTTGTCACATTCTCCAAAAATTCAATTAGGGTATTCAATCGGGTATTTGCCGCCAAATCACTTCTTCCCAGATTCGAGTATTCCGGAGTTAGGATTAACCTGCATCCTTTTTCATCAGCATGCTTTTGTAAGGCAATTCGCTCATCTCGCTGAAGTTCCTTATGGTTATCACTTTTAGCTTCAGGAGTATATCGATCTATCCATACCTTATTTCCAATGTGCGCTCTTGGAATATGAAAGCTGCTCAACCCACCTTTCTGGCGAACAATTCCGTATTTATCCAGATGACTAAGATCACTAACACTACTGATATTGTCTGCATACTGCTTAATCATTAAAGCTCGCTGTTCTACCCTGGTCGCCTTTTGATAAAGTGCGGGGAGTTTATTTCTGTCTCGCACCGTTAAAAATTCCCTGATGTGTAGTTGTTTTTTTAAAGTCTCCTCATCGGAATGCAACCTGATGGTATGCAACAAACTCAGCATTGCCACTTTGTCAACTTCCTCGGTGGTTACTGGAAATATTGGAATATGTAGCCCAATAGCATAACCAATTTCTTGATGCACCCAGCCTCTTGACAGACCTTCTGAAGTTAATACAGGCATAAAGACATGAGCGTGTTCAATAAATCTTTTGATTTCTTCGCTAAATATTCCGGCTGCCGATAAAGTGGATGACCATAATACCGTGATACCACTGTCTTCCAATATTCTAACAATTCTTTCAACCAGTTCCTGGTCCCGATGTGAATAACTGACAAATACCCTTAAAGAACTTTCCATACCGATCCTTTAGTAATTATAATAGGTAAATATAAGGATTAACTGGTTTCTTTAATTCTAAAGTATCTTAAAGATTTCTTTGACTTGAGCTCAGGATCAATTTTTTGTAATTCTTGCAATCTTTTTTAAAAAGTGATTTGAAAATTTTTATTATTCCAGGGTTATAATCAACAAAAACATCACAAGAAATAATTAAACCTAGCTTAAGTCAATTTATTTATAATTATTAAAGAAATAGAAAAATTTTACTCAATAATAATTTATGCTAAGACTTCACTAAGTCTCTTGCCCTTTGTAAATCTTCCTCTGTATCCACACCAAATCCCTGATGAGTGGTCACGCCCATTCTTATTTTATAACCATTCTCTAACCAGCGAAGCTGTTCTAATTTTTCTATTTGCTCAAGATTACCAATTGGCAGAGCAGTAATTGCATTAAGCGTATTCACTTCAAATCCATAAATACCAATGTGCTTAAAGGAAAAATTATTCATAGTAAAAGCATGAATATTATTTTCTCTTTGATAAGGTATAGCTGCCCGGCTAAAATACAAACCATCAGAATTTTGGTCAACCACTACTTTTACGACATTCGGATTATGAAAATCTACCTTATTTAGAATTGGAGTCATCATGCTAACAATGTTTGATTCTTTACTTTTGAACAACTCAATGATGCCTTCCATGACGTCTGTATGAATAAAAGGTTCGTCACCCTGGATATTAATAACATGAGTACAATCTTTAAATGATTTAACAGCCTCAGCGCAACGATCGGTCCCGGAATTGTGATCAACATGGGTCATAACCCAGTCGGCTCCAAAGTTTTTTACATGATCCGCTACTCTGGTATCGTCAACCGCTATGATTACTTTTTCAAACCCCCTTACTTTAATAGCTTGTTCATAAACTCTCTGAACAAGGCTTTTGCCTCCTATATCCAATAATACCTTACCAGGGAGTCTGGAGGATGAATACCTGGCCGGAATTACTCCATAAATTTTCATTTTTTATCAATTTCTTATATATTACAAATTTTTTTAATATATTTGCTCTCTGATTGATTATGAAACGTTTTAGCCTTTATCTATTCCTATTCTTTACCAATCTGGTCATGGCACAGAATACCAATGAGCCTCTTGCCATACTTATTCAATTTGATTCGCAAAATAAGCCTTTCTTACAGCATCAGGTTATTAAAGGGCAGACACTTTTTAGCATAAGGTCTAAGTTTGGATTATCAGAATCTGAGATAAAGCTATATAATCCTCAGGTGAAAGATGGTCGCATCCAAATTGGTCAATGGTTAATCATTCCAATAGGTCATTTGTTAAGTTACGAAACCAATCCTCAATTAAGTAACTCTTATTGCCCAGCCTATTATGTAGTACAAACTCAGGATAATCTTTATTCCATTGCTAAAAAGCGCAGCCAATGGAATGTTCAAACACTTATGAAGCAAAATAAACTAAAATCAACAGAAATAAAACCAGAGCAATTAATAAAAATCGCTTACTTGATTAAACTTGACCAACCAAAAACAATGGTGCAAGAAGTTGATCAAGAAGGCAAAATCAATGTTGATGAAAATTCTGATACTACACAGGCTGAGTCAAAGTCATCCAATACTGATGCGATCATAAGAAATCAAATTTATTCTAAAGAAGAAAGAGGAGTAGCTTATTGTATTCAAAACGTTTCAAACAATAACAGCAAATACTACGCTTTATATAATCAAGCCAAAAAAGGAAGTCAAATAGAAATTTATAACCCTGTTCTGGAAAGATTTGTTAATGCCAAGGTAATTGGAAAAATTCCAAAAAATTTTACACAAGATATTAAGGTTGTTGTCAGCAAAGAAGTAGCCCATGAGATTGGTGCTTTAGGTGACAAATTTTTTGTTTACGTTAGACACTAGTTCCTGGTAAAGTATATAGCTAATCGACTGCCAATCTCAACAGATTGCCAATAGAATCACATCATAAGCCTAAGTACTCCTTTTAAATAATTGAAATTATTTAATTTTGCGGCATGGCTATGAATTATAAATCTAACATTCTTGAGACAATTGGTAATACTCCCTTAATTAAACTGAATCGAATTGCCGCTGAATTACCCTGTCTGGTATTAGCTAAAGTTGAAACATTCAATCCTGGTCACTCCATTAAGGATCGTATGGCTATTAAGATGATTGATGACGCTGAAGCTAGCGGTAAACTCCTGCCAGGTGGAACAATAATTGAATGCACCAGTGGCAATACCGGAATGGGCCTTGCTTTAGTGGCCTGTGTAAGAGGTTATAAATGTATTTTTACAACCAGTGATAAGCAATCAAAAGAAAAAATTGATATGCTCAAATCAATGGGCGCGGAGGTTATTGTTTGCCCAACGAATGTAGAACCTAAAGATCCCCGCTCCTATTACTCTGTAGCTGAAAAATTAAGTAAAGAAATTAATAATTCTTTTTGGTGCAATCAATACGATAATCTTTCTAATACAGAAGCCCATTACCATAGTACTGGTCCGGAGATCTGGCAACAAACGGACGGAAAAATTACGCATTTAGTAGTTGGCGTTGGAACCGGTGGCACCATATCCGGTACTGCCAGATATCTCAAAGAAAAAAATCCTAACATTAAAGTGTGGGGAATCGATACGTATGGTTCTGTTTTTAAAAAATATCATGAAACCGGAATCTTCGATGAGAAAGAAATATATCCATATATAACAGAAGGTATTGGGGAAGATATTCTTCCTAAAAATGTTGACTTCTCCCTTATCGATCTTTTCGAAAAAGTAACGGATAAAGATGCTGCCATCGCCGCTCGCAAGTTGGCTCGTGAAGAAGGAATTTTATTAGGATATTCGGCGGGATCCGCGATGGCAGGACTGCTTCAATTAAAAGACAAATTAAAAAAAGATGATGTAGTTGTATTAATCTTTCACGATCATGGTTCTCGTTATGTGGGCAAAATATACAACGATGATTGGATGAGAGAAAGAGGCTTCATTGAATCCGAAAAGAAAGTGAAGGACTTGGTTAATGCAAAAAAGGATAAGAATTTTTATAGCGTCTCGCCCAATGAGAACTTACGAAATGTTCTGAAGATGATGAAAAACTATGACATTTCTCAACTCCCAATCATGGATGGCAATAAAATAGTCGGAACCATTTCGGAAAATTCAATCTTACAACATATTCTTGAAAATCCACTCGTCAATGCTGAAAAAGCTGCCTCTAATATCATGACTGAACCAATGCCTAGTGTTTCAATGGATTTACCATTAAGTCTCCTAAATAAATCTTTTACAGAAAAGGTGCCGGGTGTTATTACGAAAGATCAAAACGGACAATTTCACGTCATTACAAAATACGATATTATTCAAGCAATATAAAGAAGCTAACCGGCAACTCTCTTAATATGACTATACTGATGAGAAAGCTGTCCGGTTCGACCATTTATAATTCCATCGGTGCTTAAAAGATCGATCCTGACTTTTCCGGAAGAATGAATAATTTTTTGGTTCCCTAAATATATTCCAACATGTGTTATTCGTTTATTGTTATTATGAAAAAAGACCAAGTCACCAGGGATAGCTACTTCTAAACTTTCAACAGATTTACCTTGCTCCGCTTGTTGATTGGCATCTCTATTAAGACTTACACCAACTAATCTTCCAAATAACTGTACAAATCCAGAACAATCAATACCCATTGGAGTTCTTCCTCCCCATAAATAAGGAGCATTTTCAAATTGAGTTTTCATCAACTCAAGAGCCAAATCAATCCTTAAAGGAGATCTTACAAAATCATTTTTATTTATATTGTTTTTAAGCATATAAGTTGGGCATAATGACCCAAATGGAAGTACATAAACCTGATTTTTATAATGAACATAAGCAAAGGTTTTGCAAATGATGAACTTCTCACCTTCTTCCTCAGCCGGATTTAAAAAAATATTACTATCCACCCAACCCTGATATTGATCGTGTTGGGATTGTATATTCCACCATTGGTCCTGCTTTATATTAACTGCAAACGATTCACCAAATAAAATTTGATTGACCAATTCAGAGGAATGCCGTGGTTCCTTTCTTACCGCTAATGTTGCCTGGCTAAGCTTATACATTTCCATTGTAACACAATATTAATTATTCTTCCTAAATATCAATTATTTTAAACCAGATCGTGCAAAATTTTTGTCGCTTACGATAAAAAATATTCAAATATCGTACCTTCACTGTCCATTTATCATCAGTTAATGCGAAATTTAATTTTTTTCCTTTTTTTGGTTTTTTTTAATCAAGTCTGCCAATCACAAGATGTTAATTTTAGTCAGTTTAATGTAATGTCATCTTATTATAATGCAGCTTCTACGGGCTCCTTTGATGGGAATTTTAAAGTGAGGCTTATCAACCGCAATCAATGGGTGAATTTTTCAGATAAGCCTTATCGAAGTTTTGCCCTTTCAGGCGACATTAAGTTTGATTTACAAAATCGGGATTTTCAAAAAGATTTTTTAGCGGTTGGCGTTTACTTCGTTACCGATAAAGCTCAATTTATTGCCTGGACCAAAAACGAAATTGGAGTGAATTTAGCCTTTCACAAAAGAATCAATAAAAGTAAAAGAACTTATATAAGTTCTGGATTAGGAATTGGTGTACTTCAGAGATCATTAAGTTATGATAATATTTATTTTCAGGACCAATTCAATGGCCTAGACGATTATTCATTGCCGAGTCAAGAAATTCTACCTCAGAATATTCATAACAGTGGTGATTTAAAATTGGGAATTTCCTTATCCAGTAATCTCAGCAATAAATGGGGAATTCAGATTGGTTCAGGCATTCATTATCTTTTTTCACCTAATTTTTCATTATATTATAATCAGGATGATATCAACTATTCAGGATCAAAAGAAAATATCGCTTATAAAAGAGTAAATATTATTTCAAATTTTATTTATACAATTAATTCTTCTGAACAGTTATATCCTCGTCTACACTATGCATGGCAAGGTCCTCATCAACTCATTCAAATTGGAACGGCCTATCGGAAGTCGTTTTATAACTTTAGTCAAACGGCGCTACACACCGGTATTTCTTTAAGAAATGTTGCATCCAAAGATGGCATAACCCCTATTGAGCTTGGATTTTTAATCGGATTCGAGATTAAGAAGATTATTATTGGATTGCATTATGATGCTGGAATTCGCGATGCTGGGCGATATAGTCAATTAACAAATTCTTTCGAACTGAGCATTAGTTTGGTCGGCGATTACAACAATCAAAATTATATCTGTCCGGAATTCTAAACCCTCCAGGAAATTCGGGCACCAAGATTTCTTGGAGCCTCCCTTAACCCAGGCCTCAAAGTATAAACCTCATTAAATGCATTTTGAAGATTAATTTGAAATGTAAGTCTTTTGAGTTCATATCCAATCCGGAAATCATATAATCTGTATCCATAATTATGTTCCTGACGAAAAGATTTTACACCATTTACAAAAAGGTCAAGTTCAAATAACCAATCTATTGCTTCAACATGGCTGGCATAACTAAAATTTACTCCGAAAAATGCTTTTTTGTATTGATATTCCAGATCAAGTCTTGCAAGTTGTTTCGATCTATACTTTAATACGTTGTTGGAGGAAGTTGATGAAAAAGCATTGCGTTGAGCTCTTGTCGCCTCATCTTGCTTATTCACCGGAACGTCTTTACCTGATATATCCCAGGCTTGAAATTTAGGGTCAATAAAAGTAATACCAGCATTGTACAATATTTTTGACTCACCTTGAGTATACAGTCCCTGACTTGAAAATTCAATACCTTTAATTTCTGTATCTCCAATATTTTGAGCCTGATAGTTAAATTTAAAATCCTTACTTACAACCAATGTAAACTCTATCATATCCTGATACCTTGAATAAAATCCGGCAACATCCAAAAATCCTTGTAATCTGCCTAATTTATAACCCTGTTTAATTCCAATTTCATTGCTATATCCATATTCCGAATGTAAATTTATATTCGGAATAATATTAAATCCTCCCACATCCGTTGATATATATTTTTCAGCTAAGGAAGGAAATCTAAATCCTTCACCATAAGATGCTCTTAAAAATGTTCCTTTCGTCAATTCAATATTCAAGCCAAACCTATAGACCGGTCTACTTTCTTTAAATGGATTTTCTACGGCTGATCCATCAACAATGTAAGGTCCTTTGATGGTATTCTTTTCGTACCGACATCCGGCACTCAGGGTTACACGATTGAACAAAGTTTTTTCCAATTGTGTGTAAACCGCTGCGTTATTATTATGAAAAATAGTATCGCTATAAAGTGGTGCATCGATGGTATTGAAATTAAATACGACCCCCGCCGCTATGGACAATCCTATCTTATCAAATCTTTTTTGAAGTTGATACTCGCTGAAATAATTATTGCTTTGATTGGATTGATTCCCAGAGTTATTATTATTAACATGCAGCCATCGCGTCAAAAGCCTATGTTTAAAATGTTTTGAAGAGATATATTGCAATGAAGGATCTATATTAAATCGCGTTCTTTCACTTGAACTTTGTGAAGAGGTATCGCCAATGAATGAACCGGCTCCATTCCAATAGAAAAATGAAGAACTATTTCCAGTATTCAAATTATAACCAATTCCTGCAATCAATCTATCAGAAAAATGCCTAACAATATTTCCACTTAATCGATAATTCGTGCTTCCTGTGTTATTGTTATAAGACTCTAAATGTCGGTAATTGGCACCTAGAGAAACGTCATATTTTTTATACTTTTTTCGATGCACAATATTCATAGCAAACTCATAAGGCCCAATATCTTTTCCATCTTTTTGCCACCAAACCTCTTCATTATTCGGTTTAAGATAAAATTTCGGCATTACTGTAAATGCTGTATAGGGTTCTAAACTTGGCTTTATAGTTCGAAAATGAATGATTCCATTCATAGCAGAAGACCCATAAAGTGCAGATGCAGCACCTTTTACGATTTCAATCTGACCAACATTTTCAAGTGGAAGATCATTCCAGTTGGTAAAACCTGCATCGGGCTGCAGAATTTGCAAATCATCCAGGATAAGCATAACTCTGCTTCCAGCACCATAACTATAGCCTGAACCACCCCGAATATTGGCTTGGCCATCGATGATCTGAACACCAGGAATTCTATCAATGGATTGATCTGCAACGCTTGAATTTAATCGTTCGATCATAGACGGTTTAATCACATCTATAGATATAGGTGACTGAGTAATTGGTTTCTCTACTCGGGATGAACTTACCTCGGCGACATCTAAAAGAATATTTTCCTCTTCCAATTCAATGATGATTTCTTGGTCAGTATTAATTCTTTCTAGATCAAATGATTTTCTATAAAGTTTATAGGCTGGATACTTGACTTCGATTACTACACTTCCTTTTAAGTTATAAGTTTCAAATCTTCCATCTTGGTTTCCAACAATATTCTGTTCATTAATTTTTAGGATTGGATTAATAATTGAGGCCTTGGATATTCGGTCAATTACCATTCCTCTTATGGTGGCTTGCGAATTTAAAAGCTGAACACCTGAAGAAACTATTATTATAAGGATAAATAACCGCATCATAGACTGAAAATTACTTTGAATATTAAAAAATTGCTAACTTGCCTTCAAATATATATCAAATATGAGCAAATTTTACTTATTGGCAACTTTCATGCTTTCAGCACTTAGCGCTTATTCTCAGGCTTGCCTTCCTGATAGCACTTATAGGGATTCTACAGCGGGTGTATACCCCAGACCTATAGTGCCCGGTGGAACTGGAAAAGGAATAGATAAGGCTGCTTGTATTAACAAACCCTATGAGTTTGTTTTTACGGTAGTCATACCAGATACATTAAGAATACCTGGTGTTCCACTTCTGCTAAATCTTACTCACGCTAAAATTGACCCAACCGGTGCGATCTCCAACTTACCAGATGGAATTACATATGCTTGCAATCCACCAACATGTATATACCCTAAGAAGACTATTGGTTGTTTGGTTCTTAAGGGAACTCCAACAAAAAATAATACACCGGGAGATTATAAGCCTGTTATAAAACTAACTATTGGTACATTACTTGGTAATATTGAAATTGATTATCCCGGAGCTCAATTTCCAGGTGAATATATCTTAAAGTTATATGATGAAAATTGTCTTATCGCTACAAAAGACATTCAAGTTTCACAGTATAGTTTCTTCCCCAATCCAACCCAGGGATGGATAAATTCACGGGAAGAAGAAATTCGAGAATTCAGGCTAACAAATTCCATAGGCCAATTAATAAGTTATCAGCCTACTCTTTCAGAATCAAAGTTTTTACTTGATGAAAAATTACCGGATGGTTTCTACTTGCTACAATGGAAATCAACTAACAAATCCTATAGTCAGAAAATCTTACTTCAAAGAAATTAATAATTAGAAATAATTTGTAATATTGATAAAGAGGATTAGTAATACTAGTCCTCTTTTTTTTTATTGTATTAGCTAGTAATAGTTTTATTAATATTTACCAACATCAACTGATTAGTTATTGATTCTTCCACTCAACTCAAGCAGAAAAGTGTATTCCATTGCTATTTCGCGAATTCTTTTAAATCTTCCTGATGCGCCACCATGCCCAACTGCCATATCACAATACAATATCAATGGATTATTATCTTTTTTATTTTTTCGGAGCTTTGCTATCCATTTTAAAGGCTCCCAGTATTGAACTTGCGAATCATGAAATCCGGTAGTAATTAACATAGGTGGGTATTCTTGATTACTAACATTGTCGTATGGGGAATACGATAGCATATATTCAAAATATTCCTTTTGCTTTGGATTACCCCACTCGTCAAATTCACCCGTTGTTAGAGGAATTGATTCATCAAACATGGTGGTAACTACATCAACAAATGGTACTGCTGCAATGACTCCTGCCCAAATATCCGGTCTTTCGTTTATTACAGCTCCAATTAACAATCCTCCAGCGCTGCCTCCCATTGCAAACATCTGAGATGGATTACAATAAGCATTATCTTTCAGGTATAAAGCACAAGAAATAAAATCCGTGAATGTATTTTTCTTTTTAAATAATTTCCCATTTTCATACCACCTCCTACCCATTTCTTGGCCACCGCGAATGTGAGCAATGGCAAATACAAAACCCCTGTTCAACAGACTTAATCTATAGGAAGAAAAAACTGGATCGATACTAAGACCATATGATCCATATCCATACAAAAGTAGTGGTCGTGAAGAATCCTTTCTAAAATCTTTATGATAGACAATAGATACTGGAACCTGTGTTCCATCTTCTACCTTTACAAGTTTTCGCTCGCTTATATAATTTTTACTCTCAAAATCACCAATTACTTCCTGCCTTTTTAAAAGTACAAATTCTTTGGTTAAAGTGTTAAAATCGTAAATGGTGTTAGGCGTGGTTAATGAAGTATAACTTAATCGAAGCATATCAGATTCCATCTCAGGATTTGTTGATAAATCAACAGTATAAGATTCCTCGGCGAATGGAATAGTGTATAGTTCTCCACCCCAGGGCGCAATATCAATTTGGGTAATTCCACCTCTTCGAACCGCAATAGCCATAAAGTCTTTGAATAAGTCAAACCCTTCAATAAAGACTTGATCATGATGATGTATGAAGTCCTTCCAATTATCTTTTTGAGTGTTTTGCAATTCAACTCTCATAATTTTGAAGTTATAGGCAGAATCACTATTGGTTAAAACATACCAATAATCCTGATAATGCTCAATCTCATATTCTAAATTTTTCAACCTGCCTTGAAAAAGTTGAAATGTTCCTATAGGATTATCGGCATCCAGATATCTGAATTCATCCGATAAGGTCGCACTGGAACCAATAACGAGATATTTTTTTGACTTGGTTTTGAAAATGTAAACATGATAACTCTCATCCATTTCGTGATAGACCATTTCATCTTGTTCAACCGGTGTCCCCAATTTATGGCGATATATCTTATAATCCCGAAGCGTACTGTCTTTAATTGTATAGAAAACATGAAGATTATCATTGGCCCAAACTATTGAACCAGAAGTGTTCGGGATTGAATCTGGAAATAGCTCACCGGTCAATAAATTTTTAAATAAGATGGTATATTGTCGGCGACTGACTGTATCTTCGGAATAAGCTAATATATTATTATCTGGACTTATTTCGCGATCTCCTATATCATAGTAATCATAATTTCTGGCTAGTCTATTTACATCCAATAATATTTCTTCAGAAGAATCCAATGACTCATTATGCCTAACAAATATTGGATATTCATTACCCTCCTCAAATCTTGTTAAGTAATAATACCCATTATCTTTATAAGGTACAGACATATCGGTTTGCTTAATCCTACCTTTAATTTCTTCATAAAGTTTTCCTTCAAATTCCTTTAGATGAGCTGTAAGTTCTTCCCTATAATTATTTTCGGAGTGAATATAATCAAGTACACTTTTGGTATGCTCATCAGGTGTTCCAGAATTTTTTTGATCATCGGACAAACGCATCCAATGATAAGGATCAACTCTTTTAATCCCATGTTCGTTAAAAGGGTGATGCACTATTTTAGCACTTGGCGCCTCTATTGATAATACTTTTTTAAAAAGTTCGGAATTGAAATTATACATGTTCGTCAATGATAATAAAGCGCAAAGAAAAGAATTCCGACGGAAAAAGCAATCAAGTATTACTTAAATTTACATTTGTTTAAAACTTCAGTCATTAAAATTATTCTGCAGATCAAATTATGGGCCCCAAGGTTGTGAATTATTCTAATTCAATTTATTTAAAATATAGAGTTAAATTGAATTATAATTTGATTCAGACACCAATAAATGAACGCTGAGAAATACAATTCTGATAATGCACAAATATTAATCCTAGATAATAAAATTAGGAAGAAATGAATTTATCGAAGCAGTCAAGCAAAAATTATCAAATGTGACATGTAAAAAGGGTTATTGCCCATAGGTCATTCTGCTTTTGAATAATATACTCTGTGCATGAATATTTTTTAATCAAAAGAAAATCAATGGCTGATTGCAGCCCTTTGTCTAAAGAAATGTATTTTCCGTCAAATAATTCTTTTAATTCCATGGCATCATACTCACGCATATTATTATCTGCAGTTAAACTCCATTGATCATTATTGCAGGTTAATTTTCCATGTACAATTTTTTCAGGGCTTATCATTTCAACCATAAATTTTAAGCTAGCCAATGATTGCAATTCTTCACTGGTCATTTGAGCGCAACAGAATTGGGTTTTCAATATTACTATAGCCGATATCATTAAAATTTTAATCATACATAAAAAATTTTAAAACTACAATTCGAAAAAATATTTTATCAATCAATAAAAGTCAAATAGAATTCATCAAAGGAATAAGGCTATAAATCTAGCCTCACCCCATTAAAACTGATTAACAATCGCTGGAAATATATTCTTCTCCAGACTTAGCAATTTTTTGACATCCATACTTATCTACTGCTGTTTTAACGCATTTTACAAAAGATAAACCAGAGCCTTTACACCTTTGAACCCGAGGTAAAATTTGATCAGAACCAAAATTTGACTCCATAAGTTTAAAATTATAAACTCCATTCTTAAAGGTAACCTCAAGTGAATATCCACTTTCTAATATATCAAGCATTTAAAGAAAGTCATCGGAAAATGCATGCTCATTGTTTCAAAATCCGAAAGGCTTTCTAATGCTCCATTCTGATTCTGGTTACAAGAATAAATGGTTAGGGCAAAAAGAAACAATACAATTAAGGTTCTCATAATAATTAATTATATGGCTGCAACGGACAGTTCCCACCGATTGACCGATATTGGTCGCGATTAATATTTATTTTCCATATTCATTATTTCGATAGTTAATTTTATCACTCAAATGACCTTGAAAAATAATTTAATAATGATCCAGATAAGGTTCAGGTATATTCAGCGATTCCGCTGTAAATACTAAATCTCATACACATTTCTAGTAGATGTGATCATCTCACTTCAAAACAGAATCCTGCTTTTTTATAAAAATAATTTATTGAATCTAAAAGTATCCTTTTATTAGGATCTAAATTCCTAAATTTCTTCATCAATTCGATATTATTTTCAGTTGGGAATATTAAATCGAAGTAAATTTCACGGCCCCTGCAATTGAATTGATAATTATTTTGTAGATGTCCATCGCCAGATGTCAGGCTTTCATTCCAAATCCAATAAAATCCAGGACGAATTAATACTAGCTTGAAATCAAATTGTATAGAATCAGTGTTAATTGTATATTCTCCAGATATTAATGTCTCTTGTGAATTCATACTGATTCCCATATTAGAGTTATTTGTTTTTATAAAGTTGCAATATGTTAATAGCTGAGAACCCATTTTATTCGTTGAATCATAGTCAAGACTATAGATTGAAATAAGTGGACTAAATATATATTTACTTGCATTATAATATTTATCCGTTTTCTTATCGTAAATTAATTTATAAAATTTGGAAGAAACTGAAATTGTATCGCCAATATTATAAAATAATTTATAAGGACTTATTTCTACCGGTAAAGTTATATCTCCTGGACAATGTGGACCATCATCTCCACAAGAAATTAAGTTAACAATTAAAAGAAAGGCAATTAATACTTTCATAATTACTGAATTAGTATGAATCAAACAAATTATCCATATTTTGGAGTAGAACCGGATCATTATTGCCTAAATTTGTTTTGAATTGTTGGTAGAAACTATTAGGTGATTTGGTATTTCCTCCCAGTAAGTTAAACATCTGCCCACAGTTAAAACCTTGTACTCTATCATTTACTGGAAAACTTCCACCACAACAAAAGTCAGAAGTATATTCAATTCCATTTGGAACTTGATCTTTGAGATCGTGAAAAACACCACAAGGCATATGATCGGCTTCTCGATTTCGGTAAATTTCAAGGTGAGATTTCCAATTTCTTGATCTGCTAGGAAAAGGATTTGGGTAATGCTTATCAGCAAAAAACCAACCTACATGATAAGCCCATGCTTCTGCTAAGTCGACAATTCCTCCTACTTGATAATATGGATTTCCATTATGAAATACTATTCCATCTGCTTCTTCATTTTGCACTTCTAACCAAAATTGTGGACCGGCTTTGGTAAAATGAGAGGAGTGTGCAGTTTCATGGTAAGTCAATTCCTTTAACTGATCAGAATTATGAAATTCAGCTCCAATAGCAATATCAGGTAATTGTTTGTCCAAAAAATTAGGAAGCCAGCCAAACAAACCAGGTGGCACTAAAGGGCCAGGTAGATAATTAGCCATTAAAGTAACACCATCAGTTCTATTGCCTATTTCAAATAGATCAAGGAATGGTGGAGTATTTATTCCTTCGCTTGATGCATAACCATGAAAATCATGAATTGCATTATTAATCGTTGAAGCAGCCCAATGCATGTGAGCTTGAGAGCCTCTGTTTTGCCATTGGTCATACTTTACTTCAATGTTATTGTAAGGAGGTCCGGTTCTTACTTTTCCAAGATAATCCTTCATCGGATGACTCCAACCAAGTATATAATTAAGACCATCCTTGACCCCACGAATCTGACAAACTGGCCCTTTGAATTTGACCCACATCCACATATTGCCATGATATCGATCATCTATCTTCCAACATCCTTGGTCATCAGTTTCCGTTTCATCTTCAGTAAACCATGTATCCTTCGTAATAATTTTGACTTTTCTGACTCCTTCAAATTGACTGTGTTCCACATCTTTTACTTTTACACAACCTCCTGGTTTTCGGTTATCACTAAAAACCAAACATCCACAAAATGGCTTGAGATTTGGATTTGGATCGCCTCCACCAGAGCCTCCGCCACTACCACCGCCGTCTCCTCCGTCCTCTGGATTTCTCGGTGCAACTAAACTTTGGATGTCATTACCTGTCTGTATAAACATTGGATCTCCTTCAGAATCATATTCATTGTTCGTTATTCTAAAAGCTTCTTCTGTCAAATACGTATTATATCTTGGAATAAATAGCTCACTTAGTACTGTGTAGCCTGAAATTGGTGACTGAAAATCTGGAGGTACAATTGCCCAAAGTTCAGGAAAGGTTCTACCTTCCTGTGGATAATAATCTCCTAATGTGATAAGTTCATTTACAAGAGGGTAATCGTAAAACATCTCGTTTGTGCCAGCCAACAGTTTAAAATCTGCTTCACTAGCCGGAGTAAATTTTACATACAGTTGAGTTGGTGACAAGCTACTAATTTGACTTGTTGGATTCAAATTATTCCACGCTCGCATCATAACTTCCACTGTATAGGGGTTTACACGAATTGATCCTATAATAGTTGGTGTAACAATGGCATCTTCATCATAAAGTCCATTGCCAGAAATAATTGGAGGATAATCTCTTTCTAATGCCAAAATGGTATTCGAGTGATGTATTAACTCATCCTTCTTACAGGCATAAACAAATAATGTTGTCACAATAGTCAAAAATAATAAATACTTAAATGTCTTCATAGTTTTAATTTTATTTAGGTGTTAGATTGACAAAGCCGTTCAGGTTTGGGACATACTCATTTTGTTTTAGGTGTCACTTTTTGTTAATTAACACTGTTAACTTTAAAGTTATATATTTCACAGTATTACAAAAACCTTTTATTTTCTTCAATTTTCACTTATTAGATGGCATGACAAACTAACTCCTTAATTTTTAGGATAAAAATCAATATTTACTTATTACAATTGCTATTAGGTTAATCATTCACCATAAATTCTAATAGTAAAGCCACCAATAAAATTCAAATCATTGGTCAACATCAAGTATAAAATTTCGCTCCAAACACCGATACTTGCCGGCCGGCAATGCAGAGCATTCTAGTATCCAGTGTCAGGTGTTCTTAAGTATTCTTTTTATATAAACGTAGTAACTTATGCACAAATATAAGTTTATACTTCTTGGATTAGAAAGTACTTTTAAACTAACAAATGGATTCGTAAAACTAACGCAAATAATCAGCAGTATTTAAAGGGTAAATACACCATTATTATTTGGTTGGATTAAATCTTATACGATATAAAATGAATTGGACTGAAAAGCATTATGCCTGCTTCAACTCCTCAATATCGGATTTCATTTTATAAAGCATATCATAGATACCGGTGATTTGGTCTTCCTCTTCTTTTTTGTCATCCATATTCATAGCACAAACGAATTCCCAGATCTCCAGAATGTCTTTGCGGTGAACGACATATGGTTTGTATATAGGATTGTCAGAACGCAGCTCAATAACATCTCCTTTAGGATACAATCTCTTATAAACAACCCCTTCATCATGCGTCAGAACAATATAGGTTTTACCCGATTTGACATTCTTTATGCTTTCGACGTATCGCGCTACAACATAGCTGCCATTTTTTAAAGGAGGCATTGAATCACCTTTGATGGGAAAGGCGCGGCACTTACCACGAGACTTTATTGGAAGTGACATTCTGGGTAACTCTGCAATGAATTCCGGATCGGCATAACCACCCAGATAACCGGCACTGGCCTGAACCGTTAATACTTCAATTTCATCCTCACGCTCCTTATCTACTAAGATTGGAAATAAAATCCTGTTATCCCCGACCTTAATTAATTCATCTTGATTAATTGTTCTCAAATCACATCTCACCAAAGCATCTATCGCAATGTGAAAAATATCAGACAACTTTATGAGCACATCTATGGGGGGCTCACATCGCTCCTCCTCGTATGCTCCGATTCTCGCCCTGGGGATTTCTAATGCCTGTGCTAATTGACCCTGAGACCATCCCTTGAAAGCTCTCAGATGACGCAAGTTTTTATTTGCTTTTGACATACTAAAATATTTAGCACAAATATACTAATATTTTTAACATCTTTGTGTGTTCATATTATTTTTTGATAAAAAATTTTATTTCATAACTTAGCCATTCATTCAAAACAAAATCCAATCATTATGTCAAAACAAATTATCGCATGCGTGGTAGGCGCATTAATTCTTTTTATCTGGCAATTCCTATCCTGGGGTATACTACCTGTACATAAATCTGAATTTGGTTACACGGCAAATCAAGAACAAATTATGACCTGCCTAAGCCAAAATCTTACTGAAGCCGGCACGTATATGATACCAGGACCTCCGCCAGGCACATCTCACGATGAAGCTCAAAAAGAAATGGAAAAGTATAGTGGCAAACCGTGGGCGACTATTCAATATCATAGTTCTCTTGACATGAGTATGGGAATGAATATGTTTAGAGGATTTGCTGTTGATATTATTACACTTTTATTACTCATTTGGCTATTTGGAAAATTCTCTTCCTTCAATCTCCAGACTTCCGTTACCATATGCATTGCCATAGGTTTAATAGCATACTTAACTATACCATATACTAATTCAATTTGGTTTGAAACAAAAACCATCGGATATCTGGTTGACGCTATTGTTCCCTGGGCAGCCATTGGTGCCTGGCTTGGGTGGTATTTGAATAGATCATGAAAACAAAATAATTAACTAACCAATAATTGCTTTAAATCTTCATTTAATAAATTGTCTCTAGCAAGAATCTGGAGACAATTTATTTTTTAGTTGAATTAAAAATCAGGATAAATTATCGCTTACATAAGTTTGATCCATTTAGAACTATTTTTTTTAATTATGCTAAATGGATAAGATAACTTTTCAATGGTTGAAGTATTCTAATTACAAGATAATTTTATAATCAACTCTATATTTACTTAAACAATATTAATAAGTTACATTTTTTAATCGCATTAATCTAAATTCAATCATATCAAACTTCTTTTTCTTCATAATTCAAGTTTAAACCATAATAAAGAAAAAGACAGAAACAACACTACCCTATTTTCCTACACATCCCAACCAAATTATTTGAACAATAAGACATTATTAATGCCTTAATCAAAAAATATTTTCAAAAAATCAATCTGGTAAACTTATATAAAATTACCAAATAAAACTATTGATTTCAATATAAATTATTAATTATAAATATATTATACATTATAAACAATAATATGTTTAAATGTTGTTACAAAACATTATCTTCCATACATTAATCGGTAATACCAAACAGATCAAACAAATAACTGTGCTATATGAAAATCAACTTAAACCTAACAACCCTCGCATTGATATTTCCAATTTTACTAGAAGCCCAATGGACCAGTCAAGCTACAGGTTTTAAAGCCACAAGAGGAATTTGGGATATCAGTATTGCTAACGAAAATACTGCATGGGCAATAGCTTATGATGCCACACGCGGAATAAACTTTCCAGTTCCAGAATTTACTAAAACTTCAAATGGTGGTAAAACCTGGAACCCCGGATCATTCCCTTCTGGATATATTCAAGCAAATATTTCTGCGCTGAGTGATCAAATTGCTTGGCTTGGACTTAATCAAAGAGGGAATGGAGATGGAGCAATATTTAAAACAATAGATGGAGGAATCAACTGGAACGAGTTGGGTCAAGACGAAATTTATGATGATAATTCATACTTGGAATTCGTTCACTTTTGGAATGAAAACGAAGGAATTGCAGTTGGCGATCCTAATCCAGACGAATTTGAAATCTATAGAACAACTGATGGTGGAATCACTTGGATACCAATACCCGGGGATTCAATTCCTGATCCACTATTTGGTGAATATACCTATTGGAGATACAATAATATTGGAAATCATATTTGGTTTAGCACTAATAAATATCGTGTTTTTCATTCTTCAGATAAAGGTCTAACCTGGACTGTTGGCAGCACAAATTTTCCTGTTCAAACAAATCCAGATTATATTGATGTCGCCTTCTGGAATGAAAACGAAGGGATAGCCCGCAAATTAAATGTATCTAAAGGCATAAATCTCAATGTCGCCAGAACAATGGATGGAGGAATGACTTGGCAACCAATTACAGTAAAAGGTACTTTTTTTGGTAGCCAATACAGTGGAATAGCTTATGTTCCTGGTACAGCTTCCACACTTATCAGCACAGGTGTGCAAAAAACTTTGCCTTTAGGTTCTTCTTATAGCAACGATGGCGGTTATACCTGGACATTAATAGATACTAATGTGCAGCATTATATTACCAGATTCATTAACAGCACAACCGGGTGGAGTGCCGGTTTTAATTCCAGTGATACTACAGATGGAATCTTTAAGTTTACTGGTAAACTTGTCGGCGTAAAAAATTCTCAATCCAAGAAAGATATCTCGTTTTCTCTTTTTCCGAATCCAAGCTCAGGAAATATAATGATCAATCTCGCCAATGGTGAAAACAGTGATCTTTACATTCAAGTATTCGATTTGAATGGAAAATTAGTTTTTAAACAGCAATTTGATATTCCAGGTGAATTTTTTATGCATGGTTTTGATTTTTCTAAACTATCCAAAGGTGAGTATCTAATGAAAATTGATAACGGAAATTTAACGCATTCAGAAAAATTCATTATTAAATAATTAATTAAACTCCAGATGCTCTATAAAAATTTTAAATAAAATTTTGCTTTGGCAATTTTAAGAATCCGAAATACATCATTTTATAATCATTAATTAATATTATATGAAAAAAAAATTCTCCGTTTATCTAACATTAATATTGATTCTTATTACTATCAGTAAGATATCTGCACAATCACCAAAATGGATTTGGGGTCATGCCTTTGGTGCTACAAATGATGACACAGGATATAATATCGCAACTGATCCGTCAGGAAGCGGAGATATATATGTAATTGGGCACTTTCAAGGATCATTTGATATGGATCCTGGACCGGGTACATTTATGGTGAATTCATCTGGAGGCAACGATGTCTTTATTTGCAAATTTGATAAATTGGGAAAATTTATTTGGGGCAAAACTATTGGAGGTTCTGGCAATGCATTTGGTTACTATGTTCTTATTGACCCCTCAATTAATGGCGACATATATATTACTGGATTCTATTCCGGTATCGCTGAATTTGAATCCATATCAGGCACTTATACCACCACCTCAAATGGCGGTTTTGATATTTTCATTTCTAAATTAAGTAAAGCTGGTTCTTTTTTGTGGACAAAGACAGTTGGTGGCCCAGGTGATGATTTAAATCGATATATAACCATTGACACCTTTGGAACAGGCAGTATTTATACCACAGGAAGTTTTAGCAATACAGTAGATTTTGATCCAAGCGATGAAGAATATTACTTAACGGCCAATGGAAGTCAAGATATCGCTATAAATAAATTTGACCTTAATGGAAATTTTATTTGGGCGAAATCTATTGGAGGCATTGGGCTTGACAGAGGACAATCCATTGTATTTGACCCTAGTGGAATTGGTTGTTTGTATGTTGCTGGAAATTTCATGGAAACAACGGATTTTGATCCAGGAGCCGGAACTTTTGAACTAAGTTCTTTAGGTGAACAAGATGTTTTTATACTAAAACTAGACAGTGCAGGTCAATTTTTATGGGCAAAATCATTCGGTGGAGAAAGTCCAGATAGAAATTTTTCTTTAGTACTTGATCCCTATGCAAAAGGCCAAATTTATGCAACTGGTTTTTTCGGTAATACAGTAGATTTTGATCCAGGTCCTCAAGAATTAAATTTATCTTCAAATGGGTTAGAAGACATTTACCTAATAAAATTAAATAATGAAGGAAATCTTCTATGGGCTAAATCATTTGGTGGTTCAGGGACGGATTGGGGAAGTAGCATCACAATTAGTTCAGAATCCAAACCAAGTATATATATCACGGGCTTGTATGAGAACACCGTAGATTTTGATCCTTCTTTTTCTACTGAATACAATTTAACTTCAGAAGGAGGTCGAGACATCTTCATTTCGAAATTTGATGCTTTAGGTAATTACATTTGGACAAAATCATTAGGAGGCACAACAAATGATTGGGGTCTTTCCCTTGCAACAGACGTTGCCAATAATTTGTATCTAACAGGTAATTTTACTAGTCCAACAGTAGTCATTGACAACATAATTCTTACGAATGCCAATCCTGGGGGCAGCAGACAAGATATTGTTATTCTTAAACTAAATGATTCGGGCTCTTCCATCATACGGAATGATCATTTTAACTCTTTCAATGCGTTTCCAATTCCTTCCAATAATTACTTGACCATTGACTGTAACGACGATAATTTCGATAACGCTGAAATATCCTTTATAAATACATTTGGGCAAACCGTTTACATTGTAAAGGAGAGACTTTCTTCTGATCAACAACTGATTGACATAAGCGATTTACCCGAAGGTGTATATTTTATAATTTTACAAACAAATCAAAATTATTTAATTAAAAAAATTGTAAAAGAATCCAATAAATAGATTAAAATAATATGACTAGCAGCAAAATTCCAATAAACTTAAGCCTCATTGTAAATCTACTTTTTATTGGATTTAAATTATTGGCTCAAGATAAAATAAGTTTAAATAATTCAGGAGGTGAAATCGGAGTGCTTGTAGATGGGCTTCTCAATAAGACTTTTATCAACGATAAAACTTATGTTTCATCCGCTAATCCTATTAATATAGGATCTTTTACTAAAGCAAATGGCACAAAAACGAATGAAATAATGGCATTTGGAAGTGATCGCCCATTGGAAGTATATTCCAACGTCCCTTGGACTTCAGGAACAGATAATATAAACATGACTTTTGGTAATAAAATTTTATTTCCAATTTCTATCTGGGTGATTTACGGAGACTTTGAAACCGTAGTAACAAAAGTTACAACCGATTTACTTGCTGCATCAACAGTTTTTAATGATGAAAAAGTAGGTTTTGATTTTTCAACAGTAAGCTTTGTAGATGCTACTTCAAATCCATTGGCACCCAATTATTATGTTTATCATTCAACAGGTACAGATCCAGCAGCATTAAAAAATGATATAGGTTATATAAGTGACCGCATTAACCTTTACTATTGTAATTCAATCAATATTTCAGGAACAGAATATACCAATGCCGGATTAACATTAGCCAGCAAGGATATAATAATCTTAGGATCAACGGCACAACCTTATGTACTACCACACGAAGTAGGACATTCTTTCAATTTAGCACATATCACAGGACTTACCGGTTTTGACAATACCAATATGATGACTCAAGCTGGTGGGCCACAAATGAAATATTTTACCGAGGGACAAATTCTGAGAATGCATCTAAGCAGTAATTCAGCTATCAATTTTATATACAATGCAAGACCAGGAAAGCTATTAAGAGCGTGCGGCGCTACTACTACAACTGCAACGAATACTTGCCCTGAACTTCAGAAAAGGATTTGGGCTGATGGTGTCATGCCACCAAATATCTCAGAAAAAATAGTACAAAGAAGTTTATCAGCAACCGATGAGATAGCTATGGATTGGCTAAACCTAAGTTGCTTTGAACAGGCCAGTGGGATTGATGAGAGAGATAAAATTCTTAAGCATAAAGAATGTTACCCATATTTTAATTCAATAATTAATAATGGTCTAAGTGCGGCTACAATTTTTGATATTGAAACCAATGCCAGCCTTTTACACGACAAGATTAGCAACACACTTAGTACTAAAACGCCTTTCTGGATAAATGAATCGTTTGAAAAAAGATTTAAAACAAAATCCAAAGACCAGTTTATTAAGGACCAAGTTAATTTATTTAATTTTAATTATATTTCCCAGGCAACGAAAGCCATTGCCATGTTCAACCATTCCCAAAATTCAATAGAAACTTTAAATGAAATAAATTTAAAAGCCTATCCAAATCCTGTACTAAACGATAAAATCATTATTGAATATACGCTTGATGTAATTTCAGATGAAGTGCAAATTTCAATTATAAATCAAACGGGTACTCCAATTATCAATAAAGTATTTTTCAATCAACTCGCTGGAACTTATCAAGCAGAAATTCCAACAGATAATTTAGCATCAGGCGTGTACCTTTATAAGTTTTACTGCCAAGGACATTGCTTAACGAATAGATTCGTAATCAGTAGATAAGCAATTATTTCATTTGATCAAATTCATTGAAGATAGGCTGCAAATAAATTAGTTAATCAAAGAATAATTTTACCAAATTATTATTGCGTCAATCTGAAGTTGCAGATTTCACAATTTTTTACTCTTTATTATTCGCTCACACTAAGGATAAAAAATAATATTTCAATTTAAAAACTTTAAACAAACAGAGTCTTTTTAATAAAGGACATTAAGAAACAATACAAATCAGTTTGACTTAAAAAAATAATTATTCTTTGAGAATATAAAAAGTCAATTTAATCAATCTTTCTTATTATGATAGTATCACTCTATAAGCTGATAACAATTTACCCCTTTGAAATTATACTACCGCTAAAAGAGCATTTACCGAATAACGAAAACAAGATCTTTTGGCTGATCGTATATTACACAAATAAAGTAGATAATCTAGTTTCAATTATCGATTAAATTATTACAAGTTATCACTTATAAATAATTCTTCTCTTGTAATTACTTAAAGATTACAAGTATAAATTTTTAATTAATTAGAAATACCAAGAAATAAGCAATTTAATACTTTTATTAATATTCAAATAGCACAATTTTTGGTCACAGCCTAGGTACAAATTAATTCACCAAATTAAGACCTTCCAGACAGCGAATATGCTTTTCAAATCGTCTTTATATTGGAAATTATTAAATTAATTATCTTTAGCCTTTACTATGAACCAAATTATGAGATTAAGCTACTCTGTCTTTCTAATTTTTATAAACACTATCCTTTTCGGACAAGATTTGCATTATACGCATAATTCATTTGTAGCCCCTTATTTGAATCCCGCAGAAACGGGAAATTTTAGTGGTACAGTTAGAATAGGGGGAATATATCGGGAGCAATTTTCGAGCTTCTTTCAAAATCCTTATCGCAGTCCTCTTATTTATCTGGATAGTCCAACTTCATTCGGTATTTCAAAAAATCACTGGGTAGGCGCAGGAATAGTATTTTACTTTGACCAAAGCGGAGATATAAGCCTTCGAAACAATGGCATGTACGCTTCCCTCTCCTATCATATAGGCTTAGATTCAAAATTTAAATCAGTCCTCAGTATGGGAGTCAATTTTGGACAAGTAAGCCGAAGCACGAATTCGCAAAATGCAGTGTTTCAGGATCAATACGTGGAATCAAAAACCAGCAAGGACTTTGGTTTGATTGAAAACTTTAAAGGAAGCTACCGAGATATTGGACTTGGGTTTAAGTTCAGAAAACAACATAATTTGTTTTCTGAATTCATAGTTGGAGTTAGTGCTTTACATATTAACAAACCGAAGTTTCAATTTAACGGTGGCAATACCGATAATGAAATTGCACCAAGGACCAATGCCTATATTTCTAATGGCTGGGAACTTAACCAACAAATGTCTATTATTCCTGCTATATATATTTCAAATTATAAAAATAACCTGAATACTTCCTTGCAATGCTCCTGGAAGTATAGATTTAAATCAGAAGAGAATTCGAAATCAAAAAAAATAAATCCTAACGGCATCACTGTACAATTTGGACTTGGCTATAGAATACAAGACGCTGTTCAATTTCTGGCATCGAGTTCCTTCAATAGCTGGAATATTGGGATGTCTTATGACTTGACTATATCCTCCGCATCAATCTACAATAATAGTATTGGAGGATTTGAATTATGTGCCAGTAAAATTTTAAGTTTTTCAGGAAAGCCAAAAATAAAATCACAATTTTATTGCCCAAGATTCTAATTCTATATAGATAATATTTAAAAAATGTTAATCGATAGCATTAATTTTTAATCTTTCAAATCCAATGAAAAAATTTGTATTACTCCTCCTACTTTATTTAAATTACTTTACGCTAGGTTCACAAAATCTCCATAAGCAATTTAAAGACTTACCCTGTGTCAATAAAAATTTCAATATACATTTTCATTTAGTAAAGGACTCCTTAAGAAATGTCAGTATTACGCTTCAAGCCATTCAAGGAATTGTAAGCGCGGCGAACAACGCCTTTAAACCAATCTGCGCTTCTTTTTCAATCTGCTGTATTGACACCATTGAAAATTATGCCTTCGACAGTTTGATTGATGCTGCTCATCGAGCAGAACTTATTGCCAAATACTCTAATGCGCATGTTATTAATGTCTATTTGGTTAATTTTATTTATGATAAATCGATCTGCGGACTTTCAGGAATTGATATGTTGATTAATAAGAAATGTCCTGGATCTTTCACCCATGAATTGGGTCATACCTTTGGTCTTCCACACACTTTTGCCGGAGGCGATGAATTTGTCAACGGAAGCAATTGCGATAAAGCCGGAGATCTTATTTGTGATACACCGGCTGATCCCTATGTTGAAAAGTCAAACATCAAATATATTCAGGACTGCGAGTTTATCTATACTGGTAGAGATCCCAATGGACAATATTATCAACCCGATGTCGGCAATATAATGAGTTATTACGGATGCGATTGCGGTTTTACCCGAGATCAATATATAATCATGGCAAACACTATTTCTTCATTACTCAATCTATGGTAATATGAGAGCATTGCGGCTTATAATTTTATTTTATCTTAGCTCAATAGTATTTCTTTTCAGTCAAACTGCAGATGTTACTAAAGGATGCATTCCCCTAGATGTGCATTTTAATTCAGCGAATCTTTCCAGTTATTTTTGGGATTTTAAAGACGGTGGCAGCTCCGTAAGCCAGAATCCACAACATACTTTTACGCGTTCCGGAACTTTTCAAGTTGATCTATATGAAGGTCAAAATGGAAAATTTATAAGCTCTGTCAACATAAAAGTATTTGCAGATCCTGTAATTCAATTTACTGCCTCAAATTTAGAAGGTTGTAGTCCCTTGACGACTCAATTCACTTCTCAAATTCAAAATGACCCGGAAATAATAATCACATCAGTACTCTGGTCTTTCGGAGATGGAAATAGTTCTATTCAACGAAATCCAAGCCATACCTATAATAATGCAGGTATATACAATGTTTCTTTATCGATTACAACTAATTATGGAGAATGTGATAAGACCTTTTTGGTCAATAATTACATTAATGTCCGAGGCGTAATGGCCGACTTTAAAGTATCCAATACTGCAGTATGTAATGCCCCAGCCACTTTGTCTATTACCAATCTTACAAAACAAGATCCATCTTACACCTATTCCTGGGATTTTGGAAACGGAACAAACTTTAACGGATTCGATCCTAAATCTGTCACTTATCTAACCAAAGGAAATTATACTATTACTTTAAAAGTAAAAGACCCTCTCGGATGTGAATCAACCCATATAATTCAAGTAAGTATAGGACCCCCATCCATAATTTTTAACTTTAACGATAGTATTTGCTGGCCATACTCAACCCAACTTTTTATTAATTCAACAGCAAGTGCATTCCAATGGAATTTTGGAGCAAATGGAGTGCCACAAACTTCGAATAATAAAAATCCGACTATTCGATTTACGAAACCAGGCTTACAACGATTAACTTTATCTGCCTTTGCATCCAATTGTCAGACGGATACGAGTTTCAATATTTTTGTAGAACAAATTGACACGAATTTTACCATCTTAGGTCCAGATTGTCAACAAAATCCTTTGATTACCCTAACCGCTAATCAATATCCGAACTATCATTATATTTGGAATGACACGATCGTAGATGATTTCCAATATAGTTTCAATTACAAATCACCACAAAGAGATTCTTTCTATCGCAATAGGAAAGACACCGTTTATCAAAAATTATTAATTCGAACAGACTTGGGATGTATTGAAACAGCTCAAAAACTTTTCATACATCAGAGACCTAATGCCATTATGTCACCGTCACAACATGAAGGTTGTGCACCCTTAGTGGTAAAATTTAGCGATGCCAGTACGAGCAACGACAATATCATTCGATGGACAATACTTTATGGAGATGGGCAAAGCAAAACCTTCTCAACGAATTCACTGGACGAACATACGTATAATCAACCTGGAATTTATTATGTAAAGTTAATCATTGAAACATCAAAAAATTGCATTGATACCTCTGAAGGCTTTTTTATAAAAGTTGGCGAGAAAATAAATCCAACGTATAAAATCGATAGAACCGAAATTTGTCTAGGGGATTCTATTACCATAAATAAAACAAACCCAGATCCAAGAATTGACACCTGGCATGTAAGCACTGATAATGGTAGATTCAGTCACTGTTGGAAAAAAGATCAGGTTACGCATCAGTTTATAAATAATCCGGGTGTTTTTCCAGTGAGAGTAACCGGAGAATACAACGGATGTCCAACGGAATCTTCTGATATTCAAATGATCACTGTGAAAGGTGCCAAACCGAACTTACATTACATGATCAATTGCAATGATTCCAATCGCGCCATGTTTACACACAATAGTATTGGCGCCAATAAAATAAAATGGGAATTTGGCGATTTATCAAGCTCTAATCGCGACTCATTAATTCATCAGTACAAAAATACCGGTACCTATAAAGTTATTTTAATTGCGGAAGATACAGTGAGTGGCTGTCCGGCACTAACGGATACCAGATTCATACATGTAAATGCCATAAAGGCTGACTTGATCATGGAAGATACTGCTTGTGGCGGAACCATGTTAATATTAGACGCAAAAAATTCTAAGGATGTTGATCGTGATTGCACCAGTGGATTTCTGTGGAGACTACCGGATTCACGTCCAAGACAAAATAATAAAGATACCATCCACAAGATATTTAATTATCCCGGTTTGCAGGAAGTCACGCTTCTTGTAACTGATATTAATGGATGTAAAGATTCTATTACCAAAAAAATCTACATTTCGGTTATTGATGCTAAATTTGAAATAGATAAAAGCAACATTTGCTTTCCGGCTGATGTACAATTCACAGATAAAAGTCTTTCAAACAACAAAATTATTAGATGGAATTGGTCTTTTAATGATAGTATACCCAATCCAAAACATCGATTTAATCCGGGAGATAAAAAAACCGTGATGTTGATTGCAACCAATGAACTCAATTGCTCAGATACCAGTTCGATTGGAATTAAAACCTATACTCCCATTACCAATATTGAATTCAACAAAGGACCAGGGATATGTATAGGCGACAGTATTCAATTCACGGCTAAAGATTATACATTAGGAGGATCTCATTTAAATTATAACTGGAATTTTGGATCATCCGGAACCAGTAAATTGCAAAGCCCGAAAATTTCCTTCAATTCAAAAGGCAAAACAAAAGTTATCCTCAACTATGTTGAAGACAGTACAGGTTGCAGTGGTCGCGATTCACTGGATATTGTAATAGTAAGTCCACCGGACGCCAGATTTTCAGCGCCTATAGATTCACCATTGTGTTATCCCCATATTTTCATATTTAACAACGAAACAATTACAGACAGTACAGTTAATTATATATGGGAATTTGAAAAAAACAGATATTCAAATTTGAAAAATCCGGTTTACTCTTATGGCAAGGGAACTCATACAGTGAAATTAATTGCGCAATCTATATTTGGTTGTTCTGATTCCATATCACACACTTATACTTTGGTAGGACCAGAAGGAAAAATTTCTGCTGCCAAACCGTATGCCTGCAAGGGAGATGCCATTACATTTAATGCTTTGAATTTGGTGGATGTGGCAACGATACAATGGGAATTCAACGATGGCAAACCACCAATCCGTGACCAACAGAGTGTTGACCATATTTTTGACCGGTATGGAAACCAGATGGTTGTGTTAATATTAAAATCCTCAGAATCCGGATGTGAATTCATTGATACCTTTCAAATCAATGTACCATATGTTAAAGCTGAATTTGAGAATATTGATACTATGAGTTATTGTCCAGGTTTGGTCGTGTTAAGAAATTTATCTCAACCACTGGATAGTAGTCGATACATTTGGGAATTTGGTGAAGGTAAAAGTATTGACACCTCATTGAATCCAATCACCCGATTTCAAACTTTAGGATTAAAGAAAATAACCCTTACGGCTATCGATAAAAAGACCGGCTGTAAGGATGTGTTTACTGATACGCTTCAACTTGAAGATGTGACTGACTTTTTAAGTTTTCCAAATGTATTCAGCCCAAACAACGATGGGGTAAATGATTACTTCACCGTAGCAGTAAAAAAACCATTTCAGGATTTTGTTAAAGTCAAAACGCTGCGAGTATATAATCGCTGGGGTAAATTGATATATGATAATGATAATCCAACCTTAGGCTGGGATGGAAAATTTGATGGTGTCGAAGCTCCTGTTGAAGTTTATGCGTATTTTATGGAAGTTGAAATCAAAGATTGCAATAACAAAAGCAGAAAAGGCAATGTAACCATCGTAAGGTAATGAGTTAAATTGCAAAAGATATAATTTGAAAATGATTTAGTGTTCTATTCCAAGGGCGTTACATTTCGTAAATTCCAACAAGTAATTGAAATATTCTATTTTTTATTAAAGATATAAACCTGCTGAACTTTAATCGTAGAATCTATCGTTGCTATCTGACCATTAAATTTTACTAACTCCAGAGGACAGCAACACTTACAAGGGTGGTTGCAAGCATCTTCCTGATTAAGGCTCTTATAATCTACATAAAGAGTATCAATATCTCCATTTCCATATTCAAGGTAAAATTCCTTAATGTTATCCTCTCCACTTATAAAGCCTATGTCTCTTGATGTCAAGATTCCCAAATCATAAAATTCATCCGTAGCTCTAATTAAATCCTTCACACTTTTTTTAATGGATTTAGAATAATAATATAGATTACAATTTGTTAATTCCAGTTCAGATATCCTTTTTCCATCTTTATTTACTAAAAAGAAAATTGAATAAGGTATTTCATAAGTTGAAAATGCACATCTACCATAGTAAGAACACTGAAGAAATAATGGAATTAATAATACAAATAATTTTTTCATTTTTTATGGATATATTGTATTAAAATCATGATCATATTTATAATTTCTACATGCAGGATGCCAATTATTAAAACATACTATCCATTATAATTATTATTACCCCTACCTATTCCATTCCAACCCCGATTCAAAGGTTACCACAAATTACCTTCATAACAGGCGCTCCAGGTTTTCAAATAACCATCTCAAACCCAGGTATGACAATTAGAATATGCATATAGAAAACCTAAAAATATTCGTTCTGCTTTTGCATCCATTAAACGTTATTATTTTACAAGAACAAATGTTCTATCAGGATGGAATTTAATATTGGGAAATTTTAAATCACTATTAACCCATACTGAATCACAAAAGGTATAATGATTACCATAACCAATCGGGACACTTTTGATATTTGCTATAAAAGTATCGATATAAGTTGCATTCCATCTTACAATCTGTTTTGATCTACCCTCTTCAAAATTTCCAGAAGCAAACAATCGAAATATTTTACTGTTATTCGCATAATTCAGAATACAAAAATTTCTGGGGCAATCCAAGTTAGGGTTATAAAGCTCTTTTTCAACTCCATTTTCAACCGCAAACACTCTAATATCATTAACCAAAAAGCTATTTTTAGTATTTGGATTTAACAAATCCTCACCGCTTGAATTTTGCAGAAAAATATCAATTGCCAAATCTACACTTTCTCCAGGGTATGGTGGTTTACCATTTTCACAAGATACCAGTAAAAAAATCATTGTAATTCCTAAAAATAAAATAAAATATATTTTCATTATTATATCATTTATGGATTAATGTTATGTAATAAATCTTGATCAAATTGATAATATCTCAACCCTGGCCGCCAATTATTGAACAAATACCAGCCATTGTGTACTCCGTTCCACCCCCAATTCATATGATACCACATATTACCATTATAACAGGCGTTCCAGGTGTACATATAACCATCGCACACCCAGGCATGGCAATTAGTAAAGGCATGTAACAAACCTAAAAATAAATTCGTACTGCTTCTGCATCCATCAAGGATAACCGGTCTCCCATTATCTAAATCAGATTGCAAGTATTGATAGTTAAATTTATCGTACTTGGCGGAAGTATAATTAAAATCATGCTTAAATGCTTTTTCGACATCACTCATATATGCCCCAGAACCGGTACAAGAATAATTCATATTTACACTCTTTCCTGCATCTCTCATCATTCTTTGAACTTCTGCATTACCATAGTTATCGGGCATACTAACATAATCGTAATTAAATCCACTGGGATGTGACCAATACCGTAGGACTTGACATATAGCCGTTGCTACACAACCAGTCCATGCATTTTCATTACTCCTGCAAACATTTTGACAGTCCCGGACTGGACAACATTCATTATAGCTGCAACCCTGGCCCCATTGTGTGCTTAATAAAGGACCAACTACTTTTTGCTGATAGGGTTCACAAG
>CAZHNF010000002.1:275030-334316 GCA_964533625.1 uncultured Saprospiraceae bacterium | reverse complement strand
TAATTCAGATTTCACGTCAATTAACCGGTAAAGGTGACTTTGATAAAGCAATTGAAATCAATGAGCTAGCTGGAAAAATTGCTGAGAAACAATTGGGAATATCCTCCGTGTCTTTTGGGAATTACACTTTTAATTGTGGAAGAATTAATCATTTTAAGAAAAACTATTCTGAATCCGAAAATTGGTATCAAAAATCTATCGAAATATACGAAAAAGCAATCGGTAAGGTTGATATAAAAATAGCAGTGACTCTGAATAATCTTGGTATGATCTATAGAGAAAGAGGTCAATTCGCAAAAGCCGAAGAAGTTTTGCTAAAGGCAAAATCAATTCGCGAACAAATTTATGGTAAAGAACATGTTGAGTATTTGAATGCCCTAGGCGCTTTGATTGGACTTTATAAGACTAACGGCAATCTGGATCAGGGAGAAAAAACCTGTCTGGAATTAAATGAAATATGTAAGAAAATAATGGGTGTCGAAAATATTTACTATACCTCCAATTTGGTTGACCTCAGTATATTTTATAGAAGTAAAGGACTATATAGTAAAGCTGAAGAGCTTTGTTTGGAATCAATTTCTATTCAAGAAAAATCATTAGGAAAAGATAATCTAGTCTACGGCTTTACGATAAATAACCTGGCATTGCTATATAATAAGATGGGTAATTATGAGAAGGCAGAGCCACTTTATTATGAAATGCTATATAGGCAGGAAAAGAAAACAGGTAAATTAAATGTTGACTATGCGTTAGGTTTGGAAAATTTGGCAATACTATATGAGCAAATGGGATATTTTGAAAAATCAGAATCAAAAATCTTGGAGGCTAAAGAAATATTTTTAAAAATATTAGGTAACGAGCATAGTCGATATGCAGTGAATTTGTATGTACTTGCTGATTTGTATAATCGCTTTGGTATTTTTGACAAGGCTGAATCATTGTACTTGAATGCAAAAGCAATTATTGAAAAAACGATGGGTAAAATGCATCCTGATTATTCTAAGATTCTGAATAATCTGGCCAACCTTTATTTCTTTTTACATCAATATTCCAAAGCTGAAGCCTTGTATTTAGAATCTAAAGAAATAGATGAAAAACTCTATGGCAAGGAAAATCAAGAATTTTCAAGCGCGCTAAGTAATCTGGCCATTGTAAGTGGTTCAATGGGAAATTTTAGTAAAGCGGAAGCTCTTTTCAAGGAAGCCTTAAAAGAACTTGAAATGAAAACAGGAACTGAAAATCAAAATTATGCTGATTGCCTCAATAATTTTGGATCTTTTTATATTAAAGTAGATGATTACGAAAAAGCAGCGCCATTGATTATTAAATCATTAGAAATAAAGGAAAAGGTTATTGGAAAAAAACATCCTAACTATGCCAGTAGCCTAACAAATCTTGGACTTATTTATAAGGAATTAAAACAACCTGAAAAAGCTATTAGTCTATATTTGGAATCGAAATCGATTGTTGAAAATACTTTGGGAAAAGTGCATGATAATTATACCAATTGTCTGGATCAGCTATCTTCATTATACTATCAAAAAGGAAATTATGAATTAGCTGAAAGCTCTCTTTTAGAACTTTCACGTATAAGCAAATTAATGATTGAAAGGGCAATGCATCATCTTTCTGAAAAAGAGCTGGATAATTATCTGAGTGAATTTGAAAAAAGTCAAAATCGAGTACTATGGTATGCACATAACACCAATGATCGGGATATAATTGCAGACGGTTATGACAATAGTTTGTTTTATAAAGGTTTTCTATTAAATGCAATTAGCCAACTCAAACGTTTGGCTAGTAAAGATTCTCAATCGATCCAAAAATATCAGGATCTTCAGGCTATCGGGCGCAGGTTGGCAAAGGAGTACAGTAGCCCCTTAGCCGAAAGAAATCTTTCGAGTATCGCAGAACTTGAAGAAAGGGGGAATTCGATCGAAAAAGAATTGGCTCAAACAATTAAAGGTTTTCAAGAGGTTAAACGGCAATGGAGTTTTAAGGATATTCAAAATATACTAAAATCAGATGAAGCGACAATAGAGTTTGTGCATTATGTAAATCCAGATGCTAAGAATAAAGACAGTATATATTATGCAGCTTTAATTCTTCGTAAAGATCGAATAATACCCTTATTCATACCTCTATTTGAACAGCGATCACTGGATAGTTTGTTTGTTTCTAAAGGCGGGCGCAAAGCAGATTACGTAAATTATCTGTATACCATTGAGAATAGAGGTGCTTCCAGCTTGCAATCAAAACAAAATAATTTATTTGAATTAATTTGGAAACCCATAGAAAAGGATTTATCTGGAATTCATACGATCTATTATTCGCCAACCGGATTATTGCATAGAATAAACATAGCTGCAATTCCGATATCTCTGGAAGAAAATCTTGCAGACCGTTACAAGTTAATGGAAATGAATAGTACAAGGCAACTAATTTCTCCAATAGAAAATTCTATTACCTCCAATAAGGCAGTATTAATGGGTGGTCTTCGTTACAACCTGGATACAACTCAGTTAGTGGAAAAACAAATTTTAGAGAATCATTCAAGCCAGGAAAAGGAAATGGGATTGTTGGCTAACTTACAACGAGGTGGTTCGTGGTCTTATTTAGCAGGTACTGATTTGGAAGTTAAAAAGATTCAAAAATTGATGCTTAATTCTGGTTTGGAGGCAATTGTTTATTCAGGTAATAATGGCACTGAAGAAAACTTTAAAAAGTTGGGTACACAAAATATATCACCGAAGCTTATACATATTGCCACCCATGGATATTTTTTTGAAGATAAAATTAATGAGAACGATTACTTCATGAATTCACAAAACGATTCAATAGTTCAAAAATCAGATGAAGCTAATAAAATGCAGCAGATGGAATCTGTATTTAAACTTTCAAATCATCCACTGATGCGTTCAGGTCTTATTCTTTCTGGTGGTAACGCAGGTTGGAATGGTGAACGATCACCAGATCAAGGTGAGGACGGAATTCTAACAGCTTATGAAATAAGTCAAATGAATCTTTCCAACACAGAACTTGTCGTGCTCTCTGCTTGTGAAACTGGTTTAGGGGATATTCAGGGTAATGAAGGAGTCTATGGTTTGCAACGCGCATTCAAAATTGCCGGTGCAAAATATTTGATCATGAGTCTTTGGCAAGTGCCGGACAAACAAACATCACTCTTGATGACGACATTTTATAAAAAATGGTTGCAGGAAAAAATGAATATTCCGGAGGCATTTCATGCGGCACAAAAAGAGTTGCGCGAATCTGGATTAGATCCATATCAGTGGGCCGGGTTCGTATTAGTGGAATAAGATTATAAATTAAAAAATCTAATTAAGAATTTTCAGTTAAAGGATGTATTCGCACTATTTTAAAAAAACGATATAAAAGAAGAAACGCGGATACGGATAAGCAAATAATAAATCCAATCCAAATTCCATAGACTTTCCATCCTAAATATTCGGCTAAAATGTAACCGGACGGAATTCCAATAATCCAGTAGGAAATGGTTGTATATACCGTGGGAATCCTGACATCTTGTAAACCTCGCAACATACCTACGCCAAGCGCCTGTAAGGCATCAGAGAACTGAAAGGCAGCTGCGAAAATCAATAAAGTGGAAGCGATGGATATCACTTCTTGCTCTTGATTAAATAATTTAGCAATATCCTTATTTAATATAATAAATAATAAGGCGGTAATAGTCGCTAATGTAAGCGCTAGCTTTATGGAATCTTTGCCATGGGCTTTGATTTCTTTGAAATTTTTACGACCGAATGATTCGCCAATTTTAATAGAGGAAGCGGTGGATAATCCAATAAATATTACATAGGAAAAGGCAGCGACTGTAATAGCTATTTGATGAGCAGCTTGTGGAATTGATCCATACCATCCTGCAAGAATGGCAAGACAAGAAAAGGCTGCTACTTCAGAAGTAAACTGCCAGGAAGAGGGTAGTGATAATTTTAAAAAGAATTTAATTCGTTGGATGGATAAATTAATTTTTGTTATTCCAAAAGATTTTAATTTGGGATTGAAAAATAAATGAAAGGCTAATAACAGAAACATGATACAACGAGTAATGAAAGATGCAATTCCACTACCTTCAAGACCATGCGGTTCGATACCGATGGATCCGTAAATAAAAACATAATTAAGAAACAAGTTTATAATTACCGAAATACCCGATATTAACATAGGTACAAAAGTGAACTCAAGTCCATCGTAAAATTGTTTAATGGAAATAAATAAAATCATGGGGATTAATGACCAGCTTAGCCAATTAAAAAATCCATATCCGGCAGCAACTACGTTCGGATCCTGACCAAAATTATAAACAACAGAAAATCCTAAGTTTAGAACTATAGCTATAAAGACAGTTAAAACGAAGATCGATATACTTGCATTAAAAAAGATTTGACCACATTCTGAATTATTCCCTTCACCTCTTTTCTCCGCCACAAGGCTTGAGATTAAGTAGGTCAATCCAATGCAAGTGAATGAAGGAATACTGATTATACTAATCATCAAAGAAGCAGACGCAAGCGATAGATGCCCTAAATGACCAACCATAATAGCGTCTGTAATATTAATGATCATCTGGCTGAGATGGCCGATGATTATTGGAATGGCAAGTTTGATGATTGATTTTTGGTTCGAATTAAGCAGAAGGGTAATTTTTATCAAATGTAAGGGTCAGAAACAATACCGAAGTTGAAAATCTATTGTTCGGTGTGGTAAATGACTGAATATTATAATTTGTTCTCATTTATAGAAGATTATTTTTAATTCCTTTATAGAAAATTATTTTTATATACAAATTAATCTAAATTTTATCAACAAGTTTGGCACGATTATTTCACTAGAGTTTTCATCTCAGGATCAGCTCTTGTTACTTCGATTTTTAAGAATCCTGATAGAATATTACTAATCCAATCTTAGGGTTCTTTTTTTAGAACACCAATTTCATTTTTGATATTATAAATTTTTCAGGGGTATTCATGTATTAATCCCTGAATTCATCAATTTTAGATATTATACTAACAAATATCTGAAGAATTTCTTGTCCATCCGTTTAAATCATCGGAACATTGCATCGTAACAAGAGCTGATGTAATGTCATTCTGCTTTCTATAATTCATTTAGAAACAAAATATTATTCATCGCTTTTATTGCTTTTATTCCGGATCTTACTAACCAATAAGAAAAGGAATAATAACCAACTCACGGATATAGTATTTATACGAACTATATCACTGGAAGTCTTCATACAATTTCCAAATTACTCAAACTCACAAAATTCATTTCTCAACTGATTTCTGCAAAGAGATCCAGAGGAGAAATGATTTATTCAACGAAGCAAAAATTTTGTGATGTTTTTTAATTATAAACCTAAAATGAATTGTATGAAAAGACTAAGCTTACCCTTAGAAAGATGTCGGTTTTCGTGGAGTCTGTTAGCCCTCATCTTGATGCTCAATACTGTGTACGGCGGTATTGTATTTAACGGATCTCCGGGAACGGGGGCGCCACCAAATACTTTGGGAGGTTATCCTATGTTCAAGTTTGTAGATGATACCAGACCTACTGGTGCTGGTAATTTTGTTTCAAGTGTACCCGCAAGTAATGACTGTCCTGTGAGTCTTGGATTTAATCAACCTGCTATGCACTTAGATGTTCCAACTTCATTTAATAATTGGAGTCATGGTTATACAGGTGATGTTTATTTTTCAGGATTTTTCGTAGGTGGGAACACTTTTATCTTACCTGCCAATACTCGTGCTTTTTACTTTTATGCAGAACCAAATTTATTTAGTCAATTTACAATAACTGCAACAGCGAATGATGGTACTACTAGTGGAGCCATACCTGTTAATGCTCCATTTGGTGCAAGATATTATGGATTCTATACTACAGGAGCTAATTGCATGTTAACTTCAATTACTTTACAAATTAGTGGTAATGCTGGCGCTGGTTTTGGATTTACTTATGGTGAATTCGGTATCAGTGTTGATGGAAATAATGGTGCTTTATCATGCAATAACAATATTCAAATTTCATTAGATGAAAATTGTCAGGCAACGGTAACTCCTGAAATGGTACTGGAAGGTACTTACACTCCAGGTTGTCTTGGAGATTTTCAGGTTGTTGTAAGAGATTGGAATACCAATGCACTTATTGACTTGGATCCCAACGTACACTATCCGCAGATTGGTGCAGCCCAGATTGGTAGAAAATTGAGAATTACAATAATCGATCCATATACAGGAAACAGCTGTTGGGGATCAGCCAATGTAGAGGACAAACTTGGACCAATCATAGATTGCCCAAAGGAAGTTAGAGTTTTCTGCACCGATAATACTTCTCCTGCAGGAATTGGTACACCAAGTGTTGTAGAAGCCTGCAGTGGATATACATTAACGTATAAAGACGTAATAACTAAAGGTAATTGTCAAAGTGGTTATGATCATATTATAACAAGAACTTGGACAGCGGTTGATGGCTCTGGCAATAAAACAGTTTGTGTTCAAACCATTACCGTTTTATTACAAGGCCTTCAAGGCGTAACTCTGCCATTAGACTTTACAGGATTGAATTTACCAGGTCATACTCATAATTTGTCTTGCGACGCTAAGAGAGATGATAACTTTAATCTAGCAGCTCATCTAAAAGCATCACCAGAATGTGTTGATGATTATTTATTAGATAGGGCTTATTTTGATGGAACAGGCATCAGAAAACCAAGATTATTGGGTTGGAATTGCATTGATGGTGGTCCTTATAATGGACACCCAAGTCCAGATCCTGTATATTATCCTGCACAATTGAATTGTTGGGGAGCAGACACTTACGTAATGTGGGAAGGAACAGGTGCTCCTTCAGCCATAGGTTGTAGCAATATTGCTATTACATTTAAAGATTTGAGAATTGATATCTCAAAACCAACTTGTAATGCAGGTCCTGTAGGATGCTATAAACTTTTACGTACTTGGACAATGCTTGATTGGTGTACTGGCGAAATTCGCGAGCACAGTCAAATAATAAAAGTTATGGATAATGAAGGACCAAAAGTTCTTTATCCTGATAATGTTGATGTAAATACGGATATCTGGAAATGTGAAGGAAGATGGGAAGTACCACCGGTTTGGGTTACCGACAATTGTTCTCAAGAAGTGCACTACACTGTGCGCGTTGATAATGGAACAGTGTTAGGAAATGAAACATCTGGTTATGTCGTGGTAAATCTTCCTCTTGGTATCCAAAACGCATACATTGTAGCTGAAGATTGTTGTGGCAATGTAACGGAAAAACTCATTGTACTTAATGTTCTAGACAAAACTCCTCCGGTTGCAGTATGCGATCAAAAAACAACAGTTACCATAACAGGAAACCAAGCACCAGGAGAAAACTTTGCAAAAATCAATGCTTCCACTTTTGATGATGGATCATTTGATAATTGTTCTCCTCATGTATTCTTTAAAGTAATCCGAATGGATGAATTGAATGGAACGAACAATGGTTCTACAAAAGAATCTTTAGTTTGTAATCATGCTAATGGAGATGATGATGCCAGAGTTGCAGGATGGCAGACATACTTCGATGACCAAGTTAAATTCTGCTGCGCAGATGCTGGTAAAACCTTAATGGTTGTATTCAGAGTATTTGATGTTGATCCAGGTTCAGGTCCAGTTCATCCAAGTAGAATGGATAACGGAAATGATTTATCAGGACATTTTAGTGATTGTATGGTTGAAGTTGAAGTTCAGGACAAAGCTGTACCTTCAATTGTTCCTCCAGCAGATGTAGTAGTAAGTTGCATGTTCTGGTTTGATCTTAACAAACTTACAGATCCTAATGATGCTACCTTTGGTAGAGTAGTTTCTGATGTTGGTCAGAGAGCAAAAATTAAAACTACAGACATCGTTTGCGATCAGTGGTGCGAAAAGAATCTAATTACCAAGTATTATCCATTAACAGGAGCAGGTGTAAAAGCTTGTGAATTCTACCATAGTTTGTTTGATGTAAATCATCCTGACAAAAAATATGAATTAGTATGGGGATTTGATGGTTACATCTTATCAACATGTGGCGCAACACCAACTATTACGGTTGAAGATAAAAGAGGTTGCGGTCAAGGTCTTATAGAAAGAACCTTTAGTGTTAAAGGTCCAAATAACGTAGTGATCTCGACTAAACAATCAATCTGGGTGGTGGATTGTGATCCATTGTATATTAATTATGAAAATCCTTGCGATCCTAACGATGATATCGTTTGGCCTGATTGTGAAGGAAGAGGTACTTTAGTAGAAGGATGCGGAGCAAATACTAGCCCTGATGTAACAGGTAGACCTAAGATTGCTAATGGCGCTGACGATGCTTGTACACTTATAGCTATCCAGAATTTTGATGAAGTATTTACGATTGAACCTGATGCTTGCTTTAAGATCTTACGTAAGTGGGTAGTTATTGACTGGTGTCAGTATGATCCAAACATTGATCCAAGAAAAGGTCGATGGGAATTTACTCAGGTAATTAAAGTGAGAGATACTAAGAAGCCAGAAGTGGTTTGTCATGTTGGCTCTTGCGAACCTGCAGTATTTAATAATCAGGCTGGAACTTGTGTTGGACATATCAGTTTAACAGCAACGGCTACTGATTCTTGTACGCCTAATGATTGGTTATTCTTTGATTATAAAATTGATGCATTCAATAATGGAACCATTGATTTTAGTGTTGGTCCATTGACAAGAAGACAATATGCTTCTGGTGAAAAACCAGCAAATCACAATAATCCGGCTGCCGACGATCCAAACAATCCATTTGATGCCTCTGGTGTTTATCCAATCGGTGTTCATAAAATTACTTGGTATGTTGAAGATGGATGCGGTAACATAGGTACTTGCAGCTCTTTATTTGAAGTTAAAGATTGCAAAGCTCCTACACCATATTGTCTAACTGGAATTATTACAGTTCCAATGCCAGCTAGTGGTTGTATTGATATCTGGGCAAAAGATTTAGATTTTGCAAGTTTTGATAACTGTACTCCAAAAAATAGATTAAAATTCTATTTCGATGGTAACAAGAATAAACCTTCAATCCGTGTATGTTGTGATGACTTTATCAGAGCACAGGCTAATGATGAATTAAGAATCAACGTTCAGATGTGGGTAGAAGATGAAGAAGGTAACAGCGACTATTGCAGTACTACTGTAATTGTTCAGGACAACCAGAATATTTGTCCAAATACTGGAAATTACTCCAATGTTACTGGTCAATTGAAAACAGAAGATGGAAGAACAGCTGCTAATGCAACCGTTGATCTTTATAAAGGAGGTCAATTGGCAGACAGCAGAATAACTGTAGCTGATGGAAAATTCGCTTTCAGAGATCTTGAACTTAACGCCAACGTCATGTTAAGATCAACCAGAAACGATGATCCATTGAATGGAGTAACGACTGCTGATATTATTGCTATTCAAAAACACATTTTAGGTAAAGCTCAATTTACTTCACCGTATAAAGTGATTGCAGCGGATGTCAATAATACTAAGTCTATTACTTCAGCGGACATATCAATGATTAGAAAATTAATCCTTGGTGTTATCCCTAGTTTCCCACAATCCAATAGCTGGATGTTTATACCGGAAGAAATCGTGTTTAAAGATCCATTGGAGCCTTGGACATATACAACTGAAAAGAGTATGGTACTTAATAATGCTGCCTATGTTCAGAATTTTGTTGCTATCAAATTGGGTGATGTAAATAATTCATCAGCTGCTAGCTTGAATGCTGGAGTTTCATCTAGAACTTCTAATACATTGAAATTAGAGATGAAAGAGCAAAATTTAGTACCAGGTAATTTGGTTAAAGTTGATTTCCATTCTAGCAACTTTACAGGTATCAATGGATATCAGTTTACTTTGAATTTTGATGCTTCTGCAATGGAATTTGTTTCTGCTGAAGGATCAGTACTTGATATTTCCGATGAGAATTTTGGTACTTCTATGTTGGATCGTGGAATATTGACTACGAGCTGGGATTCTAAAACTCCGGTTACGGTTTCTTCAGACGATGTCTTATTTACACTAACCTTTAGAGCATTAAAATCTGCTAAAGTATCTAATTCATTGTCTATTACTTCAGACGTAACTCGCGCAGAAGCTTATACATCAGATCTTAAAGAAGCAGATGTACAATTAAATGTTAGAACAGACAAAGGTGTTTCTACAACTTCTGTATTTGAATTAATGCAAAATACTCCGAATCCATTTGACGTTGTAACGAGCATTAATTTTAGATTACCTGAAGCTTCACCGGCTACATTAACCATATACGATGTTACTGGTAAAGTTCATCGTGTAATTAATCTTGAAGGTCAGAAAGGTTTAAATACAATATCTCTGACTAAAGCTGAATTAAATGGAACAGGAATGTTTTATTATCAATTAGATGCTGCTCATTATAGCGCAACTAAGAGAATGATCATTGCTGAATAAGACTTATATTCTTTTTAAAAGTCTATAAACAGGAAGCCATGCTGGATGCAGCATGGCTTCTTTATTTTTATTGAATATAGCGGTTAAACAATTGAAATAATGTATTTAACTTATATGAACTTAAATGAAGTAAAAATGAATATTATAAATTGAAATAATTTGTACAAAAATTAATTTGTTGCTTATTGTAAAATACATTTTTAAGTATTACTATTAAAAATATCTGAAAAAATGTTTACGCTTTCGGGAATAAAGTCAGATTATTGCATTTGAATAGTAGACCTTTTTAGGTCTTTATAGAGTTTATAGTAATTGAAATCTTTCATTCCAATTACTTTCTTTTAATACCCATACTCCATTGCTCGCTTTGAATCAATTTCATAGAGATTGATCTTCAAAATTTACATTAACCATACTCAAGCTCAGAATTAATTTTTTGAATTACGAAAAGACTGAGCAATATGTTATCAAAATTTACTTCAAAAGTAATTGGGTTCTTTTTTATTTTAGTCTGGTCACATCAGGCAATCCAGGCAACAACTGCTTTAAGCGGTTCAAACCCAAATAAAAATTTACAGGAGGCACCAGGTCTTTGCTTCATCGAAAATAAAGGACAGGTGCTGGATCAATTTTCAAATAAAAGAACGGATGTCTTATGCTCTGGTATGAATGGGGGATTAGTTTTTCATTTGAAAAAGTCTGGTATTTCATATCAGCTAACAGAGGTCGAAGAATGGAAAGAACTAAATATAAATAATAACAATTTTAATTCAGGAACTGAATTGAGAATTCCTCAAAAATACTCTATTCAAAGAGTTGATCTGAATTGGGTGAATGCGAACGAAGGGTTGAAATGTGTATACGATGATGCATTGCCGGTTACCTATAATTATTATCATGCTGGCCCAGAAGAAGGATTTCAAGCTGTCCGAATGTTTAATGGCGTTTGGATTAAAAATTTATATAATAAAATAGATGCTCATTTCTATAATCAGAACAATCAATTAAAAAGTGATTATGTTGTAGCACCTGGTGGAGATTATAAAAATCTAAATTGGAAAATTGAAGGGGCTGAATTAAGCATTTCGAAGTCAGGTTCATTATTACTGGTCACACCATATGGAACTATTGAAGAAGGTACTCCAATAGTTTTTCAGGCTAATAAATCGATTCCGTCTAAATGGGTTCTGAACGGGAATATACTTTCATTGGAAATCGGATCTTACAATAAATCAATACCATTAATTATTGATCCATTAACAAGAGCATGGGGTTCTTATTATGGTGGAACAGGTGATGAATGGATTACAGGAAGTACCATCGATGCATCAGGTAATATCTATGTATCTGGCTTTACCTCTTCTGTTGGTGGAATAGTCATTGCAACCGTTGGTAGTCATAAAGCTACTTTTGGTGGAGGTGCTACCGATGCTTTTTTAGCTAAATTTAATTCAGCTGGAGTTCGTCAGTGGGCAACATACTATGGAGGAACTGGTAATGATATTGCCTGGGATGTGACGTTTCGTAGTCCAAATATTATTTATTTAGTTGGTGAAACAACATCAACAGATGCAGGATCGATTAGTACTGCTTTAGCACATCAAACAGTCCTGGGTGGTTCGATAGATGGATTTCTTGCTCGATTTGACTTAAATGGAATAAGAATATTTGGAACTTATTATGGAGGAACAGGAGAAGATAGAATATATTCCGTAGATGCAACTAACTCTCCTTCGGTGTTAATTGGAGGAGAAACGAGCACCAGTTCAGGGACATCAATTGCTACACCCTTATCCTATCAACCAGCTTATGGTGGTGGAGCATTTGATGGTTTTTATGCGATGTTTACTCTTTTAGGAATCCGTATTGTAGGAAGTTACTATGGAGGAACAGGAAATGACGTTGTTTATTCTGCCGCTGAATTAAATGGAACAGATTATGTAATAGGCGGGCAGACAAATTCTGGAACAGGAATCGCGTCTGCAGGTTCTCATCAATCTGTTATTGGCGGTGGATTGGATGGTTTTCTGGCTAGGCTCAATTTAATAGGAGTCCGCGCTTGGGGAACCTATTATGGTGGCAGTTCTAATGATGTATTATTAAATCTAACCAGTAATACATTAGGTGACATTGTCGCTGTGGGAAATACAGAATCAAGTGGTGGAACAAGTATTGCAACAGCTGGATCTCATCAAGCAGCATTTGGTGGTGGGACTTCTGATGGATACGTAGTTAGTTTTACAGGAGCTGGTTTGCGAAATTGGGGAAGCTATTATGGTGGCAATGCCCAAGACAAAGCTTTGCATGTTGAAACAGATGCTTCAAATAATATTTACTTTAGTGGTAGCACCTTTTCTAATGATGGTACCATATCAAGCGCAAATGAATATCAGACTGTTTTCGGTGGAGTGGAAGATGCTTACTTAGCAAAGTTTTCTTCTGCCGGATCAAGATTATTTTCAACCTATTACGGAGGAAGCGATAGTGACCAGGCTTACACTTTAGCCTTATCCTCACCAAATTATATATATATTGCTGGCAGAACAGGATCATCTGGAGGAAACAGTATATCATCCTCTGGAAGTCATCAATCAAACTTTGGAGGGGGAGTCAACGATGGATTTTTAGCCAAATTCTTCCCATGTGATGAACCAACGGTCAACGCAACTCAAGATTTTAAATATTGTAATGGTTCAACAGGTTCTCAAATCAATTTTATAACCAATCAATACGCGACTCAGGTCTATTGGCAAAGAAAAAGTACCGCGGCTGGATCTGCGACAAATTTACCAAGTTCAGGACAAGGATCTATACCAGCTTACATTGCTTCAAATTCAACCTGTGTGCTTCTAATTGACAGTATAATCGTATCACCGGTTAATAAGTTAAACGCTACAGACAGTTGTATTGGACCAAAAGATACCTTTCTAATTATTACATTACCAAATCCATCAATAGATAAAATAAGAGATTCAAGTTTTTGTGATGCTCAGGTATGGGCAATCCCTGCATTTAGCGGAGTATGTACAGATTCCATGGTTTACCATTGGATAAAAGTACCTGGACCAGGTGGAACAACAATTCCTGGATTACCACTAAGCGGTTCTGGAAATATACCTCCAGTTACTATTTTTAATGCTCCTCCATCGTGTTTAATTCTAACAGATACAATTAAAGTGATTCCATATTTCAAATCAATATGGTTAAACGATAGTTGCGCAGGACCAGAAATGAAATTTATTGTTAAATCAGTTCCGGTTCCTGTAGTAACCGCTACCAATGATACTTCTTATTGCATTGGTTCTAATCCGTCGGGTTTCAGTTTTAATGTAACATGTTCAATAGGAACAGTAATCAAATGGTATAAATCTAGTGGAGCAGGTGGATCAGGAACAAATATTCCATCTCAAGGAACAGGAAGCATTCCTTCATTTGTTACTTTCAATAATGGAAATACGATCCTGGTTGATACAATTTTTGTTTCTGGAACATTTGTAAGTGTTGGCGATAGTTGTATCGGACCGGTTGATACTTTTTTGATTAAAGTATTGCCAAGGACATCAGTTTATCCAATTAGAGACACAACATATTGTCATGGATCTAAAATTGCAAGTTTAATTTTTACTGGTCCGGTTGCTGGAACCGTATACAATTGGACAAGAACAGGACCTGACATTGGTATACCTAGCTCTGGTGTGGATAATATTCCAATGTTTATGGCAATGAATAACACAAGTGGTATTCTTATGAATACAATTACTGTTACACCAAGTATTATGATGAATGGTGTTCGTTGTGATGGCCCACCGTATAGTTTCAAAATATCTGTTTATCCAAGACCAGTTGCCTACTGTCAGAATTTTACTGTATACCTCAATAATCAAGGATCCGGAAGTGTTACCATGGATGATATAAATAATGGTAGCATTGGTCTGCCAGTTGAACTTACACCATCTTCGTTTAGCTGTATTGATGTTGGAAGTAATATGGCAACACTAACCGTTTCGGATTCATGTGGAAATACATCTACTTGCGTTGCCACCATTACAGTTCACGATACGATTCGTCCTTTGCTTTCTTGTCAGGATCAAACCTTAAATATTTATAGTAGTGCTTGCGAGATGAGATTTAATTATGTCCCATTTTCAACAGACAATTGTGGTAACGTTAGTGTATTAGCCGAAGATACGGCTCGTTATGGTAAAGGAAAATTTATTGGGGTTGGAACCCATCATGTTTGCTTTATAGCAACGGATGTAAATAATAATACAAGTAGATGTTGCATTGTTGTACAGGTTAATGCATTTGCAAATCCAATTGGTTCGTTAAGTTGTGAGGATAATATTCAAATAAGCTTAGATGAAAATTGTAGCGCGACAGCCTCCGCAGATTTGTTTTTAGTTGGTGGGCCTTATCGATGCTATGACGAATATAAAGTATTAATTCAATTGTGGAATGGAGGTCCTTATATAGATCGTGATCCAAATAAGCCAGGAACTCAATTGGGTTACCAGGATATTGGAAAGACATTTAAGGTAACTATTTTAGATACAGTAAATGGTAACAGTTGTTGGGGTAAATTAACAGTAGAAGATAAATCTCCACCAGTACTAACCTGTCCAAGAGATACAACAATAACCTGCGACATCCTGGATAGCCCTCTAAATCTTGGTCATCCGTTGGTACGTGAAAATTGTGGTCAATTTTCTTTAACCTATGTTGATGTAACTACAAAAGGCAATTGTCAGATTGGTGTTGAGAAATGGATTAGAAGAACATGGACAGCAGTAGATAATTCTGGTAATAAATCATTTTGCTCACAGAATATTACGGTGTTGTATCAGGATTTAGCCAATATTCAAATGCCGCTCGATTATAATAACTACCTTACCCCTAACGGAACAAAGGCTCTGTCTTGTGATGAGAGATATAATTCAGCATTTGATTATACTAAACACTTAAAAGCATATCCTGACTGTGTTGATGATTATTTATTAGACCATGCAAAATTCATTGCCAATGGAATTAGAGTGCCACACATACTAGGATGGAATATCATTCGATCAGGAATCAATGAAAATCATCCAAATCCTGAATCCATTTATTATCCTGCACATTGGGATTCATTGGCCTGTTGGAGATCCAATGAAGTGGTTATGTGGGAAGGAACAGGTTCCCCTAAAGTATTAGGTTGTTCTAATATCGCTATAACTTTTACGGATTTAGTAATTAATGCGGCAAGGCCTAATTGTAATGCGGGAGAAGTTGGTTGTTATAAATTGTTGCGTACATGGACCGTATTGGATTGGTGTACAGGTAAAATTAGAACTCACCAGCAAATTATTAAAATTACGGATGATGAAGGTCCTGAGATTATTTATCCAGACTCCATAATCCTTAATACAGATGCTCATCATTGTACCGGTCAATGGGATGTACATGATGTTTGGTTTAATGATAATTGTTCTCAGGATGTAACATATTCAATAAGATCTATAGAAGGTACCGTATTAGGTAATCAAAATTCAGGTTATGTATTGGTAGATCTTTCAATAGGTGATCATGAAGTTTATATTGTAGCTGAAGATTGTTGCGGCAATATTTCAGAAAAGAAGGTTGTTGTAATCGTATTGGATAATACACCGCCGACAGCAGTATGTCAGACACAGACGGTAGTAAGTCTAATTGGTAATGCCTCCCCGGGAGAAAACTATACAACCATTAACGTTTCTTCGTTTGATGATGGATCGAAGGATAATTGTGCCGCACATGTGTTCTTTAAAGCGATAAGAATGGATGAATTAGCTGGTACCATCAACGGTTCAAATACGTCAAGCAACGTTTGTAATAATGTGAATGGTGACGATAATTTAAAAATTAGTGGTTCTCAAACTTATTTTGATGACGATGTAAAATTCTGTTGCAATGATTTAGCTGCTCCGGTTATGGTCGTATTTCGTGTTTTTGATGTTGAACCAGGCTTAGGACCGGTAGATCCATCAAGGATGAATTTTGGTGGAGATTTGTTTGGTCATTTTACAGATTGTATGGTGGAAGTGACAGTGCAGAATAAAATTGCTCCAATAATGGTTCCTCCATCCGACGTAGTGGTGAGTTGTGATTTTTGGTTTGATATTGAGAGATTGAAAGATCCAAAAGATTCTTTATTTGGTAAAATGGTGGATGACCTTCCATGGAGAAAGAAGGTAAAGACATACGATGTTGTTTGTCCAGCTTATTGTATTACCAATCTAACCACAAGATATCCAGGATCAAATTCGGTTATTGGTTCTGCTCCTTACTTGGCCTGTGAATTCACTGACAAATGGTATGATTCAAATCATCCGGATAAAAAATATGAATTAGTCTGGGGATTTGATGGGTACATTACGTCTCCTTGTGGAGCCTCATTTACAATTTCAATTGAAGATTTGAGAAGTTGTGGACAGGGAAGAATTATTAGAACGTTTAGTTCAACCGGACCTAATGGTCAAGTTGTTACAGCAAAACAAACCATATGGGTTGTAGATTGTGATCCATTCTATATCAACCGTGAAAATGCATGTGACACCACAGATGATATCATTTGGCCGGACTGTGCAGGGAATGGTACTTATTTATATAATTGCAATGCCGGAACAGGGGTAAATGAAATCGGCAAACCAATTATTGTAAATGGAGCTCTTGATCATTGTGCTTTAGTGGCCATTGAACATACGGATCAAATATTTTCAGGTGAACATGATGTTTGCTATGTTATATTAAGAAAATGGGTAGTTATTGATTGGTGTCAGTACGATCCTAACATAGATCAGAAAAAAGGAAGATGGGAATTCACCCAGTTTATAAAAGTTAACGATCGGGAAAAACCAATCGTTACCTGTAAGGTAGGTTCGTGTGAACCAGCTGCAAAAATTAATGATGTTTGTATTGGACATATTAGTCTTGTGGCCGACGCTATAGACTCTTGTTCACAATACGATTGGCTGAATTTTGAATATAAAATTGACTTATATAATAATGGTACTACAGATTACACGGTTGGTACATTAAACAGAAAGCAGTTCAACGCTGGTCAAAAACCTGCAAATCGAAACAATCCTTCAGCGGATGACAACAATAATCCTTTTGACGCAAGTGGCACCTATCCAATTGGTATCCACCAAATCACGTGGTACGTTTCAGATGGATGTGGTAATGTTGGAACATGTAGCAGACTTTTTGAAATAAAGGATTGTAAAGCTCCAACGCCATATTGTCTTACATCAATTGTAACGGTTCCAATGCCATCGACCGGATGTATTGATATTTGGGCGAAAGACCTGGATGCAGGTAGTTATGACAACTGCACATCAAAGGATAAGTTGAAATTTTATTTTGATGGTGATAAAACAAAGACTTCAATAAGGGTCTGTTGCGATGATTTTGTTAAGGCCAAAATCAACGATGAACTCTATATAGAAGTTAAGTTATGGGTTGAAGATGAAGAAGGAAATAAAGATTACTGTTTGACAGCCATCATTGTTCAGGATAATCAGAATATCTGTCCGAATGTAGGTCATTTCAGTACAATAACCGGAGACCTAAGAACAGAGTCAGGTGAGTTAACAACACAGGCATCGGTTGACTTATTTGAACAAGCGATTTTGCAGAAGACAAAAATGGCAGTTGATGGCCATTATGCATTTACAGATATTAAAGATGGAGATTATAGGATTAAACCAAACAGAAATGATGATCCGTTGAATGGTGTTACAACTGCGGATATAATTAAAATTCAAAGACACATCTTAGGAAAAGAGACCTTGTTAAGTCCTTATAAATTGATTGCTGCAGATGTTAATAATTCTAAGTCAATTACTTCAGCGGATATTTCTGAAATCAGAAAATTGATTCTGGGGATTATTCCTAATTTCTCCAAATCAAAAAGTTGGTCATTTGTAGCTTTGAATACTCAATTCGAAGATCCTTCAGCGCCTTGGGGTGTTCCGATGGATGGATTTGCGAGAATCAATGGAAAAGATGCGGTAGTTGATTTTATTTCCATCAAAATGGGTGATGTCACTGGATCTGCAAAAGCTAATTCGAATTCTGTTGAAACGCGGTCCCAGGCTCCAATGAGTTTAGTTGTGGATAATAATCATTTTGCCAAAGAAGAAGTTATTGAACTTAATTTCAATGCAAATGAATTTAGAGATCTAAGTGGTATTCAATTCACTCTACAATTTGATCCAGGTAAATTGAAATTTAAAGGGTTTAAATCAGGATTGTTTGATTTGAAGGATGAAAATTTTGGTTTATATCGAATTAAGGATGGAATACTTACAATGTGTTGGAATGCTGACCATAAGATCTCGGTCAATCCTAGTACAGTCATATTTAAATTGGAATTTATTTCTCTTCAGGAGGTGGATCTTAAACAGTCATTAAGCATTAATTCATTAGTTACTTCAGCCCGGTATTATGATGAGCAACTTAAGGAAGGTTCATTAGAATTATTATTTAGGAATTCTTCACCTGAAGTTCAAAATGTATTGACTAGTGTAGATGCTAATCCGAATCCATTTAAGGAATACTCGGATATTGTGTTTAACTTGGCATACAATACTCAAGTTACCTGTACCATTTATGATTTAACGGGCAGGGTTCAGCGAGTAATACAAAAGCAAGGCGTTAAAGGAGACAATATACTTCGGGTAGATAAAGCTGATTTTAATGGTTCAGGGATTTATTTCTTCCAGTTAGATGCAGATCGTCAATCGATAACAAATAAATTGGTTCTTATTGATTGATTATATTATAATTTGAGTTTTCCATGAAAAGAGAAGTTGTTTTTATTAATTTATTTTGTACATAGACGAATGATTCAAGAAATAAATTAGGCTAATAAACCAAAAAGAGTTAATTAATTGCTCTTTCGATTAATTTTTCAAAATGAAAATAAGCTTCAGTTCGCTGGAGCTTATTTATTTTAATAGCGTTTTTAATTTTTGTGATTATTTTTTTGGATAGTTTCTAGGCTAGGAATGGATTTGGAATTAACTTTACACATGATGGCTGTTATATATTCAAATTCTAGCGATGATCCGTTATTATGCCAAACAGAACGGAACTATTCAGGAGGTAGCTCATTTTTCAGAAGCATCCTGGATTAATTTATTGCCTCCTTTTCAGGAAGGCGAGTTAGAATTATTTTCCAATCAATTAAGTCTTACACCTGATTTCTTCACAGATCCTTTGGATGTTGAGGAAAGAGCGCGTTATGAGCGATTTGATGAGGCGAGAAGTATTATTATACATACACCTGTAATTAATGAAACAGCAAAGGATAACGAAGCGGTTTATATAACCATTCCTTTAGGTATCATATTAACTCAAAATAAAGTAATTACGGTAAGCTCAATCGATAATCCTGTATTGGAAAAATTCATCGAGCTCCGAATAAAAAGTTTTGACCCCTCCAATGAAAAACTTTTTATCCTCCAGATCATGGAGCAGAATGTTCTTCATTTTCTGGAATTACTCAAAAAACTAAATATCCGTAGATCATTAATTGAACAGGAACTTTATAATTCAAGTCGTTCGGAGGAGTTAAAGAGTCTGCTTAGGATTGAAAAAAGTCTTGTCTACTTTGTTAATTCCTTAAATGGTAATGAATTGCTGAAGATAAAAATGCGAAGGACGGATTTTTTAGGAATAAAGGATAATGAAGATTATATAGAATTATATGAGGATATTATAATTGATAATAATCAGGCTCGTGAGGTTGCGCAGCTGTATACGAATATTCTCAACGGTACAATGGAAGCTTATGCGGCTATTATTTCAAATAACCTCAATAAATTCATCAATCGCTTGACAGTAGTTACGGTCATCCTGATGGTGCCCACTTTGATCGCCAGTTTTTTTGGTATGAACGTTACAATGCCATTTTCGGTCGGTGGATCTCAAATAGCATTTTATCTGATACTGATCATTTCATTAGGATTAAGTTTAGGCTTGGCATGGTTTTTTAAACGCAAGGAATTTTTTTGAGTACCGAATTATTTGAAGAAATTAAATTAGCTTTTAAAGCTCAGGCGAATGATCTTAGAGCAGAAAAGATGGCAGCCTATATGCGCCATCAATTTGTCTATTATGGAATATCATCACCGGTTCGGAAAACGATTCAATCCGATATTTTTACGAAATGGAAATCTACTACTGATCTCGAGGATTTTGTTCGTCTTTGTTGGGAGCAAGATCAAAGGGAATGGAAGTATGTCGCACTGGATTACAGCCGGAAAGTTTTGAAAAAAGGTGATCTATCTAAACTTGTACTCTTTGAATCGTTAATTACGGATCAATCCTGGTGGGATACGGTAGATTCTTTATCGCCAAATCTTCTGGCAAAAATTCTCATGCCTCATCATGACTTAAGAAAGAAAAAAATGTATGAATGGATCGAATCAGATAGTTTTTGGCTACGAAGAGCCGCCATCATACTTCAACTAACCTATGGCATAAATACCGATTTTGAATTGATGAAGGAGCTTATACTAAAATGTTCTTCCAGCAAAGAATTTTTTATTCAAAAAGCATCCGGATGGGCATTGCGACAATATTCGAAATTCAATCCCGAAGGGGTTAAAAATTTTATTCAATCGAATACCTTAGCTCCTTTAACAAGAAGGGAGGGCCTAAGATTGATTAATCCTGCCTGATTTTAAAATTAATAGACAGAAATTAAGGACAATTTCCAGTTATAGGATTTATATAATTATAATATTAACCCAATGCGAAATTTTTATTATCTAATATTTTTAGTATTGATCAGCCAGAATGTAATAGCTCAGGACTTCTATAGCCTAAAAGATATCCAGGAAATTAGGATTGAATTTCCGACAAACAATTGGGATGCTAAATTAGATTCACTTCATTCGGTTGATGTTGACTTAAGGTTATTGGCCACTTCCATTAGTTTGAATGGACAAAAACTGGATAGTGTTGGGGTAAAGTATAAAGGAAACAGCACTTATCGACCAACCAATGCTAAAAATCCGTTGAATATTAAACTTGATTACGTTAAGGATCAAAGTTATAAAGGTGTTAAGTCTATTAAACTATCTAATGGATTTATGGACCCTAGCATGCTGAGAGAAATTTTGGGATATCAGATTTCTGGTCAATACATGCCAGCCTCAAAGGCAAACTTTGCTGTTGTATATTTTAATAATGTATATCAGGGAGTCTTTACCAATGTAGAATCTACCGATAAAGATTTTCTGGAATCAAATTTTGATTCTGGTAATGGTGCTTATTTTCAATGTGATCGAATTGACAAGCAAATACAATTACCTACAGGATGTCCTCCCATGGGTTCTGGGTCAGCACTGAAGTGGGTATCTAATGATTCCTTATGTTATAAAAATAGTTACGAAATAGAATCGGATAATGGTTGGACTGAATTACTCAGATTGATTCAGGTGCTGGATAAAAACCCAGGATCTATTGATTCGATTTTGGATGTGGATAGAGCATTATGGATGCTAGCCTTTAATAACTTTTATGTCAATTTAGATAGTTATTATGGATCAGGCCATAATTATTTGATTTATCAGGATGAAAATAAAAGATTCAATACAATTTTATGGGATTTAAATGAATGTTATGGTGCTTTTACCAATTCTGGTACTGGCCAGTTGAATCTCCAACAAATGATTGCGATGTCACCGGTGTTACACGCAACAAATGCCGAACGACCATTAATTAATAAGATTATCTCTCAACCGGTCTGGAGAAAAAGATATATAGCACATCTTAGGACTATTATGGATGAATCTGTTTCCAAAAATTATTATTCAACTTTAGGCAAAGAGTTGCAAGATCTGGTAAAATCGTTCGTGCAATTAGATAATAATAAGTTTTATGATTATTCTTCTTTTATTTCAAACTTAAATACCGATTATCAAATTAATGCTCCTAATGGCAAAACGTATCCGGGCCTAACAAGTTTTTCTCAGCGTAGAGCAGATTATCTGAAGTCTTCAGTGGAATTATCTGGAATTACTCCACAATTCTTAGATCAAAATGCCAAATTAAAGGCCTCAACTCCACAAGTAATTGTTCAGTTTGTTACCCAAGTGAGCAATTCAACAAATGTTTGGCTTTATTACAGAGAAGATAAAAACAAGATTTTCCGAAGGGTAAGTATGTTTGATGATGGCAATCACAATGATCAATCAGCAGGCGATGGGATATTCGGACTCGAGTTGGTAATACCTAAGACATTGAGTATTCAGTATTATTATCTGGCAGAGAACAACAATCACGCAAGACTCCTTCCTGAGAGAGCGGAGTATGAATATTTGAAGATCAATACGACACAGCAGGAAATTTTTTCAGGCGAACTTTTAATCAATGAATTAATGTCTTCAAATACAAAAACAATTCAGGATGAATCTGGAGAATACGATGATTGGATTGAATTGTATAATAATTCCTCCAAGGATATTTCTCTTTATGGTTATTTCTTAACCGATGATATTAATAAATTAGATAAATGGGTAATTCCGGATACTGTTATTAAAGCCGGAAATTTTCTTCTTATATGGGCTGATGAAGACGGCAGTGATTCTGGACTTCACACTAACTTTAAATTATCCAAATCGGGTGAATTTCTTGCATTATCAGGAATAGAATCTATTATTGATTCAATTTCATTTGGCGTACTGCAAAGTGATAATTCCTTTGGTCGCTGCAATAATAATTTCGTTGAATTCCACAATCCAACGCCCTCGCTTACAAATGATTGCATAAGTAATTCAATAGATAATGAACACTTGAATTTTAATATTTATCCTGTCCCATCTACGAATTATTTAGTAGTAGAACTAATGGATAAAAATACTAAGGAAGTAAACTTAAAATTATATTCATCATCTGGAATTGAAATTCAAAGGTCAATTGATCATAGCAATTCAATGTTAAGATTGAATCTTGATGATTTGGCGAATGGCTTGTATATGTTGCAAATTCAAGTAAAGTCGCAAATCATTCAAAGGAAGATCTTGAAAATTGGATCTTAGGCCACTTTTTCTGATTAGAGTAATTTTTTAAGTCTTAATGGATGATTCAGTTGCTTAATTGAGATGTATTTTTAATACAACTAATGAAGATAACTTAGTTCAAACCAATTATCACTTTTAAAAATATTTTACTCTTTATTTTCCTGTAGTTAATACATCCATTCTATTTGTAATATGTAAGAGATTTTATTAGTTTGGTTGTAACTCGCTAGAACTCTTTATCTTATTAAAGTTTTCCACAATATGTTAATAATTTTTTGAGCAAATCCTTGATTTAAAAATTACCTTTGATTCAAGATATTACGATTAGTTGTAATATGTTATTTTTAAGCAAAATATAATTTTTTACAATCTAAATGATTGTATTACAAGAATTAAAATATGACTTAAAAAAATATATTAAATTAATTTATATATAATATAAGAGTTCACATTAAATTTGTGGCCTCTTCGCTGAAACCAAACCATTTATACCATTAATTCAAGACAATGAACCACCAATCGGAGCCTATTCTCGTCGAAAATCCCAACAGATTTGTTCTTTTTCCTATACAACACAATGATATTTGGGAAATGTACAAAAAATCTGAGGCTAATTTTTGGACGGCGGAAGAAATCGATCTGGTTCCTGACTTGGATGATTGGAGCGGTAAACTGAACGATAGCGAAAGACACTTCATAAAACACGTACTGGCATTCTTCGCAGCCAGTGATGGGATCGTAAATGAAAACCTTGCAGAAAATATGCTTCGCTCTGTTCAATATACAGAAGCGAAATTCTTCTATGGATTTCAGATTATGATGGAGAATATTCACTCTGAAACATATTCTCTCCTGATTGACACTTATATCAAGGACAATGAAGAGAAGAATTATCTCTTTAATGCCATCGATAACCTTGAATGCGTAAGGAAAAAAGCCGATTGGGCCTTGAGATGGATATCACAGGGTTCATTTGTAGAGCAACTTCTCGCCTTTGCTGCCGTAGAAGGGATATTTTTTAGCGGATCATTCTGTTCTATTTTCTGGTTGAAAAAAAGAGGGCTAATGCCAGGCTTGAGTTTTTCAAATGAATTGATTTCAAGGGATGAGGGCATGCACTGTGATTTTGCTTGTCTTCTATATAACAAACATATAGTCAACAAACTCCCGAAGGAGAAAGTACAGCAACTAATTAGCGAAGCGGTAGAGATAGAAAAGGAATTTATTACAGATGCAATTCCGGTAGCACTAATTGGTATGAACTCAGAAATGATGTGTCAATACATTGAATTCATAGCAGATCGTCTACTAGTCGCACTAGGCAATACTAAAATATATAACAAAGACAATCCATTCGATTGGATGGATTTAATCAGTATACAAGGCAAAACCAATTTCTTTGAAAAGAAGGTAGGAGAATATCAAAAAGCCGGCGTAAACCAACCGGCTGAATCCAAGATATTTTCCCTAAATGAAGATTTCTAGAAGCACCTTAGTTCATTTATTAACCTTCAAAAATTATTAATAGATCATTATGCAAGTAGTCAAGAGAAATGGGAAAAAGGAAAGCGTTAGCTTTGATAAGATTACAGCCCGAATAAAGAAATTATGTTATGAATTGGATCCCAATTTTGTTGATCCAATCCACATTTCTCAAAAAGTAATTCAGGGGCTATATAATGGTGTATCAACTTCTGATCTGGACAACCTGGCCGCTGAGACCGCTGCTTCATTAGCTGCTGTGCATCCGGATTACGGAATATTAGCAGCCCGAATTGCTGTCTCAAATCTTCATAAAAATTCCAACAAGTCATTCTCCGAAACGATGGAGGGACTTTTCAATTATATTGATCCACTTACCCAACAAAAAGCAGGATTAATAAGTGATGAAACCATAGAGGTCATCCGTCAAAATGCCGATCGACTGGACTCTGCCATTATCTATGATCGTGATTATAGTTTTGATTACTTCGGATTCAAAACTTTAGAGCGTTCATATCTTTTGCGTATGTATAAAAAAGTGGTCGAGAGACCACAGCATATGCTTATGAGGACTGCAGTAGGAATTCATGGCAACAATATAGATGCTGCAATTGAAACTTACCATTTAATGTCTGAAAAATGGTTTATTCATGCAACCCCTACGTTATTTAACGCGGGAACTCCTAAGCCTCAGCTTTCATCGTGCTTCTTATTGTCCGCAACTGAAGATTCAATTCCTGGAATTTTTGAAACACTTAGTCGCTGTGCAAAAATTTCTCAATCAGCCGGTGGTATAGGATTAAGCATTCACAATATCCGGGCTAAAGGTTCTTATATTAAAGGTACAGGAGGAACCAGTAATGGTATCGTTCCAATGATGCGAGTTTTTAATGATACGGCTCGTTATGTTGATCAGGGTGGTGGCAAGAGAAAAGGCGCATTTGCAATTTATCTTGAACCCTGGCATGCAGATATAGAGGACTTTCTTGAATTAAAAAAGAATCATGGCAAAGAGGAAATGCGAGCTCGTGATTTATTCTACGCAATGTGGATTCCTGATTTGTTCATGAAGCGGGTAATGGAAGATTCTAACTGGTCGCTGTTTTGTCCGAATGAAGCACCGGGCTTATACGATACTTACGGTGATGAATTTGAAAGACTCTATACCAAATATGAAGAAGAAGGTAAAGCTCGAAAACAAATAAGAGCTCAGGAACTTTGGTTTAGTATATTAGAAAGTCAAATTGAAACTGGTACTCCATATATTCTTTACAAAGACGCTGCGAATAAAAAATCTAATCAGAAAAATCTGGGAACCATTCGATCATCAAATCTTTGTACAGAAATTATTGAGTATACTTCACCAGATGAAGTAGCGGTATGTAATCTCGCTTCTATCTCTTTACCTAAATATGTTAATAATAATACTTTTGATTTTGTAAAATTAGAAGAGGTAACCAGAGTTATTACCAGGAATCTCAATCGAATTATTGACATCAATTACTATCCAATTCCGGAAGCTCGAAAGTCCAACTTCAGACATCGTCCTATTGGAATTGGTGTTCAGGGATTGGCGGATGCCTTTATACAAATGAGAATGCCATTCGATTCTCCAGAAGCAAGACAATTAAATAAGGATATTTTTGAAACAATATATTATGCAGCTGTAAGTGAATCTTGCGAATTGGCAAAAATTAATGGAGCTTATGAAACCTTCAAAGGAAGCCCAATGAGTGAAGGCATTATGCAGTTTGATATGTGGGATGTAGTGCCAACGCCTGGTCGATACGATTGGAATACACTTAAGAATGACGTGGTAACTTATGGTATTCGAAACAGTTTGTTGCTCGCACCAATGCCAACCGCATCTACTTCGCAAATTCTTGGCAATAACGAATGCTTTGAACCATACACATCTAATTTTTATACTCGAAGAACACTGTCAGGAGAATATATGGTGATTAACAAACACCTTTTGGATGACTTAATTAAAATGGGATTATGGAATAAGGAAATGAAAGAAATGCTTATGGCCCATAATGGATCGATTCAGCAAATTTCAGGTATTCCTCAAAATCTTAAAGATTTATATAAAACTGCATGGGAGCTTAGCCAGAAAGCATTAATTGATATGAGCGCCGATCGGGGAGCTTTTATCTGCCAAAGCCAAAGCCTTAATTTATTTATGGAAAATGCAACATTCGGCAAATTATCATCAATGCATTTTTATTCCTGGCAAGCCGGTTTAAAAACTGGTATGTATTATCTGCGTACCAAAGCCGCAGTAGATCCAATTAAATTCACGCTTAGTGATAAACATCAAAGAAAATTTGTGGACCATGGTTCAGAAACAGAAAGTGTAGAGGTCATCCCAACGACCAACTCGAACACTAATCATCAAAATGCAGCCGTTGCTTCGGAAATGTTACAAGCTTCAGAATTGGAAAGTATTCCAGAGGGTTGGGTTTGTACAAATCAAGATGGCTGCATTATGTGTGGTAGCTAATTTATAATGAATTTGGAATTAATTTTTACATCGGCCTAAGTAAGTATTGTAAAATTCAAGGTAGGATTTTAATAATTCTTCTGCTTCATTTTGCTTAGGTAAAAACTTATAGTTGTAGGCAGTATTATAACGGTATCAAAAAATAAAAAAGGGAATAAATATTTATATTTATTCCCTTTTTTTATTCGGTTAGAAGTTCGATTTAACCTTTATCAGTTTTGTCACCTTTTGCAGGCATAGCCTTCGTAACCTTTGTCTTTGGTTTTTGACAAGCAGCACCGCAATGGTGTCCTTTTTCTCCATGCTTATATAAATGTTTGCCATCTTCACAAGCATCAGTACAAACGTGAGGTTTGGTGTTTATGCAGTCATCACCACACTTATGTCCTTTTTCACCATGTGCATAAACGTGCTTTCCATCCTTACAAGCATCAGTACAAACGTGTGCTTTGTCACCGGTTGAAGTTTTAGTTTTTTCCGGAATTGCAGCATTTGATGTCGGCTTTTCCGTAGCTGTTCTTGTACTTGTGCTTGTTGCTGCTGGTCGAGGTGCAGTAGTTGTAGTCGTTGTAGTTTTTGTTTGAGCATACATGAACTGTACTCCCAATACTAATACCATTAAATTTAATAATTTTTTCATATTTTGTTAATTAAAGATTTAGGATACAATATTAGTAACATTAACGGATAAAATGCCATCAGGCTTAAATTAATTAAATTAATTTTAACACTACACGTTAAACTTTGTTACTTTTTAATTTCAAGTGATAACCAATATCAATTGATAAATTTAATATGGATCAAAATTAATTTGCCTTGAAAGTATTTTGAGATTATTGGATTTATAGAATTTTATTATCTATTGAACTGTGCTTTTCTTTTTTCCAGAAAGGCTTGAATACCTTCTTTAGCCTCGGCCTGCTCCATTAACATACCAAATAATTTTGCTTCTAATTGATATCCATCGTCAACGGAATCAAAAGCATTAATAGCCTGAATGCTTCGGGCTATTGCATTTGGACCTTTTTTTGATATTTTTTCTATAAGTTCAGTGGCTGCTTCTATTTCTTTACCGCTCTCGCAAATCTTGTTGATAAGTCCAAGGTTTAGCGCTTCTTGAGCTGAAATCATATCACCGGTAAGAATTAATTCCATTGCCTTAGTTTTCCCAATGTAACGGGTGAGTCTTTGAGTACCTCCATATCCGGGAATAAGACCCAGATTAACTTCTGGTTGTCCAAACTTGGCATGCTCCCCGGCTATTCTTAAATGACAAGCCATGGCTAATTCACAACCTCCACCTAAAGCAAACCCATTTATAGCAGCGATAACTGGAATTCCTAATCGCTCAATAGAATCAAAAACTTTTTGTCCTGTAACAGATAATTCTTCTGCTTCTTTGCTTCTTAAATTTACAAATTCAGATATGTCTGCTCCTGCTACAAAGGCTTTAGAGCCTGAACCAGTGAGGATAACGCCCTTGCTTTTAATACCCTCTGAGGTAATTTCAGAAAAAATGGTACGAAGGTTATTAATTACTTTGCCGTTTAAAGCGTTAAGGGCAGATTCCCTGTTTATGGTAATGAAGTGAATATCATTTTCAATTTTGTGTAATACTTCCATAATTTGGTGCAATTTGGCCGCAAATATGGGAAAATTACTGATTCCGAAAAGATATTTGAATTTCAGTAGTTACTTATAAAAATAAGCTTTGATCCCCTCTTTTTAGCTAAATTTGCGTTATTATAAAAAGCAATAGATGAAGTATTATTTTTTGATAGTGGTTTTATTTTGGATGGCTCAGCCTTCGATGAATGCTCAGGATGGTGATTTAAATATGACTTTAGTAGCTCATGTCCCAGCTCCAGAAGGAGGGTCAGGTGTATGGCATTATTTTGACAAGAAAAAGAAAACAGAATATGCCGTTTTTGGAAGTAGAAATGCCGTAGTTCTATATAGTCTTGAAGATCCTGCCAAACCGAAGGAAAGATTTAGATTTACTGGGATCACTTCTACCTGGAGAGAAGTTTTTAGTTATGGCGAATTTGTATATGCCGTAACAGATGTTCAGGGAGCCGATGGCTTAGTTGTAATTGATATGCGTAAAGCTCCGGATACCATAACTGGTAAATTCTGGAAACCAAGTATTACAGCAGGTGGTCAAACTGCAAATCTTGGAACCTGTCATACCTTGTTTATTGATGAAAAAGGTATACTAAGCTTAAATGGTTGCACTCCATGGAGAGGAACTCTGTTTTTCGACCTGAAGCCTGATCCGATGAACCCTAAATATATTGGAGAAGAATTAAAAAGGTATGTTCATGATAATTTTGTGAGAGGGGATACCTTATATACTTCAGAGATTTATGATGGTTATCTAAGTATTTACGATGTAAAAGATTATAAAAATCCCAAGGAACTAGTAAATATAAAAACACCTCATGCATTTACACATAATGCCTGGATCTCTGATGATGCTAAATATGTATTTACAACTGACGAAAGATCAGATGCCTATGTAGCCGCTTATGATATATCGGATTATAGCAAACCTAAATTGCTGGATGTTTATCGTCCAAAAGATACCGAAGGGACTGGAGTAATTCCTCATAATACGAGGTATATCAATGGTTATCTGGTTACTGCTTTTTATACGGATGGGGTTAAAATAGTAGATGCTCATAAACCGGATAACCTGGTAGAAGTAGGTAGTTATGATACTTATATAATTAATAACAACACTGGATTTTATGGAACATGGGGCGTCAGCCCTTATTTGCCAAGTGGCTTAATCGTTGCCTCTAATATCGAAGATGGTTTATTTATTTTGCGCCCAAATTATGTTAGAGCTTGCTATTTGGAAGGCTTAGTTACGGATACCATCACAGGTTTACCAATTAATGGTGTAAGTATAAAAATTACTGCACCAAGAAAAAATGAAGAAAATTCCGATGTAGCTGGACAATATAAGACAGGATACGCCACCGCAGGAACTTATGATGTAGTTTACACTCATCCGGATTATTTTCCAAAAACTGTAAAAGTAAATTTGGTTAGTGGACAGGTTACTTTGAAGGATGTTCAATTAATTTCAAGAAGACCATCCATTACAGCAAAGGTTATAGTGAAAGATAATATTACTAAGCAAATAATTCGAGATGCCAGAATTAGAATGTTTAATGTAAATGGCGATAAAATGGCTACTACCGGAATTGATGGATCGGCATCTTTTTTTGTATTTAAAGATTCAATACCATATGACCTGGTTGTTGGTAAGTGGGGATTTTTTCATAAAGGATTAAAATTTGAATCTGAAAAGCAAAGTCCAACGATAGAAGTATTTTTAGATAGGGGCTATCAAGATGACTTTATTTTTGATCAGGGATGGACAGTTACTTCCACCGCTACAACAGGTATTTGGGTAAGGGATGTTCCGCTTGGAACAGTTTATAGAAATGAGCAATTTCAAACGGATAAGGATATTGCGAATGATTTTGGTAAAGAATGCTATGTAACGGGGAATGTAGGTACTGAACCTACGGTTGATGATGTGGATAATGGGACCACTACCTTGACTTCACCGGTTATGAAGCTTTCTCATTACAAACGTCCTTTATTAAGTTTTTACTATTGGTTTGCAAATGGTGGTGGACAGGGTGGAGCACCAAATGATAAAATAAATTTCCGATTGTCAAATGGTATAACTACTGTATTCTTAAAAGAAGTAGATATGCATTCTCCTAAATGGTCATATTCAGACACGATAAATTTATTGGATAATATCCAGTTATCAGACAGCATGAGATTTATTGTTGACATTACAGATCAGGATCCAGGCCATCTTCTGGAGGGTGCTTTAGATGCTTTTTTGGTTAAAGATGCAATTATTACTAAAACGGATAATCTAACCGAATCCAATATAGAATTACTAGCCTTTCCAACTGCTTTTAATCAATCTACTTTGATAAAATATAAAATAAACGGAAATGCTGATGGAAGATTAGAAGTTGTAAATACTTTTGGCGCATCTATACAGTCAATAAACATTCAAATTAAGGAAGGATTAATTAGCTTAGGTTCAGAATATCAGCCAGGAGTTTATTTTGTTGTGCTAAAAGATTCCAATCAAAGAAGTAAAACGATTCGAATAATTAAACAATAGCCAATCAATACTATTCTTTAATATTACCTTTTACTATTAGGTAGAGATCATCACCATCTCTACCTAATTTTTTTTCACCTAACAATTCTTGAAGTAAGGTGTCCACCCAGTGTGATTTATTACTTGGGAAGTATTGATATAAATTTCGAATTGAAATTCTATCCGATAATTGAAATAATTGATAGATTTCCATTCTCCATTTGTCCCTAATATCAGGAGTAATATGTGGTTTTGCCAATTTAAGGCAATTGTCACAAATCCCACATGGGCTTGTTTTTTCTTCGCCGAAGTACTTAAGTACAAATTCTTGTCTACATTGACTGGTATTTATAAATTGCAATACAGATTCAATTTGTTTTTTTAAGATTTGCTTTCGAAATTCTACCCATTCTTGGTCTAAATATATATTTTTTGAATGAACTCTTTCCTGAAGGATTTGCAATTGAGGTGATTCCGTTTGTGGAATATATTCTAACAGGGATTCATTATGCAAGTATTGCAATATTTTTTTAATGCGATCAATAGGAATCTGTGTTTGAAAAGCAATTACAGTTTCTTGAATAGATACTGGGTTGCTCAATATTCCTTCATAATTGCGAAGCATACTGACGCAGACCAACTGATATTCTTTATTCAATAAATAATACGATTTTAACTCTTCTTGACTTGCCTTGATATAAACTCTTGATCGCTGATGGAATCCGGGATTGGTATAAATCCACCCACTTTGCACTAGAATTTTGAAGGCGTTGGAACTGCGTTCCGCTGACAATTTAAATCTCTTACAAAATAAATCGAAATTAAAATCTAATGACCTTTCCATTCTACTTCCTTCAGCAAAATCAAGAAACAAGCAAATACACTTATAGACATGTTGAATTTCTTCAAGTGTCGGAAAGGCATTTTCAAATATTTGTAAGAGTCTTCTGATGTCTCTGTCATTATAAAGAAGTAATCCATAAGCTTTACTTCCGTCTCTTCCTGCGCGACCTACCTCCTGATAGTACTCTTCTAAACTAACCGGTAACTCCATATGTACAACAAGGCCTACATCCGACTTATCAATTCCCATCCCAAAGGCTGTAGTGCAGCACATGTATTGTATTTTATTGGACATCCAGGAATCAAATCTTTTTTTTCTGGTTGGATAATCCAGACCAGCATGATAAGCGTCGGCGAGTACATTATGGCGTAGAAGAATATCTACGGTTTCCACCGTTAATCTTCTGTTTCTAAAATAAATTAATCCGGACTTCGTAAATTTTGGAAGTATATGAGCTAATTGTTGGATTTTATTTTCTTCTTTTTTAACACTTAAGCTTAAATTTTTTCGCGCCGATGTTTGAAAGAACACATTTTCATTTCTTAATTCAAGAAAATCAATAATGTCTTTTCGAATATTAAGAGTAGCGGTAGCGGTCACCGCTAAAATTGGACATTGAATGGTCTCGCGAATTTTTTTTAAGTCCAGATAACAAGGTCTGAAGTCGAACCCCCATTGTGATATGCAATGTGCTTCATCAACGGCTATAAAACTTATTTTGGTAGAGTTTAACCGCTTAATAAAACGATCCTGAGTTGCTCTTTCAGGGGATACATAGAGCATTTTTGTATTACCATTTCGTACATTATCGATTATTAAATCAACTTCTCTGTTTTTAAGATTGGAATGAATTAGATCGGCATGAATCATACTCTTTCTTAATCGATCGACCTGATTTTGCATAAGAGCTATAAGCGGAGAGATTATAAGGGTACAACCTTCCTGCATAATGGCGGGTACTTGATAACAAATCGATTTACCTCCACCAGTGGGAAGAATGGCTAAGGTATCTCTATGAGAAAGTATAGACTGGACAATTTCATATTGGCCTTCTCGAAATGTATTGAATCCCCAGTATTTTTTTAATACATCATGAGGATTGTTATAATCCATTCACAACTAAAATTTAGGACAAAGTACGGAAGGTTTATGTTTCTTGTTTTCGAAGATGGCTTTTTTCTGGTATAATGTATAGTTTAAACCTACGCAAAAACTTTGATACCAGTCATTGTCTACAGGATTGCCACGTTGGCTACCTTGTGGGGCTTTTAATTTATTTCCAAATTCAGCGGCCATCATTCCATTTAGCTGAAGTAATAAGTTGTAATCAACATAATTACCAGAGATATCATCTAAGTAATCGGTATTGGTTTTTCTTTGAAGATATTGAATAAATACTTGCCATCTTGGATGAATCGAGTAAGTTAATTCAATGCCAAAATTTAAAGCACCCGCAATTAAACTGTACTTAGATTGGTATCCGGGCATTCCTTGTCCTTCAGTTCCTAAGTCATGCAAATCAAAATAGACCCCATTGATTTTGCCTCTAGGATTAAAGGTGAAAATACTGTAACCACCAATTAAGGAAATCCCTAGTGGAGTATAACCTTTGTAGATCATTTTACTTAATTGAATACTTCCAATAAAATCAATACTATTGATCTTACTTTTAAAGTTCAGGTTTCTATTTTTCTGCCATTGCTTATTTGAAATTTGATCATCAGCAACCACATCGAGACGTTGAAACTGTATGCCCAATCCAAAATATTCATCGAAACTAAATGTAGTTTTTACGCCAAAACAACCTCTGGTTTGTCGGATGATTGATTTGCTATCTAAGGTTAAATCACCACTATAATTGCTTCCACCCAAAAGAATCCCAACATCAACCTTCTGAGCTTGAATTATAAAAGGAACGAATAGTATTAAAAATATTCGAACAAATCGCATCTTTTTTTAATTAAAGTGTTGATATTCAGCCTAATGAATATGGAGCTATCGCAAATATATGAATTATAATTAATATTTTTCCGTATTTCAATCGACGATCTTATATGGGTTTTAGAAAGCTTAATTCAGAAAGAACAATTGAATTCTGTTTTTTCGATGAATCATTATTTCATTCCTTTATGAAAAGGCTATAATCATGATCATTTAAGTTTATTGTAATGACAAAATGACCTAAATACTCGAAGGTAATTTCGTAACGCAACCAAATGTTTAAGCTTTTTTGCTTGTTTGTAGCCATTCTTTTTAAGAATTCATTAAAATTATTAAACGAATGGTAACAGACTTAATTCATTTGCTTAAAACATATTATCCTAAACCAGCGTTTATACATTCGATATTTAAGCGATTTATGACTTTCATGGTAATTAACAATTCAACTTTTGGTGGTTCATGGTGGAAAAATGCCTTCGCATTTATTCTAATACTTTTCACTTGGAATTTTAGCGATGCTCAGGGCTTGATTCCGGATCAATGGTATCTTTTAGACTTATACAAAGATGGTTATCCTGGTATAAGTCTCGATAAAGCCAATAAATTGTTGGAAGGCAGAAAGTCAAAAACGGTGGTCGTTGCAGTGTTAGACTCTGGTGTAGATCCAGATCACGAAGACCTAAAAGCGAATATGTGGGTTAACAAGGGTGAAATTCCAAATAACCAAATAGATGATGATGGCAATGGATATATTGATGATATTCATGGCTGGAATTTTATTGGTGGTAAAAAAGGAAATATTAGCGCCGATAGTTACGAAGTGACCAGAATGTATGCAAAACTAAAATCTAAATATGAGTCTGCTGACCGTTCTTCTCTATCCAAAAAAGAGAAAAAGGAATACGACACTTTTTTAAATTGCAAAGAGCAAGTTGACTTAAAACGTGAAACTGCACAGGCTAATCTAGAAGCTATATTTTTTTCTGAGAAGTTTGTAAAAGATGGAATCGATATGCTGGCTGCTCAATTAGGGTCAAAACCAATGACTTTGGAAAACATTGAAAAAATAGATGAAGGGGATTCAAAAAGTTTATCCGCCGGAATTAGCATAGCAAAAAGTATTATTCAATCAGATTCTACAGTAAATACTTATGAACAATTAAAAAGTTTAATTTACAATGAATTTGATGAAGCGAAAAAAGAGTTTGGTAAGGATTTGGTTTATGGTTACAACCCTGATTTGAATCAAAGAGATTCTTTAGTTGGGGATGATATTAATAATATTAGTCAACGATACTATGGGAATAATAACGTCGAAGGTCCGGATGCTACACATGGAACTCATGTCGCAGGTTTAATAGGGGCGGTTAGATCTAATGGAAAAGGAATTGATGGAATAGCATCTAATGTTAAAATAATGTCGGTACGATGCGTACCGGATGGAGATGAACGCGATAAAGATGTTGCCAATGCTATTCGATATGCTGTGGATAATGGCGCCTCAATTATTAATATGAGTTTTGGTAAAGGATTTTCTCCAAATAAGGAAATTATTGATGAAGCAATAAAATATGCAGAATCTAAAGATGTTTTATTGGTGCACGCAGCTGGGAATAGTGGAACAAATAATGACCTTGTCAAGAATTATCCGAATAAGTATTTCAACAAGAAAAATATTTTTTCAAGATCGAAAGCTAAAAATTGGCTTGAAGTGGGAGCTTCAACACCATTTGATGGGAAAAATATCGTGGCCAACTTTTCTAATTATGGCAAAAAGGATGTAGATTTTTTTTCTCCGGGTGTCCAAATTTATTCTACAACTCCAGGAAGTGAGTATCAATATTTGCAGGGAACTTCCTTTGCAAGCCCTATTGCTGCAGGTGTTGCTGCCTTGATAAGATCTAATTTTCCTGGGCTTACTGCTCCTCAGATTCGTAAAATATTAATGTCTTCTGTTGTTGAATGGAGAGAAAAAGTGGACGTTCCAAATCAAAAAGATGAATTATACTTAAAAGATATTTCAGTAACCGGTGGTTTGGTTAATGCAGAAAAAGCCGTACAGCTTGCGTTAAAAACAAAACCAAAAAAGAAGGGTAAAGGAATCGACTTAGACGGTTCCATAGATCAAGAAATTAAATCTAAATCATCTCCAAAAGCATAAAGAACCTAGATAGATTAGCCTTTTCAAGTTGGTGATAAATTTATTCTGTAAGTTAAATTAAAATAATAATTCCGATCTTTGAAAATTGAGATTTGTTATTTAATTTTTGAAGTTTACTAACCAATTTCTTCAAAAAATCCGGTCTTGGTGTTTTTGCGAACTTTATTCCAAAGAAACGGTTTGCCATTCATAACGATATAAACTCCAGGATCAAGGACTTGTACAAAAGCTAGAGCACTTCCTAAATTGAAAAATCCATCTGAAGAATTACCAAAAGCATAAGGTATCATAGCTCCCGTTAATACTATGGTTTTATCGGTAATGTTTTCTTTAGCAATACTTTCCGCGGTTAGAGTCATGGTATCAGTTCCATGAGTTATTAATATTTGGTTAGATTTGGATTTGGTGCAATTGTGAATAATTATTTCACGATCTTCTTCTGTCATTTCAAGGCTATCAACCATCATTAAGGTTTTGATATCAATATCAAGGGAACATCTGCCACGTTCTAACATTTCAGGTAAATGAGTATCTTTAAAAAAGAGCTTCCCATCTACAAAATTATATTCCTTATCAAATGTTCCTCCGGTAATAAATATTTGAATTTGTTCACCCATGTTTTTGAATTCAAAGCAAAATTTTGAGAGCACTAAAATTAAAAGACTGTAAAGGTCTAAAAGATGTTGGACAATATTGTCTTTGATTTGAAAGTATTTGATTTGATTTTTCAAGTAATTACTTCTTTAATTCGCAAACATTCAGTTTGAGTAATATCTGGTCAAAGTTTACCTGACCATGTCAAATGATTTTCTTAAGTAATCTTAGGGTTGAATTTTAATCCCTGAAACCTTGATCCTATCTAAAGGACAAGTCTAAATTAAATTCTTAATGTTATATGAGAAATAATTATAATATATTGATTATCAGCTAGATAGAGCTATTAATTGCAAAGGATTGATTATTTTTGTAATTGCAAGTTGAATTTGGTAACCATTTTTTATTAATGGTTTATATATTATAATTATTTGGCATGTTTTTTGAATCCAATAATAAGCGATTTTGGATTAATCACTGATTTTTTACATAAAATCCTAATATGCAATAAATTATGAATACTTTTCGAATAACAGCGGCGATTCTTATAGTAGGTTTAGCAATTCTTACGAAAGGTATTTCTCAATGTGGATATGGGACAACCGGAATAATTTATTATACTTCTACCGGAGGAACAGGAACTTATGGGGATCCCGCAACTGGAAAGATTGATTATAAATTTTGCTTTACTGTAAGTACATTTTTCGAAAAATCAACCAACTGGATGCATGGTATTTTTGTAGCTTGGGCTGATATTCCTCCTGGAGTAAGCATAGGAAAAGGATTAACCGGTGAACAGCCATCACAACATGGAAGCCGTTTTTGGATTTTTATAGATTCAGCAAAGGCAAAGCAGTTTGCACTTCCAGGCATTGGTTACTATGTCGACGATGGTGATGGTAATCCAACGAATAATTATGGCGACAATGGTGTTGGTACACCCAACGCTACTTTTCCAGACTTGTTACCTTTTTGTTTTGATGCCACTTATACCTGTGGGGTGCCATTGTTGATAAGACCGGTAGTCACTGTTACCGGAGATGGGACGACCGGTGCATGGAAAAATCCTTCCTGTCCGGGTGACGCCATTAAAGCAACATTTGGAGGACCACTGGATGATGGGATTATAATTACTTGTGGATTTATTCTTCCTTTGGATTTACTAAGTTTTGAAGGTTATCAAAGAAATGGAGTTAATTACTTTAACTGGAGTGGAATAGCAGATAAGCAATTTTCTCATTATGAATTAGAAAGAAAATCGGAAGGTAACTCGTCATTTGAAAAAATTGCTCTGTATGCACTTCCAATAGATTCTAGAGAAAATGTAGTACATTACTTATCAGCATCTGACTCAGAATGGAGTGGGGAAGTAAGTTATTACAGATTGAAGATGGTTGAAAAAGATCATTCTTTTGTATATTCAAAAACAATTTCACTAAGATCCAGCACACTGACTTCAGATCAAGTTATTGATGTTTATCCGAATCCTGCTGAAGAAATCATTTTTATTGGATTTCCTAATGCATCTACTCCCACCAATTATAAGGTAGATCTATATTCAATTAGTGGAAAGTTAATTCAGTCCAATCAATTTACCATTAGGGGTTATAACATCGTTAAGAATATTAGTGTTTCACCACTTGAATCGGGTATTTATCTACTTCAGGTTAAATCTGAATTAGAAACAATTCAGAATACCCGGCTTATCAAATTGTAGTTTAAAAGGTAAGTTAGATTTGAACTTATCAAATAGCTTTATCCGCACAATAGGTGGATGCAAAGGCTTCAGGTTTTGCTTTGAATACAAATCCCATCGATAAAATATAACCCATAGCTTCTTTAAGAGCACTATTAGATTTGAAATTCGGATCTGTGTTAATGTCTGCGTGGATTTCAAGAGATAGCCTATATCGATCTAACAGATCACATAAAGAGTAAGCTACTTCGATCGATTTAGCGACTTCAGTAATCATTCGTTGATTGAGGCTCATATTCCCTGATTCTTTTGAGTTACAGACGTACATAAATCCACCTCTTCCTTCCCGAATAAATACGATAACAGTTGCATATTCAATGTAATCTCCGGCAACCCTTGAATCTGTTCCAACACATAGTTTGAGTTTATTTCCAAGCGCTGTTTCAGCTTTAATAGTGTCTTCAACCTTTTGAAGTAAAGGAACATTAATTGTCTCACCGCTGAAGGTTCTCCATTTCATATACTATATTTGCGCCTCTTTTGAAGGTCAATAATTATAAATCGGCTTAACTCCTCGGTCTTTGAAAGCTTAAATATATAAAATCTATTATAAATATTCAATTTTTTTCATGAGATCCTTTTGTTTGAGATATTTCAGTATTTACAGCTTAGGCTTATTGATTACGATTGCTTTTTGTCAATCTTGTCAAAACAGTAAATCGCTTTCTAAAGAAAATAAAGGTAACCATCTTATCCACGAAACTTCACCATACCTGTTGCAGCATGCTCACAATCCTGTAGATTGGTATCCTTGGAATGATGAATCACTCAGCCTGGTGAAAACTAAAAGAAAGTTAATGATCATAAGTATTGGTTATTCATCTTGCCATTGGTGTCATGTTATGGAACGGGAATCATTCAGTGATACGGCGGTTAGTAATTTCATGAATGAGCATTTTATCTCCATTAAAGTAGATCGAGAAGAGCGTCCCGACATAGATCAGGTGTATATGAATGCTTGTCAAATTGCTAATGAAAATGGAATTTGCGGATGGCCCTTAAATGTTTTAGCCATGTCGGATGGAAGACCATTCTGGGTAGGAACCTATCTGACTAAAAACGATTGGTTAAGATTACTTAAAGATTTCATTATGTTATACCACGAAGATCCGAATGAATTGGAAAAAATGGCCAATAACATTAAGAATCATTTAGCGGTAGATTATTCTAGATTTTCAACTTCTCAGGACACTTCGATTAATGAGAAGTATTATTTAGAAGCAATGAAACAAATGCTTCAATCAATGGATATGGAACTTGGTGGAAAAAAAGGCGAACTTAAATTTCCATTACCAGCACTTCATAATTGTATTTTAGAATATGGAAGTAATTACAAGGATAAATCGGCATTATCTTTTATTAATCTGAGCCTTAATAAAATGGCACTAAGTGGAATTAATGATGTTCTTGAAGGAGGATTTTGTAGATATTCAACAGATCCAATTTGGAAAGTGCCACATTTTGAAAAAATGCTCTATGATAATGCCCAGTTAATTAGTTTATATTCACTGGCATATCAATATAGTCAGAATGATTTATACAAGAAAACCGTTGAGCAGACAATTGATTTTGTTCAAAGAAATCTAACCAATAACGCAGGATATTTTTATTCTTCACTAGATGCAGAAACAGAAGGCGAGGAAGGTAAATACTATGTATTAAGCTATTTAGAGTTAAATAATATTTTGAAAGATGAGAAAGAAAAATTAATCTTCTCAAAAGTATTTGATATTTCAGATAAAGGGAATTGGGAAAAAGGTAAGAACGTTTTGCATAGAGTGGTGTCAAACGATCAACTGGCTAATGAATTGAAAATTTCAACGAAAGAAGTTGATAAAATTTTGGAGTCAGCAAAACAGAAAGTTAAAGAATATAAGCAAATTAGATCTAAGCCTGGAGTTGATGATAAAATGTTAACAGCATGGAATGCTCTAATGATTAAATCTCTTGCTGATGCCTCAGCAGCATTACAGGATACAAAATATCTTGATATGGCCGTTCGATCAGCTCAATTTATTATTAGCAATATGTTGCAAAAAGATAACTCGCTTTTAAGAACTCATAAGAACTCAAAATCCTCTGTCAATGGTTTTCTTGAAGATTATGCATTTACAGCAGATGCTTTTATACGATTATATGAGTTAACTTTTGATCAAAAATATTTAGACATTTCAAAAAAATTATGCGATTATGTTCAAGCTAATTTTTCAGCCGGAGATCATATATATTTTTATATTAACTCGTCCTTAGACAAGCAGTTGGTAACTCGTAATGTAGAATTTGAAGATCAAGTAATGCCATCTCCAAATTCCGTGATGGCAGATGTATTGTATAAATTAGGTTTATATTATTACAATCAGGAGTACCTTAGTAGAAGTAAACAAATGGTTGGTAATGTTATGGAACATTTTGTAAGTAAAGGAGCTGTATACTATTGCAATTGGGTCAGAGTGTACAGACATTTTATTAAGCCGATGTATGAAGTGGCCATTGTTGGTCCGGAATCTAATGCCTTACGAAATAATCTTTCAAAGAATTATCTCACAAATGTTATCTTGTTAGGGGGCACAACTGAAGGAACACTGGAATTGCTCAAAGACAAACTACAGGAAGGAAATACTTTTATATATGTTTGCCGAAATAAAGTTTGTAAACTTCCTGTAAAGGATCCTAAGCAAGCCCTAGAACTGATGAAGTGATACAATACATTATCAAAATGTTAGGGTATATTCTCGCAGTATGCAGAATGTTAATTCTCATATTGAGTTTATTCATTACAATAGCGTTTGGAGTGGTCCTAAAATTCTTAAGAATCTTAAAACAGGAGCACGCTTTCATTATTAGAACCTACTGGTGTAGGTTTGTTTTATTGATATTGGGAATTAAATGTCGAAAGGAAGGCAATCTTGCCCTGAAGTCAGGTACCTTATATGTTAGTAATCATAGATCATTAATCGATCCTGTGGTTCTTTTTTCTTTAATAAAAAACGGCTTTGCGATCAGTAAAGCTGAAGTGCAAAATTATCCATTAATCAATGTTGGCGCTAATTTATCTGGTGTGGTTTATGTCAATCGGAATAATAAAGACAGCAGGCATTCAGCTAAATCTTCTATTGTAGCGACATTAAATAAAGGAAATTCTGTTTTGCTTTTTCCGGAGGGAACCATAAGTGTAAATCGGAAAATACTGGATTTCAAAAAAGGAGGATTTGAGGCGGCTTATGAATGTAATGCACCCGTAGTTCCTATTGCTTTAGAATATGCTGATCCAGATAGAGATTTTTGGTTTACAGATAATATTGTCAAGCAATTTTTAATAAGTTTTTCTCAATGGAGAACTACGGTTTATCTTCGAATTTATGAACCAAGATATATTTATGAACCTCTTCAGGATTGTTCGAAAATTCATGAGTTAATTCAATCACAGCTCAGCGAATTTCAAAAAAATTGGCAGCCAGAAAAAATTCCTAAATCACTCCTTAACGAAGTTTAAGGAAATTGAATTAACACAATGACGGACATTCTTAGGGGTGAATCGCTCACCAGTAAAAACGTGACCAAGATGTCCTTTGCAATTTGAACATACAATTTCAGTTCTTCGTCCATCTGCATCGGGTACATATTCTATAGCGCCTTGTATTTCATCGTCAAAGCTTGGCCATCCACATCCGGAATGAAATTTGTGTTCTGATTTATAGAGTGGCGCATCGCAACGTTTGCAGACGTAGTATCCTTTCTCAAAATGATTTTCAAATGCCCCTGTGCCAGGAAATTCTGTTCCTTTGTAAACAATAACATGTTCTTCTTCTTTACTTAGATTGTTGTATTGATCTTTAGATCTCATATTTTATGATTTAAGTAGTGAACTAAATTGAGCGCGGAGTTTCGATAACTTGGGATTGATGACTAATTGGCAATAATATTGTTCTGGATTATTATTAAAATAATTTTGATGATAATTTTCTGCGGGATAAAAAGTTGAGGCCATTGAAATTTCTGTGACAATTGGATTATCCCAAATTTTCGAAGCAAATTCTGTCTTTAATTTTTCAGCCGATAGTTTCTGGTTGGTGTCTAAATAAAATACAGCCGATCGATATTGTGTACCCTTGTCGGCACCTTGTCGGTTGAGTGTTGTTGGATCGTGCGTACTCCAAAATATTTCAAGGAGTTTCTCATAGCTTATTATCTCTGGATCAAATTCTATTTCAATTGCTTCTGCATGACCGGTATCTCCGCGACATATTTCCTTATACGATGGATTTTTAATATGGCCACCTATATAACCAGAGCGTACGATGGCGACACCTTTAAGGTTTTGAAAAATCGCTTCAGTACACCAAAAACATCCACCTGCAAAAATGGCTTTTTCCATATTTTATATGAACTTTTTATGAAGATAAATAAAAAACCATAAACGAGCGTAGTTGGTTGGAATTTTGGAATTAATAAATACTTAATTTATTAACATTACGAATAAAATATCAACTCAGAAAAGATCTAAGATAAATCTAACTAAGTAATACTACCGATTTTAAAATCGGTACATCATCGAGATGACAAAGTACGACGAATAACTTTACTAAAGACATTTTGATGTAATACAAAGGTGATTGTAAAATCTAATTGAGTTTTTTACACCTACGCCATAATAGATTCTATTAGAAGTTTATCAGAGGAAAAAGAAAACAAAAAGAGTTTGGTAAAATTGTTCTATTGCTTGGTGTTAGTGGCGGAGGCAGAGCCTGTTCGCCATTCGGAGAAACTCGAACCTACGTCCGCCCTACCGGATGTTGGGCGGATAAGAGCCCGACGAAGAAAGAATTAGAAGTAAGTTGGAATACAGATTTCACGAATGAATTTTCTGCCACGAAAAGATTTAAGATATTTCTCTCGAAGTAAAGCGTCCGTTTTAGAAACAAAATACTCGAGATGAATTAAAAACCAGGGTCTGAAATTTATAGTCCAACCTTTTTTATCTAAAGCGTTATGAGCATAAAATCTCTGAAGGAGATTTGAAGTAACTCCTACGTAAATTTTATTATAAGTGTTAGAGTATAAAACGTAAACAATAAAGCCAGGCAAAAAAGGTTCTCAATCTTTGTGTTAGTGGCGGAGGCAGGACTCGAACCTACGACCTTCGGGTTATGAGCCCGACGAGCTACCAACTGCTCCACTCCGCGATCTAAAGGAACGCAAAGATAATATTTTTTAAGATATTAATTCAAATAAAAAATTAAACTTAACAAGTTCAAAATCAAATAATAACACATTTAAATATTTATATATGTTATTTTTTAATTGAATAAATATTGTCTTTAATACTTTGTATGGAGTTTATGAGATTAATAATCTCCTGATTAACAACTAATAAGGAAGATTTTTGCCGGATTACAGTATTTCTTTGTAATTTCGCACCGCTAAAACTGATCTCAGTGATCACATTTGGTAACTTTTAAATATTAAAAATGTCAAGTCTATCTAAGGAAAAAACTAAAGAAATTTTCGTAACTTACGGAGGATCAGCTAATAATACAGGTTCTACGGAAGGTCAGATCGCTTTGTTTACAGCCAGAATTCAGGATCTTTCAGAGCATCTAAAGGCTAATCCAAAGGACCATTCCTCTAAGAGAACCCTGCTTCATCTCGTGGGTAAAAGAAAACAACTTCTTAACTACCTGCACCACAAAAACCTATCCAGGTATAAGAGTATTCTTGAGTCCTTAGGCTTGAGAAAGTAAATCTTTTGCTTCTAAAGCCAAACATAGGTATTTCTCCAATTTATAAGGAAGTATTCATTCTTGTTTCGCAAAGGAGTAAGGTATTGTTTAACATATTAAGATAATTTATTATGGGTTTAAAAACTCCATATTCTACCTCATTTAACCTTCCAGACGGTAGAGAGGTAATTCTTGAAACCGGAAAAATTGGTTCTCAAGCGGATGGCTCTGCCATTGTTCGTTGTGGCAATACGATACTGTTCGCCAGTGTTGTATGTTCAAAAGATCCCAGAGAGGGAGTAGATTTCTTTCCATTGTCAGTAGATTATCAAGAAAGATTTGCAGCAGCCGGTCGAATTCCCGGAAATTTCTTTAGAAGGGAAACAAAACTTTCGGATTATGAAGTTCTTATTTCCAGATTGGTAGATAGGGCTATTAGACCATTATTTCCGGAAGGATTTTATAATGATGTACAAATTATTATATATCTGCTTTCAGGTGAATTAGAAACCTTGCCGGATGCATTTGCTGCTCTGGCAGCTTCAACGGCATTATCTTGTTCTAATATTAATTGGGAAGGACCAATATCTGAAGTTCGTGTTGCAAAAATTGATGGAGAATTTATAATCAACCCAAGCCGGTCAGATAACACAAAGTCTTCGCTAGATATTATTGTCGCGGCCACCGAAAAAAACTTGATGATGGTTGAAGGTGAAGCCAATGAATGTTCTGAACATGAACTCGTCGAAGCGATTAAGTTTGGACATGAAGCTATAAAGATTCAAATTGAAGCTCAACATCGATTGGCAAGCCAGTTAGGAGATAAGATAGCTTTAAAACGAGAAATGGCAGTAAAGTTACCTGATGAAACTATTATGAATCAGGTTGTATCTGAATGTTCTAATGAAATACTATCGGTAGCATCCTCATCCTTAGATAAATCATCCAGAAAAGATGGTTTTGATAAAATTTTAAAAAGTTTTAAAGAAAAGTATCAGGAGCAAAACGGCAAGGAAGCATTAGATGAAAATTCTAAAGCAATATCGGCCTGTTTTGATAAGGTCAAGAAAAAAATTATCCGTAAATTCATGTTGGATACCGGAAAGAGATTAGATGGACGAGCTTCAGATCAGGTAAGACCTATATGGACTGAGGTAGATTATCTCCCATCAACCCACGGTTCTGCAATATTTAATAGGGGCGAAACCCAGTCTCTTACTTCGATTACTTTGGGAACCAAGGACGATGAATTACTCGTCGATAATGCTTTGCTAATGTACGATGAGAAGTTCCTATTGCATTATAATTTCCCACCATTCTCTGTAAATGAAGTTAAGCCTCTTAGAGCACCAGGTCGAAGAGAGGTGGGGCATGCTAATTTAGCAGGTCGTTCACTTAAAAAAATTATGCCCGACGATTTCCCATATACCGTCAGAATTGTTTCAGACATAATGGAATCAAATGGATCTTCGTCTATGGCGACTGTTTGTGCGGGTTCACTGGCCTTAATGGATGCAGGTGTTCCGATAAAAGCCAGTACTGCTGGTATTGCCATGGGGATGATTGCTGAGGATGGTAAAGTAGCCATATTATCTGACATCCTTGGTGATGAGGATGCTCTTGGAGACATGGATTTTAAAGTGACTGGAACTCGTAACGGAATTTGCGGCACTCAAATGGACATGAAGATTGATGGTCTATCCTACGACTTGCTTGAACAGGCTTTAATGCAGGCAAAAGCTGGAAGAATCCATATTATAGAGAAAATGGAAGAAACCATTTCAAAGCCAAATGAAGATTTCAAACCTCATGCACCTCGAATTGTAGAAATGAGAATTGAGAAAAGTTATATCGGGGCAGTCATTGGTCCGGGAGGAAAAGTGATCCAGGAAATGCAAGCCAAAACTGGAACAAAAATCAATATTGAAGAAGTCGGTAGTGAGGGCGTAATCAATATTGCCAGTAATAACAAAGAAGCTATTGAAGCTGCGGTTAAAATGATAAAAGCTATAACTTTTGTTCCAACCGTTGGTGATGTATACGATGCAAAAGTGGTTTCCCTTTTTCCTTTTGGAGCATTCGTAGAATTTTTTGGAAAGAGTGGATTATTGCACATCAGCGAAATATCACAGAAGCGAGTTGACAAAGTTGAAGATGTGTTTAAAGTAGGTGATCCTGTTCGCGTAAAACTTATTGGTACCGATCCAAAAACTGGAAAGTTGCGTCTGTCTGCTAAGGCTGTTAAGGAGGGAGAATAAGCATGCTTAATCCAATGGGGTGTATATTCCAGACGCCTTGGATTATGAAATAGCATTATTACATAGCTAATTAAATTAATTGTAATTTTGTTGACATTCCTTTTAGGAAAAAGGAATATGTATGCGTCGTCACATTATATTACATATTTTAATCTTATATTCGGGCACAATGTTTCTTAATTGTGCTAAGAAAGTACATACAATTTCAGAACTTGATACTAATAATGGAATTTTGCCAGATAGCATTATATTTTTTCAGTTTCAAATTAATGCTGATTCAACTTCACCCAAGTCAGAAATAGAGTTAATGCAATGGCAAGTAGTCAAGGGTAAATTAAAGAGTGAAGAAAGGTTTTCCGGTAATTCAAATAAGATAAAGATTACTCTTCAAGGAAGTCGTACCTTGAAGGAAATTGTAATTGATCATCCTTTATTTAAAGATTATGAATATTTAGATGGAAATGAACTAAAAAAGAAAAGGGTTGATCTGTCTTCCGCGATTTTTTATGTTCGGACATCCTGGAATCCAAGTTATGAAAAAATTAAACTTACTGAGTTTAGAGAATTTGGAAAACCTTTTGAATCAGGAGTTTTTGAATTAAATAGATAGTCGATGAAAAGATTAAAGTTTTTATTATTTTTCTTTTGTCTTGAACTTAGGGCGCAGTCTTATGAATTGGATACTCTCTTCTTTAGTGGTGATCCTGATAAATTTATAAATCTTGTTATTTTAGGAGACGGCTATACTACTTTACAATTAGATACATTTGTTTTAGATGCCAAGAATCTAAGTCAATATTTATTCACACAGGAACCTTTTTCTAATTATAAAAATTACTTCAATGTTTTTGCAGTAAAGGTTGAATCTCCAGAGTCCGGAGTTAAACACCCAAATACGGCGCCAGATTGCCAAGGTCAAAGTGCCCAATACCCAGTTACAAATCCGAATACTTTTTTTTCTTCAACCTTTGATTATGCAGGCATTCACAGATTGGTAGTACCCACACAAGGCAATAAAGCAATTTCAATTTTGAAAGACTTACTTCCTCAATATGATCAAATTTTTATTATTGCAAATTCAAAACATTATGGGGGTTCAGGAGGTACATATGCAACTTCAACAGTACATTCTTCGAGTACAGAAGTGACCGTTCATGAAATTGGGCATTCCTTTTCTGGTCTAGCGGATGAATATTATGCTGGTGATGGGTATGCCCGGGAAACATACAATATGACTGGCAATACCGATCCAAAAACGGTTCGTTGGTCAAATTGGTATGGGGACTTCGGAATTGGAATTTACCAACATTGCTGCGGAGGTAATTCTGCAAATTGGTTCAAACCTGCTCAAGATTGCAAAATGCAAGCTTTGTTTCAAAATTTCTGCGAAGTTTGTAGGCAAACCATTGTTTCAGAAATTGATCGTCGGACCGATGCCATCGTTCGATATTCACCGAATGATCCTATGGTTGGAATTAAAAACGATTCGCTTCTATTTAGTTTAGATCAAATCATGTTGCCTGTTCCAAATACACTAAAAATCGACTGGACCCTTAATGGATCAATTATGGAAATGAATAAAGACCATTATTTACTTTTAAAAAACAAATTGAATCCAGGAATCAATAATATTTCAGTTACTGTTTACGATACTACTGGTTTTTTACGAATACCGAATTATTCCACCACTAACTTTAGTAAGATCAACTGGCAAATAAAGAACGATGTTACCGGTTTAAATTCGCAAAATCAGAAAGATCATTTAAAGGTTCAAATGTACAGACAGCAGGAAGAATTAGTAGTTCAACTATGTGTTGATAATACCATTGAGTTGCTTGGTATATCAATTTATAATATAAACGCATTTTGTTTAACCAATATGTCATTGAACAAAAAAATTGAAGAATGCGAAGATTTTCGTGTTTCAATAAACAATTTTTCGGATGGTATTTATTTGGTTCATTTCAAATTGCAAAATGGCGACGTAACCATTCCTATTAATTTATTTAGATAAACGTAATAAACTTTAAATTGATATTCGGAAAGAATTATTTAAGGAAAATTAAGCCATGGATTTTAAGTTCAATTAAATCTATTGTGGTAGTATTGATTCTTTTACCCTTAAAATATGATTTCTTAATAGCTCAGGTTACTAAGTGTCAGCTTCTGTGTAATGTTGATTTTGAAGACAATAAATTAGTGGGCCTGGGCCAATTCGGTTTCTTTAAAGAATCTCTAGTTTCCTGTTGGAATACTACCGCTTCGGATAAGTTGATAGAAATCTGGGGCAGTGGATTTGGGGGTGTTCCAGCCTATTCCGGTAACCAATTTGCAGAACTGAATGCTAATATGGTTTCAACCTTATATCAAAATTTTACTGCTGGACTGGGAGGTGAAGTGGAAGTATCATTCGCACATCGAGGACGTGCCGGTGTTGATGTACTAACGGTCGAAGTTGGACCAATAGGTGGGCCCTATGATAATCTGGGATTATTTAGTGCGGATAATAAAAAATGGGAATACAGGACTGTTCGTTATAAGTTTCCAGCCTCTGGTCAAAGTGATTTTACAATTAGATTCAGATCTGTAAGTGCAGCAGGAGGGGCGACTGTCGGCAATTTTTTAGACGCTATCTCAGTTAAGCTTATACCCCCAAAGGCTATTTTAACGGTAGTACCTCCAACTTGTCCTAACTCATTAGATGGTAGTATAGTATTGGATAGTTTATTTGGTTATTCTCCTTTTTTAATCTTCCATAATGGTAATTTACAATCAGGTAATATTATTCCCAAACTTGGAATGGGCTTGCATACGATAAGCATAGAAGATATTTATGGATGTCACATGGATTATTTTTTCGATTTAACTTCGTTGAATAAGAATGATTCCACTAATATTTTTTTTAAAACCTGTTCGCCATTTTATTGGGAATTAATTCAGGATTCAATTTATACTCCGGGAATATATAAGGCTAATCTAATAAATCAATTTGGTTGTGATTCATTGGTTATTTTAAATGTAGATACGGCTGAAATAACTTATCGTAATATATCAATTGAAGCTTGTGAACAATTTCATTGGGATCTAAGTGGGGAAGAATATCTGCAAAGTGGCATATACGTAGATACTATTTTAAATAGTCATGGGTGTGATTCTATTGTAGTCTTGGATTTGGTAATTAATAAGTCATCTTTGCAAAAAATAGAAATTACATCTTGCGATTCTTTTTATTGGCCTGTATCGGGAAAAGTTTATAAATATAGCGGAAAATTTAGAGATACATTGCAAAGTGTCCATCAGTGTGATTCGATTCTAGAACTAAATTTGATTATAAATAATTCTATAATCATAGAGCAGGAAATTAAGGCTTGCGATTCCTATTATTGGTCGGTTTCCGGAAGGAACTATATGAAGTCTGGGACATATTTTCACTATGGATTATCGACTCAGCAATGCGATTCAATACAAAAGTTGAATCTTATCATTAATAAATCAACGGATACTTTGCTATCCTTAAGTTCTTGCGATTCTTTGCGTATAAATGATGTTGTCCTTCGGGAATCTCAATTATTTCCTTTCTATTACAAAAGTGCAAGGGGTTGCGATTCTGTTGTTCAGATTCTTGCTATGATTAATCATAGTTCATTTGATGAGGCTTGGGTTGAAAGTTGCAACAGCTATTATTGGACATGCAACGACTCTATATATATGCAAAGCGGTCAGTATTATTATACGACTAAGGATATAAAAGGATGTGATTCTATTAGAAGATTGAATGTAATAATTAATCCCAATTACCTATATATTGATACCGTTGTGACATTTGAGGAATACTATTGGAGCAGAACCAATCAATATTATAAGGAAGGAGGGCAATATTCTGTGTACTATACTTCGAGCAAGAACTGTGATTCAATCTACGTATTGGTCTTAATAATTAAAAAGAAAGGAGAAGTTTGGATTCCTAACGTTTTTTCTCCTAATGGGGATCTGGTTAATGATTACTTTGTGATATTTGCAAGTCCAGAAATAAACGAAATTAAAAACGTTTTGATATTTGATCGTTGGGGAGCATTGGTTTATAGTAAAGAACACTTTCCTCCTAATGATGAATCTGTTGCGTGGAATGGTAGGCTAAATAATAAGTTGTTGAATCCTGGTGTATATGCTTATGTTGTAAATTGGGTGGATCAATCAGGTAAACTGCATATTGAAAAGGGTAATGTTACTCTGGTTAGATAACACACGTATAGTTTTACTAATTTATCGAATTAATTTTTAGAATTAAGTAAGTATTAATATAAGTGGTTATTAATTTAAATAATATTTTTTCATACTACACCTAAAAAATATTTTGGATTTGTACATTAAACTGATTATAATAAATAATCTATCCAAATATTAAGTTATAAAATCACTTTCCGCCATTCATCTGGGAGAATAAGCTCTATTGATATCAAGGGCACTTAAAGGTCAATCTTTGGCAATAAAAAACCCATCAAATTTGATGGGTTTTTTATTAATTCCAAACCAAGTGTTTAACATTGGACTGTTCATAATAGGGTGGGGAGCTTACATATGTTTTAAACTATTTTTTAGTATTGAAGCCCATAGACAATCCAAACCTTGGACTATCTTTTCTTAAAATACAATATAAATTAAATGGAAAATTTACATTTCCGCTTTTTATTGATTTGCCAAGGCCTAATAGTAAACCTCCTTCAAGTACTAATTTACCATTTTTATCTAATTCTTTTGTAATAGAATTGACTTTGTCAGCCGGAACTTTACCACCATCAATTCTGATCCATTGACCATTATCATTATAATACCCTTCTGATCTTTTACTAAAATTAAAGGAAGGTCCAACTGAAAATTCCCATCCACTTTTATTGGACCTTACTCCATGAAGAAAGGCAATACTTGGAATAAATAATCCATGTTCAACAGCGCTAATGGCTGGGATAAATTCAAATAAACCCTGGATATTGCCTTGATTCAAGTAGGCAACTTCAAATTGATAGCCAAAGTGACTTATCAGTGGTGTAGCATCATATCCTCCTTGAGAAACGGGCCTTCTATACGATTTGCCATCATTTCCAGTAATATAACTGAATCCAAATCTTGGTCCGCTTAGATTTAATTTTTTGATGTCTGGATTATTAATTTTGGAATCTAATGCTTGCTCTGTGCTTACGGACTTATATTCTTGGTTATTAAAAGGTATGTCATACATTTTTTTAAGTGTTAGAGAAACCATTAGGCTTATTTCTTTATCAATTCCAAGGTATTCCATGCTGTAATTTTTTTCTACTTCCTCAGTTAGATTATCCAATTGACGAATGCTGATATAGATTTTATCGTTGAATTTTTCTAACTGAGCTGAAAAACTCTTATCGGTTTTTAACATTTTACCCAACTTGGACATACAAGTTTTACTTAAGCAGGTCGTTACGTCAATTTGATTTTCTTTTGCTAAAAGCAAGACATCGTTTTTGTCAATGACATCGAATAAATTAATTTTTTTAATTTCAATATTCATGATGTCCATGAATTGTAATGAACTCAATGTGGTGTTTTTTGATTCGCATCCTGTAATGGCTAATGAGGGCAATCGTTGGGCATTTAAGAGTTGAAATACATTAAAGCATAGTGTCATGATAATGGCAAATTGAAATAAATTCTTTTTCATAAATTTTTAATTTAGATCAAAGGTCTATCTCAAAAAAACAAGCGTATTACCAGATTCATATAAAAACACATATATATTTATATAATATGTATTTTATTTGCAATTTTTATACCTTGGAATTCGGATAAAATGAAAATCCGTTAGTTGGATTCTAACCAGCGAACATTTACTCTAAGGACTAACAATTAATTTATATGAATATTCCTTGAATTGATAAATATGAAAATTTCTTTAATGAAATAGTTCTACATTTTCTAAGTGATAATCAAAATCTGATTGTTTCAGGGCACTTTTTTAGGCACATTCTGCCTATCCTTGAAAACCTTTTAAACCTACAGGTGCGTCGCCAACAACCCACGCATCATGGTCCATAGGTAAATAAGATACATCACCAGAAACGCATTCCAAAATGGTACCATCATCCATTTTAATTCTAAGTACTCCTAATATAGGATACTGAAATTTCAAGATCTTATTTGAACAACGAATAATTAAATTTATAATAAATATAAATGATGGCTTATGTTTAGCCATGCTAGTTCTAGATTATTAAATGGATTTTTAATTGCTTCTCGACCTGAGAATCGCGCCAGCTTGCATTGGCCAGGACTCTATAATGCGATCGTCAATGTCATCGAATTGGACCATGAGTTTTCTTAAATCCTTTTTCGGTAGCTCATAGACTTGTTCAAATGTCCTAATACCTTGATTCTTCAAGATGTTAGAAGTGTCTTCGTCGATTCCCATTATCCAATGTAATGGATCTGATTTAACAGGAACCTCATTCAATTTCAAGTCACCGTCCTGGTTTATTATTTTATCCAGGATTTCAAGGTGTTGATTAAGAACGGTACGTAAGTCATCCGTAATTTTATTCAGATCTTGTAAGGGGATAGTTGTATTAGAGTTGGTTTTTGATGAAGTCAATTCCTTAGAATCTTCAAGGCCATTCACGGATTTAAGTTCATCGTTGATCGTTATTGATTTAGATTCGTATTCTCTCTTAAGATTGTTATATTTTAATTCCATCAAATCATACTTCGACTTCCAATCCTCAAATGCAACTTTATAAGTGCGTTCTTGATTAGTGGCTTGATGTAATTGGTCATCGAGGGAAAGCTTCTCTTTTCGTATCTGATCATAGGAAATTCTTAACTGATTATTTTCTAGATCATAGCTTGCAACTCTTTTCTTTAAATTTCTATACATTCCAACAAATACAATTATGGTTGTAATTAATAGAAAAGCAAAAAGGGCTAATAAGATTGAGCTGTTCATGTAGATTGGATTATTGAGCTAACAATATTTTTTAATAACTATTATTAGCTTAAATTTGAATTTATCCTCTAGGAGGATATTCTCTTAAATATTCGTATTTGAGAACATCGAAAGAAGTAACGATTCCTACTAATTCTCCATTATCAACTACAGGTACTGCATGAAATAGATGCTCCATAAAGATCTCAGCTGCCGTTCCAACCTTATCAGATGATTCAATAACAGCTAATTTTTTGGTCATAATGGATGATACTAATGTTGTTTCATAATCTTTATGATCAATATTGTTTTTAAATAAATCGTAAGTTGTCACCAAGCCAACAAGTTTTTTCCCTTCAACAACTGGAACGTGATGAATTCGATTAGAAATTAATAATTTTCTTACGGCTTCTAAATTATCTGTTGGTGCTACAGTTTGTAGGTCTCTAGTCATAATACTAGCGACAGTTTCATTCATCATAAGGCAATAAAATTTTCGCCCAAAATACGACAAAATCAATAGCCTGAATGCTAATTCAAAACAAATTATTTAATAAATTTTTATCCACTTTGTAAGGTATTGTAATTTTAAGATTTTCAGATAGTTGCATGACTTCTTTAGCCGTTTCTATGGCACCTTGATTACGTGCCCAGGCTCTTCTGGCAATCCCATTCATTACATCCCAATGAAGCATCGATTTGATATTTTGTTCAGATTCAATGCTCCCATCTATTACCATCCCAAAACCGCCGTTAATTACTTCACCCCAACCGACACCACCTCCATTGTGAAGCGAGACCCAGGTTGCCCCTCTAAAACTATCTCCAATTACATTTTGAACGGCCATATCGGCTGTAAATTTAGAACCATCATAAATATTGGAAGTTTCTCTGTACGGCGAGTCTGTACCAGAAACATCATGGTGGTCTCTACCTAAGACAATCGGCCCTGTAATTTGACCAGAACGTATTGCATTATTTAACCCTAACGCAATTTCAATCCGACCCAAAGTGTCTGCATAGAGAATTCTAGATTTGCTTCCCACAACAGGTATGTTTTTTGAAGCATCCTGAATCCATTTTAAATTGTCTTTAAATTGGGCTAATTGATTCCCATGTGCTTTGGTCATTAAGTCTGATAAAATTTGAGCAGCGATCTCATCTGATTTTTGTAAATCCTCTAAGCTTCCAGAACAACATACCCATCGAAAAGGACCAAACCCATAATCAAAACAAAATGGTCCCATAATATCTTGAACATAGGAGGGATATCGATATTCCAATTGCTCTGAATCCTTCCAAATATCTGCTTTAGCTTTTCCTGCTTCTAATAAAAATGCATTTCCATAGTCCCAAAAATACATTCCATTCTGCGTCAATTCGTTGATCGCTCTAACATGTCTTCTTAAACTGGATTGAACTTCTTCTATAAATTTATTTTTATTGGAGATTAATAATTTTTTTGCTTCCGTAAAAGTATATCCACTTGGACAATAGCCAAGATCATCAATATTATGCAATGAGGTCTGGTCGGAACCTAAGTCGACCTTAATATTATGGGATGCCATATATTCCCATAAGTCAATAATATTACCGAAGTAAACCAAGCAAATAGCCTCTTTTTGTTTTTGACATTCTATTGCTTTTTGAATTATTACATCAAGCTTATTAAATACATTTTCCTTTTTGATGTAGCCATCGTTTATTCTTTGATTAATGGCATCTTCATCTACTTCGGCGATAATGCATACTGCACCACTAATTATTGCCGCAATAGATTGTGCGCCCGACATTCCTCCTAGTCCGGAAGTAACGAATAATTTACCCCATAAACCATCTGATCCTAATTTCATTATTCGTCCTGCATTTAAAAGTGTTATTGTGGTTCCATGCACAATTCCCTGTGGCCCAATATACATAAAGGAACCGGCTGTCATTTGCCCATATTGAGTAACTCCCAGTGCGTTGAATTTATTCCAATCCTGTTTGGTACTATGGTTAGGAATCATCATTCCATTTGTTACAACAACTCTCGGGGCGTTCGTGTGTGATGGAAATAATCCCAAGGGGTGACCAGAATAAAGCACGAGGGTTTGTTCATCATTCATTTCAGATAAGTAGTTCATTACTAATCTATATTGAGCCCAATTTTGAAAAACCGAGCCGTTGCCTCCATAGGTAATTAATTCTTGAGGATACTTGGCTACTAAGGAATCCAAATTATTTTGAATCATTAGCATAATTGCAGCAGCTTGTATAGATTTTGCAGGATATTCATTAATAGGTCGTGCAAAAATCTTATTCACCGGCATATACCGATACATATAAATCCTCCCGTAAGATTCCAATTCTTCCTTGAATTCAGGTGCCAAGATAGAATGGTCTTCAACCTTGAAATATCTCAAAGCATTTTCAATGGCTAGTTTTTTTTCAGCAGACGTGAGATCATCAATATTTCTTATTGGGGCATGAGGTATGTTTTTATCCACGCCTGGATGATTTGGAATATAAGCCGGTAGTCCTTCTAGTATTTCTTGATCGAATGATGGATTATTCATGAATTTATTTATTCAAATAGTTGTAAAGGCTTGATATAAAAATTTCGTCCTTATGAAGTTCTGGTTTTTTGGTTTTACAAAGAACCTTAGCTACCACTCCAGGATATAAATCGATAAAATTAGGAAAAAATTGAAGATTTGAATCTTCTTCCAGATATACAGCTTTGGCAATTTTATTAGAAGTAAGTTCAAATTCAAATCCGTCATCTACTTTCAATAATTCTGATATAGTAAAGTTTGGTTTTTTTAATTCCAAATCTTTTAGTTTTGATAAATAATGGGTCATATAACTTGTTTGATTATTATAAGACCATTGAATTAAAATTGCTGATTCATTTGGTTTAATCAACTTTTTCCAGTTATCCAAATCTATAACATAAATTCTTTTTGATTGATTGGTTTGAAGTTTAATAGAAAATTTTTCATTAAAAAAAACCTGATTTCCTGAAAAATCTTCCAACCTGATTACTACTTCGATATTTATTGGGTTAGGTAGATCTGAACTGGCAAAAATTTCAATAATATCATCTGTACTGGTAGACGTAATGATTACAGGCTGATACAATTCTTTGACTTTATGTTGCAAAGCTTTCCATCTCCCAAAGTAATCTCTACTAGACCAACTTATTGCCGGCCAACAATCATTATATTGCCAATACAGTGTACCCATACAATAGGGCTTGGCTCTTCGATGTGCTTTTATTGCAAGGCCGATCCCCTCAGCTTGATTTACTTGATTAAGATAAATAAGATCTTTGAAATTATTCGGTGAGGGTAAATCGCGCTTAAGATAATCCATGATTAATTGATTACCCCTTGGGTGTTTCTGATGACTAAGCATGGCTGCAGATTCAAGCCTTAACTGAGCGGAATCGCAGAACGAATTTATTGTTGCTAGGTTAGGTAAAGATTGAAATCCTGCTTCACTCATAAACCTCGGAATTCTTTGTTCAAAATCTTCAAACTTCATTTCATCATGCCAGATTCCCCAATCATGGGCATCTCCTTCCGATTGAAACTTTTTGTCACCACGTCCAAATAATGGAGATGATTCCCAATAAGAGGAATAATTGCTGAATGAATCAACTACTGAAGGAAGAATTTGATTAAACAATATTTGATAATCACCCCATAGTTTTTCTTTGGTATCGTCGCTCAAACCAATTTGCCATCCCCAACGATGCCAGGCCTCATTAATTTCATTGTTGCCACACCATAAGGCTATACACGAATACTTTGATAATCTCATTACTTGTTCTTGAGCCTCAAGTCTGGCATTAAAAATAAATGTTGAATCGCCGGGATACATGGCACAGGCATACATAAAATCCTGCCAAACCATTAAACCCATTGAATCGCAAAGAGAATAAAATTCATTTGATTCATACAAGCCACCACCCCAGACCCGAAGCATATTAAAATTACATTCTTGAGCATCTTTAAGAATGTTGTAATGATCCTGGGTCGACGATTGAAATATGCTTTGTGGTATATAATTGGAGCCTTTTGCAAAAATTGGTCTTCCATTTACCCTAAAGTAAAAGCTTTTTCCCCATTGATCTTTTTGATGAATTAGTTGAATAGTTCGAATACCAGTATTATGGCGATATAGGCAAATTATTTCTCTATTTTCATTGCTGATCTGAATCTTAGTTTTGTATAGATATGGGACGCCAGATCCATTTGGCCACCATAATTTTGGTGAATATAATCTTGAAGGAATTTTGATTGTCTGTACACCAGCCTTTATGGGTAAGGTATTTACAAATAAGTTTTCATCAAGCGACCATTGAATGTTTATGGTTTGATCTTTGGTAGAAAATAATTCTAATGATAACTCTATTTCGGCAAAGGATTTATGAAGACTTCTGGTGTGTATGGCTGAATTTCTTAGTATTAGGTTGTCATAGGATTTTATTAAGGGTACACTATTTATTCCACAACTAATAAACTTAGGGCCAAAATCCCAGCCAAAATGAAACTGTGGTTTTCTAACCATTGCTCTTTCGCCACCTGGCAATGGATAAGGTAGCTGAGCGTAGAGATTTTTAGCTATAATATCTGCAGGTTGAAAATGTATTGCCAATATATTCTGCTCTTCCAACAATAAATCTTTTATGTCGATAATCCAGATTCTAAATGCATTGTTGCATTCGGCAATTTTATGATCATTCAAATATACATCCGCATAGGTATCAATGTTTTGAAGATGTAATTCAATTTTTTCTCTAGATAATATTCTTTTATCTATGGAAAATACATTTTTAAAGATAAATGATTTTGATGAGAGGTATTGCAGTTTGTTTTCATTGTCCTGGCTAAAAGGATCTGGAATTATCCCTAATTCATATAACGCTTTAATGTTATTGTTTGGTAAGTTAATTGGATGCCAAGTTGAGTCATTGACTTCTTTAAATTGCCAATTGGTGTCGATAAGTTGTTGATCTTGAGAGTTCAAAACTTGGTTAATTAATAACAGATATGAAAATGCAAATGGATAAATCAGGCCTTTAGGCATTGAATATAATACTTAAGTGCAAAAATATGAGATAAAATCAAAGGAATTGCATTAATTCTCAGGTTATTGGTTGTAATAAATGCCTTAATTCCTCCTTTCAAAATAGAATTGTAATCTTGCAGAATAAGATAATTGGGCATTCTTAAATTCTAGGAGAACAATTATTTGATAGTTTGTAATGCTATTAATCCATTGGAATGATCTTATTTCTATTTGAAATCCAAGTGGATTCAACAAATATAATTAGTGAAAATAAGTTAAATTAATAAAATTATTAATTAAAAAGGCTGTTCCAGAATTAGAA
>CAZHNF010000002.1:140477-274930 GCA_964533625.1 uncultured Saprospiraceae bacterium | reverse complement strand
AAAATAAGTTAAATTAATAAAATTATTAATTAAAAAGGCTGTTCCAGAATTAGAACAGCCTTTCTTGTATTAACCTATAGTAGTAATTAAAGTAAATTCATTACAATTTTTCAATGGATTTTCGAATCTCTTCCAGAGATTGAATTTTGCATAAAATATTAATTGATTCGTCTGATTTAATAATCTGAGTAGATTCACCAAAATAATAATCTTTTTTTCCTTTTCCGATAAGAATAAAACTTACTTCAGTCCCCATTGGAATATTTTTAAGACATAGACTGTTAAGGCCATTAAATGGAATATCTAAAATTGAGTTTTGATTCTTTAAGACACACATTCCTATGATTTCAACAATATCATTATTGGGATCAATGATTGGAGTGATACATGGACTGATTTTGTTTAAATTTTCATATTTGGTAAAATAATCGCAATTAATCCAATTCAATCGTTCTGGATAACATTTTATTCCATTAATTATTTCACCATTAAATTCAGATTTCCATTCTCCTTTAAATACATTTGGACTAGCCGTTGGATCTCCATTATCAGCTTCGACCCAGTTGAATTTTTCTCGAGTTTCGCCATAGAATAATTCAACGTTAGGCGGTAAAGTATTTATATTTGTTGGTATTCTTATTTCATATATAACTCCTGATGCCAATTGTAGTTCTTTTTCTCCATAAAAGGCTTGAATATGAAGCATTCCAAGGGAAGAAATAATATGTAGACCAGATATTGTCTGGATACCGTTGGCTGCCATTTCACTTTTACTAAGTATCTTTTTTATAACTATTTTAATTATTTTGGAACCAACCGGATTTCCATTATAGTGAAAACTATTAGGTTTAAAAATTACCTGAACATTATCTTTGAAATTACATTTTCCGCCAGTAGAAGCATCTATGTTGAACTCTAAGGATTCTGTGTTTAATTCTTTTAGAATCGATTTGGATTGCTCCCCATAATTTTTAATTATCGCCGGAAATGGATCAAAGTGGTCAATATCATTGCATGAGAAGATTAGAGCAATTGGCAATAGATAGAGAGAATATCTTTTTATAATGGATGGAAATGTGATAATCATGTGGATGCTTTCTAATTTGACTAAATCTAATTATCTTTTGTTGCTTGGATTTATAAATAATATTTAAGCCCTATTTTTAAATTTGTTCCAATATATTTTTGATCAATCGGATAATTGGTTTGGTTGAAAGGCTTGAAATATAAAATTATTCCCGGTTCAGCAAAAAGGGACAGGCGATTCAACAATGGGATAGAATACTGAATATTAAAAATTCCAAAAAGTCCAATCTTTGTTTTATAAATTTCCGCGTTATTGTTGACTCCAGAAGTAAAATAGACAGGATTTTTGAATGAATCTATAATCGCTCCTTTGTGTTGTGAATATACATTAAGTCCTATTCCAATTTGTGGAACAATTTTATGACTCCCTAGTCTAAAACTATAAGCTACTGTTATAGGTATACTCAGTAAGTTGTGATAATTATGAATTTTTACTTTTCGAAAACCATATAGTGTATCTGTTCGAAGCAAGATGCTATCTTTATTATATACATTAACAATCCTAAAATCGCTAGGATTGCTAAAGGACAATTTTTCATAAATTGATGTGAAATCAACTCCAGCTCTTAAGCTTAAGTTTTGTCTTTCAATTCCGAATCTAATTCCTCCAAGGTACGAAATTTGAGAAGTCTCAGTTTCTTTCCTGTTTTTCAAGAGATCTGACAATTCAGTTGAATTAGTATATAAATCATACGGGGAATAATTGATGCCGGAATATGCCTCAATAAAGAAGTAACTTTTATTTTTATTGCCGAAGCTATAGCATTCCGTTTTGTATTTGATCGTAGGTCGTATTTTGACTGATCGACTAATAGGCATTGTAATGGGTTGAGCGTTTAAGGTATTGAACTCAATAAGTTCCTTTGAATTGCTTAAAGATAAATTTGGAATAATTGCAGTGGAATAATTATCGATTATTAAAATTTCTGGGTCAAGGATTGTTTTAGGAGTCGATTTAATTGAGGTATGATAAGATTGGTCTTTTCTAGTCGTATTAGCTTCAGATTTGTTTTGTGTACTTATCGAATTATTTTCAAAAGGATCAGAATGAATATTAGTAGTCGCTAAAGCTTCATTTGATGCTTCAGTGGCAATTTTATCAGAAGTTTTTATTTTGTTCGCAAGATTAATATTGGCTGTAGGTCTATTATTATTATTATTTAAAATCACATATGTAAAAATTGATGCGGTTGCAAGAGCGCCTATAAATAAAAATGGAAGTAAATATCTATTTTTCCTAGGCTTGGGAATATATGGACGGACATTCTGCCAAATATAATCTGGTACTTCCGGTAAATGTTCGTGATATTTATTTTTCATTTCGTCTAACCATTCATCTTTCATAGAGAATATTTATAATTTGGGTACAAGACTTCAATTCGTTTGGCAAGATAATTTTTAGCCTTAAATAATTGAGAGCGACAGGTTGATTCCGTTACATTAAGCATGCTTGAAATTTCTTCGTAGGAATATCCTTCCATAATGCTCATGTTAAAAATCGTTCGGTAACCACTTGGCATTTGTGCAATTAATGATTCCAATTCAATCATTCCCAGTTGGGATACAATCTCAGGCTCAACATACTTCTCAGGGATGTCTTCACTACTTTGGATATGTTGATTATAGGCTGAAGTTTGCTTAGTCAGGCAAGTATTGATCATAATCCTTCTGATCCAGGCTCCAAGTGGTCCCGTGCTCTTCCAGGAATTAAGGTTTTGGAATACTTTAATAAACCCATCCTGTAGGCAATCTTCTGCATCTGTCCGATTGTCTGAGTAGCGTATACATAAAGCCAGCATTTGACTGGCATATTTGTCAAATAAGCATTTACAGGACTTTTCGTCCCCATCTAGACATCGCTTAACTAATTGGAGCTCGTCCATTGAATATATGATTGCCAAAAGTAAGGATTTGTTGCCTGGAATGTAAATTTAATTTGTAACCCTGAACTTATTTTTTTAGTCGATTTATATTAACAAAAAGCCTTAGTTCAAGAATCAAGCTAGAGATTGCTTAATGGGTGAATTTCAAACCTGGTTCTGTGAAAAGATCAGACTCCCTTTGTACAGGATATGGATATCCAAAACTAAGATCAAAAGTTTTCAATGGAGTTGACTGAATTTGACATATTTTGTAGTTTTTTATGACAATTTCCAAATACGTTTTTTTTCCAGGATCTTTAAACTTAAAAAGGTAGAAATATTTACAAACCGGATTGCAGTATTCAGTTATGAGATTGCAAAAAATGGGTTTTGCAAAATACATTGATCTAGGTTCAATTCCAATCGGAATGTCGCTATAGAATGAATTATTATTCGAAAAACCCATAATAAAAAAAGCCAGAAAGCAGATTGTTAGAATAATATTTTTCATAGTTGCTCAGATTTGTTTTTGATTGATTTGGGCAACTATAAAATGTTATCGGTAGTAGTCAAAAAAAAGGCTCTCAATCGAGAGCCTTTTTAAATATAAAGCGAATATTAAATTAATTCATTATCTTATTTTCACTTTTTGCTTCTTTATCTTTTGAGCAAGATTTAGATCCTTTGGCACAACAAGCTTTTTTACTTGCGCAGCAGCCTTTATTAGATTTAGAAGTCGCATTAATAAAAGTTGCTGAGGCTTGATCATACATTACTTCAGTACTTGATACGTTACCTTCTGCATCTTTGGAATTACGATAAAAACAAAATGTTCCAGCTTTGGCGCATTCTCTTTTCTCTATTGTTGGATCTTGTGCAGCGGCATTAGTAGCAGCTACAAAATAAGCGTCATCTTGATTGACTGAAGCTGTTCCTGATGAATGTGAACAGGTTTTCTTTGCTCCGTGTTGACAGGTTTGAGCAAAAGTATTAGTAGTAGTGAATGCAATAAAAGCAAAAAGGACAAATAACAAATTTTTCATATTTAATTTAGATTTTCAACAAAATTACATCCAATTGAGCAAGTTATAGGAAATTTGAATTATTTTTAACGAATAATTAAAAATTGATGTACCTTAAACCCATTGTAATTTGCGCATTTTCAATTGTTTGTATAATTGGATTAGGGGATTGTAAGTCTTCAAAGTCTTCAACCGTTCCTTCAAAAGAATTCTTGCGTTTTGGTTCTGGTGGTGGATTTGCAGGAAAAGAAACCATTCAGTCATTATTTGAAGATGGTTCTTGGTCAAGTTCTGCTGGTGGAAAGTTTCAACCACTAAAAAAGAATCAGCTTCGTCAACTAGAGACCAATATCCAAATTTTAGGATTGGAAAACATGGACTATAATTCACCTGGTAATTTATATGAATTTATTGAGATAAAAAGTGGTTCAGACTTTAGGCGAATGGCTTGGGATCCAATGTCAGAATCTGTACCATCGGCTTTAAAATTATTTTATAACAACCTTAGCAATTTGTTTCAAAATTCTAAAAAATGAAAAAATTTATAATCGGATTTTTATTATCAGGGCTATTCTTTTCACATGGGTATAGTCAGTTGTTGAAAAAGGGAGCAACTTTTTCCAATCCTTATATTGACCTTACTAAAAAAGTAATTGCCAAACCCTATGGTAATACAAAACGAAATCCGTTAGCTTATAGATCAGCGCTGCATTCATTTTATTCTCCTATGGATGAGCAAAAATTGCGCAGAACCGCCTTAGGCATAAATGTGATCGAATTTGATCAGCTAGGCCTTCCTGTTGCATTTGAATCTAAGCATACTTCGGTATATCGAGAAAAACCGAAGGTAGACTTTTATTCCAATTACCTTAAGGAGGCATTAATTATTGGTTCAGAGTTTATTACATTTGAATTAATCAATAGGGAAGAAGACGAAAGATCAACAACACATTTTAAATTTCAGCAAAAATTTAAGAATATTTCAATTCTTAATGCTGAGTATTATGTACATGCTTATTCTAATGGAGAACTTTTCTCTAATGGAAAAGCAAAGTTGATACCATCGAGCGTCAATATTGAACCAAGTATTTTACCAGATCAAGTCGAAGAAATTTGCATAAACTACTTTAAGTCTAAGGAAATACCATATCATAATATGTCTACATTAAAAGCACTTAAAACAGGTATTAAATCAAGTCAACTGTTTATAAGTGTGCCCGATAATGGTATAGATGTTTCATTAATTTACCTGGTAAAAGTTACTCCTAACTATAAAGAAAACTGGGAGTTAAAAATTGATGCGATGACTGGATCTGTCATTGAAGCGCATTCACTAATCTGCCACTTTGCAAATTGTAAGACTCATGCAGCTTCTGAGATGTCTCCAACTGGTGATGAAACGGCTAGCGCTTTAGATTTGTTCAATACAAACCAAACTATTCATGTTTGGAAAGAAGGTAGTGTTTATTACTTAATGGATGCTTCGCGAGTAATGTTTTCTTCATCTCGTTCTAAATTTCCGGATAATCCAGTTGGAGTTATTGTGACCCTTGATGCTCGCAACCGAAGTGCAGAAAGCACGAGTTTTGATGTAGATTATATTTCATCAACGAATAATTCATGGCCTTCTAAGACTTCAATTTCTGCACATGTGAATGCAACCAGAGCTTATGAATATTATCGAATGAGTCATTCTCGTAACTCCATTGATGGAGCAGGAGGAAATATACTTTCCATTATCAATGTAAGGGAAGGAGGAAAAGATATGGATAATGCTTTTTGGAATGGTGAAGCTATGTTTTACGGAAATGGCAATCAAGATTTTACTGCATTGGCTAAGGGTGTTGACGTTGCGGGTCACGAAATGACTCATGGAGTTATAGCGGCTAGTGCAAATTTGAATTATGAGAATGAATCTGGAGCGATTAATGAATCGTATGCTGATATTTATGGTGCGATGATTGATCGTGAAGACTGGAAAATCGGCGAAGATGTTGTAATTAAATCTGTTTTTCCTTCTGGAGCCTTAAGAGATTTAAGCGACCCTCATAATGGTGGTAATAAATTAGGCGATAATGGTTATCAGCCGAGACATGTTAATGAACAGTATACTGGAACTTTGGATAACGGCGGCGTCCATATCAATAGCGGAATTCCAAATTACGCTTTTTATCTTTTTGTTACTGAACTAGCCAAATTCAGAACCTTAGAAGAGGCGAAGAAAGTTGCAGAAAAGGTATATTATTATGCATTGACCAGATGTTTGACAAGATCTTCTAATTTTAAAGATTTGAGGATATGTATTGAAAGGGCCTGTACCGACTTATTTTCTTCACAACCTGATGTTTTAAATGGTGCGAAGTCGGCATTCGATAAGGTTGGAATATTAGGATCTGGGGGTGGTTCTAATCCAGGTAATAGAGTATTGTCTACAAATCCTGGAAAGGAATTTATAGTTTGTACTGATGTAAACAAGGCTGGATTATACTTATATGATTTTGTGAATAATCCCGAACAGATTTCCACCACCAAAATTTATTCAAAACCTAGCGTTACCGATAATGGTGCAGAAATATACTATGTAGGAGATGATAAGAAACTGTATGGAATGTTCTTCGATCAAACTTCTAAATCTTATAAGGAATTTGTTCTTGACCCTGATCCAATATACAGAAGTGTTTCAGTTTCTAAAGATGGATATCTGCTTTCAGTGGTGTTTGATGTTTCTGAAAACTTTATACACGTATACAATTTTGATTCTCAGAAATGGGGTGACTTTAAGTTATATAATCCGAGTTACAGCAATACCGTAACAGGAAGTGTGCAATATGCTGATGTCATGGACTTTGATCATAGTGGTGAATATGTAATGTATGATGCATTTAATACAATAAAAAAAGCAAATGGTCAGAATTATGAGTATTGGGATATTGGCTTTATTCGAGTCTTCGATAATGCCTCTAATAAATTTGGAGACGGGAAAGTTCAAAAACTGGTCGCTAGTTTACCAGATAATGTAGCTATTGGAAATCCCGTATTTTCAAAGAATAGCCTTGATGTCATTGCTTTTGATTATATCGAAGAAGATATTTTTGGATCTACATTACAACTTATTGGAGCCAATATTGAAGTTGGAGATTTTCAAAGCATTCTTTCAGATCGACCTGTTTTATCTTTTGCAAATTATAGTGCAAAGGACAATCGAATAATTTTTGACGGTGAAAATGGTTCTGGTGGTGGATCCTTAAATGTAATACAGTTAGCCGCCAATAAGATTCAGTCTAACGGACAAGAATTAATTGCGTTAAATGGCGGTAAATGGGGAGTTTGGTTTGCCAACGGTACAAGAAAACTAACCATAAATGTTCAAGATCATAGAGCCAATGAAAATTTTATTGTTCGGCCAAATCCATTTGAGAAAGAATGTTTAATGGAGTATAATTGTCGCGAAGACGATAATCTTTCATTAGAAATTTATGATCCTATGGGAATATTAATTCATAGTCAGTTCAACAAAGTGACGACTGGACTAAATGCCATACGAATAAATATGTCTGAGTACAATGATGGAATTTATTTTCTAAATGTTAGAAATGCAAAAGGTTCGACCAGTGTGAAGTTGATCAAAAATTAGAAAAATAGTTTTCATTTTTTAATATTAACCGTTCGGATCGCCACAATTATTAAAAAATAATTTTAAAGTAAAGTATTGAAAGAGTTATTCGCTTAAATCACATCCATACTTCTGTGGCTCCATCTTGGTTTGTAGTTGAGATGATTTTAGCTTTATAGACTGATTTTAAAAGGAATTGAATTTCCTGGCGTAGAACTCCTTCGCCTTTTCCATGAATAATGAGTAAATGAGGCAAGTTAAATTGGATGGAAGATTTCATAAAAATATGAAAAGCTTCGATTTGTCTTCTCAATATTCTTTCTGACTGAGCGTTCATTAGAGAAGGGTCTAAAGTTTCAATATGGAGATCTATAGTATTGGAAATGGATTTAAAGTTTTTAAAGCTGTCTTCTTTAAATTCATCGTTAAAACTAAGTTCCAAATCTATTTTCTCCTCAGGAGCAAGTTGCAAGTTCTCGGGTTTCACCCTTCTGATAATATGATCAACAGATAGAATAATTAAGCCTTCTGAAGAAATTCCTTCAAAGTAACCGATCTGACCAGAATCAATAAGTCTAAGTCTTTCTCCAATCCATAATTCATTGAAATTCAACACTCTAATTCGATTATTTGCGATTTGATAAAAATGAAACTGCCTTTTTCAAATTTGACCGTAAAGTTCTATCTTCGCGGCTTCTAATAAAAGCAGATTTTGAAAATAGTAGTATTAAAAGAAAGTAGAATCAATGAGAATCGGGTTTCATTAACACCTGTGGTTGTTAAGCAATTAATTTCCAAAGGATTTGAAGTTAATGTCGAGGCAGGCGCAGGATTAAATTCTGCATTTAAGGATCAGATGTATACAGATGCAGGTGCCCATGTGATTCATGATCGATCACAATTGTTTGGCGGGGTCGATGTATTTGTCAAAATTAATTTCTTCAATGATGATGAAATTAAAAGTATTAAACCAGGTTCTATTTTACTTTCGTTAATGTACCATCGCACAAACACAGAATACGTCAATGAATTGGCTAAGGCAGGTTTTAGTGCGTTCTCAATGGATGCAATACCAAGGATTAGTCGTGCTCAAAGTATGGATGTTTTGAGTTCTCAATCTAACCTTGCAGGGTATAAAGCAGTAATATTAGGATCCAATGAGATGACTAAGATATTTCCACTGATGATGACAGCTGCCGGGACCATTACACCATCAAAAGTTTTAATCTTTGGAGTAGGAGTTGCCGGACTGCAGGCGATAGCAACAGCAAAGAGATTGGGAGCTGTGGTAGAAGCCACCGATGTCAGACCAGAAACAAAAGAACAAGCAGAATCACTTGGAGCTAAATTTATTACGGTTGAGTCACAAGGCGCGAAAGCGGAGGGAGGGTATGCAACCGAAGTTACTGAGGAATATCTAGCTAAGCAAAAAGAGGCTGTAAATAAATCATTATTTCAAGCCGATCTTGTTATTACTACAGCTTTAGTTATGGGTAAGAAAGCCCCAATTTTGATAACTGAAGAACAAGTTAAGCAAATGAAATTTGGTGCTGTAATAGTCGATATGGCTGTAGAGCAAGGCGGTAATTGTGAAGTCAGTGAATTGGATAAGATTGTGGTAAAGCATGGAGTTAAAATTATCGGCACCAGCAATTTACCTTCCACACTTGCCACCAATGCCAGTGAGTTATATGCCAAAAATGTAATGAATCTTTTATTGCATTTAGCCGATAAAAATTCATTTCGATGGGAAATGGATGAAGAAATAACTAAGGGAACCTTAATTGTTCATCAAGGAAAAATTTTACAATAACTGATATGTTAGAATTTATATCCGCGCATATTCAAATGATATACCTGGTCATACTTATGATCTTTGTTGGTATTGAATTGATTTCACATGTGCCTTCTGTATTGCACACCCCTTTAATGTCAGGGGCAAATGCCATTCATGGAGTCGTAATTATTGGCGCTATAATTGTTATGGGTCAGGCTGAAGGTTTATTAAGTTTGATACTAGGATTTATTGCTGTAATATTAGGAACCCTGAATGTTGTTGGTGGTTTTGTAGTTACGGACCGAATGTTGGAAATGTTTAAGAAAAAGAAATGATGCAAGAATATTTACTAGAATTTATATATTTAATAGCCTCAGTGACTTTTATGGTCGGGTTAAAAATGTTGAGTAAACCTGATACTGCTCGTCGTGGAAATTTAATTGCAGCTGTAGGGATGACCTTAGCCATTTTTGGAACTATATTTTTATATAAAGATAGTGACGGGGATTCTCTGCATAATCTGATCTGGATATTTGCTGCCTTAATAATAGGAACAGTGATTGGTGTATATATGGCTAAAAGCGTTCAGATGACCGCAATGCCTCAGATGGTTTCCTTTTTCAACGGAATGGGTGGTGCATGTGCGGCATTAATTTCGATTATAGAATACAATCATTTAATTCATGCAGGCCATGAAGCGACAGGACAACATCTATTAATTATTCTAGCTGGATTAGTAATTGGATCGGTATCATTTTCAGGATCGATTGTTGCTTATGGTAAATTAGAAGGTAAAATTGGTGATTATAACTTGCCTCTACAGCAAGTTGTTAATTTGTCTTTGTTGGCAAGTGTTGTGATCTTATCCAGTTTGTTAGTGTTTGGAAATTTAGGTGGTCCAACTTGGTTTTACAGTGTTTTAGGATTGTCAATACTTTATGGATTAATATTCGTATTTCCTATAGGTGGAGCGGATATGCCTGTTGTAATCTCTTTGCTAAATTCATTTACCGGTGTTGCTGCAGCATGCGGTGGATTCTTATATGACAATTATGTTATGTTAATTGGCGGTATATTAGTTGGTTCTGCTGGTACGATTTTAACCGTTACAATGTGTCAGGCCATGAATCGCTCATTACTTAATGTTCTTGTTGGCAATTTTGGTGGAGGTAATAATGCTGCCAGCGGGGCCAAATCCGGTGGAACTACAAAAGAACTTAGCGCTTCAGATGCCTCAATATTGTTGAAATATGCCAAAAAAGTAGTTATAGTTCCTGGATATGGTTTGGCTGTAGCGCAAGCACAACATGCTTGCCATGAACTAGAATCCTTGTTGGAAGAAGGAGGTGTAGAAGTTAAGTATGCTATACATCCTGTTGCAGGTAGAATGCCTGGACATATGAATGTATTATTAGCTGAATCCAATGTTAGTTACAATAAGTTGATTGAAATGGACGACATTAACCCTGAATTTTCAACAACAGATGTAGTGTTGGTAGTTGGGGCCAATGATGTTGTTAACCCTGCTGCAAAGACGGATCCAAGCTCTCCAATTTATGGTATGCCGATTCTAGATGTTGAGAATGCTAATTCCATCATTATCATGAAAAGGTCTATGAAAGCTGGTTATGCTGGAATTGACAATGAATTATTTTACAATCCTAAAGCCTACATGCTTTTTGGCGATGCAAAAGATACTATTACTAAATTGGTATCTGAAGTGAAAGCCTTATAGAAATTAGTGCTTGGAACTTAATTAGTTTGTAGATTCCTAGTTGTACATTTCTTTATAAAATAAATCTTATTGGATTTTCTCAAATCTTGATTGGAAAAACCTCAGATACTTGGGTTCATAAATCATCTTAAGACCAGTTATTTTTTTTCTTTTTTCAAACACTGATGCCACTGATTCTGCAACAACATCCATATGAGCTTGGGTGTATACTCTTCTTGGTATTGTGAATCGAACTAATTCCAGCTTTGGATAATAATTTTGACCATTCGATTTACGACCTGCGGAAACAATACCTCTTTCCATTGTTCTGACACCTGAATCTATATATACTTCAGCAGCTAATGATTGTGCCGGAAATTGATCCTGAGATAAGTGAGGTAAAAACGAGCGAGCATCGACAAATATCCCGTGGCCACCTATTGGCTTTACAATAGGAATGCCATATTGCTCCATCTTATCTCCTAAATAAATTACCTGACCAATTCTAGCTTTCTGATGAAGATCATTGATGCTTTCTTCAATACCTACTGCCATAGCTTCCATATCGCGACCAGCCAATCCACCATATGTGTGAAGTCCTTCATAAACAACTACTAAATTCCTTGCTTCTTCAAAAACATCCGGTTCATTAGTTGCCATAAATCCACCGATATTTACTAAGGCATCTTTTTTTGCACTCATGGTTGCACCATCTGTAAGTGAACAAATTTCTTTTACAATTTGCTGAATACTTTTATTAGCGTAACCGGATTCTCGTTGTTGAATGAAATAAGCGTTTTCAGCAACGCGAGTCATATCGTGAATAATTCTTATTCCCTTACTTTGAGTTAATTTTCTTAGTTCTTTCAGATTTTGTAGACTGAAGGGTTGGCCACCAGCCATATTAACATTGGATGCTAGTGAAATATAGGCAATTTTCTTTTCACCATACTTGGAAATAAGGTCTTTAAGTTTCTGTAAATCTATGTTGCCTTTAAATGGATGATGGTTGAATGGATCATGTGCTTCATCAATTATGACATCGACAAATTTTCCTCCGGCCAACTCCTGATGAACGCGTGTAGTTGTAAAGTACATGTTGCCCGGAATGATTTGACCTTTTTTTATTAATATCTGTGATAGAATATTTTCCGCCCCTCGACCCTGATGAGTAGGTATTAAATATTTGTAACCATAATATTTTTGAACTGCGTTTTCCAGTTTATAATAACTTTTGCTTCCTGCGTAAGCCTCATCTCCTAGCATAAAAGCACTCCACTGATTATCACTCATGGCATTCGTTCCACTATCCGTCAATAAATCGATGTATACATATTCTGACGGAAGTAGGAATGTATTATAACCGGCTTTTTTAATAGCACTTAACCTTTGAGTTCTAGTTGTCATTTTAAGTAATTCGACCATTTTCATTTTATAGGGTTCAGCCCATGATCGAATCTTATCTGGTTTATTATGCATTGTTAGAGACTTTCTTGAATTATTTAATTGAATGAATAATGGAAAACCGTATAGATGGTTTATTGCTTAAGATTGAAATGTTTTAATAAATTACTATAATGTGATATGGCTAACAAGAAAAATGAATAATACGATATCAGAATAGCAATAGAATAAAGATTTATAGGTGATTGGCAATATCATGCATGCTATGAAAATGAGTATTAAATAATTTGTTGCTCATGGCAAGCTAGTAAGGTTATTTGAGCAAATTGCCTTTCAATCACATACATATTATTATTATTTTGAATATAAATTAAAGGAATAAATTCAATTCAGATTTATAAAGTTTTTTTTTACTAATATTGAAAATTAATAAGTTATAAATAACACATATTCAATGCTTTAAGCATTATTATTAAAAAAATGAGAACACATTAAATTTAGTTATAATAACTAAGCCTTTTACCCTTCAATTTGGAATAGTACTTGGATTCAATTGGGAGATGGATAGAGTTGAATTAATCTCTATGGATTGATTTTATTCTACCTGTAACGCCCCCCAATCGATACCCCCTCGCAAGGTACAAGTCGTTGTGCCATTGTGTAATATGATTTTGGAATTGAAATTTTAAAATACAATTACTTGATATGAAGAAACCGATACTTTCGAAAATTGGCTTCGTTGATTTATGGAAAAATTTGAGCCTATCTATGCTGATCATTTTCCTAATGAATGCAAAGTCATTTGCACAACCTTGTGCTAGTTTGATTAATGTACCTGTGCAAACATGTGCATCAAACACTGTGTATACTTATTTATTAAATAATTATGTTGCAGCAAACACTTATTCTTTTAATGTTATAGGTGGAAGTGCAACAGTGGATGCAACGAATCTTCCAAATGTTAGAATTACCTGGCATACGGTTGGTAATGTTGTCATTGTGATGGCAGAAGTTCCATTTGCTGGAGGATCTTGTACTAATGATACCATCCGAACTAGGGTTGGTTCATTATTTGCACCTCAAGTGGATTGCAACGATACTATTAATATTTCATTGGATGAATTTTGTCAGGGTAGAGTTACTCCTGAGATGGTATTAGAGAGTTCAAATTACAATCCTTTAGATTATGAGATTGTTATTCGAGACGGATTTACCAAAATTCCGATACCAACAAGCCCTACAATTAATTCCTCACATATCGGTAAATACCTTGAGGTATCTGCCATTCACCGTTGTTCTGGTAATTCTTGCTGGGGAATTCTATTGGTTGAAGATAAATTGAAACCAAAATTGGCTTGTCGATCAATTATTGTAAACTGTAGCGACCCAATTTTACCAACTTCACCTGGAATTGGATTTCCTAAGCCAGCGGGCGCACCAAATCCTACACCAGTAGCAGGACAACCTTTAACTTTTATAAGCAATTCTCCTTTTTATGATAATTGTGGTCCTACCATATTAAAATATAGCGATCGAGTTGTTTCGGTGGTATGTCCACCAACTGTAACATATTTGGACACCATATTCAGACTTTGGACTGCCACAGATAGTTATGGCAACACTGAAACTTGTCAGGATACTATTTTAGTTAGACCAGGTAATATTGACTCAGTGAAATGCCCTCCAAGTTATGATGGGGTTGACAGAGATCCAATTGCTTGTTCTGCCACATTTCCAAAAGACGCCAATGGTAATCCTCATCCAAGCTATACTGGATATCCAACTGGTTTTGGATGTCGAAATATAAACTATGCATATACAGATACAAAGCTTAACGTGTGCAACGGAAGTTATAAAATATTACGGGAGTGGATTATTGTAGACTGGTGTTCTGGCAGAGATACAGAATGTGTTCAGTTAATTAAAATTATAGATGATCGAGGACCAGTGATCGTGTGTCGTCCAATGCAGACGGTTAGCACCATTGCTAATGAGTGTACCGGCTCTGCAACTATTGGATTACCGACCGTTGTTCAGGAATGCTCTCCAAATATCACTTGGGTTGTAAAAGTTAAGCGAGGAGTTTTGGATCCAAGAATTCCGCCATCTTCTTTAGATGCAGTAACTGACGGTGTTGTAAATAATAAAGATAATACCTATACCATTAACGACCTCCCCGTTGGATTGTCCTGGGTATTATTTATAGCAACAGATGGTTGTGGTAATAGTACCGAATGTGCTACTGAAGTTAGAGTTGAAGAAAAGACAAAACCTATACCTGTTTGTCAATTCGAAACAGTAGTTGCTTTAACAACGGAAGGCACTGCCCGAGTGTATGCTGAATCATTCGATGATGGTTCATATGATAATTGTGCTTTAGATTCTATGAAAGTCAAAAGAATGGTTAAAGGTAATTGTACCGGAGCAGCCGGAGATTCAGAATTCGGACCATATGTAGAATTCTGCTGTGCTGATATTAAAAATAATCCAATTATTATAATATTCCAGGTTAAAGACAAAGCAGGTAATACAAATGAATGTATGGTTCAAGTTACAGTTCAGGATAAAAAACCACCCGTGGTGACTTGTCTTCCTTCTCCAATTACGGTAAGTTGCAAATTTGATTATTCAAATCTAAATGTATTTGGACAATACCGAACCAATGAAGCGGACAGGAAACAAGTAAGAACCAACGATGCAGGTAGTAATTTGCCTCAACCCATTGTATGGGGAATGGATGGTTTAGTTATTGAAGATTGTAATTTAACAACAACATATGATTCGTCCATACAGATTAATTCGTGTGGTGTTGGAACGATAACCAGAACTTTTACATTTAAAGATGATTTTAATCCAGTCTTCACTTGTCGTCAGATTATTAATGTAACGAATCCAGTACCTTATAATGGTTCTACCATTGTTTTTCCTAGAGATACTGTATTTAATGGTTGTCTTAACGCAACAGATCCTTCTGCTACCGGAAGACCATCCTGGCCAGCCAATATATCCTGTTCTAGTTTAATTGCCGGATATGACGATCAAGTATTTAACTTAGTAGAAAACGCTTGTTTTAAAATATTAAGAAAATGGACTGTAATTGATGATTGTAATCCTAGCAATAGCTGGAGTAGAGTTCAGATCATTAAAGTGGCAGATAAGACCATTCCGACTTTTACGAGTTCATGTGCGAATAAAACATTTGATATTACCAGTGATAATTGTACCGGTTTTATCGAATTAATTGCAAGTGCTACAGATTTATGTACTAATGCGAGTGAACTTGCGTGGTCGTATAAAATATTTTTAAATAGTGGTTCTACCGCTGACATTAGTGGTTCAACGAATAATGCTAGTGGAGTATTTCCAAGAGGTACTCATCGTATTACATGGACTGTTGAAGATCGATGTGGTAATAGTGCAACTTGTTCATATACCTTTACCGGTAACGATAAAAAAGCACCAAATCCATATTGCAGAACCGGTATTATTACCGTAATCATGCCTTCTTCAGGAAATGTTGCCGTATGGGCGTCTGATTTAAATTTAAATAGTAATGATAATTGTAGTCCTCAAAATAGTCTAAGGTATTCTTTCTCAACGAATCCTGCGGATGCTTCTAGGACTTATACCTGCGCTCAAATTCCGAATGGTATTTCAGAAACATTTGATGTGAGAATTTATGTTACTGACGAAAGAGGAAATCAAAATTATTGTGATACCAAAATTATTATTCAAGATGGATTAGGCAATGCTTGTCCAGATCGATTTACGGGTGGAGGTAATAATACTTCAGCATTAGTAGCTGGTAATATTCATACCGGTAATAATAATATGTTAGAGCAAGCGATGGTCTCTATTAGTGGACAAATGCCTAATCTTCCGAAGTATCATATAACTCAAATCGATGGAAAATTTGCATTTCCAGACATTCCATTGTCTGAAAATTACGTGATTCGAGCTGAAAAGAATGATGATTTGTTGAATGGTGTTACAACTCAAGATATTATATTAATTCAAAAACATATTTTAGGAACAAAGATTATCAATGATCCTTACAAGACTATCGCGGCAGACGTAAACGATAGTAGGAGCATTACAAGTCGTGATATATCGGATATTCGAAAGGCGATACTAGGGATTACGGAAGAGTTTCCAGTTAAGAAGTCATGGAGATTTATTAATGCAAGTGTAGCAATTCCAGATCCTTTGTACCCATGGCCTATCGAAGAATCTGTATCTATACAAAACTTAAGTGGTGATCAAGTGAATAATAACATGGTTGCTGTTAAGTTAGGGGATGTTTCTGGAGATGCAAGAACATCAAGTGCTGGTTCAGTATCAACCAGATCAGATCTTGTGAAAAATCTTTCAATTCCAGATGGTGAATTTGAAGCTGGTGAGCTGGTACATGTGCCAGTAACTATTGAAGATAAGATCTACTTTGAGGGAATTCAACTTCAAGTTGAATTTAACTCATCGATTTTAAAATTTGAAAATATCAACAATGGAATTTGCAGTCTACAGGATGGAAATTTAAATTTAAATAAAGTAGAGGAAGGTGTAATTAGGTTAAGCTGGAATCAAGATAAAGCCATTATAACTTCAGGTCCTTTATTTGAATTGGTATTCACTGCAGTTAAGCATGGGAAAGTTAGCGAACATATTGCTCTTAGTCATCAACCATTTGCAGCTGAATTGTATTCTGAAGATTCAAAAACCTATGAACTTTTATTGAGCTTCAGACAATCTGAAGATAAAGTTTCTAATGGATTTTATTTATACCAAAACCAACCCAATCCATTTGATCATCAAACCAATATTTCTTTTGTATTACCAAAAGATGATTACGCAAGCTTAAAAATATTTGATGTTAATGGACGATTACTGAAAGAAATCTCTAAATCATTTAAGTCAGGACTTAATACGCTGCTTATTGATAAAAGAGAATTGGCGACTGGAGGAATATTATATTATAAATTGGAAACTTCCACGCATCGAGCGACCAGAAAAATGATCATGATAGAATAAGTTGATTGATGGCGTGTGATGAATAAGTTATTATCACATCTTATTCATCACACGACCATATCTGACAAACCCATAGAGTTCTTCCCCCATTATTAATTACCAAAAGAATAAGTTTTGCTAAGGCATCTAATGTTATTCTCTTGGACCGTTTGGGGATCTCAGAAATTGTCAACTTATTTAATTAATTAAAAACAATAAAATCTTTTATAAATGGATAATACATTTTACCCAAAACAAGTTAAAGAGTGGATCCTGTCGATACATCGTTCGGTATGGATCAGTCTTATAGCATTTTTTTCGACCATAAGTTTTAGTATAAACATCAATGCTCAGTGCGTAGTAGCTAGCAAAGATTTGGTTGGAGTAAATGTCGCCTCCAGTGGTATTGCTGGAAACATAGATGTAAGTTATAGACTCCGAATAAGAAATCCTAACGGCGGATTGTGTCCAATAGTGAGTTCGATAAATATTATTGAGCAACTCAACTCTGCTTCTAATTTAGGAAATGCATTTGTTAGAGTTGTCGGATCTCCAAATATTTCAGCATCTGGTGCTTCCATAGCGCCGACTAGCAATCCAGGATTCAATGGCGCTGGCAATCCTAACATGACTAATAGTGATGGATTTTTACTCGGTGGTGACTCATTGGTAGTTAATATGGTAGTTGAAGTAAATCCTCGAGCAGTCGGAGCGCCGGGTGCTTTAAATAATAATGCCACTATTACATCCGGTATTCCTCAAAGTAGTGCTGTAACTAATATTGTAACAATACCAAATTGTTGGAGCAATTGCCAAATGGCTTGTAATAACACAATTCATTTGTCTGTAAATAGCAATTGCGAAGCTGATTTATTGGCAGATATGGTTCTTGAGGGTGATTATGCAACTTGTGCAGATCTTGGATTTTTTACCGTAAGTCTTACCTATAATGGTGTGCCAGTTTCATTGCCATTAAATAAATCCTATGTTGGAAAAAAGCTTATTGTTACAGTTAAAAATATAGTATGTGGTAATACTTGCTGGGGGAATGTATTAATAGAAGATAAAACTCCGCCACTATTGAATTGTAAACCTAGAGATACATTCCGTTGTAATGTTAATTTAAATCCTTTAGTATTTGGATTTCCGGTTAATCCGGCCTTAGTAAATACTTCGGTGTATCCATATATAGTAAATGGAATAGATGCGTGTGGAACTGTTAGTTTGACTTATCGCGATAGCACAGTAACTTATACTTGTGCCGATACTCTTGCCAGCACAGTCTATAGAAAATGGTGTGCAACAGATGCCGGTGGTTTTACCGCTTGTTGTACAGATACTATTGATATTGTTAGAGGAACTCTTGCTGACCTTACCCTTCCACCTCATTACGATGGTCAGCCAGGAAATAACCCAGCACTTAGATGTAATGGCAATTGGACTAAGTTTCCAAATGGATTGCCAGATACTACATCTACTGGTACTGGTCGACCTCAGGGATTGTTGTGCGGTAATATTCAATTTGATTTTTCAGATGATACTTTAAGAGTTTGCGATGGAACGATAAAAATTTTAAGAAAGTGGTTAATCATTGATTGGTGCAGACCGAACAATAGAATTACCTATATTCAGTTAATTAAAATTATTGATGATGTTCGTCCAGCGGTAATTTGTCCAACTACTATAACGATTAATACCAGTCCAAATACATGTACAGGTTCTTATGTACTTCCTGTTCCTGAAAATTTACTTCCAGGTACAATTGTAGACAATAGAATACCTTATGTAATTGAAACTTGTTCACGATGGACATATTCGGTTTCACATCTTCCAGCCACAAGCCCAACCAATTGTGTGCCTGATCCTAATCAGGTCGGCTCTACCAGAAATATAACTAAGTTACCAAATGGTCAATACAGAGTGGATAACATGCCTTATGGCTGTAATTGGATATATTATAAGATATGTGACGATTGCGGTAATTGTACTGAATGCTCATTTGATATTGAAGTAAAAGATCTTACACCTCCTGTTGCAGTATGTCAACAGCGAACTGTAGTTGCTTTAACAGAAAATGGACAGGCAACCGTTTCAGCTAATGTTTTTGATGATCGAAGTCATGATAATTGTGAAATGGGATCATTTATGGTTCGTCGAATGAATCCAGGACCATGTGGTTCAAACAATAATTTCTCAAATACGATTACTTTCTGTTGTTCAGACATAGCTAATAATCCAATTCGAGTTATATTAAAAGTAACAGATAAAGCTGGAAATACCAGTGAATGTATGGTTGAAGTAATGGTTCAGGATAAACTTCCGCCAAGAACTACTTGTCCAAAGGACACTGTTGTCACTTGTGAAACAGATTTGTCAAACCTAAATGTATTTGGTACCGCTACGGCAACAGATAATTGTTCAGTATCCATTGAGCAAAGAATTGAAAATAACCTTAGTGCTTGTAACGTAGGAACGATAAAACGTTGGTTTATTGCAACCGATGCCGGAGGACGAAAGGATTCTTGTTCTCAACTTATAACAGTTTACGATAAGTATCCATTTACCGGAAGTGATATTGTTTGGCCAAGAGATACCAATCTTGTCGGCTGTAAGAATACAACTGGAATTAGTATTACAGGCAAACCAATCTATAATAATCTTGATAAATGCAATCAGATTGTATCTAATTATGATGATTTAGTATTTAACTATGTTGAAGGAGTATGCTATAAGATTCTGCGAAAGTGGACTGTCATAGATTGGTGTACATATGATGTAAATAATCCTAAGCAAGGAAACGGCGTATGGTATCATACTCAAGTAATCAAAATTGTAAATAATGAAAAACCAACCATTTCCAGTTCTTGCAGTAATCGACAATTGTGTATTACGGAAGGATGTAATGTTACTGCAGTACTCAGTGCTTCTGCTACCGATGACTGTACAGACCCTTCAGAGTTGTTATGGACCTATGCTTTAGATAGAGGTAATAATAATAGTGTTGATTTAACTGGTAACGGTAAAACATTTGCTCCATCTCTAGTTGCTGGTGTGCATAAGGTAACCTGGACAGTTAGTGATCAGTGCGGTAACTCCTCAAGTTGTAGTTACCTAATTACGGTTATTGACTGTAAGGCTCCAACACCATATTGCAATAGTGGTATTGTGACCGTAATTATGCCAAGTAGCAAGGAAATTACCATATGGGCTAAAGACTTTAATCTCGCAAGTAGTGATAATTGTACGAATGCAAGCGATCTTAAATATTCTTTTACATCTTCATTAGCGGATAGTTTTAAAGTTATCCGATGTTCAGATTTAAGAAACGGTAGAGTTGATACTTTTAATATTGACATCTATGTTACAGATCTTAGTGGAAATCAAGACTTATGTCATACTAAATTAATTGTTCAGGATAATCAGGATGTTTGTCCTAATCGAAATGTCAATACGGTTACTGTTTCAGGATTGATTACTGGTGTAAACAAAATTAATTATTCACCAGGCGTATCCATTCAGTTTTTGAATATGGATAATCATTCCATGTTGGAAAAGAGTACTGATCAGGTTGGTCAGTATGCCTTTGAGGATCTTCAAAAGGATCAATCTTATTCGATTAAGCCAAATCTGGATGTCGATCCTTTAAACGGAGTAACGACCAGAGACATAATAGCGATTCAAAGACACATTTTAGGTAAAGAGTTGATTAATAATCCTTATTATTTAATTGCGGCGGATGTTAATAAGTCTTCTTCTATTACTTCCAGAGATATCGCAGATATTCGTAAACTAATATTAGGAGTAACCACAGGATTTCCAAATAATACTTCATGGAATTTTGTTGATGCTAATTTCCAAATGGATTCAAATAATCCTTTTGCATATGTTTCTAATATTGATCTAGCCAATGTTAATTCGAATGTAATTAATAATAATTTTATTGCAGTCAAAACTGGTGATGTAACCGGAGAAGCTCTAACTGGAAATGTTCAGCAAGGAGTTACGAGTCGATCAAAATTAGTAACTGGAGTTGAACTTAATGAAACCGTAGTACGAGCTAATGAGAAGGTAGAAATTGCCTTGCGAGTGGCAAATGATTTGACTATAGAAGGTATGCAATTTGAACTGAATTTGAATGGTAGTATTGGGATTATTACCGGTGTTCATTCCAGAACGTTGGATATTCAATCAGATCATTATTTTATATCACAACATGGAAAATCACTTCGAGTGGTTTGGAATAATGATAGCAAACAGAATATTCAATCTGGAACCGAATTATTTACCATTGAGATTCTTCCATTGCAGAACGGAATTATCAACGCAAGTAATTTGACATTAAATAATTCCGGTCTTAATGCTGAAATCTATGTAGGTCAAGATGATTATGGAATGGAGCTATTGTTTAGAAACGGTACTCAAAGTGACCGAGCAGATTTTGAATTATATCAGAATGTACCTAATCCGTTCAGCGGAAAAACCACCGTATACTACAAAGTGCCTTTTGAACAAGAGGTGACCTTAAAAATATTTGATGTGTCAGGTAAGCAAATTAAACAGCTTAATGTGAATGCTTTGAAAGGATTAAATGCCACAGAAATTGAATTGCAGAATGAAAATGCTGGTGTATTATACTATCAGCTTGATGCGAGAGATTTTATTGCTACACGAAAAATGGTAATTATAAAATAAAAAACGGTTCTTGGGTAATTAGGCTTAGCCGGGGCCTAAAAGCTCCGGCCCATAGCCATCCTGAAACTAAATATTAAACCGACAAAAAATTGAATATGAGAAAAGTAATTTTAACAAATACAATAAACATGAATCCAATTACATTGGTAACAGGTGAATTGGGTAAAGTCATATTATTACTTATGATGACTTTATTTTTTGGCAGTCAGCAACTTCAAGCACAAACCTTATTTGCTAGAAATGCTACTGACACCAGTGTGTGTACCGGATCGTTAAATGTCATTTATGATGTTAATACTCCGGGTCCATGGACTTTTTCTTTATCAGGTGGAGGTACCATTTCAATGGCAACGAATACTTCAGTTTTTATTAATTGGGGAAATGTACCAGGTACTTATACAATAACTGCCACTTCAGGATTAACCGTCTTGAACCTTCAAGTTGTAGTTGAATCTAATGGTTCTTTAGCCTGTGACAATTTAATTCATCTTTCATTAGATGGAAATTGTAGGGCGACTATAACTGCTGGAATAGTATTGGAAGGCAATAACTATCCGGAAGACTCCTACAGTATTACTGTATATGATGGCCAAAATAATATTGTTCCCGGAGGAAATGTAACGGGAGCACATTTAGGTCAAAAGATGAAAGTTCAAGTTACACATTTGTGCTCACGAATTACCTGCTGGGGCTATGTTTTAATTGAAGATAAATTTATTCCAGAATTGACATGTCAGTCTGAGACTCTTCGATTAACTTGTACTGATGATGTAAGTCCGGATGCCATCGGTTTTCCAGTACCTAATTCTGCAACTGTTACAAAAATTGTAGGTAAAGATGGATGTTATAATGTAAGAAATTTTGATCTATGTTGCGATGTTGAATTGTGTTATTATGATGTATATACTAAGAATGGATGTAACATTGATCCTTATGCTCAATATGAGCGATTTTGGACGGCTAAAGATTGTAAGGGTAATACCACACGTTGTACTGAATTAATATACATTAGCCAAGGTGATTTTGATGCACTTGTTTGTCCTCCAAATTATGATGGTTATTCTCGGCCAACATTAGAGTGCGATAGTATTAAATACCCATTTGGACCATATCCAGCGGGTTGGAATTCATTAGATAATGGCAATCCTTCTCCATATGATTATGTCAACGCTAATGGTAATGTAATTTGGAAAGGTACTGGATTTCCTACTGGAGTTCAGTGTGATCATTTTGCAGTAACCTATAAAGATTTAAAAATACCCGTGTGCGGTAATTCATTTAAAATATTCCGAAGCTGGAAAATCTTTGATTGGTGTACTGGTGAGATTAGGGAGTGCAATCAGTTAATCAAAGTTGCCGATAATAAACCTCCGGTAATCGCTTGTCGAGGTAATTATATGGTTTTCCCAACAGATTATTACAGTTGTACCGGCACAGCCATTGTTAGTGGACCTGAATTTATTTCCGATTGTTCTAATTATAAATTGGATGTTTCTTATAAAAAGGCAGATGCCAACGGAAATCCCGAAGCCGGAGATTTTAGGACAACTGGAGTAACAGTATTGCCAAATGGTAAAGTAAGCATTTCAGGATTATTGCAAGATACTTCCTGGGTGAGATATACTGTAACTGATGCATGTGGTAATTCAACACATTGTACAGTTGAGGTTATCATTGAAGATAATCTTAAGCCAGTCGCAGTATGCGATGAGACTACAGTTGTTACCTTAGGCGATGGTGGACTTACAAAGGTATTCGCTACCACGTTCGATCAAGGATCTTTTGACAATTGCGATATTGATTCTATTCTGGTCAGAAGAATGACAGATAATTGTAATGTTGTTGGAAATACATCTTTTGGAAATTCAGTATCTTTCTGTTGCGAAGATGTTGCTAAGAATCCTATACAAGTCGTACTTCGTGTAAAAGATAAGAAAGGTAATTATAACGAATGTATGGTTCTTGTAACGGTGCAGGATAAAATAGCTCCAACTATTACTTGTCCAAGGAATATTACAGTCGGTTGCACCGTAGATATAAATGATTTAACAGTAACTGGTAGACCTGTTGTTAACGATAATTGTGGTACGCCAAAGGTTACTTATAAGGATGACTCAACTGGATTCCGATGCGCCACTGGCGTGATAACCCGTCATTGGAGAGCGGAAGATGCAGGAGGAAGATTTGTGATTTGCGATCAAATCATTACTGTAAGAGATTTAAATCCTTTGACTGAAAATCAAATTACATTCCCTGGAAATATAACGGTTAATGGATGCGATTTAGCAGATGCCGATCCTTCAAGGACTGGAAGACCAACATGGCCTGCTAAACCTTGTGCAAATATTATATCAGGATACGAAGACGAAAAATTCTATGGTGTTGATAATACATGTATCAAAATTATAAGAAGATGGAGAGTCATAGACTGGTGTACTTATGATGTTAATAATCCAAATTCAGCTGGTGTTTATACGAAAGATCAAATAATCAAAATCGTAAATTCGGTAAGACCAACATTGTTGGCTACAACCTGTGCAACTAAAACATTTGCATCAAGTGCTTCAGATTGTTCAGCAACTATCCAATGGATAGGTTATGCAACAGATGATTGTACGGATAGTTTGGATCTAACTTGGACCTATAGTATTGATTTAGATAATAATGGTTCGGTGGATATTAATGGAAGCAACAGAAATGCCTCAGGTAGTTATCGTTCTGGAACCCATAAAATTAAATGGACAGTGACTGATGCTTGTGGAAACTCTTCAAGCTGTGATCAACTTATCACCATTCGTGATGAGAAATTGCCGACCGTATTTTGTAAATCTGGACTTATTACTGTAGTAATGGCCACTAATGGTTCTATAACAGTTAATGCCAGAGATTTCAATGAAAAAAGTGAAGATAACTGTACTCCAAAAAATTTATTAAAATACTCATTCAGTTCTAACGCCAACGATACTACCAGAACATTTACTTGTGCTGATATTCCTAACGGAAGAAGTAGAGATACTATGGTAACCATTTATGTTACAGATCTTTTCGGCAATCAAGACTTTTGTAAAACTGTGTTGACATTACAAGATAATAATGGAAATATTTGTCCAGATCGATTGACTGGTCATATTTCAGGTTTGGTGAGTGCCAATAAAACAGAATTATTGAAGAATGCAACGATTGATATTATGCAATCACAAAATGTAGTATCCAGTCAGGCAACCCTAGATCAAGGTACATTTAGTTTTAATGATTTAACTGAAAATATTGATTATTCTATTAAGCCTGTTAAGAATGATGATGCTTTGAATGGAATTAGTACGGCTGATATCGTTATGGTTCAAAAGCATATCCTTGGCAAAGAGATATTTAATTCACCTTATCAATACATTGCCGCAGACGTTAATAATTCTAAATCTATTACTGCAGCTGATATTGCCGAAATGAGAAAGCTTATTTTGGGTGTTCGCAATGATATGCCTTCATCACAAAAATCCTGGAGGTTTGTTGCTTTGCCAATTGGTTTTGAAGATGTTTCTAATCCATGGGGTGGCGGATGGAAAGAAGAAATTAGTGTTTCTAATTTACAAGGAGCTTCGCTTAATAATAATTTTTACGCTATTAAGATTGGAGATTTAAATGAATCTGCAAAGACTAACCTGGCTACAAAAATTCAGTCCAGAACAGCTGGAAAGATATTCTTTGAAATAGAAAACAAAGATTATAGTTCTGTAGATAAAGTTGATGTTCCGGTATATGGTACATGGAATGGCGCCATTCAGGGATTTCAATTGGCTTGGAAATTCGATCCTAGAAAAATAGAAATCGTAGATATTCTTCCTGGAAGTATTAACCTTAATCACAATCATTTTAATCTCAATATGGTTGATCAAGGAGTTGTAAATATGAGCTGGAATTCTGATCAAGCTATTTATTCTAATGAGATTCCATTATTTTATCTTTCCGTAAGGTCAAACTCCGGACAATTCAATCTCTCCAAGCAAATCAGTACGAGCAGCGAGTTTTTACAAACGGAAGCATATAATACTAAGTTGGAAGAATTAAGTATAGAGCTTAGAATAAGAAATTCAAATCAAAGTCTTAATTCATATGAATTATACCAGAATACTCCGAATCCATTCTCTGAGTTAACTACAATTAGCTTCCGTTCATCTGAACAGGCCGATGTATTGCTTAAGATTCAGGATGTATCTGGTAAAATATTAGTTTCTAAATCACAAAGAGCCAATGTTGGAATAAATTATTTTGTAATCAATCAAAATGAGTTACAAGGATTATCCGGTGTATACTATTATACCTTAGAGACTCCTACATTTGTTTCCACCAAGAAGATGGTGCTTAATCATTAATTCATAACTCTGACTGTAATTTAGTTTCAATAAATTATTATCAATCGGTTTAATCAAAGTAAAAGCGCTTCAGCAATGAAGCGCTTTTATCATTTTCAAAGGCTATGGAAAATTAATTTTGACTGAAGTATAATGTTATTAATGATTAATTAGGGACTGGAAGAAAGTCTAAGACTGGAATTTCTGAATATGCTGTATTTATATAATTTTCTTTTGGCTTGATCCAAAAGAACCAAAAGATCAAGGCTATATTCATTTTTTAACGCTTCATCAAGGGAAAATCCTAAGCGAAAAAAACTCGCCTTTGTCATTAAGTTTCAATGGATGACCTAATTAATTTTTTTCTTTGATCAGCTTTGGTTTAATGGCTCGGACAGTTTTTCTTTTTTAACGGATTTTTCTGCTTTCTTCAACTAAAATGAAAAAGCCCACTCTATACAATAATACTAAGGTGGGAGCGGAATAGCAGTAGTTTAATTTGCTGTTAATATTCTTATATTTATAAAATCAAAAAACATATGATGAGATTATAACTTTCTCTTTTCAACCATTGATTCTATTTCATCCTTGTAATTATTGCCGATCGGAATTTCTTTAATTTGACCTTTAGTCATTACTTCAATCGTAGAATTTTGAATGGTCGTTATCTGATCCAGATTGACAATGAACGAACGATGAGCCCTAATGAAAATATCTTGGGGTAGCTTTTCTTCCAACGATTTCATGGTTTGCAGGGTAACGATTCGTGTTAAAGGTGTATGAATTATAACATAATCCTTTAATCCTTCTATGTAAACAATCTCATTAAAGTTTACTTTAACTAATTTCTTATCTGCTTTAACGAATATAAAATCTGCATTAGAATTTGCTGAAGCTTGTTTATTGCTGGCTACTAAACTTGTAAACTTATTGACGGCCTTAATGAATCGATCAAAAGAAATTGGTTTTAATAAATAATCCAAAGCATTGAGTTCAAATCCTTGTACTGCAAATTCAGGATAAGCTGTGGTGAAAACCAAAGCCGGTGGATTCGAAAGTAATTTTACAAATTCTGTGCCTCTAAGTACAGGCATTTCAATGTCCAAAAACATTAGGTCAACGGGATTAGAGGATAAATATTGGTTTGCTTCCAAAGCATTATTGCACTTAGCGACTAATTCAAGTTCATTCAGTTGTCCTATATAGGATTCCAGAATTTCAAGTGCTAATGGTTCGTCATCAACAATTAATGTTTTAATCATTTTATTGGAATTATTTTAGTATTTTTAATTGTATCGAATATTGGTCGGGGTTGTCCTGAATAATTAGTTCGTATCGTTTAGGATAGATCAGATCAAGGCGTTTGCGAACATTGGCAAGGCCGATTCCACCAACCGAACGAACTGATCCTATACCCGGTGCTGCGGTAGGCTTGGAGTTGGTGATGCTGATTCGCAATTCATGATCAATCTTGAATAAAATATGAATATAGGCGGCATTATCTCCAAATTTTAATCCATGCTTGAAACTATTTTCAATAAAAGGGATAAAAAGTAAAGGAGCTACTTTGAAGGTGGAAGGATCTCCATCTACTACCATTCTAATATCGGCCATCTTACTTAATCGTATTTTTTCCAAATCGAGGTAATTGCTGATATAATGAATCTCTTTGCTGAGTGGAACTTCTGCTTCATTGCATTCATACAACATGTAGCGCAACATGTCGGATAGTTTAAGAATCAGTTCAGGTGCCTGATCAGATTTCTTTAAGGTTAGGGCATAAAGATTATTTAATGTATTAAAAAGAAAGTGTGGGTTAACCTGATTTTTTAAAAATTGGAGTTCCGCCTGAACATTTTTTGTTTGTAAAATCCTTTTGTCATTTTGAACTTTTATCCATTCGATCGGCAGTCGAACCAAGGTGCTTAATGAGGTGACAATCATTAGGCTTATGAAATGCAGTTTACTCGATATAATCCAAGGATAACATAAACCATTTTCGAGGTTGCAAAAAAAGCGATTTAATAAGACTATGAGTGGAGTAGCTAATAAACAAATGCCTAATAATGAAGCGGTGTATAAGATGATTGAATTTCTTTGCAGGAATCTTGGGAATAAGACTAACATGTTGATGTTTGCCAACACCGCATAAATAAACACGTTGAGAATGGACCAGCTTATTATATGTGGCCAGGTCCAATGTTCTGGACTAATCGATGCAATAATTGAAGCCAGAATAATCCAGATCATGGCCTGTGCTGACCCGAAAAATTCTTTATTTATAGCTATTAATTGCAGAAGTAGGTATCGATTAAAAACCTAAAAGTACTCAAACTTATGCATTGCTAATCCCTCAATCGATCAACAGAGTATCCCCTTCGATAAGTAGTTAATATTACAGGACGAGATTCTCTCAATCTCATACTCAATAATGAGTGTGGGGCTAAATCGGATATTAAAATAAAAACTCAGACCTGATGATTATCATTTGATGAATTTTTGGAGGATTCAATCCGGTTTAAACAGGAATAATTTATATTAATATGCTAATGGGGTAAACCAATAGTTTGTATTTTGGTTCTTCTTTTCGGATCACTAATATGGAAGAAAATCAAACGGTTAAGAATAAGAAACTTATAAGACACTACGAGGAAATTATCGCAGGTGTAGGGGAGAATTCCCAACGTGAAGGTCTTGTAAAAACGCCTACCAGAGCTACTAAAGCCCTGGAATTTTTGACTCAAGGGTATAATCAGGACCCCGTTAAGATACTTAAATCGGCCATTTTCAAGGAGCCATTTAGTGAAATGGTGATCGTCAAAGACATTGAAATATATAGTTTATGTGAGCATCACATGTTGCCGTTTTTCGGAAAAGTACATATAGCTTATATTCCTAAAGGGTACATTGTGGGCTTGAGCAAGATACCAAGACTTGTAGATGTTTTTGCCCGAAGATTACAGGTTCAGGAACGATTGACTTCAGAGATTTTAGATTGTCTGGATGCCGGATTAAAACCTTATGGTGCAGCGGTTGTAATCGAAGCCCGACATATGTGTATGATGATGCGTGGTGTGCAAAAGCAAAACAGCATGACTATAACTTCGGCATTTACGGGAGTATTTAAATCTTTTGAGACCAGAAATGAATTTTTAAATTTATTGAATAACAGAGAAAGATAATGTCAACGACAGCTTACATTTTTCCAGGACAGGCCAGTCAGTTTGTGGGAATGGGAAAAAATTTATACGAATCCAATTCTTTAGCTCGTGATTTGTTTGAAGAGGCCAATGAAATATTGGGATTTAGAATTTCAGACATAATGTTTGAAGGTACTCAAGATCAACTTAAACAAACAAATATCACTCAACCTTCCGTTTTTCTACATTCAGTAATCAGTGCTCGCGTTGCAGGCAAACCTGTTGAAGCATTTGCTGTAGCAGGACACTCTTTGGGTGAGATTTCTGCCTTAGTAATGTCAAGTGTGCTGAGTTTTCAGGATGGATTGCGTTTAGTTCAGATCAGATCTTCGGCTATGCAAAAGGCCTGTGAAATGAATCCTGGAACTATGGCTGCGGTAGTTGGCCTTACCGATGAGCAAATAGAAGAAGTCTGTTCACAAATTCAGGATGATGTTATCATTCCGGCCAATTATAATTGTCCTGGGCAATTAGTCATATCCGGTAGTTTGACTGGAATAAAAAAGGCTGAAGAAAAATTAGTTGCAGCTGGAGCCAAGAGAGTTATTGTTCTTGCTGTCGGTGGAGCATTCCATTCACCCTTAATGCAACCTGCCAAAGATGAATTGGAAAAAGCTATTCAGGAATCAAGTTTTCACAGTCCATTATTTCCAGTTTATCAAAATGTAGATGCAAAATCTCATACAGATCCTCAAATAATAAAAGCTAATCTTATTGCGCAGCTTACTGCACCCGTGCGATGGACGCAGATCATGTTAAACATGATAGCCGATGGAGCGAAAGAGTTTGTTGAAGTTGGAGGAAATGGAACCGTATTATCCGGATTTCTCAAACGCATTGACCGAAATATTCCAGTAACCAGTATTTAGACATTTTCTACCATGATTGAAAAAGGTAAATTATTGCTTTCGGAGCCCTTTATGTTAGATCCTAATTTTAAAAGATCAGTTGTTTTGATAGCTGATCACGATGAGCAATTAGGAACTGTTGGCTTTGTTTTGAATCAAAAAAGCGAATACCGATTGGATGAGTTAATTGAAGATATTGGTTCTTTCAATGCTGATGTATACATTGGTGGTCCTGTGGCCAATAATGTTTTGCATTTTTTACATAATGTAGGAGACATGATTGAAGATTCAATACCGGTGAGCCGTGGTATTTATTGGGGTGGTGATTTTGAAGCGACTAAATTTCTGATGTTGCAGGGTGTGATCAAGCCAGAAAATATTCGATTTTATCTTGGATATAGTGGTTGGTCAGAAGGTCAATTGAAGGAAGAAATGCAAGAGAATTCATGGATTATGGAGGATATGGATCCCAATTATCTATTTAATACAGATCCCGAATTACTATGGAAATTGGTTTTAGCCCGAAAAGGAGAAACCTATAGCGCCTTAAGTCAAATGGATGGTGATTATATATTTAACTAAGAAAAAATAACAAAGCGTTTTGATTCGAGTACAAGGCCTCACCTTATATTATGGTGAGCGATGTTTGTTTGATAATGTAAACTTCACGGTAACACAGGGAGAAAAGCTAGCTATTACAGGTAGAAATGGATCCGGTAAATCTACCTTATTTAGAATTTTAACTGGACAGTCTCGGGCTGATACGGGTGTTATAGAGAAGCCAAAAGAAATTACTCTTGGTACCTTGAGACAGGAACTTCCGGAAGACAAGGGATTAAGTATTCGTCAGGAAGTGATGCAATCGCTTGAGGAATTGCATCAATTTCAAAATGAACTTCACGACCTGGAAACACTGCTAGCGCAACCTGATCTGGATGAAAAGAAAATGATGACAACGGTAGAGCGAATGCATGATGTTCATCATAGATTAGAATATCTCAACGCTGATAAAATAGAAGGTGAAGTCGAACGAATTCTCTCCGGTTTAGGATTTGCACCCAGTGATTTTGACCGTTCAACTCATGAATTCAGCGGAGGGTGGAGGATGAGGGTGGAACTCGCCAAACTACTTCTTCAAAAACCGGACATACTATTGTTGGATGAACCTAATAATCATTTGGATATTGTTTCGATTCAATGGTTGGAAAAGTATCTCATTCAATATGAAGGCACCGTCATAGTAATCTCACACGATTTAATGCTAGTGGATAAACTGGCTAACCGCATCATGGAAGTAGATCGTGGAAGATTGTACGATTTTAAAGGAACCTATTCTGCCTTTATTCAATATCGCAAAGAGCGAAAGGAAATTGAACAAAACGAATTCAACGCCCAACAAAAAGTCATTCAGCATAAAGAAGCTTTAATCGATAAATTCAGAGCTAAAGCCAATAAAGCCAGTTTTGCTAAGTCTCTGCAATCGGAATTAGCTCGAATGGATATTATTGAAGAACCAGACTCTGAGCAGGGAGTAATGAGATTGCGATTCACATCCTGCCGTCCAAGTGGTCGGGTTGTATTAGAGACTAAACATCTTTCTAAATCTTATGGTCAGTTAAGTGTTTTGGAGAACATTGAATTACTAATCGAACGTGGGCAGAAGTTGAGTTTTATTGGACAAAACGGACAGGGAAAAAGTACTATGGTTAAACTAATCAGCAGAACCATAGAGCCAAGTTCAGGACAATTGCAACTAGGTCATCAGGTAAAGATTGGATATTATGCTCAGGAACACAGTGAATTGTTGGATCCTTCGGATACTGTTTTAGAAGCCGTAGAACATGCTGCTGTTCCGGAGGCAAGGCCCAATATTCGAAAGATTCTTGGAGGTTTGGGATTTAGAGGAGAAGATATAGATAAGCGCATTTCAGTATTGAGTGGGGGAGAAAAGTCAAGAGTGAGATTAGCCATGTTATTGGTACAACAACATAATGTATTGATACTTGACGAACCAACGCATCACCTTGATATTCCATCAAAGGAAGTATTGAAAGAAGCCATCAATAATTATGAAGGGACAATTATCATTGTGTCTCACGACAGGGAATTCCTACGAGGATTAGCAGAGAAGACTTTTTATTTTGCAAACAAGAGTATTCGGGAATTTCACGGCGACATAGATTATTTTCTTGAGAAGACCAATTCAGATTCACTGGCAGAAACCTTTAAAACAGGAACAAAGAATTCAGGCACCGTTGAAGTTTCCAAAACTGCCATCAGTGACGAAGATCGCAAAAAACTCAAAAGAAAAATCGAGCAGATTGAACAGGAAATTACAAAGACTGAGAAAAAGAAATCAGAAATTGAAGTAATAATGGGTGCTGAGAATTTTTATCAATCCACGAATCAGCAAAAAACGATTCAGGAATACGAAAGCATTCAGAAAAAATTGAATCAGCTTACCGAGGAGTGGGAGGAAATGGTAAGCAAAGCTTGAGGGAAATAATTTTATTATTCTAATTCGATTATAACCCGTTACTTATCTAATAATTTTTTGATTAAAAATTCGAAATTCATTATTGTGATAAATCAACAATTTCCCTTAAGATCTTTAGCAAATTAAGTTGTTGAAACTTTTAAAGATGTTTTCATTTTTTAAGTAAAAGAGAGCTATAGAAATAATAATTCTTTATTGAAATTAAAAAATCCTTTAAAGATATAATGGGTATATTTAATAATATATTATTTTGTATTTATTCAAAATTATTTATTATTCGATAGAACAAAAAATTAAATAAACTTACTTCGAAAAATGACTTCTAACCTGTGCTGCCATCTGTTCCATAGTGAGATGATCGGCGGTTCCAAGTTCAATCAGTTTGTTGTGAAATTGTTTTTGTTCTCTTAGGTAATTGTGAAACTCTTCCTGTATTTTACCAGGACCAGTTATATAAATACAGTCATAATCTTCAATTTTATGGGCAAGTTCCTTAAAAAACTTGTTGGTCTCCAGAATTTCCTTGTGATGATGAACGTGCTCACTGGAACCATGTTCGTTGTGATGTTGAGCTTCCACTTTGTGTACGTCGCTAAAATCACCCTTGTTGGATTTATCAGGATTCCTTATAAGATATCCGTGATTTTTATCAAGCCATAATCCAATAACTTTTCGATTTTGATAATTCATATTCATTGATTGAAATCTTTAAAGTTACTATTTATTTCCATTCGAATATGTTTTATTTGTTAATTATTAACAGAAAAAAGTAAAACTCAATATTTGCAGAAATCAGCTTAGTCTAATCTAATATTTATTAAAAATATCAATAAGAATTATTTGTAAGAATAGTGAAATGTGACCAATGGTCTGTGATTTATTTCAAATAGCGGATAGGATTTTCAATTTCGTAAATTGCATTAAATATTACTGAATTTTAAATTAAGGTGGACAATACATTGTTATTTCGAAGGTAACAAACATCATCTCAACGAATAACTAGAGCGTATAATTAATCTCACAATATTAAATTTCTATTTTTATCTATAAAGTTGCTTTCGGTAAGATAAAATCAGTTTGGTAAATTATTTCACTAGGTTCCGAATCCCTTTTCAAATAATTACTAAAAGAGTATTTATTTGATTTATGCAACGAAACAATTATTAAAGTGTTGGCTGTATTTCCTGAGTAGAGAATGGCCACTATCTTGTTTAGTAGTGATTTAAAATAGTAGTTTTAAAACATGAATTTTACTGATTTCAAGTTGGAGAGAACCTTCTAATCGCTTGCAAATTATTTGTTATTCGATCTATCTGAGTCATTTTCAATAGATTAGATCATTACCTTTGCAGAATGCAACAGATTCGTAATATTGCTATTATCGCACACGTAGACCATGGGAAAACAACCCTGGTTGATAAGATTTTACATCAATCAAAATTATTTAGAGAAAATCAGGAAACCGGTGAACTCATTCTGGATAATAATGAACTGGAAAGAGAGAGAGGGATTACCATCCTGGCGAAGAACGTTTCAGTGCGGTATAAAGACGTAAAAATTAACATTATAGACACACCCGGGCACTCCGATTTCGGTGGTGAAGTTGAGCGGGTACTCAATATGGCAGATGGTGTTATCCTATTGGTAGATGCCTTTGAAGGCGCAATGCCACAGACACGATTTGTCTTGCATAAGGCCCTTTCTATGGGCAAGAAAGCCATTGTTGTAATTAACAAAGTGGATAAGCCTAATTGCAGGCCAGAAGAAGTTCACGATCAGATTTTTGAATTATTCTTTAACCTTGAAGCCACCGAAGATCAACTCGAATTTCCAACCGTATATGGCTCTTCCAAACAAGGCTGGATGGGTGCAGATTACAAAAATCCCACCGATGACATTACCTATCTCCTGGATATGATTATTGAGCATATTCCAGCACCTAAAACGGAAGAAGGTAATCTTCAATTAATGGTCTCTTCCCTTGACTATTCTAATTTTATCGGAAGAATTGCAGTGGGTAGAGTGACTCGGGGAGTCATTAGAGTAAATACTCCTGTATCACTCATCAAGAGAGACGGATCTATTTATAAATCCAGAGTTAAAGAGTTATACACCTTTGAAGGATTAGGCAAGAACAAAACAGAAGTAGTTGAAGCGGGCGATATCTGTGCTGTATTTGGAGTAGAGAATTTCGAAATCGGAGATACTATTTGTGATTTTGAAAATCCTGAAGCCTTAAAGCCCATTAGCATCGACGAGCCTACTATGAGTATGCTTTTCACCATAAACAATTCTCCATTTTTTGGCAAGGAAGGTAAGTATGTAACTTCAAGGCATCTTCGGGAAAGATTAGAAAAAGAATTAGAAAAGAATCTCGCCATGAAAATGGAGGATACTGAATCTCCGGATTCGATTCTCGTTTATGGTCGTGGCATCCTACATCTTTCTATCTTATTGGAGACCATGCGTCGGGAAGGTTATGAATTGCAAGTAGGACAACCTCGGGTAATCATTAAAGAAATTGATGGCATAAAGTGTGAGCCGATTGAAACTTTAACGATTGATGTTCCGGATGAATTTTCAGGAAAAGTTATAGAATTGGTTAGTCAGAGAAAAGGTGAGATGACGATCATGCAGCAGAAAGGAGATTTAATCCACCTTGAGTTTAATATTCCTTCTCGTGGATTGATTGGTTTGCGTAATATGTTGTTAACCGCCTCTGCGGGTGAAGCTATTATTGGACATCGCTTCTCCAAATTTGAACCTTGGAAAGGTGCTATTCCGTCTAGAATAATGGGTGTTTTGGTTTCGAAAGAACAGGGTTCTTCAACGGCCTATTCGATTGGTTATCTACAAGAGAGAGGATCATTTTTTATTGATCCAGGAGATAATATTTACATTGGACAAATTATCGGAGAGCATATTAGACCAGGAGATTTGGTGGTTAACGTGATTACTGGAAAAAAATTAACCAATATGCGGGCCTCTGGATCAGATGGAACGACACAAATTATTCCGAAGAGAAATTTTTCACTGGAAGAAGCATTGGAATATATTCAGGAAGACGAATACGTCGAGTTAACTCCTAAATCCATACGTCTAAGAAAGATAATTCTGGATGAAAACGAACGAAAGAAAGCGGCCAAGCAATTGGAAATGGCTGAGTAGGAAGATTTCGTTCAGTGTGAAATGCTAAAGATTAAATCGGATTATTATTCTTTAATGAATTTTAGGGATCCGGTCCACTGTCCATTCAATATATAATAGACGTGATACAAACCTGATTGAAGGTTTTTAATGTCTAATTGCTCCTTTGTTGCTTTTTCAAAAAGAATTATACGTCCTTCAGAATTTACAATCCATAATTGAAGGGATTCAATACTTTTATTCGAATAGAAGTAAAGAATATCTTTTGAAGGGTTAGGTGAGAGATACAAATTTGGAGCAAGATTCTTAATGGGATTATGAACTTGACTGGAAGAAGATTTTAGTAATCGGATAGTGGTAAGGTAAGGATTGGCTGCAGTAAGGTGAATCATACTATCCTGCCAGGGATTCAATCGTGTGCTGGTATTGATTATTCCACCTAAAATATATCCAACTAAAGTGGTGTCAGATGATATTTTGTCCTGATCTATTATCTCATCTGAATACATCGGTAAATCTTTAGCAATTATGAATTCACTATTGGTTCCCATAAATAAGGGCATCTCTTGATCAAAAGCATATTCATTATATGTTCCATTATTATTTCTTTCGACACGTGAAATGGTCTTTATAAAGGGTACCAGTGGATCTCTGATTAAATCTCCTTTTTCATCCGGATAATATTCAGCCATTCCTCCAAAAAATAATACATTCATGACGTCCGAAGTGGGAGAATAAAGTCCTATTCGAGAACATTGGTAAGATGCAAGATATTGATTGAAATTGCTGATATCCGTAAAACCATTTTCCTGAATACTTGAAATATTATTAAATGGTCGGGCCTCATTGACCATAAATACTCCAGAAAAGGCAACAGGTTCTATTTTATTTTTTTCAGTAACAAAAGGACTAAGATTAAAGTCTCTTCGGTGAAAATTTAATTCATCAATAATCTTTGTATGAATACTTACCTTGAGTTCATTCTGAGTGCTATCGATCGAAAATACGTAAACTCCTTCTGTGTATTGTTGTCGAAATAACCTGGAGTCTAAAGAATACTTTCCATTAAATCGGTGACCTCCTGCCAGGTAAAACTTATTATTAATAAATTTTAACTGCCCACCTGCAACGGCAAAAGTATCATTAATAATTTGTCGGAAGGATGTTGATATGTTTTGATTGGATTGAATTAATTGTAATAGCTGAGTTAAATTTATTTCAATTAAGCTCGGATGAGTTATGTATTGTGATTTGGAATTTTGTGAGTAACCTCCTGTTATAATTAATTTATCCTGAACCTGACAAAAATTGCTGTTGCTGGAACTCAAGGCATCCTGTAATAAAATATCTAGATTCGTCAAGGTATAACTTGCCAATTGTTTATTCGACAAATCAAAAACAATCAGATTATGGTTCTCATATTCTTTTTCAAATCCTTTATCTTTTCCATGGATCCCGTCTTTTCTACCACCAAATATTAGTAGCTTATTTTCTATTCGACCATAGGCGAATGAATGTAGATGAAGCTCTTCATTTATTCGAATGGTATCGATAATAAACCGATAATTAAATTGTGCCGAGGCAGGTAATAAAAAATAAATCAGGGATAAAGAAAAGTATACAACGACTTTATGGAAAATTCGATTTACCATTTTTCTTTAGGAAGTTTGGTCATTCCAAATAGTCTTCGGATACTATAGCGACCCGTACCATAAATCCAAACGTGAAGCAATCCACCGATAATGGCAATATTTTTCATAAATATAATGGAATGTATATTCCGAACATTATGGGGATCATCCCAAAATGAATAAACCACAAAAGTAACGGGTACCCAATAAAGGAGTAGCAGAAATACGGCGAAGGTGGTCCTGTATCCAATCAATAAAAAAATACCCCCAACTGTTAAGGCAATGATAGTACCATATAGAAGAAAATCCTGATTCCAGGTAAAACCATATTGAGTCATGGTTTCTTTTGTTCTTGAAATAAACTTTATTGAAGTAAAGGCCTCAAAAATAAAAATAGTGGATAGGCACATTCGTGCAATTAAGTCAACTATGTCTTTCATCTAGTTGAAAGCTCAGGCCGAGAAAGATTGTCCACAACCGCAGGTGCTGGAGGCATTCGGGTTGACAAAAGAGAATCCGCGATTATTAAGCCCTTCAACCCATTCAATTTTCATTCCAACCAAATAAAGAGAATGAGCCTTATCCATGAAAACCTTCAGACCATTAATGTCAAATTCCTGATCCTGTTCTTTCTTAACGTCAAATCCAAGAATATAGCTGAATCCGGAGCAGCCACCGCCCTTAACACCTACCCGAAGTCCGAATTCGTTGGGAATGTTTTGTTCCGTTTTAATTCTATTAAGCTGATATAGAGCCGATTCTGAAATTACTATTGGGGCTTCAAGAGCTGTTTCCATGTTGATTTATTTGACTTTAGTAACACAAAATTACTAATTTTTGTTTATCCCGAATTATGTAGAGCATATGCCTGTATTAAAAGATTCGAAGCTCCTGTAATTTAATGCTTTATGGGTCATATACTTTCTTCGAATTATTGATATAGTGAATATTGGGATATATTTGCGCATCTAAATTTTTCTTAGTGGATTTTGTTTTAGAATTTCTTAAATCGGTAGGTCCGGCTATCGTTGTTTTCGTAACGGTATACTTTATGCTTAATAATTATTTTGCTCATGAGCGATTTAAGGTGAATACCAGTATTATGCAAAAGAGCAATGAGCAAACTTTACCGCTAAAACTTCAAGCCTATGAGCGCTTAGCCTTATTTCTTGAGCGCGCTAAAATTTCAAATCTGATGCTTAGATTTCCAACAAATGAATCTGCTAATGAACAATGGTTAAGTACATTAATGTTGGCTGTTCAGCAAGAATATGAACATAACCTAGTTCAGCAGATTTATGTAAGCGATCAATTGTGGAGTATCATTGTATTGGCAAAGGATGAGCTCATGCATAGTTTGAATCAAATGGCTGATATGCAGAAAATTTCCAACGATTCAACAAAGAACTTTCAGCCTTATATAGTGCATGCTGAAGAAACTATTGAAAAAGCTCTTAGTGCTATAAAACAAGAGGTAAAAATTATATTAAATATATAGGGAAGTTTAATAAAAAAGTTACACTCATTTAAAGTAACTAACTCTATTATTCATTTTATGAAAGCAGCACAGTTTTAAAGCTGAAGTTATAAAGTTTTAGAATGTGATTCAGTAGATGTAAGATAATTCCTTTTCTATTATAAATTTGATAATAGAAAATTTTTAGAACTACCTTTCTATTCCTATTTTAATTTCGTTCCCATTATTTTATTCACAACGCAGTATGATTCTTGGAGTTTTAATATGATTACTTTCATTGCCCGCCCGATCTTTTAAATATATATCCAAAGTCAAAGAGTCGAATGGATACTGAGGTGGGGTTGTGCAAGGAGGAATCTGATTAGGAAAAATGCAACAAGTCGTATAAACTCTGATAGTAAGTTGACCTGTAATAGGCTTGCCATTGGAAGAAGGACTATCCGGTATCTTAAACTGATCCATGATCAGATTAGTCCTGTCGTCCATTACAAATATGTCTCTTCTGAGATCAGAAGATCCCCATCCAAGATCTCCATCTCCGTCTTCAAATCTAAAGCTAATAAAAACAGAATCCTGATTTAAGTCACCTTGTTTAAGAGTATCCTTTGAAAATGATAATAAACTAATTTTTGGTTTGATGTCATCACTGGTTTTGGAACAGGAATAGCTCAGCAGTATTACTGCAGCGAACTGAAAAGAAGCCGCCAAAAAGTATTTGGAAAACTGTTTGAACTTAAGGATTTTCATTTTCTGAGCCGCCAGGCCATTATTATTTTTTTACTATTTCTTGGACAGTGAGTATTGAATTTTCATCGCTAATCAAGATGCCGTATAAGCCTGTTGGATATTGATCTAATCGAATGGTCTTATATTCATTGGCTATAAATTTTTCTAAAGAATTATGCACCACTTGACCAGATGAATTAAGTATGGTAATTTGTAATTTTCGATCTAATTCGGAATTCCATTTAATATTTAAGTAATCTGATGTAGGATTAGGCCCAGCCGTTATATTGGCATTTTCTTTGGAAAGATTCTTAATCCAAGTAATTGGAGAGCCGGAATATTTATAAGCATAAATGGAAGGGTTATTAAAATCCTCATAAATATGACTCGAATAACCAGTCTTTTGATTTGAAAAAGAAATAAATCCAGCCCGGTCCCCTTGAGAAATTTTTTTAAAAGTTGAACCCTGATCAAAGCTTAAATGAGTTTCAAAGGTTGAATCTTCACTGAAATCGGAATAAGTATTGGCAATTAAAATTTCAGTTCCCGGAACTTCCGTTAACCCTGCAATATTTTTTTGATTATTGCTTGGAGTTAAATTTATCCATTTATTATCCGAAAGAGAACGACGATATAATTTAAATGAGTTATCCAAAAGTCCAGTAAGATTTAGATAAATATTTTTTTTGTTATCGGAACAAATTCCCCAAGGTATGTCTAGAAGATCTAAGTTAAAATCAAAAACTTCCCAAGTGTTTCCTTTATCAGACGAATGGAATACACGGGCATAACTAGTAAGAAACCAGATGTCATCTCCCTGTACGGTATATTCCCCACTTTCTCCATATTCATCATCTTCAATCGCTAAAGGAATATTATCAGGGATTACTTGTGTCCAGGTTTTACCTCCATCTTCCGTAATCAGAATTTGAAACTCGCGATTATCATTTGCATCACCCATGGCTACGCCATAATCTTTTGTAAAATAATATACCCAATTGAGCCAGGTATTAATGGGTAATTGTTGATCTTCCCAGGAAGTACCACCATTGATAGTTTTATATAAGAAACTTCCGGAATTGTAATCCACATAACTCACATAAGCTTCTGCTTCGCTAACCGCAAATAGGTCACTTAAAAATCCTTCATCGCCTTGTGGAAAAGTGAGTGTTGTCCAAGTGTCTCCTGAGTTAATCGTTTTCTGTACCGGATAATCCTTTTCAATGAATTGACCATTTTCATCAAAAGGAAAACCTATACTCCAGGCAACCTGATCGCCAACTGGTTTTATTTTTCCTCCTTGCGTTGCTTTTGGAAAATTTAAATTTTGCTTTTTCCAGATCTGACCATTTGCGGTGGTGCAAAGAAGTATGAATAATAGGGTAGGCAGGAGATTACTTTTCATAAAGAGTAAGGAGTTGAAATAGCAAATATAGAGTTTATTTTGTTGTGGTTATTATTATTAACAGGAGATATATATTTGTGTATTATTGCAATTCAGAATGAAAATTTTTAATTATGTTGAATAAGATTAACAATGGCATTGTACACGTTTATGAAATCGTATATGGTCAGATTAATATTTTTAAAAGTATTGCCCAGAATAGAATTCATAATCTTATACATTCCTGGCTTTCAATTTTTCCTTTACTGGAATCCAATCATTTAAAGGTGGACAGTTTCGGGGTTAATGTTGGATTTAATCCATCTCTGGAAGTCGAAATGTATGCAGATCCAAATCTTATTAATGAACATACTTTACCAGATATATTGCTTAAGGTAAATCATAGCAAACCTGCGACCACGGTTTTTAAGTCAATTCAAAGAGCCATTACATGGCATCATAACATGTCCGTTTCCGCCCCTTATGATAAAATTTATGTCAAACTATTGGTAAAAATTACGCCAGAAGTTAAGGTTTTTCTCGGAACGCCAAAATTGACTTAATGGTTAATTTTTATCGCATTATTAGATCTTCATTTTTTTGTGAACGAATTATCATTGAAGTTTAATTTACTTATATAAATTAAGGAAGCAAATATTTTTGTTGTTTCTAATGAGATTTGTTTTTTCTTATTCACATCGTTATTAATAATTATGGGATGAGTTTATTTATAATTTCTTCGAGTCAATAAATAGTGATAATGATTCTAATGATGCTTGTTAAGGCCTCGCTGTTATTTTAAAATATATGTTAATAATCTTACGCTTCGATGTGTATTCTTTATTTTTGTGATAAATACTTATCTATGTCAAAGTACTTTTTATTACTTATTGTTTTTTCAGCCACCATGCTTTTAAGCTGTAAGAATAACGATAAAGCAACTGATCCTGCTTTGCAAGGTTTGGAAAGTGCATTTAATTCAAATCCTTCGGAAGAAACTTATACCAATTTAGTTTCAAAATACCTGGAAGTAATTCAAAATGCAAAGAAAGAACAAGACATTAGTGGTTTGCTTGAAAGAGCTTCTGCCGCAGCCAATAAAATGAATAAACCGGAGCACGAAATATTATTCCTCAATAACCTGGTCAAATCTTATTCGGGAAGACCTGATGAAAAAGCCAATATCATTAAAATGATTGGACTTTTGCATCGAACAGGCAAGCACACTACTGCAGATGTATTAGCCTACTGTTACATAAAAGCATATCCAGGTGATCCTGAAATCAATGCATTGAAAGAAAAGTTACCAAAAGAATCAACTCCGGAAGCATATATTATGGAAGTCGGTCAATCCATTTTTGCGGATACCATTAAAAAGTTTGACGAGTCGAAAGCTATGGCCTTTGTAGATGCCTGTGAAGCCTTTGCTATGGTTTTGCCAAGCGATCCACAGACTTCAGAATATTTATTTAAAGCCGCTGAAACATCCAGCACTTTAAAGACTTATGAAAAATCATTTGCACTATACGACTGGATTATTAATAAATATCCAAATTCTGAACGCGCCCCAATTGCTTTATTTATGAAAGGATTTATTTTTGATGGTACTCTTCATGATTCAGCCAATGCAGCAAAATACTATACCGAATTTATCAATAAATACCCAAGCAGTAACTTCGCAAAAGACGCAAAAGTTTTGTTGTCTAACTTAGGTAAATCAGATGAAGAGGTATTGGAGGAAATAAAGGCTAAGGGAAAGCAATCCAATTAATACCGTTATTCAAATTTTTTTTATTATTTACATTCAAATGTAATTATTGGATTAGCTCTTTGTGGCAAAATCTAAATTGCCAGGATTTTTCCAAAGGCTGAATCCAATTGTTTATAAAATCTGATTTGGTGTTTACCAGATTGTTAAAGAATAAAGTATTATTCTGTATTCGCCCTTCTTCATAATACTCTGGCAACAAGGAAAGAGGTACAGTCATTACCCGATCTGAATCCAAATAGTGAAATATACTACGGTTAAAAAAATTAACACCGTATTGTTGTCCTAGATTCTGAATAAAGTGAACCGATTTATCAATAGAACATCCTCCTGGTGGATTCTTAGATTCATCAACCACCAAAATAACAAAATAATTATGTAATATCCCTCCAGTTGCGACTAGACCAATCTGATGACTATGCCATTGGCTGATAAAGTCCTGTATTTGATCATGTATGTCAAAAATTCGGTCAACTGGTAATTCCTGATCGGAGCCATAAATCCAAATTCTTGAATATTCTGGAAAAGCAATTAAATCGAGCACTATTTTATTTTTGTTTTTTCTAATATAAATTCCGATAAGTCATGAACCATATATTCATTCTGAAGATCTTTGGACTTGAGACCATCTTGTAACATTGTTATACAGAATGGACAATTGCCAATAATTTTTTTAGGTCCGTTTGCAATTATTTCTTCAATGCGTTCGTCGTTTATTCTTTTATTTCCGGGTTCATCTTCTTTAAACATTTGAGCGCCGCCGGCGCCACAACATAGACCATTTGAACGAGATCGCTTTAACTCTTTTATATCGGCTTTGAGTGATTGAATTACACTTCTAGGCGCTTCGTATACATCATTAACTCTGCCAAGATAACAACTGTCATGATAGCTTACTGATTCTTCTGAATGATCAGTTATATTAATTTTTCCTTCTTGAAGTAGTTCTTCTAAAAACTGTGAATGATGCATTACTTCATAGTTTCCACCTAATTCAGGATAGTCATTTTTTAAAGTATTAAAGCAATGGGGACAGGTGCAAACGATTTTTTTAATTTGATAGCTATTAAGTGTTTCAATATTTTGTTGTGCCAGCATTTGAAATAAAAATTCATTTCCAGCTCTGCGCGCCGGGTCACCAGTGCACTTTTCTTCTTGGCCAAGAATAGCGAAACTAATTTTTGCAAGATCCAAAATTTCGGCAAATGCTTTAGAGACTTTTTGTGCACGAGAGTCATATGAGCCGGCACATCCTACCCAAAATAAGATCTCTGGAAATTTCCCTTCAGCTACCATTTCACTTAATAACGGGATCTTCATATTTTCATTCATTAATATTAATCTTTAAAATTACTGATTTCTCCAAGCATCCCGAGTATCGGTCATAGTCCACACAGACTGATTATTCTCAAGGCTATTAAACATTGGGAGCCAATCCGACGGACCTGATGAGTTCATAAGAACGTCGTAACGCCGCATTTCAAGAATCGGTCTAAGTGGATTAATTAATACTGGACAGGCTTCTACACAAGCATTACAAGCTGTGCAGGCATATAATTCTTCCGAACTGATATAATCGAATAAGGACTTTGAATCTTCTTCTTTATTTTGAATAGCATTTCCCAATTCATCTGCCCGATCTCGAATGGACATAACAATTTTGCGAGGACTAAGCTTTTTGCCAGTAATATTGGCGGGGCATACTGATGTGCATCTTCCGCATTCCGTACAGGAATAGGCCTCAAGAATGGTACGCCATCCAAAATCAGTGATATCTTTTGCACCAAAGCTCTCTTTGGGATTTTCAAGATTGGTAGTTTGGAGACCCATCATACTTCTGACTTCCTGTTCAATTTCTGGAATGGAATTCATTTTTCCGCGAGGATTTAGATTGCTATAATAACTGTTTGGAAAAGCCAGAAAAATATGCAGGTGTTTGGAATATGGCAGATAAAGAAGAAATCCATATATCGTTAAAAGATGCAACCACCATCCGCCTCGTTCCAATAGGGTCAAAACATTTATTGGAATATCATTTAATTGTTGACTAATGATATTGGAAAGTACAAGCTTTCCGGTAGAAGGATAATGAGTAGAATCAAGTAACTGAAGTTGTTGATCAGCCGAATTCATAGTAAAAATTCCAATGATTAATAGAATTTCACCAAAAAGAATAAGATTCGCATCTTTAGAAGGCCATCCTTTTAATTCAGGTTTTTGAAACCGAATTACTTTTAAGATATTTCTTCTGGACAAGAAAATGATAGTGCCGACAAATGCACCTAGTGAAAGGAATTCAATAAAATTAATTAAAAAATTATACAAAGACGATAAACTTGGAGCAAAAAGCCGATGTTTTCCGCTGATGCCATCGCATAGAATTTCAATTAATTCAATTTGAGTAAATAAAAAAGCTACATAAATAAATAAATGGAAAATACCGGCAATAGGTCTTTCAAACATTTTTTTCTGACCAAGGGCGAATAATAACATCTTTCGCCATCGTTCAGATCGGTTGCCTTCCAATTCTTCTTTTTGTCCAAGTTGAATATTGGTATAGATCCTGTAGAAAGCCTTGGTGGCTTTTGCAAATACCAAAAAGCTTATAATGATAAAGAGAATAATCTGAATCATAACATTAGACTAAATTTGCACCTTCCTGGGTTACTAATCAAGGCTTAAATATAAGTAGTCAAAGCATATGGTTATTCTAAATAAAAGGCAAATTGAAAATAAAATCACCCGTATAGCTTCTGAAATTCTGGAAAGGCATTCAGATTCAGTACCAGTTATTTTAGCGGGAATTAATAAAAAAGGTCTCTGGCTGGCAGAAATTATTAAAGCTCACTTGACTACCATGGGCATGTCTTCGGTAAAAGTTGCTCATATAAGTCTTAACCCTGCCAAACCATTGGATTCAGCGGTTGAACTTGACCTTGAAATAAAATCTCTTGCTGGAAAAATTATTATTGTTGTTGACGATGTAGCCAACTCTGGCAGGACACTTTTTTTTGCCATGCGACCATTCATGGATATATTAACGGAAAGATTGGAAGCCTGTGTTTTGGTAGAAAGGATGCATAAATCTTACCCTATCAGTGTGGACTATGTCGGAGTTCGATTAGCTACTACAACGAAACAAAATATTGAAATAATCTTTGACCAGGGAAGGCCTGTTGAAGGGCAATTAACTTAATTCTAATTCCATTGCACGCATAGCATTTAATCCTGTTTTGTAGCCTAACTCATACAAAATGATTGAATTGCTTAAGTTAAATCGACTAAAATTGCTAATGGATTCATCTTCGACCATTTGATCGACTAAAGGAACCTGTAATTTCATAGATTGTCTAATTGAAAGTTCCAATACACGTCCCATAATACTTCCATAACTATTAAGCATCTCGCTTTTCATTGGCTTGATGGGCATCAGATTGGAAGCGATAAGATAATCGCAATGACTTCTGATAATGGATGCAGGAAGATTCATCAGTATTCCTCCATCAAGATATTTATTCTCATTTATTATTTGTGGTTTGAAGATTACAGGTACAGCACAGGAAGCTAAGATGGGTTCAAAAAGTGGTCCTGTTGAAAAGTATTCCAATTTACCACTGGTGATATTTGTTGCTGTAGTGATGAGTGGTGTCTTTAATGTTTCGAATGAATTGTGAGTAATATTTTCAGAAAGAATATTTCTCAAAAAATTCATTTCAATAAGTCCTGAACTCGGTAAATGTGGGGCAATAAAATGATACCACTTCGTGTTTTTTGCTAATTGAATCATCTCTGAAGAACTTAATCCAGAACAATACAAGGATCCAATTAAGGCACCGGCGCTCGTCCCCGAGACAATCGAAGGCTTTATTCCTGCCTCTTCAAGTGCTTTTATAACTCCAATATGAAATGATCCGCGAGCTCCTCCTCCGGATAAACATAATCCAAACTTCATAGCATATTAATCAAAATAAATCCAAAACATGATATTATAATAATAACGTGTTTAGACTATCCTTGTTGTGAAGTTCTTATTTATTTCAGTAAGTTGGATAAGGTTTACTCTATTATTAATCTTGCTATATCAAATCCATTTTTGTGTTGTAGTCGAACAATAAAAATTCCAGATCCAAAATCGCAGTCTAATTCTTGTTTGAAAGGTATTGATTTAATGATCCTTCCATCTAAGGATAGAATTTCAACTTTTTGATAATCACTTTTATCAGAATTAAAAATAAACTTGTCTCGGGCAGGATTTGGGAATATTTGAATTTTATTCATATTCAACTGATCTGATTGACTGACAAAGTCCACATCAGATTTATATCTTGGCCATATCTGATATCCTTCCGTATAGGGTAGTTCACTGTCAAACTGATTGCCAAGTCCAATGACGGTCAATGGTCCCTTCATTCCATTAATACTCATTTTTGATAATTCTGAATCATTGTCGATTCGCATAATAAATTCTCTGGTTCCGTTAGTCAATCGTACATTGAAAGAGCTACCATTTCCAAGCCATTCGTTGGGGTCGACGAGATTGAGATTAGTGAGTTTAATAAGATCGGATTCCGTTGTTTCACTTAGTAAAAATACCTCTCGAGGGTTGCGGATCTTATTTTTTTCACTGAGGAAAATAATGGTATCAGGTACGATCTCAGCTTGTCCCATGAATTGATCAACAATTCCCCGAACAATAATTTCATCGCCCTCCAAAACTTTATAATTGTAAGATTTTTGACTACTGAATACAGTAATTCCTCCAGTATTATCGATTAATGTAAATAGTAATCCGGGACCTCCATCGTAATCAATGCCATACACTAGTCCTTTTAATTCACATTTAACATTTAAAGAATCTATTTCACCATTAGGTTTAGTGCTTCTTACTTTTCCTATATCCAATGGTGGATAATATTTGCCCTGTGGAAAATATGGGTTGATATCTGCAGTGGTTCTGGGATAGATCTGATATCCGTCAAGAAATGGAGTTAAACCATCATTTTGATATCCCAATCCTGTAAGATCGAATTTGCCTGCTGGAGCTTCCTTATTAACTAATTCACAATCGTTGTCGATTCGAACATCATAAGTGTTTGTACCATCAGTAACCTTCACCGTAAAACCAAGTGGATTTTTAGTCCATTGCGCCGAATTGACTAAACTGACATTTTTAATTTTTATTAGTTGTGATTCAGTATTTTCATTGAGTGCTGTTACTGGAAGAGCAGTAAATAATGGGTTATTAGCATTTATTAAGTTAAGTGTATCCGGCAAAATCTCTGTCAGGCCGTTGAATTGCGTTATGGAGCCTTTAATTCTAATTCGATCACCTTCTTTTACGGTATAATTAAATGGATTTGTGCTGTTGAAAACCACAATGCCATCGTTAAAAACATCTATTATGGTGAATTGTAAACCGCCACCTCGAAAATTAATTCCATGTACAATACCTTCTAAGGTGCATCTCACATTATTAGAATCAACAACGCCTTCAGAATTAACAGAAGTCACTAGTCCAATAGGATAGGAAGGATAATTTGCATCAACTTTTCTGACCTTAATTTTACCGGTCATCTGCGATGGATGGGCATCACATCGAAAATCATAATTTCCTTCTTTATCAAACCTTTTAATAAAAGTCCATGATCCGGAGGAAGGGGTTCCATTAATAAACCCTTCAGGATTATTGGGAAAAGTTGAAGTGCTTCCATTGACATTGTGCGACCCACCACTATTTTTCCATTCAATATGTTGCCCAATAAAAATTTCAATATTATTAGGAGTAAAGGCAAAATTTTTAACATCAACAGTTACATCTGCGCAGGGTACAAAATTGGCAACGCCTGGTGTTCCTTTAACATCAAAATTATTTATTTTTTTTCCAATTAAAGTATTGGATGATTTCCAGTATTCCGATTGATAATTGTCAACATTAGTGCGGCATAACTCAAGACTGGAACCGTTTCCGTCCGGACCTGTTGGCCACGCTGGGGAAGTATCGCTATACCTAACACTATCTATAACGTTGCCATTGTTATCTAATAAGGTTATGATCTCGCTATCATTTCTAAGAGCTCCGGCATCCCACTGAATGGCCGCAAACCCATATACATTCTCAAAAGCTGTAGCATTTACACAAATAACTAAAGCAGAATTCGCTTTAATAAAAGTATCAGGAAATACAATATTTACGGCATCATTAATTACCCAGTTCGACAGTGAAATATTAACATTGGTAGTGTTCCACAATTCAATATATTCTAAAGAATCCTGATTGGATTCCGGCGGATTGTAATTTATTTCATTAATAATTATCTGAGCAAAGGCTGCATGAGATAATAATAAGAAGGCTATAAATTGAATCGTTTTCACTTGGTATAATATTTTGAACAAAAGTACAGGTTTGTTGAATAATATTAATGTTAAGACATTGGAATTGATTGATGGTTATAAGGGTTAAAAAGTTAACGAGAAAATGTTAGCCTATAAATATTTAATTAAATTGGATGTGTACCTTTTACATTTACAGTTGCTTACCTTTTATATTTGTATTATGATGAGTAATCTAAAGTCGCTTAATAATTGTTTATTATATTCGCGCTATTGCAATTAACGATAATAAATATTATTTTTTAATTTGTCGATTCAATAATTAATCTATGTCCCAGGAGTTCAAAGAAGATAATTATTTACTTTGTAGTGAATACTCGAGTCATCCGATTGATTCGGATGGCTTTTCTAGATTTAAGCATTCAAATGGTCAATATTATTTTTCGTTTTGTGGTAAGGATGGATCTGTACTTTTAAGAAGTGAGGGTTATAGCAGCTCGGACGTGCGTGAGAATGGAGTTCAATCTGTTTTATCTAATTGGGCGCAAGAATCACAGTATGAAGCTAAACAATTGGTAGATGGAAGATGGTTTCTATGCTTAAAAGCAAAAAATCATAAAGAGATAGCCCGATCTTGTCCAGCAAATACCGAACAGGAAGCGCTGTCTTTACTTAATTCTGAAAGATTTAAATCAAATTCAGACTCTTTGAATTTGGTTACCCCGCCGCCACTGGTTGTTATGAGACAGCGAAAAGAAGCAGAAGACAATTACTTACATTGCAGAGAATATCTTGGCCATCCATTAGTAGATAAGATAAATCGGGTAGCATATTTTCGATATGCAGGAGAATATTATTTTGCTATTTACAAAGAAGATGGAAGTGTGCAATTGAGATCTGAAGGATTCGAATCCATCGAAAAAAGAGATACCGAACTTGCCATAGCATTGAATCACTTGAATCATGAAGATCGATATACGATTCTCAGAACTGGTGAAATGTATATAAAAATTTTAAAGGATGCTTCAGGAAGAGAAGTTGGAAGGTCCTGTCTTGAAAGAGAGCATCAATCCGATAAAAGGGTAGACCAATCATCAGCAACGAGTATAGCGGTAAATGTGGATAATTTGAATCGAGATAAAGAAGATGATTATCTGGAATGTAAACATTATGTTGGTCATGCCATCAGTGATAAGCAAAATAAGGTTGCTTTTTTTCAACACAATGGTCAATACTATTTTGTAATTTATTACACAGACGGAAGAGTGCGATTGCGAAGTGAAGGATTTTTAAGTACTAAAGACAGAGACTCAGAATTATCTGCAGCGTTGAGATATCTTGATGTTAAAGAGCAATATCAGGTTCTGCGTAAAGGAGATTATGAATTGCATATTTTAAAAGATAAAACAGGTCGAGAAGTTGGAAGATCATGTCTTGAAAAAGTATACCTTTCAAAACTTCAGCCAAATGATTTATTAAATAAAACAGTTGAATCTAATAAAAGTAAGAATGAAAAATTTGAATCTGAAAAAACAGATTCCCAATTTTCATGGTGGTGGATAGTACTTATCATCATTCCACTAATTTGGTTCTTAATGCGCGGCTGTGGAAATTAACAACTGTAAATAGTTAAACACCTTCAGGTCTAATTTACTTTATCATGGTTTTTAAGAAATTAAAGTTTTAAGATAATTTGATTAAGAATTTTATTGAAAAAAATAAGATTATATTTGATAATTAGAGTATACTTCTATCTATGGAAACCATTAAGTCTATTTATCTTTGCACGGACGCATGAAGAAAAAAGGAAAAGTACTCTTTGATGCAGTGCAGCTTCATCGGACGATTGATCGGTTATGTTATCAGATTATAGAACGTCACGATGATTTTAGTATGCTCTGTATGGTAGGTATTCAGAGTAAGGGCGCATTTCTCGCAGAAAGGATCCATCATAGATTATTGCAACTTCACGGAACAGGACCTAAATCATTTGGTAAACTGGACATAACTTTTTTCCGTGACGATTTTCGAAAAGATAATAAGATTTTACAGGCTCAGGAGACCGAGATGGATTTTCTGATTGAGGGCAAGAGGGTAATCCTTGTGGATGATGTTCTATATACCGGTAGAACGATACAGGCAGGATTACAAGCCCTGGGCAACTTTGGCCGCCCGGCGTCGATTGAATTATTGGTGTTGATTGATAGAAGATTCAATAGACATCTTCCGATTCAAGCCAATTATATTGGCCTGAAAGTGGATGCTATTCAAGATGCCTATGTGAAAGTAGAATTACAAGACGTAGAAGGGGAGGATAGGGTTTTATTTTATGATGCTGAATTGAATTAAATGCCGGAACCAACTTTATCGACCAATCATCTAATCGGTATTAAAGACCTCAAAGTTGAGGATATTCAACTTATACTTCAAACCGCTAAGCAGTTCAAAGAAGTAATTAACCGCCCAATTAAAAAAGTACCATCATTGCGTGATGTGACCATCGCTAATATGTTTTTTGAAAGCTCTACCCGGACAAAACTTTCTTTCGAATTGGCAGAAAAAAGGCTTTCAGCCGACGTAATTAATTTTTCATCCTCAGGTTCTTCAGTAAGTAAAGGGGAAACCCTCCTTGACACTGTACAGAATATTTTGGCCATGAAAGTCGATATGATTGTACTTAGGCATTCTGCGGTAGGTGCAGCGAAGTTTTTGTCAACCAAAGTCAAGGCTCAAATTGTAAATGCAGGAGATGGAACGCACGAGCACCCTACGCAAGCCTTACTGGACGCTTTTTCAATACAAAATCAATTAGGAAAAATCAAAGGAGTTAAAGTGGCAATTATTGGAGATATACTACATTCACGAGTAGCCCTTTCCAATATATTTTGTTTGCAAAAACTAGGGGCAAAGGTCACTCTTTGTGGTCCTCCAACCCTTCTGCCTAAGTATGTTAAAAGTCTCGGTGTTGAGGTGGAAACAAATATCGATAAAGTATTGGATTGGTGCGATGTGGCTAATGTTTTGCGAATTCAGACAGAAAGAATGCAGCTACAGTATTTTCCTTCAGCCAATGAATATGCCCAGTTTTTTGGCATCAATCGTGAGAAATTGGACGGATTATCTCATAAAATCGTACTTATGCATCCAGGCCCGATAAATAGAGGGGTTGAATTAAGTTCTGATGCAGCAGATAGCCCTCAAAGTATAATTCTTGATCAGGTGGAGAATGGGGTGGCTGTAAGAATGGCAGTTTTATTTCTTTTGGCTAACCAAGGTGCGGCTGCCCGGACACAGGCTTAGTAAAAAATCCTAATTTTGGGTTAATTCAAAGCGGAAGTTGAACATTATTGAGCACTAACATATTATACTTATCCGATATTTTTATCGTTTAAAAGTATAGTATTTAAACTCATGAATAGAAGGTTTTATTGGATTGCTTGTTTGTTATGGTTCAGCCTCTCTTGGCTACCTGCTCAATCTTTTGAAATTAAAGTAAAAATAAAAAATTACAAAAGTGACACCTTGCTTTTGGGTTATCACTATGGTGATAAGCAATACATAAAAGATACAGCTTTTAGGAAGTCCGATGAATTTGTTTTTAAGGGGGATACTACGCTTGAAGCTGGTATGTATTTACTGGTAACACAACCGGATCACGATTTCTGTCAAATATTGGTGGATAGGGATAAACAAAAATTTTCAATCGAATCCGACAAAGTGGACTTAACCAGGAATTTGAAATTTAAAGGCTCAAAGATAAATTCTGATTTTTCTGATTATGTTCAGTATGTATCTCAGCGAAGAGCAACGGCTGACTCGCTTGGTAAAATATTAAAAGAAACAAAAGATACTGCAGTAGTTTCCGCAGTAGAATTAAAACTTAAAAAATTAGACAAGGAAGTAAAGGAATACCAGGAAAAGGTAATTCAACTGCATAAGGGAGATCTTCTGGCTTTGTTGATTTTATCTACTAAAGATGTCGACATCCCGGATTTTCAAGGATCTGAGGAGGAGCGAAATGAATTAGCATACCGATATTATAAAGCGCATTACTTCGATTATACAGATTTCAAAGATGATCGGGTAATAAGATTGCCATTCTTTCAATCTAAAATTGAAAAATACCTTAATAACCTTACCAGTCAACATCCAGATTCAATTAATTTGGAATTGGATTATATATTGAGTAAATGCAATGATCATTCTGAAGTTTTCAAATATTTATTATCGACTCAACTGTCCAGTTTTGCTAATAGTAAATATGTTGGAATGGATGGAGTTTATGTTCATCTGGTGGAAAATTATTACGAAAAGGGTAAAGCACCTTGGATTGATAAGGAATCACTGGCTAAGATTTTAAGAGATGCCCATGCATTGAAACCATTGCTAATTGATAAAATTGCGCCTGATTTCGTGGTATATAAAAGAGACTCAACTCCAATCTCCTTACATTCCGTAAAAGCTGAATTTACTGTACTGATAATCTGGGCTCCGGATTGTGGTCATTGTAAGAAATCAATGCCAGGTTTTATTGAATTCTATAATAAGTATAAGTCTAAAGGAGTAGAAATATTTGCCGTCTGCAATAAGTCCGGTACTGATGAACCCAAATGCTGGGATGAAAAGGAGATCAAACTAGGAGACTGGATTAATACCTCAGATCCTAAAGGTTTGTCAAATTATAAGTATCTTTACGATGTCCGAACAACTCCTCAGGTATATATTCTCGATAAGGACAAAAAAATCCTGACCAAGAAGATATCTGTAGAGCAAATGGAGGACGTCATGGGGAAGTTAATGAAACTCAAAACGAACGAATCGCCAAAGTAGGAAGTGAATAAAAAGTAAAATTTTAAATCAAGACAATACATATTATAAAAATTTGTAATATATTTGTCCCTGATTATTATTTTATAGTATTTAAATTCACAACCATGAAATGTTTTAGAACCTTGAACCTGAAGGTTTTATCTGTGATTTGCCTGATTGTTATCAACGCATGTCAACCAGAAAAAACCATCGTAGACTCCCCCAATCTGGATCTTTCAGACCATGCGTTAGTTAAGAACTGGTACAGTCTTGCCCTTGAGCTTGGACCAAAATGCAATGGATATGAAGAGCCGATTATGGCGAGGTCATTAGCTTATTTTTCAATTTTATTAAATGAAGCCCTGTATAGAGGAATACCGGATAAGGTATCTCTTAAATCCTCAGCGGATGGTTTGAACTTTAATCTACCTCAACCAGACCTGAGTTATGAATACAATTGGTCCGTGGTAGCGAATGACGCTGCGATGACTTATTTTGAAAATGTCTATGGTTGCGCTGGCGAGACTATAAGCAGAGCAAAAACTATTTATGATAAAAACAATAATAAGTTTGCAGCTCATTTAGATTCTACAATACACCTTAATTCATCTTTATATGGCAAGCAATTGGCTCATGCCTTAATAAAATTTGCGGAGACCGATGGTAAAAGTTTGGAATATCTGAATGTCAATCCATCCAATTATGTATTGCCAAAGGGACCGGGTCTATGGATTCCGACCACACCGGATTATACTCAACATCCGGTTTTACCGTATTGGGGATCGGCCAGGCCTATTATGAATTCTAACGTTAACTCAATAATATTGGGAAAGGAATTAACTTATTCTAATACAGGTACTTCTATAATGTATTCTGAAGCAGTGGAAGTTTATAATAATACGCTGGCCATATCTGATTTTGAGAGGGAAGATGCTGCCTATTTCAGCAGGGAAATGGGAAATGAATCAAAACCTTTATATCGCAATTTTCTTTTGGCCATTCAATTGATGACAGAGAAGCAACTTAACTTACCGAAGTCTTTGGAGTTGCTTACGAAGCTATCTTTCGCTATGAATGATGCTTACATCGCAACTTATAAATACAATTACAGTAAGAACCTATTAAGGGTATCCACATATATAAGACAGAATATTGACAGAACCTTTCAACCGGTTTACCGATCATATACAATTCCAGAAGGTGTTTCCGATAAGTCTGTAATTTTTGCCGCCAGTGCAGAAATATTGGCTAATTTCTTCGGCTATCGACAAACATTTACGGATCGCACGCAAATCGAAAGAGTGGATTTAAGAAATAAGGCAAAAGTTTTTGATTCATTTCTTCAAATGTCTATAGAAGCATCCTTGAGCGACATTTATTCAGGGGTCCATTTTAGAACCAGCACGGAAGCGGGTCGAAAACTTGGAACCGACATTGCCCGAAACATCATGACACAAATAAAATCATAGTTACTAACTGGACTTTGTTCTGATTTATCAATAATTATTGATTACAGAACCAACCCCGAGGGTTTCAATATATTTTAATTATTATCTGTTTAATAAAGAATATTTTATCCTTTGTATAAACTCTGTTACTGTTGTAATTGACCTGAATTTTTATCCCTCGAATACACCATTCGGGGGATTTTTTTATGAATGGAATTTTGCAATAGAAATAAGAGACTTTATTGTATCGGGATTATTTTAATTGAATGTTTTTTTATTATTAATTGATGTAAGCGGGGGGAAATTTAAGGATAGTTAAAGGATAATCTTGAAGTGAAAGGTTAATTGCCTAGACAAATACGGTTAAATAATTATTAATGCTATGTTATTTGTATTTTTACGTATCTTGCCTACACAAAGTGTTGGCTTTGAATTTTTAGTCTATTTGATAATTTGTTAATCATTGAGTTTATGGAAAAAGGCATTATCTATTTGATAATTTTTTCGGTCACATGTTTGCTTTCAATTTCAGGTTGTGTGTCTGGGGACAGCCCACAAGCAGCCAATACTTCCTATAATAATTCAGATGAATGGCCTAAATGGCCTGATGATTGTGAATTTTTTACTCCTTTTAGGGTTAATTATTTTGTTTCTTTGTTAACTACTGATCTAAGAACTGGCGCCGAAATTCCGCTTGCAAATGTGACCTGTAAAATAATTGGTTACCGCAGACTTATGAGCCCAATTGTACAAGATTCATGTTATACAAATATAACAATTGATACTATATTAAACGGCATGACAAACGCATCTGGCTTTTTTGATTCCAATTTTAGTTTCACTTATAGTTCTGTGGCTGATTATTTCATTCTTGAAATAACTTCTGAAAAAAATGGTTATAACAAAGAGCTTTATAGTTTGGATAAAAGATGGTTTTATTATAATAATATGAAGTTTCGAAGTAATAATCCTGATCCTAATTTACCACGCTTAAGAGACATAAAAAATAATTTACTAATGCAAAAAAAAGAGATGTATCCATGAGATCAGTTAATTTTTTAATTACAATTTTAATTTTATCACAGACTTTATCTGGGCAACAGTTCACATTAAAGGAAGTTAATCCGTTTGGATTAAAATATACGGAGGATGGCTCTTCTCGACATCTATTAAAACTCATCTTTAAGGATATGGATGGAGATACTGATTTGGATGCTGTGTTAGTTGGAATTGAACGCCTTGAAAAATCAAAATATTTTGGATATAGATTAGAAGAGATGAAATTTTTTATTGATGTACAGGAAAACATTGGCAACAAGTTAGATCCGAAATTTGCACCTCGTCAACCCTTTATGCAGCAATTTCCATATCCAGAAGCCTATTTTGCACCAGCCATGGGGGACCTTAATAATGATGGACTTCAAGATTTAATTGTATGTTGTGGACTTGATTCATCAAGTAATCTAAAGCCACAATTGTATCTGCGAAAATCCGTAACAGGAAATGATCAGTTCGAAATTATAGATTCTGATAGCTTGCAATTGTCAAATTTTAATCGAGGATCACTCTTTGTGCCAGAACTTGCAGACATGGATAAGGATGGTGACCTTGATTTGTTGATGAGTGGATTTAATACGCAGATATTGTTCGACCAAATAGGAAAATTCAGTTATGAGCTTAGAGAAAATATTTATTTGTATGCGAAGAATATCGGGACCTTGTCACAACCTAAATTTTATGGTTGGCATCATAATCCATTTGAACTAATACCTGTGAAATTTCCTCAGTCTGCTGTAGTTGGTGATATTGATAATGATAAGGATATCGATATTTTATCATTGGCTTACCTTGATACATCACACATATTTTCTTTTTTGGAGAATAAACTTCGACCTGACAATAAGCCTCAATTTCTCCAGGGTGTCAATTCTCCTTTTAATCTACCAAAAGCACACGATAAATTTGAAGCTTTATTTGGACAGACTTTAACTGATATTGATGGTGATGGAGACCTCGATCTATTTGTAATGCAAGAGTTAAAAAATGCAAAACCTGAAATAGGATATTACGAAAACAATCTTTGTTCAGGTAAATCTTCTCGTTTGATGCGTATTATTTGTGAAGGGGATTCTGTTGTTATTGATAAGCAAGTATTTAAGACCAGTGGCGAGTACTTTGTTTCTTATGAAGATTCGAAAAATTGTGATAGCACAGTACATCTTAATCTTACAGTAAATGCAAACAAACTAACTATATTAAATGATACCTTATGTGATGGTGATATAATAAGAATAGGAAATCAAACTTTTGATCAAACCGGTCAATACAATATTAGGCTTAGTAATCATTTGGGTTGTGATAGTATTATTACTGCAAATTTGACATTTAACAAACTTGACAAAGGGGTAACAAAATCCCAGGTATCACTTAAGTCAAATGCTGTCAATGTATCGTATCAATGGATTAATTGCATAACCGGTTTAGACATCATTGGTGCAAATTCTCAGTTGTTTACACCTGTTGTTACTGGGTCATATGCAGTGAGAGTTTCAGATCAGTATGGATGCAGCATTGTATCAAATTGCTATACTTTCGATGTCACAAATACTGCGGACTTAAAGTTGGAAAATCAGATTGATATCCTGCCAAATCCTTCCAATGGAGTATTTATAATTACCAACACTTCAGGCTATCCAATTAATTCAATCGCATGTATAAGCAGTGATGGGAAGAAATTGAAGAGTATAGATAACATGTATAATAATCAGGTTGATTTTGCAGATCTTCCTTTGGGGAATTATACTTTGGTGATAAAAGTTAGAGATATTAAAGTGTTCAAGAAAATTACAATTAGTAAGTAATTTTTTAATACTCTTTAGTAAAAAATAAATTTAATCAATTATTTTTTGATTAAATTGTGTATCAATAACTGTATTTATTAATATACTTGGATAGAGGTTTAAATTTCTCTTAATATTTTGATTTTAATTTTTTTGGTGAAACTTTTTTAGTTAAAATTCTATTATACATCTATTATGCGGCAGTTGAAAATTTCTCAGAAGATCACTTCGCGAGAAAGCGAGGGTCTTGAAAAATACCTTACTGAGGTTAGCCGTATTCCGATGTTGACACCTGAAGAAGAAGTTTCCTTAACCAAAAGAATCAAATCGGGAGATCAAGCGGCATTGGAGTCCATGGTTAATAGTAACCTTAGATTTGTTGTTTCTGTCGCCAAGCAGTATCAAAATAATGGCTTGTCCCTCAATGACTTAATTAACGAAGGCAATGTTGGATTGCTTAAAGCTGCTAAAAGATTCGATGAAACTAAAGGGTTTAAATTTATAACCTATGCCGTGTGGTGGATCAGACAAGCTATTCTTCAGGCTATTGTAGAAAACAGCCGTATGGTGAGGCTTCCATATAATAAGGTCAATCTGATCAACCAAATAAGCACTTTGCAACAGAAATTCATTCAGGATTTCGAACGAGAGCCTAGTACAGCGGAATTGGCAGAATTAATGGAACTGCCAGAGGATGAAATGAATAATATTCTCATCTCAAACGCCAGACACTCTTCACTTGATGAGCCTCTGGGTTCTGACGACAATGAGTTACCTCGTCTTGAAGTCCTTATAGATGAAGACCAAATATCTCCAGACATGAATCTACTGAATGAGAGTAGAAAGGAGGAAATTCGATTTGCCTTAAATCATCTATCTCCAAAGGAGCGGCAAATAATCAGAATGATTTTTGGAATCGATGGGGAGCCGGTTAGTTCAATGGATGAGATCGCGTCTTCCATCCATATGTCGGTGGACCGTACTCGCCAATTAAGAGAACATGCATTCCGAAGGCTAAGAAAACTTATAAAGCCAAGCCGAATACATTAGTCCTTTTAATTCTACCATAAAATAGAATTCGACTCCTTAACTTTGTGCCATGACATTTCGTAACCAAATAAGACTTGTGGTATATAGAATGCACGAGAAAGGCCTAGAAGTCCTATTAGCACACAAGCATATCCAGGAAAATACATTTTATATTCTAAGAGGACCGGATTTGTCCGGTTTAAACTTAGAGGATAACTTATCAACCATCGAGATTCAATCTAAAGATGAAAATGGAGAACTCATTAAAACCATTGCTATAGAGGGAGATTGGCATGATATTCCAAAAATTCGCAGTTTAATAAAGACTGACCTTTATATCGTTAAAGAAAAGGTGAAAGTTGTGATTCCGGAATTAACAGAAGGAACTTATGTTGCCATTAAAGATGCATTCAAAAAGGTTATGCCGAATGAATATGCCATCCTTAAAGAACTAAAGGATATAGTCCTAGATCGAAACTTACTAAGAAACATTTAAATTATTGCTTCCGATGAATCGGACACCCGAATCAATCTGCATTACAAGAACCGATTTCAGATTTAATAATCAAAAGTCCATTTATCACGGTAAGGTTAGGGATGTTTACGATTTGGGAAATGAGTTGTTGATGATTACAACCGATCGGATTTCTGCCTTTGATCATATACTTCCAAGGCCAATTCCATATAAAGGTCAGGTTCTTAATCAAATGGCGGCCCATTTTTTAGAGGCAGCTAGAAATGTATGTCCGGTATGGTTGAAATCTTCTCCGGATCCCAATGTGGCCATAGGGTTAAAATGCGAACCCATTCCAATCGAGATGGTGATTCGAGGTTATCTTGCCGGGCATGCCTGGAGGACTTATCGCAATGGATCCAGGTCTTTATGTGGTGTTCGATTGCCCCAAGGATTGAAGGAAGGTGAAGAGTTTCCAAATCCAATTATAACTCCTACTACGAAAGCTTCAGAAGGACATGATATTGATATTTCGAAAGCCGAAATTCTTGAGCAAGGTATTATCAGTTCGGAGATTTTAAATAAAATGTATGATTGTTCATTTGCCTTATATGAGATGGGATCTGAAATGGCCAGAGCCAAAGGATTGATTCTGGTAGATACTAAATATGAATTTGGAATTTTGAACGATGAAATCATCTTAATGGATGAAATACATACTCCTGATAGTTCGCGTTATTATATTGCTGAAGGTTATGAAGATCGATTAAAAAAGAATGAGCCACAGATTCAACTTTCAAAAGAATTTGTGCGAGAATGGTTAATTAGTTATGGTTTCCAGGGAAGAGAGAACGACCTAATGCCAGAAATGCCAGATGCTTTCGTATGGGAGGTAAGCCGGAGATATATTGAATTGTATGAAAAGATTACTGGAAAACCATTTGTAAAGGAAGATTCAGTGTCTATAGAAGATCGATTGAAAATGAATCTAAAAAATTATTTGGCAATATAAAAGCAAAATTGCTTTTCCAATTTTTAATTTGGTCTGCTGGTAATCATAGCTATAAACATAACCAGTATCATGAGAAACCATGGGCCTATACTAACCCACAACGCAAGTTTTTGATTATGCTTAATAAATAAAAAGTACAATCCTGTTATAGCCAATGTGATAAAAATAATGGCGTAAATTAAGGTAGCTTTTTCAGAATATTTGCTGGTGCCAAGTACTCCTATAACGTTGAGAAAAAAGCGAATGCCAATTATGGCATCGAAGATTAGAAATAAAACAGCAATGACTTTAAGCATAAAGTTTGAATTTTAAATTAACCAATCAAAGTTAATAGTTTCACTCATACCTTTTCATCGATTAGTGAGAATATGAAATTATTTATTGTAGATTAGTATATTAAGTTGTTGATGATGCCAAAATATTTTCAGAATCTTTATCGAAACTTTAAAGCTTTTATAGGATCAATTTTTGCAACCATATAGGAAGGAAGTAGCAGATTTAGGGCAACAACAAAAAAGAATATTAAATTAACAGCCACGATAAGAAGTGGATTAAGAGATATTGGTGCATGATCCAGATAATAATCAGCCTCACTCAGTTTGATAAATCGAAAATGATATTGAAGCAAGCATAAAGCTATTCCAATGGTGTTGCCAATGATCATTCCTTTTGAAAGTATTCTTAATCCATAGCGTATGAATATCTTTCTTTGTTGCCAGGTACTCATGCCCAAAGCTGTAAGTAAGCCAATCATGGTAGTGCGTGACAATACCAGGATTAAAAGGGTAGTTGACATGTTAATGATGCATACAAGCAAAATAAGGCCAAGGATAAATCGTTTGTTGATGTCCTGGAGTGAAAGCCATTCGAAGATATTTGGGAATTTATTTCTAATGGACTCAGAATAAATATTTTCCGGCAATACTTCTTGATATAAGTAATCGTTGATTTCTTCGGCTTTATGAACGTCTTTTACAAATACTTCTATACCGGTTACTTCGTCCTTCTCCCAATTCATTAATTGTTGTAATAATCGGATATCAACGAGTACAAATTTCTTATCGTATTCTTCAAGACCTGTTCGATAAATACCTTTGACCTTTAGCTTTCTCTGAATATGTTTATTGTCTAAAAAGAAATGAATAATTAATTCCTCATTTAATCCAATCTTTAATTTTTTGGCAGTTTGTTCAGATAATATAAGTTCTCGTGAGAAATTGCTATCCGGAAATTGAGGAATATCACCCTGTTTTAGAAATTGTCTTAAGAAATCCCAGTTAAATGTATTCCTGACTCCTTTTAGAAATACTCCTTCGTAATCCTGTTTGTATCCAAGAATACCAGGCAATACTGCAAATTCTTGAATATTTATTATTTCATTCGAGAGAGATTGATTGACCTTTGGATCGTTTAGGGCATTGATCAAATTTTGTGAATGTTTAAGTGGAATAGGCTCAATGCTTCTATGGGAAGACACATCAGTGATATGGATGTGCCCCCAGAATCCAAATACTTTAGAAGAAATTTGATCTTGAAATCCTTCAAAGACGGATGCACTAATGATCATTACACAAACACTGAGTGCTGTAGTCCCTATCGAGATAGTAATAATATTCCGCATTAGGGATTTGCGAAATGCCTGATATGTCCTTGATGCTATAAATTGACTTATGGACATAAATAGGTTTAAATCATTAGATCAAATAAAATCTTCATACGTAAAATCCTGATGCAGCGAAATGGGAGACCGATGTATCTTTGAAGTTTCAAGGATTGTGGATTTTATGCAAAGAAAGAGCTTTTTAGAAGAATTAAGATGGAGAAATATGATTCAGGACCATACACCAGGCTTGGAAGATTATCTAAACCAAGGTATGGCGATAGGTTATATTGGATTCGATCCTACAGCTCCTTCTCTGGGTTTGGGCAATTATGTTCAAATATCTCTTTTAAGTCTTTTTCAGCAATGTGGTCATAAACCTATTGTAGTCATGGGAGGCGCTACCGGCAGAATAGGGGATCCATCCGGAAAGGATAAAGAAAGAGACCTTAAAACCACGGAAGAATTACAAGTAAACATTGACCGACAAATACAACAGTTTAAACATTTTCTTAATTTTGAAGATGGACCTAATGCAGCCATCATGGTGAATAATTATGACTTCTATAAGAACATGAATGCCTTGGATTTTTTAAGGGATGTTGGAAAGAGTATTACTGTTAATTATATGCTTTCTAAAGAATCTGTGCGTAAACGTTTGGAGACTGGAATTTCTTTTACCGAATTTAGTTATCAACTCGTACAGGCTTACGACTATTATTGTTTATTCAATCAGTATAAGTGTAAATTGCAGATGGGTGGCTCCGATCAATGGGGCAATATAGTTGCCGGAATAGATTATATAGGAAAACACACCATCAACGATAAGGCCTACGCCATTACAACTCCTTTACTGACGAAATCCGATGGAAAAAAATTTGGTAAAACGGAAGAAGGAAATGTTTGGCTCGATTCTTCTATGACAAGTCCGTATCAATTTTATCAATTTTGGTTGAATTCTGATGATGCGGATTTAGGTAAATTATTTCGTTACTTTTCTTTTAAAACACAGACCGAAGTCGAAGATTTAGAAAGAGAATATGAAAGTGATCCAAGAAAATTAAAGCAAATTCTTGCTGCCGAAATTACAGAACGAATTCATAAAAAAGATGCCTATCAACGGGTATTGAAAGTTAGTGAGTTGCTATTTAATAAAGATTGCAACGAACAATTCGTTAAAGGATTGTCGGTATTGGAATTAGAAGATGTTGGTCAGGAGATACCTAACTTTTCGATGGAAAATAATCAACTTAACGGAGGAATCAATATTATTCAATTTTTAACTGAGGTATGCCCGGTATTCAAGTCCAAGACAGAAGCAAGAAATGCATTACAAAATAATGCCATTAGCCTTAATAAAAATAAAGTTAATGACTTGCAAGCCATAGTATCATTCGATCAGCTGTTGCATTCGAAGTATCTATTGATCGAAAATGGAAAAAAGAATAAGTACCTAGCCAAGATCAAGTAAGCCAATGTCTGAATTTAAGGCAAATGAATGGGTAAGGAAGATCTACCTGAAGGGTAATGCGGGTATTCGTTCTGTTTTGCCTTTTACATTTGAGGAACTTGAGCAAAAGGCTAAATTAAAAATGAGTAAAAAAGGTTTTGACTATGTTAAAACCGGTGCTGGCTCCCACCAGGGATTGCTTCACAATAAAAAAGCTTTTGAACAATACGGCTTACTGCCTAAGATGGCTCATGGAATTCAATCAGTTGATCTGGGAACGAAGCTTCTTGGTTTGGAATTACCCATACCTGTTCTGTTTGCACCTATAGGCGTTTTGGGATTAGCACATCCAAATGCTGATGAAGAATTAGCTAAGGCTTCTAACGCACTCAAAGTTCCAATGATCTTTAGCAATCAAGCTTCTGTTTGCATGGAAGATGTTTCTTCAAAACTAAATGGAGTCGATCACTGGTTTCAGTTATATTTTAGCAAGAGTTATGAGCTGGTAGAAAGTTTTATTCAACGAGCCGAACAATGTGGAAGTAAAGCGATTGTACTGACTTTAGATACAACCACCTTAGGATTTCGCACATTGGATTTAAACAACGGTTATCTTCCATTTGCACAAGGTCAGGGAATTGCACAATACATTAGTGATCCGGTATTTAAAAAGCTTTTAACTCAAGGTTCTCAATTATCCAAAATAAACGTTGAAAAAACACTATCCCTTCTTTTAAATGTTATTCAAATGACAAAAAGTTATCCGGGAAATTTTTGGAACAACTGGAAAACAAAAGAACCTTTACGTGCTGTATCTAAATTTATAGAAATATTTTCAAAACCAAATTTAAGTTGGGAGGATATAGATTGGTTGCGCCAGAAAACAAAATTACCAATAGTATTAAAAGGGATCCTAAGATCGGATGATGCCCAAAAAGCTGTGGATTTAGGAATTGATGGAATCATTGTCTCCAATCATGGTGGACGACAAGTTGATCATGTTGTGGCAAGTCTGGATGCCTTAACGCAAATTAAAAAGGTTGTTCCTCCTAATTTTCCATTGATTTTAGATAGTGGGATCCGATCAGCTACACACATATATATTTCATTGGCGCTTGGCGCAAAATCAGTTCTTATTGGAAGACCATATGTTTATGCAATGGCTATTGATGGTGCAAATGGGGTTGAAGAATATATGCATCGCTTAGCAACAGAATTAGAGATTACCATGCTTCTTTGTGGTAACCCTACCATTGAATCTATTTCTAGTAATTTTATTACTAAACTAAAGGAATAAAGCAAATTGGATGTAATTTGCTTGCTGAGATATTTTAAATTTTATTTCAATAAGGAATTTTAACTTCTATTTTTAAAAATGAATTTCAAAAGACTAATTCTTCAAACAATACTCTTAATCAACTTTTATCATTTTGTACATGCTCAAAATTGTGCTTACGCAGGTCGTGATACACTAATTTGTGGCTTCAATTATCAATTAATTGGTTTGCCAACAGGAGGCTCATGGACTTATTTATGTGAGGGTGACAAGAACCCTATAGTATTGGATACCAGCATTAGAGATTCAGCAAGAATAAAAGTTGCAGTTTGTGGTTCATATTCCTTTATATATTCTGTTGTTTCCGATTCATGCATAAGTACGGATACCGTGGTTATTGATTTTGAAAGCACTGCTTTCAGACTGGAGGAAATTAATTTCAAATTAAAGCTTGATTATCCGGTGACAAACTGTCAACCGTCACCTATCGATTCATGTGGATCAATTAGAGTTCTTCAAGGTATTATACCTCCATTGCCGAATTGGATCTTCAATATGTATGCAAAATGCGAGGTGATTAGTGCGCATCCAACCGTATTTGGGAACATAGATTCAACCTGTTTAGCCGATAGTATCCATTTTGATGTTAGTACAAAAATCATTTCCGATTCTTTGGATTGGACAACATCTCAGAATGGTTTTATTACTTTAGATAATGATAAGAAAATTACTAGCAATCGTTTTAATGCTTTCTTTAATTTTATTTCAACGGCTATTCTGAACGAATTAGATGTAAAATGCCCATTGAATAAATGTTTTAATCAGGATCTAATAGTTTGTACTGACACAACAGTGATTGACACCTATAGACTAACCATTCCGGTACATCAAGGTGGTAATTGGTATCTTAAAACCGAAACTGGATTGAAAAAATTAAATTATAGCAACGATGTAATTATTGGCGGTATTCCATATTTCTTATATATTCCTATGGGAGGAGATTATTATGGTCCGGAACCTATACAATTTGAATTATATTCAAAAAATATTAATAATCTTCCAATACCATTAAAGGATAAGGTAGGTTTTAATATTGTCTGGCAAGAACAATGGATATATGATACAATTGATTTCTATCAGATCCGGGAAATCAATCAAGATAAATGTTTTTGTAATGGAACTACTTATAATTATGGTACCATAGCAATTCCAGATGTGCCAGAATTTAATTGTCCAACCACTAGGCTAGCTTTTATGCCAGTATTAAGACCATTTATTGTTGGAGATGATTTTCTATGTGAAGGATCTTCGCTGACTTTAAGTGCCGATCAAGACTATAAAGAATTTCGATGGAATAATGGTGAAACAAATAAATCTACAACTTATTTTGGGAGTGGTAAGGTAGTACTTACAGTTATTGATTCATTTAATTGTCAAGGTAGAGATTCTATTGTTATTAGTGAAATTAAAAAGCCTGAGCTATCCTTGCAAGTTGATAAATTTATTATTTGTGAAGGAGAATGTACAAATTTAAATGCGGTTACATTAAATATTAATAAGGTAATTTGGAATGTTATCGATACCGTAAAAAGTCTTAGGGTTTGTCCGGTAAGTGATGCGACTTATTTTGTAAAAGTCATAAACCCACAAGGTTGTATTACAGATTCCATGGTTACCATACAGGTTAAAAATACCCCAAGACCTAAAGTTGGAAAAGACCTGATCCTAAACTGTGTTACCAAATCTGTCGAGTTGAATCCTGTAGATTCTGACTTAAATCCGGGAAGAAAATTTAAATGGTTTGGTCCTGGTGTTAACGGAATCAATATGGATTCATTGGTAATTCACGTTGGTCTACCCGGAACTTATTGGTTTGCTGTAAGGGATACATTTAGTAATTGCGCGGCGGCGGACACAATAGAAGTGCTGATTGATACTATAAAGCCAAGTGCAAAGGCAGGTGATGACAAAATACTAAATTGCATGAATACCATAGTCAAATTAATAGGTGATTCATCCAATACTGGTGCTGGTTATAGCCTGACCTGGTTTGGGCCTGGCATTGATAGCCTTAATAGGAGGGAAATTAATCCCGATGTTTCAAAGTCAGGATTATATAGAATTCAAATTACAGATATAAATAATGGTTGTCAATCAATTGATTCAGTTATTGTTTCCAGCGATTTTACGAAACCTCTAGCAGATGCAGGTCCTGATAAATTTCTTTATTGTGATTCTGTAGTCGTTACTTTAGAAGGATCTCGAAGTTTCACATTACCTGGTGATTCAATAATCTGGTCTGGGCCTGGAATTGATTTAAACAATAAATATGTATTGAGGGCAGCTGTTTCCAAACCGGGAAAATATCAACTGATCCTTACTAACCCAAATTCACATTGTTCTGATACGAGTGAAGTAATTGTGTCTGAACCGGATACTATAGCTAATATCATTTTAACCAAATCAGCTGATCTGGGGTGTCAAAATGATTCTGTGATAATATCATCTAAATTGTCCACCGGTAACTCACTGCGCTATGCCTGGAGGGGTCCAAGAGGATTGTTAAGCCTGGAAGGAGATAGTATTATAGTTCGTGATTCTGGAAAATATTATTTATTTATTTACGACTCTACAACGCATTGTAGTGATTTTGATTCCATCACCATTTTTGATACAGGAGGCAGGCCTTTTGTAAATGGAGGTCCGGATAAAATGATTACTTGTGAGATAGCGAATGTCATTTTAAATGGAAGTGTCAATATTCCTTTGAATAATGCGACTATTCAATGGACAGGAGCAGGGATAGCAGGAGGAAATAATAATGTCCTTCAACCTTCTATTTCAGTACCGGGTGAATACATTCTTAAAATCACTGATAAAAGAAATAATTGCAGCGGGATTGATACCGTTTATGTGAGTCAAAATTTAAAGGCACCAACGTTAGAGCTTGGCTCCAACAAGACTATCAATTGTTTCAATGATACTTTAAATATTCTTGCAAAAATTGATGATAACAAACCAACATACGATTTCCGATGGATGGGGCCTGGGGTAACATCTGGCAATCAGAGAAGTAATCCACTCGCAATCTTTGTACCAGGTCGTTATACCGCATCCATCATAACTCCAAATCCTGTTTGCTCAGTATTTGACACCCTTTATATTGATATAGATACATTGAGAATGCCATTGGATTTGAAGGATACGCTTTGGTTTAATTGTGAGAATAGATTAATTAATTACAAAGTAGGTGATTTTACTACCATTGATTCAGTGGAATGGTTTGATCCATTGAATAGAAAAACAATTACAAAAGATAGTGGGAGAACTATACAGTTAACACAAGAAGGATATCAGCGATATGTAGTGCATTATAAGAATGGCTGCACGTTGGTTAAGTATTTTGAAGTAATTCCTTATGCCATTATTAAAATAGACACTCCAATAATAACTGCATCTTGTACGGATACTGCAAATGGAACATTTAAGATAAAAGTTATCGATGGAAATGCACCATTTTCATATAGTCTTGATGGTAGCCGCCCTGATTCCATTACTTATTATACTCAATTAACTCCTGGTTCACATAAATTGAGAATCTTTGACCAAAATGGAGGAAATTGTTTTCTAGATGTGTTTTTTGATATACCAGGTTTGTTATCACTGCCATCTGACATTAGTGGATCCGAAATAGAAATAGAAATTTGTAAGGATACCGTATTATTTGGGAAGCCTATTCTTGATAGTCTTACTCAAGGTAGATTTCCAGTTGATTCGGTCAATTATCAATGGTTTCGAAACGGACAGACGATTTCAAAAAATTCCAAGGATAGTGTCCTGATCGATACAAAATCCAATTATGAATTAAGAATGACCAATAAAAATGGATGTGGAGAAATCTTTATCAATTATAATGTAGATTATAAAGCCTTTTCAAACGATAGCCTGGTGTTGCCGAATGTATTTACTCCTGATGCTAATATGGATAACAGATTTAAGCCGGTTACCAGCTTCTTATCACCCAAGGAATTTTCACTTAAGATCTATAATCGTTGGGGTGTAATAGTTTTTGAAACGAACGATTTTAGTGAAGCCTGGGACGGGACATTTAAGGGTGAGTCCGCTCCAGCCGATACCTACTGGGTTTTGGTTCAATACAAGATTTGTGAAACCGGACCTCCTTTGAATTATAAGAGAAGTTTAAACCTCTTAAGATAATCAATCCGGCCAAATAGTTGTTATATCGATGTTTAGCCAATTAGGCATAATTATTGATATATTAATTATTTTTATAATATATCCTAAGTATGGATCGTAAGTCCTTGATAATCACAGCATTAATTGCCGCCCTTAGCTCGATAATGACTTTGGGACTTTATCATATTTATTTATCAGGTAAAGTCGACCAAAATTTTCTAAATCTTAGAAAGCAGATTAGTCAGGCTAGAAACTGGGATCAGAAGATTAATTTTAGCAAAGCTCTAATGAATGGAGAGTCGTTAACTGATTTTAAACTTGCAGCCAGTTTAACCACACCGGCAGTGGTTTATATTGAAAGCACTATTGACCAGGATGATAAGCCGTTTTATGCTGATAGAGGTTTTTCGACGGGTTCAGGTGTTATAGTTTCTCCAGACGGTTATATCGTTACCAATAATCATGTAATTGAAAAAGCTGCAAGCATTAAGGTCTTGCTTAATGATAATCGAGAATATGTTGGAAAATTGTTGGGAACTGATCCAAATACCGATCTCGCTTTATTAAAAATTGAGGATAGTGGTTTACCTTATATTCAATTCGGAAATTCAGATTCAGCAAATGTTGGTGAATGGGTTTTAGCTGTTGGAAATCCTTTTAAATTGCAATCAACCGTAACCGCTGGAATCATTTCTGCCAAGGCAAGAAGTATTAATATTTTGAATGCACAGCAATATAGAATCGAATCTTTTATACAAACTGATGCAGCTGTTAATTCGGGTAATAGTGGTGGGGCATTAGTCAATACCAAAGGAGAATTAATAGGAATTAATACGGCAATTATGACCTACACCGGTAGATATGAAGGGTATTCATTCTCTATTCCTTCGAATTTAGTCAATAAGGTCATTAGTGATTTAAAGGAATTTGGAACTGTCCAACGTGGATTGCTTGGTGTTACAATTGAAAACATAGATGATCTGAAATCAAAACAGTACGGATTATCCAGAGTAGCGGGTGTTTTTATTAGCAATACAACTAAAGGTGGTGCAGCAGATCTTGCCGGTTTATTGCCTGAAGATATTATTCTTGAAATTAATGGTAAAACAGTTAATAACGTTTCTGAACTACAGGAAGTTATCGGAACTATGAGGCCTGGTAATGAAATTAGTATTGGATATTGGAGAGATCAACAGTTGATTACTACTAAAGCTATTCTTAAAAATCAGATTAACTCAACAGAATTAATTGCGACTCGCAAAGATCCTATCCTTATGGAATATGGATTTGAAGTCAGAGAATTAAGTGAACACGAAAAAAACTTGTTCAAAAGACAAGGGGTGAAGGTGATTAATATCTATCGAAATAGTAAGATTTGGGAGACTAATATGGCTCCCAACTATATCATTACATCGGTCAACCGCAAGAAAATTAATTCTGTCAATGATTTGATAAAAGCTTTGAACGAAGCAGAATCAAAAATTCTTTTAAATGGATTTTATGAAACTTACTCAGGTGAGTATCCTTATAGTTTTTATAAAAATTAATAACTCCTAAAAATAAATGAATGCCTCCATCTGAAATTGAACTCAATCAAAATGAAGATCACCTGAAATTAATATTATCCAAGCTTAATAAGGAATTGGATAAGATAAAATTGGGTGGAGGGTTAAAAAAAATTGAAGCCCATAAAGCTCAGGGAAAATTAACGGCTCGGGAAAGAATTGATTATCTTATTGATAAAGATTCAGAATTCTTTGAGCTTTCCTCTTTTGCTGGATTTGAAATGTATTCAGAATATGGAGGTTGTCCTGCCGGAGGTGTAATTGTTGTTCTCGGAAAAATTAGCAAGCGATGGTGTATGATCATTGCCAATGATGCGACAGTTAAGGCAGGTGCTTGGTTTCCCATCACGGCAAAGAAAAATCTTCGGGCTCAGGAGATAGCCTTGGAAAATCGGATTCCATTAATTTATCTGGTAGATAGTGCGGGTGTATTTCTTCCAATGCAGGACGAAATTTTTCCAGATAAAGAACACTTTGGAAGAATGTTTAGAAACAATGCCGTAATCTCTAGTGAAGGTATACCCCAAATTGCAGCGATCATGGGCGCTTGTGTTGCGGGAGGGGCATATCTACCAATTATGTCTGATGAAGCCTTGATTGTTGAAAATACAGGTTCTATTTTTTTAGCGGGACCTTATCTCGTGAAGGCAGCAATCGGTGAAGATACCGATAATGAAACATTGGGAGGTGCAAAAACGCATTGCGAAATTTCTGGTGTTACTGATTATAAATGCAAAGACGACTTTCACTGCCTGGATACGATAAAAAGTTTAGTTGATAAGATAGGTCAATCGGAAGCTGCAGGATTTGATCGAAAAGAACCAACACAACCAAAAGTAAATCCAAGTGAGATCCTTAAATATTTTCCTGCCGGTAATCTAAAACCTTATAATATAAAAAATATTATTGAATGTTTGGTGGATGGATCGGAATGGACTGAGTATAAAGAGCACTATGGCAAAAGTATAGTATGTGCTTATGCAAGGATAAATGGATGGGCCGTTGGAATCGTAGCCAACGACAGGATGGTTCACAAATCTGGTAAAGGAGAAATGCAGATGGGCGGTGTAATCTATTCAGATTCTGCAGATAAAGCCACGCGATTTATAATGAATTGCAATCAAAAGAAAATTCCTTTGGTTTTTCTTCAGGATGTTACTGGCTTTATGGTAGGAACCAGATCCGAGCACGGTGGTATAATAAAGGATGGTGCGAAAATGGTTAATGCAGTAGCTAATAGTACCGTTCCAAAATTCACTATAATAATAGGTAATTCATATGGTGCCGGCAATTATGCTATGTGTGGTAAGGCTTACGATCCAAGGTTTATTCTGGCATGGCCAAGTGCAAAAATCGCAGTAATGGGTGGGCAACAAGCTGCAAAAGTTCTTACACAAATACAGGTATCTGCCTTAAAATCGAAGGGTGAGGTTCCCGATGAAGCTGGTGAAAAAGCATTATTCGAGAAGATTAATCAAAGGTATGAAAGTCAGACAAGTGCCTATTACGCGGCGGCACGTCTTTGGGTGGATGAAATTATTGATCCGCGAAAAACTCGATCCTGGCTGTCTCTTGGAATTGAATTGGCCAATCAATGTCCCATCAAGCCTTACTCCGTTGGAGTTATTCAAACTTAATATATTTGTGGCATGAATCGAAACGGTAAAACTTGGCTCAAACGGATAGGTGTAGCAGGATTTATTTTTTTTCTGCTTAAAGGATTAATGTGGTTGTTTTTTGGGGCGAGTGTAATTAATTGGATGTGTAATGAGTAATCTTATTAAACTTCTCGTTTTTAATAGCCTGCTTCTACAACTTCACAAAGGTCATTCTCAATCTCTAATGAATTATAAAATGGATTGTGAATTCTCGACTTTTAAAACAAAAAATGGACTACAATTGGAATTTAAAGGATTTAATAATCAGTTATTATTTGCACCATCCAATAAAGCATTCTTTTGCAGGTTAGAAGATCGAATACAGAAATCAAAAAAAATAAAACCGAGCTTTCGATTAGGAAGTCTTAACTACTCCAACCTTTTAGAATATGGATCTAATTCGTGGAATGTCCATTGATGGATTCAAAGTATTCAATATTGAAAAAATGAAAACTTATTCAAAAATAAATGGAATAATGAGAGGTGAAATAATCCAATTGAATAAGTTAAATATTGACATGAACTAATAATCAATTTTTAAATTGATTCAATATTTATAGATAAAGTAAAATAAAGAAAGTGAATAAAACATTTATAATAGCCATTATCATGATCATTGCGGCTATCGCTTTGCTGATTTCTGCCTCTAAAGATATAACCAGTTATGCCAGTTTTCAAGATGCAAAAAAAACAGGCCAAACCGTAAAAATAGTTGGTCAATTGGATAAGTCTAAGGAGATGGTATATGATCCTGTAAAAGATCCAAATCACTTTTCCTTTTATGTCCAGGATAAGTCTGGAGAAACATTAAAAGTAGTATTGAATGCAGCCAAGCCTCAGGATTTTGAACTTTCAGAACAAATTGTAGTGACCGGCAAAATAGAGGGTGATCAATTTATGGCATCAGATATTTTGTTAAAATGCCCTTCTAAATATAAAGATGAAGAGGTATACATTAAAAGTAACGGTTAATGCAGGAGATACAATATCTTGGAGAACACCTATGGGTACAGTATTTAGGCAAGTCATTAGTTATTATAGCTTTTCTTTCGGCAATATATACCAGTATCCTATCTATTCAATTAGGTACAAATAATAGAACTGGACAATCGTATTTATTTTGGAATAAACTTGGATTTAGAATCCACGTGGTTTCCTTAATTTCCATAATTGGTTTAATCCTTTTTATGATGCTATACAAGATGTATGAGTATCAATATGTTTGGGAACATGTTTCTGATGATTTGCCACTGAAATATATATTGTCAGCATTCTGGGAAGGGCAGGAAGGTTCATTTTTATTATGGATGTTTTGGAATATCGTCTTGTGTCTATTATTAATCCGAAAGAAAGACGAGTTTACTGATTTAAATATAGGTATTATAATGGCCGTGCAAGCAATTCTGGTCAGTATGATACTTGGATTGTATTGTTTTGATTTTAAAATTGGTAGTAATCCATTCGTATTGCTTCGTCAAACCATGGACATTCCACTATTCAAAAATCCAGAGTACGTTAATCTCATCAAAGGAAATGGAATGAATCCATTATTGCAAAATTATTGGATGCTTATACACCCTCCAACATTGTTTTTTGGATTTGCTTCAACGATTGTTCCATTTGCCTATGTGTTATCAGCTTTAATTACCAATAAATTTCAAGAATGGTTAAGACCCTGTCTTAGATGGAGTTTAATGTCAGCCTCTATTCTTGGATTAGGAATTCTAATGGGTGGAATCTGGGCTTATGAGGCTTTAAGTTTTGGAGGTTATTGGGCATGGGATCCTGTGGAGAATATGTCACTAGTTCCTTGGCTGGTCTTAATTGCTGGTTTGCATACACACTTAATTGCAAAAGCAACTCAATACTCCGTCCGCTCAAGCATGATCTTCTATATTCTTTCTTATAGTCTGGTGATTTATTCAACTTATCTAACCCGGAGTGGGGTGTTAGGAGATACCAGTGTTCATGCCTTTACAGGATTAGGATTAGGTTTTCAATTGGTTGGATTTATAGTTCTTACAATATTAATTCCATTATATTTTTTTGGGATTAAATACAAAAAAATTCCAAGCCTATCCGAAGAGGAGCAAATTCAATCCAGAGAGTTTTGGATGTTTATTGGCAGTTTAATATTGCTTTTTAGTGCTGTATTAATCAGCTTTACGACCTCAATTCCGGTCTATAATAAAGTATTAAACTCCATTGGAAGCTGGACTGGTGTTGATATGAGTTCGTTATTGCGTTCGGCTCCAGTTGATGTTGTAGCACATCATAACAAGTTCCAATTATGGATTGCTGTAATTGTTTGCATTTTATCCGGAATGAGTTTATTCTTAATGTATTTAAGAGATAAGCCAATAAAACTAGGTAGAAATTTTTTAAAACCGATTGTAAGTTCAATTATTCTCAGCTCGTTGTGTGCTTATTGGATTGGCTTGTATCTGGACAGAAAAAACGAAGCAGTATATGTTTTGCTTTTTTCATCTCTTTTTGCAATTTTTACGAATATTTATTATATCTATAGATCCATAGTTTGGAAGAATAAAAATTTCTCATCTGCTTTATCTCATCTGGGATTTGGAATACTTATAATGGGGATAATATTAACCGGTCTTAATAGAAGAAATATTGTACCGGATAAGTTCTTTCAAGAAGATGAATTATTTAATGCTGAATCCAACAACATTAATAAGCATTTTTTACTATTTAAAGATGATCCGAAATTTGCATCAGGTTATTGGATCCGATACCAAAAGGATACTTTAGAGGGAAGATTTCGAAAATATACTGTTAATCTGAGTAAGGTGGATTCTGCCAATAAAGAATTAGGCAGGATTATATTGTATCCTGATGTCCAGTACGACAACAAAATGACCAAGGTTGCAGCGGCTAATCCTTATATTAAGCATTATTGGAATAAAGATTTGTTTAGTTTAATTGCGCAGATTCCTTTGACACAAACCGATGCTGAAGAACTTAAAAAAGCTGAAGATAGCCTTCGTTATGAGTTGTTTTCTTTGCATCTTAACGATACGGTATTTAATGATAAATATTATTATATCCTTTCAGATCTTAATCCCCATTGGAAGCCAGCAGTCAGGGACACCAACGATGATATTTTTGGGGTACAAGCAGTAATAGAAGTAGGCGAAATTAAAGAAGGAACCAAAGGAGTAATCAAACCCGCAGTGGCTTATGGACTAGAAAATTCATACCGATATCCTGATCAGCATGAAAAATTTGGTGCTAGAATTGAAATTGTTGATTCGGCTCTTTACTTATGGACCAGAAAATTAGCAGATACTAAACCTACTAAAATTAGTTTAAAAAATGGAGAACAAAAGGAATTAGTATCTGGGCTTTTTGTAAGTCTTTCAGGTTTTAATAAGAACCCTTCAAGTCACAGCTATGATCCAATTCCAGGAGATATAGCAGTAGGTGCAAATCTTGAAATTAGATTTCAGGATCATCAAGAATCCATTATGCCAATCTATATTATTCGTGATCAGAAAGAATTAACACCCGCCGAAATTAATTATGCAATGGGTGTTGCGGTTAGGTTCGTACATATAGATCCTAATTCAGAATTAATGGATTTTGAGATTTCACATATTTCAAAACCAGATTGGATTCCGGTAAGAATTGCAGAGAATTATCCAAGAACGGATTATGTTGTCATGGAGATTATAGAATTTCCAGGTATCAATTTAGTGTGGTTAGGTAGTCTTTTAATGATTTTTGGTTTGGCACTGGCAGCATATTTTAGAAGAAAAATTTAAGCCTTGGCTTGTAAGTTGGTCATATTGGGTACCGGTAATCTGGCGAATCGCTTGGTTCCTTTTCTTTTAAATAAACAGGAAGAAGTGCTGCAGATTTATGGTAGAAATAAAGAACAACTTTCAGAGTTTTCACAGAACTATAAGCTAAAGGTTTGTAGTGATCTGGATTTAATTGATAGAAATGCTCAAGCTTACCTTCTTTGTATCAAAGATGATTCCATTCATGAGATAGCAAAAAAATTGTCAGAGCTACTAAGTAAGGATAAAATAATAATTCATTTTTCAGGAACTCAAACTTTAGAAGTAATTCCCCTTAGTTTTCAAAATCGAGCCATACTTTGGCCTTTGCAATCTTTTAATAAAGAAGTTACTTTGGATTGGAGTGCAATACCAATTTTTGTAACAGTTGATGAAAAGGTTAAGGAGGTAATTGAAGAATGGTTGAATCTTTATAATCTGAAATATTTTATGGTTACACAGCATCAAAAAATGTTAATTCATTTGGCTGCTGTGATTGCGAATAATTTTACTAATTTCAATTTGATTATGGCTCATAAAATATTACAAGAAGTTCCCGTTTCTTTAGAAATATTAAAACCAATTATGGAGCAAACTATTCACAGTTCGCTATCGAATAATCCGGAAAATTTACAAACAGGACCTGCCCGTAGAAATGATCAGTTAATTGTAAATAAGCAGATTCATTTATTAAGCGAACATTTTCCAGAATTTGAAGAGATTTATTCTATATATAGTCGCCAAATTACTGAGTTTTATCAATCTAAATAGATTACATGCGTTTACTGGGACAAATTCCACATCCGGATTATTTAATAAGTGTGTTTAAATCAAACAATAAAATAATACTAAAATTTGAAATCGGACCATTTGAACAGACGTACAAATTTTTAGAAACAGAATTAATCCATGATGCAAATTCCGTGTCTAAACTAATTGATGAAGGGATTCTTCAGTCCGTCAAAAATATTTTTGATCAAATGAATACTAACTACCAAAACCTACATGGACAGAAATAAGATGATAATAAAAGATATAGTTAAAATCAGCAATAGAAAGGTTTTTTTAACCATTTGGGTATTTATATTGTTTTTGTCGGGTTGTACACTTGACTTACTTGATGATCGTCCAACATCAAAAATTTCTTTAGTAATGGATTCAGGTCCATATGCTGGTCAGCAAATGACATTCAGTACTTCTAATGGAGACAATGAACTTCAGTATTACATTAATAAGAATACGACTCGTCTGTTTTGTCAGGGTTTAAAGAGTCAGAATGGGCATATTTTAAATTCATCCAGTTCAGTTAATAGTGCTTGGGTTGGAAACCCTGGTCCAGGTACTTTTAATGCAATTAACTTTACAAATCCTACGCAATCCGTATCAGGAGATTTCGAATTGAGTTTTGTGGATGGAGAATTTATTGGGATATCTATTCCAGCTGGAACCAGTATTCAAATTGATGATTATGGGCCTGTTGGGGCCTTGGTAAAAGGAAGCATGGAGTTCACGGTTCGGGTAGTTCATGAAAAAAATGGCAGTACTTCAAGTTATCAAAGTTTCATTACCATAGAGTTTGAAATTCCTAGGGGACAAGATGTCGAATAATGGCAATCCAAGGCTTTATTTAATTTAATTAATTGAATTACTTGTATATACACATTATATAATAAACTATGTGTTTGCATTCTGCTCTTAATAATATGCAATATTCAGTCCGGTTTTTCGTTTTTTTCATATTATCTTTGCAGCCTTCAATGAAAAAGGTTTTTCAACTCCTGATTTTTTTAGTTTTTCTAAGCTCCTGTAAGTCTTCCTATGAGAAGGTACGGACTAGTAATGATCAGGTATTGATGCTTAAAACAGCCAATAAGTTATTTGCGGATAAAGAGTATTTCAAGGCTTCTACTTTGTATGATCTAATATTTAGTAGTTACCGGGGACAAAAAGAATCGGAAGACATATACTTTAATAATGCCTATTGCAATTATTATTTATCGAATTATGAGACTGCCAATTATATGTTTTCCAATTACTCCAATACATTTTTTAACAGCCCAAGGCGAGAGGAGGCTGAATTCATGGCTGCCTATTCTATTTATAAGACTTCACCAAATTATAAGTTGGATCAAACCCCAACGACTAAAGCCATAGATTTATTTCAGAATTTTGCTAACACTCATCCAGAATCTCCAAAGGTCGAAGAATGTAATAAGTTAATTGATGAGTTGAGAGCCAAATTGGAATATAAAGCATTTGAACAAGGAAAACTATATTTTAATCTGCAACATTATCAAGGTGCATTATCTACCTTGGATAATCTATTGAATGAGTTTCCGGATACTAAAAATGAAAAGGAAATTCGCTTGTTAATGATCAAATCAAGTTACGAATGGGCAGAGAAAAGTATATTCGAAAAACAAAAAGAAAGATATTTAAAAACGTTGGACTTGATTAATAGTTTTAATTCAAAATTTCCAACTGACCGAAATAAAGAAGTAAAAGATATTAAGAATAAATCGCTCAATAAATTAAAAAATCCTTTATACGATGGACATAAAGACACAAGTTCAAAAAGTTAATCCGAACATACAGGCACGAGATGTTTTGGCATTGGCCAAGAAAACAGGCTCCATTTACGAAGCTATAAATATCATGGCAGCACGTTCCGGACAATTAAATGACGATATAAAAAGTGAACTGCAAGAAAAATTGGATGAGTTCGCATCTCACTCAGATACTATTGAAGAGGTTCAAGAGAATAAAGAGCAAATAGAGATCTCAAAATTTTACGAGAAACTTCCAAATCCGGTAATTATTGCCATTAATGAGTTCATTAATAACCAATTGGAATTTCGATATCGCGATGATGAATCAGCGCATTCAGAATAATGTTCGGTTGAATTGGCTGGATGGAATTGGAAGGAAAGAAAATAATCCTTGGTGTATGCGGCAGCATAGCTGCATATAAATCCTTATTATTACTCCGATTACTCACTTCGGCTGGTGCTGAAGTACAGATTATTATGACACCTGATGCCAGAAAATTTGTTGGCTCCCTCAGTTTTGCTAGTCTTTCAAGTTTACCAGTTCTTTCTGAATGGATTAGCGAAAAGGATTGGAAAAATCATGTCGATCTGGGATTGTGGGGTGATCTTCTAATTATTGCTCCTGCAACAGCACAAACCCTAGCTAAGTTAGCCAATGGTTTGGTAGACAATTTATTAACTGCTGTCTATCTTTCTGCAAAATGTCCTGTAATGGTTGCGCCTGCTATGGATCTCGATATGTGGGCTCATGCAGCAACACAAAGCAATATTAAGGTATTGCAAAGTAGAGGTGTAGAAGTTATACCGGTTGGGAATGGACCATTAGCAAGCGGATTAGTTGGTGAAGGTAGATTAGCAGAGCCAAATGATATTTTGAAGCACATCTTTAAATTTTTTGAGCGAAAAAAAGATTTAGCTAATACTAGGGTGTTGGTTACTGCAGGTCCAACTCAAGAAGCCTTGGATCCAATTCGATATATCGGTAATCGATCCACTGGGAAGATGGGAATAAGAATTGCGGAATCAGCAGCTGAAAGAGGGGCGATCGTAACCTTGGTATTAGGTCCGACTAATGAAAGTATTAAATCCTTCAATAATCTTGAAGTCATCCGGGTTCAAACGGCAGATCAAATGATGGAAGCTATTCGACCTCAAGTTTCACAGCAAGATTATTTTATTCTGGCGGCTGCCGTTGCAGACTTTAAGCCTGAAAAATCACAGGAAGAAAAAATTAAAAAAAATAATTTTGCTTTAAAAATTGAGCTCGTTCCAACTCCAGACATAGCTTTATATATTGGGCAAAATAAAAAATCAAATCAAAAATTGGTTGGATTTGCCTTGGAAACACAAAATATTCTACAGAATGCACAGCTCAAAATGAATACCAAAAATATGGACATGATCGTTATAAATAACGCTCACGAAGAGGGTGCAGGTTTTGGTGTTGACACTAATAGGATTGATATTTTGAAAAAGAATGGAGAGTTTTTACCTTTAGAGCTTAAAACTAAAAAGGAGCTATCGAATGATATTATTGATCAGATGATAAAGCTTTAATAATATATGAACTTGTTGAAAAATACGTTTTTTTCTCTTATTGCCTTGTTACTTGTTACACAGGTAATTTGCGGGCAAGAATTGGAAATGAATGTCCGTGTTTTGGGTTCTAATACACTTACCATAACGGATAAAAATATTTTTCCACAAATGGAAAGATCCATTAAGGAGTTAATGAATAACCAAAAATGGACAAATGATGTGTTTGAGTCTGTAGAAAAGATCCGATGTAAATTACAAATGACTGTTAAACAGGATCTGGGCAATAATAACTTTATTGTGGATCTTTTCATTGAATCATATAGACCGGTACATTCTTCTTCTTATGAGACACCTATGATAAGCGTTAATGAGAAGGATGTTCCAATTTTGTTTGATCCGTTCAAGCCACTTGAAAATTCAAGGGATGCATACATTGATAATTTCAGTGCCATACTAACTTTTTATGCGTATTATATCCTGGCGATGGATTATGATAGTTTTAGTTTGGAGGGCGGAGATCCTTACATAAATATCCTACAGAACATGATCAATTCTTTGCCTGGTGGAGCTCGTTCTCTTGATGATAGTTGGAATGCAAGCAGTAAGAAAAAGTTTAGTCGTTATTTTTTAATGGAAAACATGACAAACCTCCGTTTGAAACCATTCCGGAGGGCATTTTATGAATATCATAGACTTTGCTTGGATAATATTTCAAAATCTCCTGACCAATCAAGAGCTCAAATGACTTCTGCCATCGAGACCATAGCCGCCACGGATCAATCTTATCCTAATAGTTTTTTGATGCAAAATTTTATAGCATCCAAAAGGGCTGAGATCGTTGAAATATTCAAAAAAGGTAATGCCGGTGAAAAAACAAAAATCATTGCGGCTATGTCAGCGATTGATCCTTCCAATACGAGTTTATACAATTCTATAAAATCCTAAATCTAAAATAATCAATATAAAACCTAAGAGCTAAATCAATGAAGAAGAGAAAGATCGCCATATTTGCTTCCGGTGAAGGAACCAATGCTGCACAATTAATTAAGTATTTCAAAGACAAACAAAAAATTAATGTCGAATTAATTATTACCAATTCTACAAAGGCAGGTGTTATTAAGGTAGCAGAGAAAAATGGTATTCAGTATTCAGTAATTAATAGATCATTGTTAACGAACAATAGTTATATGACATCTCTGCTTAATTTATATGATATTGATTTTATTGTTTTAGCTGGATTTTTGTTGCTTATGCCTCCATTTTTAGTTAAGATGTATGATCAACGAATGATCAATATGCATCCTGCATTGCTTCCGAAACACGGAGGTAAGGGCATGTTTGGTTTGAATGTTCATCAGGCTGTTATTAGTGCTGGTGATGCTGAAACAGGTGTTACGATTCATTATGTAAATGAAAGCTATGATAAAGGAAAGATCATTTACCAGGAGAAAATTAAGGTAGATCGAAGAGATACAGCTGAAAAATTAGCTAAAAAGGTACAAGAAATTGAACACAGGATTCTCCCAGAATGGACAGAAAAACTGATTAATCAGATGAGTTATTACTAAAATTATTCTTCTGAATTTATTTTGTCTTCTATATGAAGAATATGCAGGATTCTATGAATGATGGGTACAAAAAAAACGGCTGTTACACTTAAGAAAGCCACTCCACTGTAAAGCGCATAGATGGATGAGAATAATTTAGCTGCATTGGTCTTCATTATTGCGATTGGTCCCATTCCGGTTAATATCATACTTGACATATAGAAACTATCTATCCAGTCAAGTTCTCCCCAATATTTGTACCCTAATGTTCCAAAAATTAAGGAAATAACAATCATTACCAATGTTATTAAAGTATAGCCCAATAAACGGCTTAGAAATTGAATAAAAGGTTTTATTTTTTGACGTTTATGCTCCATTGGTTAATTAATTTTAAATAAAAGGATAGCGTAAATTAGATATTAAAATTATTGTTTAAAGTGACAAATCTAAAATAGGGAATCGAATAATGTAAATATTTAATTAAATAGAGATGAAGCTGAGTATATTTAAAAATATTTTTCACAGAGAATTTTTATTTTGTTTCATTAAATCTTCAAGATAATCGATCTGCATTTGCTGAATCTCTAATAATCTTTGATTTTGCTGCACCAACAGATGATCTATTTTTTCATGAAGTAATTTAATTTCGAGTTCGGCTTTAAGGTTAATCTTATAATCATTTTCAGCTCTTTTTCGATCTTTTTGTTCTTGACGGTTTTGACTCATCATAATGATAGGGGCCTGTATGGCAGCTATACAAGATAATATTAAATTTAATAAAATAAATGGATAAGGATCAAATACTTGTTTAGATAGAAAATAAGTATTAATGATCATCCACAAAATTAAAAATCCAAAAAAAATAATTAAGAACCTCCAACTTCCACCAAATTCTGCAATTCGATCCGCCATGCGTTCTCCAAAAGTTAATTGGTTTTCCCGATCATCTAAAAGGCTACCGGCAATAAATTGATTTTTATTCATGGCCAGAATAACATCTCTATCTAATCTAGCTAATTCTCCTTTGTCCTGTTCTAATAACTGAGTTAAGTAATTTCTTCGGTACCGATTAAGGTCATCCAGATTGATCTTGGAATTATCATTGAAATCCGGTTGATCTTTTAATATTATCTGACGAATAGCTGGTCGAATATCCCTACCTAAAATAAACTCTGAAGTCATTTTATTTCATTTGAATTATAACAATTTAAAATTGAATATGGTTAAAAATTATTTTCTATTCTTAATTGTTCATACTCCAATTGCTATAAATAAAAATGCCGGAGGATCATCCGGCATTTTTATTAAAATCTATTAATTTTTATCTTCTTACTTTGTGAACTGTAGTTTTCTTAGCTTTTACGTTACCATGTGGACCACGTACTGTGGTAGTCTTTTTGGTAACCTTATTTCCTCTTGGCCCTGTAACAGTTGTTTTTTTACGGGTAACGGTATAGTTTTTATGAGCGCCGGCGTAATGGGTTCTAACCGTTGTAGAGCGAACTCTGGTAGGCGTATATACTTTATGTGCATGAACACATCTATGAGTGTGAACAACTCTTACGGTTGGTCCATGATATCGGACTCTAAATGGGTGCCAAACAGCCCATCTTAATGGTCGCCAAGGTCTCCACCAGGTAGGGTATACTCTCCATCTCCAAGGAGAAACCCATGGGACATAAGCAGGGGCATAAACAAATCTTACGCATGGCCATCCCCAAACGTTTATTACAACCCATTGTGGAGAACTATAGAAATATGGAGAAGGTCCATTGCCACTTTCTTCTTCAGTATCTTCGCCTGCAGAGCCATCGCTTGGTTCAACTATAGTTTCTTCCCCAAAAATATCTTCATCACCTATTATCTGAACATTCGCTTCATCTTTTCCCTTTTTTTCCAGTTCAATTACAGCGATATCCTGGTTTTCAGATTCCGAAACAGGTACCTGAAGTACGAAAAGGTGATTGTCTTTGTCCTGTTTACTAACCACTCTTATATAATCAATTTCCCCATCATTATTGATGTCCAGGTTATTAACCTGATTTGATTCAGTATTAAGTAGTTTTTCAAATTCTTCAGGACTATTGGCCTGTTTAAATAATTCTAAGGCTCCCTGAAGACTAAAATTATCTCCCGGAAGCCCTGTAGAATCTTCTTGAGCAGTGCTCATGGTTCCGATAGTGCTAAGTAAGATCAGTAATAAATAGTTTTTCATAATTTTTTTATTTGTTTTACGAGAAAATAGACTGATTAAATTAAAAAGGGTTTAAAGATAATTAAAAAAATAATGTAAAGTTGGAAAAGTTCATGCATTAGTAAGGATCTACATCAATATATATCTTTATTCCTTTCCAGTCTTTATGATTTTTAATTGACTGTGATAATTCTTTTATTTTTTCCTTTATTTTCGATATAAGTTCTGCATTACGTTCAATTTTGAGATATAACTCCTTAGCATAAAGTCCCTTAATCTTTGATAAGTTAGAATCTGCCGGGCCAATAATTCTTTTGCCAAATTCTTTTTTAAGCTTTACTGCAAAATATTCAATAGAGTGTTGTGCATGTTGCTCCAAACGGTGCCTTACCTCTATTTTAATTAATTTTATAAAAGGCGGGTACAAAAACTTTTCTCGTTCCTTTAATTCTCTAGTATAGAATCTTTCGTGATTATGATGCACAACATCATCCAACACCGGATGATGAACATTAAGTGCTTGAATATACACTTTACCCGGAGCTTCTCTTCGGCCTGATCTTCCACTGACCTGCGTTAGTAATTGAAATGCTCTTTCCTGCGCTCGAAAGTCAGGATAGAAAAAAATCTGATCGGTTTGTAATACTCCGACTAATAATACATGTTCAAAGTCTAATCCTTTGGTTAGCATTTGTGTTCCAATTAGGATTTGGATATTACCGTCATGAAAATCTTCCAGAATTTGAGATTGACTAGATTTTGACCTTGCGGTATCCAGATCAAATCGATGAATATTAACATCTGTAAAAATTTCTGATAATTCTTCTTCAACTTTTTCAGTGCCAAATCCAACAAACTTTATGGTATGTTGATGGCATTGTGGGCATACGGTAGGAATAGGTTTTCTTAGACCACAAATATGGCACTTCAATATTAGACTTTGTTTGTGTGCTGTAAGATGAATGTCACAACGATCACACATTGATTCCCAATGACAATTGGTACACATCAGTACCGGGCTATATCCTCTGCGATTTCTAAATATTAAAACTTGCTTATTTTGTAATAATTGCGCCCTGATTTCTTCAATTAGGTCAAGTGAAAAATGTCCCTGCATTCTATTAAATAATGCGGCCTCTTTGAGAGGAATAATTTTTATTTCTGGGAGAGTACTTTCCCCATATCGGTTTTCCAGATTGCACAAAGAATACTTTTGTATTTGTGCATTATAGTAAGATTCAAGGGAAGGTGTAGCAGAACCTAGAAGAACCTTTCCATGGAATTCTTTAGCCAATACCATGGCAGCGTCGCGTGCGTTATATCTTGGAGCAGGATCAACCTGTTTGTAACTTTGGTCATGTTCTTCATCAATAATGATGAGTCCCAGATTGGTAAAAGGTAAAAAAATAGATGATCTAGCACCAATAATCATGGGATGATTATTAAAACAGGAATTCCATATTGCCATTCGATTGGATGCGCTGATGCCAGAATGATATTCCAAAAGTTCGTCACCAAAAAATTGCTTGAGACGTATCACCAATTGACTGGTTAACGCAATTTCCGGAAGAAGATAGAGAACCTGCTTTCCTGCAGCAATTGTCTCTTTTATTAATTGTATATAAATGTGAGTCTTGCCGCTTCCGGTAACACCTTTCAGTAAGCACACATCTTTGGTTTTCCAAGATTCTTGAATAAATTTGAAAGCCTGGTCTTGGCTTTCTGAAAGTAAAGGGATGCCTTTTGCGGTATGTATTTCAGGGTAAATGTATTTATCTAGTGATATTTGTTGAAATATATTTTTTTTAATTAGAGATTGAATAACGGAGCTGCTTATGTTACTTTTTGCTGACAATTCTTTTTTTCTTATCCATGTTTTGTCTTTGCGCAATGTTAGATATTGAATTACCGCCCTAGATTGGAGTTCGCTTTTTTGAATTTTATATAGTGCTTCACTAAATGCTGATTCGTCGTTTGCTAATCCATCGTGCAACTTGATCCAGTCCACTTTGGAGATCTCTTGCTGCTCTGATAGGGATTCCGTAATTGTCAATAGTTTTTTGTCCATCATTGATTTGATTAAACGAAGGACATTTTTCTTTTGCAGAATTGAACGAATATCATTAACGGACAAAGAGTTGCGTAATTCCAGAGCTTCAAGGATTAAATATTCATCATCACTCAATTCTAAACTTTCTATCTGAATATTTTCTCTAAGAATAATAGTTTCGCTGGAAAGCCTATAAGATGAAGGTAAGGCGGCAATCATTATTTCACCTAATGAGCAAACATAATACTCTGCGAGCCAATGCCAAAAAGAAATCTGATAGTGTGTAACAATTGGTTCCGTATCCAAGACATCAATAATGTCCTTTATTTGTAACCATCTAGTGGAATTGCTGATATTTAATATTAAACCAGAGTAGCGTTTGGATTTGCCAAATTCAACTTCTACCCGTGTGCCAATTTTGACATGCTGTCTAAGATTTTCGGGAACACGATAGGTAAAACTGCCTTCAACGGCTAATGGTACAATAACTTCAACAAATAGTGGTTCCAGTTCTGACAAGATGATCTAAATTAGTATGGAGATTGAGTAATTTTTATTTCTTTCTTCCATTGGATATGTCCAATGATTGCAAGAAGGAGAAAAACAAAATATTCAATAGATACAAAGATAATATTTTTTGCAAAGTAAAGAAAGATGCACACTATATTGACTATAATCCACAAGAACCAGTTTTCCAAGAATCTTTTAGCCATTAAGGTGTTTGCAATTACGCTCATTAGAGCAACAGCGGAATCGGCATAAGGGAAAGCTGCTTCTTGGCTAAAAAGATTGGGCCACCAAGTATGAAAATGGCTAACTAAATAGCCTAAGCATATCGATCCGGACAATATGATAGCCATTATGTTTAATTTCCAATTATTGTTAAGCATCTTAATCGGAATTTTTTTATGCATTTCGATGTTCCAATTTTTCCACCCATAAATGCTAATTACAAAATAATAAACTTGCAAAAAAACGTCAGAGTAGAGTTGCACTTGCCAAAAAATTATAAAGAAAAGTGTTATATTAACTATTCCAATAGGCCAGGTTAAAATATTAGAATGAGCGGCAAGATAAACGGCAATTACTCCTGCAAGGCTGGCTATAAATTCAATGTAACTAACTGGATAGTCCCATAAATTAAAGAAAGTTTGTTCAATAGAAAACAACTCCAAAGAAAATTATTTAAGGATTAAAAATAATGAATATGCCAGTAAAGAAGAGTCCAGAAAGTATTTATGTTTAATCATTCGTACTGAATCATTATTTGGATTAAAAAAAACAATATAATAACTTAATAATATTATAATAAATAAAAGGATGATACTATTTGTTGAGTTGGAATAATAATAAAACATAGAAATAGTCCAAATTGTTAAAATTGAAAATTGGTACATTAGTAAGATCTTTTTATTGGAATCTGTGGCCAACGTTACATGCCCAGTACTTATGTCTAAATGATAATCCAATTTATCTGATAAAGTGCTTAATAAGTACAGCAGCAAAAATGAATTCAATAATAATGTAAAATTATGATCTAACCAGACATTAAAACTAATTAAAGAACAGATTAATAAGATCCAACATAAAGCTATGGTGGAATTTTTTAAAATGATACGATTTCTAATTTTAACAAATTTCGAGTGGTATAACAAGGCCAATGCAATGACAATTAGAAAGAGTATGTTGTTTATCGAAGTTAGCGTAGTTAATGTTATGGAAAGTATAATAATAATTATGCTAAAAATAGTATGGTTGAGCCATTTGCTATTTTGCAGAAAATAATAATAACATCCTACTCCTAAGCTTGTCAAGCCGAGGATGTTTAGATTGATATGGCCACTAATTTGGCTATTTAGTGAATAAGTAAGTGAGAAAAAAATTACAGCGCAGTAAAGGGAATAAGTACGAAGTAAGAAGTAATGGAAGTTAAAGGGCAAATTTATTAAAAGTATTTCAAGCTCATTTTTGGATCAATGGCTAACAAAAATTCGTAAATGAGTTGGATAACAGCTTCTACATCAGATTTTTTTGAAGATTCCACAGTAGTGTGCATATACCGTAAAGGGAGCGATATTAAAACAGAAGGTACTCCACCATTTGAATAAGCAAATGCATCGGTATCAGTGCCAGTGCTTCTTGAAGCAGCGGTTCTTTGTATTTTAATTTTCTTTTTATCAGCGGTTTTAACAAGCAGATCTTGCAGTTTATTATGAATTGCAGGGGCATAACATATAACAGGACCATGTCCACATTTTATGCTGCCTTGTTCTTTTGTTTTTACCATAGGGGTATGGGTGTCGTGGGTAACATCGGTAACAATAGCGACGTTAGGTTTGATTGTTTCAGCAATCATTTCGGCTCCTCTCAAACCAATTTCTTCCTGAACTGAATTAACTATATATAATGAGTATGGAAGTTTTATCTTGTTTTTCTTTAGCAAACGGGCAACTTCTGCAATACAAAAACCACCCATTCTATTATCTAAGGCACGGCCTACATAATAAGATTTGTTGAGGATCATTAAGGAATCCTCATAGGTGATTACACAGCCAACATGAATTCCCATTTTTTCAACTTCAGCTTTATCCTTTGCGCCGACGTCAATAAAAATATTTTCGACTGTAGCGGTTAGGTTTGTATCATTGCCCTTTCTCATGTGAATTGCTGGCCAACCAAAAATTCCTTTAACTATACCATTAGAGGTATGAATGTTGACTCTTTTTGAAGGAGCAATGGATTGATCAGAACCGCCATTGCGGATGACATAAATAAATCCATCATCGGTAATGTAATTTACCATCCAGGATATCTCATCGGAATGTCCTTCAATGATGACTTTAAAATCCTTACCAGGATTGATTATGCCAAAGACAGTCCCATAGTGGTCCAAATGCCAGTCATCTATGAATGGCTTTACATAGTTCAACCAAATCTTCTGACCAGATGCTTCATGTCCGGTTGGAGAGGCATTGTTGAGGTAATCAAACAAAAATTTTTCAGAGTCTTTTGTAATTAACGGCATGACATCATTTAATTAATTATGGCTTAAATAAGTATCAGACCATAATTTCGGATCAATATTCCAGGATTGAAGGCGTTGAAATTCTTCTTGGGAAATATAATTAGAACTCAAAGCCCGTGCCAAAAGCGTTTCAAAGTCAGTCAAACTAGAATATTTTATGTTTTTTTCCGCAAATTTGTTCTTGGCTGATAAAAAGCCATATTGGAAAATTGAAAGAACACCTAAAACCTCAAAGCCATTCTGTTGAAGGGCAGTTACTGCTTCAAGGGAACTTCCCCCTGTAGAAATCAAATCTTCGATCACTAGAACTTTAGATTCTGGATTCAGCCGACCCTCGATTAGGTTCTTAAGTCCATGGTCTTTAGGCTTATTGCGAATATAACAATAAGGCAGTTCGAGCGCTTGGGCGACATAGGCCCCCCAGGCAATTCCTGCGGTGGCTACCCCTGCAATGGCTTCAAGCCCGCTGTATAATCTAGCTTCCCGGCTTAAAGCTTTAATAACAATACTCCTTTCTTCCGGATAAGACAAGATAAGTCGGTTATCGCAGTAAATAGGAGATTTTAGGCCACTAGACCAGGTAAATGGGGTTGTGGCATTTAATTTAATTGCGTTAATTTGCAGCAATCTATCAGCAATGTTATTCGCCAAATTCATTACAAGCAATGTCGGAAAGTCGCCAAAGGTATGAAATTTATATAAACAGTGGAAAGTTAATCCTTTTGGATGAGGTAGAGCTGCCATCCATTAAAACAGACCCTATGACTCTGGTTATGGGTTATAAAGGGCAGCAAAAATCACTTTTTCAATATCTTGATATCCTCGAGAAAACGACTCGATTTTCATCCGTGATATTATATTCTCCAAATGTGAAGCAACTTTTTAGTGATCTTAAGGAATTGGTCAATAAAATAAATGCTGCTGGAGGTGTCATTGTAAATCAGGAAAACAAAATATTGTTGATTTTTCGCAGAGGATATTGGGATTTACCAAAGGGTAAGTTAGATGACAGTGAGAGTTTTGAAGATGCAGCGATTAGAGAATGTCGTGAAGAAGTAGGATTGCAAGATTTGGATTTGGAATCTCCACTTACTAAAACTTTTCATTTTTATAGAGATAAAAAGTATGGAAGATGTATTAAAAAAACAAAATGGTATGTAATAAATCATCCAGGAGGTGAGGAGCTGAAACCGCAAATTGAAGAAGATATTGAAAAGGTTATCTGGATACCGATTGAAGAAGCAATTTTGCAAGAACCTATGTATGAAAGTATAAAAGAAGTTCTTAAATCGTATAACCAAATGTCACTCACAAAATAAAGAATGAAATGAAATTATTTGCATTTGAAAAATATGAAGGTGCTGGAAATGACTTTATTATTGTTGATTTCTTTGATTACGAATTTCTTGATTTAAATGATGAGGCATTCATGAATAGATTGTGTGATCGTCATTTTGGAATCGGTGCAGATGGCATAATGGCATTGTGCAAGGAAGAGGGATATGATTTCAGGATGAAGTATTTAAATTCTGATGGTCGGTTTTCGACATTTTGTGGAAATGGAAGTCGTTGCATTAGTTTGTATGCCAAGCATAAATGGGGTAAAAGCAATTTTCATTTTATAGCAGATGATGGTCCGCATGATTCAGAAGTATTAGGAGAAGATCATATTAAAGTTAAGATGAAGAGTATTGAAACCATTATCCATACGGATTCTGGTCCTTTGGTTCAATCGGGATCGCCGCATTTGATATTTGAAGTCTTCGACGCATTTCAATTTAATGTTCGTGAAGAAGGAAAAAGAATCAGGAATCAATTTTCAATCGAAGGCGCTAATGTGAATTTTATTCAAATCACCGGGGACAAAAAATTTCGGATTAGTACTTATGAAAGAGGAGTTGAGGGCGAAACTTTAGCCTGCGGTACGGGAATTGTAGCATCAGCTTATTATTATGCAAGGCAAAATAAACTAATTGGATTGAATCAAATTGAAGTTGAGGCTAAAGGAGGACAACTGCGAGTTTTATTAGATATGGATACTGACGGAAAAGCAAGTAATGTATATCTAATTGGACCTGCTCGAAAAGTTTTTTCAGGATTTTGGGAAGTTTAGAATAAATTATTCTTCATTAAGGAATATTGTCTTAAGAAGTAACATTGTAGATGAAATTTAAGATTTCAAATAATTTATACTTATGAAACAAGCATAAATTATTTTATGCAAGGTGTCATTACTTTTGGAATCAATTATTCATTGGAAGAAAGAATATATGATTCTAACTCAATTAAAATAAATTAAGAAATAAATGGATTAATCGTTAAATAGTAATGAAAGTATACTATTTCTAAATTGAATTAATTAACCAAAGATCTCTGTTCCAGCAAAGTGAAAAGAAGATTCAATAGCTGCATTCTCGTCGGAATCTGAACCGTGTACAGCATTCTCTCCGACATTTTTTGCATATAAAGCGCGAATCGTACCTGGTGCAGCATTGGCTGGATTGGTAGCGCCTATTAAAGTTCTAAAATCTTCAACAGCATTTTCTTTTTCAAGTATAGCAGCGACAATAGGACCTCTTGACATGAAATCTACCAACTCTCCGTAAAATGGTCTTTCTTTATGAACTGCATAAAATTCCCCTGCTTTCTCCCTGGATAGTTTAGTATACTTCATAGCTACAATTTTGAATCCAGCATCGACAATATGCTTTAATATAGCTCCGATGTGCCCGGATTCAACAGCATCGGGTTTGATCATTGTAAAGGTTCTTTTTCCTGACATTTTACGATAATTATGAGGCGCAAAAGTATAACCTTCAGCATCGATGAGCTAATCTTTAACAAGTCATTCAATATTTCATTGACTTTTTTTATGGACTTTTGTCGGCTGATATGCAGGATATTAAGGCCCTAGCTGATCTGCTTCACTTTCCAAAGAAGGTAGCTATTCTTTCTCACCGTAATCCGGATGGTGACGCCATTGGATCTTGTCTGGCATTAAGTTATTATTTACAGTCCAGAGGTCATCACACTCAGGTTATTCTACCAAGCGAATTTCCGCTGTGTTTTGAGTGGATGTCTCAATCAGAAAAAATCCTGATTTATGACCTTAGCCCTGTTGAGTCAGAAAAGGCTGTCGACACTGCTGAGCTAATTTTCTGTTTAGATTTTAATGCATTGGATCGAATTGATCGATTAGGAGTTAAAGTTCAGGCTTCTAAATCTCCAGTAGTTATGATCGATCATCATCTTGATCCAGAACCATTTGCGGAAATAGCTTTTTCAGATACCTCGATGAGTTCTACCTGTGAATTGATTTATAAAATTATTCTTGAGCTCAATCATTCAAATTCCTTATCTAAAGATATTATGGAATGCTTGTATACGGGTATTATGACCGATACAGGTTCTTTTCATCATAACACATCTGAATCGGTATTTAATATTTGTGCAGAATTTAAAAGACAGGGTCTTGATGATACCCGACTTCAGGAATTAATATTAAATAGTCAACCGGATAAGTACTTACAATTATTGGGACATTGTCTGCACAACAGGATGGAAATATTTCCTGAACAAAGTTTCGGTATGATTTACCTGACCAAAGAAGATTATAGAAATTTTGATATTCGTCGCGGTGATACCGAAGGAATTATCAATTATCTCATGATGTTAAAATCAGTTAAGGTGGGAGCGTTGATTATGAATCAGCCTTCCATTGTCAAGTTATCACTTCGATCAAAAGGAGACTTTTCCGTTCAGGCTATTTGTAAGGAACACTTTAACGGAGGAGGACATAGGAATGCATCGGGAGGATTTTCAAAACAAAGTCTCGAAGAGGTTTTGAAAAAAATTAAGGAAGTGATGGGTATTCATCAAGTTGTAAATAATTAATGTTTTTAATCAATAATTCTTAGATATGAAAATAAAAATTGTCTTATTCCTAGGGCTGTTGGCCCTTATTACTTATTCCTGCAAAAAGGCTTCAGAACAAACCAGTCTTAGCGGATTTAAGTACACCATTCTCAATGATCAAGAGGGACCATTAGCAAAAGAAGGGGATTATGTATATTTCAGATATACTGTAAAAGTTAAAGATTCCTTGGTTTTTAACTCACAATCTCAAAATCCGGATATCAAATTTAAGTTACCAAAGCCGGAAAAAAAGGACCCTAAAAATGCTCAGCCAATTGTTGAATTATTATACTGTCTTTCAAAAGGTGATAGCGCTGTAATCAGACAGAGTATTGATGATGAAGTTAGAAAGCAGATTGGTATTCCTGATGCTCAAGAATTAGTTTTTTATGTTACTTTAACAGATGTAAAGGATCAGGCTGGCTATGAGGCTGACGCTAAACTTGAGCAAGAAGCTATGAATGCCAAGTTGGATGCGGCTAAAGCACTTCTTCCTCCAATTCAGGAACAAATGAAAAATACTTTGGCGGATTATAAATCTGGAAAAAATAAATCACAGGTGATTACAACGGCTAGTGGATTAAAGTATATTGTACATCAAACTGGCACAGGTGCCAAAGCTCAGACTGGTCAAGTTGTATCGGTAAATTATTATGGTACCTTGATGGATGGAACTATGTTTGATAATTCTTTCGAAAGAGGTCAAGAATTACAGTTTCCTGTAGGTCAGCAACAGGTTATTGCAGGATGGGATGAAGCTTTTACATTGCTTCCGGTTGGTAGTAAGGCTACATTGATCATTCCATATGCATTAGCATACGGTGAAGCTGGTAATCCACCGGCTATACCTGCTAAAGCAGATTTGGCATTTTATGTAGAATTGATTAGCATAAAATAGTCTTAATACTAAATATAAAAAGAGGACGCAGCGCAAAGCTACGTCCTCTTTTTTTTTATACTAATTGGACAATTTTAAGTTTTTAAAGGAATCTATGCCTATTTAATTTAATTAACTTCTTTATTATTATTTGCTGAATTCTCATTCCACTTAATATTCCGGGTTACATACATAGTTGAAGCAAGAATGATAAATAACATGATGGTTCCAACCAGTAATGCGGTCTGCTCCAGTTGAATTATAATAAAAATAAAAGTAAAAAATAATATAACCAGGCCACTTAAGAGGTTAGAAGATTTAGTAGAGGAAAATACTGATCTGCTGTAGAGAAAAATTAATGTTGTTACTGCGCATGACCCTAGTATGTAGGAATAATCAAACGATAAAAATTCAGATATAGAAAGAAGTAATGCAAAGAAAATTATTATGGATAATCCAATCATTCCATATTGAAAGATGTGAACCTGAATTTTATGATATATCTCTGTTATAAACATAGAAAGAAATATTACTATAATAAACAGTATAAGATATTTACTAGCCCTTTCTGTTTTTGAATAATGATTAATAGGATTCTGAATATTGATTCCAAAAATAGATTCGCCTAATTGGATTGTTTTAGTGTCTAAGAAGTAATTTGGTAAGGTTTTATTATATTCCAGAATATTCCATTGCGCCGTAAAACCTGAATCCGATAAATTGTGCTCTGGTAAATATTCACCTAAGAAGGAAGGATCGGTAAAAGGTGAAGTTATTTTGAAACTACTCTTTTTAGCTGTTGGTGCAAATACAAGACCTCGACTTCCTTTAAATTTAATAGGAATACTAAAATTGTATTGAGTGGATTCAGTGGTTATATTAATTTTACTGTGTAACCCACTCATTACACTACCTTCTGAGTTTAATACTCTATTGAGAATTTTATTCATCGATTTTGCTGAAGGATTCCGAACGCTGGAGATTTGAATGCCATTCATTCCGGGTAGCATTTTTATTTTTTGAGAATTTAGCTTAAGAAAAACTTCTTCCCGGATACCTTTAGGATCACTTATATTAAAACTCAAAAACGCTTCTTCCCAAAGTATATTTTGAGTATTTATTTTTAGCTCGTTTATACTATTTAAGTTAAAATTGCCTTCCAGATTTATATCTGCATTATAGAGTAAGACATTATAAATGCTTCTTGATTTACTCTCAGTCGTCACGTTGCCGGTAAGATTTAGTGAATCAGGAACGAGAATGATTGTCGATTTTTCATTTAAGGTTTTGTCATTTGTTGTTTCTTTTTTTAGGAGGTAAGGAATCGACAAGTAGGGGCCGGAGATAAGTTGATCTCCGCTCCAGGATGAAGCAACATCGTCGGAAACCTCATCATTAAGCTTAGACCTTTCTTCAACCAGATCCTGAATCATAAACCTGGGAATAAGCAGAAAGAGAGTTAAGAACGCAATGGACAGGAGTTTTATACTCATTCGGACTGTTGTCCAAGACAAAGGAAAATTTGTTATATTCATAAGTTAGGTTTTAATATTAAAGTACTTTGCAATGCAAAGTAAAAATTAAAAAAAATAATCATTTTAATAATTCACTTAATGCTTTAATGTGATTTTTAAATTCAATTTTCCCCAAAGCAGTAAGTCTATAAGAGGTTTCAGGTTTTTTACCTACAAAGGCTTTACGAATTTCGATATAATGGCTTTTTTCCAAGGCTGTAATATGACTTGCTAAATTACCATCGGTTAAATCTAGCCATTCTTTCATTTCTTTAAAGTTAACCCAGTCGTTGACCATTAGTATGGATAAAATTCCAAGCCTGACTCGACTTTCGAAATCTTTATTGAGTTTATGGACATTTATTCCTTTCACTGATCATTGATATTTATAGTGCATTAAGACTCCATAAATGATATGAAGAAATCCAAATCCAACAGTCCAAACAATTAAACTAAAAGCAGGCTGAATAAATCCGATTAAACCGAATATAATTTCAAATATACCAAGCCAAAAAACGTCCATTTGAGTGTACTTTGAGGCACTCGTTAGAGCAAGTCCATAAAATAACAAGGTAGCAGGGGCCAATAGAAAGAAGAGCTGATAATAGAGCAATAAAAGACAAAAAATTCCACCCACAAAAAGTGGAATCAGTAAATGCGTAAGAAATTCTCTGGTCGTTCTATTCCAAATTGGTATATTCAGTCTTTTTGATTTTGAATAAGTAAAATAATAACCTAGGAGGAATGTGAATACAATAGCCGTCAAGGCAAGCAGAAAGATATTTTGGATAAATTCCAAAGGCAATTCCTGCAGTTGTCCTAGCCTGTACTCAATATTGTATTTTGACATGAGATTCCATGTTATGGCACTTGTTATCAGGGCTATTACTCCAGCCGCAACTCCGGATAACCCGCTAAGTGAAAGAAAACTAGACGATCTTTCCATCATCTGACGGATTAGTTGAATATCTTCTTTAGCCTGATTCATAGAAAGTACTTTGAAATACAAAGTTATTATAAAATTTTATTTCTCCAACATTTTTTATTTCATAACATAAAATTAACAAAGACCAGTAATTATAAAAAGTGTATAGATTACTTTATAGATTGATCATAAAATAAAAAGTTAGGGACAGGAGATCCTAAAAGTATAAACTCATGTTATTGTATAAAAATCGCTTACCTTAGCTCTATAATTTTATTTAACTAAAAACGAACAATCGAGATGACACTGGATCAACTTAAAGATCTTAAGACAAGACTCGCGGAGTTAAGGAGGTATCTTTGACATCGATAGGCGAAAACTTGAATTAGAGGAAAAGGAGCAACAAACTTTGAATCCTGATTTCTGGACAGATGGGCATAATGCCGAGCTGATCATGAAGGAAATCAAAACCCATAAGAAATGGTTAAATAATTTCGATACTGCACAAAGATCAGTAGATGATCTTGACGTTTTATTGGAATTTTTGGATGCGGGTGAATCTACCGAAGAAGAATTAGAAAATAAATACCAGGAATCTGTAATACTGGTAGATGATCTGGAATTTCATTCTACTTTAAATAGACCTGAAGATGAATTAAGTTGTCTTCTTGAAATAAATGCTGGCGCCGGCGGCACAGAAGCCTGTGATTGGGCAGAAATGCTGTATCGTATGTATCAGATGTGGGCCGACCGTAATGGATACAAGAGGTCTGAAGTGAATTTTCAAGCTGGAGATGTAGCAGGAATTAAAAACGTAGAAATGGAAATCAGTGGCGATTATGCCTATGGAATGCTCAAAGGAGAAAACGGAGTACACCGATTGGTGCGTGTTAGTCCATATAACGCTCAGGGAAAAAGAATGACATCCTTTGCATCTGTGTTTGTACACCCTCTGGTTGATCAACGTATTGAAGTAGATGTTAATCCAGCCGATCTTGAGTGGGATACGTTTCGATCGAGTGGGGCAGGTGGACAGCACGTCAATAAAACAGAATCTGCAGTAAGAGTTCGCCATCTTCCTTCTGGTATTGTCGTCGAATGTCAGCAAGAGCGCTCTCAGCATCAAAACCGCGATAAAGCCATTCAAATGCTCAAATCAAGGCTTTATGAAAGGGAACTTGAAAAACAAATGCTTGAAAAGCAAAAACTTGAATCTACCAAGACTAAAAATGAGTGGGGCTCTCAAATTAGATCTTACGTACTCGATGATCGTAGAGTTAAAGATCATAGGAGTGGATATCAGACCGGGAATACCGATGCGGTACTCAATGGTCAGATTGATGAATTTCTAAAAGCATTTTTAATGTCAAAGACTGTAGGTAGTGCAGACGATGAGGATTAATTAGAATTTATTACATAAAACTTCTTAAGAAACGATTGACCTTGTTTTATTAATTTACAGAAGTAAAGTCCGGATGGTAATTTGAGATCGATATCTATCTTATTGTTTTCAGATTTGGGATGATCCAATTCAAATAACAATTGTCCATTGGAGCCAATGATTTCAAGCTTATCGATCGCGTGAATTTTTTCTCCCGAGATAATAAACTTACCTGGATTGGGATTGGGGTAAAAAGTAAATTCAGCCTCGGTTCTTGAATTGCTGATAGAAGTATTGAGATCCATGCAAATACCATATTTTACATAATCCTTATCGTATACCGCATTTTCTTTTAATTGATTGTTGAGTTTAAGTATATCTGAAACTCTATTAAATTTTTGATTTAGATAAATAAATTTAAACAATGGAAGATTGGGATCCGGTGCGAAGGATAAGCCTAGATTTTCGTAGCATAGAATGCGAAGTATGGTGTCTTCAATTCCAGAAGTATATTGATATATTTTAAGGTTCGGGTTTGAAGAGACAATATCAACAAAATTCATGTCAATGGTGCTTTTTAAAAGATCAAATTGAAATCCCATGAGAGGTTGATTTGAATTGAAATAAATAGGTATTTCAACATCGGTATTTTTTGGAATGGAATCCAAATCAGTTCTAATCGAAATACATTGATTGGGTATGGTTATTGAATCAAAACATTCATTCAGTGCATTAAAATTTAAATCGCCTTTCAGTAAGCCAAATAAGCTGCAGGAGTCCTTGCAGGTAAATGTTTTGTAATTGATTAATGGAGTTGAGTCTAATGTCTGGAAAAAGAACCACTCCTTGGTTTTTCTTTGTAGGATTTCACTGGACAATAAAATTCTATCCGCGGTAGTTATGCTTTTACTTTTATTTATATCAGCAATATGATATTGCATTCTTGAAAAATTTCTATGACCATTTAATTGTTCATTCAGTTGAATTAAATCTAAAACATCAACTCCATACTGAGAATATTTTTCAAGTCTTATTGGAACATCATTGCAGGCTCTTTTTAATATGTTATTATCACAGGAATATTCATCTATAAAATGCTCAAGAAATAAAGAATGAAAAACCTCAATCCCACCAATTTGTTGATTTTTATAATCTGTGATCTGAAGTTTTAATTTATGGTCATTAGTAAAAGGGCAAACATCTAATCGGTCATAAACAAAAATTAGGGATTTGCTATAATCACGATTTCCAGCTTCATCTTCAACCCATACTTCTAAATCAAGGTCAACTTCTAAAAAGCAAGTGTTAACTTGTTTAACCAAATCATCACAACAAATTGTTACAGAGGTTTTATTAGGGATGCGATCGAAATAGAATTTTAATTTATCAAAAGCTGAGCAATTATCAGAGGCTCTTTCTACTAAATCTTTAACATCAATTGTAACGCATCCACTTTCGGGAAACATAAAAGACTGCCAGGATTTTACACTTACATATGGCGCCATACAATCCTTAATTTCAAATACTTCACAACTGGCACTTACATTTTTGCATCCATCTTCTACAAACCAACAGATCTTATGAGTACCCAAAGGATAATCCCCTGTTGCGTCAAATGGATTATTTTTATTGTCAGCGTATGGATTATCCGAAATAGCAGGTTTTTCCCCTTTTCTGAAAGCTTGTTTGCTTAATTTTCCAACCTGATAATCAAATCCATTATAAATTCCCTTACTATCATTATCGATATCAATTTTGTATTCCCATAGAAGCCAGTTTTCGGGTGTGCAATTATCAAATGCTTCCGCCGTTAAATTTATAGGTGCATAGCAAAGATTGTCCTGTTTAAAAGCAATTTGACAATCTCCAATATTATTCTTTACTGTGGGTTTTGTTTGGTCATTGATTTCCAAGTTCTGTTGCAACTCCCATCTACCTTTTTTTGGATCTACGAACGGATCATAGATGCACCAGTCAATTATGCTCCATATTCTTTTTATTTTAATACAGGAATTGGAATCCCCTGTACTTATTTCATCCTTATATTCAATCGCAATTTGATTGCAATAAGGATTTCTCAAACGTGGCTGACTTAACGAGTCAGGACTTTCCATGCAATCATTTAATCTAACCATATATCCAGGATCACAATATGGAAATCTCCAATTGAGATCGTCATCCGGATCGCATAAATCCATTGTGTTAATAAAGACATCATGACAATTAATAACCCAGATTTTTTGAGTGTCACTTAAAATAGTATTGTTATCAATGGCTGTAAATATTCTTTCGATTAAACCACATCCACAGATCCTGTGATCTTTTAATTCTATAGAAACAGAATGCACATCAATTGCATAGCCCCATGTACCAAAATTCATTTCAATGATTTTATTAGGGTTTAAGCTGTCAAAGTTTGCTTGATAGTAACCACAGGCTATGTTTCCGGCCTCTATATTTATTCCCGGATAATTTCGAGAGGAGTCCTCCTTACAATAATTTGGGCATACGATATCTTCAATAATGAGTTCTTTTTTTTCATTTGGATTAATTAATAATCCACCGATATAGTTTTCGTTGACTTCTTTCAATTTATTCGTGTCAATTGGAAATTTGCAAGAAAGCACTACATCAGACGGGGATTGGAGCAATGAAGCTTTGGGTGGCTGTTGTTGAGCTCCATTGAATGTAGAAGGTGATAAATGGAAAAAACAAACCGGAATGAGAATACTCAAGAAGATGAATTCAAATTTCATAGGTAGACTTATTATATTAATAAATAGTAATATTCATAAAATTCTGATTTACAACAAGTAAATAAAATTTTACCAACTTATTTGCCGTAATCGAAAAAATCTATATTATCTATTTATCCTTGAATTCATGACGAAGATAATTAAATTATTATAAAAATTAAATTGACTGTTGAAATTTCGCCAACTACCTTATTTTCTTTAATAATCTATTACCTTTGCATCCCGTAACCATCCAAGCAGGAAATGACCAAATACATATTTGTTACGGGGGGAGTAACATCCTCATTAGGAAAAGGCATTATTTCTGCTTCCCTGGCAAAACTCCTTCAAGAACATGGATACAAAGTAAGTATTCAAAAGTTTGATCCATACATCAATGTCGATCCGGGCACTTTAAATCCTTATGAACATGGTGAATGTTATGTCACTGATGATGGTGCCGAAACTGATCTTGATCTAGGGCATTATGAGAGGTTTTTAAATAATCCAACCTCACAAGCAAATAATGTTACAACAGGTAGAATATACCAGACCGTTATTAATAAGGAAAGGACTGGAGATTATCTAGGTAAAACAGTACAGGTTATTCCTCATATAACCGATGAAATTAAGCGTAGAATAACTTTATTGGGTGATACCGAATACGACATAATAATTACAGAACTGGGTGGCACCGTAGGTGATATAGAATCACTTCCATACCTTGAGGCATTGCGTCAATTAAGAATGGAATTGGGTAATAAAAATACAGTCTCTATTCATTTGACATTGATTCCATATTTATCTGCAGCCAAAGAACTGAAGACTAAACCAACACAGCATTCTGTTAAAGAATTATTACAAGCTGGAATTCAACCTGATATTTTGGTTTGTAGAACGGAGAAGCCAATAACAGATGAAATAAGAGCCAAGTTAGCCTTGTTTTGTAACGTTAGTAAAAATTGTGTAATTGAAGCAGTAGACGCGGAAAGTATTTATGATGTTCCTGTTCTTATGCTTCAGGAAAAACTCGATACCCGAGTTCTTGAGAAGTTAAGTCTTAAGACAAAAAAGAAGCCAGAGTTAAAGAAGTGGAAAGTCTTTTTGCAAAATTTGAAAAACCCTAAACGAGAGGTTAAGATTGGATTAATTGGAAAGTATAATGAATTACCAGATGCATATAAATCGATTTATGAAGCATTTGTACATTCGGGCGCACACAATAATACTAAAGTTCATGTTATTGCTATTCACTCAGAGGATTTGGAAAATAAAAAAACATACAGCCAGCAACTTAAAATGTTGGATGGGTTGTTGATTGCTCCGGGTTTTGGAGAGCGTGGAATTCAAGGTAAGATAAATGCAATCCAATATGCACGAGAGAATGGAGTACCTTTTTTTGGAATTTGCCTGGGAATGCAATGTGCTTCGGTTGAATTTGCCAGAAATGTTCTTCATATTAAGGATGCAAATTCAACAGAAATAAATTCACTGAGCAAAAATCCGGTGATTGACATGATGCCTGATCAAAAGAAAATTAAAAGTAAAGGAGGTACTATGCGATTAGGGGCTTATCCATGTCAGTTAAAGGAAAATACAATCGCACAAAAAGCCTATCGAAAGAATTTTATTTCAGAACGTCATAGACATCGCTACGAATTTAATAATAAGTATCAGAGGATATTTGAGAAAAATGGAATGATAATCAGTGGAGTCAATCCTGATCGTAATTTAGTAGAAATTATAGAACTAGAAGGCCATCCATGGTTTGTAGGTGTGCAGTTTCACCCAGAATTAAAGAGTACTGTGGAAAAGCCTCATCCTTTATTTGTAGACTTTGTTAAAGCCTGTGTTCATCACAAGAAGGTGCATTAGATTTTACATGTATCGCTCAATCTGGTCGTCCCTTTTAGTTGCCATTGGATTACGTGTTGAAGCTCAGGAGGTTCAAACTGTTAATTTCGATTCTGGTCGAAGTGTAATACATATTACAAATTTCCAATCCAGGTTTATCGAAGCAAGAAACATTGATATTTACTTGCCACCATCTTATAACGGTAGCATTCCATACAGAGTCTTGTATATTCAGGATGGGCAAAATGTATTTAACAAGGATTACGCTTTCGAACAAGAAGCTCTTGACCTTGATCTTTGTCTGCAGCATAATAATGTTAATGATGTAATTATTGTTGCGATTTGGAATACTTCCAAAAGGTTTAGGGAATATTTAATTCCAGATATTTTTGATGAATTAAGCAAGAAAGATAAAAGGTCTATTAAACGAGAATACGGAGGTGCGCCCTTAGGTGATCGTTATTTAAGTTTTCTTGTAGAGGAACTCATTCCATACGTTGAATCAAATTATAATACTTCGAAGCAAAGTTCTGATCGTTTTATTGGAGGAATAAGTATGGGAGCCTTTATTTCTTTTTGTGCTTTAATTAAATATCCTGAGGTGTTTGGATCAGGAATGTGTTTGTCTACACACTGGCCTCTAACAGTTTTTCACGATAGGAAGTCCATCCCTGATAAATATCTGAAATTTGTAGTTAATAATAAATTTAGATTATCTAAAAGTAAAATTTATTTGGACTATGGTACTGAGAATATAGATTCCTGGTATGAGTATAGCCAATTAAAGATATTGGATATTCTACAAGAAGTTTCAGACAATTACGAGAAAAATATATTATCTCTAGAATTTAAAGGAGCCGGGCATTCCATGAAGGATTGGAAGAATAGAATCAATTTGCCCGTTCGATTTATATTCAAAAACGAATATCCAGTTGAAAATTAATCAGTTTTTAGAAATTAATTAGTGTTTAATTGAGATCACGTCTTTTGTAAATCGTATAATGTGTTGTTGAAAATGCCGGATACATAAATTCGGACGGAGATAGTTGAGTCGGTAATATTATAAAGTCTACTCCTTGTGAATAAAAAAGATAAGTTAAATCATGTATGTTGATTTTATTAAAATTTTGGGTAGCTAATTCAACTAAATCTTTTCCATTTCTTCTGTCTTCAAGATTAATTTTGTAAATTCGATCTATTCGATCGTACCAAGGTATTAGATAACCCAATTGATGAGAAATGGATTTGTAGTCTATCCATGATGATCTTTCTGAGATTGATTTAAATCTTGTAAAGGCAGGCGAATAAGCAAATAGAGCATCTTTTGGCGTATTTTTTTGACTCCATTGAGCTAATTTTTCCTCCTCCAAAATATCCGATGGATCTTCTCTAGTCATCCAATGAGATGCTAGCAAAATAGATAAAATCAAAATTAGAGAAAAATAGGGAAGTAACTTTTGAAATCGTGGAAGAGTAAAGTTTTTAATAAACGCCATTATGCTTATGGTTGATAATAATTCAATCCATATGGTTGTCTTAAACCATTGGGATTGAAGAATGATCTCGTTTTTCAAAAAATTGGCCTGCCATACGTATATGCCCATACCAATACCTTGAAGGATGCTAAAATAAAAAATAAATCGGGAGTGTTTTATTCCGTAAGCTATTGCAAGGATGAATAAGATAGAATAAATGAGTAAGGTAGCAAGGGAATTATATTGAATAAAAAAATGATGCCCAATTCTAAATTCCAATAAATCTGAAAGTGTATTACCATGAACATGGGGATCTAACCTCGAGGACCAAAGAAGGTATATATAAGGAAGAATTAAGATAACATATATTAAAGCGGGAATGTACTTTTTTAAGTCAAGGCGCTCATTAAAATTCTGTAAAACCTGCACTCCAACCATTATGAGAAATAATTGAAATCCAACAAGCACGTGAAATAAGGTGGACCCTATCAAAAGTAAATAACTTATGACCTTTTTGTCTTTTAAGAAATAATAAATAGAAGCCACAGCTAAGGTTTTTGCTGGTACGGCTGAAGTAGCCATGTTGTAAAATAACTCATTAGCACCAACTGATGTATATTTCAAAGGGAACAAGATGATTAAAACCGTTACAACAGAAAGCAATTCGTCGTTGATGAAAAAATAAGTTAATTGTAGAAGAAAATATATAAAACAAAAGAGGCAAACAATAAAAAAACTAAATAGAATCCATTCATGTTGTGCCTGGATTAATTTTAGAAAACTTAGATATATGCTTCGCTCATGAATTTTTAATGAATCTATATAATTTAGGTAAAAATCCTTAGAATATAAAGCGGGATCAATCATTTTCTTTAGGCTGGGGATGATCTCTATCATATCTCCGGAATTTTTATTGTATCCCCAGACAAATACATAGATTATCAAGAGACCAATCGTAACGCCAATTGACTTTAGCTTCATTACCTTTGTCATTAAATGTATATTAGAGGTCATGAATATTTCTAAGTTATCAATGAGTCAGCTCAAACGAGACGACCCAGATGATTATCGTAAAAAGCCAAAGATAGGTTTATTTTTTGTGGCGGATCATATTCGATCTGGGCATAATATCGGAGCTTTATTTCGTATCGCCGATGCATTTAATTTTCAGAAAGTACATGTTTGTGGATTTTCCATACAGATTAATCAACCTGAGATACAAAAGACAGCTTTAGGATCTACCGAAACTGTGGATTGGCAATATTGGAGAGACGTTGAAGAATGTTTGATTCATCTAAAAAATAACAATATAAAAATTATTGGAATTGAGCAAACAAATAGAAGTATTGAATTGCAAAATTTCAATATTGAACCTAGATTGAATTATGCCCTTGTTTTAGGAAATGAAGTCAAGGGAATTAGTGATTCAATCCTAAACCTATGCGATGAATTTATAGAAATACCTCAGGTTGGCACCAAACATTCAATAAATGTTAGTGTGGCAGCAGGTATAGTGGCGTGGGAGTTTTTTAAGAAAAAAAATTATTAGTATTTTCGTCTGTTTTGGGTGATGCGCAATCTCACTCCAATGTTAAGGCTTTCATGACTGACAATGACTTCATTATTCTCGATCGTTTCAAGTTTATCTCTAATATATTTCTGATAGATAATAAAAGGAGTTAAGGTGAGAATCCGACTTATACCAAGATCTAAACCTGCGCCAATTCCAATTGAAGGCACAAAGGCACTTGTATTAGTAGATACAGAGTCGTGTTCTACATTTCTCTTATTGAATGTAGCTGAGGTATGTATGATCAGGTGTAGTCCTTTATTGATAACATTGCCTTGTTTTTTAAAAGTTGGACAATTGCAGTCATCCTTAAAACTAAAAGGATAGATTAATACTGGAAAAGCTACAATTCCTTGCACATTAGTTATTCCGTAATTATGGAATTCAGATTGAGTTCCTAAGTCAGCTGCAATGTGAAAGCCTGGAATAAACTCAACCCTTTGTCTTTTGAGTCGGAACCAATATTGACAACCAACCTGAACGCCAAAAGAAGTAATATCAACGTCGGGAACGGAAGATAAAGATCCATCCAGTTGCTTGTAGGTGTGTCTGGTGAGGTCTACTTCATAACCAAGCTGAGCGATTACGCAGTAAGGGATTAAAAGCATTAGGAGAGTGGTAATAAAAATACGCATATGGTCAGCTTTAGTTGTCATTTTAATGTATGCTTTTGGTTAAGCTGTTGCAAATGAAATATTTATTTTAAAATGAATTATTATTGTTTTATAGTCTTGCATATCAATAAGTTACATTTCTTAGTAACGATTTAAATCGTATTTTGTAAATTAATACTTTCACGAATTTCAAAGTATTCTCTGGTTTGAAAAGTAGGCATAGATTTATATTTGCTCAAAATTAGTTAATTGAAGACAAAATCCTACAGAAAAGAAAAAGTTAGGATGATAACGCTTGGATGTTCAAAAAATTTGGTGGATTCCGAAAATCTTATCACACAGTTAGAACACAATCATTATATCGTCGAACATAATAATATTGATCATCCGAAAGGGGAGATTGTCATTATTAATACTTGTGGATTCATAGATCGAGCTAAAGAAGAATCGATTAACACTATACTTGAATACGCCGAACTTAAAAGAAATAATAAGGTCTCAAAATTAATAGTAACCGGATGCTTATCGCAGCGTTACAAAGATCAATTAGAGGAAGAAATTCCAGAAGTGGACGCCTATTATGGAACGATGGAAATGCCAGCTCTATTGGCAAAATTAGAAGCTGATTATAAATCAGAATTGGTGGGCGAGCGGATTATTAGTACGCCTAGTCATTATGCATACTTGAAGATCTCGGAAGGGTGTAATAGGACGTGTAGCTTCTGCGCTATTCCATTAATGCGCGGAAAGCACATTTCGGTTCCGATAGAAGAACTAATAGCCCAGGCTAAATTTTTAGCTAAAAATGGTGTAAAGGAATTAATTCTAATAGCGCAGGAATTAACTTACTATGGTCTTGACCTTTACAAGAAAAGAGCCTTATCTGAATTATTAAATCGACTTTGTGAAGTTGAAGGAATTGAGTGGATTAGATTGCATTATGCTTATCCCAGTAAATTTCCATTGGATATTATTCAAACCATGAAGGATCAACCCAAAATTTGTAAATATCTAGATCTTCCTCTTCAACATTCTTCTGATCAAGTCTTAACCAGGATGAAAAGGCAGATTTCTCATCAGGAATCTTTAGTTTTAATTCATGAAATTAGAGCAATTATACCTGATATTACGTTGCGAACGACTATGCTTGTAGGATTTCCGGGAGAGACCGAAGAAGACTTTAACAATTTGGTTAATTTTGTTCAAGATGTTCGATTTGATCGATTAGGTGTGTTTCAATATTCACACGAAGAAGATACTTCAGCATTTGATTTAGAAGATGATGTTCCAGTTGATATTAAGGAAAGCAGGGCAGCTAAGTTAATGGAAATTCAGGAAGAAATATCGTCAGACAAAAATGGAAGTAAATTAGGCACGATTCAAAAAGTTCTGATTGATCGAAAAGAAGGTTCCTATTATGTTGGACGAACGGAAGCTGATAGCCCTGAAGTTGATAACGAAGTATATGTGTCAACGGACCAATATTTACGAATTGGTGACTTTGTCAATGTAAGGATTAATGAAACCAGTGATTTCGATTTGTATGGTCAAGTAGTGTTAAATTTATAGCGTTATTATACTTTTGTTGAGAAATGTTGGAGAATCTAAAAAGTAAATTGAATTCCAAGCCTTATTATCAAATGATGGTTTGTTTGTTCATTTCTATTTTTCTTCAACTATTTTTAGTATTGCTTAAGAGGTTAGGTGTATTTGGAATAGAAGATTTAGATATATGGATAATGTATCCTACATTATTATTCCTTTATATTGTTTTCAATACCATTTTGGGATTTAATCAAAAGGAAATAAGCAATTACTATAAAGAATCCATTTATTCTTTTATGCTTTATTTAATTCTAGGATATGGTGTAAGTTGGATTTTAGGCGGTCAAAAAACTTTTGAAGAAAAGAATTTTGGATGGATTTTAATTGTTATTATAATTATTTATCTTGTATTTACCTCGATACTAAATCTTATTCGCTTTATTATTGGTATTGTATTAAAACAAGATGAAAAGCAAAGAACTGAGGAGCAAAACAATTCGAACTTGAAATAAATCATTATAGAATATCTTAGTGTCTAGAAAAAGAATAAAACAGGAATTTTGTATTAATTGTGGGACCAAATATGACCTAAGTGATAATTATTGTAAAAATTGTGGTCAGGAAAACCACTCACCTAATCAACCTATTAAACACTTAATCCTAGAGCTTTTTGAAGCAATTACCCACTTGGACTCTAAGGTTTTTCTTACCTATAAAAATTTATTTATTAACCCAGGTAAGTACTCTATGGAGTATATTGGGAACATGCGTAACCGTTATGTGCATCCGGTGCGACTTTTTATTTTTACCAGTGCAGTTTTCTTTTTTTTACTTCAATATAATGCTATATCCAAGTTAAAAGATCAATCTTTTGAATTTAGAGATGTGCACAGAGATACATCACTGATTGTGAACAAAGATTCTTCTAAATTGGGAAGGTTGTATTTTGATACTTTGATACAGGATAAAAGAAAACCGCTTGAAATAACGATTGACACTAATTATTTATCCTTGACATCAGAAGTAATAGATTCACTGGAGAAATTGGATCAATCTTCGATGGATCATTTTATTAAATTAAAGGGTTTACCAGTTAACTTTTTTACCAGACAAGTTTATAAGCAGTCTATTAAAACGATTAAAGAAGGTAATAATGTTAAAAATGAATTTATTCAAAAAGGCTTAAAGTATATTTCTATTTCACTTTTTCTCCTAATGCCTGTCTTTGCGTTCTTTTTATATCTAATGTACATTCGCAATAAGCGAAACTATTATGAATATTTAATTATTTCAGTCAATTATCACACCTTATATTTTACAGTTTTAATTCTATTCATTTTGATTTCGATGATTGGGAGTTTTTCTTATGTGGGATTTTTAGCAGTTATTTTTTTACTCTTTATCTATTTAGTTAAAGGATTACGAAGAAATTTTAATCAGTCGTGGCGGAAGACTATTATTAAGGCTTTTGTAGTTAATGTTTTATATTCGATGGTATTATTTATATCGGTTATGATTTGTTTCTTTTTAGGATGGTTGTTGTTCTGATTTGTCTTTATTCTACTGTTTCCATTCAATCCACTCAAAAGAATTTGAATTTTTTGTTATCAGAAGTTTAAAATTTTTATTAGTCTTTACTTTAAAAATTTTGCGGGTATCACCTTGAATGTTTAATCCGCTCAATTTTTGTGTAAGATAATTAAATGTTCCATCACCTTGGCCTAGTAAAAGACAGCCTAAACCAGAATCTAAGCGTCCAAATTGTGCATCTGTTCCATAAAAGTTGCCTACAAAAAGTAAATCGGTTTTACCATCACGGTTAAAATCTTCAGCAAGTATATCCTTTGTGACTGAGATCTGTGATTCAATAGGTAGCGTAACGGGCTTAAAATTCTTTCCTTCCTGATTGATAAATACCTTTGAATTCAAATCCGTTACCTTTAAAATTTTTGCATCACTTAACTGTTCTTTAGAAAATATATCAGTTATACTTGCTTTTGAAAAGGGCTCGTAACGAGTAAACTTCTTTTTAAGAAATACCATTTGATCTAATAACCGATCTCGATATAATACAGGATAACTATTATTTCCATTGTATTGACATAATATTGGATCTATTGTTCCATTCATGTCAAAGTCTTTATAATACAATTCTATAGGCTGATTAAGGCTGGCATGAAAATGAGAATTAAGACCTTGGTTTCCAACTATTAAATCAGGATAAGAATCTCCGTTAAGATCTGCAATTTGAAGGCATCGCCACCATCCTTTATAATCCGATAGTCCAAAAGTAGCTGTGGAGTTAACAAATTTTCCGGCTTCCATATTGAAGATCAGAGGACTTGTATATTCTCCAACTATTATGAGCTCAGGTTTTCCATCCTTGTTTAGATCAGAAAATTGGGCATCAGTAATCATGCCGATGTTTTTTAAATTTTCACCAAAGGCCTGAATCTCATTTACAAAAACTCCCTTATTGTTTATTAATAGCAAATGTTCTGGACTTTCAGGATATCTTCCTGGCGTACACCGGCTTCCAACAAAAAGGTCGATATCCCCATCATTATCTATATCTGCCGAAGTCACACAAGCACCACTTAAGGTTTCTTTGGGTATTGAGGAGGATTTTTTAAACTTTCCATTTCCCTCATTAATGTATAGTCGATCTTGATATTCAGGCGAATTATTAGCTTTTTCATTAGAGCCACTCACGACATATAAATCCGGTAATTGATCGTCATTGGCATTAAAAAAGAGAGCATCAACATCTTCTGAATTTTTATCCAATTCAAAAACAGATGAATTGCTTTGTGTAAAATTTCCTTCCTTCGTTTGGATTAATATCCTTGAAGTAGTACCAGAACTTTGACCAATAAAAATATCATCTAACCCATCCTGATTAATATCAGCAACAGCTATTCCAGGTCCTTCTTCAGAGAGTTTGTTAACTATTAATGGTTCACGTTTGAAATCAATAAATTCATTTTCCTGATGGGAGAGTGCTTCAGTATTGTTTTTAATCGTTGTAAATATTTTAGTGGTGCTACTTTCTGAATATATCTCTTTAGCATCGATAGGATTAATCGTATGTATTTTGTTGATTTCGGGGTTATTTAGAACGAGCATTTTTTGATCAGGCCAGATAATTTCAACTTTCGTAATGGATGGATTTGCCCCAATACCAAAGTGAATGATATCTTCAACTTTTGAAAGAAATCCTTTTGTAGGTTGAAATACTTGTATTTGTTGTTGATTATCCGAAGTCGTAACGATAATTTTGGTGCCTAAGCTCGATTTCTTTTCGGCAGGCTTAAGGGCGAAACGAATAAAATTATTTTGACTGATTTCTCGCGATTTGTTCTTAAGTAAAGTTACAGGATCATTCACATTGCTAATAATGAGATCTAGGTCACCATCGTTATCAAGATCAGCATAGCAAGCCCCATGAGAAAAACTAGCTGGTCCACTATTCCAATCGTCTGAAACATCAGTAAAAGTTAGATTTCCCGAATTTTTGAACAAGAAGTCCTTAACTTTTACGGAAGGCATGTGATTTATCCATTGAAGTTTTGTAATTAAACCTGAGTTATAAAGTTTTTCTAATGAGTCTAATTTATAACGGTTATAATCACTGTGCATGACGTCGTGCAAATAACCATTGGTTATAAAAATATCTTTATTGCCATCATTGTCAAGATCAGCTATCAGTGGAGTCCAGCTCCAATCGGTATAAGCAGTTTGAGTAAGGAAAGCAATATCAGAAAATCCTCCGCCACAAGAACCCAATTGTAGGCTATTAATTGAAAACTGAGCCTTTAATCCACTATGAAGCATTAATTGATAGCGATCGTAATTTTGGGTCATTATTAAATTTTTTTGTCGGAAATTTTCCTTCGGAGTCATATCGACATTAATTAGATCGAGACAACCATCATTATTAATATCCGCAAAGTCAGTGCCCATGCTGGAAAAAGGACAATGCATAAAGTACTGACTAAACTTATCCTCAAATACATTTTTGCCTTGGTTAATATATAAGTAATCCGGTTGAAGAAAATCATTGGCAACATAAATGTCTGGAAGTTGATCATGATTAAAATCTCCAATTACAGCACTTAAGCCAAATGCTTCATTGAGAAGTTTTGCTTTGCTGGTAATATCTATAAAATGGCCATTTCTGTTTTCATATAATCGATCACTTATATATTTATAATCTTTACCGGCGGTTGAGCTTTTGGATATTATAGGTTTGATATAATTATTATCTTCAAAATTCATAGGATGGTTGACAAAGTATACGTCTAAATCGCCATCATTATCCGAATCAAAAAAATATGCCTGTGTGGTATACGACATATCGTCTAGTCCAAATTCTTTTGCTTTATCGGTAAAGGTGCCGTTTCCATTGTTGAGATATAAAATTTTTTGACGATAAGATGAATCTTTAACGGCTGTCTTGCAAACAAAAATATCCAGCCATCCATCTTGATTGATATCAACCATGGTGACGCCTGATTTATAACCCAAGCCACCGTCAACTCCGGCTGATGATGTAATGTCTTTAAATTTGAAATTGCCTTGATTTAGATATAGTTTATTGTAATCAAGATTCGAGCTAAAATATAAGTCTGTTAAGCCATCATTATTAATATCACCAGCCGCCACTCCGGCTCCATTGTATATGTATCCATAGTGAAGATAATTGATATCATCGTTCTCGATAATACTATTGGTAAAATCTAATCCAGATTCTGAAGGTGGTATTGTCTCGAATAAGTTTGTAGTTTGCTTTGTAGATGCTGGGGTATTTTGTTTTTTGCAGGTAGAGAATATAAATATCCCAGATATTATGATTAGAATAGCAAGGAGTTTAAAAATCTTCATTTTTGTTTTGACGAATTAATTTTATTGATGATTTGTCTGGCAATAAATATACCTTGCTTATTGCCTTCCAGAACGCTTTCTTTATAATGTATACCACCATAATATCTGCTAAGGCTAACTTCCATGGCGGCCTGATGAAAATTATCAAATTTTCTAATGGGATGACCAAAGAGTATTTCCGTTGAATCAACAAATTGGCAAGTATCACCATAAATATAGGTCAGTATTTCTGCAGCAGCAGCGGATACAACACTGTGTCCACTGGTAAATTCAGGAAATGGTGGAGTCTGTATTAATGGTTTCCATGTAACATCAATATTGTCCATTATATAAGAGATAGGTCGAACTACATCTGTAGAATATTTGGTATTCCAGCAATCAATAATTCCATCGAACATAGCGATCGAAGCTAAAGTAAAAGCTTTGGTAGTTTTGAATAGATTACTTTTTTGATTTCGACTTATTAGTCCAATAATATTGAGCCAATGTCCAGGTGGAGAAATTTTATGAATTATTCTGGATAAGTGACCGGTATGTTGACTGACGTTAGGGTTGTCATCCCAGTACAAGGCAGCTTCTATTTGATTAGAATCTAGTTTATTAGCATTAGCATAAACATCATAAACCATTTTATAGAAATCACTTGTTTTCGAAGTATCAAATGATGGTAAGGCAGTGTAATTATAAGTAGTATCAAGGATCAATTTTCGAATTTTGGGCCAATGGGGTTCAAGTCCTTGTGTATAATCCGGTGGAGTTTCTTTCCAGTTTTCTGGTTTTTTAGTACTGGTAAAACGTTCCAAGGTTCTTGTATATTGATAATTATCTTTTTTAATCCATTCTTTAAATAAACCGCTGAATTGTTTTGAATATTCTATTGATGATTCAATGGTTGATGAATTTATTTTTTCTTTTGCCTTTTTTAAGATTTCTTCAGAAAGTTGATCAGCCAGGTGTTCGGAAAACACAACCAATCTGGCAACCGATGCAAAACATAATAAAGAACTAAGTTCTGGATCGCAATTGGAGCACTTTGGAATCTTATTGTTTGATAGATCAGTTACAATATTTTCTAATTTAACTAAGCTGTCCGGGTAAAAGTTACTTAGACTTACATAAAAGGCTAGATGAGGATAAGCATAAACCCTTGAGGCCTGAGGAGGGGAAAATCCATCTTCCATTGCAATTTCCAGAAGTCTTCGATTGCAATGAATTAGATCGTTGGCATCAAATATTGCCTTATGAGTTTCCTTGGAACAAGAAAATAAGGCTATGAATACAAAGTAGATTCCAAGTCTTTTCATTTGGCAAATGTAATCATTGGCTTGTTCTAATTAGAGATTTACCAGCTGAATTGAAAGTCATTTAGAAACGACATTAACATAAATACCGTAAAGGAGACGCCAAAAATAATCCAGATTACAGGGAAATACCAGTAGGGAATTTTCGATCTTTCAAGATGTTCGAAGATGTAGCTTAGCGTCAAGGTAAAAAATGAAAGCAACACCAATAGAGCATTTAAGAAATACCCGATCCATTCATTAAGAAGCCAAAGCAACAATTCAATGCCTGCCAAGCTTAATAATAAGATTAGAAATGGACGGAACTTTGTAAAAGTTTTGTCGTTCATGTATAAGGATAAAAATAATTAACGTTATTTGTTCAAAGAATCTAAATATGAAATTTTTAATAATATTAGGGTTTCTTAATCTAATAGTCATAACATGTAATTCGCAATCCCAGGAGGAATTGGAGTACATGAAAAATTATGAGAAGAGAATTACCTTAAATCGCATTGATGATGTTTATATCCCTATGGATACGGAAGACGCCATGAAGGAATTGGACAGGCTTACAGAAGAAGAGGCCAGAAAAAAGATTATAACCGTACCCGAAGATTCCATCGCCTCTAAGCTTCACTTCAGCCTTGGCAGATGGATGCTTATACATTGGGGCATGGAAGCGGGAAGCAGAATATCTCATTATTATAAGCTTAAGGGAATATCTACCAATGATGATAAAATTGATTTATTAATCCGATGCTTTTACAGGCATATTTCCGGACAAGCCTTGGATGAAGAAAAATTGATTAAGCACTATTTGGATAAGCAAGCGGAAGAAATGAAAATTAGGAAAAGTAAAGCAAAGGTAATTGGCACTTTAGGTCCAAATAAAAAGCACAATGAATAGTAGTTCTTCAAATATTTACGAAGAATTAATACAAAAAATAAAAATATGATGATTTTTTGTTTTTTTTTCTGCTAACATTTATTTTATTTTTCAATGTATAAATCATTCATAATAAAAGCATTAAACATTACATATCCCATATTATCAACATGTATTGAAAAAATATAAAGTGAACTTTGAGAAAGTTGGCACAGTATTCGAATTATGGTATTCATATTACGACAATTGATAAAGTAACATAGTGCAAATGCGAAATATCAATTAAGTCGACTCTTAATTTACCAAATTAAAATTTATAATTCTTGACTAGAATATAATCATGTATCGATTATAAAGATGTAGTTTTTATTATTTTGAGACCGTTATTACCTATGGATGCGAAGGCATCTATGGGTAGTAACATTTGTATTAATGAGGTCAATAAACTGCTTAAATTCAAATTCAATAATATGGGTAAGACGTTATTGAACCGTGTATTTATATAAGATTCTATTAATTTCCTTTTATTTTATTATCAAGCTGATCACATTTTCAAATTTTCACGATTAACTTCTGTAATCGAACTTATTATTTTACAAATAATTTAAAGCCATGAAAAAGGAAGTTATCAAATTTTTGAATTTATTGCCCCTATTGGTATTGTTGGGATCATGTAAGAAAGAAAATGTAGAGCCGGTTCAACCTTCTGAGCGAATCGAATTATTAAGCTATGCCAAGACACCTTGCTTTGGATTTTGCGAGGCTTATGAGTTTACTTTAATGTCTGATAATTCAGCGTGTTTTATTGATTACTATCCAAAAATTTTAAATCAACGACATTCTAGAAATACTATTTGTCAACCGATTGAATCGGAAGTTTGGAAAGTAATAGAGAGTAAAGCGCGACAAATGAATATCGAAAAGCTTGGAGGAATTTATCCTAATGATAGTATTGAAGTGGTAGATGCATCAAAGACAATTATTAAAATTAGATTGGATGGTAAGCTGATTGAAATTCAAGATTCATACGGTGCGCCCATTGAACTGGATGCTTTCGAGCAGATTGTAGAAAGTGTTATTACAGCTTTCAGAAAAAGATTGCCTTTACCGATTACTGATTCATCAAGAAATAAAATTTGAATTTAGAAAAATGGGGTTCAGAAGTGGAGTTCATAATCTCTGCTTCTGAACTTAATATTTATTGTGATTTCTTAATATTTTTTTGAAATATGTAAAATATTATTGAACTAACTAAAACTAATTTTATTAAGATTCAATGGATTAACTTTATAAATTGATTTATCGAATTAAGGTAACTTCGCCAGCCACTATTTCTAAACTATTATTTCCTTCAAATTCAACTTCTGATATAAAAGTATATACACCAGGCAATACTAGCTCTCCATGGAAAGTTCCATTCCATCCGTCCGTATTGTTACTGGAACCAACGGGAAGATGCTCTTTTTGATAAACCTTATTGCCCCATCGGTCAAAAATGCTTAAACTTTTTATTTCCTTAATATTTTTTCCAAAAATATTAAAGTAGTCGTTTGAACCATCTCCATTGGGTGAGAAGATATTTGGCCACCAAACATCCCGAACAACTCTTACAAGAATCTTGATGTGATCAGTAACCTCACAGTCAGCTTGATCAATACCTGTAATTATAAAATCTCTGTTTTTATCAGCTATGTATGTAAGTTTCTGTTCCCAGTCTACTTGATCATCAATATTGAACCAAATTGTATCCTTATAAAATTTGTTAAAACTAGTACCGCCAAATAATCCAATGAGCAATGAGTCTAAATGTACAATGTCGCCTTGATTCACTACCTTTTGGCGAACTACAGAAATAGACAGTTTAGAAGGTTCTTGAATAGTAATTGTTCTATTGATTATACATCCGTTTTTATCTTTTGCCAATACTGAATAAGTTCCCTGCTTTAAATTGAAAAAATGCTGTTTACCGGAGAAACTTGAACCGTTTAAAGAAAATTGAAGATCCTGAATTGGGACATTGTTGCTATCAAGAACAGAAATTATTTCTATCTCTCCGTCAATTTCACCAAAACAGCTTGGATTGAGAGAATCTAAGATCATTTCTTTGAGTGGATTTTGAATTTCCTGAACCCTTATAGTGTCGGTATTGAAGCAGCCATTAATCTTATCCCTAATTTTTAAAATGAAAACACCTCCCGGTTTTCCGATTGTAATCTTAGAAGAGCTTGAATCAGTATTTATCTGACCTGAAATAGATGACCATTGGTATTGGTCAATAATGCCTGAAGGACTTGTCGATGAGCTGCCATCAAGGTTCACTTGCGTATTTGCACATCCTAGTATTCCTATTTGAAGAATTTTAGGGGCCGGTAATACTTTGTCTTCAGATACAATTATTTCAGCTGAATCAATGCATCCGTTATCGGTATTCATTATTGTCAAGAAATATTTTCCAGCTTTTATAGTGTTGATTTTGTTGGAATTACTTGCTCCCTGGATTCCAGGGCCCGACCATTGATAATCATACTTACTGCCAGATGAAGAAGCAGAAGCATCTAATACGATGATGGAATCTTTGCAAGTAATTAAACCTGGATTGGCAATCTGAATGCTTGGAGGTGTAGTGTCAATTTTAATTTCATAAATTACGGTAGATCTGCAATGAAGAAATGAATCAATTACAGTTAACTGATAAAAACCTGGTTGATCGATCTCGACTTGTGCGCTTCTGGTTTTGGTGGTGTCTACGAAATGTCCGCTAGCCGATGTCCATTCAAAGTATGGGTTTGTACCACTTCCTGTTTGTGAGCCTGATGCGCTCAACGAAATCATTTTATTTTTACAATTGAGTATGTTGTTACCGCTAATCGTTGCTGTAGGTTGGGAATGCCAAATAACTTCAACTACTGAATATTGTAGGCAACGATCAGTGAAATTGACATTTCCATTAGCATTTTTTGAACCAATTATTGCTGCAATATAGTATTTCTTATTAAGTTGAATTTTAGCAGGATCGAATGTAAAGATCCCGGTAGAATTTTCTTGTAATACAATGCCATTAATAGGATTAGATGGATTTCCATCGTAAAGAACGAACCAAAGAATGTCATTCCCATCAAGCATTGAATTTATAGGATTATAGTTGACGTAAGCGGTTGAACCCTGACAAAGTTCAATAGGTGTTTGATCAAGTTTTCCAAGTGTTGTTATGCATGGGCAGGTATAGTTTCCGGAGATTGTGTCAGTATTACATTTATTTTTATCATTTATTCTCAAAGTAAAACTGGAAGAACTTGGAATCCAATCTGAAATCCATTCAGAAGGATTAGATGGATTAAATTGACCATTAATAGGAAAGGTCTGATTGGCATTTCCGCCTATATTCCAACTAGAGCGATCTCCATTTTGGGCGCTCACAACGATTTTATAATTCTCCGCAAGGGAATCGCAAATATATCTGACATTATTGCTAAAACTTGGTGCATCAAGAAAAGTAAGTTCTAGTGTATCTCGTTGAATGCAGTTCCCATTAGTAACTTCCCAAAGAAATTTGTAGTTTCCATTTTGGTTAACTTCAATGAGTGTATTGACTTGGTTTGAATTTGAAATGTTTGAAATATCTGGCCCTGAAATCATTGTCCAGGTTCCAATTCCAATATTCAAAAAGGCATTCGTTGTGTATTGCGTTCCACATACAGAATCTTTTTGTCCGGCTTCAATTTGAGGATATGGAATCCAAATTACAGATTGGTTGTTAGAAACTCGCAAACATGGGTCATTGCTATCAACAACTCCATCTTTGGGTAATTTATCGTCCCCAACAACCCGTGAAATATAATAAATATTATTTGCTCCCAACATCATTTTATTTTTGTCAAAGCAAATGTTATCATTTATATTATAAAATGTGTCAATCGAATTTTTGAAAAATCCGGTATGTAGGACATACATTACAACATCTTCAGAAGGATTAACTTGTTCCGTTATAGCATTTTTAATATTAAAGCATTGATCTTCACATAAAATCGTTAAATTCGTATCAAGCTTGCCTGCATCGATGACACCGCAATTACAATTGTGGAGGTCAGAAATGATTTCAGATACACAACCATTGGAATCTATGATTTGAATATTAAATTTATCTAAACTCGTTAATGTGTCTGAATACCAGATGTCATTCACAATTTTACCACTACCTGTTAAAAGTGAATATGGTGCCTTGCCCCCAAGGAGACTAGCTTTCACAATATATTTTCCGGGAGCATTAAGATCAACACATTCCTTGCTAATATTTATAATCTCTGGTATTTGAAAAAACTCAATTTCTACACTATCTTTTTGAAAGCAAATATCCTGGTTACTTTCAGTTAATTCAAAAGAATATTTTCCATAGATACCTAGAATAGTAACACTTGTAATGGAGCTATCGGGATTAAGAATTAAAGCATTTCTGTTAGCTAATGTATTCCATATTATGGTACTGTTTGTTAAGGACATTAATCCTGATAAAGTAAAACTTGTACCACAGATACTGCTGTCTACACCTGCTGATGGAAATGGGATTTGAAGATATTTGAAGGGTTTTCCGAATCGGGTAATTTGTACACATCCTTGATTAATATCAATGCCGCCGTTATTATTTTTTCTTCCCAAATAGGCACCAACATAATATTGTTGGTTAAAAACAAATTTCGTTGTGTACATTAAGTCCAGTGCATTGAGAATTATAATCTTCGAGCCAAAGGGATCATTAGGATTTTCATATACAAAGAAAATGACGGTATCATCAGGAGCTTTATTCAATATTTGAAGCGTGGTGTCATAGATAATATGTAAAACTTCATCTTCGCATAATGATTCTGATAACGTATCTAGAACACCTATTTGATTGGTGCATTTACATTCATGTTCATGAATATATGTAAAGCTACAACCGTTAGCGTCTGTTATAATAATAGTGTCCTTGATATTATTGAGTATATTGCCTGATGTGTAGATATTGTTAAAATCAATACTTCCACTACCTTTTGTAATTACAAATGGTGCAGTTCCATTTAGTACTTTAAACTGAATTTTGTAATCGGAATTATTTCCATTGCATAGTATGATATCTTTATCTTTCGCAGGCGAATCGTAAAAAGTAATATTAACAGTGTCTACTCCAATACAAGAATTAAGAGTTTCAATCCATAAAAAGGAGTAAGTTCCAAAGCGATCAACGGAAATGTTAGAATGATCATCCGTGGAATCTTCAATAAAAGAATTTCCCGGTGAAATGAGCACTTTCCAAGAACCATTTTTATCTTTTGTTCCACTAAACGAGCTTGTTAATCCACATATCTTTTGATCTACTCCCGCATTAGGATGTGGAGCGTCATTAATTATTATTTCATAACAACATTCTGGTCCTGTTCCGCAATCATTGGAAAAAGAATAACACAATTTTCCTTTGCCAGGAGTACTAGACCATTTTATTGCAATCCTTCCTGAATCATTAGGGTTAGGGGTAAGGATAGTTCCATTGGTGACTGTCCAAAAATGAGTCTTAACTGTATTTACTGCTGGTGTATCAATAAAAAACGTATCAATGCTTTGCGTGCAAGTAATGGTATCTCCAATCGGGCAGATTTTATTAAGATTGAATTTGTTTTCATCAAGATTTTCGCATAAATCAAATTTGCAATTTTGAGTTTTTGTACCAAGTTTTGATTCAACTGTTAACTCTAAGCAATATTCACCTTTTTTCGTTACTAATACTTTCTCATCTGTTCCAATTGGTTTTTTATTGGGATCAGTTTGTTCATACCATTTGTAGGTGAAACTAAATGTCTCTCCACCGCCACAGAGTTTTGTTTGATTGACGATATTTGGACTAATTTCAATCTGTTGTTCGGCGCAACGTTCTACGAATATGGCGTTAAATTTTAAAAATATTGCAGAAAGGTAATATGAACTGTCACATCCAAAAGGCATTGTTGATCCTGGTAATTTAATTAAAGATTGACTCTGACAGGTGTTATAAATAATACCTGTAATGGGATCTTTAAATACATCATTTGGGCCACAGCCGATAAAATAAAAATCAGGGGAAACAGGGACTGGAAGAATATTAACATCTACAACAGAATCAAAATAACAACAATTAGCATCTCTGAATTCTTTGCGGTATGAACCCGACATATCAATTATCTCACCATGCCAATTGAATGGAACTTTTTCAGGACAGATGTTATATGGTCCACCTTTTTTGTCATCGAGTTTTTTAACAATAATGGTTGCGCATTCTGGTCCTGCTTTGTCGCATATGGAATTTTTTGTACCAATAATCGCTTCCGCGCATAGAATAAATGAACCTTCATCTGGCCAATCCAAAGATATTTTATTAGAATTTACACCCAGATCATTTCCATCTAGTGTCCATTTATAAGTTGCTTCACAACCTGCCTTCTGTGCTTTTACGTTAAAATTATATTTACAAGCACCTTTGCATACTTCGATTTTTTGATCAGCGTCATTATTAATTTTCCCTATTGGGTCAAGAGTAGGAGATGCCCCTCCGGTTGTTGTCAATTTAAAATCACAAACATCACCATTACAGCCATCAACAAAAAAATAATAGGGCTTGCAGGCTGCAAGATTGCCGCAGATTTGTTTTGTACCCATAGCTCCAGGGCAAGTTGCGTCACATATAATTAGATTTCCAAAACTGCAATCTTCATATATACCTAATTGAATTCCATTTGTACCTCCGGGTGGAGGAAAAGTGCAGTTATTATAAGTTACAGTTATGCATACATTTCCACCTGTTGTCACAAAAGCCCACCAACCAATATTCGTTGGAGGTCCCCAACCGGGGCATAAGCTTGGTGGTCCCTGTGTGTTAGGGTAGTCGGCATTCTTACACATATATCCATTCATTGCTGAAAGTCCGCAGAGAACCGCTGCATCATCACAGATATCAGCTCGAGGAGGCGTACATTGGGATTTAAGATCTAGTAATGATAAAATAAGAAGTAGACCAATAAAATGATATTTTATAAATCGTAACATACGATGTCAAAAATACGGGAATTCCTCGGAATTAATCTAAGTAAAATAGGGATAGCTTTTAAGGTAACAGAGTTGAAGTTGCTGCTATCACAGAAATTGAATTAATAATTTTATAGAAAATATTCTTGAAGGTTGATTTGTAAGATATATTCACTAGTAAAAATGCTATAAATTTTTTGGATAATATCCGTTATCGATCATTCTTTGAAATGCAATTTGCACTGCTGGTTTATCTTCTATATAAGTAACACCAAACCATTGGGAATTTGATGAAAGTACAGCTACTTTAGCTTGATTGGTTTCTTTTAAATGTTGTATCAGCTCTGGAATATAAAACTCTTCAGTGTTGGAATTGGCGTGTTGAGAAAGAAATTCTTTGAAGTATACCCCTGCAAAATAAAAGTAACTCGTATGAAATCCCCAAATATTCATGGATACAAGACTGTCCAATTCTAGAATTTGATCTATTCCGTTTTCAACGTAAACAGCATGATTCCCTTTATGCGCAATTCCCTTGCATTCCTTGATGTGCTCTAAAAATCCTAATCGATCTCTCGAGCAAACACCTCTATTTACGCTTCCATGTTCTGATAAAGTATTTCTTAACAGATAAGCGACTACAGAATAGCGATGTTTATTGATTGTTCCGTTTGTGAGAGACTGATAAAGGGTCTTGATTGCTTCTCTGCCGTAGTAATCATCTGAATTGATAACTCCAAATGGTTCGTGAATGGCTTCTCTAGCTGACCATACGGCATGTCCTGTCCCCCAGGGTTTGGTCCTTTCAGTAGGGCATTGGAAGGGTTGTGGTAGATCGTTTAACTCCTGAAATACGTAATGAAGTTCAATCTTGTTGCCCCACAGCTTATCAAATCGCTGCTTAAAATCTTCTTCAAAACTTTTTCGAATGATAAATACAATCTTTGTAAATCCAGCTTGAATGGCATCGTAAATTGAGTAATCAATTATAGTTTCTCCATTTGGTCCAAATTGGTCTAACTGTTTTAATCCACCGTAACGACTGCCCATGCCGGCTGCGAGTACTAAAAGACTGGCTTTATGATTCATTGAATTACTTTGATTCGCAAAAATAAAAGCATTTTGTCAGTTCGGTAATTATAAAAGACATTGATTTCCAAAATATGGACTTACAACTTATTAATTGGTATAAAAAGCAAAACCCCATTGATGTAATCAATGGGGTTTAGTTAAAATATCTTTTAGATCATTTTAATCTACAACAGAGAGTATTTTTGTTTTTTGTGCTGTAGAAGAAGCTATTCGAATTACGTAATTCCCCGAATTAAGCCATGAAGTATCTAGTCGAATTTCATGGTGTCCTTCTGATACTCGTCCAGCAAAAATTGTTTTTAAATCAGATCCAATTGAATCATAAAGGTTGATCCTGACGTATTCATTTTTGCTATCGAATCCTATAACGGTATAATCGTCAGCTGGATTCGGACTATTAGTAAGATTCAAAGCAAAGTCTCTCTTTGATTCTTCTTCAACTCCAGTGCTTATACAACCTTCGATAATGGATAATTTTTGAAAATCATCGTATAAAATTTGTTTAACAATGGCAGGATCAATTTGAAACCAATCGATTAAAAGAGTTGCATAAACTGAACGAAAATCATATTGCATAGCCACACCTTCATCATTATCGACATTAGAGCTAATCGTTGGATTATTACCCAGGATTCCTCCTTTTATGCAAGATCCAAATAAAAAGAGTGGGGCAGCGGTTCCGTGGTCAGTTCCGGTGCTATCATTAGCCTTTATTCTCCTACCAAATTCTGAAAAAGTCATTCCGATAACTCTTTTCTCTAATCCTTCTTTTTTAAGTTTATCCTGAAAACCTTTCATAGCATCGGACAACTGCATTAATAAGTCGGCATGTGTTCCAATTTCGTGATCATCCGGATCACATTGATTAGAGTGTGTGTCAAATCCACCTATGTTAACGACATAGACTTTAGTCTTAAGTCCACCTTTAATTAATTGTGCAACTACATTCAATCGGTTTAGCAAAGCATTACCGGTATCAGTTATAGTGCCACCTGCATTTGTATTTGCATTTTTTATTACATCCGAGTAATCGTTATATTGCTGTAATGTAGTCATAATGTACTTCAATTCGTTTCCATAATTTGTGGCTGGAATTGAAGTGTTAAAGGCTGGTTCAGGAATCTGAGTTAATGTAGCTGGATCGTTGATCGCAAGGCTAAAATTTACAACTGGCCCCTGACAAGTCTGACTAACATTGCCACCAACTGTTAATGCGAGTGGATGTGGAAAATCATTATTTGGATATCCATTGGGGAAAGTAGGATGATTTCCGTCATAGTATCTTCCCAGCCAACCTGTAGTGATTACTTTGTCAGCTGCTGAGCCTGAAGTCCAAATGTCTGTTGACCTGAAGTGTGATCTGTTTTGGTTCGGGTAGCCAACAGAATGAATAAGTTTTAAAGCTCCATCATCGTATAAGGATTTCATGGATGTCATTGATGGATGAAAAGCCGTAACATCGGTAAGTTTTAATCCTAAACTTTCTTTAATTAATATTTTATTTCTGACCTTATCCAAATTGGAATACTGATCTAATGGAAGTACACAATTCAATCCATCGTTTCCACCACTTAATTGTATTAACACTAGAATCTTATCATTATCTGGTGCAACAAAATCGAGAAAAGAATTTCGAGCAACAGCGCTGACAGGAATGCCGTTGATTAGAAGTGGCGTAGCAGCTGCGGTACTTATTTTTAAAAATGATCTGCGTTTCATGATTATTCTATTTATTGATTGGAAAAATAAGTTAACTTAAATGGAATTCAGGCATAGTGGTTAGTGCAACCAGGAACGGTCGTAATCTATTTTCAACTGCTGTCTTTGCCTGTGTGTTGCTTGGATCTTTAATATAATTGGTCCAGGCTGTTGTCCATTGGGTTTCAGTCATCGGGCCAAGCAATCGAGATTTTAAATAATCTAATTGACTTTGCAATATGGGTTGTGGTAATAGATGAGACACAATGTCCTCCACTAATTTAGTAGCATTGCCTGGATCATCAAATCCAGCAGCATAATCAGTAACTTCAGCTCCGTAGATTAATTGGCCCTGTCCATTAAGTCTGAAGCCAAATCTTTTATTGATAAGATTTTGTCCTAAACCATATCGAAGCGGGTAAGTTATGGAGTTTATCCATATTTCATGAAATGCAGGTTCTTGGTAATAGGCTGGCCATCCTGCAACACTGGGCAGATCAAAATACGCTTGATTTTGACTTGTCAATGAACGATAAACCGTTAACATTAAAGGATAGCTGATTTTAATATCAGCAGGAACTTGCATTTTCATTCCTTTTGCTATTGAAAAGAACCAATCATATGGATTTTTTATTAATGCGCCATAAGCTTCTATGGAATAGAAATGTTCACTGGTTAACAATGCACGTAGCACTGATTCGATTTTGAAATTGTTGGAGATAAGTATATCAGCCATTGATTCTACGATTTCATTTTCAATGTTGGAATCAACTTTGTAGTAAACAAAATAACGATATAATTTTCTGCAAATAAAACTTGCTGCTTCACGTTTTTTGAAAATGATTTCAATGAGGTCCTTGTATTCATTCTCATTATTATTCTTAATGGTAGCAAAATTGAATCTGTTGGAAAGTGTTTTTGTTGAAGTATCGTGAAAATCAGCGGGCTGTGTTGGTCTTCTTGGATTGACGTTAAATTTAACATCAGGAAGTACACTGACAACATTGTTGGCGTCCGTTTGTGCATTTTGTGGAGTGACCCAGCCAGTAAGAACTTTTGCGATTTCTAAAATATCATGTTCTGTATAAGTTGTATAATCGCCAGGTCCTGCCAGTTCGCCTTTACCTAATGTAAATAATTCCAGTAACTCCCGGGCGTAATTTTCATTTGGAGCCAGACGCGTATTTGCATTACCATTAAGATAAATAAGCATGGCACCATCAACAGTAATGTCTTTAGCCATTTGTTTAAAATCGCCGATTACGTTTTTTCGGATAGACTCTAAATAACTATAAGAAATATTGGCAAGATAAATATCAGACACCACGAAATGATTATGCCAAAACAGCATCATCTTTTCTGTAATGCTTACACCTTCATTCATCATGTTTTGAAGTATCCATCCATACAGCGAATTGTCGCGCAAATTATTAAGTCCTTGAACAGATGGAGTAAATCGGGTATTATGCCATTCTTTTCCAAGCTGATTAGGCATCTGAGGATCAACAGGAGTATCAGTATAATAAACCGGAGGATTAGGAACAGCAGATTTAGCCATTAACTTATCCATCGTCTTGGCGAATCCATCGGTCACAGCTTGCTTTATTTGTGCATGAGTTGGACCAAACATTGCTCTTCTTAGCAAGTGCGCAGCTGTTGCATAAGTCCATGGACCAGTATAGGGGTTTAATCCCCCACCAACTGGAATAGCTGGTTTGCTTTCCAGAACTTGAGAAGATCCTAATGTTATGTTTCGGAGTAATTGTCTTCTATCCATATTGTTTGATTAGGTAATTTATTAATTTGAAAATGAATTATTCATTATTGAGATTATAGTCTCCTTGGTTAATCAATCGGATTTGTTATAATTTTATCATTTATCGCCCTTTTCTGAACAGTATCTACATATTCTAAAGCAATAATTTGTAATCCTGTACTTAAGGGATTACGTTTAATTTTTTGCCTATTTTAATAAAGGCGTTAACACACTTTTCAAGATCTGATAATTCATGACCTGCTGAGATCTGTACTCTAATTCTCGCTTTGCCTTGAGGGACAACCGGATAAAAGAATCCAATAACATAAATTCCTTCTTTAAGCATTTCTGAAGCAAATTCCTGAGCCAGTTTAGCATCATAGAGCATTACAGGTACAATTGGATGGACTCCTTGGACAATATCAAATCCAGCTTCCGAAATTGCTTTACGGAAATAGGCAGCGTTCTGTTCCAATTTGTCTCTAAGGCTGGTTGAGGAACTTAATATTTCAAGTACCTTGATGGAAGCGCCAACAATGCTTGGGGCCAGTGTATTAGAAAAAAGGTATGGACGTGATCGTTGCCTCAACAAGTCAACTATTTCCTGCTTTGCAGCAGTGAAACCACCGGAAGCACCACCTAAGGCCTTTCCAAATGTTCCGGTAATGATATCTATCTTACCCATTACGTTATTGTATTCATGGGTACCTTTTCCTTTAGCGCCAATGAAACCAGTTGCATGACATTCATCGACCATAATCATGGCATCATAGCGTTCAGCTAAATCAACTATTTTATCCAGTTGAGCTATAATTCCATCCATGGAGAAAACACCATCGGTAACAATCAACTTTCTTCGGCAGCCTTCTGCAGCTTTTAGCTGTTCCTCAAGATCCGCCATGTTATTGTTTTTATATCTAAAGCGCTTAGCCTTACTTAATCGTACACCGTCAATAATAGAAGCATGATTGAGTTCATCAGAGATAATGGCATCATCCTCCAGCATAAGAGGTTCAAATACCCCTCCATTGGCATCAAACGCAGCGGCATACAGAATGGCATCTTCCATTCCGAGAAAATCAGAAATCTTTCTTTCCAGCTGCTTATGTATATCTTGAGTTCCACAAATAAAGCGAACGGATGAAAGTCCAAATCCATGCGTGTCAATGGTTTCTTTAGCTGCTTTGATGACTTCCGGATGACTGGATAAACCCAAGTAATTATTAGCACAGAAATTCAAAACATCGCCACCTTCTACAGTATGAATATGTGCAGCCTGAGGACTGGTTATCGTTCGTTCAATTTTATATAGGCCTGCGTCCTTAATGGATTGCAATTCAGCCTGGAGTTGTTCTTTGATTTTGCCGAACATGTTTTTGAAGTAAAATATGTGTGAAGAAACTTATAAAATGCTATTAATGGCTTAACAAACATACAAATATAATTATCATCCATGCTATTTAGAGGTTACTTTTGTCGGAAATTGAAAGTTACAGAATGAATCATTTTAAAGGATTATGGATTGTTTTAGTTTGCCTTATTATTTCTCCAATTGCCAGAAGTCAAAAGGTCGATCTTTCTAAACTGAAAGGAATGTCTGTCCGAAATATAGGACCTGCCGGTATGAGTGGTAGAGTGACGGCCATAGATGTTGACAAGATGAATAATATCATCTATATAGGGACTGCTTCAGGAGGAGTTTGGAAATCTGAAAACTCAGGTGTTAGTTGGAAGCCATTATTTGAAGAGCAAGGTACTCAAGCTATAGGCTCTGTAAAAGTTAACCCTAAAAACCCACTGGAAATATGGGTAGGTTCAGGAGAAGGTAATCCAAGAAATTCTCACAATGCCGGAGTAGGGATATTTAAAACTATGGATGGAGGTAAGACCTGGAAGAATATGGGACTACCCAATAGTAAATTGATTCACCGTGTCCTAATTGATTACAGTAATTCAAATACCGTGTATGCAGGAGTCCTGGGATCAGCCTGGGGTCCAAGTACGGATAAGGGAGTCTATAAAACAACTGATGGAGGTAAAACCTGGAATAAAATTCTTTATATCAATGATTCAACAGGAGTTGGCGAAATGGTAATGGATCCTCAGAATCCAAAGAAGCTAATTGTCAATATGTGGCAGTTTTGGCGTAAACCATGGCAAATGAAATCAGGTGGCCCTCATTCCGGATTACATATTACCTACGATGGTGGAGAAACCTGGAAAAAATTAGGTACAAAGGAAGGTTTACCAGATGGCCCTATTGGTAGATGTGGATTAGCCATTGCAGCCTCGAATCCAAAAATAGTATATGCTTTAATTGAAGCTAAGGAAAATGCTTTATACAGGTCAACGGATGGAGGAGAGACATGGTCTAAAGTAGCCGATGATAAGGGAATTAATGGAAGGCCTTTTTATTTTTATGAGATCTATGTAGATCCAAAAGATGAAAATACAATCTACAGTCTTCATACTTACGTTAACAAATCTATCGATGGTGGAAAATCATTTAAAAGCATAGCGGATTATGGTACAGCTGTGCATCCGGATCATCACGCATTCTGGATAGATCCGGATAATTCCAATTATCTGATTGATGGTAATGATGGAGGACTTAATTTTTCTTACGATGGTGGAGTTAGTTGGCAATTTGCATTAAATCTTCCAATCGGTCAATTTTATCACTTAAATGTCGATGATGACTTTCCATATAAAGTATACGGTGGTATGCAGGACAACGGTTCCTGGGTAGGCCCAGGATTTACTCTTTCTAGCGGCGGTATAAGAAATTCAGATTGGCAAGAAGTATATTTTGGAGATGGATTTGATGTAGCGGCATTGCCGGCAGATTCACGTTATGGTTTTGCCATGTCACAAGGTGGCGATCTTGGAAAGTATGATCTTGTTACTGGTAAAGTTGAAACGATTAAGCCAATTCATCCGGAAGGACATGAATTGAGGTTTAATTGGAATGCTGCATTAGCCATCGATCCACACAATTCTCATGGATTGTATTACGGCTCACAATTTGTGCATTATAGCAATAATGAAGGTGTTGATTGGAAAATAATATCTCCAGATCTAACAACGAATGATTCTTTAAGACAACCAAAAGAATCTGGAGGTTTAACTTCTGATGTTACCGGTGCAGAAAAGAATACAACCATACTTTGTATTGCTCCAAGTCCTGTGGATAAAAAAGTTATTTGGGTTGGGACAGATGATGGTAATATCCAGATTACAAAAGATGGTGGTTTGAATTGGATGAATCTGATCAACAATATTCCAGGCGCACCCAAAGGAGCATGGATTCCACAAATAGAATTATCCGCAACCAATGCTGGCGCTGCTTTTGTGGTATTGAATGATTATCGAAGAAACAATTACAAACCATATTTATTTTATACCGAAGATTATGGAAAGACCTGGAAAAACCTGGCGGATATTTATCAGATTAAAGGATTTGTAAATTGTGTTGTGCAGGATAAAAAGGAACCAAATTTGTTGTTTCTCGGAGCAGACGATGGACTTTATATATCTTTTGATAAAGGTATGAACTGGAATCATTGGACCAATGATTTTCCTCAAGTTCAGATTCAGGATATGAAAATTCAAAACACCTTTAATGATTTGGTTATTGCAACCTTTGGAAGAGCTTTTTGGGTTATCGATGATATAAATCCATTGAGAAAAATTGCAAGTGAAGGAAGAGAAATATTAAATAAAGAGTTTGTCTTGCTTTCAGTTCCAACAGCGTATCAAGTGAACACCAAATCCTTTGCCGGTTCAAGGTTTTATGCTCAATCTGATTTTAATGGCGATAACAAAAGTATAGGGTCTTATTTTAGAATAAGAACCAATTTCGATGTTAGTAAATTGGATAAGAAAAAAGACAGTGTAAAAATTGCAGATAAAAAAGCAACGATCAAAATTTATGATGATAAGAACAACTTGATCCGGGAATATAAAGAAGAAATAAAGGATACTGGATTTATCAACTTGAGTTGGGGAATGCAATCGAATGGCATTAAACGTCCTCGCAAAGGAGAGGACAAGAAAGAGGAAGATATTCCTCCCGGCGCTCAGGTCCTTCCAGGTAAGTATAAGGTGGTAATCCAGTGGAGAGCAAATTCCGATTCTTCCTTTTTTGAAATTCGCCAGGATCCAAGATCACCAATGAGTATGGAAGCTTTACGCGCCATACGTAATGGATTATCGGATTTGGATTCAACGGCAGAGAAAACAGGAATATTATTTGAAAAAATTAAACGCGCCGGAAAGTCCATCGATATTATCGAAAAAATGTCCTCCATTCTACCGGATTCAACGCAGAAGAATATAACCAAACTAAATGAAGACCAAAGAGGAAAGATTAAAAAAATAACATCAGATCTTTTTGGACCAGAACCTGGTAAAGGTTATGAGGCAGACCCTGATGATGTAATGACCAATTACTTTAGAGCGCAAGGATATCTCTCTTCTGCAGGAAATAAAATTGGATCGAACACAAACAATCAAATCCAAATTTCCAAGAAAAAATTTGATGTCATCATGGATCAAATGAATAAGTATCTCCTGGATGAATTTGAGCCTTACAAGAAGAAAGTTGAAGAGATGAAATTATCTCCATTTAATAAATAAAGTTGTTAATAATCTGGCCGTCTACTATTGTAAAAAAAACAATAACTTAATTTGTAAGAAATCTGTACGATATGGATGCACTGCTTACCAGACATGGTTATTTATAAATAAATATTCTCCTTTTTATAATACGAAGGCATCGAAAAGTTATTTAATGGTGTCTAATATACGTAAGCCATTGTTTATGAAAACGCTACTATGTTTCATAGTAATTGTATTTGTACAACTAAGAACCTTTGGGCAATGTTCGCCTTCACCATCAGAAGCTTGTGAAGATGCCGAGGTACTTTGTTCAATTAATGACCTTAATGGTTATCAATGTTTCAATTATAATTATTCTAATCCTACGGGTTGTACCCCTCTATGTCCCTCTGGAGGAACGACTAATAACACACAATGGTGGGCGTTTGTAACAGGTGGAGGTCAGGTGTGCATTAGCTTTTCTGTAAGTAATTGTTATGTTACGAATCAAGGAATTCACTTTGGTATATGGGGGGATTGTAGTTGTAGTGAATCAATTACCTGTGATCCAAATTGCTTCAACGCCGGCTCAAGGCAATTGTGCGCACTCCTAAGTGCATGCGAAACATATTATTTGTTTGTTGATGGATGTGGTGGTGATGTTTGTAATTATACTATAAATACAACAGGAGCTGAATTAAAGCCTTTGATAATATCAAAACTTAATGGTCCTACCGATGTATGTGTTGGGATGAAAGATGTTTATTACAATTTTGAGGTGGATCCTAATTATTGTATAAGTAATAATATTTGGACATTGGATGGTGTTGAGTTAAATCAATACGAGCGAGGGATTACCCTTGATTTTTTAGAGCCTGGTGATCATGTCCTTTGTGCTAAAACAATCGTTGGGAACTTGAATAAAACTTGTATTCAATCTAATAGTAAGTGTATTAATATTAAAGTTTCCGAAAATGAAGTTAAAACGGGTGCTCCAATTCAGTTATGTTCTTTTCAGCTTCCTTACATATGGGGTTCAAATTTAATTTATTTTTCCGGGATTTATCAATCAACTTACAAGATTGGATTATGCAATGTTGATTCGCTGCGAGAATTTATTGTTCTTCAGGACGATGAGTATCCCTGTAATTTACCATCAACCATTACGGGATTAGTATATTATGATCTGAATAAAAATGGTAGTTTTAATAAGAATATTGATGTTCTCGCTGATGGTGTTTTGATTGATAATGACCAGATCGATGGAATTTTTTTTACTGATAATGGTAAATACGAAATGAAAGTGTTGCCAAATGTTATCAATATAATTAAGCCATATATTCCGGCAGGAACAAGAAATTCATTTAAACCTAATCAATATTCCGTTTTGCTAAGTCCTCCACCGGGTCAGGTGAAAGTTGGTTATGACTTCGCCATTGATCTACAAGATTCCATTGACTTGGAAGCGATTCTAAGTGTTAGTAGGTCAAGAGCAGGAAGTCCGGTTCTCGCAACCATTTCTGTTAATAATTTAGGGGCCAACAATATTCAGAATGCAGGGCTGAACTTAAAATATCCAGAGGATTGGAAGTTTCTGAATGCGAATCTGGCAGGTTCAAATCAAAATGGAAATGTTCAATGGAATTTTAATTCAGGTATTATTGGAACTAGTGTAAAATTTAATGCATGGTTTAAAATACCCGGTGATGCTCCTGCGAATAAACGATTTCAATTAAAGGCAATTGTCCAGACAGCACTGGATAAAAGGACTATAAATAATGAATCTACCTTTAATGATTTTATTAGAAATTCATATGATCCAAACGACAAATTAGTCCAGGTAATTAGAGATCCAAATTCTGATTCACCAATTGGAGATTTATTGTATACCGTGAGATTTCAAAATACAGGCAATGATACAGCCTATAATATAAGAATTAGAGATAGTATATCACATCTTCTGGATCCGAAATCTGTTAGAATTGTAAATTCAAGTCACCCTTGTAGAATAGAAATGAAAATTCTTGGAGTCATTGACTTTTATTTTCATAATATCAATTTATTGGATAGTTTTCACCATGAAGACCAATCACATGGATTTGTTCAGTTTCTCATTAAGCCTAAAACCAATGTTAGAGTTAACGATATTATTGGGAATAGGGCTGCTATTTATTTCGACTTAAATCCTCCGGTGATAACAAATGAAGTGAAGACTTCGTTTCTAACCATTCAAAATAATGCCCAGATTGATTTGGCATTTGATATATTACCTAATCCTTTTAAAAATAGTTTTGAAATTCATTACTCACCGTATAATTATTCTGAAGGGTTAACCGCTATTTTGTTATCGGTGGAAGGAAGCCAAATTATGCAGTTTGATTTAGATAATTCAGGATATAAGATTATTAATGCCGAGTCCTTGAGCAATGGACTCTATTATTTGAAGATTCAGAATAAGAAGCAGTTGCTTGGAGTTAAAAAATTTGTCAAGCTATAATAAGTTATGCTATCTATAGTAAAGTAAATCGTGGGCTGATCCAATAATAGTTTTCTCCTGTACTTAATTCAATATTCACTTCTATCTGTTTTGGTCCTGGAATGGTTGGTGGATAAAGAAATTTAAGATGTAAAAATTCCCATAGAATATTTTTATTCAGGGTTATTAAACTATCTAGGTTTTCCGTCATGGACTTGTAATTTTCAATTGAAAAAATAGCATTAATATTTGCCCCGGCTTTATATTTTTCACTATAATCTGTAAGCGTTTTGATTTCAATAGATTGAAATTTTTCATACTTAGAACCAGAAGTTCCTGGGGAACCAGGATCGCAAGCTATTAACGATCCATCAAATATTGATTTTGAATTTTCGGCAATATAATCAACAAGGAAATTAATATATAGCCGCGATAATTGATTGGTGTAGATCATTTGACCTTCCTTGATTGTATCGAATCTTGAAAAATTTGGTTCGTATAATAAATCTACTTGCATTTTCTTAATGTCAAAGTAAGGTGGGATATTTTCAAAATGACAATTTGTACATTGTGCAAATGGCAATAGGATAATTAAAATAATAATAATAGATACTTTTTTCAAATAATAAAGTTTTAATGATCTTGTGATAATAGAAGTCCTAATATTCGAAGCGATCATTTTTATTGAATTAAAAGTAATTGTAAAATTCTAATTTCTAATTTCTAATTTCTAATTTCTAATTTCTAATTTCTAATTTCTAATTTCTAA
>CAZHNF010000002.1:3138-140377 GCA_964533625.1 uncultured Saprospiraceae bacterium | reverse complement strand
CTAATTTCTAATTTCTAATTTCTAATTTCTAATTTCTAATTTCTAATTTCTAATTCCTAATACCTAATCCCTAATCCCTAATCCTTAATCCTTAATCCTTAATCCCTAATCCCTAATTCCAAACCTCAGCATACAGCAAGTTTTTTAATTTTTTATATTCCTCTCTTGCTTTGATTAATTGGATCTGTTCATCTTCATTGGATGAAGAAAGGATCTCCTGATCTAGATTTTTTATAAGCTTATTTATTTTTCGATATTTGAGGTGTTTGATTATTTTTTCAATATCGGCGTATTGATAATCCTGATCGGTGTAATTATTAATCATGAATATTCCGTGTTTCTTTTCCCAGTTTTCACTATAGGAAAAAGGAGAAGTACTTAGTTCAATGGCCAATTCACAGATTTTGACATTTTGATGATTGAGGAAGTAGGAAGGCGTAGGAATTACTCCTTCCTGAATCAGTTGATGGCAATCTTTGATAATTTGTATATAGAATTCATTGTCAAAGTACTCCAGAATATCGAGCAAATTTTCAATTACAAATTGAGCTATCGTAGCATCTGATTCGCGCCATGTATTGGCGCCGGCCAATACCAATATTCGAATAATTTCTTTTTCCTGTGCTTCATCTCCGGAAGGAAGTAATAATCCTGTTTCTTTTTTAAAATTAATAATTTCTTCCTGGGAGTCAATGATCTGTTCGTCTCTTTGAAGATTTTCACGCTGTTGACGAAATGTTCTGTTTTTAAGTTCTTCCCGTAAATATTGATTCGTTTTATTTATTAAGGTGCTTTCATCAACTTTTAGATATTCTGCCGTCTGTTGAATGTAAATACTTCTCTTGACAGGGTCTGTGATCTTTGCAATGGAAGCCAGAATTTCATTGGTCGCATTGGCTTTGGCGATCGGATCGTTCTTGTTTTCTTTTTGATTTAGGTCGAGCTTGAATAAGATCAAATCCTTGGATTCATTTTTCAGAAATTCTTCAAACTTTTCCGTTCCAACTTTTCTCAAATAACTATCCGGGTCTTCATTGTCCGGTATTAATGCAATATGGACGTTTAGGCCTTCGCGCAACAGAATGTCAATTCCTCTTAAGGCTGCTTTAATTCCTGCACTGTCACCATCATAAAGAATAGTAACATTTTCAGAATGGCGAATCAACATCGCAGCTTGTTCTTCGGTTAATGAAGTTCCTGAAGATGCAACCACATTTTCAATGCCGGCCTGATGCAGAGACATTACATCGGTATAACCCTCTACAAGTAATGTTCTGTTTTGTTTGCGAATCGTATTTTTAGCTAAGTGCAAGCCAAAAAGCGTCTTATTTTTTTTATAGACTTCTGATTCCGGTGAATTAATGTATTTGGCGGTCTTTGGATCCGAAGCCATAATTCGCCCGGCAAAACCAATAACTTTTCCACTTTGATGATGAATCGGAAACATTACCCGGTTGCGAAAGAAATCTGATCCAAAAGAATTAACTAATCCGAGCTTCTTCAGTAAATCAACAGAATAAGCTTTTTTATTTGCCGCTTCTGCCAATACCCGTGAATCATCGGAAGCAAAACCAATTTCAAATTTTCTTAATGTAGTTTCTAAAAAACCTCTTTCTTTAAAGTAACTTAGTCCGATGCTGCGACCCTCATCGGTATTCCACAATTGTTCCTGAAAAAAACTATTGGCCCAGGCATTGATTATATTAAAGCTTTCTAACTCCAGGGCAGCTACCTGTTGTTCTTCGTTGAGTTTTGTTTCTTCTAATGTAATGTTGTAGCGTTTAGCAATCGCACGGATTGCTTCTACATAACTTAGTTGTTCCACTTCCATCACAAATTGAACGGGGCCTCCAGCCTTGCTGCAGCCAAAACATTTATAAATGTTTTTGGAAGGTGAAACTGTAAACGATGGTGTTTTTTCTTTGTGAAAGGGGCATAAACCCAATAGATTAGAACCGCGATTTTTTAAGTCAACATAATCGCGAACGATGTCTTCTATGCGAGCTGCATCGTATACTTTTTCTATGCTGGAAGGAAGAATCATGTCTTTTGAAAACCTAGTACATCTTTCATGCTGAAGATTCCTTTTTTACCGATTAGCCATTCAGCAGCTAAAACGGCTCCTAATGCAAATCCATTTCTGTTGAATGCATTGTGAGATAATTTTATCTCATCAATTGAGCTTGAATATTTCACTTCGTGATATCCAATCACTTCACCTTCACGAATAGCATCAATGATCAATTCGTCAGATGATTTCTCTGATTCATTCCTTAATTTCCAGCTTTTATAAGATGGATGAGCATCAATGATCTGTTGAGCAATGGTAATTCCAGTTCCACTAGGAGAATCGAGCTTATGAATATGGTGGACTTCTTTTATTTCAGTTGAATATTGATGTTGTGAGGACATTATTTTTGCAAGGGCAGAATTAATCTCAAAAAATATATTTACACCAACACTAAAATTGGAAGCCCATATCAAACTTCCGTTATATTGCCTAACATAGTCCTCTATTTCTTTCCAATGAGCTGTCCATCCGGTAGTGCCGCATACGACTGGTATGCCAATTTGAAAACACCTTAAGATGTTTTGAATAGCTGCCTCCGGTTTTGTAAATTCGATGGCCACATCGCAATCTTTCACCAGTTCCTGAATATGACCTTGTGCCTTACTGTCTACCTTGGCTTTGATTACATGTCCTCTTTCAATTGCTTGATTTTCAATGGCTTTTCCCATTTTACCATAGCCTATAAGGCATATTTTCATGTGATGGAAATTTTGAGTTAAAATGTGAAAAATTAATAATACTTGCTGGCCTAAAGTTAAGTTATTTCGCAAATCCCCTTACATTTGCAATGATCCTATGACATAATCATTTTTAAACAATTGATTGTGATATGGGATGGTTTACTCGCCTCAAAGAGGGAATTTCAACAGCAACTAAGCTAAAAAAGGATACACCGGAAGGTCTCTGGTTTAAATGTCCGGATTGTAACACAACTTCGACTACTATGAAGTTGGAAGAGAATTTCTATAAGTGCCCTTCATGTAATTATCATACCCGAATACGATCAGATCAATATTTTGAATTGCTGTTTGGTGATGAATATGAGACAGTTTTTGATGAATTGGAATCCTATGATTTCCTCGAATTTACAGATCTACAGCCTTATACGAAGAGGCTGGAAGATGCTAAGAAGAGTTCGGGAAAAAAAGATTCCATTACTGTTGCTATAGGGCATATCAAAGACAAGCCTTTAGTCGTGGCCGCCATGGATTTTACTTTTATTGGTGGTTCCATGGGTTCAGTTATGGGTGAGAAAATCAGTCGCGCCATAGATCTTGCCATTGAAGAAAAAGCGGCTTTTATGATCATATCCAAATCAGGGGGTGCCCGTATGATGGAATCTGCTTTCTCCTTAATGCAGATGGCTAAAACTTCAGCAAAACTCACTTTGCTGGCAAAAGCAAAACTCCCTTACCTTTCATTTTTAACAGATCCAACAACCGGTGGTGTTACCGCATCCTTTGCGATGTTAGGAGATATTAACTTCTCTGAACCTAAAGCTTTGATTGGATTTGCAGGCCCCAGAGTTGTTAAAGAAACGATTAAACGAGATCTTCCGGAAGGATTTCAGCGATCGGAATTTTTATTGGAAAATGGATTCCTTGATTTTATTATTGATCGAAAAGATTTAAAAGAAACAATCGGAAATCTTCTTAACTCTTTAATGAGTCCTAACTAATAAATAACATTAAAAATTTAAAATAGAATAAATGTTCCATTCCAAAATTGCAGGCCTTGGTTATTATATTCCTGAGCAAGTAGTATCTAATCATGATCTTTCTCAATTGATGGATACATCCAATGAATGGATTATTGAGCGCACTGGAATTGAAGAACGCAGATACGGTGTCAAGAATAAAGAAACGACTACGACTATGGGTGCCCGGGCAGCAGAAGTTGCTATGCAAAGGGCAGGAGTAGATAAATCTGAAATAGATTTTATCATTTTTGCCACCTTAAGTCCGGATTATTTCTTTCCAGGTTGCGGAGTTTTGGTTCAACGTGAGTTGAAAATGACTAAGTATGAAGCTCCGGCATTGGATGTTCGAAATCAATGTTCTGGTTTTATTTATGGTCTTAGCATAGCGGATCAATTTATAAAGACCGGGCAATACAAAAATATACTTTTGATCGGTTCAGAAATGCATTCCATGGGATTGGATTTTTCCACCAGAGGCAGAAATGTTACCGTAATATTTGGAGATGGTGCAGGGGCCGCTGTAATTCAGGCCTCAGAAGAGCCTGGTATTTTACAGACCTGTCTTCATGCAGATGGAACTCATGCTGAGGAATTGGCTTTTATAAATCCTGGTAGCCATGGTGGTTATCATTTGGGAGTTGAACGATTTGGATACGGGGATGAAAAGTATGGTGGAATTTTTCTTACTCAAAAGATGTGGGAGGAACAGGATATATATCCTAATATGAATGGGCAACTTGTTTTTAAGACAGCGGTTACAAAGTTTCCGGAAGTAATTATAGAAGCATTAAACAAGCAGGGTTTAACGCCAGCAGACATTAATATGTTAATTCCACATCAGGCAAATCTAAGAATTAGTCAGTTTATTCAACGCCAATTGAAATTACGTGATGATCAAGTTTGGAATAACATTCAGAGATATGGAAACACCACGGCAGCTTCTGTCCCTATAGCGTTGACGGAGGCTTTTGAAGCGGGAAAAATAAAGAAAGGAGATTTGGTGTGTCTTGCCGCATTTGGAAGTGGATTTACCTGGGGATCAGCATTAATAAGATGGTAGGAGAAATTCGTAAAGTTGATATTTTAGCTATTGGAGTACACCCGGATGATGTTGAGTTATCCTGCAGTGGTACATTGTTGAAACATCGGGATCTTGGTTTTTCTTTTGGAATTCTTGACCTGACCTTAGGCGAATTGGGAACAAGGGGAACAGCTGAACTTCGAACGAAGGAAGCCAATGATGCGGCTGTTTATCAAAAGGCCACTTTCCGTTTTCAACTTAATTTGGGTGATGGATTCTTTTCAAATAATGAAATTTCAATTCGTCAGATTATTCCAATTATTCGAGCTTGCAAACCTAAAATAGTTCTGGCCAATGCCATCGAAGACAGACATCCGGATCATGGACGAGCCGCCAAATTAATATCCGATGCGTGCTTTTATTCTGGTCTGCGTAAAATCGAAACTATTTGGAATAACGAGAGGCAAGAAGCTCATCGGCCTGATGCTATATATCACTATACTCAGGATTATTATCTTAACCCGGATTTGATTGTGGACATAAGCGATTACATGGAGCAAAAAATGAATGCTATACGATGCTTTAAGTCGCAGTTTTACGATCCCAACTCTTCAGAACCGGAATCCGCTATATCGGGCAAAGAATTCTTCGATGAAATATTAGGTAAAGCGAGAGTAGCAGGAAGAACAATTGGAGTTCGATATGGTGAATCTTTCAATGTAAAAAGGCCGATTGGTGCCAATAACTTTTTCGATCTTATTTAAGTTTTAATAATTTTCGTTCAATTCTTTCCAACCATTAACTCACCTGTGTTTGGATCGTGAATTAATTAAAAACGATAACGTATTCCTCCGGTAATATCTAAAAGATTTGTAATTGATTCACCTGACTTAAAAATGATGTTATCAATCTTTTGAGGTTTGCTTAAATCTTTAAGCCAGTATCGAAAATTAGCTTTTAAACCCCAGTGAGCAGAAAGACTCCAATCCATTCCTGTGTTAATGCAAAATATAGGATTGTTGTAATTATACGAAGTAAAGTATTTTGTTTGATAATTCGAAATATGAACAGTCTTACCATTAATCATTTTAGTTTCGGTCGATTCGAGGACATTGCCATAGCTCCGTTGATTTACAGTAAAAGCTGTTGAGAATCCAAGATTTAATTCTAGTTTTTGATTTAGCTTATAATGAATGTTTAAGGGTATCTCAAGGAGGTATTGATAGATTTTCGAATTATCATATTTATATCCATTTGAAATGAAACTATCCTGGCTATTGGTTATGATTTTTTGCTTAAAAATCGTATCTTTTCCAACAAATTCACCTTTATTGATGTTACCAAAACGAAAACTGATTCCATTCTGAGTTATTGTTTTAAGGTGTAATGAGATGCCATAAGAAAATTTCCAGAGATCTTTCAAATTAAAATACTGATTAACTCCAAATTGGAAAGTAGGTCGGTTTTTATATTTATATTCAACATCGGTTACTCCATTATATAAATTGTAAATTGTCATTGAATCATTCGCAGATTCGAATTCATAAAAAATTAAATTACTCTCTGTAGATTTATTAAGATATAATCCAATTCCTGAGTTGAAATATAGTTCAGTTTTAGTTTGTGAGATAATTGGTGCCGTTACGTAAACAGTAAAAAGCAAGATGATTAAGTAGCGATGCATAGTATTTAATTTTCAGTAAAGTTAATTAAAATGTTAATTCAGATCTAGAAAGTATTAGTATATATACAAATGTGAAATTGACATATTCAGGTTATTTTAATAATAAAATGTTTTTTTTAAGTACATCTGCCGTTCTAATGACTTTCTATATAATTCAGCCAAGACTTTTTTATTACTTTCGTGCTTTAAAAATTTAAAAATGAAATATATCTATTTGATATTCAGCGGATTGTGTTTTTGGATAATTAATTCATCTTTAGCTTTTGAACCTAGAAATCCAGAGTTGGAAAAAACTGGAGCCCCAGGCGAGCTGACCTGCGAAAAATCTGGCTGTCATTCTGGAGGTAAATTTGTAGGTACCATTAATATTTCAGGAATTCCGGATACGGTAATTGCAAATACTAAATACGATCTTACCATTACACATAAAAGTAATGCAGTCATAACTGGATTTCAACTAACTTGTTTGGATACGCTGAATAAGAAATGTGGAACACTTACTTCTGGTCAAGGATCAAATGTGGGTACTGGAGCAACATTTGGCAGGCAATATATAAGACAGTCAAATGCTAAGCAACTTGTTGATAGCACCGCAAGCTGGAATTTCTCATGGACTGCTCCGGCTGCTATAACAGGCAATACAATTACATTTTATTTTTCAAGCCTTTGTGGTTCAAATACACAAGGCGAGAAAGGTGATAATGCAATAAAAAATACCAAGAGAGTAACCTTCATGCTGCCTAGTTCTATTTCTAATGAGTTATTAGATCGAGTTGAAATATATCCTAATCCAGCTAAAGATTATTTTATACTCAAAGGCGATAAAATTAAAAATTTGGATATCAACATTTTTGATATCGGAGGAAGATTAATGCAACATAACATTGGATCTAATCATAGTAAAATCAATATCAGTGAACTGGAAACTGGAATTTATACTGTATTAATTCAATCGGGTAAGGATAAAATAATCCGAAAACTCATTAAAGAGTAGTTATTTTTTATCGTTATTGATAAAAGTATAATTTATTCCTATGCCAATGGATGATCTCAATATGGGATGTAATTCATAAGCTGTTTCTATTCGAATTTGTTTATTAGGATCGTAGCTTATGCCAAAAGTTATGCTTCCATTTTCAATATATCCTGTTCTCAAAGAAATTTGATGAATTGGAAAGTATTCTATTCCAAATTTAGTTAAGGTTTCTTCATTACTGGAGAGTGAGATTTCAGAAGAAAGATAAACTAATTCATTAATTTTATAGCAAGCACCAAAGTTATAACTTCCCGGAATCGTTTCAATTCCTTCATGCTGATAAGGGATGGGATTGTTTAATTGTAAACCTAATGTCAGACTTGGAATAGCCTCTATTTGTAATCCAATATTGGGAATTATAGTATTAATGGATTTTGTTTCTACTTTACCTTCATGATAAAAGGAAACTCCAATGCCAATAGCCCCTTTGTTAAATATTTTCCTGGCATAGTTTAAGTTTACTAATGTTTCACTAAGCTCAGTGCTTCCTTCTTTGCTGAGGCCAATACTTATGGCAGATTTATTTCCTGTTTTGTAATTGCCTGTTACTTGAAGATAGTTTAACCCTTCGACGAAATAGAAATTTCTGTAACTTAAATAAATACTGTTATTATCTAATAATGCAAGATGTGCTGTGTTTTTTATAGACTGATTATTTTGATTTCGTGCGACTCCGGTATTTCCCATTCCCATTGATCGGGTATCGCTGTAATGGCTAATAAGGCTGTGTTGAGCAAAAAGACAATTCAGTAGCAAGCTAGAGATGAACAGAGTGTTAAAGATTGCTCGTATTCTTTCCAAGTATTGTGTTAATTGTAATGCAATATACGAAACTTTGTAATTTGAAAAGCTGCTAATTGATTCTTCTTGAATTTCTATAAATAGTTTCTAAAGTTTGTATATTCAAGAGAACTTTTAAGTGTGTGTTAGTGCTTTTTGTAACTTGTCTTTAGATTGATATATTATTTCATTTATAATCATAAAAAAAGCCCTTGCAAATGCAAAGGCTTTCAATATCAAGATTTATTAATATTATTTTAAAATATAGCGAGCTGAAAGAGCTCCATAGCTTCCTCCAAATCCTGATAAAAACTCTCCACCAATAATAACTGTTGGTAACCAGTCAACGCTTAAGTTAAGTGGAATTTTATCGAATTTGTAATCCAAACCAATACATCCGGAAATACCAAATGAAGTAGTTGAAAAGTCAGCATAACCTGGATAATAGTCCTTATCATAGCTCCAAAAGAAAACATTGGCACCTCCACCTACGTACCAGGCTAGGCCATCAACCGATTTAATAGGCATATGGTGTTGATACAAGGCTCCAATATTAAACCAGCTGTAGTATGAATAGGATCTAAATCCAACATATCCTTCGATCGCTGCTGGGTCAGAAATAAAAGTTTTGTAACTCAGACTGAGAGGATACCCGAATCTCAAACCGATGGCTGATTTATAATCCTGTACTTGGGCATTCATGTTTGTAATCCCGGCAAGGGTGCAGAACATTAGCGCAATGATAACTTTGGTCTTCATATTAATTAAAGTTTTAGTTAAATAATGGCGCTAATGTAGATAGTTCGATTTAGATCTTGATCTTTTTACTATGGTTTTTTGACCAACACTCTATCATATTAACATTTCAATAAGAATATAAAGGCCTAGTCCTGTTCGATATAGGTTTAGAACTCAACTTTTATCGACTCGGTTAGTTAGAATCATTTAATTTAGCTTTGTAAAAAAATAATATCGAATCAATGATGAATAATAAGTTTTTAATCGCGGTCATTTTATTCATAGTTATCTATGAGTCTAATTCTCAACCTATTAAGCGTTGGTCTAAACTTTTTGGTGGTGATGGCACAGAGCAATGCCTGGCAAGCACAAACGTAAACGATAGCTTGATCGCCGTTGTTGGAACTTCTAATTCTGCTAACTTAGGGAATAAGGGACTTACCGACATGATCATTGGTGTGGTCAATAAAAATTCAAATTTAAAAAACTTTAAAACTTTTGGAAGCCCTCAGGCGGACCAACTCAATGCTGTTGATGTTTTGCCAAATGGTCAATTAATTTGTGCAGGACAGATCAATGGATCAGGAGGAGACGTGGCATCCATTTATGGTTTAATCGATGGATATCTATTGCTATATGATCCAATCAAAAATACTAAAGTATGGGCAAAAAATATTGGTGGTACTAATAATGATCAGATTTCAGATGTAAAATTCCTGGAGCCTGGCAAAATTCTTTTTTGTGGAAGTTCGAAATCTTTAGATAAAGACTTTCCTCCAAATGCCGGAGGTTTTGATTCCTATGTTGGTACAATAGATGAGGCAGGTAATCTAGTTCGTATTAAAACTTTTGCAGGTTCAAAAGACGACTTAGCGAAGCGAATAGGCAGAATCAGTGAAAGAGAATTTTATCTCGCAGGTGAAACTTTATCCAGTAATGAAGGAGCCTTTCTTGGATTGGTCAACAAAGGGAAGAAAGATATTTTTGTTCTAAAACTGAACCGTAACAGCAATCAATTATCAGCGATCATGTTCGGAGGACCAGGAGATGAAATATTAATTGATATTGTATCAACAGCAGATGGTGGTTTTATTGTAGTGCTTAATGTAACTACTGCGGGAGGGGATATAGATTCTCTTATTGGTGGTAAGGATATTTTTGTAATGAAATACAATAGTGCAGGGACAGTGGATTGGAAAAGAATGATTGGGGGAACCAAAGACGATGAAGCTGTAACCGCTAAATTAAATGATAAGGGAGAGTTATTGATAGTGGCTACAAGCAATTCAACTGATCGTGATGTTAAATCCAATTATGGAGATAAGGATGTAATGTTGTGGAAATTAAGTGACAAAGGAGAAATTCTTTCTTTTAGCAATTACGGAGGGACTCGGGGAGACGCCGCTGGATCATTGGTTTCCGATGGCCCTAACACGTATCTGGTATCCAGTTCATCAAGTACCAATAACGATTTGCCATCCAATAATGCCATAGGGGATTTTTGGGTCTTAGCGCTATTCGAATGTTCAACCGCTGGAGTACCTTATAATCCATCGATTTGTATCGGAGATACAGTCGTAGTTGGGACTCAAAAGTTTTATGCCGGCAATTCATCCGGTAGAGTGGTGTTGCCTAAAGCCGCAATTTATGGTTGCGATTCAATTGTTGATGTAGACGTTACATTAAATTCAGCTACGACTGAATTTTTAAGAGATACTCTTTGCTTTGATGCAACTTTTACGGTTAACAATTTAATTTTTGATCGCAACAATACGGCCCACACGTTTAAATTGAAGAATTTTAATGGCTGTGATAGTTCTTTAATCGTTGAACTTAAATTTAATTCTCAGATTGAAGTTTCGGATACTATGATTAAATCTGATAATGGGACGAATAATGGATATATTCATATTGGAATTATAGGTGGAGCACCGCCTTATAGCTTTGAATGGAGTAATGGAGCAAGGACCATAGATCTTGATAATATTCCATCAGGAACTTATACCTTAAGAGTAAGAGATAATCTTGGTTGTGTCAGAGATTTTTCATTCTTTGTCAAGTCCACCGTGGCCACTATCGAGCCTACTTATGATAACATAAAAATCTTGCAGACAAAATCCGATATCATCATTGAATCAGAAGAAGTAATAACTGGAATTGATATGAGATCAATTGATGGCACCTTGAATGTTCGAAAGACCTTCAATGATAGATCGTGCAGAATGATTACACAGGATTTTACAAAAGGAATTTATTTATTAGAGGTACAAATGAAGACTGGACAGAAAATCATCCGGAAAATAGGACTGTATTAAATTTAAGCGTATCTGTAATTTTTAAAGGAATTTGCTCTAAGTTTATTGATTCTTTTATCTTTGCCTCTCTTTTTCAAAAAGGGTTAGAATTAGCCTTGAAATAAGTAGTAATAATAGTCCTGGTAGCATTCTTTAATCAGGATTAAAAGTTGGATAAGCTCTTCCTGAAGATGGAAGTATAGATAAAATGGTTCCGTAGCTCAGCTGGATAGAGCATCTGCCTTCTAAGCAGAGGGTCTCAGGTTCGAATCCTGACGGAATCACTCCAGGTCTCTTCGGAGACCTTTTTTATTTTATAAATCTCTGGATTGAATTTCAAATGATGAAGAGCAGTTGTGTTGAATCTGCCGATGGATTTAATTCAGCAAGGATTATAGTAGAGTTTAATCTTTAATAACGTATTTGGAATAGGATATAACAAACTTATTATTTTTTAAATAAGTATCATTAAAATTATACCAAATAAACTTAGCATCAAATTTTTTTGAATTTTAATAAATAAAAAAAATGCAAGCAAACTTTTTATGGTTTGCCTGCATTAATTAATTTTTAAATAAGAAACTATTTCGAAATCATTACTAATTTGTGAATCTCATTTTCATCTGATCTAACATTTACTATGTAGATGCCATTAGTGATTGAATGATCTGAAATATCGATGATTAATGTATTTTGACCAATCGTTAAGTTTCTTTGCAAAACTACTTTACCTGACATGTCAATGAATGATAACTCTTTCGTCGTTCCTTCAAATCCTTTAAGGTAAATCCTTATTTCATCATGGGCTGGATTTGGGCTAATATTCAGTTCTGGTGATTCTGCAATCGTCGATTGGTTTTCAATGCCCATCGATTTTTTAAGACCGCTGCCACAGGAAGCATTTCCACAAGGACCTAGATAGTCGCCATGTGCGATATGAGCAGCTAAAGCAGAGTAGGCAATACATAAGGTCTTGCCATTGGAATGACAGATCTGTACTTTTTGTGAATTATTGCCGCACTTCCAGGCTGTAATTATGTCACTGAAAGATGGAGGGTAAGCGCAATCCGGAAGATTATCATTGTTGTTGTCCACCATGTCATCACCACCAGGACAAAGGTCACAGGCGTCACCAACTCCATCACAGTCGCTGTCCGTTTGATCAGAATTAGCCAATGAACAATTGTCGCAGACATCACCGACCCCGTCATTATCAGAATCTGCCTGATCTGAATTACCAGTTGTAAGGCAATTGTCGCAGACATCACCAACTCCATCGCCATCGGAATCCGTTTGATCAGCATTGGTAGTCATTGCGCAATTATCACAGACATCACCAACTCCGTCATTATCAGAATCTGCCTGATCAGAATTGGCCGTTGTAAGACAATTGTCGCATACATCACCAACTCCGTCACCATCCGAATCTGCCTGATCAGGATTGGCAGTCATTGGGCAATTATCGCAGGCATCTCCAAGGCCATCACCATCGGAATCTAATTGATCAGAATTAGGAACTGTTGGGCAATTGTCACATACATTCCCAACACCGTCTCCATCCGAATCCTTCTGATTAGGGTTAGCAACAATAAAGCAATTGTCGACTTCATCGCAGATACCATCTCCATCTGAATCGCTTTCACAACATAATTGTGTTAGTTCAACCTCATAGGAGCCTCCATTATCATCAAACTGACCATCGTTTACCCCTACACGAAGGTTTGCGGTTCCTCCAATTGAATTCATATTAATAATGAATGAATACGTATGACCAGACTGATACGCCGGGACATAAGGTGGTGAAACTTCTATACCAGCATCAACATCATACACAATGTGCTGATATGCATTATCTGGTGTATTAAGAGAAACTGAACCAGTAGTTGTGGTTACCAATTGATAATAATTTGCATCGTGAAATAGACCACAGGTATAGACGAAAAAAGCATCATTTTCACAACTTGCAAGGGAATTTCCAGTTCCAGTACAAGTTATCAAGACGTAATTGGTATAAACGCTAGCGCTTAAAGCACCTGTTGAAGAAACAAAAGGAGCAGTTAGGGTTTCCGTTGTTCCGCATGGTACATAATTAGCACCACCGATATTATATGGTTGGGCTACAACCAAATTGACCGACATTCCAAGCAGAAAAATAAAAAGTAAAACGCGGTTAAGGATGTTATTCAAAATTTGTGCTAAAAATGGTGTGCTTGGTTTTTTCATATTAGATAAATTTAAAAGGTGAAAAAATGAATTTTGAACAATAGCTTAAATGTAACCAAAAAAAACTTTTAATTCAAATAAATATTAATAATCAGGCAATTAAATAGATTGAATACCATTAGCTACACATATTTATTATCTTAATATATATACCATTGAACCGAATATTTCTCTATCTTTGTATATTCAATTCACTGATTATGAAGAAAATTCTACTCCTCTTCCTGCTTTGCGGCATTTTCAATGCTAATACCGAAGGCCAAATGTTTGATTATAAAAACGGTCTCGGCTTTCGTAAAACATTTCTGGATTACAACACACTCAACGATAAAGATTTTTCAGCTTTTCGAGAATATAGCGGAGGTGTCGAAATTGTTCTTCATAGAAATCTTTCCAAATCATTAGCTCTTGAAGTTCCAATTGGCCTAGTCTTTATAAATGAAAATCAAGATGGCAATACAAATGACCCAACTATTACGATTGGAGGACAGGCCCAATACCATTTTTACAAATCTTCACGATGGTTGAATCCATACATGGTCGGGGGTTTAAATGTAGCTATTCCAAAACTCAATGATTTTAACATAGCCGTTCCCTTGGGTTTAGGAATTAATTTTAACCTTCATCCTCAAGTTTCAATTCAATGGCAATCCGATTATAGATTGCCGATCGCGAATGGAAACAATTACATTCAGCACTCACTTGGATTAATCTATATGCTGGGAGCTAAAAAGGAAAAAGCTACAACACCTCAGGAATTAGAAAAACCTATGGACTCAGACGGAGATGGCATTGTTGACAATCTTGACCTATGCCCTTCCCAAGCTGGATTGCCGGAATTCAAAGGTTGCCCGGATCAGGACGGAGACGGAATAGCCGATAAAGATGATAGATGCCCTGAAACTCCAGGTTCTAAAGCTTTAAAGGGCTGCCCGGATTCTGACATGGATGGTATAGCTGATTCTGATGATGAATGTCCTAATGAGAAGGGGCTTAAGGAATATAAAGGTTGTCCGGCACCGGATAAAGATAAAGATGGCATCACGGATAAAGATGATAACTGCCCTGATGAAGCTGGTACCAAAGAAGCTAATGGATGTCCGGATAGAGACGGGGATGGAGTGCCTGATAAAGTTGATAAATGTATAGATGAACCTGGTGTTAAATCAAAAGGTGGTTGTCCGGACAAAAAAGAGGAAAAGCCGCAAATGAAAGATTCTGATGGTGACGGCGTAGTTGATAGTAAAGACGACTGTCCAGATAAAGCAGGTACCATAGAAATGGGTGGTTGTCCGGATTCAGATGGAGATGGTATTTCCGATAAAAAAGATAAATGCCCAGATCAAGCGGCTCCAAATACTAAAGACGGTTGCCCTGAGAAAAAGATGGAAAAACCAATGCCAAAAGATACAGACGGGGATGGTGTTCCTGATGATAAAGATGAATGTCCTGATAAAGCAGGTGCTGCAAGTATGTCAGGATGTCCTGATTCAGATGGAGACGGAATCTCCGATAAAAAAGATAAATGTCCGGAACAGGCAGCGCCAAATACCAAGGACGGTTGCCCGGATAAAAAGATGGAAAAACCAATGCCAAAAGATACAGATGGTGATGGTGTTCCTGATGATAAAGACGAATGTCCTGATAAAGCAGGTGCTGCAAGTATGTCAGGATGTCCTGATTCAGACGGTGATGGTATTTCCGATAAAAAAGATAAATGTCCGGATCAGGCAGCACCAAATACTAAAGATGGTTGTCCGGAGAAAAAAATGGACAAACCAATGCCAAAAGATTCCGATAACGATGGAATAATGGATGATAAAGATGACTGTCCTTTTGCCGCAGGTTTAGCAAAATTTAATGGTTGTCCGGATTCAGATGGGGATGGAATTACAGACAAATTGGATGAGTGCCCTAAAGATGCAGGACCTGCCTCTAACAAAGGATGTCCTGTCATAGAGAAGAAAGATCTCGACGTACTTGATTATGCCATGAGAGCGGTTCAATTCGACCTAAGCCGTTCTACCTTAAGAGATGAGTCATTCGGAATATTAGATAAAATAGCAACAGTCTTATTCAAATACCCGGCTTATAACCTGGTTATTAGTGGACATACAGATAATACTGGTAGTGAAAAGCTTAATATCGATCTCAGTACCAGAAGAGCAAAAGTTTGTATGGATTACCTTATTACCCGAGGTGTGCCATCGACTCGAATGAGCTATATTGGTCATGGATCAAGTCAACCAGTGGCTGATAATAAGACGGATACTGGTAGATTTCTTAACAGAAGGACTGAATTCAGCCTGGTAGTACCCCGATAAGATTAACATCTGATTGGGTTTCCTGTTTTGGAGGACGAAACAGGGCTTAATATATTTGCGCGATTTTTATAAAATTATAATCCAATTATGGCAACTACTTCAGATATAAGGAATGGCATGTGCATTGATTACAATAACGATATTTACGTGGTTGTAGAATTCCAGCATGTTAAACCCGGAAAGGGAAATGCATTTGTACGGACCAGGTTAAAGAGTCTCACCAGCGGTAAAATCATTGAAAATACATTTCCAGCTGGTCATACGATTAACGAGATTAGGGTTGAGCGTAGGAAAGTCCAATATCTTTACAAAGATGATATGGGGTATAACTTTATGAACACTGAAACCTTTGAGCAAGAGGCGGTTAATGAAAAATTAATCGAAAATGCCGATTTTCTTCAGGAAGGAATGGAAATTGAAATTCTCTATCATGCCGTAAAAAACCTTCCTCTTCAGGCAGAGCTTCCGCCTCACTTGGTGACTGAAATCACGTATACCGAAGAAGGAGCAAGAGGTAATACAGCAACCAATGTAATGAAACCGGCGACCATTAGTACAGGAGCTGAGATTAAAGTACCTTTGTTTGTCAATCAGGGCGATATGGTCAAGGTTGATACCCGTACAAGGGAATATATCGAACGTGTAAAATAAAACCAGATGAACTTTAAAGAAATTCAAGAACTGATTCGGATGGTGAGCAAGTCAGACCTTGCTTTATTCAGAATCAAAGACAAAGATTTTGAATTGACTATTAAAACCGGCAAATATTCTGTACCCGGGGTAATGCCTCAACCCGTTGCAATTGCGCATACAGTTCCAGTTCAAGCCACCCCAATTCCACAGGTCAATCCGCCTAGCTCTGCACCTGTTGAAAAGGCTTCTGATTCTAAGGCTTCCGATAAGAAGTACATTGAAATTAAGTCACCAATGGTTGGAACTTTCTATCGTTCTGCTGGGCCTGACAAACCACCATTTGTAAAGGTTGGTGACGTAATTGATCAAGGTAGTACCGTCTGTATCATTGAAGCTATGAAACTTTTTAATGAGATAGAAAGTGAAGTTAAAGGAACTATCGTCAAGATTATGGTTGACGATTCTACTCCAGTTGAATTTGATCAGGTTCTCTTTCTCATAGAGCCTTAGGAATCTTAATAGCCTGTCATCTTATGTTTAATAAAATATTGATCGCTAACCGAGGCGAGATAGCATTAAGAATAATCAGAACCTGCAAAGAAATGGGAATCAAAACGGTTGCCATATATTCTACTGCAGATCGAGATAGCCTCCATGTACGTTTTGCCGATGAAGCTGTATGTATTGGCCCACCGGCCTCCTCTCAATCTTACCTCAGTATACCAAAAATTATGGCAGCGGTTGAAATAACCAATGCCGATGCCGTGCATCCAGGTTATGGTTTTTTGGCTGAAAATGCAGAGTTTGCAGAAATCTGTACAAAATATGGGGTAAAATTCATTGGCCCTACACCAGATCAGATTCGAAAAATGGGTGATAAAATTACCGCTAAAGAAACCATGATCTCAAGTGGCGTACCAGTAGTACCAGGATCCGATGGACTTCTCAAAGATGTCAAAGAAGGACTTGAATTGGCGGCCAAAATTGGTTACCCGGTGATCTTAAAAGCAACGGCTGGTGGTGGAGGTAAAGGTATGAGAATTGTATGGAAGGAAGAGGAGTTCGAACCGAATTGGAATAATGCACGTACCGAAGCTAAAGCGGCTTTTGGCAATGACGGCATGTATATGGAGAAATACATTGAAGAACCTCGACATATCGAATTTCAGATTGTAGGAGATCAATTCGGTAGGGTTGTGCATCTCTCGGAAAGAGACTGTTCAATTCAGCGAAGACATCAAAAACTCGTTGAAGAAAGTCCTTCACCTTTCATGACTCCTGAGTTAAGAGAAAAAATGGGTGATGCTGCTGTTAAAGCTGGTCAAGCTATAAACTATGAAGGGGTAGGAACAATTGAATTTCTGGTTGACAAATACCGGAATTTTTACTTCATGGAAATGAATACCAGAATACAGGTTGAACATCCGGTTACGGAAGAAGTAATTGATCATGATCTGATCAAAGAACAAATTAAGGTAGCAGCAGGAATTCCTATTTCAGGAAAGAATTATTATCCCAATATGCATGCTATTGAATTGAGAATAAATGCCGAAGACGTGTATGCAGATTTTCGACCTTCACCAGGTAAAATTACATCCTTGCATACCTCTAAAGGTCATGGAGTAAGGGTTGATACCCACGTTTATGCTGGTTATACGGTTCCACCTTATTATGATTCAATGATTGCAAAATTGATCTGTAAAGCTCAAACGAGGGAAGAATGTATAACCAAATTAGAAAGAGCTCTTGATGAATTTATTGTGGAAGGAATTAAAACTACCATACCTTTTCATAAACAATTGATGAAAAATGAAGATTTCAGGAAAGGTAATTTTCATACAGGCTTTCTGAATAATTTTAAGCTTAAACCTGAAGCTACAGAATAGGATCATTCATCCAATTTTAACTTGAAGTCTTATTTTAGATTTATAATACAAGTCAGGCAATACAAAGGACTTGTATTGTTGCATCTCCTTTGTTATATTCTAACGGCTATATTTACCGTAGCTTCTATTCCGGCTATTATTCCGTTGTTTGAAATGTTATTTCGCAATGGCGAATTAACGGTTCCAAGACCTGAAACCATCGAATCCCTAGGGGAACAATTACAGATGATGAAATATAATTTTAGCATCTGGCTTAATCAACATGAAAAACCTGATGCCGTACTAATCATTTGCATAGCAATTGGAACCATTTTCTTTTTTAAAAATTTATTTAAATATCTTGCTGTCTATTTTATAACACCTGTAAGAGCTAATCTCATTCGCAATACACGCGAAAAACTCTTTTCAAAAATGCTCGACCTTCCTATGTCTTTTTTTTCCAATGAAAAGAAAGGCGATCTGATGGCTCGAATGACATCCGACGTTGCTGAACTTGAATATACCTTACTTTCTTCTATGGAATCGATTGTAAAAGATCCATTGATCATCCTGGGTAGTTTGATATTCATGCTATACACCAGTGTCAACCTGACCTTATTTGTTCTTCTTTTGTTATTAGTAACTTCTATAATCATTGGCGGTATTTCAAGAACATTAAGAAAAAAAGCACTCGATGCACAGACCCAGTTTGGAGAATTAATTGCCTTGCTGGAAGAAAGTCTTGGCGGCTTAAGAGTAATTAAAGTATTTGCTGCAGAAAATTATATAAGACAGCGATACAATAGAATTTTGAACAGCCATCGCCAGATGCTTATTAATATTAACCGAAGACGAGAACTGGCTTCGCCATTGTCGGAATTTATGGGTATAGTAATTGTATGTGTATTGCTTTGGTTTGGCGCTAAACTTGTGTTTGTTCAACAAATTGATGCATCAACATTTTTAGCTTTCCTATATGCTTTCTTTAATGTTATTGAGCCATCAAAAGGTCTTTCGTCGGCATACTTTAATATTCATAAAGGAATGGCTGCATTAGATCGAATTGAGAAAATTCTCAACGTAGATATTAGCATAAAGGATAATCCAAAGGCAAAATCTATTCAATCTTTAAAGAATGAGATTAAGTTTGAAAATGTCTATTTTAAATATCCAAATCAACAAGACTGGGTATTAAAAAATATTAATCTAACCATCAATAAAGGTAATACAATTGCGATTGTTGGTGCATCTGGATCAGGTAAGTCAACGTTGGTTGATCTGTTGGCTAGATTTTATGAAGTAAGCAATGGAAGAATTCTGATTGATGGAATCGATATTCGTGAAATCAAATTAGAAAGCCTTAGGAGCTTAATGGGAATGGTAACACAAGAGCCAATATTATTTAACGATTCAATACAAAATAATGTTGAATTTGCAGCCGATGGGCATAATAAGGAAGAAATATGGAAAGTCTTGGATGCCTCCTATTCAACAGAGTTTGTGCTTTCCGATGCGAAAGGCCTTGATGCTAATATTGGTGATAGGGGAATGAAACTTAGCGGGGGACAAAGACAACGTCTGACTTTAGCCAGGGCATTGCTTAGGAATCCGCAGGTATTAATTCTTGATGAGGCGACCTCTGCGTTAGACAGCACCTCTGAAACCATGATACAAGCCGCATTAGACAATATCCTTAAGGACCGGACAGCGATAGTGATAGCTCATCGGTTAGCTACCATTAAGAATGCAGATAAAATTATTGTTATGAATAATGGTGAACTTGTAGAACAAGGATCCCATGAAGAATTAATAAACAGGAGCGGCGAATATCGTAACTTTGTAGAACTTCAATCTTTAATCTAATAAATAATTACTATTATGAAATTAAGAAATCTGGTGATTTTGTTATGTGCTCTTAGTATAGAGATACAAGCTCAAATTACTATTGGTAATTCCATTCTTCCATCTATTGGAGATCAATATTTTAATTCGCTCGATTCTCTCCCAAAAGGCATCACTATGTCAACAGCTGGAGGAAATCAAAATTGGGACTTTAGCGCACTTAATGATCATAGGATGTCAGTTGACCGATTTGTAGATCCAACTGGAATTCAAGGATCAAGTTCTTTTCCAACGGCAAATTTAGCAAGCACCAGACAAGGACAAAATGCCTTCTTTCGGGTGACTAATAAAAATCTAGAATTGCTTGGGACATTTACCGGAAACAACCCAATTCTTGGAGGAGCTAATGTTTATGATAAGCCAGCCGTAATTATTCGTACTCCAATGGATTATCAGGATCAGTATGATTATCAAACGAATACTCAATTCGCATTTTCTGGTATGCTTATTCCAGATACTTTGACGATGGGATTATCAGTAGATTCCATACGTGTAAAAATAAAGCAGGATGTTAAAGTGGATGTCGATGCCTGGGGTGTAATGAAATTAAAAAATAATTCTTATGATGTCTTAAGGCAAAAAAGAGTTACGAATACAGCCATTAATATTGAAGCAAAAATTGCATTCATTGGATGGATAGATATTACTCAAATAGCGTCTGGATTTTTCGGTGGATTTCTAGGCTCAGGGCTTTCAACGCAATATGTTTTTCTAAGTAATTCTAGCAAAGGGGAAATCGCCAGCGTAACCGTAGATTCCTTAGGAAATGCAACTCGTATTAGCTATAAGGCTCAAACCATTGGAACTGTAAATACAACACTTGACCAAAATTCAATGGAATTGAAATCTAACTTAGTTATAGATCAACTGGCTATTGTTAATAAAGCGTTTGCCTCTGATATTTATCAAGTTCGATTAATAAAAGACGAAGGTTCAACTGTTCTGAATTCAAATCAAAGTTTGTTTCAGAATGAATGCCAATATGTAAACACTGCAAGCTTAACTCCAGGACAATATTTTGTTCAGGTTTATAATTTGAAAAACAAATTAATTTGGACTGCTCCTTTTGTTAAGTTATAATTAGAATATTTATTCTAATACATTTCGGTTTTTAAGAGACTCAGTAGCTTCTTTAGAAACAGAGTTTTTAAGAATTTTTACAAAAGTCTTACTATCTAATTGAAGTTCGACAATATCGTCTTCAATTTTTGATATTCTGCCGATGAATCCTGATCCTGTGGCTACTTGATCACCTTTTTTAATGTTGCCTAGAAAAGTATTTTGTTCTTTTTGTTTTTTGATTTGCGGTCTTAGAAAGAAGAAATACATAATAACAAAGACCAACAATAAAGGTAATAGATTTACAAATCCGCCCATTTTATTAAATTTCAGCAAAAGTAAGAACTATTAGGATCTATGCAATGAAATTGCTGTGGTATTACTTTTTCTTGCGGGGAATCACGTTTACCTTAACTGAGAATTTTGTGGTATTGGGCTTGGTATTGGCATAAATGGTTACTGTTTTCTCCTGAATTCCGGACTTGTCCTTGGATAAATACATAAGTTTAATGACTCCGGTATCCAATGGCTTGAAAAATTCCTTTGGCCAACTGGCAGTTGTGCAACCACAGCCACTGGTTACATTGCTCAGCAATAACCTCGCATTACCAGTATTGACGAATTTTAGATCATGATAAGCAGTGTCCCCCTCAGTAATTTGACCAAAATCAAATTCTTGCTCTAATAAGCTCAATACCGGAAGATGGCTAGTATCGTCAGGATGATCTGCTGTTGCTGAATTATATATGGCATCCATGTATGGATTGTCCGTAAAGTCGGGTTTAGAATCAGTCTTTTTATTTTGCTGGCATTGAAAAACCAGTGAAATTATAATAAGTAAATAGAATAACTTGTTTTTCATAGCGTAAAATTAATGAAATTCGCCTTTTGTTTTGAATTCGCTTATGAGATCGAAATCGATCATTCTTATAGGAATGCCAGGATCCGGTAAAACCACCATTGGGCAACTTCTGGCTTCTGAAATAAACCTTCCTTTCATTGATTTAGATCAATTGATTGAAAACAAAATAAACGTTTCAATTAGCGATTTGTGGAATGAAAAAGGTGAGCATTATTTTAGATGTATTGAAAGAAAGTTTTTATTAAGCATTTTATCAGGTCCGCAAGTGGTACTTTCTACCGGTGGTGGATGTTCCTGTTTCATGGATGGTATGTTTTGGATCAACAAAAATGTATCTATTTTCCTGAGTTGTAAACTTGAAGTATTAATGGAGAGATTGGCTTTAATGAATCGTCCAATACTTCAAAATGGAATTACTCTAAGGAATCTTAGTGAATTGTTAAATAAAAGATTGTGCTATTATCAACAAGCACAAATAATCCTTGAAAATAATGATGGACCCAAGGATTTAGTGAACCTTTTGAACTCTCATCCATTATTAAAAACTAGTTTCAATTAATCTTATGTCGATTCATCATTGTGTAATCGTAGGTTCAGGACCAGCAGGTTATACGGCAGCGATTTATGCTGCAAGAGCCAATATGAAGCCATTATTGTTTACCGGTGCAGAACCTGGAGGGCAATTGATGATAACTACCGAAGTGGAGAATTACCCGGGTTATCCTCATGGAGTTCAAGGTCCTCAAATGATGGAAGATTTTAAAAATCAGGCAGAGCGATTTCATACTGAAATAAAATATGAAAAAATTGATAAAGTTGATTTTACCGGGCCTGTGCATAAATTATGGACGGAATCAGGTGAATTGATTGAAACTCATGCTGTCATTATTTCAAGTGGTGCATCTGCCAAATGGTTGGGATTGCCTTCTGAACAAAGATTAATGAACAAAGGGGTGTCTGCATGCGCTGTGTGTGATGGATTTTTCTTTAGAGGTAAAGAAGTAGCAATTGTGGGAGCCGGTGATACAGCTGCTGAAGAAGCAAGTTATTTGGCTAAACTATGTACTAAAGTGCATATGCTAATAAGAAAGGACACCATGCGGGCTTCTAAAATAATGCAGGAACGTGTCATGAACACATCAAATATTCAGATTCACTGGAATTCAGAAGTAGATGATATAATTGGTGATCAAGAAGTAAATGCAATCAGTATAAAGAATAATCAAACAAATGCGTTGCTTGAAGTACCGGTAAGTGCATTGTTTGTTGCTATTGGGCACAAACCAAATTCAGATCCATTCAAAGGTTGGATTGATATGGATGATTCAGGCTATATAATTACTCAGGCAGGTACAACAAAGACTAATAGGGCAGGAGTGTTTGCGGCTGGCGATGTTCAGGATAAAAACTACCGACAAGCCGTTACAGCTGCTGGATCAGGTTGTATGGCTGCTTTGGATGCAGAGAGATATCTGACCAGTCAAGGAATTATTTAAAAATAGCATTAATTTCTGCCTAGTAACCTAATTACTGATTACGATATTAATCATCCTTCCAGGAACAATGATTATTTTTTGTATCGCAGATTCTGAAATCCATTTCTGAATTTCTTCAAGTTGTAAGACTTCCTTTTCAAGTTCTTCTTTAGGTTTTGACACGGCAACAGTCCATTCACTGCGTTTTTTGCCATTTATACTTATAGGATACGTTACTTCTTCTTTGATTAGATACGATTCATTCGCAATTGGATAATTGCCATGATGAACTGATTGTGAATAGCCCATCGACGAATGAATTTCTTCTGTAATAAAAGGTGCGAATGGTGCTAGCAATAGATTTAGCGAATGTAAAATTTGTTTATTTCTGCAGTTTATTCGACGTAGTTCATTGACGCAAATCATGAACGTACTTATGCAGGTATTAAAAGAAAGGTTTTGAATATCTTCATTTACTTTCTTAATACAACTGTGAAGAATTTTTAATTCCTCTTTATTAGGTTCTTGTTCATGAAGTGCAATTAACTTGCCTTCTTCAAAAAATAATCTGTAGTATTTTTTTATAAAACCAGATACGCCGGTAATTCCTTTAGTGTCCCATGGTTTGCTGTCTTCTAACGGACCAAGAAACATTTCATACATTCTGAAAACATCAGCCCCATATTCTTCTATTACATCATCAGGATTAACGACATTATGATATCTTTTAGACATTTTACCTACTTCGGAATATGTAATTAAATTGAAATCAGAAGGCAACTGATCAATAGTAAAACGACCAGATTCATTTTCAAATAGAGCATGGGTATAATCTGGTTTGGTTACAATAAATTGCCTAAGACCATTTTCATCAAGGTAATTCTCATTACCGGAATCGACAACGAATGATGAATTTACTGGAAGGTAAGCGAGCTGATTACTATTGTAACGATTTCTTAGACTTGCGGAAATAAAAGTTGAAGGAGATGATTCTTTGATCAAGATAATGTTTTCCACAATGCCTTGAATCATGCCTTGATTTACTAATTTTTTAAAAGGTTCGATCGTCTCGACTAATCCAAGATCATATAAGAACTTATGCCAAAATCGAGAATACATTAAATGGCCGACAGCATGCTCTGTTCCACCGATATATAAATCTACATCTTGCCAATAGTTAAGAGCATCTTTATCGGCAAAGGTTTTTGAATTATCTGGATCCATATAACGCAGAAAGTACCAACTCGATCCTGCATATCCAGGCATGGTATCGAGTTCTCTATCGTATCCTTGCTCGCTTTTAATCCAGTTTGACGCATGTATTAGTGGTGATTTTCCACCAGCACCAGTTGAAATTTTCTCCAAATGGGGTAAGGTAAGGGGTAATTTATCTTCTGACAAAGGAATACAGACTCCATGATTATCATAAACGACAGGAATCGGTTCCCCCCAATATCTTTGTCTGCTGAAATTTGCATCCCGCATTCGGTATTGATTTTTTCTGAATCCAATTTTGCGGGATTCTATTTCATGTATTATTTTTTCAATAGCTTCATTTACCGGTAGTCCATTGATTAATTCTGAATTAATCAATGTGCCAATCTTATCTTCTAATTGTGCATTAGGAAAATCAGATTGATCGATGACCGAAATGATCTCCAGGTTAAATTTTTCTGCGAAACTCTTATCGCGGAGATCATTGGAGGGTACTCCCATGATAGCTCCTGTTCCATAGTCAATTAATACATATTCAGAAATCCAAATAGGAATTTCTCGTCCTGTTAGTGGATGAATAACATATGATCCGGTGAATACTCCACTGACAATTTTTGTTTCGGATATTCTTTCAAGATCAGATCTTTTATTTACATAATTTAAGTAAGCTTGAACTTCATCTTTTTGCGAAGCTGTTGTAAGTGTTTCAACCCATTCATGCTCAGGTGCAATGACCATAAAACTTACTCCATATAGGGTATCAGGTCGGGTTGTGAATATTTCAAGTTTTTGCTCAGAATTTTTTATATTAAAGTACAACTGTGCACCCGATGACTTTCCAATCCAATTGTATTGCATGGCTTTCATAGCATCAGACCACTGTAGTTTATTCAAATCTTGTAATAATCTTTCCGAATAAGCACTGATTCTAAGGCACCATTGCATCATGGCTTTTTTTTCAACAGGGTGACCTCCTCGCTCTGAAACACCATCCTTGATTTCATCATTAGCCAGTACCGTTCCAAGAGCCTCACACCAATTGACATATCCTTGTTTGCGATAAGCCAATCGATAATTCATAAGAACATCATCCTTTTCTTTGGAAGACATATTATTCCAATCTTGGGAACTAAACTTATATGTTTCTGATCCATAGGCAGGACAATTTTGAGTTCCTGAATTTTCGAACCACTCAATAAGTTCAGAAATTGGGAGTGCCTTGTCTTGGTTAATATTATAATAGTGATTGAATAATTTTAAAAATATCCATTGTGTCCAACGGTAATAATGTGGGTCACAAGTTTTTACTTCTCGATCCCAATCGTAATTTAAGCCTATATTAATTAGTTGTTCTCGATATCGCTGAATATTTTGTTCTGTAGAAATTTCCGGGTGTACACCCGTCTGAATGGCGTATTGTTCTGCAGGTAATCCGAAGGCATCAAATCCCATGGGATGCAATACATTGTATCCCTGCATTCTTTTAACGCGTGCTATTATGTCTGATGCAATATACCCCAGAGGGTGACCAACGTGTAATCCTGAACCCGAAGGATATGGAAACATATCAAGTACATAAAACTTTGGCTTAGAATATTCATTCTTGACCTTATAGGTTTTATTTTCTTTCCAGATGCTTTTCCACTTCGTTTCTATTGCAATGTGATTGTATTCCACCTAATTAATTTAATAAAAAACGTTATTAATAAATATAGTAAATTAAATTTTTAGTCTTGAAATTATTATTTTGTAGCGATAAAGAAAAGATCCAGGCTTTCATTATTCTGTACCGAAACATAAAAATCCTTGACGGATAGACTTGAAGTTAATTCAGAATCTTTTTTTGCAATGTTATTCCGGTTTAATCGATTAAAAAAGTCATATGGAATTTGTAATATTCTGCGCGGTAATCGATATTGTAAATTAAAAATATCAAAACGAGTGATTTTGTTTACGGATTCTTTATTTTTTTGGATATAACTATTTACTTTATCATTACCAAAGGTACCAAGTTTTTCAACCGATGAAAATCCAGTTTGAATTAATAATAATTCTAATTCTTGACCAGTATATTCTCTAACGTGCCAAGGATTTCTTGTTAGGGATTGTGGTTTATTTGGAGTTGTTAAAATGCATTTACCTCCAGATTTAAGAACTCTAAAAATCTCTGAAAGAAACTTATGATCATCCTCAATATGTTCGATTACTTGAAAACTTATTACATAATCAAAAGAATGATCCGTAAAACCAGCTAAGGGAGGAATCTCCATTTGAATAAATTTTACATTGCGGTATTTACTGACGTCAATATCACACATAAATTTATCTATGGTGACCAACTCATTGCAGGTATTAGAAAGTAATTCGACGCCAAGTCCAGATCCTGTTCCAATTTCTAATACTTTACCGGAGATCCGCGGTAATACTTCATGATAGGCAAATAAGCATCTTTGGTAAACATAATTATCTACTCGATCTCTTGAAGAAGCTCTCTCTGCGGTCTGAATCATTTTATTTGCTATTTACTTTGACTTTTTAAAAACATAAATTAGAGAACTCGTATGGCGTATATTGAACAGACTTTGCCACCATGAAATTCCTCCATGCCATATACCTTTTAGAAATGATAAACTATTGTTCTTGTATTTTTCACTTAATATTGAAACATAAAAAGCATCAAAAGGTAATCTATAAGAACCATAGAACCTAAAATTATTTACTTCAACGAATTGAATTATGCTTTCTTTATTAAAATGCCAGAGGTGTCTTGGAACATCATAACCTGCCCAATATTCTTTATAGTATCGAGCATCTGTCGATTGGTGATTTGGTACAGCAATTAGTAATATTCCCTCTTCTTTCAGATACTTTGATATAACCTCTAAGTATTGCTTAGGATGATATAAATGCTCTAATACGTGCCATAAGCTTATGATATCAAAACGATCTGCCAGGTTTTGATTTAGTAATTCATCGGGCGGATACACATTTAACCCAAAATTTGAAATACTAAAATTACGGGCTGCTTCATTAATTTCTATACCTTTTACTTGGTATTCTTTTTCTTTCATGAAGTTCAGAAAATATCCAGTTCCTGATCCAATGTCCAATAAGGATTTTCCTTTTGTTAAGGAGCGAATAAGTTGGTATTTTTTATTCAACATATATCCGCGCACCCAGTGATAAATCTTATGCGATAAGGTTGATTGATCATTGGAATGAGATATATAAGATGGGCTGTCATAGTACTTTCCAATTACTTGTTCGCTCGGTGGATTCTGTGTAAATCTAATTTTGCATGAATTGCAATCGTATAATTCAAAATTTTCTTGAGTAATTGTGTAATCTTTTGAACTTAGTGCAAAACGAATTTCATCAGAATGGCAAATTGGACACGTGGTATGACTGATTTTATTCATCCGTAACAAACTATAAGAACCCAAATTTTAGAGGGGTGATCATTTGCCGGCAAAGGTATTACAATATAGCTTTTTTACCTAATTTGGGAAGCAGTTGATGGTTGCAGGAAGATCTTTTTCCTTCCTTAAAATAGGAATTATACCCGCCAAATAAATTATTGTTTAACCTTTTATTTCAAGGACTTTTATTTCTACTCTTTGATTTTTATTCCTGCCTGCTTGTGTATCATTGGAAGCAATAGGATCTCTTTTGCCATATCCTCTGAAGCTAATCTGATGGATTGGTATACCCTTGTCATAGAGGTAGGTTGCAACGTTTTTGGCACGGGAGGCTGACAGTTTATCACAATATTCATGAGGAGGAATTCCGTTGGTATGTCCTCCAATTTCAATAATAACATCGGAATTGTTTTTTAGGAATTCAAAAATTTCATCCAATACAGCGTATGATTCAGGTGCAACAACACTTGAGTCTGCCGTAAAATAAAGTTGATTAATTCTCAGCGTTTGACCTACTACAAGTTTTGTTTTTTCTAATTCTGGAATAACCTTTGGTGCATCAATATAGAGATCAAAATTGGCCTGACAATTATTTTGATCATAAACTCTTATTATATGTTTGCCAGCTGCTAATTGAGTAGCGGTTTCTCCGACCTTGCCATTATCCCATACAATTCTATAGGGTGGACTTCCTCCTGTAATTTTTACAATAGCTTTACCATCTTTTTTGGAAATGTCCGTGACTCTGTCTTTCGCTTTGACTTCCAGTTGTATCGCTTCTGGTTCCTTAATAATTACAGAAGTAATGAATTCATTTGCCTCGGCATCATGAACGGATACTGTGTATTCACCGGCTCCAAGACTATCTTTCTTTGATCCGCTCATATTCGGATTATTCCAAGTGTATGAATATGGTGTTTTACCTCCATTTACGATAACCGTGATACTAGATGTTTTGGCCCCGGCACATTTTATTTCCCCTTTTGTAAATGCAATCGCCGTTAATTCTTTTATTTCGGAATCTAGTATGTCGATTCGGAACAATCCACGATCCGCTGTTCCAACCCATAAATCATCATTTTTATCACAGGCTAATGAGAGGGTCTGTGCCGATACAAATCCATAATCCTTGTCGATTTGTATCACTTCATCTGTATAGGGATTAAATTGGGTAAGAATTTCAGACGCTACAAAAATATTACCCTTACTGTCAGCCGCTAAAGCTCTAACCGGTCCTTTACTAATGCCTCTTCTTACCGCTGCATCCTGCCATCGATCTCTTCCATCTTCCTTATAGATCAGCCACATTTTTCGTTCAGCCAGTAACCAGATTCCTTCTTTAGTGGAGATGACTCCGGTTATTTTATGATCCTTTTCATATTGATCCCAACTTTTATTATCTATAATCACCACGCCTTCGTCTGTTCCAACCCATAATTTTCCTTCATGATCAGGATAAAGGACATTAATGACATCTGATTTTAGCTTGCTGTTTTTGGCGGTATAAACGTTCATAACTTTTCCCTGATCATCAGATACTCTGAACAAACCCTGATCCGTCCCGACCCAAATATCTCCCTTATAATAACTTAAGCAATGGATGGCAGCCTTCGTGTTATTTAATATTATTGTTTGATTAAAGTTTTCAGTAGTTAATGATTGTTTGCGATTGCCATACCAAACTACTTCTTTTTTGTCTTCCGTTAATCCAGTAATACTATCTTGGGTTATCAACTCTGGATCCTGGTCTAAGCTTATTATGCGATATAGTCCTTTATCGGTTCCAAGCCACTTGTAATTCTGTTTATCGATAAGAATAGCACGGACTGCTTCGCGAGGATCTAGTTTTTGGTAATTCTCAACTATAGCTTTAGGCGTTTCCTGGGCATTTATAAAAGAAAAAGCTCCTAAGAATAAAATTTTACATGTTATAAAAGGCCTTAACATAACAGAGTATTTTGGTTGTAAAACGCTAGGTCAAAAAATTTAGTACTGCAAAGTGGCTAAGTTAAGTCCGAGCGTTTAAATTAAATAAAAAAAGGGGCATGATATTTCAATGCCCCTTGAATTCCTATTTTCAGTTTTTTATTAAATATTTGGAATAATAATTTCCTGACCAGGATGAATGAGATCAGCATTTTTAATAGTATCCTTATTGGCTTCGAAAATTTGCTTGTACTTCATCGGATCTTTAAAATAATGCTTTGCAATTAAACTCAAACTTTCTCCTTTTGCCACGGTATGCTTGGTGTAATAAGAAGTGTTGGCTACGGTGATATCCGCTACTATGTCATTGGGATTAGCACCGCCAATGCTTTTAATTTTATCCCACAGCTGATCTTTGTCGTATTGATCCTTGGTTTGTCCCCATACTTTGAGAACTCCAGCTTCTTCAACTACGTTGCCATTTTGTACTCCTAATTTTTCTCCTAAATCGAGAACTGCTCTGTACTTGTCTTGTAAATTCATAAATGTATTTTTATAATTATTGAATATAAAGAATAAACATTGATGTTAAATAATTAGTTCAAGATGTAAAATAGATCACTTATACTCAAATTAATGTAAGCTAACCTAAAGGAATATGAATAATTATTATACGCTCGCTTATTTTGAGAATGAAGTTATAACCGTTCCAGAAGTCGTTAGATCTATGCCAGTTGAAGGATCAGATTCTTTTTCATTAATAACTTGACTTACCGTAAATTTAGTAGAAGATAGCTCAGTGATGGTGAATTCCTGTGACTCTCCTCCAGAAGTTAAAGTAAGTTTATTTCCATTTATGACCCAAGTTCCGGATTCATCTATGTCTGTGTCTTCCGATTCACTTACAGGAGATTGTCCAGAGTATCTTGTTTCGGTTGTTAGGGTAAACTTGCCTTTGGTACTATATGTTCCATTAGAATTAAAAGTATTGGTAACATTATAGTTTGATCCTTTCAAGGTAAAAGTTGCAGATACTGGAATTCCACTAAAAGTGCCACTGATGGCGCCGTTGGTGCATGAAAAAGAGGTCATATTCCATGTGCCAACAGCTTGAGCGCTGTTAATGCTGGAATCATCATCTTTGTTACAGGAAAGGAATGAAATAAATAGTAAACTGATTAGAAAAATTTGCTTATTCATAATATAACGATTTTCGGTAAATATACTATATTCTAAAATGTCAAAAAATTCTAATTATTGTATGAATTAAAAACTAAATTCTAAATTTTTCTTTGACTAATTATTTTGCTGCAAGAATTGGTAAACTCCTGAACACTTGGAGCGTATCCTGTAGCACCTAATTGAGTAAATAAAAATTTACCATTTTTATCCTTTTGAGCATCAAAAATCCATACTGTTGGATATCCGGAGACAGGGAAGGATTGCATCATAAAAGCATTTTGTTGTCTAATATTTTCTGGAAGTGCTTTCATTCTTGGATAATCTAATTCTAAAAGTATTACATTCTTTGCTGCCCAGGTTTTGAATTCAGGTTTATCAAATACAGAAGCAGTTAGTCTTTTGCACCATCCACACCAATCTGAACCAGTAAAATTAGCCATAATTGGTTTTTTAGTTTTGATAGACTGTTTGTAAGCAGCTTCCAAATCCACCAACCAACCTTCATTGGCAGGTGTATAAGAATTTGTACTACTTGTGCCTTGGGAACAAGCTAAAAAACAGAAGTTAATCCATAAAGCGATTACTAAAAAATGTAATCGAGAAGAAGTTTGAATTTTCATTGTACTTTTTTAAAATTACAAAAAATAAAAAATAAATTTAATGGGTGGAGGTTATCGGAGTCGAACCGACGACCTCTTGCATGCCATGCAAGCGCTCTAGCCAGCTGAGCTAAACCCCCAAGTATATAATTGGGTATGAAATATTAAATAAATTGGAATAAATAAAAATATTCTCAGTAAGAACTAATCTTTATTAATTCTTGATTCGAAAGCTTTTTAGGTCAAAATAATGATTCTCAATGAAACATTTTATTCGACTATAACCTTCTCTAGCCTCTTTAAGCTATTTTGGCTGCAAAGAAAATACATTCAAATCAAATTAACAGGGGTTTTTAAGATCATTTTCAAATATTAACTTGAAGTTAATATATAGTCTTAGCTTTAATTGTGAATTCTATTGCTTTTATATCATGTCTTCTTACGAAAGCTTATTATTAAAAAATTAACTATGGTCTCAATCCAAGATCATGGAGAATCCAGACTACTTCAGAATAAGTTTTCAATCTGGCTAAAACATCCATCGTCCAAAAGGCTTGGAAAGAAGAGAATCGTTCAAATCTACATGGATGGGTTTACGGCCTAATGGATGGATTAATTTAACCTATATTTGAATTGCCGGCAGGTTCCCACATTGATTCGCGCTATCAATTTGATGATTTATAATTTACAGAATTCTTATTGCTGATCAGTTTAATTCATTAAAAAAATCATCTATAGCTCTTCGATCTTTTTTAGTTGGTCTTGAATCAACAGCGTATGTATTCGAATTATAAAATGCAGAAGAATGTATTTCTTTGAGTTTATTGAGTTCTTCTTCTGGCGTATGATTGATGTAACATTGTGCTGCAAGGGTTGCTGAAACACGGTTAGGTATGATTTTTAGAATTTCAAAATCCAAATTGATTTTATCTTTTTTAATTTGAATTCTCTGACCTGCTTCTATTAACGAAGATGCTTTTAATTCAATATCTCCAATTCGAACCCTTCCTTTTTTACAAGCTTCGCTGGCTAAGGTTCTGCTTTTATAGATTCTGACCGTCCAAAGCCATTTATCAATGCGCATTTTATCAGGCATCTCTTAGTGTCGGAAGTTTGCACTTAAGCTTTTCTAAATGCTCCAGAACTATTTTCGCGATAGCATAATCTCTGTACCAGTTTTGATCTGTTGGAATAATATGCCATGGAATTTCACTGTTGTTAATGGCATATTCATAGTGTTCACGATATTCATCCCATAGTTTGCTTTCTTCCAAATCTTCCGGATTATATTTCCATTGCTTTTCCGGATTACTTTTTCTTTCCTTAAGTTTTTCAAGCTGCTTTTCCTGAGAAATATGGAGGTAAAATTTTAAAATTATCGTGTTATTATCAAACTGTAAAAGTTTCTCAAATGCATTTATCGCTTCCATTCTCATTTTTATTCTCTCCGGAGTAATCCATCGATGAACAGCTTGAATGAGAATATCCTCGTAATGTGAACGTATAAAAATTTTTATGGTTCCTTTAGCTGGGGTCAGTTTGTGGACTCTCCAAAGGAAATCGTGAGCGAATTCCTCTTCCGTTGGTTTTTTAAAAGAATACGCATCAATAGTGAGGGCATTACACGCAGCAAAAACATTTTCGGCAGCTCCATCTTTTCCGCTAGCATCCATTCCCTGAAGTATAACTAATACACTATGCTTCTTTTCTGCATATAGTACTTTGGCAATTTCTCCGATTCTTTTTACTAAAGCCTCTGTTTTTTCTTGAGTAGTAGATTTTTCAAATGAGTTGGGAGCATCGGTATCAAGTTTAGAGAGTTTAATTTTGTCCATATAGCATTAATTCATTTTTTTTCGTTTTAGGAGAAAAAGTTGCAATATGTAATCATAGCCCTGATTAATATCAGATTGGATATATTGTATTCTATTTTGAATGCATTTTGATTCAATTTGATGCTGAAGTTCTTTTATTTTTTCGACGTACTGATTTCTAATTTGTTGAGTTTGCATCCTCAATTTTTCTCCCGTTTCCATGTCGATAAATTGATAGGGTTGATTGTCGAATTGAAACTCCAATTCGAGCTTTTTATCCAGTACATGAAATAATATTACCTCATGTTTTCTGTATTTAAGATGCTGTAATGCACTAAAAATTTCATCCAGATTATCCGAATGATCAAACATATCGCTGAAAATAATCACCAACGAACGTTTGTGTATTTCTTCTGCAATCTGATGCAAAGCAGCAGCTGGATTAGAACTGCGATTTAAGGTATTATTGGATATCCAGCGATCAAGTTGACTCAGGAGGTATTGGTAATGTGTAGTCGATGACTTAGCCAAAGTATTAAGCTGAATTTTATCATCGAAAAGACTTAAACCAAAAGCATCGCGTTGTTTCTTCAAAATGTTCATAATGCACGCTGCTCCGACAGATGCAAATTTGAGTTTATTAAGGATGGCTCCTGTTTTCAGTTTCTCTTCCGGAAAATACATTGAAGAAGAGACATCAATTACTAATTGACATCTCAAATTGGTTTCTTCTTCAAATTTCTTAGAAAATAACTTATCCGTTCGGGCAAAAACTTTCCAATCTATATTCTTGGTGGTCTCACCGGAATTATATATTCTATGTTCCGCAAATTCCACACTAAAACCATGAAATGGCGATTTGTGCATTCCAATAATAAATCCTTCAACAACTTGTTGCGCAAGAAGCTCTAGATTGTTGTAAGCCTGAACGGGAAACTGATCAAAAAAACTCATGAGGATATAAATAAATAAGCCCTTATCGTGTCAAAGATAAGGGCTTACTTTAACATTAAATTTTAAAAGATTAATTCATTAGAGAGTCAATCTTGTTCTTGATATTAGCCTTAGTGGTTGCGCCAATTTGTTTGTCTACAATTTTACCATCTTTAATAAAAAGGATAGTAGGAATAGAGCGTACACCAAACTGCATGGATACTTGAGGATTATGATCGACGTTGAGTTTGCCAATGGTAACCTTACCTCCATATTCAGTTGCAAGTTCTTCAATAATAGGACTAATTAGCCTGCAAGGTCCACACCATTCAGCCCAAAAATCTACTACGGATACTTTTCCTTGAGCTAATGCTGAATCTTGAAAATTAGAATCTGTAAATTCAAATGCCATGTTTATGTAATTTTGAGATTAAACGTGACAGATTCGTATATGGTTCACATGGATATAAAATATTAACATTTTGATCAGAATTTTCGGAGTAAAATCTTGGTGGTTGGATGTTTTTCATGGTATAATTCTACTTATAGCTCTAGTATTCAAGGTATTGTTGTCTCTTAAGCCGGAGTGGTGTGAATCATTTTATTTTGAAAAGATTTTCCTAACGTTTAGAAAATTTTGGCAGCCCATTTCCACATTTAGTCCGATTCCTTTAATCTTTATTTGGTCTGCGATATTTGTAATAGTAATCTTTCTATTTGGCTTTCAAAAATTCTATAAAAAGGGAAGTTGGCTAAATTTTTTTAAAAGTCTTGTTTTGTTCATTTTGGCACAGATCAGTTTGTTTTATCTACTCTGGGGATTTAATTATAATCGATTGGGTATTGCTGAAAGGCTAGGCTTGAATGGTCAAATATTACCCCAGGACTTGAAAGGGGAATTAACTCATACACTCGATAATCTTAACCGACTAAAAGCGGAACTTGCTAATGATAAATGGTTAAAATCGACAACAGATCAAGAACAAGTTAGAACTTTGGTTACTCGGTTTTTGGAAATGAATAATTTGTCAAATTCTGAATTTGTAAGATGTAGAGAATTAAAACCAGAGGGCATATTGCTTATTTGGTCTACTGCAGGAATTTATTGGCCAATGGCAGGGGAATGTCAAATCGATGCCGGTTTGCATTCATTGGTTAAACCATTTGTGATGGCTCATGAGTTATGTCATGGAATGGGGTGGACGAATGAAGGTGAATGTAATTTTATTGCCTATGAGGCTTGTTCGATCAGCAAGGACCCCTTGATCAGATATTCCGGTGAAATTTCTTACTGGCGTTACCTGGTTTCTAATTTACAAGAAGAGGATAGTAGTTTTTATAATTCTTTGAAAATACAGTTGAACCCATCCATTTTAGATGATCTAAGAAGTATTAGGCAGAAACATTTAGCTTATCCGGATATTTTACCTGTTGTGAGAGATAGGTTGTATAACCTTTTTCTAAAAGTGAATAACGTCAATGAAGGTATTCAATCTTATGATTTAATGATCGGTATGGTAAGATCCTATAGAATGAAAAAGAAGCAATAAAAAAAGGCTTGAACATTACTGAACAAGCCTCAGGCAGTAATAAATAAATGGTAAAATAATTTTTAGTTGGAGACAGATTGATTCGCTGACTCTGCCAAAATTCTCCTAGCGGTATTTAATATTCTTTCATCATCAATGTGAACAATGCCTCCATTTGGACCAGCTTGCAGATGATTGCCGCTATTTTCCATATGGTGAGCTCCAAAATAATTTCTTACAATCTGTTCATCGATCTGCAATTCGTCTGCAATTTTTTTGATACTACCATGGGGTAGGCTGTGTTTGATATTGCGTAATTCATCGAAGGTAATATTCATATGATAAGTGGTTTTGTTAGTAATAAATGAAATCAGAGGTCAATTTAGTATGTTTTTAGAACTAATAAACAATTTTTATTAAAAATTATTCAGGGATTCTATAATAACAGCAACCTTTAAAAAAAGATGTTCAATCTAACTCGAATTATTTATAAAACTTCCTGCACTTTGGTGTAAGGCAGATTGAAGGCATTTGCAACTCCTTCATAGACAACTTTTCCGTTAATGACATTAAGTCCCAACATTAACGACTTATTATCCTGGCACGCCTTTCTCCAGCCTTTATCGGCAAGTTGAATTGCATAAGGCAATGTCGCGTTAGTAAGAGCAACCGTTGAAGTGTAAGGTACAGCTCCGGGCATATTAGCTACGCAATAATGAACAACCTCATCAATGATATAAATAGGATCTTCGTGAGTAGTAGGTTTTGAGGTTTCAATACATCCACCCTGATCAATGGCTACATCAACCAGAACCGTTCCAGGGTGCATAGTAGATAACATATCTCTTGTCACTAGACTAGGTGCTTTTGCCCCTGGAATTAATACTGCTCCGATGATTAGGTCGTGCGTTCGAATCAATTCCCGAATGTTATATTCATTAGAAAACATAGTTGTAACATTGGCAGGCATTACATCAGCCAAATATCTCAAACGATTTAAGCTTATGTCCAGTAAAGTAACCTGAGCTCCTAAACCTGCAGCCATTTTTGCTGCCTGCGTCCCAACAATTCCACCTCCCAATATTAAAACTTTTGCCGGTGGAACTCCTGGAACCCCACCTAATAATATTCCTTTACCTTTTTGAGGTTTTTCTAAATATTTTGCTCCTTCTTGAACAGCCATTCTTCCTGCTACTTCAGACATCGGAATTAACAAGGGGAGACTTCTGTCTGGAAGTTCAACCGTTTCATAAGCTAAGCAAATAGCATTGCTGCTAATCATGGCTTTTGTCAAAGGTTCGTAAGAAGCAAAATGGAAATAGGTGAATAGAAGCTGGTTTGGTTTAATAAGTGAGTATTCGCTTGCGATAGGCTCCTTGACCTTGATGATCATTTCGGCAATGGCGTATACTTCTTCTATAGATCCTAAAATTTTAGCTCCGGCTTGGCGATAATCATCATCTGTAAAACCACTTCCAACTCCAGCTGTAGATTGGACATAAACAGAATGATTTCTTTTGCATAATTCAAGTGCTCCCGCAGGGGTTAAGGCAACTCGATTCTCACTGGGTTTAATTTCTTTTGGGACTCCTATGATCATGATATGGCTTTAGCGCGAAGGTACAAAAGCTAGCCATATGTCAAAAAAAAGAATGCCCGTATACGTTATACGGGCAAATCTTCATTTAATAACCAAAACTCAAAACTCAACCGATTTAAAACAAGAACCATGCCAAGCGCCCAATTTAAATGGCTTGCCATTGGTGTTTTAAGCGGTATCGAATAAATTTTTATTTATTTATATTTATGGAGTTGAAAATAAAGAAATTACGCAACATTTTTTTGTGATTCATAGGGGTTTATGATGTGACAAAAATTCTAATTCTTAGACGAAAGTCGCCACAGAATTCTCATTTTCTTCCTTTGATAGCCTAAATAAGCTGGTGCAGGCTTCTTTCCCTTTGGTCCCCAATTCAAAACTGAACCCATTAACATAGGTATTAATATGGTCCATGACCACATTAAATTCCATTTCTTGAGCATGGCTCAAAATGTAAGGCATAAGGGTTTCCAAATTATTATTGGCGAATACGATTGAATTTTGAACCAGGCTTTTAAGTTCTAGCTTAATAGATGGGCTTAGACTTTTTCGAATTAATATAAGGCCCAGTGGAATTGGGAGTTTTGTTGTCTCAAACCAATACTGGCCAAGATCTTTAATTAAAATTAAGCCTTTGGATTGATAGGTAAAACGACTTTCATGGATAATGATTCCGGCGTCGAATTCAGATTTTAAAATAGAATCCTCTATCTTTGAGAACAAGGCAGCTGATCCTTTAGGGGCTGTGGGATAGCAATATTTAAAAAGTAAATTAGCGGTAGTCTTTACCCCTGGAATAACTATTCTTTTGTTTGAAAGATCCGAATAATCGGTATCTGGTCTGCCAATAAACAAAGGGCCTACATTTTCGCCTAGAGCCGATCCACTGGTCAGAATATCATAATGATCCAATAAATACGGGGTATATGCGGCACTTACTTTAATTACATCGTATTCACCACTTTCCGCCTTATTATTTAATTCTTCAATATCGAAATAATCCGTTTTTGGGCTGTGTAACCATTTATGATTTAGGTTGTTATCGAGTAATCCATTTATCCAGGCTCCAAATATGTAAGTGTCGTTGGGGCAGGGCGAGATGGCCAACCGAATACTATTTTCTAACACATTCATGAAGATCAATTTCAAGGTAATTTTTGAAGATAACCATATGCTCGTGGTAATTAAACCTCCTAATATTTTATCACAAGGTGATCAAACCGGTGATACCAATATGGTGGACCTCGTCAATGATTACCTGAGAATCAAATATAACAAACCCGGAAAAGCTTATGTTGGTTTACTCCATAGGTTAGACAGGCCAGTTTCAGGCTTAATGATATTAGCAAAAACCTCAAAAGCATTTGAAAGAATACAATCGCAGATAAAATTTAGAACAGTTGATAAGTATTACCTTGCAATCAGTGAAAAATTAGCCCCCAAAGAAGAAGATACACTAAGCCATTTTTTAGTTAAGGATTCGAGCAATAACAGAGTTAAAATTAGCCCATCACCAATGCCGGGCTCTAAAGATTGCCAACTAAAATACAAATTGTTGGGATCGGCGAATTCTAAATTTCTGTATGAGATCAAACTAATTACTGGGAGACCTCATCAAATTAGGGCTCAAATGGCCTTTATTGGGTGTCCCTTGATGGGTGACATTAAGTATGGGCATTATGATCCAAAATATTCTGAAAACTTGGCCCTCTTTGCCTATAAGCTCAGCATAGATCATCCTATCCTAAAAGAGAGAATCACGTGGAACTCGTATCCCGAGTCTGTGGGTTATTGGAAAAACCTTGAAGTATTTTTTCCAAAGAACGGGCATTAATATATTCATTAGTCTATTTTTGCGCCCCGTAAGGGCTCACGATCAGCTCCTTCTAATCCTCCAGGGTAGAAATGCAGCAAAGGCGTGAAGTCGAGCGATGCGATGGGCTCTTACATTTTCTTCATTCTAACGCCAAAACATATGAAATTCTTTATAGATACAGCCAATTTAAGTCAAATCGCAGAAGCCAAAGAACTGGGAATCCTGGATGGAGTGACTACCAACCCGAGCTTAATGGCCAAAGAGGGAATAAGCGGTAAGAGCAATATTTACAAACATTATAAGAAGATCTGTGACTTGGTTCCTGGAGATGTTAGTGCAGAGGTAATCTCAACTGATTTTGCAGGAATGATTAAAGAAGGAAAGGAATTAGCTATGATTGCTGAAAATATCGTAGTTAAAGTGCCTATGATCAAGGATGGAGTAAAGGCCCTGGCAGAATTTGCCAAACTAGAAATTAAAACCAATTGTACCTTAGTATTTAGTGCCGGCCAGGCCATACTGGCAGCTAAAGCAGGGGCTACTTATGTTTCACCGTTTATAGGAAGAATTGATGATATATCTTGGACTGGAATGCAATTGATTTCTGAGATTTATGATATTTATTCTTTACAAGGATATGATACCGAAATCCTTGCTGCCTCAATTCGTAACGGATTGCACATCGTAGATGCAGCCAAAGCAGGAGCAGATGTTGTGACGTGTCCTCTTGACGCTATTTTATCACTTCTAAAACATCCATTAACCGATATTGGATTGCAGAAGTTTCTTGAAGATCATGCCAAAGCGGCTAAATAAATATTATTGCAAAGAATGAATTAAGGTAATTAATTTATTGCTTTCCTCCGGCCAGTTATTCTGTTTTATTGCAAGCTCACAATTTTTTATACAGCTTTCATAAAATTGTTCGTTTTCCAATTTTCGAACAGCTCTAATAAATTCTTCTTTATTCATTGAATGAAGCAAAACACCAACTTCATATTTTCTAAGTAAATTAGAATATTCGGGAAAATTCATGTGAATAGACGGCAATCGAGCATAGATATAATCGAAGGTCCTGTTGGCAAGTGAATAATAATAGTTCTGGCTTTCAGAGGATAATAGATTAACACCGATTCTTGCTTTAGCGGAATAAGATAACATTTCGTTCCACTCGAGTTTTCCTAAAAAAATTACTCGACTACTTAAGTTTTTAGCTTCTGTTATATTTTTTAATTGGTCTGTTATATCTCCTTCTCCAGCCATGTAAAATTTATAATCTGGCAATTCAGTCATACATGAAATTATAAATTCAAGACCTCTTCCAACATTTAATACACCCTGATACCAGATTATTTTTTCCCTTTGAGTGGTGCTATAATCAACTTTTTGAGGTAGTGGTATATTCCGAATCGTATAAAAATGTTTTTTATATTTGACTTTTAAAATTCTCGCCAACTCATCTCCAACCGTTATGCAAAGATCTGATGAGTTAACTCCCAATTGCGTTATGAAATTCCAGCTTAATTGAATGATTTTTTTTCCTCTTATTTCTGGTAACTCCTGAAAATATTCATGAGCGTCATAAATGAGTTTGTTGTTATGAATGAGTCTCAATATCGAACACGATAACAAAGTATCAGAATCTACCGCGTAAATGATATCAAACCGACGAAACATGAGCAGAAATAAAATTCTAATGTTATACTCGGCATAGAAAAGCCAGGAAGATTTAGCAAAGCAAGCAATTTGATGCTGTTGTATGTTAAATTGATTTGGAATTTTTTCTGAAATTTTTCTACTAAAAGAATTAATTTCGAATCCCTCCTCAATCAATGAATTAATGATTCTTTTTAATCGCTGATCAAAAAAAAGATCTGAAGTGGTTACTAATGCGATTTTTCTCAATGAATTATTTCTTTATTTTTTATTTAAACTATTTGCTTATTGGCATCCCAATTGTTTTTTGCTTAATTGATCGGCATTCGGAAAGCAAAATCCGGAAGGAACTGATTCAGGATTGTATCTATGCAAATCAGGGTCATACAAGCCATTCATAATAAAATCATTAATACATTCCATTTCATCATTGGTTAAATGTAGTGGTTTAAATTGAGGACTAATGTATTTTCTATCAACACTTTTATTTTCAGGTATTGCTGCATTTTTATACTGAATTATTTCAAGTACACTACAGAAACTTCCACCATGGCCGAGAAATTCAACGTCTTTGGGATTATATAATTGCGGAACTTTAAATTTAAATTTATCTTCCTCTCTATGAGTGAATCCTCCTCTTCCAAGTTTGACATCCATCGGTGCATCAATTTTTTGTATGACATCTGATCCTTCCATATCATTCATTCCCAAAGCATAGAATCCCATAGAGTTTAAGGCGGGACCTTTGTGGCATTCGCCGCAAAACGCCTTATCAAAAAACAAATAGGCACCTTTAATCTGTTTTGGATTCAGAGCATTCGTGTCTCCACGGAGCCAACGTTGAAATGGGGCTTTATAAGTTAAAACTGTGCGCTCGTAGGCTGCAATGGCTTTGGCCATAGTAAATCTTCTATACTTAATGTTGGGATCAATATTACTGAAGGCTGAATCAAACATCCACCCATAATTAGTCTCATTGATTAATTCTGGGCTCATTCTTATCCCATGGGCTTCTAAACCAACTCTAGCCTGAGTTTCTACTCCTGCCATTCCTAATCTATTTAATTCAATAAAACTTCCCTTTGGCCATACGCTATCCGTTCCTTTATTCGGTCCGCAACATCCTAATTTACCACTCCATAATTGAACCTCCTGATAGGCGCAGTTAACGATGGATGGAGTTCTTAGCATTTGAACATCTAATTCACTTGAATCACACAATGGATGTTTGTGGCGTAATAAGCCATGGCCTCTTCCTCCGCCCGCTATGGATTGCTTTGTGCCTGCTTGAAAACCGGCTTCAGCAAAATGACAGCTAGCACATGAAAAAGTACGGGCTGCTGCTATGCATTTCGGATTGAAAGATAGCGCAGGGTCAAAAAACAATAGTTTTCCAAGTTGCACTTTGATGTTAGAAATTGGATTTGAGGTATCCTGAGGAATATGTTTAAAATCATTAGACTCAGGTAATATTAAGGTTTCGACACTTCCAAATTTTATATTCAGTAATCTTTGTAGATCAAAAGAGTTAGGTTGAAATTCACTATTAGTTTTTACACAACTAAACTGAATTAAAAAGAAGACCAGTAAATTGCATCTTGATTTAAATAAATTAAATTTCACTCTGCAAAAATATTAAATATTTATGTAATATGTCTATTAGGCATTTTTTGCAATCCATTTGTTTGTACCTTTACCTATCAAGTAATTCTAATGAATAAATTTTATTTGGTTTTCTCATTGCTCTTTGTGGTAATGACAAATTCGTGGGGTGGTGTGAAGTTATTTGAAAAAGATACTTCTGTGCGATGGTTGAGTTGGAATCAGGCTATGATTCTTAATAAAACAAAACCTAAAAAAATAATGATCGATCTTTATACGGAGTGGTGTGGTTGGTGTAAAAGGATGGATGCCTCAACTTTTAAAGATTCTTCTGTTGTTGACTATATTAATAAAAATTTTTATGCGGTTAAGTTTGATGCCGAACAAAGAGATAGCATAATCTTTAATGACCATACCTTCAAATTTATACCACAAGGTAACCGAGGAGTTCATGAATTGGCTAATTCTTTACTGGATGGTAATTTAGGTTATCCGAGTATAGTTTATCTTACCTCTACCATGGAAAGAATAATGATTTCACCAGGATATAAACCTTCTGAGTCGCTCCTGAAAGAAATGAAGTATGCTTATGAAGATTTGTATGAGAAGATAAAGTGGGAAGATTACCAAAAGAATTGATTACCATTGTTTAACCCTTTCAATTGAAAACAGAAAAGTTAAATACTTTTTCCCTGACCATGATTGTCATTGGATTTGTCATTGGTTTAGGGATATTTCGAACTGCAACCGATGCTGCTCAGGCTTCATTGAATTCCAATGTTTTCTTTAGTGCATGGATTTTGGGTGGCCTTATCGCCTTATGCGGTGCATTGACTTATGCAGAAATAGGAAGTCGTTATCCTATTACTGGAGGCTATTATAAAATATTTTCATACGCTTATCACCCATCTATTGCTTTTGCACTGAATTGTGTTATATTATTTTCGAATGCTGCGTCCTTATCTGGTGTTGCCATTATTGGATCTGAATATATTCTTAATGTAATTTTTGAAAATGGTTACCCGGAATATTATAATTCCGTTCTGGGGATAATAGCCATTATATCTTTTTATGGGGTTAATGCTATGGGGCTTATAATGAGTAGCAGAACTCAGAATGTATTAATGATTATTAAGTTATCCATGCTGTTGATTATTATTATAGCGGTTATCTGGCCACGTGAAATCATTAGTCATTCAGAAAATGTAGTTAGTTTATCGGGATTTGATTTTATTAATTCTTTAGGCGCAGCCTTAGTAGCCGTGTGCTTTACGTATGGAGGGTATCAGCAATCCATTAATTTTGGAGAAGAAGTACATAATCCCGTCAGAACTGTTCCTAAAGGAATTGTTTCTGGAATAATCATTGTGATTCTAATTTATCTTCTGGTTAATAATTCTTATTACCAAATTATTGGATTTGAAGAATTAAAGACAACCAAGGGAATTGCTTCTAGAGTGGCTTATGAGATTTTCGGGAATATGGGCATGAAAGTATTTTCTATTTTATTATTTGTAGCTGTTCTGGCCTATGTCAATGTAATACTTCTGAGCAATCCCAGAGTGATGTATGCAATGGCTGATGATAAGGTGTTGCCTTCCATTTTTAAAAAGAAATCTGGAGCTCATCAGGTCTTGTTGGTGAATCTAACAGTTTTTTCAATGTTATCCATTCTAACTTTAATTTTTGCTTCAACTTTTGAAAGAATTCTAGGATTCGTAATGTTTTTGGATTCTGTGGGTATGGTAAGTTCTGCTGCAACTATTTTTATTTTGAGAAAAAGGTTAGTGGGTGAAGGGCAGACAAGTCTTTATACCATGAAATGGTTTCCCTGGACTACTATAATTTTTATTCTCGCGTATCTGTTGGTATGTTATACAATTATCAGAAATACTCCTCATCTAGCTTTGATGGGTACAGTAGTATTTATCGGATTTCTGATTTTATTTTTTGTTTTACAACGATTCCGAAGTAAAGGTTTATCGGTTAATTAAAATATACAGAATTGTTTATCTTTGTAGAGCATGATAACCGTTATTCCTAAGCTATTGGTTTGGGCTGCCACTTTGATGATGTCGGTAAATAATGTTGTCTTTGCCCCTGAGATTTGTGACAATGGAATAGATGACGATGGAGATGGTTTGATTGATCTTAATGACCCAGATTGTAAGTGCAAGGGGATTAAAGATTCAGTATATGTTCCCACGTCACTAATTCCGAATCCATCTTTTGAATTATATACCCGATGTCCTGATGATGTTGCGCAGCTAGACAGAAGTGTGGGTTGGATTCAGGCGTCTCCGGCAACATCCGATTATTATAATTTATGTGGGTATAGGGATGATGTATTAAGAGGTAGGCCTCCACAGCCATTGCCTGCAGGAAGAGGGTATGTTGGATTTTTAGATGTAAGAAATTCACCAGGTAGGGGAATATATAAAGAATATGTTGGTGCCTGTCTTACCAGTCCTATGAAGGTTGGCAAAGAATACACGTTGACTTATTGGATCGGGTTTGGCACGAGAGGGACATTATTTGGTCCTAGGCAGACATTTAATATGGGGATATATGGAACTTCGGATTGCAAGTATCTTCCATTTGGATATAATCCGATTGGGTATTTGTGCCCAACCAATTACGCAGGATGGTTTGAATTAACACGAATTACTGTATCTGGAAGAAATCAATGGAAAAAAGTCGTGGTCAAACTTAGGCCAACGGTTGATGTTGCAGCTGTTGTTTTAGGCCCGTCATGTGCTAATACAGATGGTGACTATTATTTTTGGATGGATGAATTAATTCTTGAGGAAACTGTAAAATTTGATTCTTTAAGTATTGATGTTGCTGGTAATCCATGTGTTGATACCATATTGTTAAGTTCTTCTAAGTCGACTAAGATTCCAATTGCTTATCAATGGTATAAAGACGGGATTGCAATTCCAGGAGCTATTAGCGATAAGTTTGCGATACCAAAAGGTGCCTTAGGAAAATATGTTCTCCGGGCAAGTTATAAAAATGAATGCGATCTAAGCAAAACATTTGATTACAATATTGACAGGTTTGTTACTGAGTTTAATCGGGACATCTGTCTTGGCGATTCAGCAGTTGTTTCTAATAAAGTTTACAAGTCGGCAGGAACTTATTATGATACATTAAAAAATAAAGATGGTTGCGACAGCATTCTTCAAATCAATCTGACCTTGCATCCACATTATGCCGATACGATTCAGGCAGTGACTTGTGCTAACTTTCCATTTGATTTCGATGGGCAGTCATTGGATTCTACCGCTGTTTATGAATTCAGGTATTTTACCTCACAAAGTTGTGACAGCATTGTTTACTTGAATTTGAAAGTTAATCCGGTAGATCGTGCGGATATTTCTGCTTCGATTTGCAAAGGTGATTTTATCGAAGTTGAAGGAAAGAAATACGATCAATCTGGAGATTTTGAGGATACTATACAGAATGAATTCGGTTGTGATAGTATTTTGAATATTCATCTTAAAGTTATGCCTATTAGTCTTACTCAAATAGATTCAGCCATTTGTTTGGGTAATTTTGTTGCCGTGGGAACAAAACGATACATCCAATCAGGATTTTATCTTGACACTCTGGCCTCAGTTGGAAATTGTGATAGCATTGTTCAACTAAATCTTTTGGTAAATAAAAACGATACTGTCAGGATTGATACTCAATTTTGTCAAAATTCATCCATAACTATATTAGGAAAGAAGTATGATCAATCCGGTTTTTACAGTATTAAGGGTATTAATCAAAAGAACTGTGATAGTGTAATTAATTTGAATTTACTTATTCATCCCAATTACAATCAATCAATTTCCAGAGAAATTTGTTCCTTGGATTCAGTGATTATAGCTAATCAGATTTTTAAAGCTACTGGGTTATACACTATAAATCTTCAAAGTTTGCAGGGTTGCGACAGTACCATTGTGCTCGATTTAAAAGTCAATCCTATAAAAATGAATCGAGTAGATACTTCCATTTGTTTCGGAGATGTTTTAGTCTATAATGGTAGATCTTATAATCAGTCAGGATTATATTCAATTAATGAAAAAACAAGTAAGAATTGTGATTCAATAATTGTTCTTAATCTTACTGTTAATACGCCTTTAAGAGTGTTGGATTCGATTAAAGATTCAAGGTGCTACAATGATTTTAATGGTGAGGTTTATTTAAATGTGTCTGGGGGGAAGGCACCATACCACTTTGAATGGAATACATTTGATACCACTTCAAGCATTAAAGAACTTGAGCCTGGAATTTTTACAGTTACTGTAACAGATCAAATGGGATGTGAAGAGATTAAATCGTTTAATATCTCAGAGCCACCTTGCTTTTGTTTTAAAATATCGTCTGAGAATGGAGATTGTATAACGGGAAATAAGAATAGAATTTTTATAAATCAAATTAATGGCCGACCAGTTGATAGAATTTTATTAAATGGAAATATTCAACAAAATATTACCAATGTAATAAATGGTGTGAGCGATGGAAAAATTATCATAGAACTATTTGACAGCTTGGGGTGTCAGTACACGGATAGTGTAGAAGTCAAGTTTGACCATTCATTTGAAACTGATTTAAATGAGGATACTCTATATGTTACAGTTGGGGATTCGGTCGATTTGAAACTGCCAGGGCATTTTAACAACAGATTAATTGATGTACTATGGGAGGGGCCGCAAATTATTCTCTGTGATACTTGTCCGTCTACTAAGATTATAGCAACCGCAGGACAAACAGAATATTCATTTAAAGGATATGATGAAAGTGGGTGTTCTGTTGTTTACAGAATTATTATAAATGCAAAGCAAGGGTTTTGGGTGCCAAATGTATTTTCTCCTAATGGAGATGAGGTTAACGATTATTTTAATCTGATTTCCGATTCCAGTATCGGGCAAATAGATTTGTTACAAATATTCGACCGTTGGGGTGAAAGAATATTTGAAAGTAAAGCTGGAATTCCCAATTCTTCAAATGGTGCATGGAAAGGAGACTTTAATGGCCGTCCAGTTAATTCCGGAGTGTATGTTTATCTATTTCAATTTAAGGACAAAGCGGGTAAAGCCTTCCAGTTGCATGGAGATGTAACACTAGTTCGATAATTTGTCTGATTATTGAATTAGTTTTATCTCAATAAAATTCTTTATTTTTTATTATAAATGTATCACTTCACCATAGGCTGCTGCAGCTGCTTCCATAACGGCCTCGCTCATGGTTGGGTGTGGATGAATGGCCTTAATAATTTCCATACCAGTAGTTTCTAATTTTCGAGCGGCAACAATTTCAGCAATCATTTCAGTTACGTTCATCCCAATCATATGTGCCCCAAGAAGTTCTCCGTATTTTTTATCAAATATTAATTTAACAAAACCATCTTTTGCACCTGCCGCACTTGCTTTTCCAGATGCTGAGAATGGAAACTTTCCTATTAAAAGTTCATAACCAGCTTCCTTGGCTGCTGATTCTGTGTATCCTACAGAGGCTATTTCTGGTGAACAATAAGTGCAGCCTGGAATATTATTATAATTAATAGGTTCAGGATGATGTCCACAAATTGCTTCAACACAAGTAATGCCTTCAGCACTCGCAACGTGGGCAAGAGCTGGACCCGGGACAATATCACCAATGGCATAAATCCCCGGAATATTGGTTTTGTAATATTGGTCTACTTTTACTAAGCCTTTTTCTAACACAACACCAGCATCTTCTAATCCAATGTTTTCAACATTCGGACTAATTCCTGCTGCAGATAAAACAACATCGCATTCAATTATTTGCTCCTTTCCGTCTTTGCGGTCTTTAGCGATTACTTTGATACCGGACTTTTGCTTTTCTATCTTTTCAACCGCTGTATTGGCCAATACATTAATTCCTTTTTTCTTAAAAACTTTACTTAATTCTTTACTAACCTCAGCATCTTCTCGAGGAACTAAGCCTTGCTCCATAAATTCAATAATGGTAACTTCTGTTCCCATGGTTCGATAGAAATATGCAAATTCAACTCCTATTGCGCCTGCGCCTACAACGACCATTCTTTTAGGTAGAGCATCAAGGATCATGGCTTTTTTATAATCAATTACAGTTTCACCATCGATCGGTAGATTGGGTAAGGCTTTAGGTCGAGCCCCGGTAGCCAGTATAATGTGGTCAGCAGAATACTGTGTAGTTTTACCAGTCGCATCTTTAACATCGAGCATTCTGTTTTTGGTTAGTGTGGCCGTTCCCATAATAACCGTTATTTTATTTTTTTTCATAAGAAACTGTACTCCTTTACTCATTCCATCGGCCACTGCGCGACTTCGTTTTATGATTGAAGTATGATCGGCTTTTGCTTCTGAAACAGATATTCCATAATCAGAGGCATGATTAATGTATTCAAATACCTGAGCAGATTTAAGCAAAGCCTTGGTTGGTATACAACCCCAATTTAAACATACTCCTCCCAAAGATTCTTTTTCTACAATAGCAACGTTTTTTCCAAGTTGCGAAGCGCGGATTGCGGCAACGTAACCTCCTGGTCCTGAGCCAACTACAATGATATCGAATTTCATAAATAAATATTGAGCAGCAAAGTTAAAATTACTTTGGATAAGACAGATGGTCTTTATAAAAGACTAATTAATTAAAAGGATTAAACTTGGAGTAAAAACAAATAAGCTAGGCAAGTCGTTTAAATTGGATGTCTAAAATATTACTGCTAGCGGGCTTGTTCTTAGGACTTCAAGAGTGGATTTTAATCTCTGATGAAAAAGCAGGTTTTTCCTTATTATTTCCATCGAAAGTTAGCTTAAGGAGCGATAGTTTAGATGTGGATATTGGTATGGCGTTTATTACCACTATAAGTTGCAGTTTAGGAGAGGGTTTGGACTCAAAAATCTTTCTGGCAAATCATATGAAATATCCTGATTTCATAGATATGGAAAAGGATTCCATGGGTTATTATATTTCCGAAACAATCCTTGAACAGATGAAAAATCAACTGTTCAACGGTAAGCTTTTATATAACAGTTCGACAATAATTAATGGTATGTCAGCTCAGTTATGTGCTTTGCAATACGGCACAGATTCTTCCATGGTAAGAATGGCAATTATTATGCATAAGAATTCCTTGATGTCTTTGCAATATTATTCTGCATTAGAAACCGGAATCAATAAAGAGGCTGAGAAATTTTTTTATTCCTGTAAACTACAATAGTATTTTATAAGAAAATGAATTAATTTTGAGGGGTATTAGCCATAGAATAGAGGATTGCTTATCCTGTATGTTTTAAAATTTAAGGAACCACAGATTAGAGTTTTTATTTGAAGCCTTTCGGGCTATTAGAATAGTATTTTTCCTTAATTAATTATAAACTTATGAAATTTTTACATACGCCCCAATCCTTATTATTGCTGTTTTGGATTGCAATGTGTTCCGTCAAAAGTCAGAATTTGATAGTCATTGCGCCACCTGATCTAGTTATTTCGTCGTCTTATGTGTTTAATCTGGATAGTATTAAAAACCCCAATGATCAGACCTTTGGGAGATTCGTATTTGATCTGGCACTTCGAAAAAAAGTGGTTACTCTTGATTATGTGTGTTACAAGTATTGCCGGAAGAATTTATACACAGGTTACTCAGGAAATTTAATTGGCAACGTTAATCCAAAACCTGCATCCAAACAAGCCTGCGACTATTACTATTCTTATTTTGATACCGCCCATAAAGATCGTAAATATGAGTTGGTCTGGGGTTTCGATGGTTATGCCTCAGGAGATCAGGTTAAATTAAAAGAAATTGTAGTGAACGATTACAGGCATTGTTCTGAAGGATTGATTCAAAGAATATTTATTGTGGAAGATGTCAGGAGAAGTGTTGGTAGAGATACTCAGAACATTTGGATGGTGGATTGTCAGTACGAATATCCTATTACCTTGACCTGTGAGAAAGAAGTGTATATTAGTCTGGATAGCGCAACTTGTGAAGTAACTTTAGAAGCTGGTATGTTTTTGATGGGGTCAGGATTTTGCAATGGTATATATAAAATTGAAGTTAAACCATGGTTGGGTGTTGGTTCACCACTCATTGACAGAAATCCAAACAAAGCCGGTGTGCAATTAAGTAAAGAAGATATTAATAAAGAATTTAAGGTAACGATAATTGATCCGGTCACTGGAAATTCTTGTTCCGGTCGTGCTACTGTAGAATATAAAATAAAACCAAGTATTCAGTGTCCCCAAGATATTACCGTTAGTTGTTTAGAGGGATTTTTACCATTGCGCACGGGAATGCCATCGGTCGGCTCGAATTGCAATACTACCATAATCTCATATAAGGATCTAACCCAAAAAGGAAATTGTACCTTAGGCTATAGTTGGTTTATCCAACGAAATTGGAAAATTACCGATGATCAAAAAAACTTTGCTGAATGCAGTCAGCAGATTACTGTGGCTTCTGGTGATATCAATCAAATAGAATTCCCTGAAAACTTTGATGACGTAAAAAATCCAGCTCTTGAATGTTCACAGAAAGTAGATTCTAATATTAATCTGAAAGCATTTATTAAGGATTCTCCGGTTTGTGTAGATGGATATTTATTAGATTCAACTTATTGGAAGTTAAATTCCAATGAACCAGATATTTTTCCGAATCGCAGAGTTCCACGAATATTTGGATGGAATACAAAAGTCGATACCTTATCTCCTTCGGGACTTGTTCCAAGTACTGAGGATCAGTTTTACCCTTCATACTCCACTATCGCGAATGGCAAACTGGGATGCTGGTCAGATAACGAATATATACAGTGGAGAGGAACTGGAAAGCCGAATACTTCAGCCTGTTTTAATTTGGCCTGGTCATATCAGGATGTTTATCTCAGCATTGCTGATGTTGAATGTGTGGGTTTGAAAACGAATTGTTTTAAACTTATAAGAAAATGGACCGTGGTAGATTGGTGCTCAGGGAAAATAGTAGAGTATGACCAGATCATTAAAATAGTAGATAATAAGTCACCTGAATTTAATTATCCTTCAACTGTTAATCTTTTTCTGGATACGTTAAATACAGTAGAATGGAATGTGCCTAATCCGGTCTTAAAGGATAATTGCAGTGAATCATTTTACTATTATATTTTGTCGCCGGTTGGAAAAGTAATTGGTAATTCAAAGATTGGATATTATGTGCGCGAAATACCCTTAGGAGATCATATTGTAAAGATTATTGCGAGTGATTGTTGTGGGAATACAAGTGAAAAAGAAGTCTTAATAAAGGTTCATTTGGCTTCCTCTGTTTCCAATCCTATCCAAAAGGGTTTTCAAGTATTTCCAAATCCAGCAAGCAATGAAGTAAATATTAGTGCTGTAATTCCATACGATCATATTGTCATCCAGTCGATCGAGGGTAATATTGTTTTGAAATTAAGTAGACAAAATTCTCAACGCTATGACCTTAGTGAATTAAGGGCAGGAATTTACTTTATACAACTCCTTTCAGCGAATCGAATGATTGCCTTAGATAAATTGATCGTGAATAAATAGGAGTTTGGAGCTGTATGGTTATAATTCAAAATAATAAAATAAAATGTGCTAATTATACGAGTATTAGTTTTTTTATTAACATTTTAAAAATTCTCACGACACACGACTCACTTGTCATCGAAGCACGAAGTGATTCGGTACGACTCACGACTCACGACTCACGACTCACGACTCACGACTCACGACTCACGACTCACGACTGTGGTTGAATTATTTCCTCAATCTTTCTTATTTAATCTGGAAATCCTTTCTTTAAAATCTTTTTCGTCAATAATATGATGAATTTCCTTCATCATTGATAAAACTTCTTCACCATGAGCACCGGTTTTTTTTAATCTGAGATCTACGTGAAGAAAACTTGTCCACATGAGGCATTTAAGTTTTTGAAGTTGATCATCCCACATTTGATATTCATTAATAATTTTCTTTTCGTTGTAATAAATCATAGAAGACTTAATTCTCACCATTTCATTTCTTTTGGCTTCTGCCAGGTAGGCTATTTCGTGATGAATAACCACCCAGGCATGACCGGTTTTCATGGCATATTCTTCCAGATCTAAATTATAATGTTCAAGCAGATGGTCTTCTCTTGCTTCCAACATATAATCGAGATATCGGGTATTGTATAAATGTCCTAGAGGATCACAATCTTTAAATCGAATGCGGGTACGGGATTCAGGTTGATTAATTAACATGAAAATAATTTGTGTGATAAACGTTGAATTACTTTTTAGATTTCTTGGTGTTTTTATCCGGTTTGGCGATTAGTATCAACTCGTCTATTTTTTCTAAAAGCCACGATTTTCCAACCGGTGATGAAGATTCTATTTCTTTTTTTAATGAAATAAGTTCACTTTTTGACTTTGAATGTGAATTTATTAATTTTTTTGTAAATTTTACAAGATCTATATAAATGGTTTTTTGAACTTTTGAAATGTCTTTATTTCTAATAAGGTAGGTGTTGAAACTTTCCAAAAATGAAGTTAAAACATTAATTTCATCAAGTTCATAATATGCCCTAATCATAAATGATTTAGAATTAATATTGTAAAACACTTCATCATATTGAACTTTTTGCAGCTGTTTAAGTACTTCCTTATAATCCCCTTTGCTGAAGTATAGATTGGCAAGATTAAATCTTACAGCATTTTCCCTTACTTTTATATTTAAGCTTGATGAATAATTTTTTATAAAGTCCTCTGTCCACTCATATTCCTTTAACATTAATGCATTGGATACAATATTTTTAAAAGTCCATTGACTGATTTCATTATTTACTAATAATATTTCATTTTCAAGGGCAGATTTATAAAGTTCAAATAGTTCAGAAATAAATTTTAATTCTTTTTTATTTATTTTTTGGATGGAATAATTTATTGCAGAATCCATGATATTTTTAGATTCTTCACTCGGGAATAAGTGAATAAACTTGCTAATTAAATCTTTTAGATCATAATAATGTTGCTCTTCATTGGGCTGTGTGTAGGTGAAGTATATTTTGAGGTATATTGATATTGGAGGTATTTGAGAGAATTCAATTTGATTGGCTATATGGATTATATCTTCAATGAATAAGCTTTTATCTTCTATGGTCGTTATTTTGCTCCAGCTTAAAAGAGTGCAATAATATTTTAACTTCTCAGCGATATAGAAGTAGTCCAGATTAGTGACGATGGATTCGAGGTTAATTTTTTCAATATTTTTCTTGCCAATCCTCTTATCCTCTATTTTCTCCAATTTATACAACAAGCTTTCAATTTCATATATGTAGTAGTAATAGGCTGCTGGTTTATGTATTTGTTTTTGGATATTAAGCATCGCAGAACTTGTAGCTCCAGAGTAAAGTTTTTCTAACTGTCTTTCATGAACGGCTTCCAATAAGTATTTCGCCTTATGCAATGGGTTAGATTCGTAAACTTCCTGAGCAAGCCATGCCTCAATCAAATCCATAAGTTGAGAACAATGCTTTCTGAATTTTTCGTCTTGGTAATTTTCATTTGGATAGAGTATATCCCAAACTAACTGTTTTTTCATTTCGTTCTCAGCCTCATCTCTCAAGTGAACTTCAACTGCGTAATAAATTTTTAGCAGCTTCTCATTTTTGTTGAAGTAAGGGGATTCCAAAAACTTACTTAACCGATTCATTTGCACCGGAGTTAAGGTTTCCATGAATTGATATAGTTTGGTTTCTTTCATTACATTTTTAGTAAGGGCTCACAAAAATTTAATAAGATTATATTAGAAAGCGATTGGATCGTTATTTGTTTGGTTTCTATTAAAATCAAGTTATTGTACAAACTTACAGGTTTACCCGGAAATAGAGCCAGATCAAAATCTTATTAGAATTTCACAGGGTTCAGCCATTACACCCAAATTTAAATATTAGAAGATATTAAATTAGGGTATTATCTTAGGAAGGTATAAGCTAATTTATAGACCTTCGGTCAATTCTTTATCCTTGAAGGTAGATCGGCGAGTCAGACTAAAAAAAGACTCTATTTTATTTATTTTTTTGATACATATTATTGAAATATAGAATTTATATTTATTTGATAAACAATATTTAACACAACATATTGAATTTTAGTATAATATTTATAAAAAAATATTTGATATAAAGTTTGATAATATGAATGCTATAAGTATATTTGCCTTCAGAAATGATCTGGATGCAAAGGATTGCATTAATTACACTTTTATTGTTATTAGGGCTTGGTTCAAGCTGGGCACAGGGTGTATACAATTACAGGCCACTTCTAAAAGCCAATAATGTTACTGAAAGACTCAACCCTTGTTATTGGTTCTCCATTGTAGATTCAGTTAATCACGGTCAAATAGACACCACCAAGCCAGGCAATGGCAAATTGGATGTTCGCTACACCCCTGATTCAGCTTTTCTGGGTTACGACACTTTGGTTGTTAAATATGAGAACATGCTGAGTGGAGGTAAAATTGTTTATAAAAGTTTTGTCTATCATGTAGTTAACTCAGGTCTGGTGTTGGAAAATGATTTTATTACAACCTACACTGGATCCCTGAATGTTAGTGTTTTGCCGTTGTTGAATGACTCCAGTAGCATTGTAGGATCTAATAAGTGGAGTATTAAAAGTTTACCAGCGGCGAATAACCTGTTGGGTGAGCCTGGTATTTTTGGTGATACAGTGAAATTTTCTACTAAGCCTGATTTTGAAGGTTCTGCATCAATAACCTATAGAGTTTGTGATAGTTATGGTTTATGCAAAGATGCTGTGATAAATATTTCTATCCTAGATACTAACAATTTGAAAGTAATTGATACGATCAATTTGTCTACCGCAGAGGATGTAAAAGTTCAGATTCTTTTGCCAGGAGATGGTTTTATCATAAATAAGAATGCCAAGCATGGTAAACTTGACTTAGTTGCTTCTTCATTTATTTATGCACCACATAAAGATTACAACGGGAAAGATACGTTCAAACTTGTGAAGAATAATCTAGAGCGTCTTGTTCTAGTTACTGTAATTCCTCAGGATGAGCCTAACAGTATAATTATCAGTGATGCTGTTTATACACCAGTTGATCAGGAAATTACTTTTGATGTAAGTAAAAATGATGTCACTGCCTTAGTTAAGTTATATTCTATTGGAATTGATAAGAATGTTACAAAGGGAACTCTTACCAAACTAAATAACCAAGGTTTATTTAAGTATGTTCCGGAAGCAGGATACAATGGTGTTCAGACTTTCTCCTATAAAGTTTGTCCGCAGGGTATTTGTGAATCGGCTACTGTAAAATTGTACATTGGAGATTATGAGCCTAAGAATGACGATATTTATGCCATATCAACTTATAAAAATACTCCGGTACTATTAAGTTATCAGGTACCTGTAGACGCTTATAGTTTTTCTTCAACTTCTGATTCTGTAAAATTTTATCCAGGCTGGGATACAGTACAAATTACTTACAACAATACTTGTTCTGCGACCTTAATTGGTTTCAATCAACTGATTTATTACCCTTTTGAAAATACAATATATACAGATACTTTTAAGATCAGTTATTGCGTAACTGGAACTAATAATTGCATTGATGCTGATATTGAAATGACGGTAATGCAAGAGAGTAAAAACTGTGTTAAGCAATGTGTGGGTGACTGTGTTTGGCCTGGTGATGTTGATCTTAATGGATGTGTAGATATAGCTGATTTATTATCCATGGCCTGTGAACTTGGAAAGACAGGTCCACAACGCGCTCATACAGGAAATGTATTCCGTTCTCACACAGCTACAAATTGGGGTGATTTTTTAATGAATTCTGGTGTAGATCTAAAGAATGCCGATTGTAATGGTGATAGCATCATTAACTTATCGGATACTTTAGCTATATTCAATTCCTATAAGAAGACGCATTCCTTAATCCCTGAAGGAATATTCTCAAAGGGAGATTTTCCAATTGAATTTGTAATACAGGATACTTCGGTTGATATCGGTGATATTGCTATGGTTGATGTTATTGTTGGATCTGAACAAGATCCTGCGGTAAATATTGCAGGTTATAGTTACAACCTTGATTATAATACGGACATGGTTGATGAAAATAGCCTGTATGTAAGTTATTACGAACAAGATTGGTTTGGACGATCAGGTACTCTCCTAAATATGTTCAAGAAGCCTTGGGATGGAAGATTGGAATCAGGATTTGTAAGAGCCAATAATGCTCAGATTAGTGGACACGGTAAAACAGAAGTATTAGTATTTATTGTTGAAGATGATTTGGCTCCTTGGGGTGATGATAACCGTTATGTAAACTTAAAATTTAATAATATCTTTTATCAGAATGGCAATGGTGAGAGATATTCTATAGAAAATAAAACTCTTAGGTTGAAACTTCCTAAGAAAAGCGATAAAAATAATAAGGTTGAACTTGATGATAAAAAGCTTTTGGTGTATCCAAATCCAGCTTCAGAATTCATTAATCTTCACATGAATGGTAAGAATGAAATCAGTGCGTATTCTTTGTTTTCTGTTGAAGGGAAAGAAATCGTACGAAATAGTTCTCCTAATACAAAGGATAATATTATTTCTACATTAGGTTTATCCAATGGAATATATATATTAGTAGTGGATACTCCGGTAGGAAGAATTACCAAGAAAATAGAAATTGTAAATTAATCCCTGTTTTTATATTAACCCAGATCATTCTGATTATTGTTAAGAAATAGGCCGCTCCCGAGCGGCTTATTTTTTTAGAGACAGGTCAATCAGTGAGTCCAAACCTATAATGTGGCATAAAGTTGAATATAAAGCATCAGATATTACCATAAAGGAAAATGTACTATTCTGCCTTAATCAAATCATGTCATAACCCTTTGTATTATCCGAAATCCAATTTTTTCCTATTTTCACACAGTATTGAAGTTATTTGCAATTAAATTAGTGTAAATGAATCCGATTTCGATCAATATTACAAATTGGACCATAATGGTATTGGTTCTTTTTTTGGAATCTAATTTTCTCATCAAATTAACTGCTCAATCAACTCCTCATAATGCATGTAGTAGAAATTCCGATAGCATCGAACTCATAAAATTTTATGAGCATTTCAAAGGAGAATATTGGACCGATCATACCAATTGGCTGGTTGGCGGTCAACCGATCAATACCTGGAAAGGAGTAAAACTCAATACGCAAGGATGCATAGAATCTCTGATTTTGGAAAATAATAATCTTGCAGGTAATCTACAAGACTTGAAATTTGAAGGAATTAAGGTGCTCCGATTGAGTAAAAACAAAATCGCTGGTGCGTTATTGGATTTTTCAAGTATGCCCTTATTGGATACTTTATATTTAAATGGCAATGAAATTTCAGGAGATATTCCGGACTTAAGTAAGTTGCCTAATTTAGATTTGCTTGATCTTAGCAATAACGACTTAAGCGGTATCATTCCCGATTTTTCTAAACTTCCTAACTTGTATGAATTGTTCTTGAGTGATAATAATTTAACCGGTCAGGTCCCAAATTTTTCCAAGCTTCCGAATCTTAATTCTCTTTTTTTAGATGGCAATAAATTAGTTAGTCCTCTGCCGAATTTTTCCAACTTTCCTCGATTAGTAAATTTGTATTTAGGGCGAAATAATTTTACGGGGAGTGTCCCTGTGTTCACTAAACTATCCTTCTTATGGGTAATGAGTTTGGAAGGAAATAAGTTTTCTGGAAAAATACCAACATTTGTGAATATGCCAAATTTGTTTTTTCTGAATTTGTCGAATTGTAATCTAAGTGGTGAGATTCCGGATTTCATTAACCCTTCATTGGCCATTGTCTCATTAAGAGTTAATAATCTTACAGGTACCATTCCAAAATTTACAAAAGCCAAATTGCTTTTACTGATAGACTTTTCCAATAATCAACTCACTGGGAGTATTCCGGATTTTAAAGATCAGGAATTTTTATACTACGTAAGCCTTAATAATAATTGCTTTTCAGGTCCCATGCCCAATACGCCAATCATTAAGGAGTTTGATTATGATGGCAATCAATTTACTTTTAGCGATATACTGAATTCCGGAATAACAAGCTCTCTTTACATTTATTCCCCACAGAAAAGTTTTTTTGCGGACACTTTAATAAAAGCGGAAAAAGGCAATTCTTTTTACATCGATCTAGGTATCGATAAAGACCTCATTAACAATCAATATGAATTATATCGTATAAAAGGTAGTCAAAACATATTGATGCATCATCAGGATTCGAACAAGATTGTTTTTATTAACCCACAAACTTCAGATGCCGGAAGATATATCGTTAAAGTAAAAAACCCTCAATTACCCTTACTTACCTTATCCAGTAAAATAATTTCTATAAAAGTTTGTGATCCGCAAAAAGATTCTATCGAATTGGTTAAGCTTTACAATGAAACGGGTGGAATAAATTGGAGCAATCGGGAGAATTGGTTAATGCCGAATAAAGCAATCGGAACTTGGTATGGAATTAGAACGAATGATATGGGCTGTATTGAGAAAATCGACTTAAGTAACAACCAACTTCAAGGTAAACTACCGGTTCTTGATCTTAACACACTCGATACGGCTATTTTTGAGAATAATTTACTAAGCAGTAATATTCCGGAATTGAATATACCATTTATAAGGGTTTTGAATCTAAGTCAAAACCAAATGTCTGGAGAACTACCATCAGTTCTATCTGAATGGATGGATATTCAGAATTTAAATCTAAGTAAAAATGTACTAACAGGTGGGGTGCCGCCGGATCTTGGGGATCTCTGCGAACTTAGGGCTTTGCGAATAAACGATAATAAATTCAATGGTGAGCTGCCGGAAAAACTAACCTTGCTAACCAATTTGCAAATCGGTGAAGTGGATTTTGGAAATAATCAAATTGACTCCCTTGTAGATAAGATGGTTTGGTTTTGCCCATATGGAGACAGTATATTTCGATCTAATCCAAGTTACGATCGATTTTTAGGAATTTGTAATATTCGATGCAATGGAACCGAATTCAATTCATTGCAGGATTATTCTTGGATGAAAGATACTATTGAAAATTTAAACTGTATTATAAGTCAATGTGTTCTGACGGAAGCTCAAGCAGGATTTGTTGATGTAAGAGGAGTAAAAGTATTTTATACCAAGACCCGATGCTATACTGTGTTAGGAGCCGGCACGACATCAGAATATGAAGATGAAGTAAGATTTTATAATTGCGGAGGACATTTGCTGGAAAGGGTTAGGATTAGTTATAAGAATGAATTTAATGCAGAGTTCGGTGCAATGAATTTGGAATTATACTCACAACTGGTTTTTGATACAAAGTGGCAATGTGGGCAATCTCTGAATATTCAATCTGGAATTAAGGATGATAGTAGTAAGGAAAATAATAATTCTATAGCCTTTAAAATGATTTGTAGTCCAAACCCTTCCAACTATAAGGCGGTATGCGATCTTTCCAATTTTTATTTGAGTGAGGCAAAAGTTTTTTTAACCAATTTCCTCGGACAGAAATGTTTAATTCCATATTCTCTGGAAAATTCTTTACTTGAGTTGAATGTAGGAAATCTTGATAATGGAATGTATATTGTATCGGTTTGGGTTAATAATCAGTTTTATAATTCTAAAATAATAGTAGAGCATTAATTCTCCGATGCATTATTCTTATTTTGGAATTCGGTGATTCATAACTTTAAACCACCATGGAGGAACTAAGGCCAGTACAATAGAACCGGGATATCCCAAAGGCAATTGCGGGCTCTGATCATGGTGTCTAAGAATCTGGTATGGTCGGGTTGAATTGTAATGATGATCAGAATGACGAGTTAATTCATAGAGAAAAATTCTCCCAAGGACATGATCAGAATTCCACGAATGATATATTTGTACGCGTTCATAATTGCCAAACAGATCTTTTTTGCGCAAAAGACCATAATGTTCAACATAATTAACGGCTTCTAATAATAAAATACTGATTAAGCCGATAATCACTGCACTAATTAACCCTGTTGTGCCAAATTGATACCAAACTACTCCTAAATACAATAATTGTAAAATTTGAAAGCGCAACATCTCATTGTAAAGGCTAATAAATGGTTTCTTTATCTTTTTCAATTTATTTATTTCAATTAACCAGGCGTGTCTATATCCTTTGGTGATTGATCGAAGAAAAAAAAGATAAATCGATTCATTTTTTTTAGCTGTTGCCGGATCAGCAGGAGTTGCTACATAGCGATGATGTCCCTTATTGTGCTCTATGAAGAAATGCATATTCAGGCAAGGAAGGAGTAGTAACTTAGCTAGCCATTGCTCCGTTTTATTCGTTCGGTGACCCAATTCATGTGCTACATTAATTCCTTGCGTTCCAGCGATAATTCCAAGATTAAGTAATAATCCGAACCAGGCGAAAAAGTTCAATGAGCTTTGTGTAATGGTTTGTAAACCATAATAGATGAGTCCATATAATATTGGAATGCTGAGGTATAATAGCCAGTCAAAAAATTTGGTATGACTTCTTTCAGATTCCACTTCGGCGGTGAGATTAGTCGAATCGGGAGGAATAATTAATTCAAGAACAGGAATAATAATAAACCCTAAATAAAATGAACCAGGGCTCCACCATCCCAAAAACGTAATTCCCACATAGGCTGCGATAGGAGTGAGTAAAGCCATTAGATATTTAGAATCTTTCCAATGCATTAATTTCAATTCAATAATACATACAAATATAGATTAAGTATGAATTAATTTAAATAACTATGAGATATTAACTCATTCATGCTTGATTTATATGTTTAGTAAAATCATTGATTATAAACTCAGCAATTCTTGTTGAAGAATTCGGTTGATAGAGCAATCGCTCCAGATTTTTATAGGATTGAATCATCGCTGACCGATAATAAGGATTGGTCAATTGTGTGATTTCCGATTTCAGAGATTGTACGTTAAGTTCATCTTGTATCAATTCATGGACAACTTTGGACCCAATAATCAGATTGACTAAACTAATGAATGGAACTTTTACTAATTTTTTAGCAAGCCAATAAGATATAGGATTTCCTCTATAACATACAACCTGTGGTACTTTGAATAAAGCAGTTTCCAAAGTAGCAGTACCTGAAGTTACCAAAGCCATTCTACTGTTGGCCAAAAGGTTGTAGGTATCCTGGTAAATTATCGTCGCTTTTACAGATGTCAGTGATTGGATTTCTTCGTATAAATTTTTATGTTGAGGTAATCCAGCAATTGCGATTTGATGCTTACATTCATGCTTTAGACTTTGGAGGAAAAGAGGAAGCATTAATTTAATTTCTTGAGAACGACTGCCAGGAAGCAAGGCAATAATTGATTTATTGGAAAGATTATTAATATTTCGAAAATGGGGGTTAATTCTGAATTCCTTGATGTAATTCATCAATGGGTGACCGAAGTAATATGCAGGGATCTGATGTCTTTTGAAATATTCCACCTCAAATGGAAGAATGACCATTAATTTTCTTACATATTTATTAATCTGACGCACACGATTCTCTTTCCACGCCCAAACCTGAGGAGAGATGTAATAATAGACAGGAATATGTTTTTGAAAAGCCCATTTAGCCAATCTAAGGTTAAATCCAGGATAATCGATTAAGAGAATGAGATCTGGTTTGAATTCGAGGACACTTTTTTTAGTTACCTTGAATAAATTAATAATGGCCGGTAGATTTTTTATAACCTCTATAAATCCCATGAAGTTTGCATCTTCATAACGCACATCCACTTGTAAACCTTCATCAATAAGTTTTTGTCCTCCCCAACCTTTGAAAATCAGTCCTGGATTTTGAAGTTTTAAAGCGTGTACTAATTTGCTGCCATGAAGATCTGCAGATGCTTCGGCCGCGATGATATAAATGCGTTGAATCATTATAAATTTAATAACTCCATTCCATATAGATACATCCAAATACCAACATAGGCCAGGGTAGGGAAGACTACACCACGCATAGCCTCCTGCCAATTTCTTCGATTAAATAGATGCAAAGGAATCAGATTGAGAACTATCGCAATGAGTCCAATTGTTCTTTCTCTGAAATTGGGGGCCATTCCTGTTGAATTCAAGATTTCGTATTGATCTAATTGATCGTAGATCATTAATAATATGGCATAGGATACGAATGGAACAATTATCCCTGCGAAAATACCTGTGATTATATGATTATATTTTGAAAACATTATTGATTTGACTTAACCTAATTCTAAATTTTTATTGGTATCTATGGCTTTATGAATGGTAAGATCATGTCCTGACGGTACAATGCTAATGTATCCATTATTTAAGGCCCACATATCGGTATCTAATCCCTCATCAGTACATACAAATTGACCTGTAAGCCAATAATAAGTTTGATTTCTTGGATCCTTGCCTTCTTTAAATTCTTCAACCCAATTTCCTTCTGCCTGACGACAAACACGGATACCTTTCAGTTCCTTTTTTGGTAAGTTGGGAATATTGACATTTATCAGATTAGTATTGATTAGTCCCTTAAACAAAACATTGCGAATGATACATCCTAGGTAGTCAGCACTTGAAGTAAAATCAGCGTCAAAAGAATAATCCAAAAGCGAAAAACCAATACTTGGAATACCTTCCAGTGAAGCTTCCATGGCAGCTGACATGGTGCCCGAATAAATGATATTTATCGAGGCATTAGAACCGTGATTGATTCCGGATAAGCACAGATCAATATTTCTTTCCCTTAATAAGACATTTTTAGCCAACTTGACACAATCTACCGGAGTACCGGAACATTCATAAGATTCAACCCCTTCAAAAAGCTGAATTTTATGCAATCTTAATGGATGATTAATGGTTATTGCATGACCCATACCAGATTGAGGCGTATTTGGAGCAACCACTACTACTTCTCCATAATTCATCGCGATGGTAACTAAAGCTTTGAGGCCAGGGGCATAAATTCCGTCATCATTGGTTACTAAGATTAATTTGTTATTCATTAGAAATATTCGCCCAAAGATAGTTAGTCTTCATTATTTTTGAGCCTATTGCAAGTCGAAGCTAATGTTTGATGCTCTTCAGAAAGACTTTTCGTCAGGTCAATCTAAACCCTTATACTTCTTGAGTGGAGAAGAAAGTTATTACATAGATCAATTGGTTGCCATTGCCGAGGAAAAATTAATTCCAGAAACGGAGAAGGATTTTAATTTAGAAATCTATTACGGAATTGATTCAACTATTAAAGGGGTAATAGATTCCTGCAGAAATAGGCCATTAATAGGAACTAGAAAGTTAATTATCCTAAAAGAGGCTCAGGAGATAAAAAATTGGGAAGATATTATTCCATATTCCAAAAACCCTTCCTCAACATCGAGTCTTATAATTACATATAAGCAGAAGAAACCAGATGGAAGACAAGCCTGGGTAAAATCACTAAAAGAAAATGCTGTTTACTTTGAATCAAAGAGCCTTTATGACTATCAGATTCCGGGATTTATTAAAGATCTTGCACATAAGAAAAAAATGAATTTGGATCCGCAGGCAATTAGTTTACTAGCTGAATACGTGGGTAATAACCTTTCTCATATTGAAAACGAACTTGAGAAAATTAAATTAGTTTCGAAAGAAGGTGAATTGATTAATGCTGATCAAATTTCAAATTTTGTCGGGATTAGCAGAGAGAATAATGTCTTTGAATTGTGTAAAGCTTTCTCCTATAGGGACAGCGCCAAGATTTATAGCATCATGAATAATATTTCGGAGAATATTAAATCCAATCCGTTAATACCTATGATTACATCACTTTTTAATCATTTTCAGAAAATTTGGCTTTGTAAATTCTACAGTGATAAAAAAGATCAAGAACTCACGGTTATTCTAAAATTAGCCTTTGCATCTTTTTTGAAAGAGTATAGAGAAGCTGCTTCCAACTATAAGCTTGATTCATTGCATAAAGTTTTTTCGACATTGAAAGAATATGATTTCAAATCGAAAGGTATACATAGTGGTGGGGCGTCACAAAGCGAATTATTCAAAGAACTGGTATTGAAAATTTCACAACTTTAAAATTCATTTAATGCGTACTTATATCTCTAAATCTATTTACCTTTTTCTGGGTTTGTTGCTGTTTACTTGCCAAAAGAAGACAGCCCATAGAAGTAGTTCCGATCCCAGAAATTATCAGAATTATATTTCGGCCTATTCGAGTTCAAATCTCAAAATAACAGAGCCAATTAAAATTATTTTTACGCAAGCCTGTGTTTCATCGGAAAAGTTAAATGAAGCGGTAGATGCAAATTTGTTTTCCATTTCACCTAAACTTAAAGGACAGGCGAAATGGGAAAATGATTTTACCTTTTCATTCTTACCAGATCCTTCGGAACCGGTTCGATCCATGGAGTATAATTTTGAAATGAACTTAAAAAAGTTGTTTCCTGATATTGTAGATTCATTATCCAATTTCAGTTTTACATTTCAGTACGTTCCAATCCATGTTGAGATGGACTGGGATTTTCCTAGACCTGATCACAACGATAAAAATTCTATGATGCTGGAAGGGCATGTTCGATTAAATGATCGCATGGAGGATGTGAGCGCTATTATTAAAGCCGTGAACGCCAATGGTGAAAATTTAAAAGTAGATATAAAAGAGCTTGATGGACTTGAGAATGAATATTTCATTTCGATTCACAAAATCCCAAGACTAACTCAGGAAAGTAAACTTGACATTGAGTGGTTAGTCAATCCAGATAGCCAGGCATCCAAACTTAACAGAACTTTTATTATTCCATCAACTAGTCAATTTATAGTTACAGGAATAAAAGAAGATCCAAATGATAATAAGTGCCTTATGATCTATTTTTCAGATTTCTTAGACCAGGTGCAAGAATTAAAGGGTTTGATTCAGATTAATCTGGATTCTGTAAAGACAACTTTGGTTGCTGAAAAAGATATTATACATGTCAGTTTTGATTCTGATCAGTTTCGTTCTGGAAATCTAACAGTCTCTGAATTAGTTAAAAATGATATGGGGCGCTCTTTATCTTCAAGGTTTACTCATTACTTTGATTTTATGGAAGAAAAGCCAAAGCTAAGATTGCTGGCATCCGGCAATATTCTTGCTTCTTCAGGTAAAGTTATTTTTCCTTTTCAGGCCATCAATCTAAAAAAAGTTGATGTAGAAATATTTAAAGTGTTTTCTAATAATGTGCTCTATAATATGCACCTAAATGAATACAATGGAGGATATATGCTTAATAAGTTAGGTCGTGTAGTTCATCAGCAAACCATTGATTTAGTCAATATTAATGAAGAGCAAAATAAGACCAAATGGGTAGATTATGGATTAGATATCAGTAAAATGGTTAATACAGATCCTGGTGCCATGTATGATGTAAGGATTTTATTTAGACCTCAATATTCTGATTATAATTGCCCTGGTAAAAAACTCCACACCAGTGCAAAAATTAATGAAGTTAATCATGAGACAGGTGAATTGGTTTCGATCTGGAAAGAATATGGTTATTTATCAGAAGAATTCTATGATGGGGAGGAAGAAGGACAAAACCCTAATGCCAATACAGATAGTGAGCCTTGTTATGATTACGATAATCCATGTTGCGTGTCTTATTATTCTTCTGAAAATTTTATTGAAAGAGGAGTTTTAGTTTCTAATCTTGCATTAATGGTTAAAGGGACTGGTAAGCAAGCGGATGCTTTGGTAATGGCTTATGATGTGATGTCTGCAAAACCACTCGCTGGAGTTAATATTACAACCTATGATAAACAACTTCAAGCGTTAAATACAATTAAAACTGATGCCAGTGGTATTTGTAAATTATCTGATGGTAATAAATTAGGATATGTTGTTGCTATTCATAATAACAACTATGCTTATCTTCATATTGATGAGGCTAAATCACTTTCAAATAGTGAGTTTGACTTAAATGGGGTTAGCTCGCAAAATGGGCTTAAAGCTTCAATTTATACAGACCGTGGAATATGGAGACCAGGTGATACTATACATTATAACGTTATCTTAAATCAAAGAGATAAAGAGTTGCCAGAAAATTTTCCGATTGATTTGGAATTATCAAATCCTAAAGGAATTATAGTATATCGCCAGAAGTTACTTAAAAATACAATAGGTCTGTATTCTTTCAAAATACCAACCATGACGAATTGGCTTACGGGTCGATACGAGTCCAAACTAATCTGTGGTTCAAGTATTTTTAATAAGTCTTTATCAGTGGAAACGGTAAAACCGAATCGTATGAAAACTGAATGGAAAATAGACGAAAATGAAAATGGGCAAATTGAAAATGCAGAAGTTATTGCCACATTTTTACATGGAGCACCAGCTTCTAATAAAAAAATAACAGTAGATGTCTATGTTAGTGAAGAGGAAAAAACCTTCAGTAAGTATAAGAATTTTAATTTTTCGAATCCCAGACACAAGAACTTATCTGATAAATTTGAATTGACAAATACAGTAACCAATTCAAAGGGTTCGGCAGAAGTGATAACGGATCCGCTTAATGAACTTGAAGCTAATGCATTGATAAATTGTACATTTGAAACCAGGATTATGGATGAAGGTGGTGATATTAGTACCGATTATTTTAATAAACAGATAGATATTAATGACGAATATGTTGGCATAAAAATGCCAGAAACACCTTATCCAAATTATTACTCTTCCAATAATGTAAATGGTATTGAACTTATTTGCCTAGATAAAAAAGGCAACCCATTGTCTGGTAAAGAATTAGAAGTTCAAGTTTATATAACCAATTGGGATTGGTGGTACGAATTCAGAGCAAATAATGGCTACTACTCTGACAACCATATTGATAACTTATTTCAAAGTAAAAAGCTTAAAACAGATTCCAGAGGTAAAGCAATTTTTGATCTTAAGGTTGAGCGGTTCCAGAATTATTATATACAAGTAAGCCATGGGCAAGCACAGCAGCAGGCTGGAGCATTCTTTTATACCGGATGGAATTCGTCAAATGGCGAACGAAAGGAATTTGTTCAAACAATGAATTTATCTCCCGACAAGGAAAATTACCAAATTGGTGAAAAGGCAATCATTCATTTACCGGGTTCAAAGTCGGGAACGTATGTGGTGCATTTAGTCAGAGATAATAGAATAATAAAAACTGAGGTAGTGTCACCAAAATTACCATCTACCGATTTCACTTTTGCAATAACCGAAGAAATGTTTCCAAACATTTATGTTGATGCAACTTTGATTCAAGGTATGTCCAATAAAGAAAATGATCTTCCTTTAAGGCTTTATGGAGTTACACCAGTTATGGTTAGTAACGAAAAACTCAGATTGCAGCCTATAATTAAGATGGATGATAAGGTTAGACCTGATAATGTATTTAATGTTGAAATTTCAGAATCTAAGTCCAATGAAATGGCTTATCAGTTAATGATTGTCGATGATGGTCTATTGAACCTTACACGATTTAAAACTCCTGACCCGTATAAGGATATGTTTAGTAAAGAAGCGATGCTGTTGATGACATGGGATAATTATGATCAGTTTATTGGTAATGAAGTTAAAGGACTTTCGAGGATATTTAGTATCGGTGGTGACCAGCAATTGAGTGCTGAAGAAATTGCAAAAAGGGATAGATTCAAACCTGTTGTGTATGTATCTGGTCCTCAGTTTCTTCGAAAAGGAGAAAAGAAACAACATCAGATTATTTTATCAAATTATATTGGTTCCGTTCGAGTGATGGTTGTTGCAAATAATCTTAAATCGTTCGGATCGGCTGACAAATCAGTGTTTGTCCGAAATGAAATTGCGGCACAAATGACTTTGCCAAGAGTAGCATCTGTCAATGATAAAATATTTGTTCCTATTACGGTCTTCAAATATGAAGAGGAAGTCAAATCAGCAAATATTTCTTTAAAAGTAAATGGCCCTTGTGAAATAGTTGGATCTAATTCCAAGTCGATAGATTTCGGTTCATTAAAAGAAAAAACAATATGGTTTGAACTTAAGACAAAAGGTGATATTGGAACTACAAATGTTGAATGCAATGCGGTTAGTGGAAATTTTAAATCTAATGCTCAAATTAGTTTGTATATTGATAACCCTAATCCGGTTACAACCATATCCAAATCATTAACAATAGAACCTGGTGCTTCAATGAATTTAGAGATTCCTGAATATGGAGTTGATAAATTGAGGTCTGTAAAACTTGAGTTTTCATTATTAGGTTTATCTAGATCTGAAGAATTTCTACAAAGATTAATACAATATCCACATGGATGTATTGAGCAAACAACATCTGCAGCTTTTCCACAATTGTATTTGGCTGATTTTATAAATGTAAGTGAAGATCAGCTTAAACTGCTTAAAAATAATGTTTCCAGTGCTATAAAAAAATTAGGAAGTTTTCAACAATCGGATGGTGGTATGGCGTATTGGCCGGGTTCTTATTCTAGGGATGAATATTGTTCTGCTTATGCCTTGCATTTCTTATCAGAGGCCAGGAAAAAAGGATACCAGGTGCCGGATCAGCTTTTTGCTAAACTAATTAAGTATGTCTCAAAAACTAGTAATTCATATACTGAAGATAATCGGAATAGAGATGAAAAGTATTCTGATTTTATTCAAGCCTATCGATTGTACGTTTTATCGAGTGCTGGTGAACCTGAATGGGGAGCGATGAATAGGTTAAGGTTAAAATCCCCGTTTGCATTAATGACAAAATGGATGTTAGCAGGAGCATATGCGAGTAGTGGAAAAGTTGAAATGGCTAAGCAAATTCAGAGCAATCTAAGTAGCGTTTTGCCACCGCAAGATTGGAATGATAACTACTATGGTTCGGATATTCGCGATGAAGCATTTATAGCCATGGTTCTTTATGATATGGGAGATAAAGAGCAAGCTGGATCGGTAATTAGTGATGCGGTTAAAAAATTGAATAATGATCCATATCCGAATACTCAGGAACTAAGTTCTGTAATGTCTGTTTTGGGTAAAATTTACAAGTCAAGCAACACGAATAATAACAAGATATCTTGTAATTACAAATGGAATGACCAGCAAGAATCGATTAGTTCACATTTCTATTCAATTCAGAAGTCGGTTGTATCTAAAAAGAATAATTCATTTTCAGTCAATAATACCTCAGATAAGCCATTGACGGTTTCAATTGTTCAATCTGGGAAATTAGAGTCTTCTGTTAAAATTGATAAAAGCAATGGTATCAAGCTAATGGTGCGCTATTACAATAAATCGAATAAACCAATAGATATATCAAGTCTTATGCAGGGTGAAGCATTAACGGCTTCTATTACTGTGTCAAATGTTGGTAATTACGGCAATTTGAAAAATTTAGCCTTAACCGCAGTATTCCCTGCAGGCTTGGAAATTGTTAATTCAAGAATTGGTGGAATTGACAATAGGCAGAATGAAATAGAGTTTGAAGAGTATAGGGATGACAGAGTAATGTTTTACTTTGATTTGCAGAAATCAAGATCTGTTGAGATAGAAATTCCATTGATTGCGGCCTATGCCGGTAATTTTCTAGCGCCAATGATTGCCTGTGAAGATATGTATAGACCGGAAATCTATGCACATCTTCGTAATGGTAGCACTAAAATTTTGGTTAAGTAATATTGAATAGGAAATTTTTTCCAAGAATTTCTCTTGCTATATGTTTAGGCTGGCTTGGAGCAGTAGTGTGGGCGTCTTTTTTTTCTTATGAATTTTCGTATTCACCGATAGTAAAGGATAAGAATCTAAATGTCCTGTCCGTTCGGGTAGCACAAGATGAACAATGGCGCTTTAAACTACAAAATGATCTACCGGATCGATATATCAAAGCGCTTTGTACTTACGAAGACAGAAATTATTATAGGCATATTGGTATTGATCCAGTAGGATTGATAAGAGCTGTTTATTTAAATTTAAAGAACCATAAAGTAGTCAGCGGCGGGAGCACTTTAACGATGCAACTGGCTCGATTGATGCTTAAAAGTAATTCCAGAAATTTTCTTAATAAAATTAAGGAAATGTATCTATCGGTTGGTTTGGAATTTTGTTATTCCAAAAATCAATTATTGAGGCATTATGGCGAGATGGCTCCTTTTGGATCTAATATTATTGGTATCGAAGCAGCAATGTTTAAATACTATAATAAATATACAAAGGATATTAGTTGGGCTGAAGCAGCAATGCTAGCTGTGTTACCCAATCAACCTTCCTGGATTCATGTCGCAAAAAATAGATCAAGATTGTTGACGAAGCGGAATGAACTTTTGAAAACCTTGATGCTAAAAAGAATAATTAATGAAGAAGAATATGAGTTGGCTTTGTTGGAACCTCTTCCTGACAAACCAGATAAAGTCAATCGCAGAGCCCCTCATTTGTTGGATTATCTCGTGCGTCAATATCCTCATGAAAGTGTATTTCACACAACTATAAATGGTGAACTTCAAACAAAAGTCTCAGAAATCTGTAATCGCTATCACCAATTCTATAAACAAAACAATATTAATAATATTGCGGTCTTAGTGGTTGATAATAATAATCAAAATATTATTTCCTATGTCGGTAATTTGCTTTCTGATTCTTTAGTTAGTGAAAACGGCGAAGTAGATATGATATTTGCCAAAAGAAGTTCCGGCAGCATTCTTAAGCCATTATTGATGGCATCTGCTTTAGAAAATGGTTTAATCACTCAGCGATCATTGCTTCCTGATATTCCGACAGTAATTAATGGTTTTCGTCCTGAAAATTTTTCAAGACAATATTCGGGTGCTTGTACCGCACAGGAATTGATACGTTACTCCTTGAACATACCCAGTGTGCTATTATTAAAAAATTATGGTATTCCAAGATTTTATGATGATTTAAGAAAAATGGGAATCAAAACATTATTCAGACAACCTATGGATTACGGATTGTCATTAATTCTTGGAGGAGCAGAAGTGACCATGTGGGATATTGCAACGGTATATTCTCATTTAGCATTTGACTTATCTCATTATCATCATTTTAATCAAAAGTATTTACAATCTGATTCATTTCACTTGAGGATTTTGCAATCCGATAGTTTGAAGTCAAAGGATTTAACCAAATCTTCATCAATTTATTCTGCTGGTACGATTTCAATCATGTTTGATGCAATGAGAAATCCAATGGCCGCATATTCAACACAGGAAAATTCACGTCAAAGGCCTCATGTTGCCTGGAAAACAGGAACTTCTTTCGGGTATAAGGATGCTTGGTGTATTGGTGTTACTCCGGATTATACGATATGCGTATGGGTAGGCAATTCAAGTGGACTTTCTAGACCAGGTTTAATCGGACTCGAAACCGCAGCACCGGTTCTTCAGGACATATTGAATGAGTTAACGCAATCGAATCAATGGATTATTCCATATGATAATTTTGTAGAAATACCAATTTGTTCAGCATCGGGCTATATTGCTGGACCATCATGTGAAAAAATCGATACCATTTATTGCTCGAAGAATTCAATTAATGTAAAATCATGCCCTCACCATAAAATTATTTTTGTTGATCAAAAGGAACAATATCAGGTTAATGCTGAGTGTGAATTAAATGCAAAAGAGAAAAAGTATTTTGTACTTCCACCGTTAATCGCTCACTTTTATCAGCATACTCATTCTGGATATATCAAAGAACCATCATTTAGACCAGATTGTGCCGATGTTCAAGTTCTGCAAAGTGGCCAGTTAGACTTTATATATCCAAATGAATTTACTACAGTCCTTATCCCGGTAGACTTAGATAACAAAAAAAACATTTGTATATTTAAAGCTGTTCACAAGGAAAAGAACGCCTATATCTCGTGGTTTTTAGATGATCAATTTATTGAACAAACACATGGTAATCACGAAGTTAAGTGTTTGCCTCAGCCTGGTTCTCATGTGCTTTCAATTATTGACGAATTGGGGAATAGCAAGATGGTAAAGTTTAAGGTGGTGCGCTAAAAAAAGCGATATTTCAATATTTTTTTAGTTTTGCAGCGTTTTTCTAGAATTGTACAATCAATTATGCCGAGTAAATTACTTATTGTTGAGTCCCCTGCAAAAGCTAAGACTATAGAAAAATATTTAGGTAAGGATTTTAAGGTTAAGTCTTCTTATGGGCACATAAGAGACTTAGATAAAGGGTCTAAAGGGATTGATATTGAGAAAAAATTTAAGCCAAATTATATCATCAGCCCTGAGAAAATAAAAGTTGTTAAGGATCTTAAAGATTCAGTTAAAAAAGTAGATGAAGTTTGGTTAGCTACGGACGAGGACCGAGAGGGTGAGGCAATCTCTTGGCATCTTTGTGAGGTACTTGGATTAAATGCAAAAAGCGTTAAGCGAATCGTTTTTCGTGAAATTACCAAACCGGCTATTCAGTATGCTGTGCAAAATCCGCGAAAATTGGATTTTGATTTAGTTAATGCGCAACAGGCCCGAAGAGTTCTAGATCGATTAATGGGATTTGAACTTTCAGAAATTCTTTGGAAAAAAGTAAAAAATAAACTTTCCGCTGGAAGAGTTCAATCCGTTGCGGTGAAGTTAATTGTTGATCGTGAACGTGAAATTCATGAATTCAAAACTGAAGCATTCTATAAAGTAGATGGAAAATTTTTAAAGAAGGATAAAAAAGCGAATACGATTAATGCAACGCTTGAAAGCAAATTTACATCTGCCAAAGAAGCTGAAGCGTTTTTGAATATTTGTAAGGATTCGATATTTACGGTTAGAGCCGTTGAGACCAAACCCGTTAAGCGTAATCCAGCACCACCTTTTACTACTTCTACACTACAGCAAGAAGCATCAAGAAAATTAGGTTTTGGCGTGAATCGAACCATGAGCGCTGCTCAAAAATTATATGAAGCAGGTTTTATTAGTTACATGAGAACGGATTCAACCAGCTTAAGCGATACGGCACTTTCCGCCATGGCTGCTGAAATTGTGCAACAGTTTGGTGATCGTTATCTGAATACGCGTCAGTATAAAACTAAAAGTTCAAATGCTCAGGAGGCTCACGAAGCAATTCGCCCTACATACATGAATCTTCGAACAGCAGGAGACACTTCCGATCAACAAAAATTATACGAATTAATATGGAAGAGGGCAATAGCTTCTCAGATGTCTGCTGCTGAATTAGAAAAGACAATCGTAAAAATTGACGTATCTAAATCAAAAGAACATCACTTTCAAGCTGAAGGTGAAGTATTAATTTTTGACGGATTTTTAAAACTATACATAGAATCAACCGATGATGAATCGGAGGAGCACGAAGGAATTTTACCACCATTAAAGGTTGGTGAGCAACTTGACTATTCCGAAATATTAGCCACTGAAAGATTTACAAGACCTCCAGCAAGATATTCTGAAGCTTCTTTAGTTAAGAAACTTGAAGAATTAGGAATAGGTCGTCCTTCGACTTATGCTCCTACGATTAGTAAAATTATGGAAGAAGATCGTGGTTATGTGGTGAAAGAATCAAGAGAAGGAGTAGTAAGGGAATATCTTCAAATTAAATTAGTATCTGGTAGTTTGTCCAAAACTAAAGAATCTGAAATAACTGGTACGACAAAGAATGTTCTTTATCCAACGGCAATCGGTATGGTTGTTACAGATTATTTAGATATGCATTTTTCGGATGTTATCAATTATGGTTTTACCGCCGAAATTGAAAAAGATTTTGATGAGATTGCAGAAGGTAAAAGGGATTGGGTAAAGATGTTGGATGAGTTTTATTGGCCCTTCCATAAAGATGTAGAGAAAGTGCTTGAGCAGGGTGAACGCGCCAAAGGAAGAAGAGATTTGGGTGTTGATCCGGTAAGCGGAAGAAAGCTTATTGCTCAACTTACACGTTTTGGTCCGGTAGTTCAGATTGGCGATGTAGATGAGTTAGGGGAAGATGAAAAACCTAGATTCGCAAACCTTCGTCCAGGTCAAAGTTTGGAAAATATTTCATTTGAAGAAGCTCTTGATCTTTTTCAATTGCCAAAGAACCTTGGTGAATTTGAGGGTAGTGAATTAATTGTAGCCGTTGGTCGTTTTGGGCCTTATATTAAATTTGGTGAACAGTTTATTTCGATTCCAAAAGGCATAGATCCTCTTTCGGTCAATTATGATTCGGCTGTAAAAATTGTATTGGATAAAAGAAAAGAGGACGCGCCAATTGGATACTATAAAGATCAGCCAATCAGTAAAGGAACAGGCAGATTTGGTCCTTTCGTCAAATGGAATGGTCTATTTGTAAACGTTCCACGAAGAATAAACATTGCAACGATTACCCAAGACGAAGCTATTCCACTTATTGAAGCAAAAGTTCATAAAGAGGAGAATCGTTATATTCATAATTGGCCGGATATGAAAATCAGTGTAGAAAATGGAAGATGGGGCCCATATATAAAATTTGGAAAAAAGATTATTAATATACCAAAGATCAATGAACAAAAAGTGACTTCTGAAATGGCATCAACAATGGACATTGAGGATTTTAAAAAAATAATTGAAGCTCAAATACCTGACGCCTTCCAGAAGAAAACCAGAAAAGTGAGTTCAAAGGAAGCGAAAAATGAAAAAGCTTCTAAGGAAAATAAAGCTTCGGTTAAAACAACTTCGAGTACTAAAAAAGAATCATCAAAAGCAAAATCTAAAGCACCTTCAAAAGGCAAAAAATAATTGATTCTTTGATGAGCTTAATTTAATTAAGCTGATTCTTCTTCGACCAACATACATATTCGTACCATAACTTCTGATGCTTTTTGCATGTCTTGAACACATACCCATTCTTTTAAAGAGTGAATGGCCTGTTCTCCTGCAAAAATATTAGGACAAGGTAAACCCATAAAGGATAAACGACTTCCGTCCGTTCCACCCCGTATAATGTCCTGTTTTAAGCTTATCCCTGACGCTTCGATTGCCTTCATAGCAAATTCCGAAACTTTAGGATGTTGGTCCAGGACTTCTTTCATGTTGCGATATTGTTCGTTTCTTTTGATATTATAAACAGCTCCGGGGTATTTTCTAATAACATGTTCACAGGTTTGCTTAATAACTTCGAAGTGAGAGTCTAGGTTAACAGTAATAAAATCACGAAGAATGAAATCTATTTTTGCAAATCCTAATTCGGCGTGTAATCTGGTTGGATGAATAAAGCCATTTTTATGATCAGTGGATTCTGGAGTAAGAAAATCTTTTGGAAGTTGATCAATAATTTCAGAGGCAATTTTGATGGCATTTTTCATTTTGCCTTTTGCGTATCCTGGATGGGTCGATATTCCATTGATCTCTACACTACAAGCATCGGCAGAAAAGGTTTCCTCTTCAAATCGTCCTAAATCGCCACTATCAAAGGTATATCCAAATGATGCATTTACTTTCTTGGGATCCACTTTGTCGACACCGCGTCCAATTTCTTCGTCAGTTGTAAATAAAATGGTAATATCGCCATGTTTTAATTCAGGGTTTCGAAGCAGATACAAAATGCCTTCCATAATGGCACACACTCCGGCCTTGTCGTCCGCTCCAAGTAAGGTTAATCCGGAAGCGGTAATGATATCTTTGCCAATTTTGTCATTTAATTCTGGATATTCGATAGGTGATATCTGAATTTCAGGATTATCAGGGAGAGTAATGGTCTGTCCAGAATAGTTCAGGTGAATTATAGGTTTTACATTGGTTCCGCTACAATCCGGAGCGGTATCCAAATGTGCACAAAAAAAAATTGATGGAACTTTTTTTGTAGAATTAGATTTAAGCCAGGCATAAACATAACCAAATTCATTGGTTTCACAGGATACTCCCGCTTGTATGAGTTGATCATAAATTAGGCGAGTTAAATTCTTTTGTTTTTCAGTGGAAGGGTAGGTATTGCTAAGAGGATCAGACTGAGTATCAATTCTAACGTACTCCATAAATCTCTCAGCACAAGTTGGAAAAGAACTGGAATTAAACATTCTATAGGTTTGAAATTGAGCAAAAGTAATTCAGAACCTGCAGTCATGAAAAAGTTATTTACGTCAACAATGGTTAAAATTATACGAAATGCCGGGAACTATTCTTCCTTTGAATGAGTTTAATATTGACTTATAAACGTATAGGGGCTGACTGGAATCGACAGGAAATGCGATCGGTCAGTAAGCATGCCGTAGGATGATAGTTTGCTACGTTAAAAACAATTATCGAATCACAAATGGCAATACTTCTTTTGCCGTTGCCGCTTAATTCTAGGAGTTAATTGGCATCTGCACCTGGGATGGACGTCTGATAAGTCCCAATCGTGCATCAAAACCATCGGACTGGTAATCTGATATTCCCAATCAGAGGACGAGACAAACCGGGAATAAGGATGAAACAGGTCGTTTCTTTACCTCTTTTCATCTTGACAATCGAATGAGAGACTAAGCATGTAGAAAGCTGTCAGGTTCTTTCTCTGGACCGGGGTTCGACTCCCCGCAGCTCCACTTTTATTATGTTAAACACATTTATATAGCACATCTGTCCAAAATAAAATAGAATCAACAAATCAAGGCTGTATTCATTGATAAAAGTACTTAAAAAAAGTATATAAATAAAAAGGAGCCTATACATAAGAAAACAAATCCACAATTGGATGAGATTTATCTTTTTTAAATATTGGATTATTAATCCAATTCCAAAGTTCGATTTTGACAAATAAATTTAATCTAAGGAAGGAAATTAGTTTTAAAAGGTGCCAATTGTGTTTAGCCTTTGATTTGAGGTAGGTCAATAATAGAATGGCGATCATAGTGCACCACATTTGAATTTTGACATCATTGGCAGATGTTCCATTAAAGGACTTTACTCTGAATAATTGTTTGAGATGTTTATAGAAGACTTCAATGCCCATCTGGATTTATATAATTAGGAAATCGTGTCTGCTGTCCAAGAAATATTATTGGTTAGTAGAATCAAAGTTTGATCATTGAATTCATACTAAACTTTAACTATTCGTAATTTATTGGGATAGTTCAGAGAGGTGTAAAAGCCTAATAGCTTTATATCTTTATCGGATAGAATGTGTTCATGTTTGTTATTCGTTAGATAAGATTCGGTTATCCTTATGTAAGCATTTGATATTAAGCGAGTTGCAAAAAATACTCCGGTGCTGTCCAAATTATTAAGCTACTTATAAACAACGTAGGCACGATCTGCAAATACCACGGAACCACTTGGTAAAGCAATGCTTTTGCCGACCTTAACATCATGTGTCTTGCCATCCGTGATAACAGCATAATTCCGCAAACCCGTATCATAATCCAGAACGGCATGTAGCTTTATAGTCCCCTTAGTTGTACGAAATTTAGCCCAATCAAAGAACGATAGACATAATGGAATTATAGAAGAATCAAGTATAAAGATCTGTCGCTTTAGTCTATTGGTATATAACCTTACTTTTTCTAATCTTGGCTCCAACTTCTGTAATAATTCAAAATACAAATCCTGAAAGACCTCTTACGACCTAGTCTTACTTAAATAACTAATAGAAGACTTTGAGGGTGATTAATGAATCCCAAGATGACATAAATTGCCAGTGGCACTCAATAGCCCGTTTGCAATATCTCTAATAGAAGTATAGCCAGATAATTGCATAAAAACATAGACACCATATGTGTCCATGTATTAATGCCTTTCGACAATTTGTCTAAATTATGCTTTCATACAATTCGATTAAAAATATTTCGGTCTATTAGGCTGAGTATTTGACTAAGTAAACTTACTTTTACATCGGACATTGTTTTGGTTTTTTGTTTACGTGCTAAATTAGGGTTAAAAACGATAATGTCCACTTTTATTTATTCTGGACAGATTTGTAAAAATATACGATCTAAAGAAAGTCTACAGATATTTGGAATGTGACTAAAGGGTAAACTCCAAAGATCTGGGGCTTTAATTGCATTAACCCGTGTAAGTATTGATACATTAATTGATTAGGAAAACTCAGCTCATTTTTTATAAAATTTCTGATGGAAAATATTACCTATCCTTTTAAAAAATAAACTCTTGGTGTAAGTATGTATATCATTGACAAATAAAATTGCAATACAGGTTTCATATGACAAAACATTCATCTCTAACGCTTGCAAAAGGGCTTAGTCTCAGTATCCAAATAATTTGGATGGCCGGATTAAGTGGTAATTTATTTGCCTCAAATACCATCCAAGGTAACCCTGATGTGATGAATGGTGATACCCTAAAAATAGATGAAAGGATAGAAACACCCCAAATGTATGTTTATCATGAAATGGATCAGGGAGAACCCGTTTTTCAACGGTTTGATGGCGGTAAACACATGATATTAAAGTGGGTAAAAAACAATTTGCCCTTCAATGGAGTGCTTTTGTTATTAAATGATGATGGAAAACAAATTTCTCCCTATATCAACGGGATTCCAGATGGACTCTGGATGAAATATGCCCAGAATGGGAATCTCGAATATGAAGTACCGATAAAAGGTGGGTTTTACAACGGGGAATGCAAATTTTATTATACTGAGGAGCAGGGTGAGATTTCAAGGATTGGTACATTTTCCAATGGTTACCCAGACGGCTTGTTCGTTGTTAATTCTCAATATGGGAATACCGGAGAAAGATTTGAAGCGGAGCGGTTGACCTTAAGGACAATATTTAATCGTGCATCTGAGGCAAACCGATCATACCTCAGCTCGGATTCAGATGGCCGTGAAGCAGTCAGTGGTGTTTACATTAGTAACATTTACCATTTAAATTATTTACCAGCCTTAGAGCCAAACAATGATAACTACTGGCTTGACAATACGGGCTGTTTAAATTACGCACTTAATCCGCTTCCACCAGCGCAAACCATTCTGGAAGGCGAATACATAAAAAAGGACATTTTTATTGGAGATGGCAGTTTGAGTTCGGATAGTAGTTTTGTCAAAATCTCTAATAAAATTTTTTGGAGAAATGGAAGATGTCTTTGGGCAGAGGAATATAAAGAGACACCCTACAATTCTTCAACCGTATTACCCAAATATAGTCTAACCCGAAGGAGTGAATACGAATATTTCAGTGGTTATTTTGTGGAAAAAAGGACAACATTAAATTTAATCAATACGGATTTCTCAGCGGATAATATTTATTACCACACAATAGAAGCCAAAGACTTGATATTTTTTGACACGCTTGTTACTACGCCAAATACATACATTAATGGTCAACTCAAACATGGTCGCGTAAGTGAGTTTGCAACTGAAAATTCACCATCTATTAGTGGGCCGGAAGGAAAATTCTCGGTGAATTTCAATTACTCAGAAGGAGAATACTTCTTGAATACCAAAGTTGGTGAATGGAAATATTATATAGTAACTAATGAAGAAAAAAGGTTGGTCTGCGTAACAAATTATCACAAGTTTTCAAACCTTGATTTTTCAGGCTTCACACTGAAACAGTCATTTAAAGGATTTTGCAATATATCCTATTTAGAAGAAGGTGAAGTAAAACATGGAACCGAAAAATTCTACCGATTAAAGGATGCAGCATTTTATGTTGGGTATAACTATAAAAATGGGACAGCCATTAGTACTATCAAGGAATGATTCAATCGCGCTAATTAAGTAGTTAGCCCTTAAAAATACATATCTTAAATCCAGAACGGAGACCAGTCTAAAATGAGTTCTGTAGAAATTGATCGTGCTTTAGATTTTTGATTTTACAGTAGCTAATTAACCCAAATTATGCAATAGGATAATTAGCGGATAAAGAAGTCCTTGATAAATATAACTTTGTATGTCAAATAAATAGAACCAAAATGTTGAAGGAACGTAAAGTAACATTAACTGATCAAAAGGTGACTACATGGGGTGAGATGAAATTAATAAAAAATATGTTGTTCAAATTCCAAAAATTATATAGTCCATATAAGATCTGAGAAAAGGTAATCAAAACAGCAGGTAGAAATAACTTTTTCTGGTGATATGCGTATCAATAGTATAGAAGATATTTTTTCAATCTTCCTATGGAAATTGTTCGATGTCTTCGAAGCGCTGAAAATTTTTCTAATCAAGTATCATGTGATAAGACTTAGCTAGTAAATAAGCAAGAGTTATGCCTAAAGCATCTGCTATCTTAGCAGCTACTTCAATAGAAGGTTTAATCTCTTCAAGATCATACTTACCGATTATTGTATAAGAAGTTTAAATCAATTTGATCAATCTTTTAAATTTATAACAATTAGCGCTTATTATAATTTTGGTCTCTTGGACCATTTAAGAAATTAAAAAAATTCTTTTTTCATTTTCAAATGAGAAATTTGTTTGCTACCTTTAGAATCTAATTTAATATATTTAAGCACATTTAAATCGGTGCTAAATTCGGTACTCTAAAATGTTTGAAAAGTTGTAAATATTTGATTTATAATGAGTTAGTTAACTAAGTTCGACTCCCCGCAGCTCCACTTAAATTCTAGATTTATTTATAGCTTACCGATATTAAATTGAATATCAATTGCAATGAAATCTATTATTTGCAAGATTTAGCCTTTACAAATAGGCAGTTTCCGATTGTATCAAGTTGGTCGTGTTTTACTATCGTCATAGATTCCATAAAAGTTGAAGAGTCGTATACCGTCAAGGTATCTGTTATCTCTCTCATTCTTGTAGAAATGCCATAGATAGAATCCAAATTAGAATAATCAATATGTAGCCCCGCAAATTGAATGGTGTTCTTAGGTAATGAAGTATCATTGGCGAATTTCTTAACTGGTGCCATGCCCTCTGATTCAATTATAGCGCTGTCTCCATGAAGCCATAATTTAACTTCCGCCTTATGGATTGAATCTTCAACAATAAATTGACAAATGGAACTGTAAAAACATTTGTTGTTTTCTTTAGAACAGTTGATTAATAATACAGCAGAACCAATTAGAAGTAACGTTTTCATTTTATTCGTATTTTAAATGATTTTAATTCAATTAATCGCTTTCATGCGCTAAGTTAACTATTTTAATTAACAATAAAAAGATTCTATTAATTGGACCGATCTGTTATTGGCAAAATCATTTTAAAAATTTAAATAACTATTTCTAGATAACTTAATAATAATTCAGTTTTAGATTTCTTACTTTTTTATATTTTTGTAAGATGAATCAGTGGTTGGCTCTTTGGCAAAAAGATCTTCGTAATGAATGGAGAAATTTTTATCAGTGGGGCGGTTTGTTAGCATTTCTTTCCGGTGTTTGTTATCTGATTTATTTTTTCGGGGGTAGATTACTTCCGAAGGAATGGAATCTTTTGTATTGGTTGTGTTTTTTATTTCTATGTTTTTTTATTGGCTCAAGAGTATTCGAAGAAGACCAAAGCAAATACAGACATTACCTTCATCAACTAGTAAGTCCTTTTAGATTATTTGTTTCCAAGGTTGCCTTGCTGTTTGTACAGCTATTGTTGATCAATGGATTAATTCTTTTTTTATTTATTTTATTGCTGAAAGGCATTCAACCTTCTATTGTAAGTTGGATGGGACTTTGTTTTGTATTGGATTTTGGAATGAGTGTTCTTATTTGTTTTGCAGCATTAATTAATGCCTATGCCAGAAACAATACTTTACTTCTTACGGTAATATTATTGCCTTTAAGTTTTCCATTGATTGGTATGTCCTATTCCTTAGGATTAAATATTATTGAAGGACAAGAAATTTGGAGTAATTTCACTAAATTGCAATTATTAATAGCCATAGATCTCATGGCCGCAGCATTAGCGTTTTTTATTTTACCTCAACTGTATCGAGCTTAAGATGATATTGAAATTAAAATGGTGGAAATGGATATGTGTATTATTATTCATATATGTTTTTACGAGGGGTTTGTTAACTCCGTTAAAACCGGGAATTGAAGAAATTAGTCCTTTAAGAGCAAGATCAGGTGAGGCATTAGATCTGAACATAAAAGCTTACAACACTCATTTTAAGCAAGGATTAAATACTGTATACATTAAAGATGGTACTGGTAAGCATATCCAAACATCAGACATAGATGTTTCCTCTGAAGTTGAATTGATAGCTCACTTTAAATTACCGGAATTTCTTCCTACTTCAATTCGCTTAGCACAGTATAGTGTTATTGTTAATTCGGATTATAGTGGAACCTGCATTATACCATCTAAATTGATTCTTGAGCAGGATTCCATAAACGAAGATGCCGCCAAATCTTTATGGACCGATAGTAAGCCTGAATTTGCTCATAAAAACAAATATTGGTTTCCTTACCGAAATATTTTATATGAAACTATTCGAAATACTTTTTTTCATGTGTCTTTATGGTTTGCTATGTTTTCTCTCTTAGGGGCAAGTGTTTATAATTCTATACGATATTTAAGGACCAATCAAATCCTTTATGATGTCACAACGAATGCACAGGTCAGAGTGGCCTATTTGTTTGGAATTTTAGGTCTTATGACAGGATCTTTGTGGGCAAGATATACCTGGGGCGCCTGGTGGACTAATGATATTAAACTTAACATGGCCGCGTTATCTATGTTGATATACTCAGCCTATCTTATTATTCGGTCAGGAATCGATGACCCTGATCGACGAGCTAGAGTAAGCTCAGCTTTTAATGTTTTTGCCCTGGTAGCAGTAATACCTCTAATTTTTGTGCTTCCAAGGCTAACAGATAGCCTTCATCCCGGGAATGGGGGAAATCCGGCCTTTGGTTCTGAGGATATGGATAATGCGCTTCGCTTGGTCTTCTATCCAGCTGTAATTGCCTTTATTTTATTGGGTTTTTGGATGGCTGAATTGAGGGGGAAAGCAGACCTAATTGACTTAAAATCACAGAATTCGGATAATATTTAGTCAAATTGTTTTTTTATTTTCAAGATTAGGCTCAATTTCGCAGCCTGTTTTAATGATGAGATTAAGCTTTTTGTTTTTTTGGATACCATTAATAGCCTTTAGCCAAGATGCTGATTTTATGAGGAGCACCGGTAAAATCAACGTAGTGTACGGTGTAATAATGATCATATTTTTGGGCTTAATCTACTTCCTAATTAAATTAGATAAAAGAATAAGAAACTTAGAAAATAAATAAAATCATGAGTGAGATTTCATTTTTGGATAGTGTAAACAGGAATTTTGATAAAGCAGCTGGTTTTACTAATATTCCCAAGGGAATTCTGGCACAAATAAAAGCCTGCAACGCGGTTTATGAAATTAAGTTTCCCGTTAGAATTGGAAACGAGGTTCAGGTTATTCAGGCATACCGCGCTCAACATAGCCATCACCGGTTACCTACAAAAGGTGGAATTAGATATAGTAAGATGGTCAATAAGGATGAAGTCGAAGCATTAGCAGCATTAATGACCTATAAATGTGCCATTGTCGATGTCCCTTTCGGGGGTGCAAAGGGTGGCGTTGCTATAAATCCTTGGCAATACACGGAAGAACAACTTGAAAGAATTACCAGAAGGTATACTACCGAATTGATTCGTAAAAATTTCATTGGTCCTGGCATTGATGTTCCTGCTCCTGATTACGGAACTGGACCTCGAGAAATGGCCTGGATTCTGGATACCTATGTTACTTTTAAAGGAGGTGAGATTGACGCTGCAGGTTGTGTGACGGGTAAGCCTGTTAATCAAAATGGGATTCAAGGAAGAACGGAGGCAACGGGGCGTGGTGTATTTTATGGATTAAGAGAATTATGCGATACCCCGGAGGCAATGAAAAAACTTGGCTTATCCGTAGGTCTTAAGGATAAAAAGGTAGTAATCCAAGGTTTAGGTAATGTTGGTATGTACACCGGTATTATTATGCAAAAGGAAGGTGGTATAAAAGTAATTGGAGTTGCAGAATATGAAGGTAGTATTTACAATGCTGATGGTATTGATGTTGAAGCTTTGGTAGCTTATCGTAAAGCAAATAATAATTCCATACTAGGATTTCCAGGATCAACTACATTGGCTGACAGGACTTCAGCACTTGAATTAGAATGCGATATTCTTATTCCTGCGGCTTTGGAAAATCAAATTACCATGGAAAATGCCCATAAGATTAAAGCTAAAATTATTGGTGAAGCGGCAAATGGTCCTATTGCGGCAGAGGCTGAAGAAATTTTAGCGAAAAAAGGTATTATTGTAGTACCAGATATGTATCTAAATGCAGGTGGAGTAACGGTGTCTTATTTTGAATGGCTAAAGAATTTATCCCACATGCGATTTGGTAGAATGGAGAAGCGATTTGACTCTAATATGTATTCCAGATTGGTTGCCACAGTCGAAAATTTGTCTGGAAAAACCATAAGTGATCATGAAAGAGCCATCCTAACTCATGGTGCTGATGAAGTGGATTTAGTTAGATCCGGACTGGAAGAAACGATGGTCTCATCTTTCCAGCAGATATGGAAGGTATTTAGTGAAAGACCAGAAGTCGAAACCTTAAGAAATGCTGCATTTATAGTTGCTTTGGAAAAAATTTCCAACGATTATGCGAATTTGGGAATATTTCCATAGAGTTTTAGGCCATTTTGTCAATTAATAATGTCCTGTTTTTAGGCATAGACAAAATTCTGTTTTCTCTCTTAATGTGTTAATGATTTATTAAAAAGTATAATCAAACGAAAGATTATTCTTTTTACGTGTTGTATTTGTTCTAAATACAGACAATAATTCTTCATTTTCATAATTAATCATTATGCAAGACAGGTTAGATAAAATTGATATTAAGATTCTAAATATTTTACAATTAAATAGTAAAATAACCAATTTGGAACTTTCCAAAAAAATTGGCTTATCACCAGCGCCAACGCTGGAAAGAGTAAAAAAATTAGAGCAACTCGGGGTCATTGAAAGTTATCACGCCAAGGTTAATCCTCTAAAAGTAGAATTATCCATCAGTACTTTTGTTTTGGTTAATGTTGCCTGGCATAAACCCAAGGCTTTAGAGAGCTTTATCGAAAAGGTTAAGGATATTCCTGAGGTTATTGAATGTTTTGTTATAACAGGTGATGCAGATATTCTTATGAAAGTGGTTTGTAAGGACATTCATGCTTATGAGAATCTTTTGTTTAAAAAATTATCTCAAATTGAGGAAGTTGAACGTCTAAAAACGCTCATGAACCTTTCAACCATCAAAAAGAATACGACATTACCAATAGATCCATCACTTGTAAAGGATATTGGCTAATTTTTTTCGATAAAAATGGCCTATAAGCAATCCCTACTTTGGGAGGTTACTAATTCTTCGGGTTCGATTTCATATGTCTTTGGTAGCATTCATGCTGGATCTCCTGAGTTTGATACGCTTAAGTCGTCTATACAACCCTTTATTGAAAAATGCAATCATTGCGCCATTGAGATTAGCATTGATGAAGCGGTTCGTCAAGATCTAAGTCATTTTCATACCATTAAGGATTCCAAGAGTCCAGTAGATTTCATAAATCCTAAAAAGTGGAATAGACTACGCGATAATGTGTCCCGACATTTTTCTATTGACCTTGAATCCTTAGAAGTTTACAAACCTCTAGTAATCTTTAATATAATAGTTCAAAAATTACTTTTTGTTTCAGAAGATTTAATTCTGGATGAATGGATATGGCAATTGGCTAGATCAAAAAACAAAAACTTGCACGGACTGGAGTCAGTGACGGATCATTATAATACGTTAAATAAGATTCCAACCTCCATTCAATATAAAATTTTTTATTCATCCTTGAAAAATATTTCTGATTTTAAAAAGAAGTATAAGAAGTTGATGGATTATTATCTTAATCAAGATATTCGAAATTTATACCTAAACGCCAAAAAGAGTTCTGGCTCCGCTAGGCATGTACTTATAACAGAAAGAAATAAGGTAATTTTTGAAAAAATGAAACTACTGTTTAATAACGAATCCACCTTTGCAGCAGTTGGCGCAGCGCATTTATTCGGTAAATTTGGAATATTGCATTTATTAAAACAGAATTCTTTTAAGATAAAACCGATAAAAATAAACATTAAATAAATATGGATGTTGGTATTGAATTCTTGCAGATCATGAATTCGAAACGTTTGTTATTTCTATCAATTATTTTCTTCTTTTCAAAACTTTTAGCGCAACAAAATTATACGCTCAATGGATATGTTACAGAAAAGGGTACAGGCGAGACTTTAATTGGAGTGAATATTTATGTAAAGGGCCAGGAGAATATTGGAACAACGAGTAATAATTATGGCTTCTATTCTTTAACATTGAAAGAAGGGGAGTATGATATTGTTTTTTCCTATGTTGGTTATAAGGAAGAAGTCATCCATATTGAATTTCAAAAGGATTATAATCTTAACGTCGATCTACAGTCTGGCGTACAACTTCAAGCTGTTGAAATTACTTCAGAAGACCTTAAGAAGAATGTCAAGTCCAATGAAATGGGTACTCAGGTGATGAACATTGAAACTGTTAAAAAACTTCCTGCGCTCTTAGGCGAAGTGGATATTCTCAAAACCTTGCAATTAATGCCTGGTGTTTCTTCAGCGTCGGAAGGAACGGCTGGACTGTATGTACGTGGAGGTGGACCTGATCAGAATTTGGTTTTATTGGATGAAGCGATAGTATACAATACTGGGCATCTTCTTGGTTTTTTCAGCATATTTAATTCCGATGCAATAAAAAATACAACACTTATTAAAGGTAGTATGCCGGCTGAGTATGGAGGAAGGGTGTCATCTGTAATTGACGTTCAAATGAAAGAAGGTAACGACGAATATATTACAGCAGAAGGTGGAATTGGTTTAATTTCTTCGCGATTTACGGTACAAGGACCGATACAAAAACAAAAATCTTCATTCATTGTATCGGGTAGGAGAACCTATGCATTGGATCTTGCCCAGCCTTTTATTAAAGGAACTAATTTTGAAGGTACAAATTATTATTTCTACGATCTTAATACAAAGATCAATTATAGATTGTCAAATAAGGACAGGATTTTTCTAAGTGGTTATTTTGGTCGTGATGTATTTAAATTTAATAATAATGACAGGGCTTTTAATGTTAATTTACCTTATGGTAATGCAACTGGTACATTAAGATGGAATCACGTGATCTCTAAAAATATTTTTTCCAATATTTCTCTTATCCTAAACAACTATAATTTTAAATTTAGTGCTGCTCAGGAAGCATTCTCCGTTACCGTTAAATCAGGGGTATTAGACTATTCGGCTAAAGCGGATATAGATTATTATCCTAATACGAATCATCACATAAAGTTCGGAACTCAATATACATATCATACATTGAGGCCTAACTTAGTTCAAGCTACTAATGGCGAAGTTGATTTTGAAACTAAATTAGAAACTAAATATGGACATGAATCTCAAGTTTATGTGCAAGATGATTATAAAATTAATTCCCGTGTGGGCGTAAATATGGGATTGAGATTATCGCATTTTATGCAGGTAGGCCCTTATACTTTTGAAGATAAAACATATTCTTCCGGAGAAAAAGTTAAATCCTATTTTGTTCCAGAGCCAAGATTTGTTTTTAATTACGGGATTAATGAAAATTCATCTATTAAAGGCGGAGTCAGTGTCGCTAGTCAATATATACATCTGGTTAGTAACTCAGGAAGCACTTTGCCTACAGATGTTTGGGTTCCAAGTTCAAAACTTGTTAAACCTCAGATTGGAATACAATATTCGCTTGGGTTTTTTAGAAATTTAAAAAATGATGAGTTTCAAGCCTCAGTAGAAGTGTATTATAAATCTTTGCGAAATCAATTAGATTATCGGGAAAGTTATGTGGAAGATTTTACAGCAGAAGTAGAAAGAGAATTTGTGTCTGGTGATGGTAGGGCATATGGCCTGGAATTTTTCTTGGCTAAAAAAACAGGTAGACTCAATGGATGGATTGGTTATACCTTATCTCGTACCGAGCGATGGTTTGATGAAATTGAGAATGGAAGAGTGTTTAGAGCGGTCTATGACAGACCGCATGATATTGTAGCTGTTGCAAATTATAGATTAAACAAAAAGTGGGAAGTAAGTTCATCTTTTATTTATGCAACAGGTCGAGCATATACCCCAATTAAGAGTCTGTTTGTCATTGATGGAAGGCCAAATGTAGAATATGGTCCAAGGAATAGTCTTAGAATAAAAGACTATCATCGTATGGATGTGTCTTTCATATACGAAGATAAATCTAAGCTTGGAAAGAAATTTCACAGTAGCTGGGCATTTTCCATATATAATCTGTATAATAGAAGAAATCCATTTTTTACCTATACGGATTTTGATACAAAGATATTTTCAGGAAACGCTCAGGCAAAAGTGGTCAATGTTTCTATTTTTACCATGATCCCTTCGATAACTTGGAATTTTTATTGGAGCCAAAAATCAAAAAATTAAATGAAAATTAAGAAGCTTTCTGTGTTATTACTGATGGTCGCGAGCATCATTGGTGGATGTGAGGAAGAAATAATTCCTGACGATTCACTTTACAAAGAACAGTATGTTGTAGAGGCATACCTTGAACAAAGCAGTGAATCAATTCCTCCTTATCTATTTCTTACCAAATCATTGAATTTTTATTCCAGATTTGACACTAATGTTTTAAAAAATCTATTTATTCATGGTGCTGAGGTATTGGTAGAGGTAGACTCGAATAAATATAAATTGGAAGAAATTTGCATTAATCAATTGCCACCAGATCTTAAGAAAGAAGTTTTGAATTTATTTGGGTATTCGGAAGATTCAATTGCTGTAGATTTTTGCGCTTATGTTGATATCAATCGGTTAATTCCCCTGATAACTGATAAGACTTATAAATTAAAGGTAATAATAGGTTCTGATACTATTTATTCAAAGACCACAATACCGTCATTGGTAAGAATTGATTCTTTTTGGTTTGATCGGATACCGAATAATTTGAATGATAGTTTTGCACAACTCTTCTGTATTATTGATGATGTTCCAGGCAGAAAAGATTTTTATCGAAATTTTACGGCTGGTCAGAATGAAATTCTAATCCCAAATTTTTCATCCGTAACGAATGATTTCTTTTTTGATGGACAAAAATTCAAGTTTACCTTATCCAAAGCTCAGGCCCCAGGAGAGGAATTTAGCGATAATACAGGTTATTTTAGAAGAGGCGACACTGTTCGGGTGAAATGGTGCAATATTGATGAAGATCATTTTAATTTCTGGAATACACTAGAAGTTAGCAGAACTCGACAAGGACCTTTTTCAGCTTATGTACGTATTGATGGTAATATCGAAAATGGACTGGGTATCTTTGGAGGTCAGAATTGTGAAACTTATACTTTAGTCGTTCCAAAAATATAAATTTCCTCAAGGAAAGTTAAACCACTAATTTTGAAATTTCAATAATCTATAAACTCACCAAGATGTCTAAAACTACAGAAATAAAGTTTGTTGTTTCACTGGACGAAAATAATATTCCTGAAATCATTAACTGGGAATCATCAGATAAGACGCAGCAAAATAATTCGGCCTTAAAAGCTATTCTTATTTCCATGTTTGAAGACGATACTAAGGATACATTAAAATTGGATTTATGGACAAAAGAGATGCAGATAGCTGAGATGGATAGATTTCTATATCATACTCTGCGATCATTATGCGATACCTATTCAAAGGCGACGAATAATCATTCTTTGGCCAACGATATGAGAAAGTTTGTAGAGTATTTTGGAGAGAAAGTGGAGATTATCAAAGCTTCATCGGATCAATAATCAATGGAATCACTTCAACGAAGTCAGATTGTCTTTCGTTTGACCGCCTTGTGGGCTTTTACTGAATCTGGCATTGGAGGTGTACTTCACTTACTCAAATTACCATTTAGTGGTGTTCTGTTAACGGGATTATCCATTAGTGTTTTATTATTAATATTTCATTATTCCGATAAGCCTTTTTTTCAGGTCTTTCGATCTTTGATCATAGTCCTTTTAATTAAGTTTACTTTAAGCCCATTTGCACCACCAACGGCGCATCTTGCAGTTACTTTTCAAGCTTGTGTATCATTTATAATCTATCGAGTTTTTTCGATTAATTCAATATCCATTTTCCTGGTATGTGTATTAACTTTTTTAGAATCTGCCGCACAAAAAATACTGACGCTTGTTTTGTTATTTGGCAACGACTTAACAAAAGTAATTGATGATTTTGTAGAGCATTATCTTGGTTTTTTAAAATTTATTAATTCCAGCGGCGCTTACGCAATATTAAGTTTATATCTTTTCATATATGCAATTTGCGCCTCAGTCGTTTCAATTTTGTTAATTAAAATCTTTGGAATTGTAAAATCGATTAATGAAGATTCTTTAAAGATTATTTCAGTTAATGTCGAGTGGTCTGAAAATTTAAATAAAAACAGTAAAAAAAGAATTAATTACAAACCATGGATAATACTAATTTTAACGAGTATTCTTATTTTCTTATTTTCTGGAATTCGATCGTCTTTAATTAATTTTTTAATTCGACCAATTATAATTATTTTGATTTGGTTTTTAGTTTTACTTCCTGGTATTCGATTCTTATTAAATAAATTTTACTCAAAAAAAGCCAATGAACTAAAAGAAGATTTATTGCGTATTAAAGAATTTATTCCAACGGTTCGAATGTATTACTTGTCCGCTTTAGAATACTCCTCAACAAAACCTTGGAGCAGAAGATTTCAGGCATTTGTTGAAAGATTGTTGACTTTATTCATTTATGCTCCTGAAATTATAAATAACAAATAATACAATAATTTTTATTGAAAAAGTAAGAGACTACTATTTCAAGGTTTAAGTGATAAATATTCATTGTAATCTTCAGGAGTATTTATGCCTCTTAGAAAATATTCATCTTGTTCAATTAATTCGCATTCGCTTTTTTCTAAAACATTTATAATAGATTGATGACCATTTTGGAATTCTTCGATTAATCTCGGAAATAGAGAACATTCAAAAATTCCGAATAGGGGGAAGACCCGGCGATTTTGTTGGTTGAAAAAAACAGTGGCATCTTTATGTTGATTTCTATGGTTCCAAAGCATCTTAATGTCTTTGTCGCGAATATATACCAGATCGCAGGCAACAAGGAAGATAGGATGTTCACGATCTAAATGAATCAAGGTCGTTACGCCTCCTAACGGGCCTTGGTTTGCAAGTTGATCAATTAATTTATTGCAGCCTTCAAACTGATTGAAATTTTGCTTATTGCAGGAAATGTATATCTTATTGCAAATTGGAGTAAGCTTTTCGAGCCACCATTTATGAATGGGTTTTCCTTCTTTGTTTATAGTGGATTTGTCAAAGCCTAATCGGGAGCTTTGTCCCCCACAGAGTACAAGTCCATTAATCATGCTTATGCCGGAAGTCTGATACGATAAGAATGCGTGTAAATATTCATTCGATCTTCAGAAAGAAATCCAATAAGTGTCAAGCCATAGTTTTCGGCCGTTTGGATGGCTAGACTACTTGGTGCTCCCACGGCTGCAACGATTGGTATCCCGGCAATAAGGGCTTTGTGAATCAATTCAAAGCTTGCTCTGCCACTAAGTAATAATAAATGTTCTGAAAAAGGTAAAAAATTAGATTCAAGTCCCCAACCTATTAATTTATCAAGTGCATTATGCCGACCAACGTCTTCAAAGTAGTGTAGTAATTTTCCGTCAAAATCGAATAGACCGCAGGCATGAATGCTTCCTGTTTTACTAAAGATATTCTGATTCTTTCTTAAAATAGCAGGAAGCTCTAGTAATTGAGCATAGGAAAGAACCCCTTCAATTTTTTTAGGAAAGAACTTTATGTTTTCTGCTAATAAATCGATTGATGTTTTACCGCATACTCCACAGGAAGAGCTTGTGTAGAAATGTCTTTCCAGGCTTTTTACTTTTTGAGCTGATTTGGAGTCCAGAGTTAAAACAATTGTTTGATTGGTATAATCGTCATCCTGGCAATTTATTCTGAAATCAATGTTTTGAATATCGTTGTATCGATCAATTATTCCTTCAACATATAAAAACCCAGTTGCAAGCCACTGATCGTGTCCTGGAGTGCGCATTGTAATAGAAATTACCTTGGAAAGTATTTTGTCTTTCTGGTTATATCGGATTACTATTTCCAGAGGCTCTTCAATGGTCACATGATCGGCTCCATGATGAGAGTGATTCTTAGAAATTTTAATTATCGAATAATCCTTAATCCCTTCTTGGTGCATTACATTAACTAACTTTTAATGGATTTTCGAAATTATTTTCTTCATTTTCATTTGGTCTTGGCACGAGACATTGAAAATCCTTTTCAATAAGAACATATATTTTCTGTTGTTCGTTTAACTCCAATGTTCGGTCAAATCCTACGTTTTCAGTTTCAACCCATTCTCGGCCAATTTTCATTGGTATGGATACTGAAATTCTATTGTTCTGAAACGAGATTTGGAAATCATTCAGTGGATTAAAAATTAATTCGTATTCCAATGTCATTGAAGTTCCTTTTCCCAACTGAGTGGATTGCAATATTCGATTACTTTTGGCTAATTCATCTATATCTACCTTATCTAGTCGAAAACGAATTGATTGCTTGTTGATTCTCACTTTCATAGTCTAAATATAGCTATTTATTGCGAAAAGTTCTTCAAGTTTCTGATGTGAAAATTGCCTTAGTGGAGTGGAATTAATCCCAAACCAATAATTTTATCCTAAAGTTGTATTAACGTAAATCCAACGATATTTTTTATAAAATATTAACAAAATATATAAAGCACAGATAATCAAATAAATACAAATCATTACGGCCAAATTTTATTAACTTAATTAAATAAATTATTTCAATTGCTTTGTTGCAATAAAAAAATCAGTACCTTTGGATCGAAGCTCAGCACTACAGAGTACACACAGCCCAGTACATTCCGGATTTCAATTCAAGCAAAGCTATTTTATAATTTTAAGAATTAATTTGACTTTATGTTGAAGAAGATATGTGCATTGGTTGTTTTCGTTAACCTGGTTTTGGTAAACGCTAAAACTCAGGACCTTCATTATTCTCAGTTTTATTATAATTACCATAATTTAAGTCCATCTTTAATAGGCAATTATGGTGGCAATGATCGGGTTACACTAAATTATAGAAATCAATGGGCAAGCGTTCCTGTTCCTTATAACACCATAAGTTTTCTATATGACGGAGCTCGAAAATTTAAAAACAGTCAATCATCCTATGGATTTGGATTAGGTCTGGACTATGATCGGGCTGGAGACTCAAAGCTGAACATTGCCAGATTTGTTGGCGCATTTAATTATATGCCATATCTGAATAAGCGAAACAAAATTATGATTGCCGTTAGCCCTTCAATTGCTCAAAGAAGACTCAGTAGCGAAGAATTAAGATGGGGTAACCAGTGGACTGGGGATCATTACAATAAGGATTTACCGTCTAAAGAAAATTATTCGGTTTCTGGAGACTTCTTCCTTGACTTAGGAGCCGGTTTATCCTATGAATTTAGATTAACAAATAGGACTAAGATTAATCTTTCAGGAGCGGCTTTTCATCTCAACAGACCGGATCAGTCATTCTATGGAATTACTCAAAAAGAAGCAAAACTTCCTATTCGATATAGCTTGTCTACTCAGATTGGCATAGGTATTTTTTCAATTTTCGACTTGATTATTTCAGGAAATTATCAATTGCAAGAAGAATACCGTGAAACAATTGGTTCAGGACTTCTTCGCATAAGAATCAATCAGACTCCAGGGCAAATACTCAATGTTTTGGCTGGATGTAACATTCGCTTAGATGATGCATTAATTCCGACAGCTGGAATTGAATTCAAAAATTGGATGGTATCGGTAAGTTATGATATCAATACTTCATTTTTTAATGTTGCAACCAATAAAAAAGGGGGTCCTGAATTAGCTGTGCAATACGTATTTGCCAATATTAATAAATCGGGAATTTATAAGAAATGCCCATTATTATAACCTTTAACGCTCAATACAAATACAGGTGAAATCGTTTTATTTATTGTTCTTTTGTTTAGCCTGGTCATTTAACCTAACTGGCCAGTATTATCCTTCCTTCAACAAATATTGGGAGCCCATAACTGAAGCCATTCAAGCGGATAATCATTTTGAAGCTTATGAATTAATGCAACAGGCATTAGCGTACCAACAAATGACAGATACGCTTCACTATTTGTCTGGTATTTCCGCCTGGAAACAGAATGCCTATGGAAAAGCTGAAAATCACTTTCGAAAATTACTCAGCTCTGATTTCGAGAGCAGGCATTTAGATATTAACTATTATTTGGGTGAAATAGCTTATTCAACAGGTCGTTACGGAGAAGCTTCTAATTTTTTCAAAGTTTATTTAGCTCAATTAGATCCAGGAACCAAGGAATTGGATTTGACCGAACAAAGAATTAAACAAACAACCTGGGCAAAAGAACATCAGGATAATAAGGATCCATTGATAAAAATAAGAAGAGTTGAAACTGGAATTAATACCGCCTTCAATGAATCGTCGCCCTATATAATGGATGACTATTTATATTTTAGCAGAATTGAAAATAAAAATACTAATAAATCGAAAGGTCAAAAAGACTATAGTACAATTGTTCGAGTTAGGGAAAAAGATGGTCAAATGGACTCCACCAAATTTCCATTAACCGATACTAAAATGTTTTCCGTAAATCCAAGTTTTTCAAATGATAAAAAGTTATTTTTATTTACGGTGTGCAATCCTCAGGAATCCACTACACAATTAAATTGTCAAATTTATTATCGTCGATTAGATGAAAACAATAAATGGTCTGTGATTAAAAAATTTCCTGAACAGATCAATATGAGTGGTTACAATTCTACGCAGGCTTGCGCGGTTTTGGAAGAAGAGGGGATTTATAGGATCTATTATTCCTCTAACAGACCGCAGGGCAAGGGTGGAATGGATTTGTGGACAGTTCTCTTAAATGAAGATGGAAGCTGTTCATCTCCAGAAAATCTTGAGAATTTAAATACCCTTGGGGATGAATATTCACCTCACTTTGCGGTTCGTACTAAGACATTATTTTTTAGCAGTAACCATCATCTGGGTTATGGGGGATTTGATATCTATAAATACAGCTATAAGGGTAAAGACTCTCTAACCATTATTAATCTCGGTCGTAGTGTGAATTCCAGCTATGACGAAATAACTTATAGTACTAGATACGATGAGCAAGTCGCCTATCTTTCCAGTAATCGACCGGGCTCAACTTATTTAGATCAAAATCTACAGGCCTGTTGTTTTGATATTTATAAAGTTACCATTACACCTAAAACAGTAGATTTATTGGTGACTATTCGCGACCGATATGACTCATTGGAAATTTCGGGGGCAAGGGTTTCCTTATATGAAATAATAGACGGGAAAGATAGCTTAATAACAACAGCTGAAAGTTCGGAACAATCTTCTTATATATTTAAATTAATTGAAGGAAGAAAATATAAAGTGGTCGCCAACAAAAGTATATACCTTGGTGATTCAACTCAAGTTACCACTATTGACCTTTACAGTTATGATCCAATTAAAAGAAACCTTTATTTGATTCAGAAAAAAGAGCTTAATGCTTTTACGTTTGAGCGTACCACCAATTTCATACTTAAAGGAGCAACCGTACAACTTCTAGATCTAACTGATAATAAAGTCGTCGACCAATTTACAAAAGTGGATACCAATTATTTCCATTTTAATATTCTTAAAGGACATGATTATAGATTGATTGCGGCTAAACCTAAATACGAACCTGATACGGTTGATATTACAGCGATTGAAACCTCTCGGGAAAATGTACTTAATAGAAAATTATTTCTAGAATTAAGTGCTATTGCAGAATTAAGAAGATTACTCCCTATTAGACTTTTCTTTGATAATGATATTCCAAATCCAAGATCAGAATCCGACACCACGGAGGTTCACTTTTCTAAGATTTACGATGATTATGTTGCTAAGAAAGGAGTTTATATGAGTCAATATGCCAACGTGTTAAAGGGACTTGCAAGGGCGAAGGCTATTTCTGAAATTGATACTTTTTTTAATATTGAAGTTAAAAGGAACGGAGATAAACTTTTGGTGTTCTTAGATAAGCTAAGCATTATTATGGATGAAGGGCATACAATTGATATTTTCTTAAAAGGTTATGCTTCTCCTAGAGCAAAATCAGATTACAATCAACACCTTTCTTCGCGTCGGGTAACTTCCATTCGGAATGAGTTTGATACATATCGGCAAGGAGTTTTTCATCCTTATATATCCAATGGAAATTTGAAGATTAAAGAAATACCTTTCGGGGAATCTCTTTCTGCTACTGATGTTAGCGATAGTTTGGAAGATACCAGGAATTCAATTTATAGTTTAAAGGCTGCCTTCGAAAGAAGGGTGGAGATATTAGAAATTTTAAAAGGAGTTGACGATGTACAACAGCAATAAAAAGTATTTTACGAATTACACAATATATATGAAATATTTTGGAACCCGCGTGGCATCCATCGTGGCAATGTTGATATTGTTTACATTCAAACTGGAAGCAACCCATATTGTCGGGGGAGAGATGACCTACCGATGTCTTGGTAATGATCGCTATGAAATTCGATTTGTCTTACGACGGGATTGTTTTAATGGAAGCCCTGAGGCCGAATTTGATGATCCTGCCAGAGTTTATATTTTTAGTAGTGATGGGGCTAAGTTGATTGAATTAGGCAAAAACGGAGCTATTGAAATGCCTTTCCGAAAAGACGATACATTAAATGAAATTCTAAAAACAGAATGTGAAGTAATTGGTGGGGATGTTTGCGTTCATACAACCACGTATATAGGTAGAATAACTCTTCCATTTCGGAAGGGCGGCTATTTGCTGGCATATCAAAGATGTTGTAGGAATAAGACAATTACAAATATTGTAGATCCTATTCTGGCTGGATCAACTTATACCTTAACAATCGGTGAGGAAGCTCTAAGAACCTGTAATAATTCACCTCAGTTTGGTGCGTGGCCACCTGTTTATATTTGCGGTGACCGACCGATTAATTTTAATCATTCCGTATTTGACAATGAAGGTGACTCGGTGGTTTATAGTTTATGTGCGCCTTACTTAGGGGCTGACACTTCTAATTCAAAGCCGGATAGACATAAGCCTCCTTATTTTCCAGTAGTTTTTAAAGCGCCCTTTAGCCTTTTTAATTTACTGGACGGAAATCCGGCCTTAGATATCGATAGAAAAACGGGTTTGATCACAGGGCAACCAAAACCCAATACGGTAGGACAGTATCTAGTTGGAATTTGCGTAAGTGAATACAGAAATGGAAAATTATTATCGCAAGTTCGCCGAGACTTTGAGTATAATGTAAGAATTTGTACCACCAATCCGGTTTCTAATTTCGAGGCCGATAGAGATGTTATCTGTCATGAAGATCGGGTAGTGAATTTTACGAATAAAAGTTTTAATGCTAAAGAATTCACTTGGTATTTTGATTATCCGGGAAATACTTTTACAAGCAAAGATACCAACCCCAGCTTTAGGTTTCCAAATTCAGGAGTTTATCGGGTTGCGTTGATATCAAGACGAGCTAAAGATTGTATTGATACATCATACCAGAGTATTTATGTATATGATTCTACTTTAATTGGAGCTGGTTTTGATTTCAACATATCATCCTGTGAGGATTCTATAAAAATTAATTTTACGGATAAGTCTTTTGATTCATTGCTCCGAATTCAAAATTGGAATTGGGATTTAAGAATTAATGGAAAAAGATTCTCATCCACAAGTAAGGATCCTGGTTTTATTGTACCAGATACCGGAATTGCAAAAGTTAATCTTATAGTCAGATCATCAGGAGGTTGTTTGGATAGTATTCAAAAAGATATTCAACTTAATCGACTAAAGCCTGAATTTCCAGTCAATGGAATCCCAATTTGTATTGGAGACTCTACAAAGTTGTTAGGTAATCCTGATCAAAGATTTAAATATACCTGGTCGCCGGGAAATACCTTGACTTGCACTTCATGTCCTAGTCCCGTAGCATTCCCAAAATCTGATACCTGGTATAAGTTAAGTGTGACGGACGGACTTTGTGTATTTGAAGATTCTGTATTAGTTCGGGTCTCTAATCTTTTGAGCATAGATATAATTGGAGATATCATAATTTGCCAGGATACCGCACAGTTAAAGGCAATCGGTGGATTGGAGAATTCTATTGAGTGGTCAGATCAGTTGGATTTTAAAAACATATTAAGCAAAGGGTCATTTAACTTTGGCTCTTACGTAAATAAAAAGAGCACTTTCTATGTGCGCGGAAGATCAATTCAGAACTGTCCTGGAATGGATAGCATCACTGTTGTAAATGAAAAGGTCAATATTGATTTTCCAAATAAGATGTATCGCTTTTGTGAGGCAGATTCTTTTTCACTTTCAATAGATAATCGGGATACCAGCCATAGATTGGAATATTTTTGGAGCCCTTCGGATAAAGTATATTCAGGGCAGGGTACAAGGGAAATAAGGTCAATAGCTTCAAATTGCAATAATTTAAGGTTTGTCGTGAATGCGAAAAATCAGTATGAATGCAGTGCGAATGATACATTAGATGTTCAAATTATCTGTAAGCCAAAAGTGGACTTTAATGTTGAAAAAAATTGCGATAATACCTTTGTTAGTTTTACTAACTTAAGTGAAGATGGAATATATAAATGGGAATTTGGAGATGGAGAAACATCTGTAGATAAAAGCCCTATTCACGATTATAAAAAATCGGGAAGATATACAGTAAAGTTATTTATCGATTCAGAATGTGATAACGAAATTACCAAAGTTATAGATGTTGGATTTATCCCTGTCCAACTGAATGATACCATTCTCAGTTGTAATGGCGAACCAGTATTTCTTAACCCTAATCCAGACTTAAGATATCAATATTTCTGGAGCCCGCCAGATCAGGTTTCCGATCCAAACTCTCCAAATCCTAAAACAACAGGCAATTCATCTGCTACATATAAAGTACGGATTATTGATCCTACCATTGCAGATTGTTATATTGAACGATTTGTTTCAGTATTCGTACCTCCACCAATGAATCTTAGAATAAATAACGATACTATATTGTGCAATGTAGACACTATAATTTTACAAGCACTAACAGATCACATTGCCAAGATTGAATGGTTGGACGGAATTGGTTTATTTATAGGTGATGGATATCAATTGAAAAGAATATTCAGAGATTCTCAATACATCAGAGCGTTTGCAACAGATGAATATGGATGTACCGCTATTGATTCATTCTTTATTATTCCTATAAATCCAGTTTTCAGTATTGATGGTAAGAAGCAAGTTTGTCGCGATCAAAATGGTTATGTAGAATTAACCATAAAAGACGGATACAAATATGAATTTTCTTGGTCTCCGACCAAATATATTACTGGACTTAAGAATACTAATAGAGTAATTGTTAGACCTGAGGATACCACAACCTTTGTGGTTAACTTTACGAATGAGTATGGATGTAATTATCAGGATAGTTTTACCGTTAATATAAGTGAATTTGTTCCTCCGCTTTTTGCCTGGGCAGATCCAGATACAATATACTATGGAAAGTCTACACAACTTCACTCGAGTCCAGGCTACCCCAATTATCGTTGGGTTAACCCTAATAGATTATCATGTATAGATTGTCCAGATCCAGTAGCTTCCCCTTTACAATCTACTAAGTATTTGGTAGAAGTTACTAATACCGATGGCTGTAAGGGTCAGGCTGAAGTTAACGTTATTGTTATTAGGCCAATGTGTAACGAAGAAGATGTTTTTCTTCCAAATGCATTTAGTCCAAATGGTGACTTGGTTAATGATGTGCTTTCTATATATAGTAATTTTATACAGACCATGGAACTTTATATTTACGATCGCTGGGGAGAAAAAGTATTTGAGACTACCGATCCCAATTTTAGGTGGAGTGGTACATACAAAGGGGCCGATTTAAAACCGGATGTATATGGATATTATCTAAAAGTTTTATGCGTAGATGGCAATACATATTCTAACAAAGGCAACATTACCATATTGAAATAGAAGGAGTTCACGCGCTTTTTACTTTCCAAAATTTTAGATATTTTGTAAGTTTTTAATAGAATTTACTATGTTTGGGTGTTGTATTTGAGTACTAAGGTCAAATGCGATGCCTGATATATTTTATTCATGGATAAAGTACTAATTCTTTAGTCTTTATATATTAAATATTAAAAGCAACCAGCGTGAGAAGAATTTTAGACAGTTTCCTATGTGTCATTTTGACAATAATCGGGTTGAAGGCACAGGATATGCATCAGTCACAATTCTATACTTCACCAATTAATATCAACCCGGCACTTACGGGCAATTTTTATGGAGATTATCGTGTTGCGCTCAATTATCGAAATCAATGGTTCGTTAATGATCTTGCAAATTATTTAACTTTAACGGCTTCCGTTGACCATAGATTTTATCCCAAAAAATGGACTCAAAAAGGAATATGGAGTGCTGGATTAATTATTAATTATGATCAAGCAGGAGATTCCAAATTGGGTTTGACTAACTTCGGATTGTCCGCTTCTTATAGTTATCCGCTAAACAAGAAAAATATTGTTGCACTTGGAGGATTAATCGGTGGATCTTACCGAAAATTTAGTACAGGTAACCTTACTTGGGATAATCAATGGAATGGTACCTCATTTGATCCACAAAGACCTACCGGTGAAAATATTAGTGGTTCTACTAATTCTTTCTTGGATTTATCGGGTGGCCTTCAATATCGATGGCAAAAATCCAGAAGGACAAAATTTGACTTAGGAGCTGGATTATTTCATGTAAATGAACCTAGTCAAATATTTTATTCTTCCAATTCTACCATTAAGTTATTTAAAAGATTAAGCCTCTACGCACTTCCTTCATTTCGAATTACTCGTTATTTCGATATTTTGTTACATGGAATGCATCAGATTCAAGGACCATATAGTGAAACTGTTGTTGGTGGATATGGAAAAGTATATGTGGAAACCAAAAGAGGAAAAGAACTTTCTATTTTATTAGGAGTTGCTTCACGTTTAGAAGATGCATTTATTCCTAAAATAGCTGTTGAATATAAGAATTGGTATGCAGGAGTAAGTTATGACATTAATACATCACCATTTAAGAAAGCAACTAATCGAAGAGGCGGTCCTGAATTTGCTCTAATTTATACATTTGTAAAAGCCAGACCATTGGATGAAATAAGAGCCTGTCCAATTTATTAATGATATTTATCCCGAAGCAAATGAAGAAATTAAGTAACGTTCTATATATTTTTCTGGTTGCAGGCTTTGTAACAATGGTGCATGCTCAAATGGCCAGCGAGAAGTCAGTACGAGCAGTTGCTGAAAAATCTATGGCTTCAAAGAATTATTTTGACGCACTCAGTAAGTATAAAGAATTATTAGAATTCGACGATAATAATCCATCTTATTTATATAATGCTGCTGAAGCAGCCAGACTTTATGGCGCTTATTCGTTAGCACAAACCTATTACGAAAAGGTTTTAAGTCATTCGGATAATAATAATTATCCGAAATGTGCATATTATCTAGGTCATGTTAAACAAATACAAGGAAATTATCAAGGAGCGATAGAGTCTTACAAATTGTACATGACGGAAAGATCTGGAGATGACACAATGTTATTATCAAAATCAGAAAAGGAAAGTGCGGCTTGTGAATGGGCTATTAGTAAAATTGCGGATACAACGAATGAAATAAAAGTTACTCGATTTAGCGATAATATCAATTCTAATTATTCTGAATTTGCAGCTTCTGGAGGCATAAACAATCTGCAGTTTAGTTCTAATAGATTTAAAAACACGGTTGATAAATCAATCCCATCCAGAACCCTAAGTAATTTTATGGAGTCCATGAATGAAGGCGCTGCAGTAGTTTTGGATAAAACTAAGTTAAATTTTCCAGGAAAGAATTTTGGAAATGCATCATTCTCGATGGATCAAACAAAAGTTATATTCACAATTTGTGATGATATTAATGATTATGACAAACGGTGTAAGCTTTACATTTCTAAAATTGATTCATTAGGTAAATGGGGAGAGCCCACCAGATTGCCAGGTAATATAAATTTGGAAGAATATTCTTCGACTCAACCTTGTTTAATTCGAACGGCTAATGGGGAAGACGCAATTTATTTTGTTTCAGATCGACCTGGAGGAAAAGGGCAATTCGACATCTGGTATTCTATTGCTGATGAACAAGGAGGTTACTCAGAACCAATTAATGTAAATGGAATTAATACACCGTATGATGATATTACTCCTTATTACAAGGTCGATAAGAGTATATTATATTTTAGCTCTAAAGGATATATCGGATTTGGTGGATTTGATGTTTATTCCTCGACAGGAAGTGCAAACACTCATTGGTCACAACCGGTAAATTTGGGCGCTAAGGTTAACTCTAGTTTTGATGATGTATATTTTTATTTGACCAAAGATGGCAAAGCTCTGTTTTCATCTAATCGCAGTGAATCTAAATATTTGGATGATGTCAATAATGCCTGTTGTCTGGACATTTATCATGCCGATTTTCCAGAATGTGATGTTAAGTTAAAAACACTTGTATTTGATGCAATTACTAAGGAGGAACTTAAAGGTGTTACTGTAAAATTATATGACCTTAGTGATCCAGCAGCGCCACCATTGGAACTAATAAATCTTCAGGGAAATGTTTTTAACTTTCCATTGGATTGCAATAAGGAATATCGTGTGGAAGCTTCTAAACCCGGTTATATTCCTGAGTCAGCAAGCTTCTTAAGTGGTCGGCCCGGAGAGTTTAAGGAAATTCTTAAAAAACTATATCTAAAGCCGGATAAAATCAAGCTAGAAATCCTTACCTACGAGTTGCCTGGTGGAAAGGATTTGGTTGGAGTAACCATTACTTTATTGGATATGGATGATACTTTGCAATCGCCTATTACATTGAAAAATCTAAATTCAAACATTAATTTGTTTGAAAATGTAAAGCCTTGTCATAAGTATAAAATTATCGCCAGTAAAGATAAATATGCAGAGGTTAACAAATTGATTACTATTGATTGTAATGCCCGAGGCACGGTTACCGAAAAAATATATCTTCAGAAGTTTTTATACAGTTTGCTTCCACTTACTTTATATTTTGACAATGATATTCCTAAGAAAGCAGCTAGGCCTACACACACCAATTCAACTTATTCTAATACTTATAATAAGTATTATTCAAGAAAAAATGTTTTTGTTAAACGATATGAAGGTTTGTTTAAAAAAGATAAAGAGTTGAAAGGCGAAGAAATGGAAGCATTTTTTACCATTAAAGTAAAAGGTGGAAAAGATACTCTTGATTTGTTTATGGATCGTTTGTTGATTGAGTTATCTGAAGGTCGCAAATATATTATCTATTTAAAAGGTTATGCGAGTCCTTTGGCACAGAATGATTATAATTATTATTTAGGTCAACGTCGAATTCATAGTTTAAAAAATGAATTTAGAAAATATCGTAAAGGTGTTCTTTCTAAGTATATAAAATCAGGCATGTTAATTATTAAAGAAAAAACCTTTGGAGAAGAAACAGCGCCTCCGGGAATTTCCTTTGAACCTAAGGATCCTGGTTCTATTTATCATATTAACGCTTGTCAAGAGCGTAGGGTTGAAATTGTTGAGTTGGTAGAATAAGTATTAAAAGTATGAGCAATTCAATGGAACAACAAGTATGGATTAATGAGATGTATTTCATCTTTGATGATTATTTTAATGCAAGTTGTACATTCAAGCAAAATAAAGTGAAATGAAGAAGTTGATTCAAAAAATAATCATTGTCTTGTTATTTGGTTTCGCCGGTAGTTTTGCTTTTGAATTAAAGGCAACGCATATTGTAGGCGGTCAATTGACATACAAATGTCTGGGTAATTACTATTATGAAATAACATTAATTATTAGAAGGGATTGTAAGTATGGCGATCCTGAAGTTGATTTTGATAAAGAGGCTGAACTCGGAGTTTATAAGAGAACAACCAGAGCAATAGATGATCGAATTGGAAAACTAGGTGTCTTGGAAATGCCAATGATTTCTAAAGACACACTGCGTGAATCTCTAAATAGAATTTGTGCACAGGGCGGATCTGAAGTCTGTGTTCAGGAAGCAGTATATAGAATGGTTGTGCGACTTCCACTTTCAGAGGATGGGTATATTCTTGCCTATCAAAGGTGTTGCCGCAACATGACTTTAACTAATATTGAGGAGCCCTTAGAAACAGGAACAACTTATGCAGTGACAATTCTACCAGAAGATTTAGTGTTTTGTAATTCAAGCCCTGTTTTTAAATCATTTCCTCCTATATATGTATGTCAAGACAGACAATTTAATTTTGACCATAGTGCAACGGATATTGATGGTGATAGTCTAGTGTATAGTCTGTGTCTTCCAAATATAGGCTTAACAAAACCAGATCCAAAAGGAGTGCCGGGCACACCTACTAAAGACAGTGTGATTTTAAAATCCCAATATTCTATTAATAACCTAACGAATCCAAATGGTACAGGTACACCAATAAGAATAGACTCAAAGACAGGGTTAATAACAGGTATACCTAATACCCAAGGACAATATTTAATTGGAGTTTGTGTTCAGGAATATCGCAATGGCAGGTTGAGGTCGACAATTCTTAGAGATTTTGAATTGAATGTAGTGCCCTGTGGGGACAAACCATTAGCGGATTTTGATCGGTTAACTGGTCTATGTAACGGATTCGATCAAATTTTTATCAATAAAAGTAAGGATGCTAATTCCTATCAGTGGTATTTTGATTATTTGGGAAATTTAAATGCTTCTTCAACAGCGATTAATCCCAGTTATAGTTATTCTAAAGAAGGAACCTATCGAGTGGTTTTAATTGCCATTAATGGTATGTGTGTAGATACCATTGTGAAAGACATTAGGATTATAAATCCGAATCTTAAAGCGGCATTTGATAAGTCTGTTACTTGCGATAAGGAATTAAAAATTAATGCAAAAGATCGCTCAACCTCCAATTATACGATTTCAAGTCATGAATGGACAATTACTGGTCCGATGTTTAATCAACAAAAGCTCGATAAGGATCCAGAATTTATTGTGCCAAAGCCTGGTTCTTACAATCTGAGACTTATCATTACGGACATTAATGGTTGTAAGGATACTACAGAAATGATTGTAGATATTAAAACCATTGAAGTTAAACTTATCGACGATAAATCAATTTGTTCTGGAGACTCAACTCGATTAGTGAGTAATCCTAATGCAAGTTATACCTATAATTGGAGTCCAACCACTGGTTTAAATCTTAATCCTCCAAGTAATCCATGGGCTAAACCTTCAGTGACGACAACATACAAAGTAACTATAACAGACGGCAACTGTACTGTTCAAGATGAGGTAACCGTTCAAGTGCGCAATTCAATTACATTTATTGTAATGGGTGATACTATTTCTTGTGACGGAAAGTTTACTTTAATGGCATCCTCTGATTCTACAAGTATTTTTAACTGGTCTTTTGATCCCAATTTTACACCACCGATTTTCACAGGGACCAAATATGAATTTATGGATCTTAATAATCGACCGATATACGTCAAGGCTGGAACTTCTGAACAATGTTCAGATATTAAAAAAATCAACTTGTTCTATAGGGGTATTGATGTAAGTTATCTCCGTGAAATTAGTCAGTGCGAAAACGATACAAGTTTAAATTATAAAGTTACTAACAATAGGGCTAGTGACACCTTAGATATAATATGGAAGCCATCTGATTTGATTATCTCTGGTCAGGGTACATTTACGCCTAAGTTTAAACTAAATATTCCAGGTACTACGATTGTTTATTTTATGATTAGAAATCAATATGGTTGTATGCTTTCTGATTCTGTGGTAATAAAAATAAATCCAATTATAAAACCTGATATCAATGTGGAGGTGGAATGCGGAAGCAAGAAAGTAAAAGTATCGACCTCATATCCTGGAAAAGTAAGATGGACATTTGGCGATGGAATTGGATCATCAATGAATAATAGGGATGAATACAATTATTCTCATAGTGGAAAATATGTTATTACCTTAAGTGCGGATACTTTATGTGCGATGATGAATTCAAAGGAAATTTACATTAGCCTTAATGATCTGGAGCTTCAGAATATGGTAACTGTTTGTGCTGAAGAGGACATTGAATTAAATCCTAAACCAGAGTTAAAATATAAGTATCAATGGAGCCCGGATACATGCTTTGTTGATCCAACTGTTCCGAATCCAAAACTTAAGACCCGTAAGTCTGGTAAATTTTACGTAGCTTATACGGATACTGCAAATCCAATTTGTACATTTTATGATACCATAATGGTTACTTTGGTTCCAGAATTGTGGGTGACCTCCGCTTTTAAAGATACCAACATATGTAATCCTGGAATTGTAAAAGTTACCGCAACGAGCAATGCCGGTGAGATTATTTGGTGTGATTTGAAGGGACACCAGCTTGGAAAAGGTGATACACTTTCAATTGATATAAAAAGTGATACGGCATTAATTGCCAAAGGTATAACAGGTCCATGTAGCAAAAATGATACTATACAAATTAGTTTGATTCAATTTAGTTCGAAAATAGAAGGACCTGAAGAATTATGCAAAGGAGATACTTTCATGTTGTCTCTTATTCCTGCAGATATCAAAGGATGGATTTATTCATGGAGTCCCTTGAATGGAATAATTGGGCCTTCAAATAATTCAAAAGTAACTGCGGTGGCTAATCAATCTGGCACGTATACAATAACAGTTCGTGATACTATATCTGGATGTGAATGGACAGAAAGTCATGCTATTGATGTTTCAGATTTGGGAGTAATTGTTGTGACAGCAACTCCTTCACCGATTCCAATAGGTGCAAAGACTCAATTGGAAGCCACTTATAATGCAAATTATAAGTACTTATGGGCACCTGATGATGGAAGTTTAAGTTCCATAAACATCTATAATCCTATTGCTATGCCGATGGTAACCACAACTTACACAGTGACGGTAACGGATGACAGAGGATGTACGGCCACAGCAGTAGTAACCGTAGTGGTTGTTCCTTGTGATGAAAATGCTTTTATACCTAACGCTTTTTCCCCTAATGAAGATAGAATTAACGATACTTTATTTGTCCGTGGTAATGGACTGGTAACAATGGAATTTGTCATCTATAATCGATGGGGAGAAGAAGTATTTGCAACGAATAACGTTGGGGTAGGATGGGATGGCTCGCATAAAGGAGAAAAACTTCCTCCAGATGTCTATGCTTATTATGTTCGGTATACATGCCCTGATAATAAGGAATATATTAAGAAAGGAAACGTCAGTCTGCTTAAATAATTCGACGAACTGTCGTAATTATTGGAACTTTTGTTCCTTAGTTTTCATTTATTAGTTAAATTAATCAAATATGGCATTAATAGTAATTGGATTATTGATCCTTGGTATGGGATTGTATACACAAAAATTTAGCAATGATTCGCGTTTTACCTCTGTCTCTAAAATTATTAGAAATATTGGAATATTAATACTTCTTATTGGCTTATTGAATCGTTGTATTGTACAAATTGAAGCGGGAACAGTTGGAGTTAAATCCCTTTTTGGTAAGGTTCAATTGGATGTTTTATTTCCAGGTTTACACGTGATAAATCCTTTAATAAAAGTTACTCAAGTTGAATCCAGAACTCAGAATTATACCATGAGTGAAGTTCATGATGAAGGCCAAAAACTAGGCGACGATGCCATCCGAGCATTAACGAAAGATGGATTGGAGATTGTAATTGATTTAACCGTATTATACAGAGTTAAATCAGATGAGGCCCCAATTATAATTAATGAAATTGGCTCAGATTATCAGGATAAAATAGTTCGACCAATTGCGAGATCAAAAATACGAGATCATGCAGTTTACTATGAGGCAGTGGATCTATATTCTTCAAAGCGTGAAGAATTTCAACAAAATATTTTTAAAAGTATTGAAAATGATTTTGGGCAACGTGGATTAATATTAGAACAAATACTTATTCGAAATATCGCGCTTCCTCAAAGTGTAAAACATTCAATTGAAGAAAAAATAAGAGCCGAGCAAGAATCTCAGAAAATGCAATTTGTCTTGCAAAAAGAGAAACAGGAAGCAGATCGAAAAAGAATTGAGGCGCAGGGTATTGCAGATTATCAGAAAATAATAAATACCGGATTAACCGATAAGCAATTAATGTATGAGAGAATTAAAGCATTGAAAGATCTCTCATTATCTCCTAATTCAAAGGTTATAGTTACGAATAGCAACAATAATCCAATTCTAATTAATTCGAATAATTAATTATGATCAATTATGAAAAAATAGTACAGGAGGTTTTAAAAGGTGGGGAGTTTTTAATTAAAGAGACTCCGGTAAGTAATAATTTTATTCCTGAGGAAATTAATGAGGAGCAACAAATGGTACGTAATACCGTTAAGGCTTTTGTTGAACAAGAAGTTCAATTTAAGGGTGCTTATCTTGATCATCAGGTTGAATTACTGCAATCTGCAGCAGAATTAGGATTACTCGGAAGTCATATACCGGAAGAGTTAGGTGGATCTCCATTAGATACCTATTGCAATACAATAATTTTAGAAGAACTTGGAAAGGGAGATGCATCATTTAATACTACACTTGCAGCGCATACGGGTATTGGAATGCTGCCGATTTTCTACTTTGGATCAGATGAATTAAAGAAAAAGTATTTGCCCTTGATGTGCTCAGGAAAACTGAAGGCTTCCTATTGTCTTACTGAACCATCCTCAGGTTCTGATGCATTAAATGCCCGGACATCCGCTATTTATAATAGCCAAGAAGATTGTTATGTGCTAAATGGACAAAAAATGTGGATCTCGAATGCGGGATTTGCAGACGTTTTTATTGTTTTCGCACAGGTTAATGGGGATAAGTTTACTGGATTCTTAGTAGACAGAAATACAGAAGGGTTAACTTTAGGAGAGGAGGAGAATAAATTAGGAATTAAGGGTTCTTCGACCAGACAAGTATTCCTGGATAATGTAAAAGTCAAGAGTGATCATCTTTTGGGCGAAGTCGGTAAAGGGCATTTGATTGCATTTAATGTTCTTAATATCGGTCGATTTAAGTTAGGGGCTATGGCTATGGGTGGATGCAAGCGATGTATTGCCAAAGGAGTCCAGTATGCGAATCAAAGAGTTCAGTTTGAGTTCCCAATTTCTAAATTCGGTGCTATACAATACAAATTGGCAGAGTCTATTATAAGAACATTTGCATCGGAATCTAATGTATATCGAGTAGCAGATTTATTAGAAGATCAATATGTAAAGTCTAAAACAAACGGTTTGTTGACTCACCAGGCTATGTTGAATTCGGCAGAGGAGTATGCCATAGAATGTGCAATTGTTAAAGTTTACAGTTCCGAAGTACTTGATTTTGTAGTGGATGAATTATTGCAGGTTCATGGAGGGTATGGATACAGTGAAGAATATATACCGGCAAAATTGTACCGAGACGCGAGGATCAATCGGATATATGAAGGCACCAATGAAATTAATAGGATGCTAATTGTAAACATGTTGATAAAGAGAACATTGAAAGGTAAATTAGATCTCGTAGGTCCAGCGTGGGAAGTACAAAAAGAATTAACTACTCTTCCTTCAAATATCTTGGATGATATTCCTTTTGCGCTCGAGATTAGAACACTGAAAGAATTTAAAAAAATTGCCTTGATGGTTGCAGGTGCTGCTGTAAAATATCAAATGGATGGCAAACATAATTTGAAGGATGAGCAGGAGATATTAATGAACATTGCCGATATTATTATTGAAATTTTTACCTGCGAATCAGTATTGCTTAGAGTGCAAAAATTAAGTAAGCTTTTGACACTTAATGATTTTACTGCTTATGAATCCATTTTAAAAGTAATATTATTCGATAGCCAATTAAGAATTAGTAAATATGCCACAGATGCCCTAGCATCTTTTGCCATCGGGGATGAATTAAAGATTATGTTATTAGGAGTTAAACGCTTTACCCGATATGAACCCATTAATGTTAAGGAATTACGTCGTATCATTGCAGCACGTGCGATAGCTGCCAATGATTACGATTACTAAGTTGATTAAAATTTAGTCCTTTACGATGAAAAAGCTGGACCTAATGCTTATTAAGGGCTTTTTTGCACCTTTTTTAGTCTCTTTTTCTATTGCGCTTTTTGTGTTAGTGATGCAAACCCTTTGGGTATACATAGATGATATCATTGGCAAAGGAGCGGGGTTCCTTGTAATTATTGAATTTTTAATATATCTTTCAGTTTCTTTAATTCCAATGGCCTTGCCCATAGGAGTTTTACTGGCTGGTGTTTTTTTATTTGGAAATCTTGGAGAAAATTATGAATTATCCAGCTTAAAATCCGCAGGAATTTCATTGTTTAGGATCATGCGACCAATTATCATCATTGGATTTCTAATTAGTCTTGTAAGTTGGGTGTTATCCGATTATGTTATTCCCAAATCCAATCTTAAATTTCTAAGCAGATTGTATGATCTGAAGCGTCAAAAACCAACCTTTAGCATAGCAGAAGGGGAGTTTAATGAGGATTTTTATGGTTATGTAATCCGAATCGAGAAGAAGTCCAGCGATGGAATGCACATCGAAAGAATTCAAATAAGCGATCATAGTAATCCTAATTCACAGTCTAATATTCTGGCTAAAAATGGAATTATGTACGTTACAGATGGTGGAGCATTTTTAATTATGGAATTGTACCAAGGCGAAATGATTCAAATTCCAGAACGTGCAACAATCTCTAATTCAAAATTTCCTTTTTTAAAAAGCACATTTGATACATTGACCAAGGTTTTCAGCCTTAAAGAATTTGATCTTGAACGTTCTGATGAAGAATTATTTAAGAGTAATCAAAGAATGAAAAACTCAAAGCAATTAAGGGATGATATAGACAGCTTGAGAAGGGAGAAGGGTAAATTGATCGTTCCTATGGTTGATCTAAGTAAGGTTAAATGGAAATCAGATACATTAAAGCATCAAAATAATCCGAGCTTGCCATTGGGTAAAGATTATATTGAGCAGCAAAGTCGTTTGATGGCCTTTCAAAATTCTCTGCAGCATCGGGATTCAATGCAAATTAAACAAGCACTTGATAAATATTTGAAGGCTGATCCTGGCGATAGAATACCTATTTACAAAGAGGCATTAGATTTATTTAGGAGAGATCAGGGTTCAAAAACTAATTATATAGAATCTATGCGATCTTTAAGTGTTCGGGAAAGTAAATTTACCTATGAATTACTGATAAAGTATTCCTTTGCTGTGATTTGTTTTATTTTTGTTTTTGTTGGGGCGCCTCTAGGCGCTATTGTTCGAAAGGGTGGCTACGGATATCCATTACTTATTTGCATCTTAGTATTCGTAAGTTATATTCTACTCAATACATTTTTCAAAAGATTATCTGAAAGTTTGGCGATTAGATCTGGATTAGGAACTATGATGCCTTGTATAATTATTTCAATTCTGGGTCTATTATTATTGTGGGCTGCTATGCGCGACAGAAATGTCTTTCAAGATGCCAAACATTGGCTTATGTCCATATTTAGAATATCATAGTTGATTTATATTTTGAATTTCAACTATTTTATCTTGAATATTTCGGAGCTCATTTTCGCAATATGAAATTAATTCTTTCGCTTTAGTCAAGGCGTTGCTTAACTCAGTTAGGCTATATTGATCATTCTGAATTTTATCAATGATTTCTTGTAACTCTGTAAGTGCTTTCTCATATGACTTTTCAGATTTTTTCATGATGTAAATTTAATAACTATTCTAAGAATTAGAAAAAAAAAGCTAATTGTTAAATATGCTGGTTAATCATTTTTGTGATTGGTTTTACTTTGTATAGTGCCAAAGGCTTGGCCATCAATATAAACTATTTCTATAGGTTCATTTTCTTTAAGTTGCTTAATATTTTTTATCTTTTTTGAATTTTGATAGGTAATAGCATATCCCTTCTTTAAAATTTCCAGAGGATCATTGTTTGAAAGTGTATGAGTATGCTCAAGTAAGGAAATTTTTAATTGATGAAGTTTATTGGTAGAGTATTCTTTAAGATTATGATAAATTCCTGTTCTTGCGTTTTTTTTATTTGTAAGCCATTGATGAGCAGATAATTTAATTTGGTTTATCAGGGCGGAATGTTTTTCTGACTTTTTATGAGTTATTAATTGGATTTGCTCAACAATAATCTGAAAATGATTTAAAATTAAATTTTCAAATTTCATATTGTGCTCAACAATGTAATCAGCAACGGCGGTAGGTGTTTTTAAAGATTCATAGGCATTTAAATCAGCGATAGATTCATCTTGCTGGTGTCCTATGCCAGTGAGAACAGGAAAATTGCAATTGCTGATCTGCTTAGCAATTTCATAATGATCGAAATCAATAAGATCCAATTTTGCACCGCCACCTCTGATTATTACAACACAATCGTATTGGTTTTTATTTATTTGGGAAATTTTAGTAGGGATTTCTGAAATGGCACCAGGACCTTGCATGGTTGCAGGATAGTAACTTATTTTGAAGGTATAGCCGTATGCATTATTGATTATGTGCTCTTCAAAGTCTATTCTTCCAGCTGCGGTGAGACTGGTTATAACTGCAATATGCTTGATAATGGCAGGTAATTTCTGTTTTTTATTGGCTTGCCAAAGATTCTCTGAAATTAAGCGTGCAATAGTGGCTTCTCTTTGTTTTTTTAATTCGCCTAATGTATAGCTTGAATCTATATCTTGAACAATTAATTTTAATCCATAGCGCGGGTGAAATTCTACCAGAATGAGAAGTTTTAATTGTGCACCTTCCTGAATTATCTCTTCAGGTATTTTGGTTTTTATTTTTTCCCAATTGGATTTCCAAATTACTGCAGAAGACTGAGCAAGAATATCATTATCTTCAGATTTTTCTGCAACTTCTAAATAGCAATGACCACGATTGATTTTAACCTGAACTAATTCTGCTGTAACCCATATAGGATGTTCGAAGTTAAGCGCAACAACTCTTTGAATATACTCATTGAGTTTGCTTAATCGTAAAGTATCCAAAATTAATTATTTGAAAATACCGGCAACCAGATCTGCGGCTTCCTGAAGTAAAATAGCGGATTGTACTTTTAGACCAGAATCGTCGATGATTTTTTTAGCTTCTTCTGCATTAGTGCCCTGTAATCTTACAATAATAGGGATATCAATATTGCCAATGCTCTTATAAGCGTCAACAATGCCCTGAGCCACGCGATCACACCGTACTATTCCGCCAAAGATATTCACGAGTATGGCTTTTACATTCGAATCTTTTAAGATAATTCTAAAAGCGGTTTCCACTCGTTTAGCATCTGCAGTGCCTCCAACATCTAAAAAGTTAGCTGGATTTCCGCCAGCCATTTTAATAATGTCCATGGTGGCCATGGCAAGTCCAGCGCCATTCACCATGCATCCTACATTTCCATCAAGTTTGACATAGTTTAAATTGTTATTTCTTGCTTCAACTTCTGTTGGATCTTCTTCACTTTCATCACGCATAGCTTCAAAATCCTGATGACGGTATAAGGCATTATCATCAAGACTTAATTTGCAATCGACACAAATAATGCGATCATCAGAAGTTTTAAGTAAAGGATTGATCTCAATCAAAGTAGCATCCGAACCTACAAATGCTTTATATAATTTTGAGGTAATGCTGCACATTTCTTTGAATGCCTTTCCACTCAAGCCTAAATTAAAGGCCATTTTGCGGCCTTGAAATTCCTGAAAACCCAAAGCCGGATCCACAAATTCCTTATGAACCAGATGCGGAGTTTCTTCAGCAACCTTTTCAATATCCATTCCACCCTGAGTGGAGTAAATAATTACATTTTTTTGGCTTGTCCTATCGGTAAGAATTGAAATATAGAATTCTTTACAAGCATTGAAATCAGGCGCATAGGAATCTTCTGCAATTAATATCTTTTGTACCAGTTTGCCCGGGCCTTCTAAGCCACCTGGAGTTTGAGGTGTTTTCAGCATCATGCCTAAGATGTTCTGAGCATGATGGGTAAATTCCTCCTTATTTTTTGCTAATTTAACTCCTCCTCCTTTCCCTCTACCACCGGCATGAATTTGAGCTTTAACGACAACGTATTGCGTTCCCGTTTGTGATAGTAACTGATCATACGCATTTATGGCTTCTTGTAATGTTGTGGCCATGATGCCTCTTTGAGTAGGGATGTCAAAAGATTGAAGAATTTGCTTTCCCTGAAATTCGTGTAAATTCATTAGTCTTTAATCAGCAGTTTATGAAATCGATTATTAATTGAAAGAAAATAAATGCCAGGTATAAGGTTAGATTTGCCAATGTTTATGATCTGTGAATTTCTTTGATATTGAATTCTTGTGGTTAGTTCCTCACCCTGAAAACTAAATAATCGAATACTTTCATTTTGTACTGGTCTTTGGGCTTGAATTCTTATGAATCCATCTTTACTGACAGGATTCGGAAACAATGAAATTTGATCTGTAGTATTTGTTGCAATTCCAGAATTTATACTTGTGCTAAATGTAAATGTTTTTGAAGTTTCAGTACAAAAGTCCAGCTTATTAAAAGGGGTAACTCTCCAATATAATCTCTTATCCAAGGGGAGAGAGTCAACTTCGATTGAGGTTGCAATAGTTTGTACACTTTTAAGAATGACAGAAAAGGTAGAAGTTCTTGAAAGCTGAAATAAGTAATATTCTGAGTGTTCGATTGGATTCCACGTAAATGTTACTCTTGTATTTTGTGTTGAAGAGTCATATGGTAAAAAATACTGATAATCAAATTCATTCATGTTTTTTAAAGTAATTGAACGCATAAGATCCTGGCGACGGAAATTAAGGTTTTGGTGCATATCTGTCATCTGCTCATCAGAAAAACGATTCATGCAGTTGTCGTTGGAATACGACATAAATAAAGTGCCATCAGATCTAAATCGATTGCCGTTCAGGTCAAATTGCTGTAAACTACTACTGTCATTAGTGCAAGTCCATCGATTGCTGATGTAGTCGGGTGGGGTGTCGCAAAAATTATCTGCCTGATTTTTGCAATTAGAGCGATCAATGTTTTCGATTAAACCGCGTACTTCACCTACATATTGGGTAGTAGCTTTTTTGGGATCATATTGGATACCTTCCCAACCTACAAAAGTGTGCGGTAATGAAAAATAATGTCCAAACTCATGAGCCCAAGTATGCGAAGACTTTCCGATACAAGATTTACTCAAAGCTACAGCATCTCCTCTGTAGGTATAGTATCCGCAATTACCTGCTGGACTTGTTACAATATAGACATTAATTACATTCGGAGCGTTGTATTTTTTCATCATTTCTTCTCCGTCGTCGTAATTCGCAGTATCGTATTTGCTGCTTACTATGTAATTAATCTCATCTTCCATGTAAAACTGGAAGCCCGTTGGTTCAAAATCTTTATTTAATGTACATATGGATTCTCTGAGCCGTACCAGGCTATAAGCACCGTTGCCTTTGTCGGAAAGAACCATATGAATTTTCATTGGTATATTCTGAATTACGTGGGATTCTGGCAGAGCTTGATTTAGTTCAGCTTGACTGAGCATTAATTTTTGTGTTTCCAAGCTGGTGCCACAAAAATTAGTCAACTTTTCCTGTGTAAATGAAGCCGTTTTAGATATTAAGAAAATGAAGGTCAGAAAATAAATTCTTCTGAAATAATAATTCATTTGAAATAATTGATATAAAAATTAATAAACCAAAAACCTATTGCTTACAGATCCTTCCGCGTTAAATATTTTGTACGTAAATACTCCTTCTATATTTGAGTTTCGTATAAAGGAATTTAACCCTGAACTTAGATTGAGTTTTTCAGAAAGTACAAGCCTGCCGTCTAGTGAATAGCAATCAAATTGAACTGGCATTGATTCATTAGCATATAAAACAATTTCAAACTGTTTTGCTCCAAGCGACTTAATATTTATGGATGAAAATTTTGAATTAAGATCATTGGTGGCAACTCCGAAGTTACTGTTTCTAAAACTCATTACCGGTGAGGAATTAGGACATGTGTGTGTAAAATTAAAAGCAGAAACTCTCCATTGATAAAGTTGTCCTTTCGTCAAATTAGTTAAAGTAGTATCTAATCGTGTAGTAATAAAATTTCTAAAATTATTGGCATTAGAAATAGCTCCTTGTCCGATTTCCAGTAAATAATGGGTGGCATTTGGTGCGGCATCCCATTTAAATTTAACTGAATTAAATCCTGTTGATTCGATGGATGCATTTTTAGGAGAAGAAGTAACTGGTTGTAGTGGTGAATGCACTGGTGTTTTTAAATAATTACGGGCTGTGCTTGCATAATCTCTTGCAATAGCTGCCTTTTGTTCTGTTGTGAACTCATTAATGCAATCCAAAAAATAACTCATCATGTTTACTTCACTTGGATCAAGGGGTTTTTCATCCGGATCCTTTGCGCAACCAGTATAATTGCAAGGACCTGTCCATCCAAATCCAAGATTGTAATCCGCAGGAGTATCGCAAAATCCATCTGCCGATAAATTGCAATGCAGTTTGTTATTGACTACTAATGTTCGATCTACGTATTCTGTTGGTACCATTAAACCATTTAGATTATGCTCTGTGACGGTTGGAGCATTACAATCATAGGTATCAGCTTCCCATCCAAAAAATGTATGGGCTAGGCTAAAATAATGACCGATTTCATGAGCTAAAGTTGTTCCTTTAACGGTAACATAATTTAGATCGCTAACTATATAATCGTTCTGTGGATTATAGAAAGCCAATACCCCAGGACTGGATCCATTAGCTTTACTTGCGACAAATATGTTAATGGCGTTTTTATTTTTATTGTTTAGATTAATTATAGCTGCAGCTCCAAATTGAGAACTTGGATCATCAAACAAGAAATTATTATAAACGTTTACAATATTTTTAAGATAAAAGTGAATTTCCTGATCTTCATACTTTTCATTGATATTGCATAAGTTTTGAAGGACATTAAAATAGCGAACCTTAAGTACACTATCCGTTTTGGCTGATAAGAAATAGCTTACAGGGATATACTTTATTGCTCCAGATGGTGTTTGTTGCGGATTGAATTCGTCACGGTTTTTCATCATTCTGTTGCGAATTAAGAGATTGTCCTCTAATCCTGTACCGCAAAAATTGTTTTGAGCAGTTGCTAAATTGCTTGTTATTATTAATAAGCAAAAGATAGTCAATACTTTATTCATGTTTGTTTACTTTAATATGTTTTGATTTGAGTATGCAAAAATACAAATTATCTAAGGAAATAAACGATTATATTTAACTATTGTACTGTATTTGAACCGGGTAATTATTAATCGTTTTACTCATGAATTCTGAATTTCAAATTATTAACATGTCTTTATGTATTATATCAGTATTATTATAATATATGATGTTTCTGAATGCTTAGTTTTGCGTTAGATTTTAATTAAATTTTTATGTCAAAAGTAACAGTTGTTGGTGCGGGTAATGTCGGAGCTACAGTGGCCAATGTCTTAGCCCACAGGGATTTTGTTAAAGAAATTGTATTGGTTGATATTAAAGCTGACATGGCACAGGGAAAAGCTCTTGATACCTGGCAACAAGCCCCTATTGATTATTACTCAACACGACTTCTTGGAACAGAAGATTATAAGTATACGGCAGATTCAGATGTGGTGGTTATTACCGCTGGTTTGCCGAGAAAACCCGGAATGACTAGAGATGATTTAATTACAACCAATGCGGGAATTGTAAATGGTGTAACCAAATCGATCATGGAGTATTCTAAGAACCCAATCATTATCGTGGTTTCCAACCCTTTGGATGTGATGACGTATGCAAGTTATCGAATGAGTGGTTTGCCGGGAGATAGAGTATTTGGTATGGCCGGAGTTTTAGATACTGCTCGTTATCGAGCATTTTTGGCTTCTGAACTTAACGTTTCTCCTAAAGATATACAAGCTGTTTTAATGGGTGGACATGGAGATTCGATGGTTCCATTACCTAGATTTACTACCGTTGCCGGTATTCCAGTAACCGAGCTAATTCAGGAGGATAAACTGAATGCGATTATTGAGAGAACCAAATATGGAGGTGGAGAATTAGTAAAGTTAATGGGGACTTCAGCATGGTATGCTCCGGGGGCTGCTGCAGCTCAAATGGTTGAAGCTATACTTAAAGATGAAAATAGAATTTTCCCTTGCTGTGTACACTTAACGGGACAATACAAGCTCAATGATGTATTTGTTGGTGTTCCAGTAAAATTAGGGAAATCAGGTGTTGAACAAATCATCGAATTGCAGCTTACAGAAAGTGAGCAAGCACTTCTGAACCAGTCAGCTGACGAAGTACGCAGTATGATGAAGGTCTACGATTGTTTGTAAGATTTAAACCTAAAAATTATTTCATTGTTTAACTTGGAATGGAATCAGCCATTCAAGTTTTAAATAAATTCACTACTGTTAAAGGTGCAAACGTAGTAGATGCTTCTGCCAATAAAAGATTTATATTGGTATTTCTTCGTCATTTTGGTTGTAGTTTTTGCAGGGAATCCTTAAGTGACATTCAAAAAATTGATGTCGCAAAGAATCATAAAAATTTTGAGTTTATTCTTGTTCATATGGCTTCTGCAGATGTGGCCTATGAATATTTTAGAAAATACAAAATTGAGCATTTGGATCACATTGTTGACAAAGAATGTATCTTATATAAATCATTCGGATTATCAAAAGCGAATTTTAATCAATTATTTGGTTTTAGATCTTGGTTAAGAGGAATAGAAACCGGATTGTTTCAAGGCCATGGTTGGGGTATGCAATTAGGTGATGGTTTTCAGATGCCAGGAATTTTCACTATTTATAAAGGTTCAATTATTGGCGAGTATAGACATTTATTGCCTTCCGATCGACCGGACTATGAGAAGCTAATTAGTTGTCGCATTCATCAAAATAAATAAAGATTCTTATACGTTAGGGTGCAGATGAATTTTTTTAAATCACTTGCTTTAATTTTAATTGCAATTGGATTCTTTCATAGTAAAGGATTAGGGCAGAATTCAACGGATAGTTTAGAATTTTGGTCTGATGTGATGTTTAACGCCAAATATGCAAAGCACAGAATTCTGGCCGCTCCAATAGTAAAGCGTATCCTTATATCTCAGGTGCAAAATAATCAACTAGATACAACAAGACTTAATGCTGATATTGTTAGAATTCGAATACCTAATTCAAGGATTGAATTATTTACCTGGCAAGTTGAGGGAAATAGTGAATTTGATTACCATGGATTTATAAAATATGAAGACGGGAGTATTGAAATTCTAAATCGGGAACAAAGAGATATTCTGCGCATTCGAAGAGAGCAATTCAACTATGCCAATTGGTATGGTGCAGTTTACTATCACTTAATTCCAGTTGATTTTAATCAGTCTAATTATTTTATTTTGTTTGGATTTGCGCAAAATTCTAATCAAGAAAAGTTTAGAATTATTGAGGTTGTATCTTTCAAAAATGGACAGGTTGTTTTTGGGAAACCTATTTTTGAAAGTTTGGATCAAGATCAAGAGAAGGAATTACTCTATAGGCAAGTTATCAGATATTCAAATTCGGCAAGCTGCGCTCTTAAATACGATGAAAAGGATTCAACAATTATCTATGATCATATTATGAATTATCAGGATCCCAATGAGGCGAATCGAACCTATTTTTATCCTGATGGTACTTATGAAGGATTTGAATTTCGAAATGGGAATTGGAAATATATAGAAAAGCTAAAAGTAGAAATTCAAAAAAGTGCTCCTAGAGAAAAGCCAGTGCTCAATGATAAGTCAAAAGATATTTTTGGACGTGAAAAGGACTCCAAAAAAAATAAGTAAATTCATTAATAGCTCATTTGGTTTTTCTTCCATAAAGTGAGCAAATTGGACATTCTGCAATATGATGTCCACGTGCTTTGCAGAACTGACGACCAAAGTATATAATTTGTAAGTGAATTTTGTTCCAGGATTCTTTAGGAAATAATCTTTTAAGATCAGATTCCGTTTGCTTTACATTTTTTCCAGAGCTTAATCCCCAACGGAATGCCAAACGGTGAATATGGGTGTCAACGGGAAAGGAAGGAATTCCAAATGCTTGCGAGGTAACCACCGATGCTGTTTTATGACCTACACCTGGAAGTTTTTCTAACTCTTCCAAATGTTTTGGAACTTTCTGATTATAATCATTTACTAATATTTTTGAAAGATTGTGAATAGCTTTAGCCTTAGTAGGAGATAAACCACAGGGTCTAATGATTTCTTGAATTTTAGCAATGTCTAATTCAGCCATCGATAATGGATCTTTCGCTAATTTGAATAATATGGGGGTTACTTTATTAACCCGTTCATCTGTGCATTGTGCTGATAATAGCACAGCAATAAGTAAAGTGTAGGGGTCATGGTGAGTAAGTGGTACAGTTGGATTTGGATATAATTGATCTAATATTTTAGCAATTTCAGTTGCCTTTGTTTTTTTGCTGATTCTTTTCATTTCGAGTTATTGATTAAAAACTCGATAGTATCAACATCATCTGCATATTGATTAAGCTTAGGCCATTGACTTTTTCCCGGAGGTGTATGCATTAAAGGATAGATTGGTTTTTTACTTACTACTGTTTGAATTTTATCTTTATTCTGAATTATGTCTTGAATAGCTATATCCAGTTTGGAATATTTTTCAAAATTCACACTAGCTATTCGTGATGATATTTGATTGGATTTAATAAGAAGTAGGTTGTTGGATTGGTAAAATTCTTTTTTATTGAGCATGGCCAATGCAAAGTTGTATTCAAAATTGTTGTAATATTTTTGATTTTCCATTACATAACTAAAGTTATTCTCCAAAATGCCTAAAAATTGTTTATAGTCAAAAAACTCAGGAACGTATAATTTGCTTATGTTTCGACAACCCAAACCATAATAATCCAAAAGATCGTGGCCTATTGCAATTATCTCTTCCTGAGATTCATCTCCATGAAGTATAGCGACTGAATTGCGATGTGATCGAATGATGTTGGGATATGGATTAAAGTATTTTTTAAAACTTTGTGAAGCCATATCACTTCCCGTCGCAATGATAAGATCAATGTCCTTTAGTCTTTCTACAAAACTTATCTGATGAAGTAAAGCGCGATCGATATTTTGTAGTAAGTTTATTATCCATACCGGTAGGCTATTGTCTTTTTCTGATAGTTTTAATTTCACCTTATGACCAAGTACGAGTGCGCATAATATATCGTGGAAACAAACTAAGGGGATATTGCCAGCAGCTATAATTCCTACTGTTTTTATTTTTGAAATAGCTCCGATATCATAATGATCAAGCCAGTTTTTAGTCTTTTCTCTTGTTAAAAATTCTTCAGCAATCGAAGATAACATTCTGTCGCACTCTCTTTTTGTAAACCAAGGATTTCTTATTTCAGCGGTTTTAATAGCCATTTGTTTTGCATCAGATTCAGCTAGTATTGCTTTGGCCCATTGATCCAAATGATCTATAATTTCTATGTGAGGTATTTTGGCAGACAATTTTATTCCAAATTTGATTTATTGCGTAATGTGTTGGTATAGTTTCTCCATTTTTCAATGAGCTGTATAAAGTCTTGTGGAGGTTCAGATTCAAAAAACAATTCTTTTCCAGTTCTGGGATGAATAAGTCCAAGATTTTTTGCGTGTAGTAGAAATCTTGGCACCAGTTTATAGCAATTTTGAATGAATTGCTTGTATTTTGAAAAAATAGTACCCTTGTGAATTCGATCTCCATCATACTTAGTATCGTTGAAAAGGGGATGACCAATATATTGCATGTGTGCTCTGATCTGATGGGTGCGTCCAGTTTCAAGCTTGCACTTGAGTAGGCTGGTATAATAAAATGATTCTAGGACTTCATAGTGAGTAATAGCGTTTTTGCCCTCATGGTTTTCCGAAATAGCTAACATGCGCTGTCTGTTTCGTGGATCTCTAACAATATTGGCAATTATGGTACCGGCCGGTGGATCCGGTTCACCCCAGACCAATGCCAGGTATTCTCTATGAATCGTGTGTTCAAAAAATTGCTTCGAAATGTGAGCTACTGAAAAATCGTTCTTTGCAATGACTAATAAACCTGAAGTTTCTTTATCTATTCGATGAACTAATCCGTATCGATCGCTTTTTGTAAATGGTTTGGCATGTTGTAAATAGAAAGCAAGTGCATTTACTAATGTTCCCTCATAATTACCAATGGCAGGATGAACGACCATACCGGCTTCTTTATTGATAATTAAAATGTCGTCATCTTCATAAACAATATTAAGTGGAATATTTTGAGGGATGACTTCTTCAGGTGCAGTTGATTTGGGTATTTGAATTTCGATGACATCTCTAGGGCGTACTTTGTAATTTGACTTAGATAATATATCGTTTACTGTGATTAAGCCAGTACTAATAGCGTTTTGTATTTTATTTCTTGAAATTTTGGCCAGATGATCTGAGATATATTGATCTAAGCGAATAGGGGATTGACGTGGATCAACCAATAACTGGAACGATTCAAATTCAGGATCATCTTGATATAGATCAATATTTTCTTTCATCGAGGATTAATATCCTTTTAATTTTACAACAAAAATTGTATGAAAAAGGGTCACAAAGCTAAAAAACAGTTTGATACTCTGTGCGCCGAAAGTAATTCATTATATACAACTAGTCCATCACACCAGTTACCCATTTATGCGACGGCAGCCTATGCATTTGAAAACCTGGAAAGTGGAATTGAATACTTTTTGAATCAGCCAGGGGCTCATATCTACAGCCGCTATGGAAATCCGACTGTTGAAGCAGTAGCTCAGAAAATAGCAGATTTAGAAACACACGGACTTGATATGGAGGCTAAAGCATTGCTTACTAGTTCGGGTATGGCAGCACTTCACTTGGCCTTGGAATCAGTTCTCAAGCCTGGAGATATATTGGTAACTCAGCCTATATTATATGGAGGAACAACTGAGTTGTTAGAAAAAGTATTCAGAAAAAATGGGGTTGAAATTTTATATCTAAAAATGGATGCCAAAGAATTAGAGCCCATTCTGAAAAATAATTCTAGAATCAAAGCTGTGTTGATCGAGTCACCGGTAAACCCAACTCTTGAATGTGTGGATATTGCTATGATCTGCAAATTGGCTCATGCTTACAAAGCGAAAGTAATTGCCGATAATACATTTGCAACTCCATTTATATCGCAGCCTTTTGAATATAAGGTAGATATAGTTGTTCATTCTACGACTAAATTTCTTCATGGTCATGGAGCGTCAACCGGAGGAGTGATTGTAGTTCGCGATCTGAATTTTTTTAAAGATGTGCTGTGGGTAAATTATAAACTTATTGGATCAAATGCGAGTCCTTTTGAGGCCTGGCTAATTGATATAGGATTAAAAACCTTGCCATTAAGAATGAAGCAGCACTGCTCGAATGCATTTAAATTAGCCAAATGGTTTGATGAGCATCCAAGGATTATTAAAGTAAATTACCCGGGATTAAAATCGCATCCGAATCACTCCTTAGCCAAAAAACAAATGAAACTTTTTGGATCTATGATGAGTATTGAAGTAGACGGTAATCTTAAGCAGGTAAAAAAAATATTAAATCAGTTAAAGCAATGCAAATTGGTAGCAACTTTAGGTGAAACAGATACCATAATTTTGCATCCTGCTAGTATGTCTCATTTGAGAACACCTGAACCTATAAAGATTCAACAAGGTATATCCGATAATTTAGTCAGAATCTCTGTTGGGCTGGAAAGTGTTGAAGATATTGTAAAGGATTGGGAAAGTGCATTATCCAATTAGTATTTGATTTGTTTAGTATTAACAAGAATCCTTAGATTGGTTAACTCAACATATTATTAAAATTCACCATATTTGCAGAAATTAGAAATTATGATACGTTGGTTTATAATGTTTGTGATTTTTTATTCATGTGCTAAAAATACAGGAGGTCAGCGATCAGCGCATTTAGATTCAAAAGGATTGACAGGTCAGGCTATTCCAATTGGACAAGCCGAATATATTTTAGGGGGAGAGACCTCAACATTTGGTGCAATATCAGGTCAGAAATCAGCTTATTTATTGGCCTTGAATGAAAATCTTAAAAGTATACATGGTATTGCTATTGGAGAAGATAATCAATCTTTCCGCATAGAACGACTTAACCTATACAAAGATATAATATTGTCGAGTGGATATGGGTGGCAGGATAAACAAGCTTTTGTGGCTTCATTCAATAAAGACTTGAAACCTATTTGGGTCTTAAGTAATCCTCAATTAAGAAGCTTTGAAGAGCCTAGAATGGCTTGCAATATTAAGGGTCAAAGTCTTTTAGTGAGCAAAAATCCAAACGCTGAACCATATATGTCCTTTTTGAGTTTGATAACATCCGAAGGAACTGTCCAGTGGGTCAAGAAATTGGATCAGGTTGATGTGATGGGGGATGTGATTGGCTCTCTTTCAGGAGATTTTATTATTGGATTTAAACAAAAAGGGGCTTATATAGATGGCGGAACCAGAAAAAAATACTACATGAATACGGTAATAAGAGTATTGGAAGATGGTTCAATTTCAAATCAAGTGAAAATACTCGTAGATCGGGAGAAATTTATGGACTTCCAAATTAACACTATTCTTGAATCAAAAAATGGTGATATTTTTCTAATGGGTTTGGTGATCGATAATTCGAACAGAACTGATTTGCTGATTATGAAAATGACTTCTAACTTGAGAATTGCCTGGGCAAATACTTATAAGACAAATAAAGAATTATCGATCAAAGCAGCGTTGATTAATACCGATGGAAAGATTGTGGTAAGCGCTGATGCTTATGCTCGTGGTGGCGGAATTTTCATTGGATGCATTAACTCTAATGGCGATTTCCTTTGGAATTCTTTTGCGAAATCAACTCAATATGATCAGGTCAAGAATTTGTTTGAAACTCAGAAAGGTTATCTGGCCATAATTGATAAAACCTTATCGGCTGGTTTTATATATTCGAATAAAACAGGTCAAATGTGTTTTGGTGATTGTTCTGTTTTGTCGATTACAAAAACTGATGCAAATTTGTTTCTGAGTAATAATTCGGCTGAATTATTGGCTGATAGTACAATATGGAATAAAGTTGATCTCAACATTAAAGTTGTCGATCATATCGATGTTTCCAATGACTGTGGCAAGTAAGTAATGTCTTTTTTGAATTAAATGATGATGGATTTAAGCATGGAATAAATTGCCTTTGCGATAAGCTATTTCCTCTTACTTATCATATAGATCCTTCCACCATAATTTTAGATTATCCAACATTTTATTTTCAGTAGAATTATTTCCAGGTTGATACAGGATGGATTGTCTTATTGCTTCTGGTAGATATTCTTGACTTATGAAATTACCGCTATATTGATGTCCATATTCGTATTTTTCTCCATAATGTATATCTTTCATTAGTTTCGTCGGTGCATTGCGCAGATGAAGTGGTACAGGAAGATTAGGATATTTTTTAGCCAGACTTTGAGCCTCTTCAATAGCTAGATAAGCACTGTTAGACTTCGGCGAACAAGCCAGATAAATAATCGCCTCACTGAGGACGATGCGTCCTTCCGGCCAACCAATTAAATGGACAGCTTGCTGTGCTGCTTGAGCCATTAATAATGCATTTGGATTCGCTAATCCAATATCTTCAGCCGCTAAAATGACTAATCTTCTACTGATGAAATTAGGATCTTCTCCGGCCTGAAGCATTCTTGCAAACCAATATAAAGCTGCATTTGGATCTGATCCTCTGATTGATTTTATAAACGCAGAAATAACATCGTAATGCCACTCACCTCCTTTATCGTATTGAGCCAGATTGGACTGAACACATTGAATTACTATTTCATTGGTAATTTTAATGCTATCACTTTGTTGATTGTATAATAACTCAATAATGTTGCACAATTTTCTGGCATCACCTGAGGCCAAATCAAATAGAGCATTGGTCTCTATGATCTCTACTTTTCTTTTTGAGATCCATTCATCTTTTGAAATAATATTATGAAGGACTTTTGACAAACTCTCGGTGTTCAATGAATTAAGCAAATAAACTTGCACTCGACTGAGTAAGGCATTGTTTACTTCAAAGGAAGGATTTTCAGTGGTAGCGCCAATCAGCGTTACAATACCTTTTTCGACCGCGGCTAATAAAGCATCTTGCTGAGATTTATTAAAGCGGTGAATTTCATCTATAAAAAGCAAGGATGATTTACGAGAATTATTAAAATCTTGCTCTGCTTGCGCAATGACTTCTCGAATATCTTTTACTCCGGATGATATGGCGGATAAGCTATAGAGCTTTTTATTTAAACTCTGTCCTAATAAATAGGCTAAAGTTGTTTTTCCAACACCGGGTGGTCCCCAAAATATTATTGAAGGCAGATATCCGGTTTCAATGGCAGCATACAATACTTGTCCTTGTCCAGTTAGATGTTCTTGACCAATAACATCAGATAATTTTTTGGGTCGCATTCTTTCTGCTAGAGGAATCATAAAACAAAGTTCTAAAATTTTCTGAGCTAAAAGAGCATAAAAAAAGCCCCAATAAAATTGGAGCTTTTAAAATACTTATCATTCTCAGTGGCATAAAGCCAATGAGTCGGTTTGGATGGCTAAAATCGTTTGAACTTTGCTAAAATATTTTCTAATTCAATTTCATTGAATACAAGTACTTCCCTTGGTTTGCTTCCTTCACTGGAACTAACTATTCCCATTCTTTCCATTTGATCCATAATTCTTCCAGCACGATTATAACCGAGCTTTAATCTTCTTTGAATCATGCTTGTGCTACCATGCTGACTTTGAACAACCAATTTGGCTGCTTCAGTAAAAAGTTCATCCAGATCATCTGTATTTATTTCTTCATTACTTAGATCTCCTTCATCCTGTTTGTATTCTGGTAAAAGATAAGAAGTTCCAAATGACCTCTGTTTGGAGATTGATTTAATCACTCGTTCAACTTCAGGAGTATCGACAAATGCACTTTGAAGACGGATGACATCGGATCCAACACTGTATAACATATCTCCGCGGCCAATAAGTCTTTCTGCACCTCCGGTGTCTAATATAGTTCGGGAATCAATATTTGAAGTGACTTTGAAGGCCATTCTGGATGGGAAATTGGCTTTAATCAAACCCGTAATAATTTTAACAGAAGGTCTTTGAGTTGCAATTATTAAATGAATTCCAACGGCTCTGGCTAGTTGAGCTAAGCGACCAATAGGCATCTCAACTTCTTTACCAGCCGTCATAATTAAATCAGCAAATTCATCAATAATTAAAATGATATAAGGCATGTATTTATGGCCTTTTTCAGGATTCAATCTTCTGCGGGTAAACTTGTCGTTGTATTCAAGAATATTACGTGTACGAGCTGATTTTAATAATTCATATCGTTGATCCATTTCAATGCAAAGAGAATTTAAGGTATAAATCACTTTGCTGGTATCCGTAATTATGGCTTCATCTTGATTCGGAAGTTGTGCGAGGTAATGTTTTTCAATTTCAGAGTAAATCGGTAGCTCCACTTTTTTTGGATCAATAAGCACAAACTTAACTTCCGAAGGATGCTTTCGATATAAGATTGACATCAGGATCGTATTGATACCAACTGATTTACCTTGCCCTGTGGCACCAGCAATTAATAGGTGAGGCATTTTTGTCAAATCAGCTACAACTACTTCATTAGAGATATTCTTACCTAGAGCAATTGGAATTTCCAATTTTTGATCACTAAATCGATCAGATCGCAATAACTCTTTTAATGGTACAATTTGTTTGTTCTTGTTAGCTACTTCAATACCAATAGTACCTTTTCCTGGAATAGGTGCAATAATCCTAATGCCCTGAGCGGATAGGCTTAATGCAATATCATCTTCCAGGCTTTTTATTTTTGAAATTCTAACACCAGGTGCTGGTACAATTTCATACAAGGTTACTGTTGGGCCAATGGTTGCTTTTATTTTTTGAATTTCAATTTTATAATTTTGAAGAGTGGCGATGATTTGATTTTTATTCATCTCTAATTCTGTACGATCGATTTCAAATTTTTGATCGTCGTAATTATTCAATAAATCCAAAGAGGGTAGTTCATAAGAACTAAGCTCCGCTTTATGATCGTATAATTCGTCTCCATCTTCGGCTTCCCACTCATCTTCTTCGGCATTGATAATTTGTGGAGTAGGAGCGGGTATATTATTTTCTAATGGAGGGGTAGGAGTCTGATATGCTGATTCTGAAATTTCTAAGTCAAGGTCAGATACAGAAGTTGGATTTAGTATTTCTTCAGCCGTAAATCCTATAGTTGCTGCTATTCCATCGCTTTCGGCACTTGAGCCAAAATCGATTTCTTTTCTTGTTGAGGGAGTATTATTTGACTTCATTGTAATTTCAGGAGAGTCATCGATTGAGGATTGAGAATGAAGTCCTGTGTTGAATGAAAAGATTGAATTAAAGTTGAATCCAGCTCCTGAAGTTTGTAGTTGCAGAGATTGAAAACTAGGGTTGATAAACCATACAAATAATCCAATCATGGTGAATATCAAAGTGATTCCTAGTCCTAAATCACCAAGAAATGAATTTAAAATATGGTTCGTTCGTGCGCCAAATGCCCCTCCATAAGGAAATGACTGTGTACTAAGGACAAAGTCCAAAGTCATGGAGGTGAATGCCATAATAAGCAAGCTATGGGTTAAAAATTTGATAAAAGAGAACCATCCACTGTTATTAAGTAACCTAAACCCTAAATGAATAATGACAGGAATAAATAAGAAGGAAGAAATTCCAAAACCATAGTAGAATAAGGCGTGAGAGCTCAATGCTCCCAATCTTCCAACCCAATTACTTACTTCTATAGAAGGTTTGAAGAGAAGCCGCCAAGAATGTTGAAAAACCTTGTCTTGATCGACTGTCCAGGTAAATAAATATGAAATACAGGATAGTAATAGATAAACTGCGAGCATAAAACATATTACCGCTGCAATTTTTCCGAATCGTTCATCTTTGAATTGTAGTAGAAATAAATCTTTTAAGCTGAGTTTCTTGCTTTTCGTCCGGGCCATTAAATTAAGTAGTTTTATATATGAAATGTAGCGCTAATGTATGCGAATTTATTCATATTATGAATAACAATAAGGTATTTTATTTTGATTTACTATTAAATACACATTATGATTATTAATAATATAATATATTTATTTTATATATAAATTATATTTAATATATAATAAACTTGTTAACACCTCGTTAGAATCATGGCGTATTCTTCTTAACAGGCTTAGTAGCATATTGAACTATTTTTGCGTTGAATAATTTATAAAGCAGTGTATGAACCCAAAAAATAGATTTATAATAGCCGGCGCAGGAGGAATTGGAAGAGCAGTAGGATTGATACTTGCCGATAAGCCTGGAATTGATTCGGAAATTTATATTGGAGACCTTGATCCAATTTTAGCGAATAACGTAGAGCAATGGATAAAAGAGGGTTGTTCTGCAGTTTGTTCTGTCAATGCTTTCAAGATTGATGAAAAGGAAATAAGTCCTGAGATGGATTTTATTTTCAAGGATGGAGATATTTTATTGGATTGCTTGCCTGGTTCTGAAGCCCCTAGAATGGCGTCCATCGCTTTGCAATATCAGATGCATTATGTTAATCTGACGGAGTATGTTGATGAAACTGAGCAGATTACCAGAATGGTAAAGGATGCTAGTACAGGTTTTGTTCTACAATCAGGATTAGCTCCAGGCTATATTAATATATTGGCGAATAAGCTTTATAAGGACTTTGTAGCGAAATTCCAGATTGAAAAGGTAGATTATATAAAAATGAGGGTAGGTGCCCTCACTGAAAGTGTAGAATTCCCTCATTATTATGCTTTTACGTGGAGTCCGGTAGGAGTGGCTACAGAATATATCAAAGATGCCAATGCCTTAAGAGAAGGCCAACCAGTTCTAATCCCCGCTCTTTCAGAGACTACTAAGCGAATCATAAACGGCGTATTGTATGAAGAGGACTATACCTCTGGAGGTGCAGCTGATCTTCCAACTTATTTTAGAGGAAAGGCCAAAAATCTGGATTACAAGACACTACGATATCCGGGACATTATGACTGGGTGAAAGAACTAATTAGGCTTGATCATGGCAAGGAGAGTTCCATACAGAATCTGTTAGGCCGAATGCGTGAACAGGTTCCTCATCTTGAGGATGATCAGATAGTGCTTTACGCATCCGTTTCTGCCAAGGATCGAAATGGGAATATGCAAATGCTTGAGCATGCACAAATTATAAAACCGATGTACATAGGCAGTCATAAACTAAAGGCAATTCAAACGACTACCGCCGCACCGATGCTGGAAGCAGCCAGAATGTTGCTAAATTCAAAAATGAGGGGTCCAATATTTCAGTCACAAATCGAACCGGATAGCTTTTTATCGGGTCCTTTTATCCAATTGGTCTTTAATCAGGCCTCCATTAAGAATTCTTTGGAAATGGTAGAATAACAGTTTATTATTTTTACTAAACTGTTTTGTAAAAACGCCATAAAAATCTAATTTTGCGACTCCTTAAACGAAAGGAGCTAAAAAACGAGCCAGAATAATCTTAAAAATATGGTTAGATCTGTTAGCTCAGTCGGTAGAGCAACGGCCTTTTAAGCCGTGGGTCTTGGGTTCGAGTCCCAAACAGATCACTTATTTGAATTGCAAGTCCTTGTAAATGAATAATTTATGAGGACTTTTTATTTATTGCCTCCATATTTACCTCCTTTTAATTTGAATATAAATAAGGACTCATAAACCTCTGCAAAAAGTAACTTAACTAAATTAAAATTTAGGAAATTATAGTTTATTAGAGGCTCAATTTGCGTTGTTCTTTGGTACATGGAGAATGTACCATCATCCGGATAATCTAAACGTACAGGAGGTATTAATTACTGATTTTCAATTTAAAGCTGTTGTCAAAGGTTATTATTCTGACCAACACTTTCTTCCATAGATGGATAATTAAACCTTTATAATCTAATAACGGATGCTAATAAAAGTTCTTTTTCCTGGATAGGGGAGTGAATGTTCAGAAAATATCAGATGAACTTATAAAGGGTCTTGAAATTAATCAAAGCTGGTTTTTATAAATGGAATATTGTCATCACTTTGACTATTTTATTCATATATAAAGTGAAGAGATACTTTTTCAACCCTTCAGGTAAAAATGTAAATGAGGGTTCTCAACATTCATTAGACGAATGATTGGGAAGTAAAAAATGCGTCATCTATTCTCCTTCAAATTATTAATTAATTGAATATAATCTTTCTCTTCTATTTTATATTGAATTAAATTAAGTTCTTTGTAATCTGAATTCATTTCTTTTAAAAATTTGTTATCATCTTTAATTAACTTTTGACTGGTTGAATAAGATTGTAATGCCATTGCTAAATTATTTTCAGCTAAATATATATGACCTAAATTTTTAAATGCATAGCCATTTAAAGTATCAAGTTCTATTGATTTATTTACTTCTATTTTAGATTCATTTATCATTCCTTTAGTTAAGTACAAGGCACCTAAGTTATTATATGCATAAGCATACTTTCGATTGAGCTTTATAGCTTTTCTATATGCTGTAAATGCACCATCCAAATCTCCTTTTTTGCTTAAAGCAAGTCCAAGTAAGTTATATAACCCAGCATCCTTTCGATTGAGCTTTATAGCTTTTCTATATAATGTAATTGCACTATCTAAATCTCCTTTTTCGCTTAAAACAAGTCCAATATTGCCATATGCAATAGCATACCTTCGATTGAGCTTTATTGCTTTTCTGTATAATGTAATTGCACTATCCAAATCTCCTTTTTTGAATAAAGCAATTCCAAGATTGTTATATGCATAAGCGTGCTTTGGATTGAGTTCTATATCTTTTCTATATGCTGTAATTGCACCATCCAAATCTCCTTTTTCTAGTAAAGCAACTCCAAGATTATTATATGCATTAGCATACTTTGGATTGAGCTCTATAGCTTTTCTATATGCTGTAATTGCACCATCCCAATCTCCTTTTTCGTATAAAGCAACTCCAAGATTATTATATGCATTAGCATACTTTGGATTGAGCTCTATAGCTTTTCTATATGCTGTAATTGCACCATCCCAATCTCCTTTTTCGTATAAAGCATTTCCATAATTTAAATTGCCCTCAGCAGTGCCTAATCTTGCTCTTTGTTCCTGCTCTTTATTTTCCTGTATATTTTCAAAGATGTTAATAATTCCATTAATAGAATTAGTAATTTCTGAAACCTTTCCAGCTGCTGTTGCTTTTTCAAATTCAGGATTGGCCTGTTTGTCTGACTCACTTTTGAATTGCTCTTGTCCTACTTTTTGTTGCTTAAAAAAGCCTTCATTTTCTTTTTTTTCGTTAGCTATCTTTTCATCTGCTGCTTTTTTTTCCGCCATTTCATTAGCAATACTTACATTTTTTCTTTGTTCAGCCTCTCTTTTATTATTGTCTTCCTTATTTTGTTTTTCTAATTTTTCAGCTTCTAAAAGTGCTTGCCTTTTCTTGGCTTCTATTGCTTCCTGTTCAGCTTTTTTCTTGGCTTCAGCAATTTCTTCCTTAGTTCTTCCATTTATTGTAAATTTTTTTTCTTTGCTCTCAAAATCATACTTTAAAAAATAATGATCACCTTTATCTGAGTATCTAAATTCGATTTTGGCTATATTTGATATGGACTTAAACGTATGCCAATTTCCATAGTTAGTCTTATTCACCCCGCTCCTTAAATTTGTTTCGTCAAAATATGAATTGGTGATTTCACCACTACATCGGATTCCTCTAAGACAAACTGTAATGGATTCGAAATCTATACCTGTATTTTGATAGATTTCTACTAATGGATTATTTAAAACGCCTGATACGCCTTTATCATTGCATGAAAGTTGTTGATATCTGATGAATATATGTCCACCGTTGTAGTCATATACATTTTTCCATTCCGTCCACTTTTGAGAAATGCACAATGAGGGAATTGCTAAAATTACGCACACAACCATTGATAAGAGTATTAAAGTCTTATTAAAATAAAGGATCATTTGTAATATTTTATTTTTAAGAATTAAAGGATAATCAGGTTGGTTTAAATAAGAATATTTCTAAATTGGAAACAAATTTAAAAGAATATATTTAATGTAAAAATTGTGAGATATTATACACATATAAACACATATGATTTTATATAATATGTTTTTTAAACTTTCTTGATCTGAAGTGTATAGACTTCAATTTATTATTAGCGCCGTTGACTATTCATGATCCCGGATAGACTTAAAAGAAGTAGATATTCTTGAGCTATCTTGGTCTTCTGGAGTAGAATTTTTAATGGGAATATCCTCAAAATCTAAATCAGGTTGTCCTGCCTCAGTCCAGGCTGACATCTAAGGTGATCCAATAGAAAATATGTATTCTCATAATCTCTGTTTAATCTATCGGCAATTCCATAATTTTATACAGTGGTTATATTTTGTTGGTATTTAATATTCCACGCCATAGTGTAAAAATGCTATAACATGATTGCATACAATAGCCCAGTTATTAAGCAATTACTATAATTTAGATGTTTTGAATGAGCATCTTCATATTTAAAATTGTTAATGGTCTGATCAACTCATTAAATTCCTCAGGAAATTATAAATTAATCTTATCCTTATTGTTATGCATTCCAAAGTTTGTTTTCATTTTCTTTATGAACAATAATATTGGGATTTGCATAAATGAGATGACGAGCAAGTTTCTTGCATTTAATTAGTATATTCGTTGATGGCATTCTGGTTTTTCATCTTCGTTATTTTAGCATTATTAAAATTATTGTCTTTTTGATTTGTTTTTAGGAATTTATTAGTTGTTGCAATAAGTTCTAAGACCTTTACTTTGACTATTGGATTAAATTGGTATTGAATAATGGATGCACGTAATGCCTACAAATTATAATGACAAATCGCGGCGTAGTTCAGATATCGCTTAAAACTAAAAAAATAGAATTACGGAATTTATTTATATTTTATCATAATAACTATGTTTGTTAGCTGTAGAGCAGGATTAATTGAAATTTAAATCAGTAAAAGAATAATACTTGAAATCAATCCTTTTTTAAAGAAATTGTAAAGTATAATTTTTTTTTACAAAAAAAGGCTGTCTTTTGGACAGCCTTTCAGATTTATTAGTTGATTAAATTAATTGATTCTGATAAATTGAACACTTTGTTGTTTTCCGTTTATTTCAATATTTATCATGTACATGCCATTCGGAATATTTAAATCCACTTTATAAGGTTCATTGACAATTATACCCTTTAGTTCAGTAACTTTTTTTCCGAGCATATTATAAATCGCTCCACGAACATCATTTCTATCGTTGGATCTGACTTTTAAAGTAAATTCTCCCATTGAAGGATTAGGATTTACGCCAACAGTAAATTCCTCAGCCATTGACAAAGAGGTTTCTGGACCAGATGTAGCCGGTATATTGTTTGGATCCTGACATGCGCCATACCAATTTACATTGTGCTCACTATGGACTTTCTTAGCAATAAATTGTCCGTTCATGGTTGTTGTGGCGTCTGTTTTTCCTTTTACATGCATTTCTTTGAATCGTGCATCGATATTTGCCGTTACATTACTGTTTTCATATACTTTAACATCATCTTCAACATATACATTTACTGTAAAATTATCAGACTGATTAAAGTTAACACGTTCTCCTAGATCAAACTTTTTCTTGATCATCAAGTTTGTATTTCCGCTAAAGGTGATATAATTGTTTTTGTCCTTATCACCTTTCACCTTAAAGTCTTCAATAAACAAATCGCCTGAATTCATAAACTTAACTGTCGTGTTTTTACCTATCTCAATTTTCTTAAAATTACTACCTGAAATTTGGTATACTCCGACATAATTATCTGGAACGTTGACATTCAAATTAGAAGTCATTGTGTTATAACGAAATGTATTGATGTCTGGCATTGGAGCCTGTGCAAGGTATTGCACACCTGAAATGTTGCTGGTATTGTGGAGATCAATTTCCGGAGCTTTAACAAATCCATTGACAAAAGATTCCTCATGAATCTTTGCTTTCTTACCTGCTTTCCACACACCGATATTTCCTTGTACATACACTGAATTATGAAGATGGATTTCTTCTTCAGCAAGAATAGTATAAACAACAACAGAATTAGGATCTTGATCGATAGAGATTGTGAAACTGCATTCTGCAGTATTACCGCTGGCATCCATTACTTCGAAAGTATTGGTTGTTGTTCCAATAGGGAATAGACTGCCGCTAGCTAGACCATTTGTTTGTGCAATAGTTTGGCCAGGACAGTTATCTGATGATGATACCATGTAATTTACAATTGCTCCGCATGATCCCAGATCATTGCTAACTGAAAATGGTTCAGAACAGATGATTGAAGGTTTTTCAGTGTCCTTAACAGTTACATCAAAGCTGCAGGATTCAGTATTTCCGCTGGCATCGGTTACTTCAAAAGTATTGCTTGTTGTTCCAATAGGAAATAAACTACCACTAGCCATTCCTGATATTTGTGCAACTACTTGACTAGGACAGTTATCAGAAGATGATACTAGGTAATTAACAATTGCTCCGCATGATCCCAGATCATTGCTAACTGTAATTGAAGCAGAACATCCTATAGAAGGTTTTTCAGTGTCTTTAACAGTTACATCAAAGCTGCAGGATTCAGTATTTCCGCTGGCATCGGTTACTTCAAAAGTATTGGAGGTTGTTCCAATAGGAAATAAACTACCACTAGCCATTCCTGATATTTGTGCAACTGCTTGACCAGGACAGTTGTCAGAAGATGATACCATGTAATTAACAATTGCTCCACAGGATCCCAGATCGTTACTAACTGTAATTGAAGCAGAACAACCTATAGAAGGTTTTTCAGTGTCTTTAACGGTTACATCAAAGCTACATGAAGCAGTATTACCGCTTGCATCGGTTACTTCGAAAGTATTGGT
>CAZHNF010000002.1:0-3038 GCA_964533625.1 uncultured Saprospiraceae bacterium | reverse complement strand
CAAAGCTACATGAAGCAGTATTACCGCTTGCATCGGTTACTTCGAAAGTATTGGTGGTTGTTCCGACAGGGAAGTTGCTTCCACTATTAAAACCTTCTGTCTGTGCAACTATTGGATTAGGACAATTTTCTTCAAAAATGACTTTGTAAAAAACCTTTGCACCGCAATCACCTGGATTATTGTTAACTGTAATTAGTCCAGGGCATTTAATTGTAGGCTTTTCAGTATCAATCACCTTTACAATGAAGCTACATGAAGCAGTATTTCCGCTGGCATCCGTTACTTCGAAAGTATTGGTTGTTGTTCCAACTGGGAATAGGCTTCCGCTGTGAATACCATCAGTCTGTGATTCAATTGTGCTGCCACAATTATCTGTAGAGGATACTATATAATCTACAACAGCACCGCAAGCGCCTATATCATTACGAGAAGTAATTGGTGAAGGACATATTATGGTAGGTTTTTCGATATCTTTTACCGTTACTGTAAACATGCATTGATCACTTCCAACAGAGTTAGTAGCAGTAGCGGTTACAGTGGTCGTGCCAACTGAGAATACTGAACCGGGTAAATGACTGTAAGTTATAGTAGAGGCTGGAATAGCAGCAGTTTCACTTGCTGCAAAAAGAGCTATTCCATCGCATTGGTTTGGTGTGTTATTCACGGTCATATTACTTGGGCAAACTATGGTAGGTTGTATGCCTTGTACCTCCAACGAAAATGTTTGAGTCGCATTACCGCAGTGTGTTCCATTAATATGATTCATTTTATCCTGTATTTCGACTAATACTGGATAAGTTCCAATATCTGACAGTTGAGGTGTCCCTGTTATTGTAAATGTACCATCAAGATTATCTACAAGAGTTAAAAACGAAGGTATAGAAAACGACTCTAATGAAACCATATCTCCGCTGCCTGTATTCAAATCAGCAGTAGTTATAGTGTAAGAGTAAATTTGATTTACATATGCAACGGTTACTGGCAAAGAATTAAATGTGGGAGGATTATTTACAATGTAGTAGATATTATTTTGTGAGGTTTCGTTGTATAAATCGGTTGCAGTAATAGTAAGGTGTTTTAAACCCCAGTCAGCAGCTGTAGTTGAATAGGTCAAAGTTGTTGAAATAGGGTTTGCTGCAACATTTGGTAAAGGTGTACTGAAAGCCATTCCTGGAATTGCATTCGCAGTTAATACTACTCGATCCATTGGATCCGGGTCGTTGGCTTCGATCGTGTTGGAAATATTGTCACCAGGAGCTAAACAAAAAGTACTGTTGTTACCAGGTGTAGGAGGAACTGCAAACCTTGGTTTTAATGATACTATAATATTTACTGTTGTATTGGTCTGAACACCTACAGCATCTTGAGCTAAAAAATTTATTACATAAGTGCCAAGTGAATTTGCTGCTGGAGTCCAATTAAAATTGCTTTGAACTGGATTGCCTGATGCAGGACTGAAGGTTGCTCCTAAAGGTAGGCCAACAGCAGACAATGAAACAACATCGCCAGCATCATTATCAGTAGATCTTACAGTGAAATTAACATTTTGACCAGGTTGTACAATATAAGTGAATCCGTTGCTAGGTGTAGGAGGATAAGTAAACAAAGGTGGTGTGGATGGTCCTACCACCCTTACAACAAAGTCCACAAAAATATAAGCTCCTAGCTCATCCTGTACTTTAATCACACAAGCCCATAAACTGTTTAACGCTTTTCCTGATGGATTAAAAGTTACTAATCCCGTTGGTGAAACGGTTAAGCCTGGTGTAAAAGAAGTAAGTCCGGTTTCAGCCAATGATGCTAAACTGTAGGTCAGCATATGGCCGTTAGGATCAGTTGCAGGGATTTGAAAAGTTGATGTAACATTGTTAGGTCTGTTAATGTAAGGAGGCATGGTTGATACCGGAGAATCATTTTGATTGCCAATGGTAACTAATGTTCTGTTAATATAATTCACATCGTTATTTCCCCCTGAAAGCGTAGAAATTCTGCAGCAACCTGAAAACTCGACGAGGTAATTAGCTGTTGTTACCGGATATGTCTTAAGAATGATAGCTTCACCATATACCCAATCTTCAGCAATGTTAACTGTTGTTATAGTTAGGTTAACAGCAGAACTCCCTTGGCCTGTACCAAATGCTAAATTTCCTGTATTAATTATGGAGCCAATACCTGGTGAGCCATAAAAACTTCTCCTCCAAGCTTGAGATACTTTAAATCTAATTTGGTTTGGACTACCGGATACTCGCTCCCATGTAATATTTCCATAGCGAAAATGGGTTGCCTCAGCATTATAAAAAGAAAGAATAAAAATTAATAAAAATGCAAATTTCAGCATTAGAAATTTTGTTGTTGGTTGGACAATCTTCAGGCCTCCAATTGTTTGTGATTTGCTCTGAAAATTCATAAATGGTTGGTTTTTTGTAATCATGGTTTTTGAATTTGGCTGCAAAATATAAAATTGAAAATTAACTTAGTTATAATTATTAATATTTTTATTTTAACCATATATTAAAATAATAATTTTTAATTTAAATATTTTAACAAATAATAAATTATGAATGTATATTGTGTTGAACTTGATAAACTAATGTATTATAACAATTTAAAGGAGGTGCTCATAAACCAGTTTTTGTTAAGTGCGATACTTTGAAAAATCATGCCCTTATAAGCTAGATATATCAAAGAGTAGGGTATTTTGAGTCCGTTTTATTATTTCTTAGTCCGCTTTTGAAATTTTTACATCATTTAAAATACCGGTTAGTGTTGCAAACAAAAAGTTACCAAGTCTAAGCTTTTGATCTAGGTGTTTTATATTAACGTTAGGACTAACTATTGTATCGGAAATCTATCCTATTCCTAATTGTATTTGATATCTATTTTTCTATTCGTGATCGCGAATCAGAATTTTTGATGAAGAAGTTTTAAAACTATCGAGTTGATCTTCGGTGATTTTTTGAATATACACAAGATTAATTCCTAAATCAGGTTGTCCTGCCTCAGTCCAGGCAGACATCCAACAGGAGCCTATAGCTAAT
>CAZHNF010000001.1:324237-358859 GCA_964533625.1 uncultured Saprospiraceae bacterium | reverse complement strand
TTGATTTCCTGTTTCGTATTGTTAATCTTATTTACTAGTGTTATATCAGAATTGATAAATGGGTTTAATCCAATTGCGAAGAAAATAATTGGTACAATTGTAAATTGTCTTGAATCTAATTTTGAACAAAATATTTGCCTAATAAATTTGCTTAGAATCAAGCTATTTTGTTTGTGGATTGTGGATTGTGGATTTATAATAAAATATTATTTAAGTGAATACAAAATATAATTGAATTTTAATTAGCGAATTACTATTAAATCATATCTTTAAAATCAACTTTTTCAATACATGAATTGAAAAAAATCTCAAACAAACATAATTTATAGAAATTATATAATCCATAACCACAAATTGTTATTTTTCATATTTAATATTTATATTATATTAATGGTTTACTAATTAAAGTTGCTTTGCATGTAATTACTTACGACTCGGGATGTATATTTCTTATTTTAAAATAGAATAATATCTACTTGCTTAGGCTAATTCTAGGTTGCATTTTGCGTGGTATTTTGAGAAGTGTGTAAATTAAATTTACTTTTTTCGATTATAGACCCTTGACTTATTTTTTCTAAATTGAGAAATACTCATCCAAACATTAGCCTACTAATCACTTCTACCGATTTATCCCAATTGAATTTTAATTTTTGAATATTTCCAAGGCGTATTCTTTCTTCTCTCGATGAATCCGTAATGGATTTTTGCATTGCATCTGCAATAGATTGATCACTGTCCGGATCAAATAATAAGGCACCAGGCCCTGCCACTTCAGGAAGAGAAAATCGATCTGAGCATAATACTGGAATCTCAGAATATAATGCCTCTAAAACCGGAACTCCGAAACCCTCTAAGAATGAAGGTGCTACTGCTGCATGTGCTGCACCTGTAATTTGTGCCAGCTCTAAAGTATCAATATGGTCGATCATTATGATCTGATCTTTGAAAGAAGATTGTTTAAGTGCTTCCTCAACTTCTGATGTCAACCACGCTTTTCGACCAATAATTATAAGTCTCATTGTACTCCCGGTTTTTTGTTTAAAAATATTAAAAGCCCTTATCAAGCCAGCTACATTCTTGCGTGGATGAATTGCTCCGACAAACAAGAAATAAGGATAACCGGAGGAATAATTATTTCTGACTTGCTGAATTTCTTCTACGCTTAATTTTCTAAAGGAATTCCTTACACCATTATAACATACATCGACTTTTGTGTTCGGAATATCAAAATGATCCAGAATATCTTTTTTGGTTGACTCAGAAACGGCAAAAATATGATTGACTTTCTTAAGAAATTTAGGAACAAAGTATCTATAATACAATTCAACGAGACTGCTAATCTGATTTGGAAAATGCAAATATGCAAGATCGTGCATAACCATAAATTGAGGAATATTCGTGCTTAATGAACAATATCCATCCATACTGATGAATAAATCTACCTTATGTTTTTTTAATGCTCTGGGCAAAGTCCATTCAAACCAGATATACCATAAAAATGGATGCCTTGCAGGCGGCCCCACTTCAACCGCTTCCACATTAGGAGCATAAATAAAATCTTTAGAATGTGTTCTGTCAAAGAAAAGAATAAAAGTATGTTGAGGATACTGAAACACCATTCTTCGAATGATTTCGTTGCAATACCATCCGATGCCCTCCAGTTTGCCTTTTAGAAGAAATCTAGCATTTATTCCAATCTTCATCCAAATGAGATATAGCGCTTAAGGTGTGCACATAGTACCTTTGCAACCAGAACAAAGATAGTAATTTGCATCGATCAGACATTTTAATTATAGGAACAGGGATTGCAGGATTAAGTACTGCTATTCATCTTGCCATGCGAAGGCCATCTTTGGCCATAAGTCTGGTAACTAAGACCAACAAGGAAGAATGCAATACCCGATATGCTCAGGGAGGAATTGCTGCAGTTTGGGATCTCAAAGAAGATGATCTCAATAAGCACATAGCAGACACCCTTGATGCTGGTGACGATCTCTGCGATGAGAAGATTGTTCGAATGGTTATTGAAGAAGGTCCTAAGAGGGTCAAGGAATTAATTGATTGGGGAACTCGTTTTGATAAAGACAATAATCAGCAGTATGACCTCGCGAAAGAAGGAGGCCATTCAGAACATCGTATTCTACATTATAAAGATCTAACAGGAGCTGAAATCGAAAGAGCCTTATTGGATAAAGCTGCAAGTTTTTCGAATATCACGATTCTTGAACATTATTATGCCATCGATTTGCTTACTCAACATCACATGGGATATAATGTAACCCGTGTAATGGAAGATATTGAATGTTATGGATGTTATCTTCTCAATCTCAAGAATCTTAAAGTAGAAACTCATCTGGCCAAAATTACCGTTCTTGCAACAGGAGGTTCAGGTCAAATCTATAAAGCCACGACAAATCCAACAATTGCAACCGGGGATGGAATCGCCATGATGTATCGTGCAAAAGGTCACGTGGAGAATATGGAATTTGTTCAATTTCATCCGACATCTTTATATAATACCAGTGGCGAAAATCCATGTTTTCTGATCAGTGAAGCGGTACGCGGTTTTGGTGGAATACTAAAAACCAAGAATGGTACCGAATTCATGCAAAAATATGATTCACGTCTATCCCTGGCTCCCAGAGATATTGTGGCACGAGCCATAGACTCAGAGATGAAAGCCAGTGGTGATGAATATGTATTTCTGGATTGCCGTCATCTTCCTTTGGTTGATTTTACAGAACATTTTCCCACCATTTATCAAAAATGTAAATCCATAGGTATAGATCCTATGTCACAAATGATACCTGTTGTCCCGGCTCAGCATTATATGTGTGGCGGAATTAAAATTGATGATTGTGGAAGAACGAGTATGAATAATCTTTTTGCCTGTGGCGAATGCACGAGCTCTGGTTTACACGGAGCCAATCGACTGGCGAGTAATTCATTACTGGAAGGCGCCGTATTTGGTCAAAGAGTAGCTGAAACCATAATAGAAAAAATTAACTCGATTGAGATTAATGATGATATTCCGGAATGGGATGCGACAGGTACCAATGATCCTAAAGAGATGGTCTTGATTACACAAAGCATCAAAGAGTTAAAAGACATCATGTCTTACTATGTGGGAATTGTTCGTTCCAACGTTCGTCTTAAGAGAGCCATGGACCGATTGCATCTATTATATAGTGAAACGGAAGAATTATATCATTCAACCACTCTATCACCTCAATTATGTGAACTGAGAAATCTTATTACGAATGGTTATTTGGTAGCCAGATCGGCAGAGATGCGAAAGGAGAGCAGAGGCTTACATTATACCACAGACTATACGGATAAACATAGTTTTCTACAGGATACAGTTCTTTAACAAATAGAGTAAAGTAAAGAATAGATGATTAAGAAATAAGTAGAAATTAAAAAGTAGTCATTACCCTTGATTTCCAGCTCTTCGTTTTTCTTCTTCAGCTCCACCTGATCTTCTCCTGATCATCTGACCTTCTAGTGATCCAAGTTTATAAGAAAAACTAATAACTGCAAGTCGCGTTTCTCTTTCTACATGAAAAGTTTCAAAATAATCTTTAAAGGTCGAAGTGCCATCAATTCGCAAACCATAAAAAATATCCTGAAAAGACAATTTTATATTAGCCTTACCTTGAGCAAATCGATAATTGCATCCTAGTTGGAACGAGTGCGTGGCCGATGAAGTGAGATAAGCGTAAAGTGCTGGTGAATTATAAATAAAGTTTGACTCAAAATTAATTTTTTGATTTAACTTAAATTGATGCATAGAGCTGAAGGTATAAGCGAAGTTACCTTTTTGAAGTGGTGTATTCGACAGATTACCTTTATAGACCGAATAAAAGGTATTCACATTCCATTGACTGGTCCACTTTTTTGAAAGGTTCCATGGAGCCGTAATCTGAAACCCTAAATAATCAAGCTCCGTCAGATTTCTATTGGTCTGAATGGTTATGGTTTGCACTTTATCATCCGGTATGATAACTTCTGTTATGTTTTGACTTGTTCTGCTGGCCGTAATCTGAAAATGATACTTTTGCAATAAAGAATAACTAAGGTCAATATTCCAGGTCGATTGCGGAAACAGATAAGGATTCCCTTCTTTATAAGTGGTTGGATCAAGAAAAAACTTGAATGGATTTAGTTGATCATAACTTGGACGATCTATTCTCCGATTGACTCCAAGGCTGATTTGATTTTTCGAATTTAATTCATAAGAATAGGAAATACTTGGGAAGAATTGAAGGTAACGGTTGGTATTAATGGAATCATAGACTAATTGCTCTCCTTTATTATTGGTGAATTCTGACCGAAGACCTGCCTGCCATTCAGATTTATTTCTTTTTAAATTAACTGAGAAATAATTAGCCCAAATCGTCTCGTTAAAAATAAAATGGTTACTTTTAGTTGAATCAAATATTGAATTCACATTACTTTGATCAAAAAATAATAAATTATTATCTGATGTAACATGACTTAATTTAGACCCGCATTCATAGGTTAAGGTTTTAGTAAGAGGATGGACCCAATCAAATTTAATAGATTTTAAATTGAGTTGACCCGTCAAATCTCCAAATAAGATGTAATCTGGAAGAATAGTTGCATCTTCCAGGTTTAAAAATTTTGTTGTGAATAATTGATCTGTTGTATTCCCGAATTGCGCCCAATCAAAATCAAGGTTCCATTCTTTTCCTGAATTGTTTAATTCATGTTTTACAAAGAAATTGAAGGAGCCATTATACCATCGATCATGAGATTGATTATGGGTTGTAAATTTGCTGTCTCTTTGATGATCAGAATTTAGAACATAGGACACATTATCTCCCACTGGATTAAATCGACTGAGAAATCCATTCGACTGTATTCCCATTTTTAATTTATCGGTAAGCTTATATTGACTGCTGAATCCACCCGTTTGATTATTTCTAAATATAGTTAAAAAATTATTTTGAACATATGAACCGATATACTGACCATTCTCAGAAAAATTTCTTTCCAAATCCAACAGATTAAATCCTTGATTATAAGCATAAGTGTAGTTTAAGCTGTTATTCCATCGAGCAGTATTATGAAATACTTGAGTTCCAATATTGGCTCTGTAGTAGCGACCATGACCAGCTGTTGAATTAATATTGCCATGTGTACCTAGTTTCTTATCCTTTTTTAATTTAATATCAATAAATCCTGAGCGTCCTTCTGCATCCAATCTGGCCGGTGGTCTTTGTATCACTTTTATCGCTGAAACATTAGAAGAAGGTAAAGTCCTTAAATAATTAGAAAGTTGTTGCTGATCCAGCCTTTGGATTTTTCCATCGATCATGACCTGAACATGAGATTTACCATTCATCGATATTTGATCGGCTGAGCTAATTGAAATTCCCGGAGTTTTTTCCAATAGTTCCATTACATTGTTTCCTTCAGCCAATGTGGATTGAGCAACATGAAAAGTATAACCTTCTGCCGTTTTTTCATAACGAGGCGCTTGAGCAACAATACTAATTTGCTCCAATTGAATGAGTGAATCCTCCAGAATTATATCATCTAGTATTAAAGCTTTTTCTGATAAAAAAAATGATTTTCCATGATAGATCTTATTACCTAAGGCGGTAATTCTAAGATAATATGTATTGGATAAGATATTAGTAAATAAAAATCTACCGTCAGGATCTGAAAATTCCCGTTTTACAACCTGTGTATCGGCAACTTTAATCAGTTCAATGAGTGAATGGACAGTTGCACCATCTTTAGAAAGTACTTTCCCACTTATACTACTATTCTCCTGAGAATGTAAAATTGAAGGAATTATACATATACCAATGAGCCTGAAGATAAATTTTAGTTTCATCGTAAGATATTACGAAGACAAACGTACGAAGTATTTCGTATATTTTGTATTTTAGTAGATTAATTTCTATAAATTTTTATAATAACTTTATTATCAGCTATTTTTATATTTATAAATAATTAATGTATTAAACAATTCTCTTCGTGAAAGAAAGTTTTAATTTGCTGTTCGTAGTATAGATTCAAGGGTCAATTTTCCCTCATCCTTCATTTTCTTCTTTCTTAATCTATTTAAGCCACCTTGAATTTTCTTGGCTAATCGTTCAGCATTCAATTCCAACCCATGTCCCGGATGGGTTAAATCATTGATAACAGATCTTGTAGTGCTAATACTAAAATAAGAAGGAAAGGGTTCGGAAAGAATATTTATTCCATTCTTATAAAGCACCCAATGGTCGGAACTTTCAGATCGCTTAAAATCATTTCTTAGAACAAAGAAGTTGCGTTTGGATGAATTTCTGAGAATGTTTTTTTGGAGTGAACTGTCAAGAAAATATTTACCGGTATATTCACTGCTCTGCAATGCTTTCAAGTCAGAATCATAAAAAAAATATACGCTGGAATAAGTATACCATGTTTTAATAGATAGCATCAAAGCCCTATTGAATTGATCACGATCAAAAATTGTTTCGTTCAAAATTTTTTGAATTTTTTCTTTATATTTTGAATCACCAGCTTCCAATTGTTTTTGAAGAGCTTCGATTTTATTTCGATCAGATTTTAATTGAACCATTAAGTCGCCTTCCATAAGCGCGTCTAATTCCTGATAAGTTATCCAATCATGATGATCTTCTTTTTTCACATTAAGGCTTACTATTCTACCATTAAGCGAATAATCATCGATTCTTATGAATTCATTTTCCTTACTCTGTCCATTGGTTGTTGCATTTAAAAAGATGTTAAATGCGCAGAGCACGAATACTTTTATACCTATGTGGTTCATTACTTTGCAATAGATTACCATTAATAACGAAGGCAAAAGTCTTTTATTCGCCTAAATTTTCAAATAAATTCTTAGACTATGTCACAATACGTTGATATTGAATCACTTAACCAACAAATTGCCATTGAGAGCAGATTTATTCAATCGCTGTTTGACTCTCACGATAAAATAATAGTAGGCCAAAAGCATATGATGAACCGATTGCTGATAGGTCTCCTTACTCGTGGGCATATTCTTTTGGAAGGTCTTCCCGGATTGGCAAAGACCTTAGCCATCAAAACGCTAGCTTCCTCAATTAATGCTAGTTTTAATCGAATTCAATTTACTCCGGATTTATTACCGGCCGATATTCTTGGTACGCAGATATACAATCCGGCTTCACTGGATTTTACCATTCGGAAAGGTCCGATTTTTGCAAATTTTATTTTAGCTGATGAGATTAATCGTGCACCAGCCAAAGTTCAATCTGCTCTCCTTGAAGCCATGCAGGAAAGGCAGGTAACTATTGGCAAAGAATCTTTTAAACTTTCAGAACCATTTTTAGTATTGGCAACACAAAATCCGATTGAACAAGAAGGAACATACCCTCTTCCCGAAGCTCAAGTCGATCGCTTTATGATGAAAGTGGTTGTGCAATACCCTAACATGGAAGAGGAGAGGGATATACTCAGAAGAAATCTGGATGGTTCTGTCTTACAAGAAATAAAACCTATTATCCAGCCAGAAGACATCCTGAAAGCCAGAGAGGCCGTTGCAAGAATTTATATGGATCCCCGAATTGAAAACTATATACTGCACTTGGTTTTTGCTACTCGTAATCCGGGCGATTTTAAGTTAAAAGAACTTATACCATTAATTAATTATGGTGCCTCTCCTCGTGCAACAATTTTCCTGGCTCAAGCAGCTAAAGCCAATGCCTTTATTAATCAAAGAGGATTTGTAATTCCTGATGATGTTCAGAATGTGCTTAAAGATATCCTGCGACATCGAATCGGTATAAGTTATGAAGCGGAAGCTGAGAATATCAATCAGGACCAACTTATTTCAACTATATTATCAAGAATAGAAGTTCCATAAAATTGTCGTTAACATCATTAAAGATGAGGAATATTATATTCACTCTTTGTGTACTGACAAACTTTGGATCATGGTTTTCTTTGAAGGCTCAGAGTGATCCAAAATACCAAGAGGTACTTTCTTTGTTCGGACCACGCGAATCGGTTTGGGTCAACTATTATTCAGGTTATGATCATAGAGGTAAATCTTTCTTATTCATTCTTGGAAGAAACCAAAGCATTTCAAGAGGATTCTTATATGATCTTAGTGATAATTCCAAATTCAAGCTAGAAGGGCTTTATCAACCTAATTCGTTTAAATGGTTAGTCGTAGATACTACTGATAGTGTATGGGGATCAGCGAATGGTCAAAGACAAGATAGTATTCTTAAGATTGAAATTTATTCTAACGACAAACAAAATTCTTTATTATTAACTTTAGTTCAAAGTGATCGAATTCCTCATAATGCGATTCCATGTCCTAAAGGAAATTCATATATTAATCTATCAACACAACAATCAGAGTATTTACTTAATCTTCAAACTTTTGAAGATGGAATCATTCATGGAATTTTGATTGAAACAAAGTCAGGAATGACATTATATCTTAATGGAAAATGTATTGATCCATCTTGTCATCGAATGGAATTATTTTCAACTAATACATCCAATTGGAATTATAAAAAATTGATTATCGAAAAATCAGATAGTTCTCTATACGAACTTATAGATGCTGATCATACTGCGGTTTTTATAATGAGAAATAATCTTGACTTTACTTGTTTAGCGGCTAATTCTTTGGACCACAAAGTCCGGGTTGTTTTTCCAAACCTCGAACATCGAAGTTATCAAAAGTGGATCAGGGAACTCATACAAAATTGGTTTGCAAGACCTGCTTCAACAGCTAAAACCAATTCACTAACGAACGACAAAGTAAACTTCGATATTGCTTGGATAAACACACAGATCATTAGTGGTAGCTTCTTTTGGAATGATGGTGAAAGTAATAAATTGGTACGATACCCTATAAACTATAACTTAAAATCCGGCGAAGTAGTGCAAGTCGTTGATTTATTTGAGAAAAATTCAGATTATAAATCATTCATAAAAAAGTACATTGACTCTACCAGAACGGTATTGGGAAAGGATTTTAAAAAAAATAAAAAAGACTTTTTATTGAGTGATGCTTTTAATTATTGGAATATTCTTCCAACCGGACTTTGCTTTTATAGTGAACAACATCCCATATTCGGAACCTATAGAATCTTAATACCTTACGAAAGACTGGAAGGCCGACTTCGAAAAAACAGTTTTGTCCGAAAACTCATATAACCATGGAAGAACAACAATTACTAAGTAAGGTAAGGAGGATTGAAATTAAAACCAGAGGTCTTAGCAGACATCTCTTTTCAGGTGCATATCATTCTGTTTTTAAGGGTAGAGGAATGTCATTTTCGGAAGTTCGGGAATATAGTTACGGAGATGATGTTCGACATATTGATTGGAACGTTACGGCGCGATCCGAACAAGCTTATGTCAAAGTATATGAAGAGGAAAGAGAACTTAGCATATTGTTGGTATTAGACATTAGTAGATCAACTTTATTTGGCAGCACTGAACAAACAAAAGCAGAATGGATGGCCGAGATTGCATCGGTTCTGGCATTTGCAGCATCACAGAATCAAGATAAGGTTGGACTTTTATTATTCAGCGATAAAATTCATCTTTATATACCACCTAAAAAAGGACGTCAACATATTTTAAGGCTTATCCGCGAGATATTATTTGAAAGAAAAGACATTGGTAAAACCAATCTTCAACACGCTTTGGAATATCTTCGTGGTGTACTGAAAAAAAGAAGTGTTTGCTTTGTAATATCTGATTTCCAGTTTGAAATTCCAGATCAACAAATAAAACAAATAGCCAAGCGACACGATCTTATTGCTATGCAAATTTTAGATCCTCTGGAGTGGAATGTCCCTAACGTTGGACTTATATCCATTCGCGATTACGAAAACAATGATTTTTTAGTCTTAGACACTTCCAATATCATTGAAATGAATAAGCTTCAATCGAGAATAAAAGAAAAAAATATTTCTATAAAAAATTCTTTTATTCGATCGAATGCAGAATTTATTCACCTCGACGTAAGAACTTCTTATATCAAGATTTTATTACAATTTTTTAAAAACAGAAGAAGATGAAACTCCGTTTTTTCTTTATTCTATTTTTATTCACTTCGAAACTGACGCTACAAAGTCAAAGCTACTTTCATCAGCAAATTGATTCTTCTGATATTATAATTGGTGATCAGATTACACTAACTCAAAGAAGCTCATCAATTCCCAAACCTGATCCTCTTCAGAAATTACAAGAATTAAAATGGCTGGAAATTATTAAACCTGGCGATTGGATTTTATCTCCAAAGCAATATTATGAAAGACAAATAACATTTTCAGTTTTTGATAGCGGATTCTATCAAATTCCAATATTACAGGTAAAACTTGATTCTAATCTGATCGAAACGCCACCGATCTATATTACGGTGCATCTCCCCATAGATACTGCACAGACACTTTTACCAATTAAAGACATAATTGCCACACCTCTAACAAGCTATATTTTATACTATATCATTGCCGGTGTAATATTTCTGATTTTTATTCTAATATTATTTTATCATCTTTTCAAAGCCGATCGGCGAGTTCCTCATTCTATTGAATTTCGAAAAATAGATCTTCCTCATGTTATAGCCTTAAAATGTTTGGACGAGCTTGAACAACGGAAGCTATGGCAATCTGGAAACGTCAAAGAATATTATGATGAATTGTTACATATACTGCGGAGTTATATAAAAAATGGCTTCCATATTAATGCTTTAGAACTAACAAGCAGAGAATTAGCACAACAACTTTTAGAATCACATCATAATTGGAATATGTTGGATGAACTCTATTCTTGTTTGCATTTTAGTGATCTTGTAAAGTTCGCGAATAAAACGTCAAACCTCGATGATCATCTTCATTGGATGTCTTTTGCGAGGTATTTTGTGATTCAGAATAAGGATCTCTCTCTGGAAATAATTCATCAAAATAAAAAGGATTTTCAGTCCGTATTAAGTTCAGATATTGCAAGACAGTTTGAAGATTCTTCTCAACTTGTTCCGGACAAACTTCTGGAATTATTACACAATAAGCATTTAGTAGACATAACGCTTATTCGATCCTTAACTCAAACCTTAAATTTTAAATTACCGGAAGAGTGGGTTAAATTGCATGAGTCCAAACTTGGACAGTTAGCCTTATGGCAGATCAACATTCTTTCGAACAATAAAGGATTGTATGGTAAATTATTATACATTGTTTTAATACCATTGATCGCATTTTTTTTACCGGTATTATATATTGTTGGACTATGGAAAGGTGAAAATATTTTCAGCCGAGGTGTATTCGTCTTAAGTAAAGATAATAAATTAATGATTGACTTTAATCGATTCAAAGAATGAACTGGTTAAAACATATCGAATGGCACAATCCCTGGGCCTTTGGGCTTTTGCTCATACTGCCTTTTTTGTTTTATTACTTTGGAAAAAGAATTAAGCAACCAGCATCTTATTTATATTACCCCACTCTTCAATATCTTCCAACGTACAGAACATTTAAGGTTAAGCTAAATAATCTTCTTCCTTACCTACTCTATCTTTCTTTATTCTTTATCATAATTGCAATTGCAAGACCACAGTACATCCTTAGACAAGAAAAAGTTGATGCTGAAGGAATTGATATTTTTCTGGTGATGGATCTTTCATCCAGCATGCTATCGCAAGATTTCGAACCCAATCGTCTGGAAGTTAGCAAAATAGTAGCTTCTGATTTCATTGCTAAAAGGTCTTATGATCGTATTGGGTTAGTAGCCTTTGCAGGTGAAGGATTTACACAATGCCCTTTAACTGTTGACCACTTGGTCCTAAACAATTTATTGAAACAATTAGAATGCGGAAGACTTGAAGATGGAACAGCCATTGGGATGGGACTAGCAAGTGCCATTAACCGTTTGAAAGATGATAGTATAACGAATAGCAAGGTTATTATTCTATTGACGGATGGCGTTAATAATGCAGGAGAAATTAGTCCTGACCTTGCTTCTGAATTAGCCAAGCACTATAATATTAAAATCTATACCATTGGAGTTGGTTCTAATGGAGAAGCTTATTCACCGATTGGTCGAAGTCCAAATGGAGAATATGTATTTGGAATGGCACCGGTTAATATTGATGAAGTATTGTTACAAAAAATTGCAAGAGATAATGGTGGAAAATATTATCGAGCAACAAAAGCTTCGGAATTAAAAGAAATCTATCAGGAAATAGATCGTTTGGAAAAAACAAAGATTACTGTCCAGGTTTTTAAACGTTATAGCGAGGAATTCAGATGGTTTGTTTGGATGGCATTAATATCATTAATCACTTATTTTATTGGGAGAATATTTTTAAATCCTTTAATGCCCTGACATGTTTAGATTAGAATCTCCATATTATTTCTTAATGCTGGTGGCGCTCCTTTTATTATTTGTCCTTCACCAATATTACAAGCAAAGATCATTACAACTTTGGAATGAACTAGGTCAAAGAAAAACCCTTATACGCTCATTTTATGAAAACATTTATACTAAGAAATTAGTCCATATACTTTTTTTTACGGTTTGTGCCTTATTAATTATTAGCCTGGTTAATCCACAATATGGATTAAAAAAAGAAAAAGTGAAATCTTCAAGTGCTGAGATTATTCTTGCTCTGGATGTGTCACAGAGCATGATGGCTGAAGATATTAAACCCAATCGATTAACAAGGGCTCGTATTTGGATCAAACAATTTACAGATCGCTTTTTTACAGACAAAATTGGACTAATAAGTTTTGCTGGAAATGCCTATTTGCAATCACCTTTGACAACGGATGTAGCAACTATTAACATGCTGAGTGCATCTGCAGATCCCTCATTAGCATCGACACAAGGAACTTCCTTAGCCAATGTTATTGATCTTGCTATTCAATCATTTGCATCCAAAGATGGACATCATAAATTACTTATCCTTCTTACCGATGGAGAGGATCATGAAGGAGAAGCGGTAGAAAAAGCAAAAGAAGCTGCGAAAGCAGGGATCACCATTATTTGTATTCCAATTGGAACACCCGAAGGAGCGGCTATTCCGATACAATCTTCATATGGTTCAGATTTCAAAAAAGATCAGGACAGACAAGTCATAATTACAAAACCTAATATTGAATTATTAGAAAAAATTTGTCAAGCCAGTGATGGTCAGGTAATGGACTTAAACCAGGGCGAAGAAGTTTTTGTTAAGCTTAAAGAAAAGCTTAAGGTTATAATGAAAAAAGAAACCAGCATTCAGTCGTTTAGTGAATTTGAATCTTATTATCAATGGCCTTTAGCCCTTGCTTTGTTAGCATTATTAGCAATGATTTATTACAATGAAAAATCTAAAAACTAACATGAAGTATTTAAATTTTTTCATTTTAATTTTTTTTCTGGTTGGTGCTAAAACTCAGGATAAATCTAAACAGTATGCCTTGAAAGCAGATAAGTTATATCGCGATTCGAATTTTGTTGAAGCAGAAGAAAATTATAGAAAATCGAACATCGAAAATCCAGGATTTAATAATCAGTATAATCTTGCCAATACTCTTTATCAACAAGGAAGATTCAAAGAGGCAAAAATAGCATATGAAAGAGCTGCCTCAGGAAAAGACGCTGTCGATCAGAAAAAAGCAATGGCATTATATAATCTGGGCAACAGCAATATGAATGAAAAAAATTATGAAGCTGCTATAAACAGTTATAAAGAATCGCTTAAAATTAAACCCAATGATCCTGAAGCAAAATTAAATCTATCTAAAGCATTGCAACTTCAGAAAATTCAACAACAACAAAAGCAAGAACAACAAAATCAACAAGATCAACAAAATCAACAGCAGCAACAAAACCAACAACAAAAGCAGGAGAAACAAAATCAACAGGTGCAACAAAAAAATAATTCCTCCAAACCAGAGAATCAATCGCCTCAAGAAAATTCTAATGAAAAGAAGAACCAAGAATCAGAAGGTGATTCCAATAATAAACTCAGCAAAGAACAAGCTGAGCAAATCCTCAAGCTCATTGATGCCAAAGATAAAAACACAAAAGAAAAACTTCAAAAAGCTAAAAAAAGAAAACAATCCTTCGAGAAGGATTGGTAATACTGCTCATTAATTAATTAATTTTTATAAATAAGTTAAATATGAAACATTACTTAATTCTTATTTTATTTTTCAGTTGGTTAAGCGGATACAGTCAGGAAAGTTCATTCTCTTTAAGTACTTCTTACGACACAGTATACCTTGGCAACTATCTTGAAGTTAAGTTCAATGTTGAAAATCTTCAAGGTAAATTTATAGAACCAGAATTCAGAGGTTTTAAAATTATCTCAGGGCCCAATACCTTTACTTCAATGAGTATTATTAATGGAGAAATGAAATCTACACAATCATACTCTTATTATATCAAACCACAGGAAGTAGGTGAGTATATTATTGGACCAGCTAAAATAGAAACAGGTGAAGAAACTATACAAACTCCTGAAAAGAAAATTATTGTTTTGGCAAATCCAAATAATATTATACAAAATTCTAAGGAGGAAGACAATAACATTTATGACGAGTTAGTAAAGCCTAGCCATAAAAAACCAGTAAGTAAAAAGAAAACTTATAAAATCTAATGGTTCGGATAAGTGCTTTAATCCTTTTTTTATTCTTTAATGCTATAAATGCACAAGTTAATTTTATTGCTATAACCAATACCAGACAATCTTTGGCCGGAAGTCCTTTCACGGTAGAGTTTAGATTAGAAAATGCCAATGGCTCCAATTTTACTCCACCTAATTTCGGTGGATTAAGAAATTTAGGTGGACCAAGTCATTCTCAATCAACTACCATAATTAATGGCGCTATGAGCTCATCCATTGGCTATGTCTATACTTTAGTAGGAATGAATCCAGGAAAATACACCATTGGACCTGCAAAAATTACGGTTGGAAATAAAATATTGCAATCTAATCCGATCACCATTGAAATTGTAAAAAATATAAACTCAAATAGATATCAAGCGCCATCAGAACAGGAAATTTCTGGTGATATCTTTGTTCAACTCACAGCAGATCATTCAACAGCTTATGTTGGCCAACAGATCATTCTTACCAATAAACTGTATACACAAGTTAATATTGAGAACATTGAGTATGTAAAAAACAATACTCCTGAACGATGTGAAGTGGAACCCTTAAGCACGGATTGTCCCGCAGAAAGGGAAGTTTATAAAGGAAAACAATATACAACAAAAATTATTAGTAAGTTGGCCATATTCCCACTACAGACAGGCGATTTAGTAATCGACCCTAATCAATACAAAGTCTTATTAGCTGAAGATGATCCTTTTGGGTTTCCGATGAGAAGTATGTTTTTTGGTCAGGCTAAAGTTGTTGAATCTAATAATTTAAGGCTTACCATTCTACCTTTACCAAAACCCCTTCCGGATAGTTTTTCAGGAGCAGTAGGGCAGTTTAAAATACAATTTATTAAACCGCAACCTACCTATAACATAAGTGACGTAATTAGTTTGGGTATACTTATTGAAGGCAATGGAAATTTTGGACACTTCGAGCCCAGGATATATTTTACCGATAGCATGTTTGAATCTCATAAAACAAATTTGAATGCAGCTGTTAAAATTAGCGAAACACCTCAAATTGTAAGATCTCAAACATTTGAATTTTTAATCAGTCCAAAACGTGAAGGTCAATTCTATTTATACCCAAGTTTTAGTTATTTTGATGCAGAGCAAAAAAAATATATCCTATTATCCGATACCATTCCAATTCAGATTAACCGATCAGTTTCAATGGCTCAAGAAGAAAATACTAAGATCATGGATATTATACCGCATTTGGATCATTCATTTTCTAAATCTTTAAACAGATCTTGGTTATTTTGGATAATCATTATGCTCCCTTGGGTAGGCATATTAATTTTAATCCCTAATCGATTTAAAGATTATTTTACAATAAAAATTGGATCATTCAGTAAAACCCAAAATTCAATAAAGAATGTTAATGACAGTGATCTGGAGGATTTAATCATGGAGAAAATAAAAATCCTATTTCCTGAATCAAAAAATTTCAATAATCTTTATCAAATAAAAGAATTTTTAACTTCCAAATCACAAAGCAATAAAGCTATGGAATTACTGGATATCATTAAAGAATATCAGATCAGCAAATTCAATCCTGCACATTACTCAGCCTCCAACGAAACAATACGAAAAAGAATTGTCAATATTGACTCCTTTTAAAAAAATTTATAATAAGATGTCTTCACTAAAATTTATTCCCTTTGTTTTGATATTTTCTAATATACTTTCCGCTCAATCTACTTCTTGCAGCACAAATCCTATGTATCGACAATTTGATTTTTGGGTCGGGGAATGGGAAGTCTTTAGAATGAATGGCGCAAAAGCTGGCGATAGTAAAATTAGTTTAATTTTGGATAGCTGCGTAGTATTAGAAGAGTGGAAAAGCATTTCCCAACAAAATTCCAAAGCGTATGCTGGAAAAAGTTTTAACACCTATAATAGTTCTAGCATGCAATGGCAGCAGCAATGGGTTGACAATTTTGGTGGAAGCAACAATTACAACTTTGGAAATTTCAAAAACAATACTATGGAACTCTTAACGGATCCATTTGTATATTCAAAAGATACCATGGCGATCCGGAAAATGACTTTTACAAAGATTGATTCTAATAAGATTATTCAACATGGACAGATTGAAAAATCTCCTTCCAAGATATGGACCACTGAATATCAATTAGAGTACAGAAGAAAACCTAAACAGGTGGTGGAATATGACTCTATATTGGCAAAGCAATTAGGAGCTGATGATTATGGGATGAGATCATATGTATTAGTTGTATTAAAGACAGGATCAAAAGTTATTGAAGACAAAGCAGAAGTTTCAAGAATATTTAAGGGCCACATGGAAAATATCGGTAAACTTGCCAATGAAAAAAAACTTGCCTTAGCAGGTCCTTTTCCAAAAAAACAAAATGGCTTTAGAGGACTATATATTTTTGCCGTTAACTCTATCGAAGAAGCCGAAGCACTTACGAAGACTGATCCGGCCGTAGAATCTGGATTACTTCAAGCAGAGTATTACAATTGGTATGGCAGTGCAGCTCTAATGAATATTAATCAAGAGCATAATAAAATTTCAAAGACGAAATTTTAATCGATAACTAATTCTGCAAAAGAACCAATTTTAAGATTTCATCAAATTCGTTATTTCCAATTTGAATCCAATAGGTTCCGGAACTTAATTTGATATCCGATAGGTCAATACCATCACTTGCTTGAATTTTTAAGGTTTCAAAGACTTTCACCCCTAATAGATTATATATCGAAATATTGATTTGTTCAGTGTATTCTGGAATTCCGAATATCTTAAAATTTCCATTATTGGGATTTGGTATGATCTCGAGTCTATGATTGGTTGATTTCCTTAGTTCCAACTGTTCACGATCAAACTCCGATCCAACAGGAAACTTTCTTTTTCGCCTTTCTTTATTTCTGCAAACCGGTGAGTTGACTACATTGATGTATTGAGTTTTTGTGATCGTGCTGCTGAAATATTGATTCTCTACAATTAGTTTAACAGGATAAATTCCCGGTTTGTCATAATACACCGTTGGGTTACGTAAGGTTGACTCATTTGGCTCTGCTCCGGGAAGTTCCCAATGCCATTCCATGACATCTTGAGAACATTGCTCTGTAAATGTAACATTTGATCCCGGGCACATGATCTGTTTATTAGAATTAAATTCCGAAACAGGAGACTGCGTGAATGGCTCACAGAAAGTAAATAAACAAACCTGACTCTCCGGACCTAAATTTATTGTTGCAAGATAATTTAAGCAATAATTATCTGGTGTAGAAATTGTCAGTGTCTTACTTTTACTAATAATGGTTTGCTGCGGATCTGATTTTTTGAACCAGCCATAATTTTCAATACCAATTTGCGCATCACATAAATCATTGATCTGAATATTGGGATCTATTTCATAACTGCCATTTATATTGTTGATAATCCACTTGGGTTTAATTTTTGGATAAGAAGTTGATAGATAATAAGAATTATTGCAAGCTAAATCTTGATATTTTGGAAGTACAATTTTCTTTCTTGAAAAACATTCAGGATAGAGCACCTTTGTGATGGGATCAACATATACATTACCATCGCAAGATATATAGTGAGTATCTTCTAGTTCAGGGTAGATAATATTGAATTCAACAATCGAATCTATTGTACAACATTCTATATTAAATTGAGAACTATAGGTTCCCGATTCCATAATTTTATTGCTCCCCCAGGAATGTGGTAAATTTTCACTACAAATATTTCTAATACTGTTTCCAAATCTTGGAATTTTGTTTTCCACAACTACTGTAGCACAAACTGTTGGAGTTTGATAACATGTTACATTATTCTTTTTAGGTTCCAAAGTCGCAAAAACACAAACTTCAAATGTTCCTGGCATTTTAAATGTTATATTTCCAGAATTTCTATACTCAAATTTAGGTAAGATTACTCCGTCCAATGTCCAATGATATCTGGTATAACAGTTATCACTAAAGCCCGAATTTCCTACACTAAACTTTTGTAAGCAAGTACTTGGACAGAAGTTTATAATGCCATCCTGATCATTATTGATTTTTTCTAGAACAAGAAAATCCGCTGGAATTTTTGGGGCAAGGATATTTAATTGATACTGGCAATTACTATTGCTAGTGTTTTGAATAGATAAATTAAATCTTTCACAATCTCCTGATGTAAAATTAATTGTTTTAGGAGAATTACTAACTAATACAGTAGTCACTGGATTGCATGAACATTCATAAGCCAATGTGACTAAAAGAGTAGAATTCGTATTACAACCAACCAAAGGAGTAATCGTTATAGAATTATCACCAGCAGCAATGAATCGCCAATAAGTTATATAATCCGTTGCACCACTGCAATTAAAACCATCAGGATTTGTCTGTGCCTGACAAGTTAATCCGTCAAGCTCTCGAATGGAACAAAGAAATTCTGCATCGCTGCACTTAGAAGCGCCACATTGAGCATTTAGACTATATAAATCAATCATCAGAAAACAAGTAACGACGATTGCTTTAAAAATGTAATTCTTCATTTGCTAATTTCTATTAATAACTGATAATGATGACCCTATGAAACTATATTTCGCTGTCTAAAAGGTTAAAATTACTTATTTCTATTAAATGATTAATAATTAATAAAGTGGCTTTTGGCTTACCTGGACTTTTCCTAAAAAACAAAATGGATTCAAAGCACTTTATATTTTTAGGTCAACACCATAGAGCAGGCTGAATCCCTTACGAAAACTGATCCTGCGGTAGAATCGGGATTGCTTCAGGCAGAATATTACAATTGGTAAGGCAGTGCAGCGCTAATGAATATTAATCAAGAGCATAATAAAATTTCAAAGACGAAATTTTTATCAGTACCTTCTATTTTTCCAAAAACCTCGACTCCCGACTCACGACTCACAACTCCCGACTCTCGACTCACGACTCACGACTTAAGACTTACGACTTACGACTCTCATATCTTCACTCCAATCCAGGATCCAATAGCATAGGTTACTGCAGCCGCAGATAATCCAAATATAATCTGACGCATACCAGAATACCATACATTTTTTCCAGTGAAGAGTGTAATAGCTGCTCCGATTAAAAATAATCCCAGACCGCTCCCTATTACAGATGCCAGAATAGCAATATGGCCACTTAGAAAAAGAAAAGGTATAACCGGAATAATCGCACCAATTGCAAACATAAAAAATGATGATAAAGCTGCTTCCATCGCCGATCCTTTAAGCTCTTCTGCATTGATGCCTAATTCTTCCCGTACTAAAACTTCATGGGCGTGTTCTTTATCTTCTATTATATCATGCGCCATCTTTCTGGCCTGTTCTTCAGGAATGCCTTTTGTCATATAAATTAACGCCAGTTCTCTTTCTTCTCCTTGCGGATTGTGTTCCAATTCTTCCATTTCAAGTTCCATTTGATTCTCATAAAGTTCCTGAGAACTTTTTACAGAAATCCATTCGCCCATCGCCATGGATAAAGCTCCTGCCAAAAGTCCTGCCACTCCGGTAATTAAAACCTCTTTATTACCTCCTGTTGCTCCGGCAACACCCATAACCAAACTAAAATTTGAAATCAATCCATCATTTCCTCCAAGAACTGCCGCCCTTAAGGCATTACCACCAATAGAACGATGCCCTTTTTCAAATCTGGCAATACTAGAACTAACCTGAGAATCTCTACCCTTCATGATATTTTCAAGAATACTCACATGAGCCGTATCGGAAAGTGAGACTTTCGATTGCATTTTTTTTCTGGCATTCAAAGCAGAATTAGACAAACTCTTTTCAGTATCCATTAAGACCCCTAACACATAGTCATACCCTAGTAAGCGGCCAATCTGATTCAATAATTTTGCTCTCCATGATGGTTTAGGAAGATCATTTTCACTCAAATTATTATTCTTGAGAAAAGACAATGCATGAGACTTTTCAATCTCACTCATTTCATTAAATACTTTTGAAATAACAGGGTCTTCTTCGTGTTTGGATAAGATCGAATACAAATAACTTGCATCAACTTCGGTCTGCACACTTTTTAGAATATCTTTCATTATGATGACTTAAGAATTTGAAATTATAAATATAGCGGGCGAATCATGTATGAATTCAATATCTTTCTTTCTCCATTGTAAAATTGTTTGAGTGATTGAGAATTGTTTCTCAGTTCCGAGATTAATGCTAACAGAAAGTAAAAAATTTGGCGGCAGATCCTTTAACAAAACCTCCATGAGTGCCTTATTGCGATAAGGTGTCTCCATAAATATTTGAGAGGCCTTATGATTAGAACATATTTTGATGAGCAGATGTAACTTATTTCTTAATTCTTCTTTTTTTCTGGGAAGGTAGCCATGAAACTGAAACTCCTGTCCATTCAATCCAGAGGCCATCAAAGCCATCATCATGGAATTCGGTCCCGGGTAGGCAATAACCTTAACCGCCCTTTGATGAGCCCATTCGACATATTTCTTTCCTGGGTCTGCAATGCAGGGAAGTCCCGCCTCTGAAACAATCCCGATATCTAAACCTTGTTCTATCCAAGCTTGCAGTTTTTGAAGATCCTCTGTCAGTGAATTCTCATCCATCGGATATACTTCAATTTCAGCCTGTTTTGAAGGATGATGAATTAGGCTTATAAATTTCCTCGCAGATTTTGGGTTTTCAGCAAAAAAATGATGAATTTTTTGAGCCATTTTGATGCCTGAAGCGGAGAGCTGAGAGATATCCCCGCCAGAAAGCGGCACAGGGATAAGATGAAGTGATCCTTTCGGCATAATTGTGTAAAACTATGCTAAATAAGCACTTTTTTTATTAAAACTTAGCTGTAAGCTACTACCTTCGCAGCCCTATGTCTCAACAGGAGAAAAGTTATACCATAAAAATAGATCAATTTGAGGGCCCTTTTGATCTGTTACTCTTTTTTATCGAGAGAGATGAGCTCGATATCCATGATATTCCTATAGCAAAGATTACAGAAGATTTCTTGGAATATGTACGCCATATTGAATCCCTAAATCTTGATCTTGCCAGTGAATTTATTTTGGTTGCGGCGACCCTAATTCGTATTAAAGCCAAGATGCTTATTCCGAGAAAAGAACTTGACGAAAATAATCAGGAAATTGATCCACGGAAAGAGCTGGTTCAAAAACTTCTCGAGTATAAAGCCATTAAAGAGGTTATAGTGGAGTTGTCCGATATGGAAGACGACCAATCATTTCGAGTTCCACGAGGTAATATTAAAAAAGAGTTTGAATTGCTTTCTCAAAAAGCTTTGGTTGATGCAGAATGGGAGACACTCAATTTATTCAACTTGCTCAAAGTTTTCCAACGAATAACCGAACGACTGGAGCGACCAAAAGATGTCATTCACCGAATCTTTGATTACAAGTATGAAATAGCGGATCAACAAGAGAGTATTCTATCTAAATTAAAATTAAAACCAAAATCAGATTTCGGTGATATTTTTGAAACTTGTGAAAACAGAATTCACGCCATCGTAACTTTTCTTGCACTTCTTGATCTCATCAATCTTGAAAAAGTTAAACTGACCCAAGGAGCTGAAATAAATTCCTTTTATTTAGAAGAAGTTCTTGATTAGAAATTATTAATTCCAAGAAAATTAATTCAACAGTACTTCGCTTAGAATGGTAAGATATCTAATTCTTTAATTATAATTCCAGTAATTAGAAATCCAATTTTTCAATATTAAATTTATAAAATGGAATATCCAATTTGTCCAAAATGCAATGGCAATAACACTTATCAGTTGGAAGAAATTTTTATTTGCCCTGATTGCTTTTATGAATGGAATCAGAATGACCAAAGTGAAATTAATGAAGAAGATGGGCTTATTGTAAAAGATTCAAATGGAAACATATTGCAAAATGGCGATACGGTAATTACCATAAAAAATTTACCAGTTAAAGGAACTTCACAAAGTATTAAAGTCGGTACTAAAATAAAAAAAATAAGGTTAACCTATGGTGATCATAATATCGATTGTAAAATAGAAGGATTTGGTGAAATGGCCATTAAGTCTGAATTTGTCAGAAAAGTATAAATTCACTTGTCCGTATCTTTCGACTTATGACTTACGACTTTTGACTTACGACTTACGACTCCCCTTCATCCACTCGTAAAAAATTATTCCAGCCGATACCGAAACATTTAGAGATGAAATTTTTCCACGTTGTGGAATAGCGACAAATACATCAATAAGTGATTTAATATCACGACTGATTCCTTCCCCTTCCGATCCAAAGACAAAAACAATAGGTTGATTCATATCCATTTCTCCAATTAAACTATCTCCTTTTTCATCTGCTCCAATTATTCTGAATCCCAATTTTTTTAATTCGCGAAGAACATGAAGAATATTATTTTCCTTGCAAATAGGTATTCGTAATAATGCACCGGCTGAACTCTTAATGGATTCCTGGTTAACCGGAGCACTGTTTTTTACTCCGATAATTATTCCATCTATTCCAAATACTTCAGCAGATCGTGCAATAGCTCCGAAATTTCTTACATCGGTTATACTATCTAGAACAATGAGACAAGGATTTCTTCCCTGCTCATAGGCCTGATGAACAAGATCGGAAGTTTTATAAAAATCGATTGGACTTATAAGTGTTAAAACGCCTTGATGTGCTTTTTTGGAAAGTTTGTCCAATTTAAATTTAGGTACAGTAAGGACTGAGATTTTGTTTTGCTTACACAGTTTAATTAATTCCTGAAGAGTCTCTTTCTCAAGGGTTTCATTGAGATATACCTTCTGAATTACAGTTCCGGCAGCGATTGCTTCTTTTAGAGCGTTCTTTCCTATGAGCCAATCTGATTTTTCTATCATACATTAATATTGGATACCTTAACTTTATGCACTCAAACAATCATTATAATGAATAAATACATATCTTTAATTTTGATAATCAGCCTTTTAGCTGGTTTTCAAGCACTTAATGCCCAATCCAAGACTTCATTGGAAGAAGCACAAAACTTTATAATTTCCAAGCAATCTGCCTGGAATCTTCAACCATCGGATGTCGATCAACTTGTTCTTACTGATCGATACAAGGATGAATATAGTGGAGTTGAACATTTTTATTTCCAACAAACGTACAAAGGTATTCCAATCTATCAAGCTGTTGCATCAGTACATTTAGATAAGAATGGAAATATACATGAGTCTCCTTCCAGGTTCATCAGTAATATAAAAGACAAAATCTCGGCATCAAAAGTAAAAGTGGATGCTTTTCAAGCTCTTAAGGCATCTTTAATACACTATAATGTTGAAAATGCATTAATGCCGTCACAACTTCGTTCCCGTGAAGAAAAAAATTATTTTGAGAAAACAAATTTTACATTGAGCGATATTCCGGTAAAGAAAACTTATTTCCTCAATAAGAATAACCAACTCATTTTAAGTTGGGATCTAACTTTGGATCTTGTCGATCGTGATGATGTTTGGAATGTAATGGTTGATATGCAGACCGGTCAGGTGATTCATGAACAAAATTATACGGTAACTTGTCAATTCCCCAATAATCGTTCAGCATGTAATCATACAGAACATTCTAATAAAGTATTTGATACAAACGATCAACCGAATTTACCATTACCAACAACTGGAGCACCAACCTACAATGTAATTCCAGTACCAATTGAAAGCCCTATTCATGGACAGAGAAAATTGGTTACAAATCCCGCTGATCCTACAGCGTCCAAATTTGGATGGCATACCACAAGAAATGATGGTGCAACAGAATTTACTATTACTCGGGGCAATAACGTTTTTGCATACCTGGATAGAAATGGTGATAATTCTCCTGATTTGAATACTGCAGATGGAGGCGCCTCCTTAACTTTTGATTTTCCGTTTGATCAGAATCTTGAACCTGTAGATTATACCAAAGCCGCATTGACAAATGTATTTTATGTCTGTAATATGGTTCATGATATAACCTACAATTTTGGTTTTACTGAACCAGCCGGTAATTTTCAACAAAATACTTATGGCAATGGAGGACTTGCAGATCGAGTTAATGCTGAAGCTCAAGATGGATCTGGCACCAACAATGCGAATTTCTCTACTCCGGCTGATGGTTCAGCTGGAAGAATGCAAATGTATCAATGGACAGCCACCCCATCAGAAGTTAGCATTACAGAACCCTTATCCAAAGAAGGGCCAATTAGCGCAAACAGAGGTCAGTTTGGTACTGCACCCACTGATGTGCCTATTATAGCAAAAGCTGTAATGTCTGATGATGGTTCTTCAGATAAATTAAAAGGTTGCCGAAACTCACAAAAATCGTCTGTTTGTAAAGATAAAATTGTAGTAATCGAAAGAGGTCTGTGTGATTTTAGTCAAAAGGCCTACAATGCGCAAGTAGCTGGGGCATTAGCCGTAATAATTGCAGGCTTCGATGACGCGCCAATTAATATGGGTGCAGGTGCTAATGCAACACTTGTTACAATCCCTACATACTACATTAAAAATACATTATACAATCAATTAAGACCGTTAATTGATAAAGGCGAATTAACCATCAAAATTGTAAAACCAGAAGACACTAATGCAGGACCTGATAGTCTAGATGGTGATTTCGATAATGGTATTGTAGCTCATGAGTACGGACATGGAATTTCAAACAGACTTACGGGTGGACCAAGCAATTCAGGATGTTTGGGTAATGCAGAAAATATGGGTGAAGGTTGGAGCGACTTTATGAGTTTAATAATTACCGCTAAAGCCGGTGACAAAGCAAAAGACATCCGCGGAATAGGTAATTATGCCATTGGTGCAACAAAAGATGATATCGGGATTCGAAGAAGACCATATACTACCGATATGAATATCAATGAATTTACTTATGCTAATATGGGTACTGAAACCCATGATATTGGAGAAGTTTGGGCTGCAATGTTATGGGATCTATATTGGGCAATGGCAGACAAATATGGTTTTGATCCAGATTTTAAAAATAAAAATGCTGGTAATAATAAGGCGATCCAGCTAGTTATGGATGGCATGAAATTACAACCTTGTTCTCCGGGGTTTGTCGATGGAAGAAATGCCATTCTTCAAGCTGACCGAATTTTATATAATGGAGAAAATCAATGCCTGATCTGGAATGTATTTGCGAGAAGAGGTTTGGGATTTAATGCCTCTCAAGGAAATACAAATTTAGCTGGAGATGAAAAAGAAAGCTTTGAATCTTATCCAATCTGTGTTAATACTACGGATATCAAAAAATCAGCTCCTCAAATTGTAAAAGCTGGAAATGAAATAAGTTATACCATTACAGTTAGAAATTTAAGAGCTCAGAAAATCACTGATATTAAAATTACCGATCATATTCCTGTCGGCTGTACTTATGTTAATGGTTCTTCTAATGTTCCACCGAGTTCTGTAAATGCTAATGTCATTGAATGGAATATTGCTTCAATGGATTCAGTAGAAACAAGAACTATTACTTATCGATTTAAAACTGATCCCGGAATATTCAGCACAACGCTTTGGATTGACCAATTTGAAACTTCTAAATCTGATGATGACTGGACAGTTAATTTGGAAAGAGGTGATGGTTTCTGGTTTAGAAACCAAAACGTTGGTATAGCAGATTCATGGGCATGGCAAACAGAAGCTAATGCAACTTCTCAACTTGATGTTCAATTAGAATCTACTAATGAAATTAATTATGGTGGAAATCAGGATGCAGCCCTTTTATTCTTTCATAAGTACAATACTCAAAATAACGTGGACGGAGGGTTTTTACAAATTTCCGAAGATAATGGAAATACCTTTAATTTAGTTTCTCCTTCAGATTTCTCAATTAATGGATATAATGGGAATATAGATTATCAAGCTATATCAATTCCCAGAAATAAAGGATATACAGGATACACTTCCGATTTCATTCCTTCTGTATTAGAATTGAAAAAATTTAATGGTAAGAACCTTAAAATCCGATTCCGATTTGGAAATGACGCTGAAAATGTTCCAACCAACAATGATTTTAAAGGATGGACAATTGATGATGTTGAAATTCTTAAGCCTGTGTATTACAATTCCGATGCTTGTGTTACGACTTCACTTGGAGAAAATAATTGCACAACACTTCCTGGAAAAGGAACACTTGTAGATTCTAAAAAAGTAGTAGCCACTCATAATCCTTTAGCGTCAGAATCGATTAGCATAAGACCTAATCCGACCAATGGATATTTTAGAATTATTCTATCCGAAACCTCAGATGCGGAAGTTATTAAACTTTATTCTGTTGGAGGTCAATTGCTTAAAACTTTACCAGTCAAAGGATTAAAAACAATTGAAGTAAATGGATCTGACCTTCCTAAAGGTTTGATTTTAGTGAATGTCATTTCAGAACAACAAAGTGTGATTAAAAAATTAATGATCAAATAAATATTAGTAGTTCAATTAATAAAAAAAACCTGATGACCTAGACATCAGGTTTTTTTTATGGTGTATTCGATAGACAATGAATGAATGAATTCTTAATTAATTCAGTAGATTCCATTTCAATATTATTTGGTATTTTAGTAAAATATATTTGATATTTAGTTTTGTGTTTTTCTCCTTAAATCATTAGTTGATAATAACTTCTTTGATATAAAATCTCTAAGCAACAAATTGAATATTTGGAAGGTTATATATTAAACCTAGTCTTTATGAAGTATGTTTTTTTTAGTGTTTTGCTCCTGCCCTTTTTTACATTAGCGAATAATTACTACGTTTCGGTTAATGGTTCATCTTCCAACGATGGAAGTTTTACAAACCCATGGAGTTTATCAGGAGCTTTTGAAAAATCTGGAATTATTAAACCAGGAGACTCAATTTGGCTAAGAGCAGGTATATACTTGGGAAGTACAGAGTTAAGCAATCAGGTTATTTCTTCCTTTACCTGTCGGTTGAGTGGTTCAAAAGAATTGCCAATTGTTTTTATTCAATATCCTGGAGAAATAGCAATATTGGATGGAGCAAACAGAACTCACCCTGTACCTTTTGACTTCAGTTTAGATTCTCATGTATTAGCGGTGGTTGGCGATTACGTTCATTTCGTTGGCTTCGTAATTCGCGATTCTAACATTCATGATCGAGCGGATAGTTTAGCTGGATTTAAATGGAGAGTAAGAAGTATAGTAGCATTGGGTTCAGGTATTAAGTTTATTAACATGATAGTCCACGATACCGGAAATGGATTTGGATATTTTGCAGGATGTGAAGAGTGTGAAGCCTATGGAAATATTTTATTCTACAACGGTTGGTCTCATCTTGGAGTTCGTGGTCATGGTGAAGGATTCTATTGTCAAAATTCTGGTAAGACCAAGTTCATTCGCGATAACATTGTATTTCGACAATTTGACAGTGGTATTATTTTGTATGGTTCATCAGACGCAACTATTAATAATTTTCACTTAGAGGGTAATGTAATTTTCGATAATGGACAGATAAATGATGAGCCCAATGGTTGGGGATTTCTCATTGGTAGAAACACAAGCTCTAAAGGACCTTGTAACAACTTTGTATTTCAAAACAACTATTTATATAACAAACTTGACTATAGGAGAAGCAATAATATGGATCTCGCCTATCAGAGTGGACTGCAAAATGTTGTTGTTAAGGATAATTATTCTGTTGGCTTCAATGCGATTAAGTACAATATCCCAATACAAAATTTTTCTATTACCGGAAATACATTCGTAGGAACTATTGAAAATGCTGCTATCAATCAGGTTAGTCGAGACAGCAATTATATTTATTCACTTAATCAAATGCCTACTAAAAATTCTGTATTTATCCGAAACAATATCTACGAAAGAGGTAGAGGGCATATTGTAATTTACAACTGGGAGAATTTAAAACAAATTAATGTCGACATTGAAAATCTTGGATTGATGGATGGTGATGAATTTGAAGTTTTGGATGTACAAAATATTTTTGGAAAGCCAATTTATACTTCAATTTATTCATTGCAAAACTCAATTATCAATCTGCCCTTACAACTTACAACTACGACTTCAGTTATTGGAGATAAAGTACCGAAAACCGCGCAGCACACTGATCCGGTATTTAATGTGTTTTTAGTTAAAAAGACCTACAGAAGTATTAACAAATCTATAGATATTCAAAGCCAGAAATGTTCAGTAGTTCATTCTCATTTACAAAATCAAATTTATCTAAATGAAAATATAAGATATTGTGACTACAAAATTATGGATCTAATGGGTAGAATCATTCGATTCGGAAAGACTAGTTCTAATTATATTGATATTGAAAATTTAAATCCGGGTATTCATTTTCTTCAATTGGAATCTAAGGACTGCAGATCCTTAATTCGATTTGTCAAAGATTAAATCGAACAATAATAATTTTATACTATATACTCTTTATTATTCCAACTTTACCTAAGATAAAGAGCCAATCATATTCATTAATTGGTTAGGAGATTATATTATCTCCTAAAAGAAATGAAATTATTATTTTTAACTGGCGTATAAAAAAAAACTGCTCAATCCTTCGACATTTGAATTATTGAGCAGCTGGAATAATTTACCTCATCTAATAAAACAGTAGTAGGTATTTTGAAAGCAGTAAGGTCCTGTCTTGGACCACTAATATGAGGCTTTGATTTAATTTTTCGTTTGGTGTAAATGTAAAAACATTAATTCCTTGATTTAAATCTAGTTTTTCATTCCAAATTGTATTTCCTTGAAGGTTGAAAATTTGGAGCTTAACATTTTTTACATCTGGTGATAATATTTCAACTTTTATTTCTCCATTTAATTCATAAAATTTGGAAATCAAAAGTCCTTGCTCAACTAATTTTGGTTCGTCAATTGAATGAATGTTTGATTTGCTTATTATTACATTGCCATGAGCTGAAGGAACATTTCCAGAATTATCTTTATAAATTTTTGTTTTAGCTTTTTTAAGATAAGAATTATTTATACAACTATAAAATGTCTTTTCAACATCTTCATGCTTACTGTTCGTATAAAAATCCAACGACACATCATACTTTACTCCTTCATCCGGATAAGTGAAGTATAAAGATTCGTAAGCATTCATTTTTATCTTTTTCTTTAGTAAGATTATGATATCATCTTCAACAATACTTAAAATGAAATCATCTGAAGGCTCATCTTTATTGTTCGTAATAGTAAAAGTAATTTCACCATTACTACATTCACTGTAAATACTAATATCCTCTCCAGGATCTAAAGCTTGCTTAATATTTTGGCAAGTATTATTAATGGAGGACGCTAGACCATCAGCGGGTAACATACCAACCAAGAGAATACTTATAATTGCTGACTTTAAAATACCTAGCACCTGCATTTTTACAAATGAATACCTGTTGTTATTAGCTTCAGCACAAAAGTAGTATAAACAATATAGTGAGAATAAGAACAAATATTTAATTTTGTCAATCATAAAATTATTTATATTATTGATTATCAATATTTTACATACTTTTTGACAGATTTTTATGAAAAGTTCATATCTTAATTCCCTATTTAAAACTTTCCAAAAGAAGGATTTTGAACACTTTAGAGCGTTTATTTCTTCATCTTTCATAAACCCCAACCCCCAATTTATAACTTTATTAGATCTTATAAGAGAAAAAATAAATAAAAATGAATCACTAATATTAGATAAATATTCTGTATTTAAAATCATTCACCCAACAAAAGAATTTAATGATTTAAGATTACGGCATTCAATTTCAGAATTTCGAACTCTTTTAGATAATTATCTTGTATTCCAACAGTTTAGAAAAGACCAGTCTTTAAAAAATAGTATTTTACTCAATTCATTAAGAAATAAGAACCTAAGGGCTAACTTTAAGAAAACCCTAAACAAGATCAATCCGAATAATTCTATTTCACCAACCAATTCAATAGTTGATCCCCTCTTTGAAAAATATCTATTACAAAAGGAAGTATACGAGTTTGAACATAGTACAAAACGGGTTAAAGAAGATAAGATAACGCCCCTGGTCCGAACGTTAGACCATTACTATGTACTTGAAAACATAAAGCTTGCCCTTTATGATTGGGTAAATTACAAGGAGTCTGAAAATAAAATTTTCTTTAAAAACAAGATCAATTCACTAATTCACAATGCTCATTTTTTAGAAAATGACTCATCCATTATTTCCTTGTACATTAGGATTTTTGAAATTTTATACAATGATTCTCAAGAAAATTTCGCAGAACTTTTGCAACAGTTTTTCCAATTAGAATCTCAAATCAATCTTCAAGATAGAAAATACCTTTATCTCATCTTGATTAATTATTGTGCTCAATACATCAATAAAGGAAATAGGGACTTTGCTTACCTGGGATTAAATTTATATATGCGGGGCCTAAATAATAAAATATTATTGACAGAAAATCTATTATCCCGCTTTACTTATAAAAACATTGTATTTATTTACTTGACATTAAAAGATTTTGATCAGGCCTTCGAATTCATGAATCAGTTTACAAAATTTTTACCGGCTGATCATCGGGAAAATAGTTATCACTATAATCTTGCTACTACTTATTTTATGCAGGGTGATTATAATCAAGCTTTGGAAATAATGTCCAAAACCCGATTTATTGATGTATACGATGATCTAAATGCGAGAAGAATGTTAGTTAGAATTTATTATGAAAGAGAGGAATGGAATGCCTTGCATTCCTGTCTGGATGCATTTGATGTTCATCTTAAAAGGAAAACCAAACTTGGTATTCACAAAGAATTATTTGGATACCTTATTAAATATACTAGAAAAACTCTCGCCCTAAAATTAAATGAGCCATCTAAAATAAATAAACTTCTCAAAGAAATTAACGCAAGACCTGCCTTTCCGGAAAAGCCCTGGCTAGAATCAAGATTAATTGAAATGTTAAAAAAGTAAAGTATATATCTACTATTATACTCCATAAAACTCAAGAGCCGGATCATCTTTCAACGAATCCGGCTCCTGAATTTTTAGTACTCGAAATTACTTTTTCTACCTAGCGATGGAGAATTTCTTATTAATTAAACCGTTGCTGGTCTTTATTTGTAGATTATAATGCCCTACAGTAAGTAGCTCTGTATTCAACACTTCTTTATAATGTCCGGCTTTTCGATATCCTCCAAATGGGTTGGTTAAGACATTTTTTCCGGATTCATCAAATACCCTTACTTCAAGTTCACTATCCTCTGACAAACCAAGAGAAATATTCAAAAGATTATCAGTTGGATTAGGATAAATACTGACACTTAATTCACGAGCAGCATCTACATAAATACTAATCACTTTACTATAATTACTTTTACCATTTCTATCTACTTGCTTGATTCTATAATAGTAGATTCCAGATTTACTTAACTCGTAATCATCGTGTCTGTATTGATGTAGCTTAGCTTTTGAATCAGAACTTGCAAGGATTTCGCTTATTTTTGAAAAGTCTGATTCTGACTCATGCTTTCTTTCAACCTCGAAATGATCGTTGTTAATTTCAAGTCCTGTCTTCCACTCCAATTCTGAGTATACACCATTATAACGGCCATTAAAACTCAACCATTCTAAAGGTAAAACTGCTAAAATCAATCCTGCATCAACGTTAGGCTTTTGATCACCTCCGGAGATTCTGTACATCCTTGTAGTTCCATAGCCATTGGTACCATCTGCATCATTATCAATATCGTCATTACCTGCTTTAGGGACAGTAAATCCATACTCTGTAGGTGGTTCGAACCTAACGTAGTAATCACCCTGAGCTATTCCATCCAACATATAACGACCACTAGACTCTGTCTCAGATTCTGAAACTACCGTTCCGTCTGATCTTAAGGCATACACTTTAACTCCTTCAACTGGATTCTCACCAGGATCTTGAAGTCCGTTATAATTTGCATCTAACCAGACGAAGTCACCCACTAATGCTTTATCTTGGAATCCTGCTCCAATATTAAGTAGCATATTGTCAGAGCTGATAGTAAGCTTTCGGGTGGTATTCACACCATTCTCATGTCCAATATCAGAATCTTTATCTGGATTACCTCCTCTGAAGGCATCAGTAGCTGCCAAATGTCCAGGTCTTTCGAATAACAAATAATACATTCCTGGTTTTACGCAACTAAATTTATAATAACCATCATCCGACGGAGTATTAGGATTAACCATGGTGGATACTTTAGTTACATTAACTTTTGTCATAGCATCAACAAGATAAACACCTAAACCATTAAGACCGTTTTCATCATTATCAAAAACTCCATCCTTATCGGTATCATACCATACTCGACCACTAATCATACTGCACTTCCAGTATCCTGCATCCCAAGTGAGATCGTCTTCACCAGGACTTAATAATGTTTTTGCAGTCGTTGAAACTCCATTAGATCCATCCACATCACTGTCTTTGATATCTGATCCAACATTTGGAGTTGTTAAATTCCAATTTCCAGAAACAGGCGGTGTAAACTTTAAATAGTAAGTCATTGGCATTAATCGATCAAATCGATAAAGTCCATTGACATCAGTTAAAGTTGATCTTACTTGTAAATTAGTTGAACCATCGTATAGTGTAACTAATACATCAGCAATACCATTTTCACCGCTTTCCTGAACTCCATTAGCGTTTTTATCAAACCAAGCAAAATTTCCAATACTTGCGAATTCAACAATACCAGCATCAATACTATCGATCACATATCCTAATTCAACATGAATACATGGTGTAGTACCAGTAGAATTTACATCACTATCTTTATTTGGATTAGAACCGCTATTGGCAACCGTAAATCCGTGATTATTCAATCCAGTAGGTTGAAGATCAAATCTTACAAAATAATCTCCAGCAGCGTTTATTCGATCAAATGCATATTTACCATTGGAATCAGTAGTATCCTTAGCAACAAATGATCCATTGGCACAATTGTATAAATAAGCATGAACATTCGCTTGACCTGGTTCACCAGAATCTTGAATGCCATTTCCATTTAAATCTCGCCATACAAAATCAGAAATGGTTGCATAATTTTTGTGAATGGTTATGTACACAGTAGCCGTATCACATGCTGTTGGTATTCCTTTATCACACTTACTGTATACAAATTGTGCAGGACCAAAGTAGCCTGGATTTGGAGTAAACATAAAAGTTCCATCCATATTCAACATTACAGTACCATTTACTGGAGTTCCAACTAAATTAAACATAGATCCGTCTCCTTGAGGATCGGTATCGTTTAATCCAACATTACCACTTAATTTGGCATTAATAGTAGTTATATAAGCATCATCATTTGCATACGTTTGATTCTGCACTATTGTAATTGGCAATACAGTAATATATAGATCTGCTATATCACAGGCAACTGGCTGTACCACCATCGGAATATCACAAATTCTATACGGTATTTTAACAGTACCAGTAAATCCTGCAGGTGGCGTAAATGTTACTGATCCATTTGCATTTAAAACAACCGTTCCTCCTGGTGGTATCATTGCACCAGGTAATAGAACCACAGAACCTAATGCGTCACCTTGAGGATCGCTATCATTACATTTTATGCAAGCGGTAACCGGAGTATTTAAAGGAGTACTGGTATGATCATCTTGCGCAATTACAGCATTGATTGGCGCAATTTCTATTGGCCTTACTTCTATGGTCAATGTTGTAGTATCGCATACATTGGTCGGACCAGAGCTGCATACCTTATATGTATATGAAGCTGTACCAATAAAATTATTGTTAGGAGTAAACATGTAAGTTCCATCAGGATTAAACATGATTATTCCATTTGGACTGTTGCTTACTATCATAAATGAACTTCCTGGAAGATATGTATCATTGGTTGACACATTTCCACTTACTTTGGTATTTACAGTTGTTTGATTGATATCTGGAATGGCATTAATATAAGGTTTACTTATAAGTATATATACCGTAGCTGTATCGCATACACTCACCGCTCCAATGGCTGTTGGTATA
>CAZHNF010000001.1:306585-324137 GCA_964533625.1 uncultured Saprospiraceae bacterium | reverse complement strand
TCTGATCATCCTGGGCAATGATCGTATTCATCGGTCCTGTTTCGCCAGGTCTTACTTCTATCGTTAAGGTCGTGGTATCGCATACACTTCCACCTGGATCTGTTCCAGGCGTACAAACTTTATATGTATAATAACTTGTTCCAATAAAACTAGTATTCGGTGTATACGTATAGCTTCCATTTGGACTCATTACAATGCTTCCGTTTGGATCGTTGGTGACAACCATAAATGAACTACCAGGCGAATAATTATCATTCGTCTCTACACTTCCATTTACCGGTGTATTCATCGTCGTCTGATTAATATCCGGATCCGCGCATGGTCTTACATTTACATAAATTGTATCATACTGAAGACAACCTAATATATTGGCCGCTACTATTCTATAATAACTATATCCTGCAACAGGCTTGACTATGACTGAATTTAATCCACTTGCAATTGGAATATTACTTCCTTGTTTGTACCATATTATACTAATAGTCAGTGGATCAAAACTGGTTGATAATGTTACTGGTTGATTATAACAAGGTGTTGAATCTGAAATAGTAAGATTAACATCAGGTAAAGGATTAACCACAACATTTAATATAGCTGGAGAACTGACACAATTATTAATCGTTTGTGTAACATAATACGTTCCAGACATAGTAATATCGGCATTGTTTCTAATTACAACTGGACCAGTTGCAGAAAAACCATTTGGCCCTGTCCAATTAAATACCGCTCCATTAACTCCAGAGGCATTAAGGATAATGGTAGATCCAGCACACTGAGGGGAATTTGAACTAACATTTGGTGCAGGTGGTGCATCCGGATCTTTTAATTGAATTGGACCCACTAAACCTGATTGACATCCATTTATGCTAACTGAAATTGAACTATAGGTTCCAGAAGGTAAATTATTTATTGTTATTTGTCCACCTTGAGAACTTGTTAAGATTAAACTGTTAAATCCTGTAACTGAACTTATGTATTCAACAATAAAATTCGAGTTTGGTGCTAGTCCACTTAAGACTATATATCCATTTGTTCCTCCACATGTTGTTGGATTTCCACCAACAAGTCCTGAAATAGCTGGTGTTTGATAAATTGTCACGTTAAAACAACTATCCGGTCCTTTGCATCCATTAACCGTTTGATTAACACAAAACAAACCATTATAGCTTATGGTAACTCCATTTATTACTGGATTTTGCAAGTTGCTGTAAAATCCATTTGGACCATGCCATTCATAAGTTGCTCCAGGATTTCCATTAGCTGATAATTGCAATTGACCACCCGAACATTGAGGACTATTACTGGTTGCATCTGGTTTACCTGGCAATATAGGATCAACTAGAGTGATAGGTCCTGCCGGTGAACTATAACATCCCAAAGCACTAACTATAATATTATTATAAACTCCATCACATAATTGTCCTATGGTTATTTGACCATTGGTGTTAGAGTTCAAATTTGCTGTATTTGCACCACCAGGTCCAGTATATGAAACGGAATATTGTTGGTTTGGTGTTAAACCACTAATTGTAAATGATCCATCACAATAGTTACATTGTGTAGGATCAAATTTTGTTAAAGCCGTAATGACTGGATTTGGATTCACTCTGATGGTGTGAATAGTTGTATAAGGACTACAAGGTCCAAGTCCATCAGGATCATCTGTAGTCAATGCTATTTGAACATCTTGCGGAATTAATAAATTGTTGTCAGGAGTATAAGTTGTAGTGCAACCATTACCTAAACAATTCAATGGATTTAAAGATCCACCTCCTTGAACAATAGACCATGATGCATTATTTGCATTATTGAAATTGCCTGTTAATATTACAGGATCATTAGCACAAGTAACAATTGGTCCAGTGATTTGAGCTGTTGGTGGATTAATACATTGACAGTTAACTTCAAATGTAAATGGCATATTTGACTGACATTGCAGACCAACTACCCGAACATAAAAAATATGAGTGCCGTTTGGAACATTAGAAAAAACATTTGATGCCTGGAATGGTCCATTATCTATATTGTATTCTAGTCCCTGGGCTGGGTTAACGGTTGCATTTACTGTTACAGTAGCCGTATTACCAATACATGCACCTTGAGAAACATTAGTGATGAATGGTAATCCCTGAACAAATACATTAGTAGTTAAGGTTGTACTGCAATTAGTAATACCGTCCGTAATCTTTACGGTAATAGTTTGAAAACCAGTATTTGTAAATATAAAACTTGTACTCGCATTATTTGGAGTAATTGGAATCCCTCCAGTACTTGACCAAATAAATGCACAATTATTACAATTTGTTAAATTATTAACGAAATATGAACCTGTTACTGAGTTAATACAAACAGCCCCAGGACCGCTAATATTTCCAGCAGGTGATGCAGGTTCTAATAAATTGAAAGGTCCGGTAATTAAATCCGAGCTGCAATTATTTATGGTGATTACAATATTGGAATAACTAGCGGCACATAAATTAGGAATTACTAATTGACCTGCATTTACAGTAACAAATATTTGTTGAGGATTTCCATTTTTTAAATAATCGATTTTGTAGGTTCCGATTGGCGAAACACCACTTAATATAATTTGACCATCGCAATACCCACAACCACTTGGATTTATTAATGAAGATACTGTTGCTACTGGTGTTTGATTAACCTGAATAATATGTTGAGCGGTATCCGGATCACATGGGCCTAATCCATCTGGATCTTCTGTTATCAAGTTAATAGTTACTGATCCAGCACCGTTAGGAGTAAATATAGTCTGACATCCTGATCCATTACAAATTGTTGAGGAAAGTGATCCACTTCCACTAACGATGGACCAAGTTGCAGTATTCGCATTAAATAAGTTACCAATCAATGTTACTGGTGAATTGCTGCAGGTTGTTAGAGGTCCATTTATAAATGCAGATGGAGGTGTTTGACAGGTACAATTTACATTAAATGTAAATATAGCCGAAGTACAAGATGTACCTTGAATTCTTGCCACAACGGTGTGATTACCATTTCCAACATTATTAAAGACATTGGACTGTTGATAAGGTCCACCGTCAAGACTAAATTCCAAAGGTACTGGCGGCACTACACTTACATTAACTGTAACAGTTGTTGTAAATCCAATACATGGTTCCTGACTAACGCTACTTATAACAGGAGTTCCCATGACGATTACCTGCTTCGTTAAAGTGTTTTCACAGTTTGTAATAGTATTAGTTATTTTGACAAGTATAGTTTGTAAGCCGGTGCCAGTAAATATAAAATCTGTTGTACTGTTATTTGGTGTTGTTGGTATTCCACCTGAACTACTCCAGGAATAAGTACAATTATTACAGTTGACTAAATTTAGAATAGAATACAATCCTGTAGTTGCATTTAGACAGGCTGTATCAGGCCCATCAATGGAACCATTTGGTAACGGTGGATCAGTTAACACAAATGGACCTAGGAATGGATCACTGATACAATTCTTATATGAAATCACAAAATCATTGTACGAACCTGAACTTAAATTTGAAATAGTAATTTTTCCATTAATTGAGTTATGATTCTCTGATTTTGGGATTCCATCTTTCGTATAGGTAACAACATAATTCTCATCAGCAGGTAGAATGTTGATTAACATAATACTTCCATCCTTTCCTCCGCATGTTGTTGGATTCATTGGAATAACATTTCCAATTGTAGGTTTTGGTGGATCTGATAGTATTACAGTTCCAGCTGGTCCTTTCAGTGTATCAATACAGTCCGCTACCGTTGGATCGCTAAAAATAAACTCATCATAAGTTCCTTCTGTTAGTCCACTGAGAGTATACATTCCCATTACCACACTTATATTAAGTGGACCTACCTGAATTCCGTTCTTACGATATTTTAATTGCAAATTTTTATCGGTTGGTATTAAATTGTTAAATTTAATAAAACCATCATTGCCGCCACAAGTAGTTGGGCTTGTACCAGCTGTAGTGACTCCAGACAAATCGATTTCACAAGGACCAACCACAGTGATAAATAATCGTGCTGTATCACAAAGATCCGTAGGATCACATACTTGATATAAAATGCTAAAAGTTCCAAAATATCCTGGAGCAGGAGTATAATCAAATTTTCCGTTATTACTTAAATTCCAAATAACAGTACCAACAGAAGCAGGTGGAGTTGATAATGGCAACCAAATTAATGTCGAATTTGGATCATTAGGATCAAAGTCATTTGGTTCTTCTGTTCCATCTACAATAGAAGTATTAAATGGTGTGGTGTAATAATCATTAATGGCGTCCGGTGGCAAACAAACCGGTATGCCAACGGCTCCTGTTGCAACATAGGTACATCCATTACCTTCCGTTACAGTTACGGTATATGTTCCGTAATCTAAGCCGGTAATACTTTGAGTTATTCCGCCATTTGACCATAAAAATGTATATGGTCCTACACCTCCTGAGAAAGTTGCAAATGCTGATCCATCTGTGCCTTTGCAGGTCCTATCAAAGGTTGTAACTGAAGCAATTAGATTAGGTGCATTAGTAACTGTATAGCTCTGAACTTTACTGCAAGCAATATTATCTGTAACCGTGACCGTATACGTACCAACTGCAAGACCCATTGGATCCTGACCAGTAAAACCGTTTGACCACAGATAACTATATGATGGGCTTCCTCCTGTTACCGTTAAATCTATCTTACCTGCGGATGCACCACATGATGTCTCCTTAATGGAGGCAAAAAGTTCAATTGGCGTTAATGGTTCATTGACGATTTGAGATTTTGTTGCGCTACAATTATTAATATCAGTTACAGTTACGGTATAAATTCCTGCCACAAGACCATTAATCGTCTGGGTCATTCCACCGTTTGACCATTGATATAAGAAAGATGGCGTACCACCGACTGGATTCGCAGTTATTGATCCGTTTGATCCTTGGTAACAATTAACATCCATGGCATTGGTATTAATTGTTAGAATGGCAGGTTCTGTAACTGGTGTCACGATAAGTGATTTTGTACATCCTAAAGCATCCGTAACAGTTACTGCATATGTTCCAGGTGCTAAGTTGGCTATATCTTTTGTCATTGCACCATTATTCCACTGATAGGTATAAGGGGCTGAACCTCCCACAACTAATAAATTAATCTTACCATCATTAGCACCATTACAACTTACATTCTTTATGGTAGGAGCAATCTGAATTACACTGTTTTGAGAAACAGTAAATTTTGCCGTGTTAGTACAATTATCTGCATCAGTCACTGTAACTGTATAGTTACCTGAGGTTAATGAAATCAAGTCTTCCGTAGTTGCACCGTTAGACCAACTAAAATTATAGGCACCGGCACCTCCTGTTACAGTAACATCAAGTGCACCTGTCGCAGATCCATTACAGATAACATTAGTAATCGATGCTGTTATCTTTATTTGAGCCGGTTCTGTTACATTGGTAGAAAATATTTTTGAACACAGTGATGCATCTGTTATAGTAACTAGATATGTCCCTGCGCTTAAATTACTAATATCCATTGTAGTTGCACCAGTCGACCATAGATATGTATAACCGGGTACTCCACCACTAACAATAAGGTCAATACTACCAGTACTTTCTCCAAAACATGTTGCTGGCGTTTGATTCAACGTCGCTGAAATGGAAGTTGGTTGAGTAATTGTTTCTGATTTTGTTGATGTACAATTGTTATTGTCCGTAACAGTTACAGTATAAGTTCCTGCAACCAGATTCATAAGATCTTCTGTACTCGCACCGTTACTCCAGAAATAGGTGTAAGTTGGTGTGCCCCCTGCCACCGTTATATTTATACTACCGTTGCTTCCGCTATTACAAGTAACATTAACCTTTGAGCTGGAAATAAAGATAACTGGAGGCTCTGAAAGATTTGCTGTTTTAATAATTGAACATCCATTAGCATCCGTAATCGTAACTGAATATACCCCTGGGGTAAGATCTGTTCTATCAATTATGTTATTAGTTCCAGGTAGATCAGCCCAGTCATAAATGTATGGTGCCGTTCCACCAGTTACATTAATATTTATATAACCATTATTACTTCCATTGCAGCTAATATTAGCCGTATCCAGAGCTGCCATTAAGGCTGCTGCCGGTTGAGTAATGGTTATACTAAGTGTACTGGAACAAAGGTTTCCATCTGTGACTGTAACCGTATAAGTTCCAGCAACCAAACCGGAGAGGTCTTGCGCATCATTATCTGGTGTTTCTGGACCATCATTAGACCAATCATAAGTATATGTTCCAGTTCCTCCGCTAACTGAAAGATTTATAGTTCCATTATTTCCTCCGAAACAACTGACATTAGTAGATACTTTGTCCAAAATAATTTGTTCAGGTTGGGTAATTGTAATGGTTCCATTACCCTTACAACCTGTGTTATCGGTAACCGTCACATTATAAACTCCAGCTGCGACATTATTTAAATCTTGAGTTGTGGCTCCATTTGACCACAGATAAGTGAATGGAGGGTTGCCCGTATTTACTGTTAGATCAACAACTCCTGTTAAATCTCCATAACATAGAATGGGGTTAGTTAATTGTAGAGTTAACATTACTGATACATCACTAACGGAGTTATTGCTTATAACCTTACACCCATTATTATCCGTTACCGTTACATTATATATACCTGCAAGTAATGATGAGATATCTTGAGTTGTTGGTCCATTAGACCATTGATAGGTATAAGGCACAGCCCCACCAGCTGGTGTTAAATCAATTGCCCCTGTTGGCATACCACATGCAGATGGTGTTATAATGGTTGATGCAGTAGGAGGATTATTGACTATAATCGCTACACTTGCACTTGCCGTACAACCTTTTTCGTCTGTAACAGTAACCGTATAAGTTCCGTTATGAAGCATTGCGTCAGCATCGTTAATGACCGGATTAGAACTACTCGAAGAAAATCCATTTGGTCCTAACCAGGAATAAGATACGCCGCCACTCGCTGTAAATTGAATTGGTGATCCTGTACAAGTTGGTCCAACATTTACTACAGGAGTAACCATTCTTATTGTAATTATCGTGCAAGTATTTGAACTTTCACCACAAATATTAATGGTCTTACAACAGACTGTAAAATCTCCTGCAGATGAACCGGTAAAATCAACCGTAATTTGGGGAGTGCCTGCACCATTGGTAATTACCGCTCCTGGAGGTACAGACCACATATATGAATCCACCATTGGATCTGGTGTAACATAGAAAACTGCAGCAGTCTCATTTTTACATATTATATAATTAGAAGTACAGGTTGGTACTCCTAATACAATTGCCTGTTGATTCGTACATCCATGAGCGTCGGTTACTTTGACTGTATATGTGCCTCCAGGAATTCCTGTTCTGTCTTCAGAATTATTAGTTCCAGGAAGATCAAACCAATCATAAGTATATGGTGCCGTACCTCCTGTAACAGTAAGGTTTATGGACCCTCCCATGGAACAGCTAACCGATATAGTATCATAATTAATACTCAATACAGACGGCTGAGTAACTATAGCTGTAGAATTAACCATACACGATTTCGAATCGGTTATGGTTACCGTGTATGTTCCTGCAACTACATTTATTAAGTCCTGACTCGTTGCACCATTACTCCATAAATAAGTATATGGTGGAGTACCATTGGTGACTGATAAATCTATAACTCCATTTGAGCCGCCATTACAACTTACATTGGTAACTGAGTTACTAGCTAAAATTGCTGTCGGTTGAGTTACAGTAGCAGATGAAGTAGTCATGCATCCTTTTGTATCCGTAATGGTAACCGTATATGTTCCAGCCACTAATCCGCTTAAATCTTCCAAATCATTATCAGGAGTTTCAGGACCGTCATTAGACCAGTCATAAGTATATCCGGGAGTTCCTCCTGTTACAGTTAAATTTAACTGCCCATCTGATCCACCAAAACAACTAACATTTGTAGTCACAATACTGCCGACCATTGCAGGTGGATTTGTAAGCGTTGTACTTTTTGTAGCGGTACAACCCGTTGCATCTGTAACAGTAACGGTATATGTTCCAGCAGTTAGTCCCGATAAATCTTTTGTATCATTATCTGGAACTTCAGGTCCATCGTTTGACCAATCATAGGTAAATGGTGGCGTACCTCCAGTAACTGTATTAAGTATTGATCCGTCTGATCCTCCATTACAATTTGGGTTAGTAGGTGTCAAAGTGATATTTATTGTTGGACTAAGTACTACATAGAATGCTGTTGTTGGACTATAACATGAATTTACGGCATCTTCATAGGCTGCGTAGTATGTTCCAGGTCCAACCATTGTTGGATTTGGAACTTTGTTCCCTAATGTTGCTGGAGTTCCTGAATGCCAGGTCAAATTAACACCACCTGGTGAATTACAAGGTAGATTAACTGTAAGGTCAACGGTCCCTCCATTACAAATTTTAAAAGTATCTGAAATTCCATTTTTTGGATTGATAGCTAGTAATGCTTCATTATTGGCGTCGTTTGGATCCGGTTCCTTACCATCAATATCGGCAATATTAATATAGTCTGCACCACATAATACCTTTGCTGTAATGGTCAGCGTAGCTGAAACTCCATTATTTAAATTTCCAATATTCCATATTCCTGTTCCACTATTGTAAGTACCTGTTCCTGTTGAATGTGAAACATATTGAAAGCCACTTGGCAGAAGGTCAGTAACATTTACTAAAGTAGCATTATCAGGTCCTGAGTTATTTGCCGTTAAAGTAAAAATGACATTGTTATCAACCACTGGATTAGTTGTATTTGCTGTTTTAGTTATCTTGATATCAGCTGCGGCTACGGGTCTAATGGGCACTCCACTCATTGACCAATCATCTTTACCAGATCCAGTCCAAAGTAAAGACGTTGATCCAGTACCTTTTTTAGTAGAACCCCCACCTCTGATCTCAGAACCAGTTGGAATATTCCAACGAATTGTTTGTCCTGCTCCGGCAGAAAGTAAATTTTTATTTTTCATCGAAACAACATTAAACACCAATTGCTCACTGGTTGCCGTTAATGTCAATGAAGGATTTGTTGTATTTCCAGCGAGTCCAGCATATGTTCCCAATGGAGTTATTTGATTAACGCCACTAAAATCCATAACACCTACTACAGCACCCTTATCCGGATTGGCACTAAATGTTACTACAACATTTGCAGTCCCAGATGGCGGATTAACTAATGCATAAATATGCGTTCTTGCATTACCGCTTGAAATACTTTCACCAACTTTTACCAATGGTGTACCTCCATAGGTAACCGTAGATACAAGTTTGTTTTTTTGAGAGATTCCAACCAAAAGCAATCTGTCCGTATTTGAACTAACGGTATGAGAAACTGTAATTGGAGAAACCTTGGCGAAACCAGTTGAAGTGTTTTCAGGCATAACTTGAGCTTGAAGTGATCCTATTACTCCAGCACAAAGAAATATGGCTAATTTTCTAAAAGTTTTGCCAAGATAAAGTATCGAATGTCGTTTCATATTTGAATATTTAGCCGTTGACCGGCATTGAATTATACTTTTATTTTTTTTAGATTCTCTTTAAAGATTTATTTAAAAATTGGAGCTGTGCCGCCTGCACCACAAAGAGTTATGGTTGCGCTGGCAGAATCATTTGTGTTATTTGTATCGACAACACTTCCTGAAATATTAGCTGTGTTAGTATAAGTCCCGGACGGTTTTACTTTAACTTGGATAGTTAGCATTGTACTAAACCCCGGATTAACTGTTCCAAGATCCCATATTCCTGTTCCGGCATTGTAAGTTCCCGCACCAGCTACCGAACTAACATAGGTATATCCAGAAGGTAATAAATCATCTATGATAACTTGTTTTGCAGTATCAGGACCACTATTTGATGCTGTAACGGTAAAGGTGATTGTCTGCCCAGCATAGGGGGCTGAATTATTTACAGTTTTGGTTATACCTAAATCAGAATCAGGAGTTGGTCGAATTGAAATACCTGACATTGACCATCTATTACTTCCTCCCAAGTTCCAAGTCATAGTTACACTACCAGGTGCTCCGGCTTTGGTACTACCAGCACCTTTTGCTTCACCGCCACTATCAATATTCCAGCGAATAGTTTGTCCAGCCCCTGCACTATTGGTTGTTTCTTGTCTCTGTGCCATTACATCATGAACCAATTCATCTGTAGCACTTGGAACATTTAGTGTTGGAGTACTATTATTTCCTGGCATTGAAGCATAACTTCTTATAGGGTTTATCGGATCCGTATTATAATATGTTGTTACTCCTACAATTCCAGCATTATTTCCTCCCAAAGAACTAGTGAAAGTTACAATAACAGTATCCAAGCCAACTGGCGGACTAATCAATGCATATAAAAAAGTATAAGCATCACTGTTTGAAGTTTCAGAACCCAATAAGTCCAATGGTATTCCTCCATAAGTAACAGTAGAAACCAAACGACCTCTTGAAGATACCGAAACAATCATTAGACGGTTGTCCTGATTTGCAGTGGTATGTTCGACCATCACTGTTGTTCCTGAAACTTCGAAACCAGAATTTACGGCATCAACTAATGGTTGTGTCTGAGCATAAACTTGTATGCTGGGGAGGATGCATATCAAGGCAAAAAGAATCAGACAAGATTTATTGAAATTTTTCATTTTATTTTTTTACTTAATTAATTATTCAGAAATGATTAATGATTAATTCCAGAAGGCTGACTTGGCAATGAGTTAATAGCCAAAATTGTAACGGTAATCATGGCAGTACAGCCATCACTATCGGTTACAATTACTTTATATACCCCTGGAAGAAGATTCGTCAGATCTTGTGGATCGTTGTCAGGAAATTCTAAACCATCATTATCCCAATCATAGGTATATGGACCATTGCCGCCTGTTACCGTTAGATTAATAGAACCATCGGCAATGTTTGGACAGGTTGCATCGGTCTTTGTAAAACTTAAAGACATGGTAGAATTAGCTACAATTATTTTGGTTAAAACTTCTGTACAAGAGTTAGCATCGGTAACGGTTACAGTATATGTTCCAGAAGCCAGATTACTGATATCCTGATTTGTTGAACCTGTGGACCAGGCATAGGTATATGCCGGGGTTCCTCCGGAAACGCTTAGATCGATTGATCCGTTATTTAATCCGCAAGTAGGATTGATCATAGTACTTGATAATGACAGAGCAGAAGCAGGTTGTGAAACAGTAGCATTTGAAGTTTTTGAACATCCGTTGGCATCTGTTACAGTTACCGAATATGTACCAGCAGTTACATTCGTGATATTAGCAGTTGAACTTCCATTAGACCATACATAAGTATAAGGACTTATTCCCCCACTAACGATAGAATTAACTGCACCGGTTGCCTCACCGAAACATTTTACATTCGTTGGATTCAAGCTTAAACTTATTGCAACAGGTTGCGTAATGGTTGCCGAATAACTCGCAGTACAACTGTTGGCATCTGTTACAGTTACTGTATATGTTCCTACAGGTATATTAATTCTGTTAGGAGATGTAGCACCTCCATTCCATAAATACGTATAGCCAGGTGTACCTCCAGTTACATTTGTGGTAATAGCACCAGTTGACGCCCCATTACAAGCAACATTTGTGGTAATACCGGTTACAGTTAATGCCGGTGCCTGTGTAAGATTAACGGTTAAAGTGGATGTACATCCTCCAGTTGAGGTAACAGTAATATTATAAGTACCTACCGCTAGTCCACTTATTGTTGTACCGGTTCCTGAACCTGTTCCAACTGGACTAACCCTGGACCAATTGTATGAATATGGTGCAGTACCATTCATAACATTAAGAACAATTGATCCATTGCTTCCACCACAACTTGGTCCGTTACCGGTTCCGGTTACCGTCAATTTACAACCAGTAGTAATCGCTTTGGCATTGAAATTTACTCGACCACAAGCATCTGTAATTTTAACGGTTATTACACAACTTGAAGGAAATGGTAATGCCGGAGGAGTGAACGTAGTAGATTTTGTATTAGCAGAACTAAAAGTTCCTCCACACGAAGAACTCCAAAGGATTGTATATCCAGAAGAATCTATACCTGGAGGAAAGCTAAATGAAAAGGTATAAGCTTGCCCGGAATACATTGTATCCGGAAGATTGCTTAAGTTTGGTATTACAGCTTTTTCACTCATTACTAAATAAGAGAAATTGAAAAAGGCCCTTTGAGCTGCAACATTGGCTGGTGCACTTGCTTTAGCAATACTGTGAGACGCTTCCAACATTACTCTTCCTCTAAGTGGATCTCCAAAAGCGCGACCAGATGCTAATACAGCAGCAGGACCAGGTGATTTGGCAGGTACATCCAAATGGGTTGGATCCCAAACATAAATTTTTGTACTAGGGCGCCAACTCGTTTTTGGAAGATAAATTTGCTCCGATCCATTCTGTGTAGCAGCATCGATAATTCCCATGAACTGCATAATTGGATCATTTGGATAAGCGTAACTATAAGGAGGTGTTCCATCCGAATGATTTCCCCATAATACAAGTGCATTTTCTTCATAAGGCCCCGCACCTACAGCATTTCCTGTCTTGTTGCTAAGGAAATTCATTTGTTGTGGTTTGTTAGAAGGATTAAATAAATCTTCCTGAGCACTTCCAGCATGACAACCTAACCAGATTGCACCATCGCAATCAAGATTCCAATCATACAAATGTCCATGAGTAGGCCATTTTGGGTCTGCATGTGGCATGACGAATATATCATTACAACAGGTTAGTGCTGCTGGGGCAACCCAGTCGTATCCTGTAACAGGAATTGAAGCATTCTTCAAAAAGTCTTCTGCAATTCCACCATTCTGATCATCCAAGGTCCATCTAGGTGCATTTTTTAATGTTAAATAAACATCTACCATTAATGGTGCAACGGTGGTCGCACCCACAACACCTAATCCTTGCCAATAAGTAATTCTGGCATTTACGGCTGCTGTTCTATATTCTGCAGGAATTATAAATGGTCCACCTTTATAATCTATTCCATTATGCGAAAAATCAATTCCATCTTTGACTTTAGTCTGACTTATTACCCATTTAACAGGTACTTGATAATTCTTAGTCAAATCGTACACCAATCCATATGGTTTTAATCCATTGGCTATTGTTTGAGGTGTTACTCCCATATTAATGATGAAGCTTCCCGTGGCAATGGTTTCAATGGCTGCAAAAACCTTTAATTCCGCAATGGAAAAAAATAGACTAAGTACAAATAATTTTTTAAGCATGGTATATACTTTTATTTTTCTAGATAATCGATACATTTTAAAAATTATATAAGGAATAATTCAAATTGGCTAAATGAATTTGATGAATGAAAGAGTTGAAATAAAATTGAATTATTTTTTTCTAAGGGCTCTTGCTTCTCTTTGTTTTTTACAACATGAACTTGTTGTGTTTTTATTTTATTCTGCTTTGCCTTTAAATGAGATATTACTAAAATAGAGTTTTTGATATTGGAATATTGTTTCAATCTTAAAGCTTTCACATTTAAGATAGTACTCGTAAATTGAAAAAAAATTATTCTAGTTCTCTCTTTTAGATTGAAAATAGAGCCATAAAGATTTCTATAGAGGAATTCAAAAGGAATTATAAAAATTGGATTACCAAGTTGGCAATTCATTAGGTAGTTTTTATTCAATAAATGCAAAAACCTTCACAAGCAATCCATAAGATTGGTTGTCAGGCTTTAATATATTTTTAATAATTAAGCTGTAAAATTAAAAATAACAGTTTAAGTTATATACAATCTTTAAATATTTAATTTATATTTTATATATACTCCTGTAAAACAATATTTTATAAATAAAAATTTTTAATTTAAGATGTATTTAAGGAGTAGAAAAGGAAGATTTTTAATCCTTGATAATAGTTATTGCAAAATTTTATATTTAAATAAAATGTTAATGCAAAATGTGTAATTGTATTTCAAACGATAGAATTTTTACTGAAATAGATTAATCACCTAACAGAACACACAACTTTCTACATAGCCATGTGGTGCCTTTGGGAATTTTGCAATGGTCTTAGGTGTATTTAAATTTTTATTATTGCAATTCATTTTATTTGGATGTAATTGTTTAATTCCATAATTCCCTCCTTAAACATTGCAATTATTAAAAAAAAAATCCCGGAAAACTTATTGCTTTCCGGGATCAGAAGTCAGTTTAATTTATTTAACTATCTTAATACAGTAAATTTAGTATTAATAATTCCTTTATTAGTTCTAACCTGAAGGTTATACTGACCTATACTTAATAAATCAGTTTGTAATACTTCTTTATAAGTTCCGGCTTTCTTAAAACCATCAAAAGGTATGGACTGAACATTTTTTCCAGATTCATCAAATACTCGAACTTCGATTTCTGAATCTTGAGTTAATTCAAATTCAACATTTAACAATTTATCTGTTGGATTTGGATAAATGTGAACTTGAACATCGTTGTTCAGGTCATCCACTTTAATACTAACTACTCTGCTGTAACTACTATGACCATTTTTATCAACTTGCTTAAGTCTATAATAATAAGTTCCAGACTTAGTCAAATCGTAATCTAAATGATTATATGCATGTGAAGCAGCATTAGTTTCAACACTTGCAGGTAACGCTCCAATTTTCTTAAATGCAGCTTCTGATTCATATTTTCTTTCAATTTCAAAATGATCATTATTTAATTCTACTCCGGTAATCCAGTTTAGATCAACATGTTTATCCAGATATCTGGCATCAAAACTTAACCATTCAAGAGGAAGAACCTGATAAATTAATCCGGCATCAATATTTGGTCTTTCTACTCCTGATAATACTCTATACGTTCTGGTTGTACCATATCCATTCGTACCATCCGCATCATTATCAATTTCATCCGGTCCTGAATGTGAAGTAGTAAATCCGTAACTAGCCGTTGGTTCAAATTTTACAAAATAATCACCTTGAGCAATTCCATCTAGCATGTAATGTCCGTTTTCTGCCGTTACAGATTCCGAAACCATTGTTCCATCTGGTCTATAAGCTGTTACCTTAACACCTTTGATTGGTTCTTCTCCAAAATCTTGCAATCCGTTGCTGTTACCATCCAACCAAACTAAATCACCTAGAGTTGATTTGATTTGATAACCACCGTTGACATTGATAATATTAACACCGCTTTGGATGGTAATTTTTCTGGTCGTATTTAATCCATTTTCATGAGTCACTTCGGAATCTTTATCAGGATTACTACCACGATAAGGATCTGTAGCTGCAAGATGTCCTGCTCTTTCGAATTGAATGTAATACATGCCCGGTGCAACGCAATCAAATGAATAATAACCATCTGAAGAACCCGTTCCAGGTTTAGTCTTTGTCAATGTTTTCTGGACTGTTATACCTGTCATTGCATTGACTAGGTATACCTGAAGTCCGTTAATTCCATTTTCCTGTGAATCAAATACTCCGTTTAGGTTAGTATCGAAGAACACATATCCTGAAACCGATGCACAGTATATTAATCCTAAATCCCAAATCCTGTCATCTTCTCCAGATTCTAGGTTAATCGTTGCGGTTGTACCAGTTCCGTTTGAATTATCAAGATCACTGTCTTTTGTATCTAATCCAGCGTTGGCAATTGTTGGCGTATAACCTGATGGAATATCAAACCTCACGTAATAATCATTAGGATATAAATCAACAAATAGATATAATCCATTTACATCCGTTTTGGTACTCTTTATTAAGGTATTGGTAGATTTAATATACAATCTTACCATTACATCCGGAATTCCTTCTTCACCAAAACTTTGCAATCCATCTCCGTTTCGATCATGCCATACAAATGAACCTATACTTCCTAATTCTATCACACCAGCATCATAAGTGCTATCCCTCTCTGAAAGATCCAGATGGGTACATGCACCAACACCACTTGCATCAACATCACTATCTAAATTGTCATTTACTCCAATATTTTGCTTTGTAAATACAAAATCAGGCGGTAAGGAATTTTTATCAAATACGACATAGTAATCTTTGTTACCAACTAACTGTTCGAAGAAATAACAACCATTAATATCGGTAGTATCTTTTTTAACCAGTTGACCATTAGAACAATCATATAGATATACTATTACGTTACTTAATTTTGTTTCATTTGGATCTTGAATTCCATTATAATTCTTGTCAATAAATACTTTATCACCAAGTGATGCTGTCTTATCTTCTATATCGGCACAGGCAGTATCTCTTTGATCAGGAAATCCATCATCATTAACATCTAATAATGATTCATTGAATAATCCTTCTCCAGCTCTTGGAACTTCAGGATTGGTATATCCACATTTGCGATATACTTCATCTCCAGGACTTCCTGCATTTACAAGATCTACTGTTACATTCACAGTTAATATATAAGTGTGAGTAGCGGATGCCGCAATGCTTTGATTATTGGCTAAATTCCATGGGCCGGTTCCTAGCAACAACAAACCACCTGGATTAGCAGGATGACCTGGTGCATTGCTGAAGAAATTAGCACTGGTTATTGTCAAATCATCATCAAAAGCCGGAGCATCATTTAAGTCGTACTGTCCTGCCACTCCGCCAAGGTTCTTTACATCAATTCGATATACTACTCTGTAATTTCCTCCACCTAAATCTGTTGTCGATTGAAGCGTCTTCTCATGGACAATATATGGTGGATCAATACAGGCTGTACTGATGGCTGCAAATCCATCAACTTCCAGTCTCGCTTCATTGAATAAACCTTCTCCTCTTACTGGAAACTGTCTTTGACATGGTCGGTAAACATTATCGCCAGAACTTCCTATTCTTAAATCCAATGTCAGATTCACCGTTAAGGTATATACATGAGTACTACCTCCTCCAATGAACTGATTGATTGCCAAGGTCCACGGACCAGTGCCAAATAATACATTTCCTGGATTTCCGGCTGCATTACTTACATAGCTCGCTCCATTAATATTTACATCATCATCAAAGAATGGTGAGTCACTTAAATTATAATTACCCGACGCACCTCCAAGATTTCGAACCCGTATCTGATAATTTGCACGGAAAGTATTAAAGCCGGTTTGCACAACACTTAATGCTGTTTTCTCATGTACTATATATGGTAAATCCGCACATGCTGTATCCCGTTGATCTATACTTCCATTGCTGTTGATATCTAATCTCGATTCATTAAATAATCCTTCGCCTGCTTGAGGGAAATTATTAATTAATGATCCACATGAATAATAGATATCATCTCCTCCACCTCCTTCGAGATTAATTTGTACACTAACTCTAAGTAGATATGTGTGTATTCCATTCGCTGCAATTGACTGATTATTCGCTAGTAACCATGGTCCTGAACCTGCTAGAATTATTGGACCTGGTGTAGCTATATTTCCAGGTGCATCACTAAAGTATCTTGCTCCTGTAATATTAATGTCATTCTCAAAATTCGGTGCATCTATCAATGCATAATTTCCAGCTACACCTCCTTTGTTTTCTACTGTAATTCTATAGTCAACACTATAAGTAT
>CAZHNF010000001.1:0-306485 GCA_964533625.1 uncultured Saprospiraceae bacterium | reverse complement strand
TTGGTACTCCCGGTATGCTATATCCGCATTGTCGGTAAACCTCATCCCCAGGACTTGCTGCCGTTACTAAATCAACATTTACATTGACCGTTATAAAGTAATTCTGACTACCTAATCCAGTAATACTTTGATTATTGGCTAGATTCCAAGGACCATTTCCAACTAAGGCAATTGGGCCAGGATTTCCAGGATTACCAATGGCTGAACTGCTGTAATTTGCATTTAGTATTACAACATCATCATCGAAGGCAGGTGCATCATTTAAATCATACAATCCACTTGCTGCACCCAAATTATTTACATCGATTCGATATACAACCCGGAAGTTTCCTCCTCCAAGATCTGAAGTATTAACTAAACTTTTTTGATGAACTATATATGGAAGATCTGCACATGCGGTATCCCGCTGATCAATACTTCCATCACTGTATATATCTAATCTCGACTCATTAAATAGTCCTTCTCCACTGATTGGGAATAATATATTCTGTCTTCCACACTGATCATATCTGTTGTCTCCACTTGCATCTTCCAAATTTATTCCAACATTTACCCTTATTGTGTACATATGGACTCCTCCAGCCACAATGTTCTGATTGGTGGCTAAGGTCCATGGCCCAGTTCCTCCTAAGACCACTGGTCCTGGGTTTGCTATATTTCCTGGAGCATCACTGCTGTAATTGCTGCTTAGAATATTGATATCATTGTCAAAGGCTGGTCTGTCACTTAATGTATAATTACCATTTACTCCACCTATATTTCGTACATTAATCTTATAGGTTACCTGATAAGTTCTTGCTCCTGTTTGGGTCACCCCTATGATACTTTTATCGTGTATCAGATATGGCAGATCTGCACAAGCTGTATCCCTTTGATCGATACTTCCATTGCTGTTGATATCTAATCTCGATTCATTAAATAATCCTTCACCAGCCGATGGATAATTTATTAAAGCTCTTCCGCACTGATCATATCGATCATTTCCTCCACCTCCTTCAAGATTAATATTAACATTCACCCTTAGTGTATATACTTGAATTCCACCTCCGACAATGTTTTGATTTGTAGCCAATATCCATGGTCCACTTCCTCCCAAGGCTAATGGTCCAGGATTTCCAACATTACCTGCAGCGGTACTCTGATAGCTTGCACCTGTAATATTTATATCGTTATCAAAATTAGGTGCATCACTCAAACTATATAATCCATTGGCACCTCCACGATTTTCAACTGTAATCTTATACTCAACGATATAAGAATTTAATCCTGTTCGTGTAGTGCTTACATAATCCTTATAGTGAACGATCTGTGGAATATCTGCGCAGGCAGTATCCCTCTGATCCGGATTACCATCATTATCTATATCCAAAGCTGATTCATTGAATAATCCTTCACCCGCTCTTGGAATACCAGGAATCGAATAACCACAATGACGATAAATCTCATCTCCACTTGATGCTACATTAATCAAATCAACATTGAGATCTATGGTTAATAGATAGAACTGCGGTGAAGAAGGAGCAATTACCTGATCATTGGCAAGGAACCATGGACCAGTTCCAATAAGACCTAATGGCCCAGGATTTGCAATATGCCCAGGTGCATTGGTAGAATAAAAGGCACTCGTAATATTCGCATCATCGTCAAAATTAGGGGCATCTCTTAAATCATAAATACCACTTGTACCACCGATATTATTAACATCGATTCTATATATTACTCTGAAATTATTAGATCCTAAATCACTAACATTTACAATTGATTTGGTATGAATGACATACGGAAGATCAGCACATGCAGTATCCCGCTGATCGATACTTCCATCACTGTATATATCTAATCTCGACTCATTAAATAATCCTTCTCCGCTAATTGGGTAGTTTATATTCTGTCTTCCACACTGATCGTATCTATTGTCTCCACTTGCATCTTCAAGATTTATGACCACATTAACCCGTATGGTGTACATATGGATTCCACCTGGTACGATGTTTTGATTCGCCGCCAAATTCCATGGTCCACTTCCACCTAATGCGACTGGTCCTGGATTTGCGATATTTCCCGGAGCATCACTGCTATAATTGCTGCTGAGGATAGTAATATCGTTGTCAAAGGCCGGTCTGTCACTTAAAGCGTAAGTACTATTTATACCTCCTATATTTTTTACATTAATCTTATAGACAACCTGATAGGTTCTTGCTCCAATTTGAGTCACTCCAACTATACTCTTATCGTGTATCAGAATTGGCAAATCTGCACAAGCTGTATCTCGTTGATCTATACTTCCATCACTGCTAATATCTAATCTTGATTCATTAAATAATCCTTCGCCAGCTCTTGGAAAATTAATATTAGCTGTGCCACATGATGTATAAATGTCATCACCGCCTCCTCCTTGTAAATTAATTAGTACGTTAACTTTTATATTGTAAGTATGGGCAGCACCAGCAAGAATTACTTGTCCATTGGCTAAACTCCAAGGACCTGTTCCAATAAGTCCTATTGGACCTGGGTTTCCTATATGTCCAGGAGCGTTTGTAGAGAAACTTGATCCCAGTATGGTAATATCATTATCAAAATTTGGAGCATCTGTTAAAGCATAATTACCTGCAATTCCTCCTTTATTTTCAACAACTATTTTATATTCTACGGTAAAAGTATTTAATCCAGTATTGGTTACATTAACCAATGACTTAGTGTGTACAATCAAAGGAATGTCAGCACAAGCTGTATCGAGTTGATCTGGATTACCATCATCGTTTACATCAAGGCGAGATTCGTTAAACAAGCCTTCACCAACTCTTGGAATTCCAGGAATTGAATAACCACAATTCTTATAAAGCTCATCGCCGACACTCGCCGGAGTTACTAAATCCAAAGTTGTATTGACACTTAAGTTATAAGATTGGATTCCAAAAGCAGGAATCGATTGATTGTTAGCTAATGTCCATGGACCATTTCCAACTAAAAAACTTGGACCAGGATTACCAGGATTACCTGGCGCATTGGATGTATAATTGGCAGAAGATATTAAGAAATCATCATCAAAATTTGGTGCATCAATAAGATCATATGATCCAGCGGCACCACCCAGGTTTCTAACTAAAACAAGGTAATTAACTCTGAAATTTCCACTTCCTAAATCCGTAAGACTGGAAAGTGTCTTAGTATGAACTATGTAAGGTAAGTCAGCACATGCGGTATCTTTCTGATCTGCTGTTCCATCATCATTGATATCCAGATTGGATTCATTAAATAATCCTTCACCAGAAATTGGAGTATTAAATATACTTCTTCCGCATTGATCATATCGATCATCACCAGTACCCCCTTCAAGATTTATATTAACCGCTACATTAATTAAGTAATTGTGCGTGCCTCCCGCAGGAATTAATGCATCAGAAGAAAGAGTCCACGGCCCTACACCAAATAGGTTAGAAGGTCCAGGATTTCCAGGATTGCCAGGAGCATTAGTGGTATAGGAACTCGCTATAATTGTAATATCATTATCAAATGATGGTCTATCTACTAGATTGTAGGAACCTGTGGCTCCTCCAATATTTTGTACTTGAATTTGATATTGTACAGTGAAATTTCTAGGACCTGTCTGAATAACATTACTGATTACCTTATTGTGAATGATATAAGGTAAGTCCGCACATGCTGTATCTTTTTGGTCAATTGTTCCATCGTTATTTCCATCTAATTGTGATTCATTAAAAAGTGCTTCACCCGATGAAGGTCTTGTAATTAATTGTTGTCCGCATTTCGAATATATATTATTACCTGAACTACCAAGACTAAGGTCAATTTTTACAACAAAGCTTATAATGTATTGATGAATGGTACTGGCAGCAATAGCTTGATTATTAGCTAAAGTCCATGGTCCAACCAATGCTAGGCCACCTCCTGGGTTTCCAGGTGCATTTGATGAATAACTTACATTATTAATGTTAATATCATCATCAAAAGCAGATCGATCAAATAAATCATATGTTCCTGCTCCACCTGTATTAGTAACAGAAATAACATAAGATACAATATAAGTATTTACACCAGCAGGTGTTATAGATAGTAGATTTTTTTCGTGTGTAATATTTGGACCACAGGAAGGTGGTGCTGAATAAGTCTTTAAAAACTTACAGGTTGTATCAACACTAAATTGAGCCTTAATTGTATGCACTAATCCATCTGCTACAATACCATTCAATATGTAATTTATTGGACTAACAAATGGGGCGTTGAAAACTTGAGATACCGGTCCGTCACTAACAGTCAATGTACCAGAATTAATGTTTGTACTAAAGAAAATTTGACCTGAAACAGAATAGGTATTATTTTGAGGATTACAGGCTGTGGTTGTTGATGTTATATTGGTAATAACGCAATCAACGCAATTGACTGAATCTACTGGTTCAGTGTTATTTCCTGTTTTACTTGGACTCGCATGGACTGAAGTAATCAGTGGAAATCCAAATCCAGAAGGACCAAAGGCGTCTAAATCAACTACGGTTTCATACCAAACATCAAAAATCCAATTAGGGTAACTAGGGTTTGGAGCATAACTGGCATTGGTTGCAGGCGAATTGGTAGTTAGAATATAGCCGTAGGTATTAAAGTTTACATCTAAGGATGAGGATGCAGATAGGATATCTAAAGGATCACCTACCAACATTTGACCTTCCCCGCCGGTTACTCCAAGACAGTCATATCCTGATGGCGCACCAGATGATGCTGTTATATAATCTTGTTTGAATTCAAGAACCTTAACACCACTATTATTGTATAAAGCTAATTGAACATGGTCTGAACCAACAAGGTTACTAAAAGTGTGACCACTTGGCCAACCAATTTGGGTAGTACCATAAGTATTGTCAACAAAGGTTTTAGCAAACTTGGTTCTTAAGGTCAATTTTTTACCCGTTATATCTTTTGTCCAACTGATTATAGCGCTAACTCTATCATCTCCTACAGAGCTAATAAAACATAAAGAATCTGAAGGACATGTTCCATCTGTAACAATGACAGATGCTGTTCCAGTTGAACCTTTAGCATCCGTAACGGTAACGGAGTAGGTTCCGGCACAAACATTCATCAAATCCTTTGCATTTGAACCATTAGACCAGCTATAAAGGAATGGAGGATATGTACTGTTAACTGTTGTTATTAGATCTTCAGAACAATCCTGAACACAATTACCATTTACATTGATTTCAACAAAATTTGGACACTTCATGGAATCTACTGGTTCTGTATTATTTCCAGTCTTACTAGGACTGGCGTGTACAGAAGTTATTATAGGTACTCCAAATCCGGAAGGGCCAAATACCGATAAGTCAACTGTAGTTTCATACCAGACATCATAAATCCAGCTTGGATAATTCGGATCTGGTGTATAATTGGCATCTGTTAGTGGTGAATTAGTGGTCAGTACATATCCAAAGTTATTAAAGTTTTCTGCTAATGAAGTAGTAGCCCCTAGAATACTGGACGCATTACCAACTATCATACCTCCTTCTCCTCCAGTAACACCAAGACAATCATACCCAGATGGAGCCAAAGTAGTACCGGTTATATAGTCTTGTTTAAATTCTAATACTTTAGTATTACTATTATTGTATAAAGCAAGTTGAACGTGATCGGATCCTACTAAATTACTAAACGTATGTCCACCTGGCCAACCAATGGCATTGGTGCCGTAAGTATTATCAACAAATTTTTTATCAAAGATTGTTCTAATCGTTACAGTATTATCAACATTATTAATTGTCCATTCAATTTTAGCACCGACTCGCGGATCATTGACAGAACTTTTAAAACAAAGTTCTCCATTAGTACAAGTAATAATATTAACGGTGGCAATGGAAGTATCGTTTGGACATGGTAAAGTTCCAGTCACCACATATCGAAAAGTTGAAGTAGTCGTATTTATACTGGTAGTGAATGTTCCTGCTGCGGCATCAAAATTGCCACCTGTTCCACTTAATCTAGTCCAGGTACCACCAGATAATGCATTATTTAAACTTAAAAGGTTTATCGTCTTATTAGCACTATTGCAAACAGAAATACTCCCATTTTTTCCTGCAATAGTGGTATCACATACATTAGCTGGAGCATAGTAAACACCACTAGTACCAGATGTCATACTAAACTCATCCGTCTTAGAATACCAACCTCCAACAAAAATCGCATTACTCAAAGATGTTGTCTTTCCATAAGGTTGTTTTCCAACTGGAAAAACAGAAGGATCACCGGTGGTTAACCAGTATCCTGTAAAAAATCCTCCTCCTGCAAAATCTGCTCCACCTTGAATTAATGAACCTTGTCCGTTAAATAATCTTGGTCCTTGCGGATAAGGAGCTGCTGGATTGGCACCTCCTCCACTACTAGCAATATCTCCGGCAACATGTACGAAATTAGAAGGCTTTAGATTTCCCAGAGGAACTATCGCTCCACCACTTTGAAATTTTACCTGACCTTCATATCCATCTGAAAAATTGGCATCCGTATCCCAGCGAAGAATAAATGCATCTGAAGCATCACCTGTTACATTTAATTTAGTAGATATAGAAAATCCAGATGTTACATTTATTACAAATGTTTCAGCGATTCCATTTTGTGTATTAAGTCCATTTAGTACAGCCGAAGAGACATTTGAGTAACCAGGAGTTACGGGCAAACTATTTATTTGGGAAAAAGCACTTTCCAGATTGTTAGTTAGTGAATTTATTAATGCCCCATTATTAGAAGAGCCAAACGCCTGTGTAACGCCTACCGAAGGCACTGTGTTATCATCCACTATACCTTGCCAAACATTTAAATTAATATCATTGGTATATATGGTTCCTGCGTAAGGCACAGTCCCAGAGGTTGATTCTTTTGCCAAGACTCCATTGATAGCAACTTTTCCGACAAATCCTTTTGTCGCTCCTTGCCAATTTGCTTTGACATTACCATCAGAATAGAATAATAAATACTCTGGCAAATTTCCAAGATTTACACCGCCAATTGTAATCTGACTATTTCCTACTGTACAAAGAAAAAATGATGCTATTAATAACCAAAGGCTTTTAATAGACTTTCTTTGATTTAGGATTAATGCGAAATGGGAATTTTTCATAAAACTATGATTTAGTAGTTTGGATTTTATTTGAGATTAAATTATATATATGGGATTCAATATTTTTTTATAAGGGTTATTCAAAAATTTTAATACAATCACTTAAAATAATTTTATTAGTGAATTATAATCAATACATAAATCATTATCCCTATTCATGGAATAATAATTTTTGAACCTATAAATAAAATAAAGCGGAATAAATTTTTTAGAAATTACAGCGCTAAACATATTAATGAATATTAATAAGTTAGCCTTATGGCAATAAAATTTCCATCGAGGATTAGTTTCCAATTTGAGACCTTATTTTAAACTGGTTTGGCTACAAAAGTATATACAAGCTTTTTAAAATATTTATTGTTCGTATTATTTCGTTATATTTTTTTCCACTTTATACATATAATCTTATATAACATCATTTTACAAATTAAAAAAAGTACATGTTATTAATAAAAAAGATTTGTATTTATTATAGTTTATGGTATTATTCAATTGATTCATAAACTTTCAAATGATTAATTACTTGATTATATTTAATTTTATATTATATAATGTTTTTTAATATCAATGATAAAAGTTCAAATGCGAGTACTGTGTAATTCTATTATTCTTAAACTTATTGTTATTGAAATTAGACTTTGAATTCAAAATAAAATTCGTAGATTTTTTAATAATAAAATCGAACTTTAAGGAAATTGAATAAATAAAAAGAAATATTAGCAAAATCTATAAATCAATGGTATAGCATTCTTAAATTTTAAATATTCTTGGTGAATTTTATTGATGAGAAATTATATTAATTATAAAATCAAAATTTTAAGCAGTTTTACATTTTTATAGTAACAGAATTTTATGATTATATCTGGAAGTAAACTGCAAATAATTCAATCAAATATTAAGAATTATTTCATTAAAATTTTAGATCGTTAAAATTTTAACTTGATACGTTATGCGACATTTTTCCAAGATACCTTTTTAAAAAGGATTGAATCTGAATATTCTTTTCAAAGATATGATGTTGATAAATTCAAATAATCTGTAAATCAAGATTTACATAACTTAATTTCCATTTTAGATTAGTTTATAATAATCTATTTAAATCTAAAACTTATCAATAAGAACCCCAATTCTTGTTCTCATAACCTATTCGGAGATTGGTTTCTTTTTACTTAAGTTAAGGGCAATATTTAAGCTGAACTGGTTCAAGTTATTAGAATCTGACTTGAAAAGATTATCATAAATAACTGACATTAACTATATATGAACGAATACACCATAATTCAACCTTAAATGAAGATGAAATATCCTATTTTTGCGCTCCAAATTTCCATTGATTGAATCCAACAGACATTAAAAATCCCGAATACTTTCATAAAGTAGTGGATTGTCAATATGCCTGTCCGGCGCATACCCCTGTTCCAGAATACATTAGGCTAATTGCGGAGGGACGATATACTGACGCTTATATGATTAATTGGGTATCCAATGTGTTTCCAGGAGTATTGGGTAGAACCTGTGATCGACCTTGTGAACCAGCCTGCCGTAGAGGAAGAATTGACGAAGAGCCGGTAGCAATATGCCGTCTAAAGCGTGTAGCCGCTGATTACAAATCAGACGTAAAGGATTACATCCCGGGACCCGTTAGTCTTAAAAATGGTAAAAAGATAGCCCTTATTGGTGCTGGACCAGCATCCTTAACGGTCGCGAGAGATCTTGCACCACTTGGATATGAGATACATTTATACGACGAACAATTTGCCGGTGGAGGTTTTATGCGCTCCCAAATACCGAGCTTCCGGCTACCGGAAGAAGTGCTAAATGAAGAAGTTGGATTTATACTCAATATGGGAATTCACACCCACTTTAATCATTACGTGGGTAGCATGAAAGAATTGCTTTCCAAAGATTACGATGCGGTCTTTGTTGGAACAGGAGCACCAAAAGGTAAAGATCTTCCTGATCTTCCGGGAAGAGAAGAAGCATCATCCAACATTCATATCGGAATTAATTGGCTTGCTAATGTAGCCTTTGAACATACCAAACATATAGGAAAAAAAGTATTGGTTATTGGTGGAGGAAATACAGCCATGGATTGCTGCAGAACTTCTAGAAGATTAGGCGGTGAAGATGTAAGGGTAGTAGTTAGATCACCATTCAATGAAATGAAAGCTTCCCCTTGGGAAATCGAGGATGCTCAACATGAGGATATTCCGTTTTACAATTTGCATTCACCAAAGCGATTTGTACTTGAGAATGGCAAATTGAAAGGAATGGAATTCGAAGTGGTAGAGGCGAAGTATAACAATGGTAAAAGAAGTTTAGTCTCCACAGGAGAAACTGTATTCATGGAAGCGGATGATGTATTGCTTGCGATTGGGCAGGAAAATAGTTTTCCATGGATTGAAAGGAACATTGGAATTGAATTTGATCAGTGGGGATTACCAATAGTAGATGAAAGAACATTTCAATCAACTCATTCTAAAGTTTTCTTTGGTGGCGATGCTGCCTTTGGACCAAAAAATGTAATTACCGCTGTTGCACACGGTCATGCTGCTGCAATTTCAATTGATCTTTATTGCAATGACAAGTCCGTTGAAGAAAGACCAGGCCCCGTTACAAATCTCTATCTTCAAAAAATGGGAATTCATGAATGGGCCTATGATAATCAGACTTCAGACGATGTGCGATTCAAAGTACCCCATGCTGATAAATCTAAAACATTAAAGGACCGACGACTAGAAGTTGAGTTGGGATTTGATGATCAACTGGCATTTAAAGAAGCACAGCGTTGTCTCAATTGTGATATTCAGACTGTATTTACGGAGAGTAGATGCATCGAATGCGATGCTTGTGTAGATGTCTGCCCAACAACATGCATTACATTTACTATTAACGGCGAAGAGGATGATCTTCGAAACCGATTAAATGCTCCGGCTCCAAATAAAGAACAGGATTTATATATATCGGACGTGTTGCCAACCTCCAGGGTTATGATTAAAGACGAAAATTTGTGTCTGCACTGTGGTTTGTGCGCAGAACGATGTCCAACTTCTGCTTGGGACATGCAGAAATATTTATATCACGCACCTAAGGCTTGTACATTATGAGTTCAAATATTTTAGTCAATGATCTGGTGATTCGGTTTGCCAATGTCAATGGAACAGGATCAGCAAGTGCCAACAACATGTTTGCAAAAGCTGTATTCAGAATGGGCATTCCAGTAACTCCTAAAAATATTTTTCCTTCCAATATTCAAGGTTTACCAACCTGGTATGAAGTACGTGTAAGTGAAAAAGGTTACCTGGGACGAAGAGATGGAATCGATATTATGATTGCCATAAATCCTCAGAGTTTTGATCAGGATGTTGAAAGTATTAAATCTGGTGGATTTCTTGTTTTTGACTCTACGAAACCACTAAAAGAATCTAGCTTCAGAGAAGATATACATTATATAGGCATTCCAATGATGTCCTTGTGCATGCAACATTATGCTGATCCGCGTCAACACCTGTTGATGAAGAATATGATCTATGTAGGTGCATTATGCGCCTTATTGGGAATGGAAATAGAGGTTTTTGAAAATTTGGTTCAGGAACAATTTGCTAAAAAGGAAAAATTAATTCCTGGAAACTTAAAAGCTATTCATCTTGGACTGGATTATGCCAGAGAGCATTTTAGCTGTCCGTTGACATTTCGATTGGAAAGAAGAGATTTGAATGGCGATAAAATTCTTACAGATGGAAACAATGCTTGTGGATTAGCCGCCATGTTTGCGGGTGCAACAGTTGGATCTTGGTATCCAATTACTCCAAGCACCAGTCTTATGAATGCCTTCGAAAAATGGTGTAATAAATATCGCATAGATGCAAATACCGGAAAGAAAAATTTCGCCGTGGTACAAGCTGAAGATGAATTAGCAGCGATTGGAATGGTATTAGGTGCATCCTGGAATGGTGCTCGAGCTTTCACGTCAACCAGTGGACCAGGTGTTTCTTTGATGAGTGAATTTTTGGGTTTAAGTTATTTTGCAGAAATTCCAGCTGTACTCATCGATGTTCAGAGAAGTGGACCCTCTACCGGTATGCCCACCCGAACTCAACAATCAGATATCTTATCAGCCGCTTATGCATCACATGGTGATACCAAACATATTTTATTATTTCCTAGCACTCCAACAGAATGTTTTGAAATGACCATCGACGCATTTGATCTTGCAGAATATTTTCAGACTGCTGTGATCATGCTTACAGATTTGGATCTCGGTATGAACGATCATCTTACCAAACCATTCCAATGGGATGAAACAAGAAAATACAATCGAGGAAAAGTAATGTCTGCAAAAGATCTCGATGAATTTAAAATCTGGGGAAGATATTTGGATATTGACGGCGATGGAGTACCTTATCGAACTATTCCTGGTACACATCCAACCAAAGGTTCTTTTTTTACCAGAGGATCATCACACGATCCAATGGCCATCTATACCGAAGACGGTGATGTTTATGCAGAAGGAATGGTGCGTTTACAGAAAAAATGGGAAACGATAAAGACTAAAGTTCCTAAAGCAGAAATTGTTAGAAATAATCCTGAAGTTAAAAGTGCTATACTTTATTTTGGAACATCAAGTTATTCTGCTTTAGAAGCAATGGATATTCTTGAAGAAAAAGGCATTTCTTTAAATGCAATTCGAGTACGATCATTTCCATTTACTCAAGATGTTCTCGAATTCATTCATCAACATGATACCATATATGTCATCGAACAAAATCGCGATGCTCAGATGCGTTCTTTATTGATGATTGAAAACGATATTCCGGCTTCAAAACTTCAAAAGATATTACAATTCAATGGAATGCCCATCACGGCAAAACATATTGTGGATTCATTAATTAAGTTAAGACAAATTTAGTAACATGACTTACGCACGTCCTTCCTTTAGAAATCCAGATATTCCAAAAAATTCAATTGGTCGCACTCGACGAGAATACGAAGGAGCCATTTCAACTTTATGTGCTGGATGTGGGCACGACTCAATTTCAGGAGCCATCATTCAAGCTTGTTATGAATTAGCTATAGAACCTCACCGCCTGGCCAAACTTTCTGGTATTGGATGTTCATCCAAAACCCCTACCTATTTTTTAGGTAAATCTCATGGATTTAATTCGGTACACGGAAGAATGCCTTCAGTGGCCACAGGTGCTGTATTGGCTAATCGGGATCTAATTTATCTCGGGGTATCCGGAGATGGCGATACCGCCTCAATTGGTATGGGACAATTCGTTCATGCGATCAGAAGAAATCTCAACATCCTTTACATTGTAATGAATAATGGATGTTACGGTTTAACCAAAGGTCAGGACAGTGCTACTGCTGATGAAGGTTCTATTAATAAATCAGGCGTTGAGAATCACTTTCAGGGAATAGATCTTTGTGGTCTTGGCTTGGAATTAGGAGCAAGTTTTATCGCTCGTAGTTTTTCTGGAGATAAATCTCAATTAATTCCATTAATTAAAGCAGGATTACAACATCCGGGATTTGCACTTATTGATGTTGTATCACCTTGCGTTACTTTTAATAATAATACCGGATCAACCAAATCTTACGAATACACTCGTGAACATATGGAAGCTACCGGTGCCATTGATTTGGTTCCTTACAAAGAAGAAATATTACATCAACAACAAGACGGTACCACTAAGTTTATTCCGCTTCACGACGAAAGTATTATTGCCGTTCATAAATTAAAATCCGATTGGGATCCCATGGATAAAAATTCGGCTATTCAGAAACTTAATGAAGCTAAATCCAATTCTGAAATTTTGACCGGACTTATTTACATCGATACTACCAGCAAGGATTTGCACAACATCATTGGTACAAGTTCAACTCCACTCAATCAACTTACTCAAGAAATCTTATCACCCAGTAATGATATTCTGAAGAAGATTAATCAGGGTTATAGATAAGTATTATTAAGGTTTTGAATCTAATTTCACTTAATTTATAATAAATAAAGTCGGGACGACTGGATTCGAACCAGCGACCACACGCCCCCCAGACGTGTACTCTACCGGGCTGAGCTACGTCCCGAATCAATAGATTTTTATTCTGATCACAAAATAAAGCAATAATCTTTTAATTGGAAATAAATCCATTTACCTTTGAAAAAATTTAGTCTTCTCGAAATGAAAAAATTAGTTTTATTTCTATTTATATTATTCTTTTATTCTGCTTTTTCACAAGTTGTAAATTTGGATTCTTCCGAACTTCCAATTGTCATTCTTGATACACGAGGAAAAACAATTGCCAATGAACCAAAAATTCTTGCTTATATGCGAATTATCTATAATGGTCCTGGCAAAATAAATCGGATAAGCGATAAATCCAGTCACTATTCGAATTTCATAGCTATTGAAATTCGTGGAAATAGTTCACAATCTTATCCTCAAAAACAATATGGATTGGAATTAAGAGATAGTTTAACCGGTTTAGATATTGATACTTCACTTCTAGGAATGCCAACCGATGAAGATTGGGTACTATATGCTCCATATAATGATATCAGCATGTTGCGTAATGTGCTAACCTACAAACTATGGAATGAAATGGGGCATTGGGGTCCGCGCACCCGATTATGCGAAGTAATCCTGAATAATGTATATCAGGGAGTTTATGTCTTTACTGAATCTATCAAACGAAGTCCTGATCGAGTCGATATTGCAAAGCTAAAACCAGAGGATACTTCAGGCTTAGAACTTACCGGTGGATACATTATGAAAATTGATAAAAAAAATAATGCTGCTGATAAAAGTTTTATTTCAAAAGTCAAATCCACCAATCAGCAGAATATTACCTGGTTATATCATTATCCAGAATCCGATGATATAGTACCCTCACAGGAAAATTATATTCATCGATATATAGATACCGTGGAACAAGTTATTTCTTCCGCTAATTTTTCAGATCCCGTCAATGGATTTAGAAAATATCTCAGCACTCAATCATTTATGGACTATTTTATTTTAACTGAATTTTCAAGAAATATTGATGCCTATAAAGCAAGTAGTTATTTCTATAAAGAGAAAATGAATTTGGATGGCGGCGGTGGACAATTCAAAGCTGGGCCTGTCTGGGACTACAATTTTGCTTTTGGTAATGCAAGTTTTTGTTCTGGCGCACAAAATACCGGATGGATGTACGATGGTTGCATGCCAGCAACTCTTCCAACTCCAGTCCTTTGGAAGAGACTGCTTCAAGATGCCAATTATTTAAATGACCTTCGATGTCGATATAATATTTTAAGAAGAACAATACTCGATACTACTTATATTTTTAATTTTTTAAATAGCTATTCTGAAGACACCTTGAAAAATGCCCAAAAACGACACTTTACCAAATGGCCAATTCTTGGCACCAATCCTGGAGGCTTCAATGGTTATATTGCAGCAAGTTATAGTGATGAAATGCGCATTCTGAAGAACTGGATTAGAAGCCGATTAAATTGGATGGATGCTAATTTTCAGGGGACCTGCACTCCTACTAATTTAAAATTGCAGATTCCAATAAGAATTCCATGTAATAATAATTCTGCACCGACATTACAGGCAAACCAACCTTTTGATGTTGCACCATTTCATTATTCTGGCAAAGAAAAGTATACCAAGAACAATAGTGAGTTGATTCAATGGGTATTGGTAGAATTAAGGTCTAGTAAAGATTCTACAAAAATAATAGACCGAAGAGCAGCGCTACTCAAATCGGATAATTCTGTTGTGGACACGAATCTGTCAAATACTATATTTTTTCCTTTGGCCACGCCCAATGAAAATTACTTTGTTTTGGTAAGATTTGACATGCACGCTTTTATACTTAGCAAAAGTGCTTTAAAAATTCCCAATAATTCTGCTCTTAATTTAAATCAAGCTTCTTTTACAAACCTTCCTTTGTCATCAAGTCCAATAATTTACAATTCGAATTGGATTGGTTTCGATTCTATAACAATATGCCAGGGAAACAAATTCATTATTAATGATTCAAATCTGGTCAAATTAGGATTTAATAATCTATTGCGATCAAGTGTCGGTACTGGTTTACAATTTAAGGATATTGATGAGCATCAGTTAGAACTTATTGCGACGCAACCAGGAGAACAACAAGTACAGATATTTCATAGATGTAATGATTTTTATTTTATAAGAGCAGAACTCAAAGTGAAAGTACTAAAATCACCAGAAGTAAAAATTTCAGGCGAAGAAAAAGCTTGTAAGGATAAAGAAACTTATTGGAGTGTTAATGGAAATAAAATAGTCTGGAGCACCGGTTCGACTTCAACTGACATTAAGATTTCAGTTAGTGGAACATACACCGTTACAGTATCCGATATTAATGGCTGCACTTCAACTTCAAGCAAAGAATTTCAGATCCTACCACCGGTAATGGGTAACATAAATCATATCGCAGCTTGGTCCATGTCAGAATGTAAAATATTCTTTACTCCCGATCAAAATTATGGTCCCTTAAGCTATCAATGGAGTAATGGAGCTACAACGGATACGGTAGTTACAAGCCTTTCGACTATTCATCTCAAAGTAACTGATATACATGGTTGCGTAACTGAATATTCAAAAGACTGCGCCCCTTTGAATGTAATTTCATTAAATGAAAATGAAGTTGAAATTTATCCGAATCCCGGAGATGGTATTTTTCATATTTATGGAAAAAATATAATCGGGGTAAGAATTTTTAATTCTGCTTCCATTCCGTTATCCAATAAGATCAATCAATCATCTGTAGACCAATGGATTTCGACTTCTTTGAACGCTGGAATTTATACCATAGTAATTGACTTCATTAATCAATCAAAAGCATACAAGGTGGTGGTGATCGATTAGGAATAATAAACTTTAAAGATTATAGTTGATTATTATCTTAAATGATTATTCAGTAATCACAATTTTTTGATTTCCGTAAATAATTTTTCCGTCTAGAGAACTAACATTTAACCAATAAAAACCTTCCGAGAGATTATTTCTTTTAATTATGATCTCCTTTTTATAGGATTCATACATACTTAATACTGGAACACCATGATTATTAAAAATCACTATTTTTACATGATCTAATGTATTTTTAAATACCAACTTTAGATCTGAAGAGAAAGGATTCGGATAACATGTAAATTCAGTTTTTACTTTATCAATTTGATTCGTCTCATTAATAATTGAACAAGATTTATTCTTGAACCAAGGAATAGCTGTTGAATCTGTACTGAAAAACTTTAACAAGTTAGCACCAACTTTTTGAGCTCCTATTGTCGAAGGATGTGTACCATCAGAATTCAAATCGGTTGGACATGCAATAAAAATATCTGGATTTGTTTTTTGCGGAATATCACCGTCAGACCACATATATATTCCCCAAGCCATCCACGGGGCTTTTACTCCAATTTGCAATTCTGAATCTCCGTTCAATTGATCTTCAATTACTTTTTTAATAGCCCATCCGGTATAATATGCATAAGGTTCAGGATTAAGTGTTGTGTTTGCATAACGAGCAGAAATTCTACTGGCCAAATAACACAATTTGACATTAGGGAATCTCTTTTGCAATTCGTTGCCAATCCTTTTGAATTGTACAACCAATGAATCATAGTGTGTTCGAATTGCTCCATTGTTAGCTTGATTGGCTTCTTTTAACCATATAATTTGAACTTGTTTTGAATGAACTCCAGCTGCCGCAAGACGATTATTAACCGTATTCCAAAAATTATTGTAATTGGAGTTCCAGGGCGCAGAAATTACCTGAGCTGTTTGACCTCCTTGTGCACCATCTACCAGTATAAGTTTTGGATTCTTTTCTGCATAGCGGTTAGCTTGAGGAATAAACTGTTGAGTTTCCTGTGTGCAATTAGACATACCAATACTTAACCATACCACTCTACCGTTCAAATTATCAGGCTTACCAAATGTATCAAGGCATTGAATTTGTGAGGCAAGCTCCAGACCTTTTAATTTATGATTAATTGGAATAAAATTTGATCCATTGGGATAGAGTCCTCCTATCCAGGTTGTTCCCCAGGCATTCATAAATGTATTTTGACCCAAATCATTTATTGGTATGAATCCAGTACTTGGTGCAGAACAGTTTTGCGCGTTAAGTTCTACGCCAAGTATTAATATGATAAATGCTGCAATGGACTTCTTCATACTTTTTTGATTTACTTCCACAAATTAATTCAACAAATCTAACTTAATTGAATTAATTATCCTAATTCAAATTATATATCGAAAATGTAAGTCAAGAAAAATCTACCCCTTTTAAAAAGTTATAAAAGTAAACTTTATCTTAAATCAAGAATAGATAGGTTTACTTTGAGATTATACAATAAATGGCGGTAGTATAAAAATCAGACAACCAGGGTATTCGTAAAAATAGAGGTAGAACCATAGGTTTTAATCTGAATTTTATTTCATAATTTGGATTAATAAACCAGTAAGTTTCTTTCAATATTTTAAATTGATTTTTCCTAATTATTTTATGGAATCGGTTGATGCTTAATCCAGTTGTCTTAACCTCCAGTAATCCTTCTACAGCCGCTTCACTTTCACCAAACCAATGTAGAATTTTCTTATAAAGGACATTGGGAAGTAAATGCAGGTATGGTAATTTACTTAAGATCGATTGACAAACCTGTTGATGCCCTCCGAAAGGCATTCGCCAAGGTGGAAAACCAAAAAAAATAATCCCATCTTCCTTTAAAAAATTTCTTAGAAATCCAAGGAATTTATTCTGGTCAGGAATATGTTCGATTACATCTTTCATAAAAATAATATCGAACTTGGGTAGTTGAGAAGGATCAACATCATAAATATTCGCTTGTAATAATTGAAGTTTTGATCTTTTGGGATGATCTGAATAGAAGTTTAAAGCATTTCTATATTGATCCATGAGAAGTTCAATTCCAAAGATCGTAGATCCCATCTCCAGGAAAGGCTTTAAATTTCCTCCTTCGCCACATCCGACTTCAAGAACGAATGAATCTTCGTTAATTGTTTTTACGCTCTGAATATATGGAATTACATACTTAGAAGTTGTCTCGGATTGTTCTTGAAAATATTGTTGTCTATTGGTATGTCTTTCCTGCATGAACGATTAAATATTGGCGCAAAATAAAGAATATCCTATCTGAATAAATAAAAAAAGGGAAAATCATTAATGATCTTCCCTTAATATTTTTATTTGTTAAATGAATATTACTTCATCATTTTAGCTTTTTTGAATAACTCCCAGGCATTAACAGCAGTAGCTTGTGCACCCATCATATTTTTATTCCACTGTTCGGTTTGAGTTGCAGCCATTGCACAATTTGCTTTCAAATCATTAATTTTAGCCATAACGTCACCTTCCAGTTTTCCATTTTTTAAACCCATGGATAAAGCATCAACATCCGCCGTTAGAGTAGCCCATTTATTAGTAAAATCATTAATGTCGGTTGACAAATTATTAATACCCTGAACTTGAGCCATGAATGCTGTCTTCATCATGTTCATAGTATCTAATCCTAACTTATTCCATTTCTTGGTAGAATCGATCATAAAACTATCCACCATATTATTTAAGAAATTTGCTGAAGTTGAAATATTTCCAGCTGCAAGTTTTACACCTTCACCTGCTTTAGCCCATTCAGCAGTTAGGCTTTCTATTGGTGCTCTGTATTGTTCTACACTATTACATGAAGCAATAATTAAGCATGAAACTAATAAGAATAAATAATTTTTCATTTTTTGAATATTTTAAATTTAAGGCAAAGTTAAAATCGAAAAATGCCAGCCTTGTTAAGTAGGTTCAAGAATTCGTCAACGCTTCGTTAATCCATAATTTTACTATTTAAGATTAGAAAGTACAGTTCTAAAATCTTGAAGAAATTCACTAAAATTACTTCGTAACTATAAGATTTTGAGAGAGGATTAAATTAAAATAATTCATATATAATTACCTTATCCAGGATTGTTTTCTACCAACCATTTTTGAATTACATTTACTGTAAAATTCAATACATTGGAAACGCGTCCCTGGTTAAAAAACTATCCACCTGGAATTCCTGCAAATATTAATCCTGAGCGATATAAATCATTAATTGAATTTGCTGATGAGTCCATGAAAAAATATTCTGATCTCATCGCATTTACTTGCATGGATGTTAATCTAACATATAAGCAACTTGATCAAGATTCCCGTGCTTTCGGAGCTTATCTACACTCCAGAGGCTTGAAGCCTGGTGATAAAATTGCTTTAATGATGCCCAATCTATTACAATATCCTATTTGTATTTTTGGCGCTCTTCGGGCAGGTTTAATTATTGTCAATACTAATCCATTGTATACTCCAAGAGAGATGGAGTATCAATTGGTGGATTCCGGTGTTAAGGCCATAGTCATTGCAGAGAATTTTGCAGCTAACCTTGAAAAAGTACTTGCCAAGACCAAAATTGAAATAGTCATTACTACAAGCATTGGAGAAATGCTTGGTACAATAAAAGGATCTTTCGTCAATTTTGTATTGAAACATATAAAATGTGCGATTCCAAAATTTAATATACCGAATACGGCACGGTTTTCAGATGCTATTCAACAGGGTAAAAAATTCACTATTAAAGCTTTTGAATCTCGATCTGAAGATGTGATTTTGTTGCAATACACCGGTGGAACAACTGGATTAAGTAAAGGTACCATGTTGACCAACGCTAATATGTGTGCTAATGTCGAGCAAATTAAAGCCGTCATTTGCTATGTGTTAGATGAAGGAAAAGAAACTACCTTATCCCCTCTTCCGATGTATCATATTTTTGCATTTGCAGTTAATGTTTTAGCCATGATGAGCATTGGCGCACGCACTATACTAGTTATTAATCCAAGAGATATTGATTCGGTTTGCAAGGAATTCAAAAAATATCCTATAAGTCTTATGACCGGAGTTAATACACTATACAATGCCTTAAATCATCATCATGGATTTGCTTCACTTAAATTTCCACACCTGAAAGCCACCGTCGCGGGAGGTATGGCTTTACAATCTTCGGTAGCTTTAAAATGGAAAGAAATAACTGGTTGCACCATTTCTGAAGGCTATGGATTAACGGAGACATCTCCATTGGTCTCCTTAAATCCACTGAATGAGTTTGGTAGACTGGGTACCATTGGATTACCAGCACCTAATACAGACATAAGATTAATAGACGATCAAGGAATTCTTTGTACTTATGGTCAGGCTGGTGAAATTCAGGTTAAAGGTCCACAGGTAATGAAAGGATATTACAACAAACCAGATGAGACGGCCATGGCCATAGTGGACGGTTGGTTTAAAACCGGCGATATTGGAATTATGGATCAGGATGGTTTTTTAAAAATTGTCGACCGAAAAAAAGACATGATTCTCGTTTCTGGATTTAATGTTTATCCTAATGAAATTGAAGAGGTAGCCACCGCTTATCCAAAGGTACTGGAAGCTGCTGCCGTTGCTATGATTGATGAAAAATGTGGTGAAGTTGTCAAATTAATAATTGTCAAAAAAGATTCCAGTCTCACTGAAGAAGAACTTATGAAGCACTGCAAGGCAAATCTTACAAATTATAAATTGCCTCGCAAAATTGAATTCAGAGATCACCTTCCAAAATCACCGATTGGAAAGGTACTGCGCCGAGAACTCAAAGAACCAATTTAATAAATTACAATTTTACTCATTGCTCATCAAATATAGCTTTCATATACCTTAACTTATTTGTACATGACCAAATACCGAATATTGCTTCTAGGATCAGGAGGTAGAGAACACGCTATTGCTTATAAATTATCCAGCAGTCCTAAATTGGAACAGCTTTATTGTCTTCCCGGAAATCCTGGAATAGCAATGATTGCCTCGTGTGTACCTATAAAACTTGATGATCAAAATACCATTTCTAAATTTATTCAAGACCAAAAAATTGATATGGTTATTTGTGGTCCGGAAATACCATTAGCAGAAGGCTTAATGGATTTTTTATTTCAAGAACATGGTGAAAAACTAATTCTGATTGGCCCCAAAAAACTTGGTGCAAAACTTGAATCGAGTAAAAAATTCGCTAAAGAATTCTTAATTCGTCATGAAATTCCTACAGCTCGTTATAAATCATTTCAATCCACTGAATTAGCCCATGCAAGAGAATATATACGTCAGATGAAAACTCCTATTGTTCTTAAAGCCGATGGTCTTGCAGCCGGCAAAGGAGTTCTAATATGTCAATCTCATGAAGAAGCTATAACTGAAATTGAAGAAATGCTAAATGGTAAATTTGGTCTGGCGTCTCATCAAGTGGTAGTTGAAGAGTTTCTGCAGGGTATAGAATTTTCATCTTTTGTATTAACGAATGGTCAACAATGGATTTCATTACCAGATGCCAAGGATTACAAGCGAATCGGCGAGCATGATACAGGACTTAACACCGGTGGCATGGGATCAATATCGCCAGTTCCGTTTCTAAATGAACAATTAAAGAATAAAGTAATCGAACGCATTATAAAACCTACTATTGAAGGTCTGAAAAAAGATAAAATAGATTATCAGGGATTTATATTTTTTGGTTTAATTAATGTTGACGGAGATCCATTTGTAATAGAATATAATTGCAGACTTGGAGACCCTGAGACGGAATCTATTCTGTTGAGATTGGATTCTGACCTAATCGAGATGTTAGTTGCATGTCATGATCATCGTTTAGATCAATTTAATATTAAAATATCTGAACGAATCGCCGCTACAGTTTTTATGGTAAGCGGTGGTTATCCTGGCGACTTTGAAAAAGGAATAGAAATCTCAAATTTACCTTCAACAACTGCAAATTCATATTTATTTCATGCTGGTACATCTATTAAAGACGGTAAGCTAGTTACCAGCGGCGGACGAGTATTGGCTATAAGTTCACTTGGATGGACCAAAGAAGAGGCATTAAAACGATCTTTAGACTTAGCCAACAGTATTCATTTCAATGGTAAATATTTTAGACGCGACATTGGTTTTGATCTGTAAGCATGGAGATTTCAACAAGACAATTCCAAAATCTACTTCAAGCAAAATCTTCTGAAAGATTATCAGAAGAAAAAAGAGATTGGTTGATCGAAATCGATAGTCGCCATATTACTGATCCTACAAAGACAATTTTTTTTGCCCTTAAAGGTACTCATACCCATGGTAATAAATTTATACCTGAACTCATTAAAAAAGGTGTTCGTTTGTTTGTTACGGATCAGCATTTCGAAACAGACGGTAATGCAGAAATATTTATAGTTCAAAATTCAGTCACGGCATTACAGCAATTGGCCAATGCCCATCGGATTAAATTTCAAATTCCGGTTATCGGCATTACCGGTAGCAATGGAAAAACTTTGGTGAAGGAATGGCTTGGTCAGATGTTGGCTAACTACTATTCAGTTTGCAAAAATCCAAGGAGCTATAATTCACAAATTGGAGTAGCTTTATCTGTACTTGAATTAAAGCCGCATCATAATGTGGCCATATTCGAAGCAGGGATATCTCAAATTGGAGAAATGGCACATCTCCAAAAGATGATCTTGCCATCATTGGGAATACTAACCAATATAGGAGATGCCCATGACCTGGGATTTTCATCCGTCGAAGAAAAAATATTTGAGAAGATAAAATTGTTTGAACATTCGGAATATTTCTATTATCCTGGCGACAACGCACAATGTTCTAAATATCTTAAAAATGTCAAAAATGCTATTTCGTGGGGAACATCGCAGGACAGTATAATCAAAATAAATTATACTGGCAATAATGATCGCACCACTCATTTATCATTAACTCATAAACAGAAGGCCTTTTCCTTTCATTTGCCATTTGACGATGCTGCTTCTTTAGAGAATATTGTTCCTTGTATTTTAATCAGTATAGATCTTGGAATACCCGACGTTGAGATTCAAGAAATTATCTCACGTCTACACGGAATAAAGCTAAGACTTGAACAGAAAGAAGGAATCAATGATTGCATTCTCATCAACGATAGTTATTCCCTGGATTTGAAATCGCTTCAACTTTCTCTTCAATTTTTAAATCGTCAGGATCAGATCAGAGACAGAGTGCTTATTATAAGTGATTTTGTTCAACAAACTGATGAAGATAATTTATACGAACGATTAGCATATTATATAAGGGAATATAAATTCAAGATTGTTATTGCCGTTGGAGTTAAAATTTTTGCTCTATCTGAATATTTAGATGACAATATTACATTTTACAATTTTACAAATACAGAAGATTTAAAAAACAATCTGGATCAATTTCTTTTTAAGAATCAAATTATATTATTTAAAGGAGCTAGAATTTTCCGTCTTGAGAAAATATTTAATGAATTGTCGGCATCCCGACACGAAAGTATTTTAGAAATAAACTTAAAATCCATTGCTCATAATATTGGTATCTATAGAAAATATCTAAATCCAAAAACTGAGTTAATTGCTGTAGTCAAGGCATCTGCATACGGAACTGGTAATTTTGAAATTGCAAAATATCTCGAAGGCTTAGGAATAAATATTCTAGCCGTAGCTTACCAGGATGAAGCAATATTGCTTAGAGAAAAAGGAATTCAAGGTCGAATCATTGTACTCAATTCAGGATTAGCAGATTACGAGACTTTAATTGAAAACAATATCGAACCGGCAATATTTTCTATTCATCAATTTCATAATCTCGTTTCTCAGATTGGCTCATCTCCGGTAAGAATTCATTTAAAGCTGGACACTGGAATGCATAGACTTGGATTTAGCGAACAAGATTTAACCGACTTAATGATTTTACTTAAATCTTATCCACAAGTAAAAGTCGAAAGTATATTCAGTCATTTATCTGGAAGTGACAACAAACAATTTGATGATTTCAGCAATATACAATTTAAGCTATTTCAATCCATGTATAACAAAATTATTGAGGTGTTGCCTAATAAGCCTCCGCGACATATACTGAATAGCGGTGGAATAAGTCGTTGGAAAAATTTTGAAATGGAAATGATACGATTGGGAATTGGGATGTACGGTATTGACTCTAATCCATTGGTCAATCAACAACTTGAAAAAGTACATCGCCTGAAAACCAGAATTACTCAGATTAAGCATGTGAAAAAAGGAGACTTTATTAGTTATAACCAATCTGGTAAAATGGAACACGATGGAAAAATTGCTGTTCTTAGCCTCGGATACGCTGATGGATTACCCCGTGCAGCAGGACTTTCAGCTTATAAAGTTTGGATTAGTGATAGATTTTGCAATTTAATAGGTGTCGTTTGTATGGATATGTGTATGGTTGATATTACTTCTTTAGAACAGGTTAACGAAGGTGATGAAGTTGAGGTCTTTGGTATTCATTCGAAGATTGAACAACTTGCAATGGATAGCTCCAGAATTCCTTATGAAATCATTTGTGGCATATCTTCCAGGGTTAAAAGAGTCTATATTGATGAATAGCAATTTTGTCAGTTAAAATTCTTAAAATCCGTTACTTTGGCATAGGAGAAAAGCCAAATCAGGACATAATTTCAGTTTTTTTCAAATGGTAGTGTTATTGATGAGATTTTAGAAAATATTAAAGCAATTTATGACTTACGATAATTTTACCCTAAAAGCCCAGGATGCTATTCTTAGAGCTCAACAAATTGCATCCGATTTAAATCAACAGGTTGTTGAAACGGTACATTTATGTAAAGGAATAATCGACACCGATGAACAACTATGCAAATTTTTATTTGAAAAATCCGGAGCCAATGTTTCCAAAATAAAAGCCGAGTTAGATGCTGAAATTAATAAAAGTCCAAGGGTTACTGGCGAGGGAAAACAATACCTTTCAAATGATGCCAATCAAAGCCTGATTCATTCCAAAAATATTATGAAAGAATTGGGAGATGATTTTATTTCTCTCGAAACATTGCTTCTTGGAATTCTGAAGAATAATGATAAGGCAACAAAAATTCTAAAAGATAATAAGTTAACGCTAGAAGGAATTAAGCAATCTATAGCTGAATTGAGAAAAGGCAAAAAGGTAACCGATGCCAGCAGTGACAGCACCTACAATTCACTGAATAAATATGCTGTTAATCTTAATGCAAGTGCTGAAAGTGGAAAACTTGATCCAATCATCGGTCGAGATGAAGAGATTCGAAGAATTCTACACATCTTGTCCAGAAGGAAAAAAAATAATCCAATTTTAATTGGTGAAGCTGGTGTAGGAAAAACAGCAATTATTGAAGGAATCGCCTGGCGGATTGTTAAAAACGACGTTCCTGAAAATCTTCAAACAAAAAAAATATTTTCATTGGATATTGCTGCTCTAATTGCCGGTGCAAAATATAAAGGTGAATTTGAAGAAAGATTGAAGGCGGTGCTTAAAGAAGTTGTGGATTCTGAGGGTAATATTATTTTATTTATTGACGAAATCCATACTCTTGTAGGTGCAGGAGGTGGAAGTGGTTCCATTGATGCAGCCAATATTTTAAAACCAGCCCTAGCCAGAGGTGACATACATACGATAGGCGCTACCACCTTAGATGAATATCAAAAGTACTTTGAAAATGATAAAGCCTTAGTCAGAAGATTTCAACCAGTTATGATTGATGAACCATCAGTAGAAGACACAGTTTCTATTTTACGTGGTATTCAAGATAAGTATGAAGTCTATCATAAAGTAGCTATTCAAGATGAAGCTTTGGTAGCTGCAGCAGAACTGTCGCATCGATATATAACGGAGCGTCAACTTCCGGATAAAGCAATTGACTTAATAGACGAGGCGGCCGCAAAACTTCGTTTAGAATTAGATAGCGTACCTGAAGAGGTAGATGAACTGGAAAGAAAAGTGCGCCAACTGGAAGTCGAAAAAGAAGCCGTCAAAAGAGAGAAAGATGAAAATAAAATTAAGATCATTGAAGAACAACTTGCTAATGTTAAAGAAAAACTCTCTTCAGTCACAGCGAGTTGGCAGGCTGAGAAAAAAATTGTAGACGAAATTCAATCGAAGAAAAAGCGTATTGACGAAATTAATGTTGAAATTGATAGGGCATTTAGAGAATCAGACTTTGGAAAAGTAGCTCAACTCAAGTACGGCGATCTAAAAACTCAGGAAGAAGAATTAAAAGCAACAGAAAAGAAACTGTCAGAGCTACCTGAAGGCTCTCGATTTACATCTGAAATAGTTACGGCTAATGATATCGCAGAAGTTGTAAGTAAATGGACCGGTATTCCTTTACAAAAAATGTTGCAATCCGAGCGTGAAAAACTTCTCAATATGGAAGATGATATTGGGCAAAGAGTAATTGGACAATCAGAAGCTGTTACAGCGGTATCAGATGCTATACGTAGAAGCAGAGCAGGACTACAAGATCCTAACAGACCTATTGGATCTTTTATATTTCTTGGTCCGACTGGTGTGGGTAAGACAGAACTTGCCAAAGCCTTGGCCCATGCATTGTTTGATGATGAAAAAGCACTAACACGAATTGATATGAGCGAGTATATGGAGTCGCATTCCGTATCAAAATTAGTTGGTGCACCTCCAGGATATATTGGATACGATGAAGGGGGACAACTTACTGAAGCCGTTCGTACCAAACCATATTCAATAATTTTATTAGATGAAATTGAAAAAGCACATCCTGATGTTTTCAATATTCTTTTACAGGTTCTCGATGATGGCAGACTAACCGATAGCAAAGGACGCGTAGCCAATTTTAAAAATACAATCATCATTATGACATCTAATATTGGATCAGAACTAATATTAGAAAATTTTGACGATTTGGATGCTGTTGGTGATAAACATAGAATAGAAATTATCGAAACAACCAAAATTGAAGTATTCAACAAATTAAAAGAAAGTGTTCGACCAGAATTCCTCAACCGGATCGACGATAAAATCATGTTTCTGCCTTTGAACAAAGTAGAGATTAAGAGAATTGCAGAATTACAGGTCAAACAATTAACACGCAATCTTCAAAATCAGGGAATTTATCTGAATCTTTCCGATAATGCCTTGAATCTGTTGGCTGACTTAGGTTATGATCCACAATTTGGGGCCAGACCACTAAAGAGGGTAATCCAGAAAGAAATCGTTAACGAACTGGCTAAAATTCTTCTGGAAAGCAAAATCACCGATGGTAAAATCAATATTGATATAGATTCCAAAGGCTTCACTTTCAATGGCAAACCAAGTGGATCAATTTTTAATTCTGGCTCGGATCGGCAAAAAAGAATCAACGAATTAACAAAAGCGACTAAAGATGTAGAAGATTCCCTGAAAAATTTGAATAATCAGAACTAATATTGCTGCAAATTCAGAATATTTATTTTTGATTCACGTTATATAGCTCATTATAAAAACGAAATGAAGTTCAGATTATTTTTATGGATATGCATTACACCAGTGCTTTTGAAAGCTCAGACAGATTTAAGAATTGGACAATGGTTTAATCAAATTCCATATAATAGTGGCAATAAAATTACTCAAAGTGATGAAGCGGTTTATTATGCTACCGATCTTGCCATACTAAGAATTCAGAAATCTGATCTCTCTACTTCGAAAATAAGCACCATAGAAGGGTTATCCGGAAGCCGGATAAATGCTATCTATTATCACAAGGAGGCCAAAGCGTTAATAGTAGCTTATTCTGATGGATTGATCGATTTAATGGATGAAGACGGAACAAGCGCTATACCTTTTATTAAGATTTATAATAATCTCCCGATTTCAAAAAACATTAATTCAATAACCAAAAGAAATAACAATAGTGTTTTTATTAACGCTGATTTCGGATTATTATCTCTTAACCTGAATAGCAAACTAATTGAATTCACCATTTTCACGGATAATCTTAAAATTAATAACACTCTTCTTTATAACAATGCTTATTATTCTGCAACCAGTAAGGGAATATATGTTTTTGATTTATCCCAAGGTTCTTTGATAGAAGATTTTGCAAACTGGAAGATAATGAATCTTTCCAATGGTCTTAATCCTAATGAATCTTACAAACAAGTATTGATTCATTCCAATGAATTATTTGTTTTGGAAAGAGATGAATTATTTAAATTGAACAATGGAAATTTTGATTTGATAAGAAGAATTCAGGATTTTAGTTTTGTGCATGGCTATGGGGAGGGTAAAGATTTAATTCTTTCCATGAAGTATGATTTTAATGAAGAGACTAAGTTATTTATTTTGAGAAGCACCAATGATTGGTTAGACATTGGCGGTGACTGCGTGATCAATAATTTAGAAAGTCTTCAAGAACCTTCAGGAAGAACTTGGCTCGCCGATAAAAGAAGTGGATTTAGATATTTTGAAGATTTTTTAAATCCTTGTGCACAAATTAATATTCCTGGACCCTATAACATTAATGTATTCGATATCAAATCTCATTCCGATGGAATATATGTCTCTAGTGGTGGATGGGATGAGACGTTTACTTATCTCTATCGAACTGACGGGGTATTTACCTATAAAGATAAAAGTTGGGAATATATTAATTCGCTAAATAATAGTTTTTTTAAAACAAACAATATCCAGGACATTCTTAGGTCGGAAGAGAGCAAAGACCATTCAAAGTTATTCTATGCCAGTTTTCAACAGGGCCTGATTCAATTTGATCGCGCTACCGCTGAGTATAAACTTTTTAATCATCTCAACACAAATAATATTTTAGGTTCTGCGGTAGGTGATCCTAGTCGCGTTCGTATTACTGGTCTTGATTTTGATCCTAAGCAAGAAGTTTTGTGGATAGCCGATTATCTTGCTGCAAAACCGGTTGTATCCTTAGATAAAACCGGAAACTTTAAATCCTATAGGCTTCCGGGTAATACACCAACGAATATTATAAATATTACAGTCGATAATAACGGATATAAATGGTTGGTTTTTAGAGATGGTCTTGGAGTATTTGATGAAGCTGATCCGAATAATCCAAATGATGACCGGATAGCCATTCTGAATAGTTCAAACACAAACATTACGACTAATATCATTTACAATGTAACGGTTGATATCGAAGGTGATGTATGGGTTGGAACAGCAGCAGGACCAGTAATTTTTGAATGTGGTTCATCAATATTTGATGGAACCTGTAAGGGAACAAGAAGGAAAGTAGATCAAAACGGAATAATTGGTTATTTACTTGAATCAGAAGAAGTACTTTCGCTTGCCGTAGACGGTGCAAACCGAAAATGGATTGGCACTCGCAATGGCTTATATGTACAATCTCCTACGGGCGAATTTCAAATAGAGTATTTTAACACAGAGAACAGTCCTTTATTAAGCAATAATATTTTCAGCCTTGCGATTAATGATGTAACAGGAGAAGTGTGGATTGGTACCGATAGAGGAATTCAAGTGTATAGAAGTAATGCAACTTCTGCTAAAGACAATTTTTCTGAGGTTCCTTTAGTATTTCCTAATCCTGTTACCAGTTCATATCAAGGAGATGTGGCTATCAAAGGATTAGCCCGGGACGCAAGAGTTAAAATTACAGATCTTTCCGGTAGGTTGGTTTATGAAACATTTGCAAATGGTGGTCAGGCCATATGGAATAGAAAGGACTATTTGGGTAATGAAGTGAGTTCAGGTATCTACCTCATCTTTGCTAATACAGTAAAAGATTTTGATACCAGTGAAGGCGTTGTTACAAAATTAGTGTTGACTCGTTAATAAAATTGGTAACCCATTTTTAATTTCGCAAGGCAATTTTTATATGCTCCATATGATGTCTGCCATGCCATGAGTACATTCCAATAGATTCACGAAGGCTTATTACTCGTCGATCACCCAAATGAAAAAAACCGCATTCAAGATCTTCGTCTTCTAAAGATTTTAAAAAGTTAACCCAGCGATGATGCAGTGCTGCAATTAGATCTAAAGATACTTTAACATCTTCCAGACGTACATCATTAAGGATTGCCCATTTTTCTTCCGGATAAGGGGTAATAGAAGGATTTCTAAGAGTATAGGCAAGTTTGTGTCTTACATAAGAATTAATGTGGCTGTCGGCGATGTGGTGTATAAGTTGTCCGATATTCCATCCATCCTCTCGATATGTTTTTTGTAATTCTTTATTATCTAAGTGGACACATAACTCATTGAGTTGCTTGGGTAGTAATCGAATATCTTCTATCCATTCAAGAACCTGAGCATAGTTAATGTGATCAGGTTTTTTCCAAGGTCCGATTGGGTAACGTAAATCCATCAAAATTTAGATTGTAAATGTAATACAACAAAGGTAGTTTAATTCTATGGGAATCAACTTCTCCTTTAATTAATCTTGATTCATCAATTACAAATTTTGTAAACAAAGGGTATTTTTAATATATCCCTGATTAAATTAACTTCTTATAAAGCAATTTTTTAAAATAATCCAGTTATAAAATTATCAATGATGAGTTGGAAGCAAAAAGATGGTTACTTTTACAAGCTACTTTTAAGCTTAGTCAAGATCTGAATTGTTCAATAATATGAATTCAACATCAAATAAAGAAAGTAACTGGTGGCCATGGCTGGCTGTAATCATATGCCTTTTGGGACTAATGTTTTTCATGATGCATTCTTGCAAGAATACTTGATCAGTGGTGAATATTATAGATAAATGATCGTCAATTCACTACCTGTTCAGCAGAATCTTTTTAGTGATTACAGTATAATCATTCATTATGAATTTCAATAAATAAATTCCATTCTTTAGAGAAAAAGATTCAAGTATAATTTCATTACCAGATGGTTTGAAACTCTGTACTAGTTGACCTTGCTCAGTATAGCATTCTATTCTATCAATTGTATTATAGTCTTCTGTTAAATAGATTTTGTCTCGAACAATAGTCGGATATATATTTAATGATTTTATCAATTCAATATTTTGAACTCCGACTTTGGCATTACTTAATTTCCATAATTCATAACCCGTCGTACCATCATTTGCAGCGAAATACAAATCTTTTCCCAATCCAGTTAAATATTGTGGATTTGAATCTCCGGTTCCTTTATTAATGTCCGCTACGATAGCTGTATTTGAAGCAGTACCGTCTGATACGTATAATTCATTGCCGGTTGTGGCGTTTTTGGCGGTAAAAAATAATGCTTGATTAAACACCGTAAAGTTATATGGTTGTGAATCCCCTGCTCCGGGATTTATATCTAAAAATAATTTTGTACCAGACACTGTACCGTCTGAAACAAATAATTCAATTCCCTTATTAGAACTAATATCCGAAGCGGCGAAATATACTTTTCCATTAAACACTGTCCAAAGATCTGTGTATTGATTATCCCATTTGTAAGAAACTATATTTGGAACTTTTAAAGTTCCAGCAGCAGTACCATCAGAAACCCATAGTCCAGTCTTATTACTAAATATGAATCGGCCATTACCAATATCGACTATGTTGCGTACATTAGAAGGTAAATTTCCAAAGTCGGTAAGTTTTGTATATTGATTGGTAATTCCTTTAGTTACAAAAATTCCGAAACTAATTGTATTAACATCAAGTCCTTCCATAACAAAATTATCCCCAAAAGTCCCAATGGCAATGGATTGTGCAGCTACCGAAGAAACATTTTGAAGATCATTTAAATCTTTTGTTCCCGCTAATGTGCCGTCTGAAATTTTAAATTTTGAGTCTTGAGTAAACACCACTCGATTATGTTTTGGGTGAAAAGTAAAATTATCGGCGAAGCCATTATCATTATATTTTACTGTTCCTGGTCTCGTTCCATCCGAAAACCATAAACCGTATTCGCTTGGATTAATGTATGCATTAAAAAGCACTCCATTATTAATCGGCACAATCGTATTTCGACTAAAATTTCGAATCATACCAGTCAACTTATTAATGGTGTCTCCAACATCTACAGTACCTGCAAATGTTGCATCCGTAACAAACAATCGATCATACTGATTAAATTCATCTCGTGCGCCAAAGAAACACTTACCACCAGATAAAATATATTTGTTGGGATTCGAAGTTCTCAGTGGTAATAAATCTTTTAATAAACTTAGCGAATTAGTAGCAGGATCATATAACCAAGGTTCATAATCTCCATCCGTACTAATATCTGCAAATCGATTGGTGCAACTTAATAATAATTTATTGTTGAAAGGTATAATAAGCTTATCAACTGCATTAAGTTTTGGAATTCCATCCGCTTTGCCAGCAAGATTATCTTTAATCAAACTCGCAACGGTTTGTCCAAGTAATCCAATCGACATTAAACTATTTAAAACTATAAAAGATAAAATTTGCTTGTAACTCATACACACTGAATTTGCAGCAAAAATATCGTTTTGAAATGATTATTAGAATATTGGACTAAGTCTGTTGCAAGGAATCAAAGTTGATTCATTAAATTTTTAGAAATCATCAAGGACTTATGAATATAAAATATTAAATATTTGAAGAATAATGTCAATAATTAATGGAGACTCAAAAAATGAATTAATCGAACATTTAATACCTCGTGATTACTTAAAATATTTATTAACTATTAACTAATATAATTAATGTTATTTATATAAAATACAGGTTTTCAATAATTTAGAATTAAATATTGGGTGTTAGTTAAATAATATTTAAAAAATATTTGGAATCCTTTACTAAAAATTAGGATTTACACTAATTTGGCTCTCGAAAGTCTAACATTTTTTTAACTAAATTATTAAAAACAGTATTTGTATGAAAAAATTTGCATTACTGGTGATGTTATTGGTTGGCACATCAATAACCTTGCTTGCTCAAAGAACTGTTAGCGGTAAAGTAACCGATGCTTCTGGGGAAGGTGTCCTAGGGGCTAATGTAGTAGTCAAAGGGACTACAACCGGTACCGTTACTGATAACAATGGAAATTATTCGCTGCAAGTGCCTTCTGGTAGTAATGTCCTGGTAGTTTCCTATACAGGATTTAATACTCAGGAAGTTACTTTAGGCGCATCTAATGTGGTAGATGTAAGTCTTTCCGAAGGTATACTCCTTGAAGAAACAGTCATTTCGGCTTTAGGAGGAAAACGGAATAAGAGTGACGTCGTTTACGCTAACCAAACGGTTTCGGGGGACGAACTTAATAATGTTACCAATAGAAGCGCCATTAATGCTTTACAAGGTAAAGTAGCTGGTGTGAAAATTGGTCAATCCTCTGGCGCAGTTGGTGCATCGACAAGAATAGTATTAAGAGGCGAAACTTCCTTAACTCAAGGAAATAATGCTCTTATTATCGTGGATGGTGTACCTATCAATAACTCAAACTCTTCAGGTGGTGGTGGTATCGGAACTAATGGTGGTGTTAATGGAGCGCAAGGAGATAGAGACAATTATGTCGATTTCGGAAATCGCGCCAACGATATCAATCCAGATGATATTGAAAGTATGACTGTTCTAAAAGGTCCAGCGGCTACTACACTATACGGTTCACGTGGTGGATCAGGGGTTATCTTAATTACTACTAAAACTGGTAAAAAATCTGAAAAACCTAATATTACACTTACTGCTTCAAAAAGTATTGAAGAAGTTATGTTACTTTATAAGTACCAAGAGGAATATGGTTCTGGTTATGAATCTTGTAATGGTTGTGGAGGGTCTATTAAGATCTTTGCCGGAGAAAATTTCGCATGGGGTTCAAAGTTTGATCCTAATCTTAAAGTTCCATGGACATCGGCTCCATATGATCCGGTTACCCATGAATTAATACCACTTAGCAATGGAAAAATTGAACAATTGGTTCGTCCTTATACAGCAGTTGAAAACAATTTGAAAAATTTCTTTGAAATTGGTCAAACTAGTCGTATCAACTTTAGAATCGATGGTGGTACAGATAAATTTAATTATTTATTTTCTTACACTAATTTTAACAACGATGGTATCGTTTTAAATACCGAATTAAAAAAGCACAACTTCCAATTTAACGGCGGAGCTAAGTTTTCTGAACATTGGAGTTCCCAGTTTAAATTAAACTATTCTAAATCTAATCAGCGTGGTGCAACCGAAGGTGGTTATCCTTTTGGATACTCTTCAGGTACCCCGGCTATGGCATTTGTTACTCAGACGCCAGCTAACATTCCATTCCATGAATTAAGAGATTATAATAGTCCTTATCATGATTTCAAAGGATTTTATGGACAATATTCAATTAATCCATACTACATCCTTAATGAACAAGATGTAAGAAATAATGTAGATAATGTTATCTCAAGTGCTTCCTTAACTTATAGCGTTAATAAAAATTTATCTTTTACTGGTCGATTGAGCACAAACTTTATCATAAGCACAGTAACTGAGAAGAATCCAAAATTTGCTTATAGTAATGCTTACACTTGGGCTGATGGAGAATTAGTAGATGGTGGACGAGGTCCAAGTTCAACTTTTAGTTTGGGTTCATATAAAGAATCTTCTAATCGTTATACCGATTTGATCTATGATCTATATGGTAACTATACCAGACCATTAGGATCTGACTTTAAATTGAATGCAACTTTAGGATTTAATTCTATCGAACAAGCAAGACGTGAAGTGGCTGGAACAACAGTAGGTGGATTGGTTATACCTGGATTCTACGATCTTAGCAATTCTTCCCAACAAGCCAGAGCATCCGTACTTTCTACGTTGTATAGACTTTATGGGTTTTACGCTAATGCAAACTTAGGATATAGAGATTTTGCTTTCCTTGAGTATTCTGCACGTCAAGACTATTCTTCTACGCTTCCTAAAGATGCTAACGATTTCTTTTATCAGGCAGTAGGAGTTTCATTTGTTCCAACCAATTTAAGTTCTTGGAGCACTAGTCAAATTAACTTTTTAAAGTTTAGAGCAAGTATTGGTACAGCAGGTAAAGATGCGCCTTTATATCGACTGAACTCTGTTTACAACCTGAACCCATTGGTGCTTGACCTGGGTGATGATTTCCAGAATCGATTTCCATTTGATGGTCAAACTGGTGCACAAAAAAGCAATCGAATTGGTAATCCAAACTTAAAACCAGAATTGTCTATAACTTCTGAAGCTGGTTTGGATTTGGGTATCATTAAGGATAGAGTACGTATTGAGTATACTTTCTATCATATTAACTCAAAAGATCAGATTGTCGATATCAATATTCCATGGTCTTCTGGCTATCAGACAATGCCGGTTAATATTGGAAGAATGACAAATCAAGGTCATGAACTTGGACTCCATTTATATCCAGTAAGCAATAACAGGCTGAAATGGCATGTATATGGTACTTGGTCTAAGAACAAGAATAAGGTTGTTGAAATCATTAAAAATGAAGTTGATGATGATGAATTAAATATTTACTCAAGCCTTGTGCACTTTACCGGACACGGAACATTAAATTTAATAGCTGTAGAAGGTCAACCTTTCGGAACTTTTAAAGGAACTGATTTTGTTTATCACAACGGACAAATAGTTGTAAATGCGAATGGTAATCCATTGAGAAGTCCAGAATTAGCATTTCTTGGCAATTATCAACCAAACTTCTTATATAATTTTGGTACTGAGCTTTCATGGAAAAACTTTACGCTTAATGCGTTATTTGATGGAAGAGATGGTGGATTGTTTTATTCCGGAACTAAATTAAGTACTGAATTTAATGGAACGGCAAGTACCACCGTAATTTATGATCGACAACCATTTGTTATAGATAACAGCGTTGTTAAAAATGGAGACAATTACGATCCAAATACCAAAACAACCACTGCATATTCTTATTTCAGAGGTCTTCCGGCAGCCGCTTATTTATTAGATGCTTCATTTTTAAAATTCAGAGAATTGAGCTTGTATTATAATATTCCAACTAAAGGAGCAAATTCAATTTCTGTTGGAGCTTTTGCCAGAAATATCAAGTTCTGGGTTGCTAAGGAAAATACTTTTGCTGATCCTGAAGTTGGTGGCGTTGGAGCATCTTCTGATGCAAATGGTATAGAGACCACAACAACACCTCCATCGAGAAGTATAGGTTTGGAACTCAGACTTAAATTTTAATCAATCTTAAAAAATAAGTAAAATGAAGAATTTTAGAAACAATATAATTTTAACATTTATACTGTCCTTTGGTATATTCATTACTTCTTGTAATGATTACCTGGACATTAATAAAGATCCTAACCAATCTTCAACATCCGATAAGGACCTTCAGTTAAGTGGAGCTCAACTTTATATGGCAGTTGGATTTGGCGAAAGAATTTTTCCAATCTTGGGAACCTGGTGTCAATATCATACCGGTGGACCAGGTGTGTCCCTTGGAGAAGCAGATCAGCATCAGCTTTCTTCATCCGAAGGAAACCAAATATTCAGAAATGTTTATCGCGCAGCAGTTAACTTGAATTTTGTTATTAAAACTTCTCCTAATGAGAAAAATTATGTTGCAATTTCCAAGTTACTGAAAGCCTACGGAATTCAGACTTGCGTTGATCTTTTTGGAAACGTTCCATATACACAAGCCCTTAAAGGTGATCTTGAGGATGGTTCAATTTTACATCCGGCTTATGATAATGCCAAAGATGTAATTTATCCTGCTTTGATTAACGAAGTAAAAGATGCCTTAAAATTAATTGGTGAAGGTGTTGGATTTGACAAACCCGGATCAAATGATTTAGTATACGGTGGTGACATGAACAAATGGACCATGTTTGGCAACACATTACTATTCAAATTATACATGAGATCGGGTAACGATGCAGGTGCAAGAGATTTAATTTCAAGTGCTGCTTCATTTATAACATCTAATGCAGATGCAGCGATGGTTAGATTTCCTGGCGGTTCTACCGGAAGTAATCCATTCTTTACTGCTGCCAGAAGTACTGCCTTAGGTAACTTTTATGTTGCTACTACTACAGCTATCGGATATCTTGAAAAAACTGGTGATCCAAGGATCAACTACCTATACGATCAAGCAGATGGAGGTGGACACAAAGGTTTAAAACCAGGTGATGTTGAAAATGCACCAACAAGCTCTGCAACATTCTCAAAACCAGCAGGAGCACTTAAGCCTGAAGGTGGTCTTTTATTTAATTCAACTATGCCAGTATTATTCATGACTGCATGGGAAGGCAACCTTTTATTAGCTGAAGCAGCAGCAAAAGGTCTTGGTGGAGATACTAAATCCAGTTATAATGCAGCGGTCTCAGCGCATTTCGCTTATTTAGGTGTGACTGCCGGTAAAGATGCGGAATACCTTGCTGCCGGAGGTGCTTTAGATTCTGTGAATCCAATTAAATCCATTAGCTATCAAAAATGGGTTTGTATGAATGGACTACAACCAATAGAATCCTGGATCGAGACTAGAAGATTGGATAACAACGCCAATCAGGTGTTCACCAGCGCAAACGGAATCTTTGAAGTTCCAACCAAAAATTCTTTGGGTGGAAGAACTTTCCCAAGCATATTACCTTATCCGGAAATTGAAGAAAGTTTGAACCAAAGTTTTCCAGGTCAACATGAATTAACAAGTAAATTATTTTGGGATAATCAATAAAATTATAATCAATTATGAAAAAAATATTTCTTTATATCGTTTTATGCACAGGGGTTTCCGGATTCTTCTGGTCCTGTGACCGGAATGAAGATATCGATTCAGTGGCTCAAGATATAATTCTTCCTTTCATTTCTGAAAAGCTAATGAATGACGCTTATGTATATGGAGTTGGCAATGCGACTCTTCTAGCTGACCTTCCGGATACTGTAGCTATTGCAGTAGATACAGTATTTGGTATGGTTGGTGGTACTGGCGGAAAGACAGGAAAAGATAATTTATACATTCTGAAGGATAAATATTTGAGTCTTCCTGACCTATCAAAAATTGGAGGTTCTTCTATTCGTTATGAAGCCTTTAGTAACGGTGGTTATAAGGTTTCTGTTTCTTCCAACGTAGTAGTAGCAGGACCTATTTCTGATCCGGGTCCTACTGATCTTGCTGGTTCATATGATAGGATTAATGCGACAACCGGAGCTCCTACAGGGTACGTTCTTGAAATCAAAAAAGTATTTGATGGAGTTTATATTGTTGGCAATCCCGGAGGCGCAGCTTCAGTTCCAAATAATCCATACTTATTGTACAACCATACCGGTGATGTACTAAGTTTTGCCATTCAGGAAGATCTATGTCATGGTGGTCTAAGGCTGGTAAGCCCTACAGCGCCAGGCGGATTAACAGCATTGGAGTATGATGCATATCCTCCTATCATCGAAGCTGGTTCTAATCCTCTAACACTAAGATGGAAAGTCTTTGAATTTCCTTCTCCAACAACTTCTGCTTTACATCCAGATGCCGCTTTATGCAACTGGGGACTAGGTCAGCGTATTTTTAGAAAGAAGTAATACTTCAAATAGTACATGAATAAAAAAAGCTGTTCGCGATAGTGAACAGCTTTTTTTTATTCCAACATTTTAAGGGCATCATCTTCAGCTTTTCTCATCTTTTCGAGTGCCCTTTTTGATTTATCGGAGAACCCAAGAATGTGTAAGATGCCATGTATAATTACTCTAAATAATTCATTCACTTCACTTACTCCAAATTCCTTGGCATTCTCTCTTACTCGTTCAAGGCTTATATAAATATCTCCCATAATAGGTTCCTTCATATATTCAAATGTAATTACATCTGTATAATAATCGTGTTGCAGATGTTCCCTGTTCAGTTTCAACAATGCTTCATCAGTGCAAAAAATAATCTGAATTTCTTCAACGTCCTTTTTATATTGACTAACTACTTTAGTTATCCAATTTTTAATCCTTGTCTCATCCAGATTAAAATGAACTGAATCATAATGAAACTCAATTACCCCTCTTGCTTTACCTTTCATTTTGATTAATATATCTCAAAAGTATATAAAATTCAAATCAAACGCTTTTTCCTACTCCCGTTAAGAAATAATTAAAATACCACTTTTCTCCGTTAAATAAACTTTAAGCACTTTAACTGGTCTAAGCCTTGTTATACATTCGCTAATAAATTGAAATACATATGAACATTTATCATTTCATTCTTTGCATTTGCATATTTGGAATTTCCTGCAGCCCAACCTTAACCCCGCTTACAAGAGATATAATTTCAGAAAATCGATGGAGCGAATCTGATCTTAAAAAAATTCAATTTTATATTGCTCACGACCTGGTCCTTACCAGGCGATTAAGTTCAGGAGAAAGCACGATATCAAACGGAAAAATAATTCTAGAAAATGGTGAGAAAATTGAACAGGTAATAATTCGTCAAGGCACACCTGGGGTTCTTGTATTTATGCCTAAAGAAGATCGACTTGCCATTTCATTTGATAAAGAATCCAATGACAAATTTTTAATTTTTGGACCCAATCCTAAAGCCCGATCTAGATTTGTGCTTTTGGGTAAAGAATGGGATGTCCGCACTGGTAAAATTACCTACAATAATGAGGTGTATGAGACATCCACTGAATCAGCTTTCAATTCATTACTCGTAAATCTTAAAAGAGCAAACAAACTTAGTCGTTCCAAAGAAATTGCGGAAGGTCGTAAAATTGATTAATGGTATAACTTGGCCAGAGCTTTGCATACTTTATTGAATCCTTTTTTATAATTTGGATTTTGCAAGTATTAAATAGACTTTCTATTTAGCATAAAATTCAATAAATTTCTACGCATCTCTCCGAGATTAATTATTCCAGTAATCGGTATGCTGATTGTAAATAACGCAATAAGTGATAATAATGAAACCCAAATGTTCAGACTCATTTGATTAATTCCAATAAATGTAAGAATCACTAATAAGGTATGGAATATAATTTGTTTCATTTTTTCAAAAATAATGGTCAAATGAGCCCGTATAATCCAAAAACTTATAAAGGTTAATACGATTTGATGAATTAGAAAAATGAATGCTGAAGCAATTCCTCTATACTGTGGAATAAACCAGTAATTTAAAATTATTGATAATAGAGCTAATCCAAAATATATTTTGTAAAGTAACGATTCTTTATGCACAGCCTGGAAAAATACTCCAAAAATAAAATTAATGCTCGCTGGAATAAAAGCAATAGATAACAATCCAATAATTTGATTTCGGTACATATCCTTATCATGATTAATTAATTCGTTAATCCAACTGGAATAAAAGCATCCTGTTAATCCACAGAATAAAGAAATTAACCATAATAGAATTAAAGATATACCCAGTAGCGCATTTAATTTTTTAAGGTCCATTACTATTTTAGAAAACATTGGCAAAAGCAAACCAGCAAAGCTCAATGCAACTATAGTCAATGCCTCATATAAACGAAAGCAGGATGCATACAATCCAGCTTCGACTTTACCATCTATTAACCAATGCTCCAACCAAAGGCTGTCTCCTTTAGTAAGCAATGAATACCCCAGATAAACCATCGAAAAGGGTAAACAAACTTTTATTACCTTTTTAATAGCTGAAAATTTAAACTCAAAGGATTGAATGGTAAAATGATGGCGATATAATAAAACTAGACAAATTACAACGGTGATGAGCAATGACCAAGACTGCGCCCAGACAAAAGTATTCACACTAATAGGATTATGTAAGACCGGAATATAAAGAAAATAACCCATCGTTAGAATAAGTATAGTTCTATCCAAAATAGATAATAAAGTATCTGTAAAATATAAACCTAATCCAGAAATATTTGCTCTTAAAAAAAAGATAACACTAACGAGCACTTGATTTACGGCAATGTGTAAAATAAAGGTTGGCGAAAAATTATTTCCAAACCAATAAATAGATAAAACAAACGTCAACAGAAGATATATGATTGCTAATATGCTTTTCAATTCTATCAAAACACCAACCTCACTTCGCGCATCCCTCTCTTTTTGACTTACTAAACGGCTTACATAATTTTGAATTCCAAAGTCGTTTATAAAATGCAGTATTAAAGTAAAATTGAAAATAGTATAAAATGCACCAAACTGTTCATTTCCAACCATTAATTGAACCTTGCGTTCAATGCCAAATAAATAAAATGGCTTAATCAAAAGATTGGCTAATATTAGAAAACTGATATTAAGTAGAAATGATTTTTTCAAAATGCCAATAGATTAAGTTTATACCCTACATTGAATTGCAAAGTTGCACTTTTTACTATTTTTGAACTCTTTATTTATATAAAAAATGAAACAATCCAGTAGCTTATACTTATTTATCTGTTTCTTATGTATTTCAGAATTTAATTATGTAAACGCACAACCAACACCCTTTCAGAAATTGTATTTCATAGATCCCTTTAAACCAGGGAGTTCTAAGTATGTAAACACTAACTTCTTTGAAATAGAAGCACTTTCAGATGGAGGATTTGCAACCATTGGCTTTGTAACCGATACTAACAACATTTCGCAGGGTATACTCAGCCGATACGACTGTCTTGGTAACGTCATGTGGACAAAATTATTGGGTCGATCAGCTACTCCTACTAATATTGTAATGGGTATTGCAGAGACAGATCTGTCTGATCTGGTTTTTACTTTTCCATTATCCACAGGTTTCTTTCAAGCTTCAACCTTAATTGGAAGATTAGATAGAAATGGTAAGGTAAAATGGATGAAAAGAATCGGTAATAACACTGAATTTGGTCGGGATATAGTCAGAACTCCGGATGCAGGATTTGTAATTGCAGGGAGTACAGGTTTTCATGGAACAGATCGTACCGCAGATGATATTTATCTGGTTAAAATTGACAGTACTGGTAATGTGTTGTGGACAAAGACCTTTGGCAATCCTGGCGGAACTTACGATGAAGCCTTTTCTATTAAGACCGATTCAAAAGGTAACCTTATTGTAACTGGTCGATGTATTGCCTTAGGCACTTTTCAAGCCTTTATCCTAAAAGCTGATTCTAATGGCAATCCTATTAATTTTAAAACTTATGGATTTGATAATCAAAGAACGTACGCTTTCGATGTGCTAGTGGATCGTCAGGATAATTATTTAATTACTGGATCTACGACTGTTTATGAATTAGATCATCTAAGCAATGAATACGATGTATTTCTAATAAAAGTAGATTCTGCCTTAAATACCATTTTCACAAATGTATATGAACCAAATATAGGAGCCGATGCAGGTGCTATAGGTGAAGGATTGGCACTGGGACCAGACGGTCGTTATATTATTGGGGTGTCAACCTATGCATTCAGTCTTCACAATGCTTCAGGACCAAATTCACCATCCAAAAATGCGCTTTATTCGGTCAATCCGGATGGGAGTTTGTACAAAGCTTACATATATAACATGAAAGGCTCTCAGTACACTCGGGTAAGAACAACTATGGACGGTTTCTATATTTCTGGATTTTCAAATGCATATGCAGGTAATGTAAGCTTTCAGGGATTAATTATCAAAACAGATAATAATTATCTAAGCGGATGTAACGATATTGAAGTGACTTCTGAATTAAATACATACACCGATTCTTCTGTTTGGGATATTCAGAACTTTCAGTATCAAATAAGTTCTGGAATTCGCTCTATTAATTATTCCAATGATGTTGATACCAATATACAAACCTCTGTAATCTGTGAAACCCAGATTGAATTACACCCAATGATTGATGGTCCGGCCATGGTTTGCGTGGATGAAGAATTCACGATTATTGATAGCTCAAACGGAAACGAAAACGCCAAACATATTTGGTTACTTAATGGTCAACCTATTGATCAGGATAAGAAAAATATTAAATTATCTTTCAACCGTCCCGGAACCTATGTTATTACCAAATCAATGAGCTATGCTTGCATTGCCAAAGAAGTAAATATTACTATTGTAGTTCCAGATTTCACTCGGGTAATACATGATTCTATCTGTAGTTTGAAAAATGAATATTATGAATTTTTTGGAGACCGAAAAACCAAAGAAGGAGTATATATGCATCGCTTTAATAGCGGAAACAAATGTGATTCTATCATTCTACTCTACTTAAAGGATCTACGAACATCCCGCATAGATACTATAGATTCCACCATCGAATGCGGAAAGGAATTCGAATTTAACGGAAAAAAATATTCTCAATCTGGACAATATTTAGATTCGACTATAAAAGAGTGCACTAATATAATCTATATTATCAATCTTAAATTTAAATACAGTATTGGAAATCGAATAGCACAACAATTTGTAGCCTGCAAGGGTGATAAAGTCCAGTACAATAATAAAGAATTTAAGACTGACTCTTCATTTACTCTGATTACCTCAAAAGATCTATGTACTAAGGATACTATAGATTTATGTTTTGAATTCCTAAATTGTAATTGCTTTCAATATCCAAATATTATTACACCGGGAGATCCAAATAATAACAATCGCTTTCGTCCGGTAGAAATTGATACTACTTGTAGCTCGACTTATGAAAATATTGATTTCAAAATCTTTAACCGTTGGGGAAAACTAATCTATGAGTCCTCTGATCCAGAATTTCCTGGATGGGATGGAACTAAAAATGGAGAACCTGTACCCGCAGATACCTACGTATATACTTTGACTTATGACATTAAGCTACTTCCCAAAAATTGTCTCGAATCCAATACAATAACTAAAAAATTTTCAACTAAAGGTATGTTCACCTTACTAAGGTAAAGCTCTTGATTACTTCAATAGATGGAAAAATAATTCTCGGTCTGATGTCAGGAACATCCCTGGACGGTCTTGACATTGCTGCCTGCATATTTGATACGCACAACAAGAACTTATCCTATAAAATAATTCATGCAGAAACTATTGCTTATTCCGATGAATGGATTGATCGTTTGACTAAGGCTTATAACGGTAATCCACATGAATTAAAAGAATTAAATTTATTATACGGACAATACCTCGGCGATCAGGTTAATGACTTTATTAATAGACATCAACTGGAGATTGAACTTATCGGAAGTCATGGACACACGATTTTTCATCAACCGAAAAAAGGTATTACGGTTCAAATAGGAAGCGGCGAGGTAATTAGAAACAAAACAGGAATTCCGGTAATCTGTAATTTTAGAAAACAGGATGTCGAGTTAGGTGGTCAAGGTGCTCCACTGGTTCCTATTGGTGACAAACTATTATTTTCTGATTATTCCTTTTGTCTAAATCTTGGTGGATTTTCAAATATCAGTTTTGAAAAAGAAAATCGTAGAATAGCTTACGACATTAGTCCATGCAATATTTTATTGAATCATTTATCCATTCGAATGAATAGGTCTTTTGATGAAGATGGTAATTTCGCCAGAAAAGGATCTATTATCCATAGCCTACTTCAAAAGTGGAACGATTTGTCCTACTTTCAATTGTCACCTCCAAAAAGTCTTGGCAGGGAATGGTTTGAATCGAATTATTTGAAGGATATAAATTCAGATAATTACCAGATTGAAGACTTATTAAGAACCTCAGTAGAACATATAACGCAGGTCATCGCTCATGAAATAAATGAAAATGATAGCCATAAGGAACAGAAGATTTTAATGACTGGAGGTGGCGCACACAATACTTTTCTTATGGAACGTTTAAAAGAAAAAACAAATTCAACAGTTCAATTCACCCCTGTCGATAATAGTTTGATTGATTATAAAGAAGCTTTGATATTTGCATTGCTGGCATATCTTAGGTACCGCGGAGAAATAAATGTTTTGTCCAGTGTTACAGGATCGATTCAAAATCATTCAAGCGGTGATGTATTTTTTAATGAGAATAATTTGCTAAGCTTTAATCATACGCGCCATATAGAATCCATCAAATCTACAAATTGAAGGCATTAAGATTTGTTCTTCCTCCAATTTAAATTCAGCATGTTTTAATAGAAATGCTTTAACCTGTTCCTGATTTTCAGAGGGAAGAATGCTACAGGTTACATAGATGAGTTTTCCTCCTGACTTTACCATCGAACAATATTGATCTAAAATACTAGATTGAGTTTGTTTGATTAATTCTAATGATTCTAATGATAATTTCCACTTGGTATCAGGATTTCGTCTCAAAACACCAAGACCTGAACATGGTACATCTAACAATACCCTGTCGGCACTGTTATGCAATCGCTTTATCACTTTTGTGGAATCAATAATTCTCGTTTCAATATTTTGAATTCCGTTTCTTCTGGCTCTTTTTTTAAGTTCCTGTAATTTCCACTCTTCCGTATCTAAAGCCAGAATTCTTCCCTTATTCTGCATAAGACAGGCCATATGTAATGTCTTTCCTCCAGCTCCAGCGCAGGCATCCACAACGATTTGACCCGGATTTGCCTGTACAAAATGTGCAACTCGTTGTGAGCTGACATCCTGCAATTCAAAATATCCATTTTTGAATAGGTCTGTATTAAATACATTTTTCTTCTCCAGTAAAACTAATGCATCAGGAGAATCCTCTGATTCTATAGTTTGAATCTCCATTTTATCCAAACTTGTTTTAAGAGTTTTTTTATCCATTCTTAAAGTATTGACCCGCAATACTACTGATGCCTTTTGATTGAGTGCCTTTAACTCAGGTTCCCAGATTGGTCCCAACTCATTCAAACCAACATCATCTAACCAATCTGGAATGGATTCTCTTATTGCTCGAACATTCGCAGATTCTGCTAATTTTTTTTCAATTTCATCGGTTTTTAAATGTTCGAATTCCTGCCAATTTGGTAATTCAAAATTTCTGGATATTAGAAATACTGCTATTAGTTGCCAGTAATTTTTCGAATTCAATAATACAGATTCAAGCCATCTTTTATATCGGATAATATCATAGAAGGATTCTGCAATAAAGCTTCGATCTCTCGAACCTAATTGTCGATTATTTTTAAATAACTTCTCTAATACTTTATCAGCATATTCATTTTTTTCAAATACCGATTTCAACGCATCTACCAGATGTTGAACGACTATTTTATGGAGAACTTGCTGCTTCATTATAATTGATCAGATAAACTAAATTTCAATATAAAATTTTACTTAAGCAATAAATGAATTAATTCTTATGGGGTTCTCTCCATGAATTTCGCGCCATTTCGTTTGATCTAATATTAATGATAGAGATATCCGTCAAAGATCCAATATTCTAAATCAAAAACGGACCGAAATTGTTCCATATTTGTAACCAAAATGGTTCTTCCTGGAGTCATTTTTTAGAATAAAATCATGAAGAAAGGAATCCTAATATTTCTTACCTTAATTTCTATAAATATAGAAGTAAGCCCTCAGGCTTATCCAAATCAAGCCTGGACTGTAAAATCTGTCTGGATTAATTTCCATGCGGCTAATAGTAATCTAGAAGAAAATGATGGCCTTTTTCAGAATCTGACTCCAGCCTTTGAGTTTGGTTTTGCCTGGAACTTTAAAGAATGGTTCTCGATTGATGTTCCATTAACTCTTGGGACAGCCCGTTTTCCAATTGTTTCTGAAACAAATGACTCGATACTAGGCTATAAATTGAACAATTTTTATGGAGGATTAGATATTCTACCCACTATTCATTTTTGGAAAAGTAAAAAGTGGTCACCCTTCATTTATTCTGGTATTGGACTTGTTATGGAAGGCTCATCGGAGTTTTACACTCAGTCTCCAATAGGTCTTGGATTATGTTTAAAACTTTCTAAAAGCACTAGTTTAACAGGTCAAACAGATTACAGAATTAGCCTTAAAGATGGTTATAATAATATTCAACACGCTATAGGAATTCGATCCTTACTAAACTACAGGCCTAAAGATTTAGATAGAGATGGTATTCCGGATAAGGATGACCATTGTCCTGAAGTTTATGGAACAGTTGCCGGATGTCCCGATACAGATAGCGACGGAATTGCCGATTTCGAGGATTTATGTATTCACCTTGCAGGAGTTTCTGAAAATAATGGTTGCCCTGCAGATTCTGATAAGGATGGAGTATATGATATTGAAGACATATGCCCGACCATAGCCGGATCAGTTAAAGGTTGTCCAGATAAGGATCGAGATGGAGTGGCAGATCAAGACGATCACTGTATCGACCTAGCAGGACCACTAATAACTAACGGTTGCCCGGACATAGACAAAGATGGGATTCCAGACCAGGAGGACAGGTGTCCGGAAGAGGCCGGTATTTTATTAAATCATGGTTGTCCTGACTTAAAAACACTAAATCAAAATACAAATAACAGTGGATATTTAGCGATTCAATTTAAAACCGGTTCTTCAGTGATAGATTCAGTTGGTTATGACATTCTTAATGAGGTTTACTATATGCTTATCAGATTTCCCGAAATGCGTCTATCCGTTCAAGGTCATACTGACAATACTGGCGAGGAACTTAAGAATCAAAACCTATCTAACCAAAGAGTTAAAATCTGTATGGATTATTTAATAAATAAAGGTATTGCCCTTGACCGAATGTTTTTTAAAGCTTATGGCAAATCTCAACCAATTGGAGATAATACAACAGCAGAAGGAAGACAGATGAATAGAAGGACGGAATTCATTCCAGTTTGGAGATAATTTATCGAAGAATTATCCCTTTTACCTTAACCAATTCAGATCTAGGTTTCTGATGCATTTTCTGAATCTATCTAGTTTTTGTTTTTTCAATATTATAGTTCAGCAGAATTAGTTGAGAAGACTTTTTTTGGAGAAAGAACCTAATACTAAAACAAATTATAAGCTCGTTTGTATGATGTTATAATATTTATTGAGAGATAATGAAATATCCAAAAATTCTATTCCTTTTTGTGCTTATTGGCCTCACCGGTACTGCCTTTGTTGCATTTAATGATAAGTATTTCGAAATCGTAAAAAACATCGAAATATTTGCCAATGTGTACAAAGAAATTAACATTAACTATGTGGATGGAACAAATCCTTCCAAACTCATGAAAGTTGGCATAGACGCCATGTTGGCTTCCTTAGATCCATTTACAAATTATTTTTCGGAAGCTCAGGTAGAAGATTATCGATTATCCACCGAAGGTAAATACAATGGAATTGGAGCTAAAGGAAAAAAAATGGATCACTATGTAGTAATTACTGAAGTTTATAAAGATTATCCCGCGTATAAAGCTGGATTAAAAATTGGTGACATTATCTTGGCCGTAAACGGTCTTGAAGCAAAAGACAAACAAGCTGAAGACCTTTATCAGATTATGAGAGGAATACCCAAAAGTGAAGTTAATCTCACCGTAAGGAGGCCTGGTCAAAAAGATAAAATTGAACTCAAATTAGTAAGAGATGAAGTTAATATACCCAATGTTCCATATTTTGGTATGATTGATAGTACTATTGGTTACTTAACCTTAATCACCTTCACTGAAAATGCAGGTAGAAATGTTCAGTCAGCAGTCTCAAAATTGAAATCAGAAAATCCTGGTTTAAAAGGAATCATTCTGGACTTAAGAGAAAATGGAGGCGGTTTGCTTGGTGAAGCAGTTAATGTATGCAATACATTTCTTCCTACTAATACTCTTATCGCGAGTACAAGAGGAAAAGAAAAAGAATACAATGCAAGCTATAAAACTCAATTACCGCCAATTGATGATAAAATTGCCTTAACTGTTCTGATTAATAAAAATTCCGCATCAGCCTCAGAGATAGTAAGCGGCACCATGCAAGACCTCGACCGAGGTGTGTTAATTGGACAACTGTCCTATGGCAAAGGTCTAGTTCAGAATACTAAGGAGGTTGGATATAATTCAAGGGTTAAGTTCACTACTGCTAAATATTATATTCCATCCGGTAGATGTATTCAAAGTGTGCGCTATGAAAATGGACAAAAAATTCATTTAGATGACAATCTTCGTTCAGAGTTCAAAACCAAGAATGGTAGAAAAGTATATGATGGCGGTGGCGTTAGACCAGACATAGAAATGGCCGAATCTGAATATCCTGAATTTGTTCAAAAATTAGTGGATAGTAATTGGATTTTCAATTTCTGTACAGATTATTCGCTGACGCACCCGGCTCCTGAAGATTCTAAAACCTATAAGTTCAGGGATTTCGACTTGTTTGTAAGTTATCTTCACAAATATGAATTTGACGACTATTCAGACGCGGAGAAGAAATTAGCAGAGTTAGAGCGACAAATACAAGCTGATAAACTTACGAATATTGCGAACTCCCTTGGTCCAATTAAATCCAACTTACAGAATCTTCAATGGGAATTATTGCAGCAACACAAAAATTTAATTACGAATTTAATTGAGGAGGAGCTTGTAAATCGGGTATTTTATGAAAGTGGAAGATTGCAAAACAGACTTGCACATGATCCATTGATTTTTAAAGCAATAGAAATATTGAACGACCCAGAACGATACAACAAAATTCTTGGGAATAAGGCAAAATAATGTCTCTTGCACTTCTAATCGAAAGTACTTCTGTCAAACTCAGTCTTGGACTTTGTAAGGATTATGAATTGTTATGGTCAGGAGAAGAAGTCAAAGGGAAGAACTTAAGTCAGATTCAAGTTTTGCTTGACCAAGGATTAATAGACACAGGCACTTCCATTAATGAATTAAGAGATATTGCATTTGATTCAGGGCCAGGTTCTTATACTTCTTTACGTGTTGGTATAGCTTTCGCTATAGGGCTTGCCTATTCAAGAAATATCCCTTTGTATCCAATACCGAAGTCCAAAATTATGTTTGGAACAGTGTCTCATTTAGATTTTGAAAATATTATCACAGCCATACATGCGCGTCAGGATATTTACCATATTACGCATTTTAATCGGGAAGGCAAAGTGATTCACGAACTCCGGGACAATAGCCATGGATTGCTAAGATTGTACGAAAAAATGGAAAATGGCGTTCTTATAAGTGATCATTTAGACCAATTTAAGACCAAAGATGAAGTTCCCAATTCCTTCATCAATTTCGCGCCTGATGCATTAAGTCTGTTAAAACCATTTGAACTCGCGTCGAAAAACAAAGAATTTATCCCTTTAGAACAGATAAAGCCTATTTATTTCTCTGAACCGGGCTTAGCCAAATAAAATTCAAATCAAAAAAAATTAATGTATATCCTGTTGATAACTAGAATGGGTATATATTAATTTTAATATAAAATATTGTATTTTAAAATTATTTTATTATTTTATTGTTCTATTTATGCTCTTGGCATGCTATTTGTCTTTCATTTAACGATTATGCAATTTTTAAATTCTTGACAAATGAGGAATAAGAAAAACGAAACCATTACACTTAAAAAGGGAGGCAAGGATATCCAACTTGACTATTCAGATCTGAGAAAAGCCGTTTTGGTGCTTAGAGCGGTCAATCACAAACTTAGACAGAGGGTGATTGATTTACTTGAAGAACAAGACAAAATGACGGTTACAGATATTTATATCAAGTTAAGATTAGAGCAATCCGTTGCTAGTCAGCATCTTGCAATCCTAAGAAGGGCCGGAGTTGTTGCAACAGAACGTCAGGGAAAGTTTATTTACTATTCATTGGATATGGATCGTTTGAATCAGATTTCCAAGTTAGTTGAGGAGCTTGCCGGTTAGGTCTATTAAAACCGCACCTTCGTATTAAAAATTCTTACACTGCATTACTCTTTTATCTTTAATCATTAACAATTTAAAAAAAATCTTAATATTTATTTGAAAATATTAGAAGTACTTTAGATATTTGTGTCCGTTAAGGTCAACTACGAAAACAAAATAAGAAACTTCTGATGATGAATACTAAGGTATCTTTCAACAGTGTAAAACTGGATTATGCGTGCGAATTAATGCGCGCCCTCGCTCACCCTCTTCGATTAAAAATATTAGAATTTATTGACCGTCAAGGAGTTGTAAATGTAAATAAAATTTACAATGCACTCAAGATTGAGCAGTCAGTAACTTCTCAACACCTCAGTATTCTAAGGCTTTCAGGGGTGATTCAAACGGAGAAAATTGGCAAGTTCGTTCAGTGCAAACTCAATTATGAATGCTTGGAAAGAGCAGAGTTTGCTGTAAACAACTTCCTGAGGGAATCAAAGTAAATTATTACCAAATTTCATTTTATTAGTAGATCAGTACAATCTACTGTCTATTCATTTGGATTAATTTGATCTGGATTTGCAGATTCTACTGAAGCCTCGGATGCATTCTCAGTTGTATCCGGCTGAACTGAGTTACTCTTTTCTAAAGGTTGATTTTTACTTCCTTTGTAATAAATAAAAAATAGGCATATCCCACAAAATATAGATGAATCTGCCACATTAAAAATATGCCGAAAGAATTCAAATTCTTCTCCCGGCCATAATGGGAACCATTCCGGATAAGTTGTCTGAATCATAGGAAAGTAAAACATATCCACCACCCTACCCATAAGAAATGGGGCATATCCGCCTTCAGGTGGAAATAACTGAGCTATCTGACCACCGTGATAAGGCGAATTGCTAAAAATAATACCGTAAAAGGCACTATCCAACATATTACCTATTGCACCTGCCAGGATTAATGAGAATGAAACAACTAATCCAATTTTTTCACCTGCCTTAATCATTCGAACAAGTAAAAAAGCCAAAAACGCAATCGCCCCAATTCGAAAAAGGCTTAAGGCTAATTTTCCCATTGATCCCCCGAGACTAATACCAAAGGCCATGCCTTCATTCTCTATAAATCTGATTTTTGCCCAAGATTGATGAAGTATAGGTATTTCCTGACCTTGGAACATATGCGTTTTAACCCATATTTTCGAAACTTGATCAATTATCAGAATAATCAATATAAGTACTGTGGATAATAAGTATTTGTTTCTTAACATAATGGCCGCAAAAATACATTAGTTCAATGTTTATCCATATCAATAAAAGTAACTCAATTAATCAAATGTTTCTTAAATGTTGGGATGTCCCCAAGTCAAAAAGTAACTGTTGAAAAACTTGCTATCTATTATTTGGTAAATGCTTGAATGATTTTAACATAATACTTAATAAAAGTAGGAACCATAATTTAAAATTATTTGGTTTCACCAAACGGTCGACAAATAAAAGCTTATTTTATTTTTGAATCAACATTAATCTTGATTCACCCAATTGAACATTTCTAATTAAGTATAAGCCATCTGAAAGATGCATAAGGTTTATAGATTGAGATCCATTTGTTTCTACCTTATAAAGCTCTTGACCTGAAAGATTATAAATAACGAATTCATTCTCCATTATTACATCTTCAAAAAATAAAACTCCATGATTCGGATTAGGATAAATATTCCAGTTTCTTCTTCCATCCCCTGAATTGGTTAGAGTATTAATGATATATTCTGAAGCTCCAATGGATGGAGGAACTGAAAATTTTTGATCATAATAGTCAAATGAAAATTGATTAAAACCTAATCCTTTTCCAATGACGGGAGAATTTTGTTTTGGTTTTATTTTACCTTGAGCAATATCTTCCAGTTGCGGGTTTAAACTATATATTCCGTTATTTTCTTTTACGGGTAAAGATGGACCTCTCCAATTATTGGTTCTGGTACTAAACCAAAGATTATTGCATATGGTATAAGACTTTTCAGAAGTATTAGGACCAATATTAATGGTTGGATCAATACTAACAGCATATATAATATTGTTGCAAAAGGTATTGTTAGCTGAACTTAGATAAAAGGAAGTATCTGAACTTTCTTGCAATATTCGAAATATCCACTTTGTTGGATTATAAAATGTATTGTTGGAGACTAAAACATTCCTGGACCCTACATAAGCAATTGGCGCGTCGGATCCATCAAAAAAATTACCGCTAACTATTAAATCTTTAGCTTCATAATTAATACCCAATGGCCTGAAAAAGGCCTGGCCTGTTGATCCTCCTAGATTCAGTACTCTTGATCCACCATTTCTAAAAGTATTTCTTTCGATATGAATATCCTTTGTCCCACCTTTGGCCTGAATACTATTGGATCCTTGATTAAGGAATATACAATGATGTATCCAACCATTATGACAACCTACCATATCTATCCCTGATCCTCCTGCAGATCCATTCATAAATGTACAATAAGACACCTCAAAAGAATCAAGTCCACTAAGCTTCAACATATCATTATTTCCGCTTGCATTCATATCCATAAACCTGATATCTTTGATTAATACATTCTTCGAAGGCGTTTCGTATGTTCCACCATCATCCAGATTCATACCATTAGCACTTTGTCTACGAATGGTAAGATTTTGAATATTTACAAAAGTTATTTCTGCAAAATGAAATGACTGTGATCCTTCAATGATGACTGAATCAGTTTTGGTTCCTCGAATTGTAATTCTGGCTTTTCGTGTTCCATGAAGATTTGAAAGAAAGTAATCTCCGGAATAAACACCAGGAAATATTAATACAGTGTCTCCAGGCTTTGCTTGTTGCAATGCTGTTTGTGGATTAGAATATTTCTTACCTACCCCAACTTCAAGAATAACTTGCCCTTCAGTTTTAGAACTAAAAAAAATTCCAAAGAAAAAAAATATTATTGAGCGTAAACTCATCGAAATTACATTCTGAAAAACGGACGATCAACATTCCAGATTCCAAATGGAATCATCAAAATGATGATTAATAATGCAATACCATAATAGGTTAATGCCGTTCTGAATTTTTGATGGTCTTCAGTTTTCTTCTTTAATTTAATGCTTCCAAGTTGAGCAATAATTACAGCAATAAGCATCCCAGTGACGTGTTCAACAGACCAAAATCGATTTTCAGTGATCTTCATACTTCCACCAAAATCAGCTAAAATTCCTTTCATCATCGGAGAAATAAAATAAAGAAATAAACCAGTCAAGGCTTGAAGATGCATGCAGGCAATAAGTATGGTATTCCATTTTTTATCATCTGCACTATAAGCTCTTTTGGATTGGATACCTGAATAAGATTTTACAAGAACCAGAATAAAACAGAGCAATAAGATCCATCTTAACCAGGAATGTGTATTGAGCATTAATTCGTACATATTGTTTATTATTATTAATTATCTCATCAAAGTAATATCTCCAAATTTCCATTTGGCCTCTTGGTTTAGCGATTCATACTGAATGGCATAAGTATATACACCAGGGTTTAAGGTTCTACCATTATATATCCCGTTCCAAGCAATTTTCTCACCAATTCCTCCATTTAATCTCTCAAATACTAATGCCCCCCAGCGGTCAAATACTCTGAATATATTAATTTTTGTTCGGGATGGAAACCTGAACTCAGGATATACTATATCGTTATTACTATCATTATACGGTGAAAAAACATTAGGCATATAAATATCCGCTTCATCAATTTTGACTCTTATCAAAATGTCTTCTTTAATCTCACACCCAAACTCATCTTCCAAAGTCAAGGTATATTTTGTATCCTGATCTGGTGTCGCTTTTGGATTAAGACAATCCGAACAACTTAAGTAAGTTGGAGGATCCCAGGTTATTTTCCTTGGAACAAAATTTTGTTGAGAATTAATTGTAATTGATGCTCCCTGACTAATTAAAGTATCATTTGGTAAAGTTAAACTCAGTGTTTGTGATCGATCTATATTAATAGTTATAGTGGTATCACATCCAAAAGCATCTGTTATTTTTATATTGTGTAGACCCTCACCAAGTCCACTGAACAATTGACCTGGTGTAAAATTGACAGCGTTTTTATTATCTATGGTAATCAATAAGTTACCTGCTCCAGCGCTTATTGATTGAATGGTAAGACTTCCGCTATTAGGTTCATTACAGAGCAAATCTTCTTTTACATAGGTAGGTATAATGGATGGAGCGATTGTCACATTTACATTAACCGTCGAGTCGCAACCCTGAGCTGCCGTCCGGTTTATAACTACTTGTCCGGTTGGATTTGAAGCTGAAAAGACTGTACCACCTATTTGTATTGATCCATTTCTGCAAATGACGGGATTGGCAAAACCTGTTTTCTTTGGAATAAAAGTTACATTAACCATTGCGAAAGTATCGCAGCCTCGGTAAGATTTTAAAGTAGTCTTTAAATTGCCACTTGGGGAAGCCTGTGTAAATTGCTTATTATATAAAGTTATTATTTCTCCTTCGCAAGCAATAGTATCTAATCTTCCAATGGCATCAGGTAAGACAGTTAATACAACTTGGGTAATTGAATCGCAACCGTTAGCTGCAGTATTATTGTCAACAAAAGATCCGGATAATCTACCGGCATGAAAAATTTCTTGTTTTTGTCCTAACCTTAGGGTATCTGTACGACATATTTCCTGACGATAGATTCCAATGGCACTTAACATTGGTGTAACTTTAATGAATATTGTACTATCGCATCTTACTCCTGCACCTTTAGGCACATACAAAGTGTCATTTAATTTTCTGGTAGAAATAAATCTTCCGGTTCCAGGAATTGAGATACTATCATTTTCACAAATAGAATAGTTCTGAAACGATACAGCATTAATAAAGCTTAAATCAACATTGACAATACTGTCACAACCGGTTGCTGAACCATTTACAAAAGTATTTGAACCTTTAGGATTATTAATGTCAAAACGTTTAGGTCCTACCTGAATAAATTCTCCAGGGCATAACAGCTGACTTATATTGGTTTCAGCATAATTTTTAACCGTAATATTAACATCAATAACGGTATCACAACCAAAGGATCCTCCGGGTTTAACTACCGTACCGCTTGTTCGATTGGCATCAAAAATTTCACCAAGAACATTTAAATTAGAATTTGAACATATAGTCTGACTTAACTGGCTGTAACCTCTCTCTGTTCCAGTAAACACTATTATGCTATCGCAGCCAGCGCTATTCAGTAATTTACAAGAGTCTACACTTTTGTTTTTATCTATAGTGACTCCACAAATCGAAATCGATTGATTATAACAATAATTAACTGCTCTGAATTCTCTAGTAGCATTTTTTACGTTCAGTTTTACGACAAATACAGAATCACAAATGCTCACGCCGTCACCAGGTACTACAATGGAATCATAAGGATTTGATGCGCTATAGTTTTTACCTCTGTATGTTACATTACTTGTTGCACATATGGTCGGCGAAAATGTCTCTTTAAAATTATTGGTACAAGTATAACAAGGTGAAAACTCTGAAAAAATATTATATCCTGTGCCCAGCTTATACTGATAGGCACTTATAGTATTTTTGTTTGGGTAATTGACATTCAAAACCCATGAACCTAATGCATTAGCTTGAGTTGTGCCCAACAAAATTCCTCCCTGACAAACGGTTGGTGTATTTGGACATCCTGTGTTGGGATTAGCATAAACAGCAACGAACATGTTAGGATCTGATGTGCCAAGGATTTGATTTCGGTTTACCGATACAACGGTTGGTGTATTTGGTTTTGGTGAATTGGTGTTATCCAAAAAAGTTACAACTCCTGAAATACACGTGATCCTATTATTGCTATAACCTGCCAAATTAATGGCGGGATCAAGTGTATTGCCATAAAAGACATCGTAAATAGAAACATCGTTGCCATCTATATTCAGGCTATAGCTTCCAGTCATGGAAGAACTTACAAAACCACCTTTTCCATTTCTTGCGTAGTTATTAATAATACCTATTGTTGCCGCACTATTTCCAGTATGAGCTATTGTTTGATTGGTAAGATGAAATCGATTGCTTCTAATTTCGGTAAGAGCCATTAAATTATTAATAAGGATACTATTTTTGGTTTGACCGAAGAAAAAATTATTATCCACCGTATACTTGTTGCCTTCCGATAGCAAGATTGCATAATCAGGGTCCAGGAAATTTAATGATTTGGTTGTATCGTATGCGCCAAAGATGTTTTTAGAAATTAAACCATCTCCACCGTGTGCCTCAACACCATCTACTTTTGTAACAAAAATATTATTGTTAATATTAAAGGTATTGGAAGCTTGTGTATTTTGAATTAAGATCGAACCATTGGTTGAGTAAATCTGAGAGGATATTCGGTCTGTACCAAAATAATTCGAGTCAATAACTACCTTATCCCCCTGATTTAATTCAATTGCTTTACGGTTGATATTGGGCATTGTACTATTATCCTGAAAAAATGCACAATTATTAATATTCACTTCATTAGCTGCTTTAACGCCAGTACCAATCGATATAATGTGATCGTTATTATTGTTGTAAAGCATTTTTACAAAATCAAGACCATATATCTTAGTTTGATTTCCGTTGATTTGAAAAAATGTTGCACCTCCTATATCGCGAAAACTAAAATCAATAACCACTTTATTAGGATTTGAATTTGGGATTCCGATTTCAGTACTATCTGCATTAATTACTGGTAATACTCCAGAAGGTACAATAGTCTGAGGACTTGGACCTGGAATATTAAAATTGATAATACTTCTTTTACCATCTGCTTCAGAAGCTTTAATTGCTTCGCGAAGACTACAGTGAGCAGCATTACATGTACCATCATCAACATCATTGTTAGAATTGACAATGTAAGTCACGGCTTGAGCTCCAACTCCTTGAATTATTAAAAAAACACCTACAAGTAAAAAATAATACTTCTTCACCATCTTATTTAATCGGTTAATAAATTCTGCAAATTGACGTAATTTTTATGTCAGAAATATCAGGGAATACCCTGAATAACATGAGATTAGACCCTAAAGATAAGATTATTTGTACTAAATCTAAAAGACCTAGAAAAGGAATAATATAAAGCATAAATGTACTTGGTTAATTTACATTATTTTATATATATATTAGGCTAGTTTTGAGAATTATAAATAAAATTATTATTTCTATTAGGATTCTTATTTACAAATAATTTACATTATTTGATGCGTTTTAATTTCTTCCAAATAATTAGGATTTTTCAAAAACTATTCGCTAGACAAATGACTAATTAAACTATCGATTTGCTGCTTATGGTAATATGGTCTTTTGGATTATTAAATGGCTATTGCTTAATCGAATCATACAGATATAAAATCCTGAAGTAACGAATTCATGGTTCAATATAAACTCAGAGAAAGATTCTCCATTTTTTCTTTCACCTAAATAAACTCGTTGCCCCTGAATGTTGAAAATTTCTGCTGATTTCCAATTTTCAATTGAACTTACATCGGAAGGATTTTCCGAATTAACTAATTCAAATACTTTACAATCTGAAAACTCAGATGAAATTATTCCATTTTTTGTAAGTTCATTAACATAACAACTGAAATAAGCATTTGAATCAATATTTGCATTGAGCTGCCAAAAACCATTTCCATCAGAGTCAACTGATCCGAAGTAATAACCACCCTGACATGAATTGCTTAATTGGATGCACTTGCTTTTAGGATTTCTGTAGACAATTACTTCGCGTTTAGGAATAGAAGTTCCTTGAATGTACTGATTGGTAATTTTTGTAATGACTGGAATATCAGGTTTAGGAGCAATTGAATCCGCCAATGCTATAACTTTCTTTCGTATACAAGTCATTGTATTTTTTGCTAAATAAGCTCCTTGAACTGAATTATTTAAAACATTGGTATAGAAAGTATCAATTTCTTGTATTGTATTGTTACTTAATAATAAATTATGTGATCCTTTGAGATTAACGGCAATGAATTTTTCCCCATTTCGGGCAAAGTTGTTAGTTACATTAATTTCTCCTTCGGCACTATCGGTAAGAATTATATTTCGAGTAGTATAATAGAATTTATTTCCCATAATATTCAATTCGGACTTCAGTTGACTAGCTTCAATGGCATTAACCGTATGTCCTATAAAGAAATTATTAATGATGTGGGTGGTGTCAACAGAATGTAGAATTATTGCTTGATTCGGATTTAAAAAATTAAGATTCGTGGTGGTATCATAAGCACCAAAAATATTTTTGAATATATCGGACTTGACACCTTTTAAGGAAATAGCTTCTTTGCTCCCTGTAAAAATACAATTTGAAATCTCAACTTTTCCCAGTTCACCTTGATTGGTAACTTCTATTGAACCTGAAGTATTGAGGATCACTTTCCTACTAATATCTGTTCCAATGAAACATTCGTTCAGATAAAAACCATCAATTTGATATGCCGATATGGCTCTGGTCGATAGATTCAATCTGGATTGTGCGTCCACAAAAAAATGACAATTGGATACTGATATATTATTAATCTTATTCTCTGGTTTTCCAATTCGTATAATGTTATCATTCTCCGAATTGTAATACATTTTTACAAAATCAAGACCTTTAATACTTACATTATTCCCATTGATTTGAATAAATGGTTTGCCATCTAATGTTCGGAATTCAAAATCCAACTCTACGGGATTCTTTTCAAATTCGTTATTCAGAATCTCTGTATTATCTTCATTAACGGAGGGTAAGATCCCATTCAATTTGATACTGTGCCTTCCACCACCTGGAATGGATAAAATAATTTTACTCGCTGTATGATCTGAATCGGCAGCTATCATAGCTTCACGAAGACTACAATGAATGCTATCACAATGGCCATCCTCCAGATCATCTTCAGTATTGACATAATAGGTTTTAGTTTGGGCTTGAATTTGAACGGAATAAATCAAGCACCATAGGGAGAGAAAATAAGTAACACGCATAATAGTAATTTTTATAATGATTAATGTGAATGAATAACACATTCAGCGTTCATGGATTTGTGAGTAGAGTTAGAGTTTAGTATTATTATTCCCAACTATAATAATCAGGAAGAAACTTCTGATCAAAGATGTCTTTCAGAATGATAGCTTGATCTGACTAATGGCCCGCTCTCTACGTAGCGAAAGCCTTTTTTCATTCCAATTTCTTTATAGTGAGCAAATTGATCCGGATGTATAAATTCCACTAATTCAAGATGCATTTTTGTGGGTTGCAGGTACTGACCAAGCGTTAATACATCGCATCCATGTTCAACCAGATCATCCATGGCTTTATATACTTCATCAGGTCTTTCTCCAAGACCTAGCATGATACCCGTCTTTGTTCGCTTACCAAAATCTTTAGTTCGTTTGATTTGCTCAAGACTTCTGGAATACTTGGCCTGAGGTCGAACCAATCGATACAACCTTTCTACCGTCTCCATATTATGCGACACCACTTCCTGTCCAGCACTAATCATTTTTTCAAGAGAAGACCATCTGGATTTAACATCAGGGATCAAAGTTTCAATGGTTGTATCCGGACTTAATTCTTTTGTAAGGACTACTGTTTGGTACCAAATTTCTGCCCCTGAATCAACCAACTCATCTCTATTGACAGAGGTTATAACAGCATGTTTTACGCCCATTAAATTGATTGCTTGAGCCACCCTTCTTGGTTCGTCCGTATCGTATTCTGGGGGCTTGCCGGTTTTAACAGCACAAAAACTACATGATCTTGTACAAACATCGCCCAGGATCATAAAAGTCGCAGTTCCTGCTCCCCAACATTCACCCATATTAGGACAATTACCACTCTGACAAATAGTATGTAACTTATAGTCATCAACAAGTTTTCTAACTTTCTTATACTCTTCACCAATAGGCAACTTTACCCTAAGCCAATCTGGCTTTCTGGGCTTTGAATCAGAATGTCCGACTACGGGGAGGTCAAGCATGGTACAAAAGTACAGGTAATATTATCTTATTTAAGCTATAATCCTCAAACTTTGAATTTTAATCAAAATCAGTTTGTTTTAAAAACTACATAAAATTCATAAAATTAAGCTCATAGTAATTGAATTACAATGTTTTATACATTAAATAAATTAACATTTAATTTTGATCATGTTTATTTAAACCAGGATCTTATGGTCTCAATTTTATAAATTTATAAGGTTTTATAACCAACTATCTCAATCGACCTGATATCCAAACGCGATAGTAATCATGAGATTCAAGCAAATCCAATTTTCACTTGAGTATTAAAAAGAAATTTTGGTGATTAAGTCATTGAATATCAAAATGACTTAGTAATGCTTTTATAAAAATTTAAGATTCTTTCTACTATTTTCTTTTTCCAAACTGAATATTGAGAAAGAAATTTGCAAAAATAAAGCGGTTGGTTTCATTCGCTAAAATGGGAACTCTACGGCTGAAAACATCAATAGCAAGTCCAACATTAATCGCCCGAACGGATTTTTCAAATGCACCGGGATCCATGCTAAAGCTTACTCTTCCAAATGCACCCGGAATAACACCTAATTCACCCAGGCCTTTCCGAAAACCGCTATAACCCAATATGGTTTCTTTATTGAGAAATGCTTCTTTGGTTTCATCTGAATAACGAATGTCCTTAATAGTAATTCCGTTGTCTACTTTGTCTTTTATTTGTATGTAATAAGGTTTGGTTATACCTAGAGTTATACCACCTTCAAACTTTAGTCCAATAGCTACTCCTTTGTTTCTTGACTTTTCAGACAAGTATCTTGTTATTCCCCTTCCTGCCTTCATAAGCCAAAGGTCATTCTGTTTGCCATAGATATAATTCCCTAAAAATCCATTAGAGTTATAGGCTTGATTAACCTTATATTCTCTCGAGTCCCTTAGTTTTCCAAAATCAAAATAAAGATATTTGGTCTTATAATATTTTTGAATTTTTCCCAAGGAATAACCAAAGTAGAAGCCATTGGTCTGAATGGCAGCCAGGAAAGAAATCTCCTTTTTATAGAGGACACCCTTTCTAACGGTTTTGGGCACATCGGCATCTTGAGAATATATTATAGAACCTGTGCCAAAAGCAAAACAAAATAAGAATAAATACCTTAGGAACATAAATCGACTCAATATATGATGAATTCCTGAATCGGAAGGGTATTTTTGCGATTGTCCATGGTTAGAATCCTTCTTTTTACGAATTCTATAACTAATACCCTTCAGTATGTTATTCAATTTATTGAATCACAATATGAAGATTTAAAATTCGTAATGACTACCGATCAAAAGGAATATGAAGCATCGAACCTTTCAAAAATTAATTATTCAACAAAACGAATTTCGGATCAAGAAATCTTTATTAGAAAATCCAGTCAGGAGAAACCAAGTGAAATAGCTGAACTTACTTTACAACAATTAATTCCAGGCATTAAAATATTATTTCCGACACTTGATGATGATTTTGGATTTGATCTTTTCAAATCATTATTTTGGATGCTAAGCCATTCAGAAGATTATTCGAATAGCCAACGTGATCAGCACAATCGTTTTCTGGCTTCTTACTCAAAAATATTTACTAAAGAAGAAAGAAAAATACCTGTATGTGATGTTTGGATTGAACGTTTTATTCTTTTGCTCAACACAAAATTTAATACGAGTTTAAAAAGAAACACATCCTTTTCATGGTCCATCGGTATGGATATTGATCAACCCTGGAAATATAAATATAAATCCCTGTGGAAGCAATGTGGAGGAATAATCAAGAATATTTTAATATTTAACTTTTCAGAAGTATTTAGAAGATTAAACTGTCTTATTGGAAATAGAAAAGACCCTTTTGATCAATATCAATATCTGGATTCATTCCAATTCAAGAAAGATCAACTTATTTATTTTATACTTTCTAAAACAGGCGATCCAATTGATTCCACTCATTCCATAAATTCAAAACCTTATCGTATTTTGCTGAGACATCTGAGTAGTCATTATACCATTGCTTGGCATCCATCATACCACTCCATTGAAAATCCATTTCAATTCGCGAATGAAAAAAAAGAATTAGAAGACGTAATATCACAAGCTATAAACAAAAGCAGACAACATTATCTTCGAGTCTGGCCTCTTAGCCAATTACAACTTATTTCTAAGTTGAATATTATTGAAGATTACAGTATGTTATTTCCGGACTCAGCTGGATTCAAAGGTGGTACTACTCATCCCTATTTTCTTTACGACCTGGAAAAAAATGAACCAAGTTCACTAACTGTTATTCCTGTTTTAGCCATGGATAGAACTTTTCTTAATCAGGGTAATTCTTATCCGAATGCTATAATCCATGAAATCAATCTTCTAATCGAGCAATGCAAAAAATATAAAGGTCACGCACACATTATCTGGCATAATAGTTCGTTTGATTTCGAAGGTGAATGGCGGGGATGGAATGATGTATTTAATTCTATTGTAGAATCTCTTAGAGAAAATAATGAATAACTAGAATTAAAGAGGTCTGCTGTGCAACCTGCTATTCTTATAGCTATACCCAAAATAGATTATCAATCCTATTATTAACCAAATTCCAAATCCAATCCAATTTTTCAATGGGATCTGAGCCATCATATAAAGACAACTAATTACTCCTAAGACTGGAATTAGGGATAAATTATTTATAAAGGCTAACACAGTAAGTATTAACAAAGTACCAATCCAAAGCCACATTGGAATTTTATGATAAAAAGATGAATAGTCTACAGCAAATTTTTTCTCATATTGAATTCCAAATCGCTTTAGAGTCTTAGAAAATTCTTCGGTACTTAAGCTCTGAAAATAAGATTTTAATGTTCCTCCTGAGGATAGCCATGCTTTACCTTGATAATACATTATCTGATTACTTAAATCAGAGACAGTAGAAGAATCCAATTGATTATAAATATATTCCGGATCAATAATTTCTTTTCGGTTGGTTAGAAACTGATCAACAGTTTCTTTTTGTTGAGTAAACATATACATTGAAACGCTCACAACCAGGATTGGTAAAATGTATTTAGAGTTGATATAGGGTGTTTTATATCTTGATTCTGGCAATTCATGATGGTTGCGGATCATGAGTAGACCACCGCAGACCAATACAAAAGCAAACAAGGTTCCAATGCTACATAAATCGGTAACGGTAGTGAGATTTAAAAACAGAGCTGGAATCGCAACAACAAAACCGGTAACCATGGTGGCAAAATATGGAGTCCTGTACTGATGATGAAGTTTTTTAAAAATGGGTGGTAGCAATCCATCTCGACTCATCGACATCCAGATTCTGGGTTGACCAATTTGAAATACCAGAAGTACACTGGCCATGGCAAATATGGCACTAACGGCCACTAATCCACTAATCCATTGAAGATTGAGTTTGTCAAAAACATGAGCCAAAGGGTCTCCTACATTTAATTCCTTGTAACTCACCATGCCCGTTAGGATTAAGGCAATTAGAATATATAACACCGTACAAATTATTATGGAATACATCATCCCCTTCGGTAGATCCCTTTGAGGGTCCTTACACTCTTCCGCTGTAGTCGAGATGGCATCAAATCCTATATAAGCAAAAAATACCGCTGATACCCCCTTAAGAACACCACCGATTCCATTGGGTAAGAATGGATTCCAATGTTCTGTCTGTACATAGAAAATACCAACTAGAATTACAAAAATTACTACACAAAGCTTAACGAACACCATTATGTTGCTGGCATTTTTACTTTCCTTAATGCCAATATAAACTAGCCATGTAATGATAATGATAATTAAGAGCGCGGGTAAATCAGCTACCAAATGAAAGCCTCCAAAGGTCGGAGCTTGATCGTAAGCTATGTATGCGTTTTTTATATGATCAGGTAATGATTCAAAGGTTGTCCCATTGTTTATTAACACTGATGTTTCAGAATACGCCTTATAAGCGGTAAACCAATCCATTTGCATCCACTGGGGAAGGTTAACCCCCATATTACTTAATAAACCGCTTAAATAATCACTCCATGAAATGGCAACCGTAATATTACCTACAGAATATTCCATGATAAGAGCCCATCCAATTATCCAGGCTATTAACTCACCAAAAGCCACATATGCATAAGTGTAAGCTGAACCTGACACCGGCATCATACTCGCAAATTCCGCATAACAAAAAGCAGCAAAACTGCATGCAATAGCGGTAAAAATGAATAAAAAGATTACACCTGGCCCTCCTTCATACGCAGCCGTACCGATAGTACTAAATATTCCAGCTCCAATAATAGCCGCTATTCCCAATGCGGTTAGGTCTCTAACCGTTAGTACTTTGTGGAGCTTGTGGTCATCCTCGAGATGCTGGGATACTTGTTGAATTGCTTTTTTTCGGAAGAAGCTGTAACTCATTAACTTATAATTTGTGGGTAAACTTACGAGAATATGCTGGAACCTTTGAATTAAATAAAGAACAATTGGTCTTGCTATATTATTTTTGTGTCAATATATAGATTGTTTATATTATGAAACTTTTTTTGCCATTTATAGCATCGCTGATAATCATTTTATTTGCAGCTTGTGGCGAAGATAGTTCATCGGACGAATGTACAGGTGTGGTGGCCACTTATAACACAGTGGTTAAGCCCATTCTGGATCAATCTTGTGCTAATCAGAATTGTCACGATTCAAAAACTAAAGCTGATAATATTGATTTCTCAGCTTATTTATCTACGGCGGACTATCTAAGTATTGCTGGTAATAAGTTTGTATGCTCGATCGGTAACAGTTGTAATCCAATTCTGTCCGGTCATCCGAAATTAGATGATTCCGATATGAAAATATTGACTTGCTGGTATAATAACGGATTTCCTGAGAATTGATTCATTCGATTTACTTTTTTATAAACTTATCATTGACATTCGAAAGGAATAAGTTGTTCTTATACCTATTCTATTCTTTTTTTAATAAAAACCTTTCATTTAAAAATGCACAATAAATACTTTGATCTGATTGATCAAACTTATTTCTTTCCACAAGACGGATTTGATCTTGAAAAAGATGAATTGATATTCAATGGGATTCCCATTATGAATCTGATTGAAAAACATGGCACTCCTTTTAAAATGACCTATTTACCCAAGATTGGAGATCAGATTAAAAAAGCTAAGAACTTATTTAATAAATCCATTAAAGCTGAATCGTACGGTGGCAAATACTTCTATTGCTATTGCACAAAGTGTTGCCATTTTTCATACGTTTTAGAAGAAGTATTGCAGCATGATGTTCAGATTGAAACATCTTCTGCTTTTGACGTGGACTTACTCATGAGTCTATATAAAAATGGAAAAATTGATAAAAACAGAATTATCGTAAATAATGGTTTCAAGACCAAACAATATCTCCAAAATATTGCCAACCTGATCAACAGTGGATTCAAGAATGTGATTCCTGTTCTGGATAATATTTATGAATTAGATTTCTATGAAAAGTTAGTAACCAAAAAATGCAAGGTAGGGGTGCGGGTGGCTACAGAAGAAGAACCTAAATTTGAATTCTATACTTCCAGATTAGGTATCCGAAGTTCAGAAATTGTAAAATTCTGTAAAGAAAAATTTAAGAAAAAATCGAAATTTGAATTATTCATGTTACACTTTTTTGTAGACACAGGAATAAAAGATACAACTTATTATTGGGGTGAATTAAAGAAAGGTGTAAAGACGTATGTCGAATTAAAAAAACTTTTTCCTTCCCTTCAAGCCATAAATATTGGAGGAGGTCTTCCTATTCGCAATTCACTTGGATTTGAATTTGATTATAAATACATGATTTCGCAGATTGTCAAAATTATCAAAGAAGCTTGTGAAGAAGACGATGTAGAAGAACCAGATATCTTCACTGAATTTGGAAAATACACCGTTGGTGAAAGTGGAGCGAGTATTTTTTCCATTCTGGAACAAAAACAGCAAAACGATTCTGAGATCTGGTATATGGTTGACAATTCGTTAATGAATACTTTACCCGATAGCTGGGGTATTGCTGAACGATTTATTTTACTTCCCATCAATAAATGGCATAATGAATATCGGAGAGTCAACATCGGTGGATTGACTTGTGATAATTCTGATTATTATAATTACGAAGCACAGAATCAACAACTCTTTCTACCAGCATACGATCGAAGAGACAAGGAACCATTATATCTTGGATTCTTTCATACCGGTGCCTATCAGGACGCCTTGTCTGGATATGGAGGAATCAAACATTGCCTTATTCCTTCTCCGAAACATATCATTGTCGATCGTGATGATTATGGCAATGTAATTGATTGGGTGTATAATGAAGAACAAAATGCCAAAGACATGCTTAAAATTCTTGGATACAATTAAAAGTATTTCTATGCATTTTTATTCAATGATGTTTGCATTTTTATAATAATTGAAATCGATAAATCATGAAGAATCCATATAAATTATCTTCCAAGACTTATGCTGGAATTCCTGCCACAAATGCTAATTTAAATAAATCATCGGTCATATTAACTTCAATTCCATACGATGGAACCAGTACCTGGGGTAAGGGTGCGGATAAGGGTTTCCAGGCTTTTTTATATGCTTCCGAAAATATGGAATTGTATGATATAGAAACGAGCTGCGAACCGTATAAATTTGGAATCTACATGGATAAACCTTTGGATGTTAAAACGAATACACCAGAGCAAATGGTAAAAAAGGTTTATAAAAAAACAAAAGAGCAGTTAAATAACGGCAAACTATTAACCTATTTTGGAGGAGAGCATTCTATCAGCATCGGTGTTTTGAGAGCATTCGCCGAAAAATATAATAATCTTACCGTGGTGCAACTTGATGCTCATACTGATCTTCGACAATCCTACCACGGGACAAAATATAATCATGCCTGTGCATTAGCAGAAGCACAAAGAGACTGTAACTTAATTCAAGTTGGTATCAGAAGTATGGACATTTCTGAAGTGGAATATCTGGATGAAAGCAAATGTTACTTTGCGCACAACATTATGGATAATGATTATTGGATGGAGGAATCATTAAAGAAAATGACAGACACTGTCTATATTACACTCGATCTAGATGTATTTGATTCGTCTTTAATGCCCAGCACCGGTACTCCGGAACCTGGTGGGATGGAATGGTACCAGGTATTGCAATACCTTCGTATGATTTTTAATAGAAAGCGCGTAGTAGGATTTGACATAGTAGAATTAGCACCCAATGTTCATAATCCTGCTCCGGATTTTTTAGCAGCGAAATTGTATTATAAAATGCTGGCTTATTATTTCGAAAAGAAAACCAGAACCAATAAATAATAAAATTATAAAAGGGTTTAATACTAGATCTATTTATCAATGCTCTAAATAAATTAATAAAAAAAGAAAAAATGAAAGGTCCAATATCTCAATTCATACAACATCATTACAGACATTTCAATGCCGCAGCGCTTGTTGATGCCGCTAAAGGGTATGAATCCCATCTTCTGGAAGGTGGAAAAATGATGGTAACCTTAGCAGGAGCTATGAGTACTGCAGAGCTTGGAGTTTCTTTAGCGGAAATGATCAGACAAGGCAAGGTGGATATTATCTCCTGTACAGGAGCGAATCTTGAAGAAGATCTGATGAATCTTGTGGCACATTCTCATTATAAAAGAATACCCAATTACAGAGATCTTACTCCAAAGGAAGAATGGGAATTATTGGAGCAAGGCTTAAATCGGGTTACGGATACCTGTATACCGGAAGAAGAAGCGTTTCGAAGATTGCAGAAGCATATTCATGAACTTTGGAAAAAGGCAAACGACAACAATGAAAGATACTTCCCGCATGAATTTATGTATAAAATGATCCTTAGTGGAGTATTGCAACAATATTATGAAATTGATCCTAAAAATTCATGGATGATTGCTGCAGCAGAAAAAAATCTTCCCATCATATGTCCGGGTTGGGAAGACAGTACGATGGGAAATATTTTTGCTTCTTACGTTATCAAAGGTGAAATCTCCGCCTCAACCATGAAGAGTGGAATTGAATACATGGTTAGTTTATCCGAATGGTATAGAAAGAATTCCAGTGGAAAAGGAGTGGGATTTTTCCAGATTGGTGGAGGGATTGCGGGTGATTTTCCAATATGTGTTGTACCCATGATGTATCAGGACTTGGAATGGCATGATGTTCCTTTCTGGTCTTATTTCTGCCAGATTTCGGACTCAACTACTTCCTTTGGTTCATATTCCGGAGCAGTTCCCAATGAAAAAATCACTTGGGGCAAACTAGATATTCATACTCCAAAGTTTATTGTAGAAAGCGATGCTACCATTGTGGCACCATTAATCTTTGCTTGGGTGTTAGGTTGGTAATTTATAATTTAATATAAGAACTTAAAGTCTATTTATATTGTTCGAGATTAAGAATATATTAAATCTTATTGGTACATTTCGAATCGTACAATCCCCATTCTTTGTAAAAAGTGTTTGAAGGAAGTCAGGAGAACCCCTAAGCCATACTTTACAGAACGAATAAAATTAATGGAAGAGGCTTCTTTAAAATATTTTGTTGGGCAACTAATCTCGGCAATATCGTATTTTTTATAAATGATTTGAGATAACATCTGATTGTCAAAAACAAAATCATCTGAATTAAGATTAAATCGAATATCTTCCAGAACCTTTCTATTGAATGCTCTATAACCGGTGTGGTACTCAGATAATTTATAATTGACTAACAAGTTTTGTATCAAAGTAAGAATTCTATTGAAAAAATATTTATAATATGGCATTCCTCCTTTCAACGCCCCTTTTCCTAAAATTCTGGATCCAAGAACTACCGGGTAAAGTTCATTCGCGATGATGTTGGTCATGCTGTATATCAACTTAGGTGTATATTGATAATCCGGATGTAACATTATAATAATATCCGCCTTAAGTTCGAGTGCTTTATTATATAATGTTTTTTGATTGGCGCCGTAACCTTTATTTTCTTCATGTTTTATTACATGATGAATATTGAGTTGCTTTGCAATGTTATATGTGTCGTCCTTACTTGCATCATCGCATAAGATAAGCTCATCGACAATTTCTAATGGAATTTCAGAAATCGTCTTTTCTAATGTTTTCGCCGCATTATAAGCAGGTAATACAACAACAACTTTTTTACTCTGAAACATTCTCGTTTGGTGAGATGAGTTTAAGCTCCTTTAACTGATGAAACCACTTGAGGCATTTTTTCATATCGCGGGCATGTACACGATAAGCGTCGTATTCCGGGATGACTTTTGAAAAAAATTCGCGATGAATCTCTTCTTTTTCATTTTCTCCAGGTATTGGAAATTCACCTTCTTTACTTAAAAAGTTTTCATAAACTTCTTTCAAGGGCATGGTGCCAGATAAAGTATATAAGCCCATTGAATCCAGTGGAGAAAACTGATAAACTCTCCCCGAATAAAATCCGTTTTTACCAGTCGCAAGATCTTCCAGAATTAATCCGTTAGCTTTCGAACTAATTGCTTTAAACAATGAGGGTTTGGAACTTACTGCGATGATTTGATCAAGTTGAACCATTTTAATATTGTATAAGTTTTAATAATTTTTCTTCAAGATAAGCCTTCGCTAAAAATTGATCTTCTAATTTTTTTGTAAAAGGTATTGGAGTTTCTAAAGATCCACATCTTATAACCGGAGCGTCTAGGTATTCAAAACAATGTTCATTAATATAAGCACTTATCTCTCCTCCCAGCCCACCAAACAAAGTATCCTCATGTAAGATAAGGATTCGATTTGTTTTTTTTACTGTACGAACAATGGAATCATAATCCAAAGGAACCAAAGTTCTCAAATCCAAAATTTCTGCGTCTATACCAAATTTGTTAACTACTTCAGTTGCCCAATGTACCCCCAATCCATATGTTACGATACTACAATCCTGACCTTCTCTTATTAATTTCGCTTTTCCAAAAGGAATACGATAGTATCCCGTTGGGACCAAAGATTCTGTGCTTCGATATAAATATTTATGTTCAAAAAATAATACCGGATTGGGATCATCAAAGGCCGTAAGCAACAATCCTTTTGCATCTACTGGATTGGAAGGATACGCAATCTTTAAACCGGGTGTCTTGGCAAACCAGGCTTCATTTGTTTGTGAATGAAACGGCCCGGCTTGTGTTCCGGCACCACATGGAAGTCGAACCACAACATCAGCATTTTCATTCCAACGGTAGTGTAATTTCGCAAGATTATTTACAATCTGATTAAAACCACAGCTTACAAAATCTGCAAATTGCATTTCAACCATACACTTATAACCTTCTAAACTCAACCCTAAACCACAACCAATCAATGCTGATTCGCAAATTGGTGTATTTCTAACGCGTTCGTTTCCATATTTTTCAACAAAACCTTCTGTAATCTTAAATACACCTCCATACTCCGCAATATCTTTTCCTATCAGAATCAGGTTTGAATGCTGTGTCATGGCTATATCCAGGCCACTTTTAATCGCATCAATCATTCGGAGATTCTGTGTTGGAATATCGATTATGTTGTCTTCAACATCATTGTACAATTTATAAACATCGCTTAGTTCCTGATGAATGTCCGGAATTACTTCAGGCCAATCAAATACTTTTTCTACATTGGATTGTATGCTGGATTTGAATTCTTGATATAAATTTTCCTTATCTTGTTCGGATAGTATATTTTTATTAAGCAACCAATTTTCATAATTAATCAAAGGATCTCTCGTAGCCCAATAATCGAGTAATTCTTTTGGCACATATTTTACTCCTGATGCTTCTTCATGGCCACGCATTCGAAAAGTCATACATTCTACGAGATAAGGCCTTGGATTATCTCGAAGATCATCCGCAATCTTACTTATCGAATTAAAGACTTCAAGAATGTTATTACCATCTATAGTAATAGCTTCCATACCATATGCTTTTCCTCGATCCGACAATTGTGTACAAGCGTACTGTTCATTTGTTGGCGTAGACAAGCCATAACCGTTATTTTCTATAATAAATATTACAGGCAATTTCCACACTGAGGCGAGATTAAGCGCTTCATGAAAATCTCCTTCACTGGTTCCACCTTCTCCGGTAAAAGCCACTGATATTTTATTATTGTTTTTTAACTTAGACGCCAGAGCTGTTCCGTTAGCGAGTGTTAGCTGAGGTCCGAGATGTGATATCATCCCGACTATATGATAATCTTTATTTCCAAAATGAAAAGATCGGTCTCTTCCTTTAGTATATCCATCTGCTTTACCCTGCCACTGTGCAAATAATCTATCCAAAGGCATACCTCGCGTCGTGAATACCCCGAGATTACGATGTAATGGAAAAATGTATTCATCTCTCTGCAGTGCAGCGGTTACACCAACGGCTATAGCCTCCTGACCAATTCCGCTAAACCACTTGCTAATCCTACCTTGTCGGAGCAGATTGAGCATTTTCTCTTCTATCAGACGAGGATATAACAACTGTTTATACAGCTGCATAAGCGTATCCTCACTTAGATTACCCTGTTGATATTGAATTACCTGAGATCGCAAACTTGTTTTATTGCGCTGCAAATATCGAAAGATTGGGAAAAAAGTCCCATAAGAACGGATTTATTTATCAGTTCTTCAACATTATAAAATTTTGAACTGCTAACTTATCATGATAAAGATATAACTCCCAATGAGTTAATTGTTGAATTAAGCTATTAAATCCCCCTGTAGAAATTCATATTACTAGGATCTTAAAGCTCTATAACAAAATTTATTTGAAACCCATTGAATTTCTGATGATACAATTAATCTTAATAGAAATAACAATCAAGGTTTGAACAACAAGTAAGTGACTTCTCTAATTACTTTAAACTACAAAAAAATATTATTTAGTTCTATTTTTATAAATAGTATGAATTCTTTATGAATATGATTATTTAATATTTTAAATAATCCAATAGAAATTTAAGAATTGATAATTTTTGTAATTTAATTTATGAAAATACCAATTTACATTTTCTTCAGATCAGCTTTAACAGTAACCTCAATTTCTTTGGCTATATTATCTTTTACTAGACTTGGTATTTCGATATTATAATCTTCCGGTTTTACCGTAAATCGAACTTCTCCAGCGATTACTCCTCCGGCATCAATCCTTATATTTGCAGGCAAGCTTAGCGATTGAGTTACTCCATGCATGGTTAAATCACCAACGACTTCAGCCTTATAAGTTCCAGCTTTATTAAAGTCAATTTTTGACAAGTCTGTTATTCTTCCCTTGAATTTTGATTTTGGAAATTTTGGAGACTCCATGTAATTTTCATTGAAATGTTGTTGCATCAAAGCTTTCTTAAACTGAAAGGCCGTATTGAGCAATGATAACTCGACATTGCCGGTACCGATATCCAAAACACAAGCACCAGAATTATTAACCGCTTCAATTTTTTCTAAAGGAGTGTTGGAATAGAATTTAATAAAAGCGCTTTTACTCATATAGCGCTGTTGTGCATTAACAGATAGAACTCCCATCAATAGTAAAAGACCAACTAAATTTCTCATTTTTTATTTTTATTTTTATTTTTATTTATATTTTTAAAACAATAATTAACGATCATCTCCTATATATAGGACAATTAAAAAACGGTATAGTTATCAAAATAGTTTGCTCTTAACATAACTTTAAACTGTAAATTATAATCCAGATATCCGATCAGGATTTGAGCTTAAAAAAGCCTTCCAGGTTCGGGTTGATGAGCCTGAATTTAAACTAAAATCATTCTGACTGGTAAAGCAATAGGCGGCTGCTAATGCATCCGAAGCGTCCAGATATCGACTTTCTATCGTATAATTTAAAATCCTGGTGACCATCTCCGCTACCTGAATCTTAGAGGCATTACCATTTCCAGTTACAGATTTCTTAATTTTTTTAGCCGAAAATTCATGAATTTCCATTCCCATCAGAATTCCGGCAGCAATGGCAACACCCTGTGCTCTACCGAGTTTGAGCATAGATTGTGGATTTTTTCCATAGAAGGGCAATTCAATGGATAATATACCGGTCTGATAAGATTCTACAATTTCTTGAATTCTCAAGAATATTTCCTTTAATTTGGTTTGTTGATCTTCATAGTCTGTAAGCTGAATCACATTACAATCTAAAACCTTAGGTTTTTCAGAAAAATCTATTATCCCATAGCCTAATATGTTCGTACCTGGATCAATACCCAGCACTCTAGATTTGTTTAGCGTCATAAATATTTAACAAAAATATAGCAAACAAATTAAAAATTAAAAAAAAATAATTATGTCTAATTTAGAAATAATTTTGTGCGTTATATTACAAATTACTATACGTCCTTGAACCTCAATATAAAATTATATCTTGCTGACCGTAGATTTGCAATCTATGGGATACTGTTAATGGTTTTTTGTTTAACCGAAATACAGGCTAAAGAAAGTCCATTTATCGTTGGTGAAAAAATTGTATATAAAGTTTTCTATAACTGGAACTTTATTTGGCTTTCTGCCGGAGAAGTTGTTTTCGAAATAAAGGATGAAGGTGAAGTATATCATGTGGAAGTAAGTGGAAGAACTTATGCTTCCTATGAATGGTTCTATAAAGTAAGGGATAAGTTTCATACTTATATTGATAAACAAACCCTTTTACCAAGATTATATATTCGAGATATTCAGGAAGGGTCTTACTCTCATTATGAAAAAATTGTTTTTGATTATCAATCAAGAGTTGTTCATTCTCATGTTGGAAAAAGTATTGGCAAGACTAAGCTAACTGTATTACCACTACAAGAAGAAATGCATGATCTTATTTCAACTTTATACCATTTACGCACCATTGATTTAAAGGATTTAAAGTCCAAAGTTAAAATTCCGTTCAAGATGATTTTGGATGGTGAAATCTATAACTTGAATATTCATTGTGAAAAAGAAGAAAAACTTACTGTTAAAGAAAGTGGGACGTATCAGGTTTTGCATTGCCTTACACAGGTCATTGCAGGAAATATGTTTAGAAAAAATACCACTCTAAAAGTTAACGTAGGTGATGACAATAATAAAATACCGGTTCTTATCGAATCTCCCTTAAGCGTAGGTACGGTAAAAGCTATCCTAAAGTCATACGAAAAACTTAAGTATCCATTTACCTCTAAATATTAATGGTTAGATTAAAATATGTATTGGCATTTTGCTTAATTGCATTTTCTATCGGTGTATGGACTGGAATCAATTATTCCAAATCTAAGGACCATACTGAAAAAAATTCTGATGTCCTATTAAAACAGATCAAGGAGGTATTTAAAATTGTAAATATCGAAGGTAATTTTTCAGAACTTTTTCATGAAAAATCTTATCAATGGTTTGATCTAAGTCCTTTTCGCAAATCAGCTATCATAAGGGCTAACGCCCGAGTGATGGTTGGATATGACTTAGATTCGAGCAATATAAACGTTGATCATTCTTCTCGCAGCATTACCATTCGGACACAATCCGAACCGACTATTATTGGAACTGAAATTGATTTAGATTATTATGATCTTCAACAAGGTACCTTTAATCAATTTTCACCCCAAGAACTAAATTTAATGCAGGATAGAGTTAAAGATATTATTATACGAAAAACTGAGTCCAGTGAATTAATGTCACAGGCTAAAAAGAGGTATTTAGAGTTTCTGCAAATTGTGTCACAGTATTGTAAAACTTCAGGATGGACTTTAATAGTCCTAGATCAAAATTCAGGAAATTATATTTTGAAATAAACCATTCGACTCTTTCATTGAAATAATATTACATCTCTCGCTGCAAATTCATTTCTACTTTGGAAGCCAATAAAATAGGAACAACTTCTTCTTCGACATTGGCGAGTTCTAGTCCAAAATCTTCATATGCCGGAAGGCTGACTTTCTTGATCATCCGATAGGTCTTGACTATCCATCGTTCAAAACCCGTCAATTCAGTATCTGCTGAAACCCGTGTATGTAATAATATAAATTTAAAATCGGCTGGCATGTGATGTTTTTTCAATGAGGGATAATTGGAAGTTACGTTTACTTCACCGCTTGCCACCAATTGATCTACAATTTCAAAAAACATGGTATTTACTCTATGTTCTACTTTAAATCCAAATCTCAATTGAATAAAAAATACTTCTTTAGGAACAATGGTGTCTACATGAAATGATTTCTGATATGGATTATCCACAATTTCCACGTGTACAAACCAATATACGTCTGCTCTTTTAGGTCTTTTACGCAGAATTGAATACATAATATTAGAGTCAATAAGCCGTTTATCATTGGCTAAAGCGAGATAAACCAGATGGCTTGCTTCTTTTGGTATTGTTTCATCATCCTGCAGATCTTTTAGAACAGGAATATAATCTTTAAGCTTTACAAATTGGGTGTGCTTTTCTCTGATTTTTTGAGCATTATATAAAACAAAAACCAATGCGGCACCAATAATTCCGATTAAAATTGAAAACCATCCACCATGCATGAATTTATCCATGTTGGCAATTAAGAATGTGCCCTCCAACAATATAAAGAAACTTAATGCAATAAATGGAATGGTAAAATTGTGCAACCTGATTTTATAAAAGAATCCTAATAAAAGACTGGTCATTAGCATGTTTATAATAATAGCCATACCGTATGCCGCTTCCATATTCGTTGAAGATTCAAAAATCAAAACGATTACAATGCAACCAACAAAGAGCATCCAATTTATCTGAGGAATATATATCTGACCTTTAAAGGAGGAAGGATAATCAACTTTTAATCTTGGCCAGAGGTGTAATTTCATGGCTTCATTAACCAAGGTAAATACACCTGAAATTAATGCCTGACTTGCAACAAATGAAGATACAGTTGCAATAATTATTCCTATAGTTAAAAACCAAGGAGGCATAATTGAATAAAAGATACTTATTTCATTAGGAATAACATTACCGATATTATTGTGCAATAACCAGGCTGACTGACCAGCATAACATAATATCAGACAGATTAAAACAAAACTCCAGGTAAGTCGAATATTACCTTTTCCGCAATGTCCAAGATCCGAATACAATGCTTCAGCACCTGTCGTACAAAGAAATACAGCACCTAATAACCAAAATCCACGAGGATAATTAACTAGTAAATCAATGGCATATTTTGGATTGATTGCTTTTAAAATTTCGGGGTATTGCAAGATTTGATTAAATCCCAATACAGCAATCATAATAAACCACACTAACATTATTGGTCCAAAAGTCTTACCTACAAGCTCAGTTCCAATCTGTTGAAAGGAAAAAAGCAATAATAATAAAACCATTACAATAGGCATAGTTTTCAAACCTGGCATTACCATATTAAGCCCTTCCACGGCGGATGAAATAGTAATCGGAGGAGTTATAAATCCATCCGCTATAAGCATAGCACATCCGATTATGGCCGGATAAATTACTGGTTTGAAATTATATCTTCGAACTAATGCATATAAAGCAAAAATTCCACCCTCACCATTATTATCTGCATTTAATGAAAGCAGCACATACTTGACAGTGGTAATGAAAATTAAGGTCCAAATTACACAGGATAAGCCACCGAGAATTAATTGCTCAGAAACTACCTTGTCGGTTAAGATGGCTTTAATAACATACAATGGAGATGTACCGATGTCTCCAAAGACAATACCCAAAGTAATGAGCATTCCACCAAGGCTTGTCTTTAGTTTATGTTGAGAGTTTCCCATGACAAGTGGGTTTATTTTTTCAAAAAGAATGCAATATTAGAGGACTTTAAAGAATAATTCCTTTTTTTTTCAAGCTATAACTTAAAAACTCTATATTTTTTCATTGGTGGATTAAATACCAAGGTTTAGTAGCTTGGTTTTTTCTTTCTTTTAGACTCAAAAAATTTTCGAAGTAATTCTAAGGATTCTTCCGCCAATAATCCAAATTCAACCTGGGTCCGGGGATGCAGAATTTCTTTGCCAAAATGCATAAATCCGTTTTTATCATCTTCAGCTGCATACACTAATTTTGGCAATTGAGCCCATTTTAATGCTCCGGCGCACATGGCACAAGGTTCAAGAGTCACATATAAAGTACAATTTTTTAGGTATTTGCTGCCAAGAAATTCAGATCCAGAGCTTAAAGCCAAAATTTCTGCATGAGCCGTAACATCCCTTAGCAATTCTGTCTGATTATGAGATTTAGCTAAAATTTGATTTTGATGAACAAGAACAGCACCAATAGGAATTTCTCCAGCCAAAGCAGCCTTTTTAGCCTCTGCAATCGCCATTTTCATATAATACTCGTCTGTGAAAATACTCAGCATCCTTATTTCGTATACATTAAAAGGCAATATTACTTCAATAAATCAAATATTGAAGGAAATTAAGAAATCCAAGCAATCTTGTATCTTTGCACATGGAATCAAAATTTTTTCTTCAAGCTTTCCCAAATCTAGAAGCACTCACCTTTGATGATGTTTTATTAGTTCCCGCTTACTCTGAAGTCCTGCCCAGAGAAACAGACATTTCAACCCGACTTACTACTGATATTAGAATTCAAGCGCCTATTATTTCAGCCGCTATGGATACGGTATCTGAAAAAGAAATGGCAATAGCTATGGCCAGAGAGGGTGGAATTGCATTTATCCATAAGAATATGACTATTGAAGAACAAGCTGCACAAGTTCGAGCCGTTAAACGTTCGGAAAGCGGAATGATCATTGATCCAGTAACTTTGGAGGAATCTGCCAGGATCGGTGAAGCACTTCAATTAATGGAACAATATAAAATTGGTGGAATACCGGTGGTCGATAAGAAAAGAAAACTGGTAGGAATATTAACGAATCGAGATTTGAGGTTTGAAGTTTCTGCATCTAAGCCTGTAAAGGAAATTATGACCAAAGACAAATTAATAACCGCTCCAAAAGGTACTACTTTGGTACAGGCTAAAGCCATTTTACAAAAGTATAAAATTGAAAAACTGCCTGTTGTTAAACCTGATGGGACCTTAGTGGGATTAATTACCTATAAAGACATCATGAAACTTGAAAATTATCCTAATTCTTGCAAGGATAAATTGGGAAGATTAGTGGTTGGAGCTGCTGTTGGAATTGCTTCTGATACCATGGAGAGAATTGAAGCTTTAATGAGTATGGATGTAGATGTATTATGCATTGATACTGCTCATGGCCATTCTAAAGGAGTAATCGATATGGTTAAGAAGGTTCGTAAAAAATACTCGGCTCTACAAATTATCGCCGGCAATGTTGCCACTGGTGATGCTGCTGTCGCACTTGCACAGGCCGGTGCCAATGCAATAAAAGTTGGAGTTGGGCCTGGAAGTATTTGTACGACCAGAGTCGTTGCTGGCGTTGGAGTACCTCAATTAACTGCTATTGCTTTAGCCGCAGAGGCATTAAAGAAAAAAGGAATTCCTGTAATCGGTGATGGCGGAATTCGATATACTGGTGACATTCCAAAAGCCATTGCCGCAGGAGCAGATTCAATAATGGCAGGATCACTTTTTGCAGGTACAGAAGAATCTCCGGGTGAAACCATAATTTATGATGGTAGAAAATTTAAGCTTTACAGAGGAATGGGCTCTATTGGTGCCATGCAAAAAGGATCCAAGGACAGATATTTTCAAGATGTAGAGGATGATATTAAAAAACTTGTACCCGAAGGAATAGAAGGAAGATTACCATTTAGAGGAAAGATTTCAGAGGTAATGTTACAATACATTGGTGGATTAAGAGCAAGTATGGGTTATTGTGGTGCTAAAAATATACCTGAACTTCAAAAAGCCAAAATGGTCCGCATCACCCATAGTGGTATAACAGAATCACATCCACATGATGTGACCATAACTAAAGAATCTCCAAATTATAGTCGCAGATAAAGATTTAGTTATTAGATCCTAATTTAGCCAACGAGTAAATTCAGAAATCGGCTTCCGATCTGACTTTAACTCAATTTCTTTCTTCATCCATCCCATATAAAATAATCCCAAACAGGATTGATTTTCAGTAAGGCTTAGAAAGTCATTTATGCCTTGGATAGCCCCAGGTGTACTCCAATATGAACCAATTCCTAGGGCAGAAGCGCTAAGCCATAAATTTTGAACAGAGCAGGCAACTGCTGCTGTTTCCTCCCATGCGGGGATAACTGTTTCGGGGCTTCTTTCAATACAAATGGCAATGACACAAGCTGATTGCAATGGCCTCTCTCCTGCTTTTTTCCATTTTATATCTGAAAACTCATTCTGTGGAGTTGACTTTTTATAATAATCGGACAGATATTCCGATAAATTTACTAGAGATTTACCTGTAATTACAACATATCTCCAAGGCTGTGTCTTTTTATGTGTAGGCGCCCATCTTGCGTTTTCTAAAATAGCTTCAATTAGTTGATTATCAATCTCTCCAGAAATATAATTCATTGGATAAACAGCTCTTCTTGAATGTATTATTTCTGTAAGTTTTATAAAAGTTTCATTCATTTTGTTTGATGATTTTAAAAATTATTTTAGATTTGCCTAAATTTTTAATTCATGCTTACTGTTTCTGAGGAAAATTATTTGAAGGCAATATACAAAATCCTAGAGCGTTCCGGCGATCCTAACGCTTCTACGAAACATATTGCTGAAGAAATAGGAACTACTTCTGCATCGGTCACTGATATGATTCGTAGATTAAGTGAAAAGGAATTGCTTAATTATGAGAAATATTACGGTGTTTCACTTACCAGATCGGGGCAAAAAATAGCTTTAGAATTAATCCGCAAACACCGTCTCTGGGAAACGTTTCTTCATATTAAACTTAATTTCACCTGGGATCAAGTACATTCTATAGCGGAACAATTGGAGCATGTTCAATCTGAAGAATTAGTAAATCGACTGGATGAATTTTTGGGATCACCTAGATTTGATCCCCATGGAGATCCAATTCCAAACAAAAATGGAAATTTCACATTCAGAACTCAATCCACGCTCTCTCAGATTAAAGAAAAATATACAGAATTGATTGTTTTAGGTGTTAAAAATCATGAAACACCTTTTTTGCAATTTCTTGATTCTGTAGAAATCCAACCCGGTAGAAAAATTAAAGTTCTGGATTATAACACCTATGATCACAGCCATACCATTGAAAATGAATCACAGGTAACCTTAAGTTTGAGTAATCAAATCAGCTCTGCAATACTTGTCAAAATAGCTTAACATGAAGTGGTTTTCAATTTTTTTAATTTTGATTTCTCTTCCTTTAGTTGCTCAAGAAAAGAAGAAAGTATTAGCTACTGCATCCATGTGGGAAGATATGTGTGCAGTAATCGCAGGTAATTTAGTTGATCTTGATGTGATTGTTCCTATTGGTTCTGATCCACATTTATATGAACCAACTCCTGGAGATCTCCTTAAAGTGAGTAAAGCAGATATTATATTAATTAATGGATTAACCTTTGAAGGTTGGCTTTCCAAACTTATTGTAAATTCAGGCACAAAGGCTAAGCAGGTTTACATTACAAAAGGAATAAATCCTATACAAAGCAACATTTATCACAATGCAACAGATCCACATGCCTGGATGAACGTTGAAAATGCTATAGTTTACGCGGAAAATATTTATAATGCTTTATCAGAATTAGAACCCTTACATCGGGAGGAATTCTACTTCAATTTTCAGATCTATAAAAAACAATTAATAGAATTAAACCAATACATTTTTAAAAAGGTACAAACGATTCCTGAGCAACAACGTGTTCTAATTACCTCACACGACGGATTTCGTTACTTTGGCAGACAGTATGGTTTAACTTTAGAACCTTTGCAAGGAACTTCTACAGAAGCTGATGTACAATCTACTACATTACTTCGAGTAAATCAGGTCATTAAAGAAAGAAAAATACCAGCTATATTTATTGAAAGTACAATCAATCCAAAGCTCATAGAGCAAATTCAAAAAGAAAACAAGATTGAGATTGGTGGAAAACTTTATGCCGATAGTCTGGGAGATTCGTTGAGTATGGCTCAAACATACATTGATATGTTAAAACACAATATTGATGTTATAAGTATTGCCTTATCAAAATCCAACCAGAACGATAAAGAAACTTCTAAAAACGGAAACCCCTATATTTATTGGTTTATTATTGGGTTTTATGTTGTTTGTTTTTCTGCTATATACCTTATAAACCGGAAGTAAACAATGATCAATACAAATTCATACCCCATCGAAGTAAATGGATTATCTGTCGCATATCATGAAAAGCGAGTACTCAGTAATATTTATTTGAAAATTGAATCCGGACTAATCTATGGCCTAATTGGTCCAAATGGGGCCGGCAAGTCAACATTATTTAAATGCATTTTGCAACAAGTAGATATTAATACAGGTGAAGTTTTAATTTTTGGCAGTAAAGAAACCAAAATGCTTCAGCGAATCGCTTATGTCCCTCAAAAAGATGAAGTCGATTGGCAATTTCCAGCCATTGTTGAAGATGTGGTTATGATGGGTAGATATCCTTATAAAAAGTGGCATGAGTTTATCAATAAACAAGATCGGGATATAGCACTTCAGGCCTTGGAAGAGATGGGAATACTTCAACTGAGAAACAAACAAATAGGTGAATTATCGGGTGGTCAGCAACAACGCGTTTTTCTTGCCCGGGCTTTATGTCAACAATCCGATATCCTACTTATGGATGAACCTTTCGTCGGTGTTGATGCAAAGACAGAAGAGCGAATAATTCAGATCTTAAAAAAACTTGCTGCACAAAATAAGACGATCTTGGTGGTTCATCATGATCTTGATTCCGTTATGAATTACTTTGATCGTGTAATTATGATTAATCAAAGATTAATTGCTTATGGTGATACTTCTGTTGCCTTTACCAAAGAAAATATATCAAAGACCTATTCTAGTCAATCCGTTTTGTTACAGAAAAATTATTAGAGTTCTGAAATTGAACCAGTAAAAATTTAAACCTATGTTTTAATGCCTTACTTAATCTTGAATTCCGAACGGAGCTTTTTCACCATATCCAATTTTTCCCAGGTGAAAAGTTCAACTTTTAATTTTTTCATCTTTCCTTCTGCGGTTACAAAAGACTTTTCAACAACCTTATTATCTCTTCCCATGTGACCGTAAGCAGCAGTTTCAGAATAGATTGGATTTCTTAACTTTAGTCTTTGCTCAATTGCATAAGGTCTTAAGTCAAATACTTTTTCAATTTTTTTAGCGATTGCTCCATCACTAAGTTTAACTTTTGAAGTTCCATAAGTATTGACAAATACCCCACAAGGTTTTGCTACGCCAATGGCATAAGAAACCTGAACCAACACCTCATCACAAATTCCAGCAGCTACCATATTTTTGGCAATATGTCTTGTTGCATATGCAGCCGAACGATCTACTTTTGAAGGATCTTTACCAGAGAAGGCACCACCACCGTGAGCTCCTTTACCTCCATAAGTATCCACAATTATTTTGCGTCCTGTTAATCCAGTATCTCCATGTGGACCACCTATTACAAATTTTCCGGTTGGATTAATATGGTAAGTAATCTCTGAATTAAATAACTTTTGTACAGAAATGGTCAATTTTCTTTTAATTCTCGGGATAAGAATTGTCTTAACATCATTGGCAATCTTTTCCAGCATTTGATGTTCAGCTTTTTTAACCGAATTAGGTGAGCCATTGGATTTTACGAATTCATCATGTTGGGTTGATATAACGATTGTATCAATTCTTATTGGTTTGTTTTTATCATCGTATTCGATGGTAACCTGACTTTTTGCATCAGGTCGAAGATAGGTCATTACTTTCCCCTCTTTTCTGATTTTAGCTAGCTCTTCCAAAAGTAAATGCGACAACTTGAGAGGCAATGGCATATACTCAGCAGTTTCATTGGTAGCATAACCAAACATCATACCTTGATCGCCAGCTCCCTGATCCATTTTCTTTTTCTTCTCAACTCCTCGATTGATATCAGCAGATTGTTCGTGAATGGCAGACAAAATTCCACAGCTATTAGCTTCAAACATGTATTCGGATTTTGTATACCCGATTTTTGAAATAACATCGCGTACGATAGTCTGAATATCCAAATAGGCTGTCGTTTTAACCTCTCCGGCTACTACTACTTGCCCAGTGGTTACCAGGGTTTCACAAGCAACTTTAGAATTTTTATCGAAAGCTAGGAAATGATCAATTAGTGAATCTGAAATCTGATCGGCTACTTTATCCGGGTGTCCTTCTGAAACCGATTCTGAAGTAAATAAATATGGCATAAGGTTAAATAATTAGGGCAGCAAATATATGCTAATTTTTAAAATATAAAGATTGTGTGTTTTGTAGTTAATTCAATTTACTCAATATACTCAATGAGTTGAAGAAAACGTATATAAAGTCCAGCCTCTAGACTTATATTTCTGATCGATTGTTCGGGGCCTGGTGTTGCAGAATTTGTATAGGGATCATAGTATAATGTACCGGCTTGCACAAATATTTGACGAGAAACATCGGGAGACACTCGGACCTCAAATCCTAGTGAAACAAACTTATTTAACTTTTTCTCTGTACTACCACAGACTGTAAAACCATAATTGAATTTGTTGACAAAACTTTTATAAGTCTCAAAAATTTCAAATTTTGATTTGACGGTATACTCTCCTCTGATCCCAACACCATATCCTATTTTCCATTTCTTGGCACTTTTAGTTTTTTTCAATCCTAGCTCCAGACCAACCTGATGAAATTTCATAGCATAACCCCCACCTGAATAAACATTCCCATTGAGGTCTACGAAGCGACCAAAACGAACTTCAGAACCTCTTAAATGATATCCTAAAGCACCATATAATATATTTCCATTTTCTGATTCAGAATCCATAAAGACATCAACATGAGGTGCCAACAAAGGATCTCGTCCGGAACCACCTTGCCATTTTTGAAAGGATAATCCGTATCCAGCTCGAATTCCATACCCATTAGCCTGACTGAAAGCAGAGATCAGTTGGAATAATAGAAATAATGTAAATATGATTCGCATACACAAAAATACTGCTTTTAAGATATATAAGTCAGGCCAGACTAAACTGCCATATTGGCGGTATTTTTAAGTCAATGTTTGTAATTTATTGTCATTATGGCGCGTTTTATTTATTATAAATGACTCTTCGACTGATTTTTTGTGGTGGTACAGCAATTGATGTAACAGAATAAAAAATATATAAAAATGTGGACAAAAACTATGTATCAAAGACCAAGAACCTTTAGAACCTCCTATAACTGTAATGTTGGGCAAGATCAAACCAACAGTATCCCAACCAATATTATCAAGAAGGAGAATGAAATTATCCTATTCCTTGCACTTCCAGGGTTTGAGAAATCAGAGGTTGAAGTTAAACTTGATGCTCAAGACCTAATTATCAGCACTATTGTTAAGAATGAAAACATGAATTTCCAAAGACAAGAGTTTAGAAAACTTAACAGAAAAAGAATTTTCAGATTACCAGAAACAGTCGCAAAAGAAGGTATTGATGCCAAGATGGAAAATGGAATCTTGAAAATTGTATTACCCAAAACTGAGAATTCAAATTCAAAAATAAATATTCAATAATTTTAAAAACAATCAGAAATATGAAACGCAATGTATTTTTCCCACTTATACCAGTTGCTCAAGAAATCGGCCACATGGTGGATGAATTTGTAAACAAAGGTCTTCATGATGTATTTGGAGGCACAGTTTGGCAACATAATTTTCCTCCTGTTAATATCAAAGAAGACGACAAACAGTTTTCTATTGAAATGGCTGCGCCAGGATTAGAAAAGCAAGATTTTAAAATCAATGTTGAGAATGGAATGTTGACTATCTCTGTAAGCAAGGAACAGACCAATGAAACAAATGAAGATAATTACTTCAAAAAAGAATTTAATTATCAATCTTTCAAAAGAGCTTTCAATTTGCCAGAACATGCAGATGCAAGTAAAATTTCTGCCACTTATAATAACGGCGTATTGAATATTCAGATCGAGAAAAAAGTGATAATAAAAAATGAAAAAACGATAGAGGTACAATAACTATCGATTGTTTGAAAATGGGTTTGGTTTTAAACAGCTTGCAGGAATATCCTGCAGGCTGTTTTTTTTATTAATTAATTTCTCTTATGATAATTCATAACGGAGCATCCAATTAAAAAAATTGCCATTAAAATCATTGAATAGATCTGAGGAAGGATATCTTCTAAATTGCTTCCTTTCATGATGACCATTCTATTCACTTTGACAAAATAAGCGACTGGATTTAATTTCGTTACAAATTGTGCCCAGGTTGGCATACTGTCAATCATGGTGTATAACCCACTAAGCAAAATAAAAATCATCATAAAGAAAAAAGAAATTAGCATAGTTTGCTGTTGGGTGTTTACAAAAGTCGAAATTAGTAATCCAAAAGACAAAACAACTAATAGATAGAAGGTCGAGAATAAGTAAATCAGTCCAATGGATCCTACAGGCTTAATACCATAAATAAAAAAAGCAATGATCAAACCAATGGATAATACTATTTGACCCATTATCCAGAATGGTATTAACTTACCCAAAATAAATTGGTACTTCTTGATGGGTGAAACATTTATCTGTTCAATTGTGCCAAGCTCTTTTTCCTTTACAAAATTTAGCGCAGACATATTGGCTCCAACCATGGTTAATAAAATAACCAATATCCCTGGAACCATGAAGTGTTTATAGTCCATGTTTTCATTGTACCAATAAGAATGCTCTATTTCAATGATTGGCACCGGAAAAAACCTTGGAAACTGAACCCATTTCAATCGAAACTCCTGATTGTAATCTCTTAAGATAGAAATCAGATACTGTGCCCCAATACTTGCCCGGGTACCATTAATAGCATTAACAGATACTGACAATCTAATCTCATTACTCCTTATCAGCTCACTTTCAAAATGAGCTGGAATCTCTATAATTATATCTGCTTTGTCCTGTTCAAATAAATGAAGTGCTTCATTATATTGGCTAAAGTAACCTGCTAATTCAATATAACCACTAGATGTAATTTTTTGAATCATCTGATTTACATAAGGAGAGTGGTCCTGATCAACAATACATAACTTTATATTCCTGACTTCATAATCGGCTGCTAAAGGTAAAATCAACAACTGAATAACCGGCATGATGAGCAACATTCTAATGTTTGCTTTATCCCGAAAGAATTGTTGAAATTCTTTCCTTATGATAATCATTATATTTCTCATATCAGCTCCAATCTCTTATTAAATTTCTTAACACTGATGAGAATCATTACTACTGTAAATCCTAATAATATTAAAGTCTCCTTCCAAATCGCATTAAACCCTAAACCTTTAATCATAATGGATTTGACTATAATGAAAAACCATTTAGAAGGAATGATATTGGAAATTAGTTGCATAATATAGGGCATGTTATCAATTGGAAACATAAATCCACTAAACACCAATGTAGGCATAAATAGTCCTACTAAAGTTCCAAACATGGCTGATGTTTGTGTCTTTGCCGTTGAAGAAACAAACATACCTAAAGCTAAAGCTGTAATAATAAATAATATACTCTCAGTAAAAAGCAGTGCCAAACTTCCTCTAATAGGTACTTCAAGAACATAGTAACTTAGTAATAAAATACTACAAATATTTATAATTGAAATTAACAGATAAGGAATAGTTTTAGATAAAATCACGAATAATGGATTCAGTGGAGACACCAGTAAGACTTCCATCATTCCAAGCTCCTTTTCCTTAACAATAGCTACTGAAGTCATCAATGAACAAACTAATAATAATACCATAGACATTACCCCCGGAACAAAATTGTAAGATGCCTTTAATTGTTCGTTATAAATCATACGAACCTCAGGTTTTATAGCATAAGGAAGCTTGCGGTCGCCTAGCAATTCTGATTGAAAATCATTGATAATAGCCGAACAATAAGCGACTAAAGTAGTTCCTAAGTTTGGATCTGTACCATCTGCTACTAGTTGAATTGTTGCATTGTGTTGGTGTTGTAAGTCTTTGTCCAAATTATTAGGAAACACGATTACCATCCTAATTGAACCTTTACGAAATGAACTTTCTACTTCATTTAATGAATGCAGATAATCTGTTATTTCAAAATATTTACTGGCATCAATTCTCTGTATTAATTGATGTGAAACTTTATCGTTGGCAAAATCTAAAATCGCAATGTGAGAATTCTTTACTTCATTGGATAAGGCAAATCCGAAAATAAGAATCTGCGCTATTGGCATTCCAATTAAAACAAAAAGAGTTTGTTTATCCCTTAGGATATGCCAAATTTCTTTCTGAACAAATACCAGGAATTGACGCATAACTTTCTTATTCTTGTCTGGTTGATTTTCTTGCTAATGAAAGGAAAACTGTTTCCATATTATCTGCCTGGTAACCTTTTTTTAACTCAGCTGGAGAACCTAAAGCATCAATTCGCCCATCAACCATTATGCTGACCCGATGGCAATACTCCGCTTCATCCATATAATGTGTTGTTACAAATATTGTTGTTCCATAACTGGCTGAAGTAAGTATCAATTCCCAAAATTCCCTTCGAGTAATGGGATCAACACCTCCTGTTGGTTCATCTAAAAATACCAAAGGAGGGTTATGTAAAATGGAAATAGAAAAAGATAGTTTCTGCTTCCAACCCAATGGTAGTGATCGAACTAAATGATCCTTATAATCTCCGATTTTAAGAAACTCTATAATTTCTTCCGTTTTAGTTTGAATTTGCTTATTTGATAGTCCGTATATACCCCCATAAAATTTCATATTCTCAATAACTGTAAGATCGTCATACAGTGAAAACCGTTGGCTCATATAACCAATGTTCTCCTTTATTTTTTCTGCATCATTATAAACATCGTATTGAATAACTTTAGCTAATCCAGAAGTAGGTTGAAGCAATCCTGAAAGCATTTTTATCGCTGTTGTTTTTCCCGCTCCATTCGCTCCAAGAAAACCAAATACTTCTCCTTTCTTTACATCAAAGGAAATATTATCAACTGCAACAAAAGATCCAAATTTCTTTGTAAGATTTTGAACTATTACTACACTCTCCGCCATTAATTTTTCATTAATTGCATAAAACAATCTTCTACTTCCGGCATAACAACATTATACTCTATGGACTCACTATTCTCGTATGATAAATGTTCTTTGAATTTAAATATCACCCTTTCGTTAGAAGGAATATTGACATGTATAGAATCCCCAAATGAATATGCTGATAAACACTCCGGAAATTCCCTTGCTTTAAGCATCAATCTATTCATGTCCTTTGAACGTATTGATAATAAAGTTCCTGAATAATTTTCCCTGATTTGCTGTGGCGTTTCGACGGACATTAATTTACCATTTTGCATTAAGGCAATCCTATGGCACCATGAAGCTTCATCCATATATGGGGTTGAAACAAGAATAGTTAGTCCAATTTTTTGTAATTTTTTCAACATATCCCAAAATTCCTTTCTTGAAACTGCATCAACTCCGGTTGTTGGTTCATCTAAAAACAAAATTTCAGGACGATGTATTAGTGCACAAGAAAGAGCTAACTTCTGCTTCATTCCACCCGATAAAGCACCTGCCCTCCTTTTTTTGAATGGCTCTATTTGCTGATAAATATCCTTAATCAAATCATAATTGTCACTCACCTTAGTATTAAAAACCGAGGCGAAAAAATGCAAATTTTCTTCTACACTTAAATCCTGGTATAAACTAAATCTTCCAGGCATATATCCAATTCTCTTACGCAAGGTTTCAAAATCTTTTACTACATCCAATCCTAAGACAGTTGCCTTACCAGAATCTGCTAATATCAGGCTGACCAATATTCTGATTAACGTTGATTTACCTGCTCCATCCGGTCCAATTAAACCAAAAATTTCAGATGCATTAACTTTGAAATTAATATCCTCTATCGCTAAAATCTTCTGTGATTTAAGAGAATAAGATTTGCTGATATTTTCGGCGATAATACTATGCATTGACTTGCGCCATCTTAAAATTTAACATCACCATACATACCGATTTTTATCAAACCATCATTGTTTACAAGGATTTTAATCGGATAAACTAAATTTATTCTCTCTTCTTTCGTCTGTATTGTTTTTGGTGTGAATTCAGCTTTATCGCTAATCCATACAATCTGTCCCTGGTATTCTTTAACCTCGTTACTTTCTAACTGAATATGAACTTTTACAGACTGTTGAATTTTAATATGAGCTAATTGAGATCCACTTATATAGGCTCTTAATTTGAGCGTTGTAAGTGGTGCAATTTTGTAAATAGGTTTTCCTGGTGCTACTATTTCATACTGGTTAACATACTTCGCCAGCACGGTACCCTTTATTGGATTCACAATGTTGGTTTTCGATAAGATATCCATCGCTTGTTCGCGCCTCTTATTCAATGGCTCTTTCTCACTATTAATCCCAGAATTTTGGGCCGAGACTATCTCCCTTTGAGAAATCATTTGTTGATTTGTTACAGCAATAAACTCTTCAGCAGATTTAATTTGTTGTGTTATATAATCGATTTGGGCATTAATATCATCAAGTTGTTTACCTGGCAATGCATCGCCTTTAACCAATTTAGCAATTCGATCTTTTTCTTTACGCGCTGTGTTTAACTGCACTTGCAATGTTTTTATTTGTTCTTGTTGTGCCTTAATTTGTGATTCCAGAATTTTAATTTGTGGAAACACCGGAATATTTTTATTTCCAATAGCTGATAAGGATGCTTCAATTTGTTGTTTCTGCAATTCATACTGCAAAGGATCTATCTTTGCCACTATTGAATCTTTTTCTAATGTACTTCCCTCCTCCAGATTAAGTTCGATTATTTTGCCACTGACTTCGGAAGAAATTATAATCTCTTCAGCTTCAAAAATTCCTGTCGCATCATAATTATTCTTGTATCGATTGCAAGAATTTGCTAAAAGTAAAATAATTCCTAAAGGTAAAATTGCCTTCTTCATTAGACTAATTTTGTTAATTTCCATAAAGATTATTATTCAAATATATTGATTGCAAAAACGAGAGGCGGTGTATTAAACTATTGGTTCTTGCTAATTCTTCACCATTCAGGTCTTTGAGATAATCGTTTAATGATATGATTCCACCTTCATATTGCAATTTGCTGGCCTCTTTTATTTTTATTTTTAAATCCAGTATTTTAGAATCTGAATTTGTTAAAGTTTCAAACTTTATAGCTTCTTCTTCCAATCTTACTCTTTGTAATTGAAGATTAAACTCAAAACTTTCTTGTTTGAGTTGATTTATACTTTTCTGAAGGATATTTATTTTCTTCTCTCTATTATGATTGTAAAAGGAGTTAATATTCCAATTTAATCGAATACCCGCCAGGTAATAATAATCAAATTTATTTTTTAGAAAATTTAACGCCGGATTGGCATATCCTGTTTGGCCAAATAAGGCAAGCTTAGGCAAACTTTTAGATTGGTTCAATCGATTTGAAATATCAAGAACGGATTCTTGTAATTGAAGCATTTTAAATTCGGGCCTATTGTTTGAATTGCTAATTGCCTTAAGTTCCGGATTAATAATTTCGGTCTCAGCTGTAATACTTTGTCCCGTCAATAAGCTTAAAACCCTTAAAAGGCTAATTAATTGAGATTGTACTTCTGTTTCTTTCTGTTCTAATTTTTCTCTTTCAACCAATACCATATTAAGCTGGTAACCTGAAGCAGCTTTAACATCATAAGCCACCTTAGTTTTATCTAATAAGGTATTAAGTTCAGTTTTAGAAAGGCCAATAATTTTTAATTGTTCTTTTACAAGTAATGCGGCAAAATAGGTTTCAATTACCTTTTCCTTAATTTTTTGCAATTCAGCTTCAACGTTTTGATGCTCTAGTTCGGATTGCAACCTGGTTAACTTTCTCTGATCACCAATCACTCCGCCGTCGTATACATTTTGTACAATATCTAGGTAAAACTTATATTGATCTTTATTCGGAGGATCAATAGCCGGAAATCCTGGAATAGAAATATTAATAGATGTTACATCGGACTGATAACTTGCCTGAGCAGAGGAAGTAACACCAGGCAACCAGGATGAATTTATATTTCTAATGCTGTGTTGGTTAATGGCCGTCAGCATACCCAATTGATTAATCAATGGGTAGTTATTCCTGGCCATACTCAGACAAGAATCTAAGCGAATAGATTTCAATTGAGCTTGGCTGGAAGATACTATTATGAAAAAAAAGAAAAATAAATTATTCAATTTGAGTCGATACATTTGGATTGTATGGATTAATACTATGGAATAATAATACGACACATAATTACGGAAAATTTTTTAGTTGTAGTCCTTTTTATTTCAATTATTTAAGACTAAATTACACAACCGGTTTGCCTAAACATAAACTTATCGGAAACAACAACAATAAATAAAAAAGGTTATAATTCCTATTCTACTTTATTTTTGCGCAAAACTAGATCAAATGCTAAGGACGCACAATTGCGGAGAATTAAGAATAAAAGATGTAGGCATCGAAGTTATCTTATCGGGTTGGGTACAAATTGTCAGAAACTTAGGTGGATTAACCTTTATTGATCTACGAGACCGATATGGCATTACTCAGATTGCTTTCAATATGGAGCATCAGCCCGAGCTCTGTGAACAAGCCAGAACATGTGCAAGAGAATTTGTACTACAGGTCACTGGTAAAGTAGCCGAAAGATCGAGTAAAAACTCAAATAGACCCACTGGTGATATTGAGATTATTGCCAGCTCATTAACCATTCTTAATGCATCAAAGGTTCCACCTTTTACGATTGAAGATGAAAGTGATGGAGGGGAAGATATTCGAATGAAATATCGCTATCTGGATATTAGAAGAAATCCAGTGAAAGAGAAAATAATTTTTCGACATCAAGTAGCCTTAGCAACAAGACAATTTCTAAGTCAACAAGGGTTTTTAGAAATTGAAACACCATATTTAATTAAATCTACGCCAGAAGGAGCAAGGGATTTTATCGTTCCCAGTCGAATGAATCAAGGTATGTGGTATGCACTGCCACAATCACCGCAGACCTTCAAACAAATCCTCATGGTAGCAGGAATGGATAAGTATTTTCAAATTGTACGTTGCTTTCGAGATGAAGACCTGAGAGCTGATCGTCAACCTGAATTTACACAAATTGATTGTGAAATGGCTTTTGTGGATCGAGAAGATATTTTAAAAACCTTTGAGGATTTAATGAAATATTTATTTGATCAATGTATGGGAATTAAACTGGAGGATTTTCCAAGAATGACCTATCAGGAAGCTTTGGAAAATTACGGAAATGATAAGCCCGATCTGAGATTTGATATGAAATTTATCCATCCAGATCAATTAAAAGGTAAAGGATTTCAAGTGGTGGATTCAGCAGAATGTATTCGCGGTATTGTAGTGAAGGGTATAGAGTCAAAATTTACTAACAAAGAAATCAATGAACTCACAGATTGGGTTAAGCGGCCGCAAATTGGAGCGAAAGGACTTATGTATATTAAGTGGTCAGGCGATGGAATAAAATCGTCTATCTCAAAATTTTACTCAGCAGAAGAATTAATAAGTACCATGACATCTGCAAATGCAGAAGTTGGTGATGTAATGCTAATTCTTACCGGTAATCAATCCGATGTTTTAAAACAACTTAGTGAACTTCGTCTGGAAATAGCAAGAAGATTTGATCTGATCCCCTCTGGTGTATTCAAACCATTGTGGGTATTGGATTTTCCACTGCATGAATGGAATGAAGAAGAACAAAGATTTTTTGCCATGCATCATCCATTTACAAGTCCTTTAAAGGAAGATCTTGATAAAATTTATACCGACGATAAAAATACATTATCTTCCATAAGGGCTGCGGCATATGATATGGTTATTAATGGCACTGAATTAGGTGGTGGATCTATACGCATTCACAATCGGGAATTGCAAGCTAGAAATTTTGAAATACTGGGATTCAGTAAAGAAGAAGCAGAACAACAATTTGGATTTATATTAGGTGCTTTTGAATTTGGAGCTCCTCCTCATGGTGGAATTGCTTTTGGTTTGGATAGAGTGTGTGCTGTCATGCAAGGAAGTACTACTATACGGGATTATATTGCATTTCCAAAAAACAATCAAGGTAGAGATGTTATGATTGATGCTCCTTCATCAATTGATTCAAAACAGTTAAAGGAATTAGGTTTGAAATAATTCAGACCTTTAATTTCAATTTACAAAACGCGATAAAAAAATAATGCTCATCTGAATCAGATGAGCATTATTTCTTCCAAGAAAAAATTAATAGATCTTAAAATCCTTGTTTAGCGGTGCCTGCTTTTATAGCAGCCAAAGCGTTGGCTTCACCTACCAGAGCAGTTAATTTATTTCCTTTTCCGTCATTACCTTGAACCATATAACCACCCTTTGCTGTTCGGGTAATCACGGCATCTTTAATTGGAACATTTTTTTCTTTAGTCTTAACATTATAAGCTGTAAGTTGCATTAATTGAGTTTTTAATAATGAATAATTGTATTTCTAATTCGGAACACAATATTAGCCAATATTCGTCAAATGAGGAAATTTATTAATATAATCAAAGTCAATCAGAATTGTTAATACCGGAATTTTGTTGTCAAAAATTAATATAATATATTTATATTCAAATATTTATACATTATATTAATTAATAATTTTATTTTATTTTTTTCTTTCAATAAGACTACATTTTTGGTTGTATGATTATAATTACTTTTGAATGATAAAAGTGGTAATTACCAACTCTAAAAATGCAACACATAATTTACATCATTATTTTCCTTTTTATTAGTTGTACTAGAAATCAAAACTCTGCACCTCAACGATCTTCTTCGGACATACTATCTTCTAATATGGATACAACCATTGCACCTGAAGATAACATTTTTCAATATATTAATGGAAATTGGTTAAAACAAAATCCAATTCCATCAGATGAATATTATTGGGGCATTTACAATTTAGTGCTAAATGAAACTTATGATAAATTAATTAAAATTTGTGAGGATGCAGTTCAATCCAAATCAGCCCAAGGTTCAAATCAACAAAAAATTGGAGACTACTGGAGCATGGCTATGGATTCAATTCGATGTGACTCAATTAAATTATCCCCACTCATTCCATATCTTTCTAAAATTGATTTAGTTACTGATGTTTCATCATTGGTGTCCTGTCTTTCAGAACTTAGCTCTATTGGAGCTAATTCACTCTTTAATTATACGGTTACTCAGGATGACAAAAACAGTGATAAAATGTCTTTGTATTTTTATCAAGGGGGATTAGGCCTTCCTAATCGAGATTATTACTTTAATAATGATAATCAATCTAAAAAAGTCCGTGAACAATATGTTCCATTTATTGCTACAATGTTATCCATATTAAATTACGATTCAATCCAATCCAAAAAATATGCACAGGAAATTGTAGCGCTTGAAACTCAATTGGCAAAAAAATCACGTAAACTGGAAGATTTACGCGATCCTTATAAAAATTATAATCCAATGAGCCTTACTCAGATGATTCAATTGGGCAAACATCTTAATTGGAATTTATTTTTAGAAAAATCGGACATCCATTCGGATACTTTTATAATCGCACAGCCTGAGTATTATACTAATCTAGATCAATTATTGAGATCTGTATCCATTGATGTATGGAAATCTTATATGAAATGGCATCTGATTAAAACTTATGCCAATACTTTAAATAAAGAAGTAGTGAATGCCTATTTCGGATTTTATGAAAGTCTTCTGAATGGTGCAAAAAATCAAAAACCCAGATGGAAATTAAGTATTGATGCTATTAATAAAAGTTTAGGTGAATTATTAGGGCAAGAATATGTAGAAAAACATTTTGATCATAAAGCTAAATTAAGATATTCCAATCTTGTCGAAAATATTAGAGAATCTTTAAAAAATCATATTGAAGGACTCTCTTGGATGAATGAAACTACCAAAGCAAAAGCATTATTAAAACTTGCTTCAATGTCTAAAAAAGTTGGATATCCAGATCATTGGAAGGATCTTAGTGAATTGAAAATCGGTAAAATTTCTTATTGCGAAAATGAAATCAGAGCCAATTCATTTTGGATAAAGTATAATAGAAATAAGCTTGGCAAACCAGTTGATCGTACAACATGGGATATGACTCCACAGACTTATAATGCATATTACAGTCCCGCTAATAATGAAATAGTATTGCCTGCGGCAATATTTGTAATTCCAGGATTTCAGGATGAAGAACTCGATGATGCATTGGTATATGGTTATGCAGGTGCATCAACGATCGGACACGAAATAACACATGGTTTTGATGATCAGGGAAGACAATATGATGAAAAAGGAAATCTTAACAACTGGTGGACTAAAGATGATGAAACTAAATTTAATACAGAAGCTCGTAAACTCGTTGAACAATATAATTCATATGTCTTATTAGATAGTTTACATGTTAATGGTGAAGCAACATTGGGTGAAAATATTGCAGATCTTGGAGGATTAATATTAGCTTTAGATGCTTTTAAGAAAACTAATCAGTATAAGGAAAATAAAACTCTTTATGGACTAACACCATTACAAAGATATTTCATGGGATATGCCCTTGGATGGTTAGGTCAATATCGAGATGAATCACTTGTCCGGCAAATATTATCTGATGTACATTCCCCTTCGAATTATAGGGTTATAGGGCCTATGGTGAATGTGAAAGAATTTTATGATGCCTTTAATATTATACCCGGCGACAAAATGTACAAAGCCGATTCACTTAGAATAACGATATGGTAAAAAATTATGTCAACAAATAAATTTGGAATTGCAATTCATGGTGGTGCCGGAACAATTATAAAATCCGAACTTAATGCAGAATTAGAGTTAAAATATAAGACAGCACTACAAGAATCTATACTCATCGGTTACAAAATTCTGGAAAGCGGAGGAAGCTCCTTGGATGCAGTTCAGGAATCTGTAATTTATTTGGAAGATTGTCCATTATTCAATGCCGGAAGGGGTTCCGTATTCACTCATCAAGGTGATCATGAGATGGATGCATCCATAATGGATGGTTCAAGAATAGATGGTGGTGCCGTGGCACTCCTTAAAAAAATCAAAAATCCTATAAAGCTTGCAAGACTTGTACTGGATCACTCAGAACACGCTATGATTGTAGGAGATGGTGCTGAAGAATTTGCAAAACAGCATAATTTGGAATTTGTCGGTAAAGATTATTTTTTTACAGGACAACGATATGAACAGTTACTAACAGCTTTGAAAGAAAACACTATTTTGTTGGATCATATTAGTTCTTCTGAAAAAAAATTCGGTACGGTCGGAGCTGTTGCTTTAGATCAATTTGGCAATCTCGCTTCAGCGACTTCTACAGGTGGAATGACTAATAAAAAATGGGGAAGAGTTGGTGATACTCCTATTCTGGGCGCTGGAACTTATGCCAATAATAAATCATGTGCCGTTTCATGTACAGGATCCGGTGAATATTTTATAAGAATGGTTGTTGCCTTTCACGTTCACGCTTTAATGAGCTATGGTAATTATACATTACAAGAAGCATGTCATAAATTAATTCATGAATTACTTCCCGGAATAAAAGGAGACGGAGGCTTAATTGCGATTGACACTGATGCTAACGTGGTCATGGATTTCAACACAGAAGGAATGTATAGGGGGTTAAGAACCTCTGAACTGGATTTAAGAGTAGAAATCTATAAGTGAACATGAATATTGCTTACTACTATTCGTTCATAAAAGAATTAAAATAAAACATGGCTCGGATTCAATCCGAGGACTATTCACTTATTACTCCTTTTTATCAATACAGGAAAGTAAATAAGCACTAATCTGTGTCCACCTATCTTTTGTTATAACATACTCCATGTTTAATCTTTCAGGCTCTCCTTCGTAGGCGATAATAATTTCTTTAGTTTTACTCGCTCCAAGTCGTTCAATAGATTTTTGAGATCGAAAATTTTGACTTCCAATATGAAAATAAACTTCAACTACAGATTGAAAAGCATGATTCAACATAAGATACTTCAAGGAATAATTATAAAATCCACCCCAGTGTGACCGTCTAAAAAAAGTGTAACCAATCAAAATGGTATTATTAACAGGATTAAAATTATAGTACCTTGAAGATCCTATAACTTGACCAGTTTGTTTATCCCTCACTAAGTATGCCCCATTAGATAAAAGAGCATGATGGAAAAAATTTTGAAAAACTTCTTGTTGATACCGATCTGGATTCGGATGTTGTTGCCAGATTAAAGGATCTGATGCTGCTTCATACAACAGGTCAAAATCGCCATCTCTTAACGGTGATGCGTATATTAAGGAATTAGATAAAATAACTTGAGTATTCAAGCTTTATTTCAAGAAATGTTTAAGTGTAATAACTTCTTGCGAGGTTAGATGTCTGAATTTTCCTCTTGGCACTCCTTTTTTAGTTAATCCTGCAAAATAAACACGGTCAAGTTTGACTATGTCATATTTCAAGTGCTCGAATATTCTCCGAATAATCCGGTTTTTACCACTGTGAATTTCAACACCAAGTTCATCTTTTTTATTCTCTACGTAATCCATCCCATCGACAACTGCCTTGCCATCCTCAAGCAATACACCTTCAAGAATTTTTTCAAAATCTTTTTTAGATAATGGTTTATCTAGCTTTACGTGATATATTTTTTTCGCTTTGAAGGATGGATGGGAAAGTTTTTGTGCTAATTCTCCATCATTGGTCATCAAAAGTACTCCGGTAGTATTGCGATCTAATCGACCAACCGGATAAATTCTCTCATTAACGTATGGGGCTACTAATTCTAGTACTGTATGCCTGGTTTTCTCATCCTTTAGAGTAGTTATATAATTCTTCGGTTTATTCAAAAGTATATATATCCTGTTGACTTGAGGTACTATTAATTTATCCTCATAATATATTTTATCTTTTGGCTGAACTTCATAAGCAGGATTAATTTCTGTTTTTTGATTCACTTTTATTTTACCTGCTTTGACTAATTCTGCCGCTTCTCGCCTGCTGCAAATTCCACAGTGTGCGACATATTTGTTAAGCCGCATTTTAGATCCAGAATCCGTATCGGATTTATCAGAATTTGATTTAGAATGGAAGGTTCTCTTCTTCATTAAGTCTTGAAGGAATTATTTTAATATTCGGCGTGCCAGATCCTCCAAACATACTATGTTCTTCAACAAACGGAATAAACTTTGCAAATTGATCTTTGAAGATCATTTTGACAGTATCCGTTGCACCATTACGATGCTTTGCAATAATTAGTTCGGTAAGTCCTCTAACCATTTCAGCAGGATCATCCAGATCATAATATTCTGGACGATAAATAAATAACACCATGTCAGCATCTTGTTCAATGGCTCCGGACTCTCTGAGGTGAGACAATTGTGGTCGTTTATTGCCGGTTGTAGTTTCGGCTGCTCTATTTAATTGAGATAGGGCAATCACCGGAATATTCAATTCCTTGGCCAACCCTTTTAATGCTCGCGATATGGAAGATATTTCTTGCTCCCGGTTTTGGCGTTTATCGGACCCGCCAATTGTCATCAGCTGTAAATAATCGATTACAACCATTCCAATTCCATGATTTTGATGTAATCTTCTGCATTTTGCTCTTAATTCAAATACATTGAGTGATGGTGTATCATCAATATAAAGAGGCGCATCGCTTAGTTTTTCAATTGCATAATTAAGCTGGGTCCATTCGTATTCTTCCAATTTGGCATTTCTAAGTTTTCCACCTTCAATTTCTGCTTCCATAGAAATTAGTCGGTTAACCAATTCCAGGTTATTCATTTCCAGTGAAAATAATGCAACTGGTTTTCGGTAATCCAAAGCAGCATTTCTTGCCAGCGCCAAGGTCAGGGCTGTTTTACCCATACCCGGCCTTGCCGCGATGATGATTAGATTCGATTTTTGCCAACCTGATGTAAGCTTGTCCAGGTCAGGAAATCCAGAAGGAATGCCTGTAATTCCCTCTACAGAAATCGACAATTCTTCCAGTTGTTTTTGAGCTTTACGCGCAAGTGAACCAACCGTTTCATAACCTCTTCGAAGATTTTTATCAGTTATCTCATATAAGTTTTGTTCAGCCTGATCTAACATATCCAAAACATCTTTGGAATCCTCAAAGGCATCTTTAATAATTAAGGTAGAAACACGAATTAACTCTCTTTGAATATACTTTTCAGCTACAATTCTGGAATAATATTCTGTATTAGCAGAAGAACTGACTTTATTGGAAAGTTCCAGAATATAAGGCAAACCACCTACCTCTTCCAATTGCCCAAATTTTCTGAGTTGTTCAGATACTGTTAATACATCTATTGGTTGTGTATGCTCGAACAGGTAGATCATTACATTGTAAATGATCTGATGAACAGGTTTATAAAAAGATTCAGGTCTGAGGATTTCCATAGCTATGGAAATGGAATCCTTATCCAACATAATTGCCCCTAGAATGGCCTCTTCAAGGATAATAGCTTGAGGCTGTAATCTCTCATAGGAAATCGTTGATAGATCCACTGGAAGTTTTCCTTCAGTTGTTGATAGAGATTTTTTTGCTGTATTGGGAAAAGTTGCCATTATTGCCTGATCGATGGTGCAAAAATAACTTCAAACAAATTTTAAAAATTTATATATTAAATAATACTAATGTTAGAATCAATCTAAAAGTTGTGGATAACGTGTTGAAAACTAATTTTCAAAAATACAGCATTATTATATCATATAATAAAAAAATATAATGCAAGGGATTTGAAAAGGCATTGACTTCAATATCAATGACTTATTAAAGTAAATTATAATAAGAATTTTTTTATAATATGTATTTAACTATGAAGCGGATTGGTTTATGATCAATCCCCGGGTATAGGAAGTCAAAAAAATAGTGTTAAAAAATAATTATATAATTATTTATTTAATGTATATTACTTTGATTTTCCAATGCTATTCAATTTATCTTGGACTTTTGCCACTACTTTAGTTTGAGTTTCAATTTCAGCTTGTGCCTTAATCTGATTCTTCTCGTTTTCAATGATGTTTTCTTCAGCTTTTTTTATTTTAGCTTTGGCCTCTTCAATGTCTTTATGGTAAGAAAGATTTTCTTTCTTAAGTTTTTCTAATCCTCTGGTCGATTTTTTTAATTTGTCGTTTTCATCATCTAATTCCTCTCTAACTTTTTCCCTTTGAACTTCGTATCCAAATTCTGTCATAAAATTTTTAGCTGATTCAAATTCTTTAGGGTGGTCCTTGGAGTTAAGAAAACCACTCTTAATAAAAAAATATGAAATGATCTGACCATCCGATATACTGGAATAGATGTCCATTTCATCACCGCGAATAGAAGCAATTTTTGCTTTTACCACTAAGATTTCATCTGTCTTTTTATTTTTCTCAAACTTACCGAACTCCTTAGTGTATTTTTTCCAGACTTTCTCAATATACTTATCTTCGAATGTCGGAAGGGAAACTTGAATTCCATTTTGAATTCCAAGACTCATCTGACGTTCAACTTCTAATGTTTGCGCATTAATCTCATTCAAAAAAACAAACAGAACAAGAATAGATGTAAAAATTTTATTCATAAAATCGTTTTGAATTAATTAATATTAATACCTAAACTCGAATTATAATTTTTAAATGCGGTTAAACCACATTCCAAAAACTGGCTATATTCATCAACTCCTTCACGGTAACCTCTTGGTTTAGCGAGGATTTTTTCATCCGGTGTCATTATAACATAAAGTGGTTGAGAGTTCTGATTAAAATTCACAATTTGAAAATCTGCCCATTTATTACCAATATTTCTTATAGGATTTTTGGTAAGTGCAGATACTAACTCTTGCTGAAGCGGCTCACGATCATCAACATATAATGAAACCAATACAAAATCTTTATTCAGACTGTTTCTAATTTTGTCATTGACCCATATGTGTTCCTCTGTTTTTCTACAGTTGACACAACCATAACCTGTAAAATCAACAAGTATTGGTTTTTTTTGCTCCTTGGCATATTCCAAAGCTTCATAATAATCATGAAAGCAATCTATATTATTGGCACACTTTGTAAAAGAAATAAATCTGGATTTTATTTCAGGATTTACTTCAGGTTTTTTTAAGAAATAATTATAGGTTGATGGAGGAGCTAAGCCAGACATTAATTTAAGTGAATGATAAGATTCATATTCTTTTGAATACCTAAATCCACTGGCTAAATAAACAGTAAGACCAAGAAAAGTTAAAGCAAATGTCCACCGCGAAATAGACATTTTTTTAATGGGAGAATCGTGTGGAAATCTTATCCAGCCAAACAAATAAATAGTGGTCAATGCAAAAATAATGACCCATAGTCCCATAAATATTTCATATCCTAAAACTCCCCAATGTTTGGTCATATCCGCTACACTGAGAAATTTGAGAGCTAAAGCCAATTCTAAAAATCCAAGAACAACCTTAACATTAGTCATCCATGAACCTGATTTTGGTAAGCTGTTCAACCATGCGGGAAATGCAGCAAATAATCCAAAAGGCAGGGCTAAGGCCATAGAGAATCCCAACATTACAATGGTGGGCCCTACTGGGTTTTTCGCTGATTCAACAATGGCTGAACCAATAATTGGTCCTGTGCAGGAGAATGAAACTATGGCCAACGTGAATGCCATAAAAAATATACCAATTAATCCACCTTTATCTGCAAGAGTATCGGACTTATTTGACCAGCTGCTGGGTAAGGTTATTTCATAATATCCAAAAAACGAAAAAGCAAAAAATATAAAAATTACAAAAAACAAAACGTTAGCAAACCAATTGGTGGATAATTCATTCAATGCGGTAGCTCCAAACAATGAGGTTATGACGATTCCTATCAATACATAAATTACTATGATCGACAAACCATAGATCAATCCATTTCGAATTCCAGAAGCACGATCTTTACTACCTTTGGTAAAATATGATACGGTCAATGGTATCATTGGAAAAACGCATGGAGTAAGTAAGGCTAAAAGTCCGCCTATAAATCCAAAAATAAAAGTATAAAAGTGATTAGTACCTTTAATATTTTCTTCTCCACAATCTCCTAATGGTTTATTCAATGATTCCTTAATCTGAGGAATAACCTGATTGATCGAATTACCATCAATTTTAATTCCACCCATTGGACCAGATCCTTCTATGTTAATACTATTTTTTTCTGGTAGTATTTCAAATGCTAAGCTTTTCGGAGGAAGACACATGGACGAATTGCAGGTCTGATAGGAAAACATACCTTTAATACTTTGAGTAGGATCGTTGACTTCCAATTTTTGAATAAATCGAACAGACTCTTTGAACTTGATTACTTGCATTTCAAATATATCATCGAATCCTTTAATCTGATGTTCACTTATTTCTTCGATGGTACCAACCGCATTAAAATGATTGCCTTTTGTAAATGCTATCTCAGTCGGTAATGGTCCTCCTTCTCCTAAGGTACTTGAGTAGATGTGCCAGCCTTCATCAATTTTTGCTTCAAACTCTGCGAGATAATGTTTATCATTAACTTTTTTAAGAACTGCTGTTACTTTAACAGGGTCATGTAGTTGGCCTTCTTGATTAGTACCTATCGTATTAGCATCTTTAGATTCTGTAGATGAAATTCCACTTAGTCCATTGTTGCTTTCTGCTGTGAGTGTTTGGTTTTTGGAATTATCATTAAGGATTGGTTTGCCATCTAATCCGATAGAAAAAGTTTTTGTGGTCGGTGGTATACAGGTTTCGCTATTGCAACACATGTAATAAACCTCTACATTAATGGGGGCGTTATTATTACTTACCAAAATCTTCTGAACAAAATCTACGTGATTATAATATTTCGCCAGAATTTTATTATCGAATAAAGGTTCAGCAGCTTTTTTAAGCTTGCCTCTTTCTACCACTTTATCGATCAATTTTATTCCTTCTGATTCTAAAACTTTATATTCAGTTGGAATGGCAGCTTCCGGATCTGAAGTCTGAGAATAAATACACCATTCGTCATCTAACGTTGCAGAAAGAATCACTTCATATTCACCACCTGAAAGTTGATTCAGTTTAATGTTCCAGTGAACAGGATCTAGAATTTGCGAGAATGCTGTTGAACTTATTAAATAAATCAGGATTAATAAAAAGTATAATTTTTGCAATAATTTCATTGGATTGTTATGTTTTAAATGCTGCCCTTTTTAATTAATTTTCAGACCCCCTATTACTTTTTGAATTAATTTTTACCGAAGGTTGCTAAAAGGTATTTACCCTGTAAAAATATAACATATACATTCTATTATTGGAGATTTGCAAACCTCTTAACGCTAATTTAACCGGTATTATGCCAACAAAAGATGATGCTCTTTTACCCAATCAAATAAACTGTTAAAAATATCCGCTCCATCGACATTGCCCAATTCAGATTCTGATGCTCGTTCGGGATGAGGCATCAATCCACAAACATTTTTATTGAAATTGCATATGCCGGCAATATTAAGCCTCGATCCATTGACATTATGGTTATCATCAACATTACCCGTAGCGTCGCAATATTGAAATAAAATCTGTTGGTTATCCTGTAAGGACTTTAATGTTATATCATCACAGTAATACCTTCCATCTGCATGAGCTATAGGAATTTTATAGGGTTTTTGAAGATCTAGATTACAGGTCAACGGGGTATTGTTTGAATAAGGTTTTAAATATACATTTCTACAAATAAAATGTTGGGACTCATTGACCAATAACTGCCCTGGTAATAATCCAGATTCACATAGAATTTGAAAACCATTACAAATTCCAATGATCATACCTCCGCGATTGGAAAAAGAAATTACAGCGTCCATTATTGGAGAAAAACGAGCAATTGCACCACATCTTAAATAATCACCATATGAAAATCCTCCGGGTATGAATAATATATCACCAGGATTATATCGGTTCAAATTCGTTTCCTTGTGCCAAATTCGCTCAACAGGATAACCAAAAACTTCTTGAATAAGATAGAGTAGATCGTCATCACAATTGGATCCTGGGAAAGTAACTACACCACACTTAAGCATGATTTACCAATTTTGAAGTTGCAAAAATAATGCAAAAAGAGCAAAAAACAGATGAATTGTCTCAGCAACCAACTCATTTTTTATTTTAGATAACATGGTAGCCAGAAAAACTGACAAATAGGTAATAAATATAATCCAATGGCTTACTGAATTAATTTTCATAAACGTTAATCCTATTAAACTTATAGCCATTGTCCAAAATAAAAAATCATAAATTTTTTGAATTCCAATTCCAGTTCTGATGTGAAAAATTTTATATCTAATTACGACCATAATTAACAATAAGAAAATAAGAATGGTGGCCACTATTCCCTTTCCGTGAATTTTAATTGAAAAAATATAAGAGCTAAAATATCCGTGCACTTGATCGTTCCAAAAGTTTTCCGATTCCTTTGTCCAGTATAGGTATAACCAAAATAATACAAAGACACTTATTGTACCAGAAATCATTTGTGAAAACTCCCTTACAGAAAAACCCCGAAATACCATTAATCCAAATATTCCAAGAAAAAGCATATAGAAAAATGGAAGATATAGAAGAGATGCAATAGCAATATAAAATCCAAAATTAAAAATGGAAATACTGGCAGATTTCATCAAGTATGTTGATGTCATCGATTGTAAAGCCAAAATAAAAAATAAATTTCCAACCAATACGGGTGTTAGCGAGTAAAACAATGGGTGAAAGCCGGTAACAACAATGAAGACAAGTCCTGCAAAAAGTTGTCCTTCCGGAATCAATTTATGGTGATTAACTAATCGATTGATCAATAATGCTTCCAAAAAAACAATGAAGCTTGCAATGTAAAATGAAGATTGCTCCGAAAGCCCTAAAAACTTATCTATTCGGTCAAATACCCAGCAATGTTGTACTTTTTCCTGGCCATAATGTATAACAAATCTTCCTCCATGTACAATCAATACATAAGGCAATAGAATCAAACTGTACAATGCCATATTCCGTCGAAACAGCTGAAGCATTTCCTAATTTTGAGCTAAGATAAAGGAATAGGCTTTGATCACCTTCGAAAAATTATTACGCCGAATAAAATCAATTATTTATTGCATTCAATTCATTGATATTAAAACATTACTTGATTGCTTATCAACCTGTTATAAATTTTTTTATTATACTCTTACCCCTTACCATTAGATCTGTATTAATTCATTTAAATAAATTAATTCCTAAATAGGAAAATTATCTATTAAACATTTTTAAACTCAGTATATTAATTACCTTTGAAATTCATTCATAGCTATACGAAACTGAAACTTATAGTTTTCTATGTATGCCTGAAAAGAAAATATCATGTTGTTCTAATTTTTACCAAAAACTAAGCCATTGAAACCATCTCTTCAAGAAATCAGGGCATGCATACAGTTTGAATTAAAGGAATTTGAGGACCATTTTAAGAAGTCTATAGAAAGTCGGATTCCCCTTTTGGATAAAATTAGTTTATACATAATAAGAACTAAAGGCAAGCAATTTCGACCTATGATTGCACTTTTATGTGCAAAACTTTTTGGCGATGTCAACTTGCAGAGCTATACCGCCGCTACTATGGTTGAATTGCTTCATACCGCTACCCTAGTTCACGATGATGTCGTAGATAATTCGGATAAGCGCCGTGGTTTTTTTTCCATTAATGCCTTGTGGAAAAATAAAATTGCTGTATTGGTAGGTGATTATTTGTTATCCAGAGGATTGTTAATTGCCATCAATAACGATCAGTTTAGCATGCTCAAGGTCTTGTCTACCGCGGTTAGTGAAATGAGTGAAGGAGAACTACTGCAATTGGAAAAAGCACGTCGACTAGATATCACTAAAGATATTTATTATAAGATTATAAGTCAAAAAACGGCATCCTTAATTTCAACATCTTGTTTGTGTGGAGCAATGAGTACTTGCAATGACCCCGAAATTCTTAAGAAAGTTAAATCTTTTGGTTTGAATCTTGGAATTGCATTTCAAATCCGTGATGACCTCATGGACCTTAGTTCAGAACAAATGGGCAAACCAAAAATTCAGGACATTAGAGAGAAAAAAATGACCCTTCCACTTATTCTCGCTCTTCAAAATGCTTCTGCTTCAGATCGAAAAAAAATAATTTCAGACATTAAGGCTGATTCAGAAAATGAAAAAGTAATTCGGCAAACTATTGATTTTATATATTTACACAGAGGGGTTGAACAAGCTGAAGCTGAAATGAATATATACCGCAACAAAGCCTTAGAAGAACTAAATTCTTTACCCCAAAACGAGATCAATCAACAACTTCAAAAACTTTGTTACTTTGTAACTTTGAGAAACAGTTAATGATTATTCTAATTGTTTAAAAACTTCCAGGTACTTATTAATATAGAAATCTATTTGCTTTCGCTTGTATTGCATAATATACCTCGGATGTGGCAATGGAATAATTTTTTTAAACCAATTAAATTTCTCATTCCAGGTCGATAAATACTTAAAATTTTTTCCTTCTCCCAAACAAATGACACTGTTAGTACTTAATGGCAAATCTAATAAATGAGACATTTGTTGTTTTACATAGTTGGTTAGATTAAGGGCAAATTGTGTATCGTCATAATAATTATAGTTTTTATTCTCTTTAACAAAACCAATAGGAGAAACTGAACTAATAAAAAAATTTGAATAAAATTCCTTTACACTTCCATAAGCTTCGACCATCCGATATACAAATTCAGAGGAGGTCTCATAGGATCGGAACGGGTTATCGATAAAACAGTTTGCTCTTAATCTTTTTGAATCTGTAAATGGAATTCCTGTTTCTCCTGCTCCATTGCGACCCGGATTAATTCCTAAGATTAAATTTCGTTGTTGAGAAGTAATATAATATTTAGTATAGAAGGACTTAATTAAATTCTTTACAGTTTCTTGTTCGTAAGGATCAAGAATCTGAATATGAACAGGAAGAATTGGCAAGCCCTGTTTAATCTTCGATAGATAAAGTAATATTTGGTCAACCAATATTATTAATTACAACTCAGATTGGATAAGTTGAATAAACTCTTCTACCGTTAAATTTCCCTGATCTCCACTTCCCTGTCTTCGAAAAGATACAATTTTTTGTTCTTGTTCTTTTTCTCCGAGAATAAGCATGAAAGGTACTTTTTTCATTTCGTTGTCTCGAATTTTTTTGCCAATGGATTCCAATCTATAGTCAATTCCTCCCCTTAAGCCAGCACTTTTAAGTTGTTGCTGAACTTCATTGGCATAATCAAGAAATTTATCACTGACAGGCAGTAACATATACTGCTCTGGATTTAACCACAATGGAAACTTTCCTGCACAATGTTCGGTTAAAACACCAATGAATCTCTCCATTGATCCGAAAGGCGCCCTATGGATCATTACAGGACGGTGTTTTGCGTTGTCGCTACCAATGTACTCTAATTGAAATCTTTCTGGTAGATTATAATCCACCTGTATGGTTCCTAATTGCCAACTACGATTAAGCGCATCTCTCAGCATAAAATCTAACTTAGGACCATAAAATGCAGCTTCACCATATGCGGTTATGGTTGGCAACCCAGCTTCTTTCGTCGCTTCAATAATCGCTGTTTCAGCTTTGACCCAATTTTCCTCTGATCCGATATATTTATCTTTATTGTCCGGATCCCGTAAAGAAATCTGAGCAGTAAAATTCTCAAAACCTAATTTCTTAATTACATACATGGTCAGATCCAGTACATTTAAGAATTCACCTTTAACCTGATCTGGTGTACAAAATATATGAGCGTCATCTTGGGTAAAACATCTAACTCTGGTTAATCCATGCAATTCTCCGCTTTGTTCATAGCGATAAACTGTTCCGAATTCTGCAATTCGCAGTGGCAATTCTTTATAGGATCTAGGTCTGTGTCCAAAAATTTCACAATGATGAGGACAGTTCATTGGCTTTAACATAAATTGTTCTCCCTCCTTGGGTGTACTGATAGGCTGAAAAGAATCAGCTCCATACTTTTCCCAATGCCCACTGGTCATATATAAATGCTTATGACCGATATGTGGAGTTATTACAGGAGTATAGCCTCTATTAATTTGCTCTTGTTTTAAAAAATCTTCAAGACGTTGACGTAAAGCTGTTCCTTTCGGCAACCAAATTGGCAATCCAGCGCCTACTTTTTCCGAAAACATAAAAAGTTCAAGCTCCTGGCCAAGCTTACGATGATCTCTTTTTTTGGCTTCTTCCAATAAATGAAGATACTCTTCCAATTCCTTTTGTTTCGGAAAGGTAATTCCATAAATCCGAGTCATTTGCTGTCGATTTTCATCTCCACGCCAATAAGCTCCCGCTATTGAGGTAAGCTTGATCGCTTTAATTAAGCCAGTATTCGGCAGATGTGGACCGCGACACAAATCCGTGAAATTACCTTGCGAATAAAAGCTTATTGATCCATCTTCTAAATCCTCTAAAAGCTCTAATTTATATTGATCTCCTTTTTCTTTAAAATAATCTATGGCCTCAGATTTACTGATCTCTTGTCTGACATAATTTGAATTATTCTTTGCCAGTTCAATCATTTTTTTCTCTATAGCTTCAAGATCTTGTGATGAAATAGTTTTTCCTCCGGTATCGATGTCATAATAAAATCCACTTTCAATGGCAGGACCAATTCCAAATTTTGTACCCGGATAAAGGGCTTCTATGGCTTCAGCCATAAGATGTGCAGACGAATGCCAGAAAGTTGACTTACCCTCTTTATCATTCCAAGTTAAAAGCTGAATATTGGCATCTGTAAGAATAGGCCTATTAATTTCAACAACCTGTTGATTAACTTTTGCAGCAATAATATTTCTTGCTAAACCCTCACTAATAGATAATGCAATATCGTGAGCCGTAGATCCCTTACTATATTCTTGAACCCTTCCGTCCGGAAAACTAATTTTAATCATTACTTTCAAATCGAAACCGCAAAATTAGTTAATTCTTAGGTCTTAATAAGGACTTAAATGTTGTGCTTTGAACAATTAAAAGAGTTCGTGATGGATAGACATGGATACCATAGATTTCTCTTGTCTTTGTTACTATTTCGGATCATATACTCATAACCCGCACCAATTTCAAGCTTACTCCATTGATTAAGGTAGATACCCATCGCTAAGTAGGCCCAATATTCACTAAACGTTGTGTAATGCATGGGACCAGAGAAAGTAAAATATTCTTCACTGTATGTATGAAGATAAAGATTGTGCTTTTTATTTTCAAAATCTGTAATGTTTATAAAAAGGCTTGTTTTATATTGTATGGAAGTCGATATTGGAAATTCTCCTCTGCTGTCTTCAACCAATCGCTCATTAAATCTTAGCATGTGAATAAATTTCCAGGATCCTGATGAATGCGTAAATTCTGCTTGCTGAAATGGTCTATATTCTATTCTGTGGGAGTAAGGGTACATAATGTTTCTTTGAAAGTGAAATCCTAATCCCAATCGAAGTTTTTGACTTAAAGAATATTTTAGAATTGATACACTCTGCAACCGCATGATTCCGGTTGGCATATGATAATTTTCTTCAAGAATGGGAGTAGGATTAATTAAGGCAGAAAGATTTATACTCAAGGAAAATTTATCCTGAATAATAGTATTATTAAATCCGAAACATGTAGTTCCAAATGCAACATTTTGAGCTTTAACATAGAAAGCACAAACCAATGTCAGTAAGACTACTAACCTCAAACCTAACGAATGAATGGCAAAGATATATAAAAAATTTTATATATAAAAAAATTTTAATATAATCAGTCCTGGATTAATCTTTAGATGGTGCGCAGTATACCTGATCGCGCTCATTATCGGATTTGGTGAACAGTCCGCTTAGCTAGTTCCATATTGAAGCTTACGATGATTATTATTTCGAAACAAAAACACCCAATAAACGGTTAGACTGTAGATTTATAGCGTTGAATTATAATTTATAGCTCTTTGGACATTAACTATACTTATTATATCTAAGCAATCTCATAATTCATGAATAGAAAAGCGATTTGGATAACCGTAGGGCTAATGGGTTTTGCGTTATTGGGTATTCTCGCTTTACAATATTACTGGATTAGTGAATCCGTAAGAATTAATGAAAAGCAATTTGACGATAGCGCCATTGCTGCCATTAAAAGAGTAAGTGATATGCTTCAGAAGGAAAAAGAAAATTGGGAAATGGCCCAATTGGATCAAATCCTTGAAGAAAGTTTTAGCGAAAAGGGTAAAAGAAATCGATGGACCAGAAACTCTATCATTCAAAATGACTTTTTTATTCTTAGTGATTCTACAGAAATAAGCAATAGTAAATTCTCTATTGATGCCTGGGAAAGAAAAAGAAAGATTGCTGAGTTATATGACCGAAAAATTAGATTGCATCCTTTGGCACTGGATCAAAGAATTAATCCAGGAAAACTAACTGATTTACTCAAACATGAATTTAAAGAACTTAATGTTGATCTGCCTTATAATTATGGTGTATTCGATAATACGCTGAAGAATTTTGTGATCTTAAATGGCAATTATGTCGTCAATCTCGGTGAAGGCCATGCGTCCAAACCCGAAATGGAATTGGAAGGAAGCACCAGTGAAACTTCCTTTCAGGTAGATCTATTTACTACTGCTCTTGGTTCACCCGGTTATCTCAAAGTTGCATTTCCAAGTAAAATTAAATGGCTGTTTGGTTCCGTTTTACCGCTCATTATTTTATCTCTTTTGCTTACAGGATTAATACTGGGATGTTTTTATTATGTTATATCTGTGGTATTTCGTCAGAAAAAATTATCGGAGATTAAGAACGATTTTGTCAATAATATGACTCATGAATTCAAAACCCCAATAGCTACCATTTCACTAGCATCAGATTCAATTTTAAGTCCTAAAATAATAGCAGATCCAGATAAAATTCAACGCTTTGTTGGCATCATCAAAGAAGAGAATAAAAGAATGTTGAGCCAAGTTGAAAAGGTGCTTCAAATGGCCTTATTAGATAAACATGATTTTCAACTTAATCTTAAAAATGTTGACATTCATGAAATCATACAGAATGCTGTTAGCAATATCGACTTGCAGGTTAGTCAACGAAATGGAAATATTTACAAAGAATTACATGCCACTAAACCTATTGTATTGGCTGATCAAACCCATTTGACCAATATTATTTATAATCTTTTGGATAATGCTAATAAATACTCAGCGGATCATCCACAGATCAATATTTCTACTAAAGATGTTCCCGGCGGAATAAACATAGTGGTAAAGGATAAAGGGATTGGAATGAGTAAAGAGAATCAAAAAATGATTTTTGAGAAATTTTATAGGGTACCAACAGGCAATATCCATAATGTCAAAGGGTTTGGATTGGGTTTAAGTTATGTAAAAGCGATGGTTTTAGCGCATAAAGGATCCATTTCTGTGGAGTCAGAACTCAACAAAGGGAGTGTTTTTACTGTTTTCTTACCCAATTAACAATTATTTGTAGGGTTTTAAAGTATTTTTTATTGATTTTAACGTTTTAGAAAATAAAACAAGGCCTATGACCGAATCTAACAACACAAAAATATTACTCGTCGAGGACGATCGCAATTTTGGTGATGTCCTTAAGTCCTATCTGGAAATGCACAACTTTGATGTTGACTTAGCCAGCGATGGCATTGATGGGTTTGAAAAGTTCCGAAGGGGGGATTATCAATTATGCGTTTTGGATGTGATGATGCCTAGAAAAGATGGCTTCACTTTGGCCAAAGACATACGATCAAAGAACTCCGATATTCCGATTATCTTTTTGACGGCCAAAACACTTAAGGAGGATATTGTAGAGGGATTTAGAATAGGAGCTGATGATTATGTAACAAAACCGTTTAATTCTGAAGAACTGCTCTACCGGATTCAGGCCATACTAAAAAGGTCTAAAAGAAATCAGGAAAGTCAGGAGGATGAACCTGATGAATATAATTTGGGAATTTTTGTTTTTAACTTTCCTCTTAGAGTCTTGTATCAGAAAGATAAAGATGAAATCAAAGAAAAAACTAAACTGAGTCCAAAAGAAGCTATGCTTTTGAAGATGTTTTGCCAACATCGCAACAAAGTACTTCCTCGTTCTGAAGCTTTGAATAAAATCTGGGGAGAGGATAATTATTTTACCGCTAGAAGCATGGATGTATTTATTACAAAGATCAGAAAATACCTTTCAGATGATCCTACTATTGAAATAAGTAACATTCATGGAAATGGATTTAGAATGATTATCAAAGGCGAAGCTGGTTCTGAATTATAAGCCACAAGACTTTATTTAAAATTTTTACAATAATAAAGTTTGCCGATTAAATCCCAAGACCAATTAAACTTACTCTCTGCCAATGTAACTGAAATCTGTTATGAGGTTGGGCATTTTATTTCTTCTCAATTAGGTCGAATCTCAGATGATGATATATTGGAAAAAGACATTCATAGTCTGGTTTCTTATGTAGACATTGAATCGGAGAAAAAACTTGTAGCTCAGCTTACAAAATTGATTCCTGCTTCAGGTTTTATAACTGAAGAAAATACTGTAGAAGCATCACATTCCGCAGAATATACCTGGATTATTGATCCTTTAGATGGGACAACAAATTTTCTTAAGGGAATTCCTATATTTTGTATTAGCATAGGGCTACTTCATAATAGCACACTAAAACTAGGAACTATATACCACATAAAGCAAAATGAGCTTTTTCATGCAGTTAAAGCAGGAGGTGCTTACCTGAATGGTGTTCCAATTAAAGTTAGTCCAGTGAAGTCAATAAAGGATGCTGTAATTGCAACAGGATTTCCATATCAAGTAAAAAATATGGCTGAACTCTCGGGCATTTTAAATACTATTTTGAATACTTCAAGGGGAGTGCGTCGTCTTGGCTCAGCTGCCATAGATTTAGCCTACACAGCCTGTGGTCGATTTGATGCCTATTATGAAGCATCGATTAACTCCTGGGACGTGGCTGCAGGAATTTTATTGGTTGAGGAAGCGGGTGGAATGGTAACTGAAATGGATGGCAGTCCTAATCCATTGTTTTCTAAAAATGTTCTTGCCAGTAACATCAATCTTCACCAGGAACTCATAAATCTCATTCAAGATACCAAATCTTCCCTTTGATTTCATTTATTTCAAAGTGTTGTTTCCTTTAATTACTTTTACAAAAATTTTAATTTTTCTATGAATAAGAGAATTTTTTTCTTTTTATTAATATGTGTTGCCGCTTTAGTCTACGGATATTATATGTACAACAAGCCTCCGGAAAAAGTTACGGATCTAAAAGCTATTGATGATTTATCAGCTAAAGAACTTTATCTCGCCTTTGACCAAAACGAAGAAGCTGCGATGGCTAAATATCAGGAAAAAGCAATTTCTGTCCATGGCGTTATCGATTCTATCCTTACCAATGAAAGTGGAGGTTTAATTATAATGTTATCCACTGAAGGTGAAATGGGTTCTATTCAATGCGAACTCGATAGTAGTTCGAAACCGGTCAGTGAAAACTTAAAGAAAGGAGATGAAATTACGATAAAAGGCATTTGCTCCGGAAAGTTGATAGATGTTGTCTTGAATCGTTGCGTGGTAATTAAATAATATAATTCCAATACCTTGTCTTCTTATAAAATAAGACTTGTAGTAGTACTTGCCGCATTAACCATTGTTGGTATTTTTATAATGCAGGGGTATTATGTTATCAAGAATTTTGATAAGGAAGAAATTGAATTTCACAGGTCGGTAAGTATTGCCTTAAGAAATACTGCGGCAGAAATAGCCAAAGCCAATAAAGGAACGTTGCCTGAAAGAGGAGTTATTGTCCAAGAAGCTTCAAATCAATATAGAGTTAATGTAAACAACCCCATTCGACAAGATCAGTTGTATCCAATACTAGTTGCGGAATTAGAAAAACAAGCATTGAATCTTGAATTTGAATACGGGGTTTATGATGAAGCTACCAATGAATTAATGTTCAGTCCTGGATCAGTTAATAATACTTCCAAAAAAACAGTCAAAGGAAAAAAGAGAGTTAAACCAAGCGAGGAACCCTGTTATTTTATTTTAAAATTTCCAGACCGAAATACCTATATCTTGTATGAGATGAAAACCATTACTGTTTCATCCATATTACTTTTATTGGCTTGCGGAATATTTACTTCGGCCATTTTTATTATATTAAGACAAAAAAGGTATTCTGAGTTAATGAGAGATTTTGTCAATAACATAACTCATGAATTCAAAACACCAATAAGTTCGATAAAACTTTCTGCCGATGTGTTGGCTCATCATCCGTTAATCGAAGAAGATAAAAGACTAACTCAATACACAAAGATCATCCAAGACCAGAATACGAGACTTAACAATCTGGTCGAACAGGTATTGCAAATTGCCAAAATGGAATCTTCATCATTCGCATTAAAGTTAGAAGATGTTGATATGCATGAAATCATAAAGCAGATATGTACTCAATATGCTTTTAGATTAGGAGACCGCGGAGGAAGCATGGAGCTGCACTTGGATGCGGAAAAGACTCATGTATTTGCTGATCGCTTTCATATTCAGAATGTTATCTCAAATTTGGTGGATAATGCTGTCAAGTATAGTAAGGATGTTCCAGAAGTCGCTATTTTTACAAAAAATTCGGCTCAAACCCTGGAGATCATTATAGTAGATAAAGGAATTGGGATAAAGGAAGAGGATCAGCTAAAGCTGTTTCAAAAATTTTATAGAGTTCCTACTGGAAATCTCCATAATGTAAAGGGTTTCGGTATAGGATTATATTATGTTAAAAGAATTTGCGATGCACACGAAATTGGCATTAACTTGCAGAGTATTTATAACCAAGGTACAACCATTACGCTTTATTGTAAAACTATAAACTCATGAAACGGGCAAGATTACTATACGCGGAAGACGACGAAACACTAAGTTTCATAACTAAGGATCATTTAGAACTTCAGGGATATGAAGTTCATCATTGCATTACAGGCACTCAGGCTTATGAAGCATTCAAGAATGAGAAGTTTGACCTTTGCATATTTGACGTTATGCTTCCGGAGATGGACGGATTTGCTTTGGCAGAAGCCGTCCGCAAAAAAGACCAACAAATTCCTATTCTTTTTCTAACGGCCAAATCTATGAAAGAGGACCGCATCCATGGTCTTCGTCTAGGAGGGGATGATTACTTAACCAAACCCTTTAGCATAGAAGAACTAATATTAAAGATTGAGATTTTTCTTAGAAGAAGTAGGGTTTTTGAAGCTCCAACTCAAGATATTGAGATTCAGGTTGGCCTGTATAAATACCTTCCACTTGAATACCAGCTTACTAAAGATAATGACGTAAGAATACTTACTCAAAGGGAATCTGAACTTCTTGACTACTTGATCAAAAATAAAAATAAGGTTATTAAACGATCCGCTATTCTGGAGAGCTTGTGGGGTGAAGATGATTATTTCATGGGTAGAAGTCTGGATGTATTTATTTCACGTCTCCGCAAATATCTTGGGGAAGATCCGTCCATAAAGATTGACAATATTCATGGCATTGGATTTAAGTTTGTATGCCCATAGAATGCGGCCTTCATCCTTTTTATGGGTATTTATTTTACTAAATTTACCTTGCCTTTCTGCTCAGGTTAAGAATCCTTTTGAGATTGAGTCAAAAACAAAGGATGAGCAAAACCAAAAAGATTCAATAGTAAATGCATGGTTAAATCCTTTTGAGTTAAAAGCCCCCATAGAGAACCCGGAAAATTTTGACGAAGTCCAAGTTAAGCCCTGGCATGTAAGGGTAGTAGATCACTACATAAACCAAGAAGGAAATTACAATGAGACCAGAAATTTGCTATTCTGGGTTTTATTATTTTTAATTTTTTTATTAGCCATTGCGGTTAACCTTAACCGGGCACTAGTTTCAAAATTATATAAAACTAGTTTTAATCTTAATCTTTTCAATACCCTTTATAGAGAAAACAAGGAAGAAAATAGATTAGTATTTCCACTCCTATATGGTCTATACTTCGCCGGAATTGGGATTTTTCTTTTTTTAGGCTTAGTGTACTATTACCAGATTTATCATGTCATGGTATTAGGAATAATTCTATTAATGGTTATGAGTGTTTATCTGATCAGACATATAAGCCTAAAACTCCTTGCCAGTATTTTTAATATAGGTAAGGAAGTGGACCATTATCTCTTCAATATCGTCTGTTTTGGCTCAATGATGTCTATAATATTCATTCCAATAGATTTTATTATAGCCTTTTCCAGGGAGAATTGGGCTCAAAAACTAATAACCGTCGGAATAATTTTTTTCTCCCTAGCCTATATTTTAAGGCAGACGAAAGAAATTCTTGCCAGCTCAAACCTATGGTTTAGGTCAATTTTCCATTTTTTATTATACCTTTGCACCTTCGAAATTGCACCCTTGGTCTTTCTTTTTATGTATTTACAAAGACAAGGCTGGGTATAACGACCGATAGTGCCGACGAAAACGACAAAATCAAGCCAAGCGAACAGATCCAGATACACCAAGGTATCTTCTATTCTCATCTCCCAACCTAAGCCAGAAAGGTCACCTTACTTTGATATAGAGAATAAATACAAAATTCAGGTAGATTGGAGGTCATTCATCCAAGTTGATGGTTTTACTGAAAAGGAGTTCCGGCGTCAAAGAATTAGAATGGAAGAATTTCCTTTTGTCGTGTTTACAAGTAAAAATGCCATAGATAATTTTTTTCGCATGGCTGAGGAGATGCGTGCCAGAATTTCAGAGAATGTAAAATACTTCTGCACCACCGAAAATATTGCGAACTATCTTCAAAAATTTATTCTTTACCGTAAAAGGAAAGTTTTCTTTGGAAATAAGAAACTCAGTGATATTGCTAACTATTTCAATAAACATAAAGATCTGGGTCAATTCCTTCTGCCTTGTTCAGATACCGGTAATAATGAGGCCTCTGATTTCTTAAAGACCACAAAAGTCAAATTTGTAGAGGCGCCCATGTACCGTACGGTAAGTGCTGACCTTTCAGATCTTAAGGATATTAAATACGATATTCTGGTTTTCTTCAGTCAATTAGATGTAAAGTCATTATTTGATAATTTTCCAGATTTTGTTCAGGGTGCTACCAGAATCGCTGCGTTTGGCAATGCAACCGCTAAGGCGGTGCTCGATGCTAATCTCATTCTGGACATTCAGGCTCCAACCCCAGAAACTCCATCCATGACTATGGCGCTTGAGGAGTACCTTAAAATTAGCAACAAATAGCCCAGTTCAATTTTAACATAACAGGGCCAATATTTAATTTTACAAAAGCGGTACATGTCATTCATCAAAATCTTTCAAATTATTAGATGAGTCATCATGAATTTAAAGAAACACTTGGATTAAAATTGCTTGAAAAACTTCCAGGCATGAATGCGCATTTAAAGCTCGCACCTTTTCCTGGAAGACTTAATGAAGAACCTGGTCCGGATCATAAAGTGGCTGCCGTTTTAATTACTTTAATGCCCAACGAACAAGGAGATATAATCTTTCCATTAATTCAAAGAAATCCAAGTTCGGAACATGATCCACATAAAGGCCAAATTGCTTTACCTGGTGGCCGTATGGAAGAAGGAGATTCTAATTTGGCGTTTACAGCACTTCGAGAAACTGAAGAGGAAATCGGTTTAAAATCAAGCCAAATTCAGATTGTTGGTGCCTTAACCCCTTTGTTTATTCCGGTGAGTCAAAATGTCGTACATCCATTTGTTGGCTGGTACTCCGGCCCAATTGATTTTGTCCGGCAAGAAGAAGAAATTTTTGAAATTATACCCTGCTCTTTAAATTCATTGTTGGACGAACAAATTTTTAAATCCAGGATCATTAATACTAGCTATGCATCGAATCTGAAAGTGCCTGGATTACAAATAGCTGATCGGTGGATCTGGGGAGCGACTGGCATGATACTTACAGAATTTACAGAGATTCTAAAAGACATAAACTGGTTTGGCAAACCAACTTTTTAGTAATTTAGAAAAAGACAATTTTTCTTAGATCTCTACCAAAACTTGATTCTTAAGCAGATCATCCAAATTTTCTCTTTGTCGAATCAGATAATGTTTACCCTCATGAATTAACACTTCACATGGTCTGAATCTAGAATTGTAGTTACTTGACATACTAAAGCAATATGCACCAGCATTTTTGAAACATAAGATATCTCCTGGATGTATTTCGTTAACTACACGATTATTAGCAAAAGTATCCGTCTCACAAATGTATCCTACAATATTGTATACCCTTGGCTTTCCATTAGGGTTTGAAACATTGAAGATATGGTGATACGAACCATAGAACATGGGTCTAATGAGATGATTCATTCCGGAATCAACTCCAGCAAAAACAGTAGAAGGAGTTTGTTTAATAACATTTGTTTTTACTACAAAGAATCCGCATTCCGAAACTAAGAATTTTCCGGGCTCAAAATAAAGTTCAAGATCTCTTCCATAATCATGACAGAAGTCATTGAATTTCTTAGACAGGATTTCTCCCAATTCTTCAACATTCGTATAAACATCATCTTCCTTGTAAGGTACTTTTAGTCCACTTCCAAAATCAATAAATTCAAGGTCTTTGAATTTTTTTGCAATATCAAATAATATATCTGCTGCGAATGTAAAAACTCCAGGATCTAAAATATCTGAACCCGTATGCATGTGAATGCCATTGATTTTTAAATTCAAAGCTTTTACCAATCGCTCCACTAATGGCATTTGATAAATGGAAATTCCAAATTTGGAATCGATGTGACCAACACTGATTTTTTCATTTCCTCCGGCCATAACATGTGGGTTTATCCGGATGCATAACTTCACATCAGGATGATGTTGTCCGATGTATTCCAAGGTTTCAATATGATCAATATTGATTTGGACGCCGAGCTTTATGGCCATTTCAATTTCATCCGTACCAACACAATTTGGTGTGTATAAAATTTTATCTGGAGAAAATCCAGCTTTTAAGCCTGTCCAGATCTCTTGCACAGAAACCGTATCCAGACCTCCACCCCATTGGTTAATAAGTTTTAAAATATTTACATTGTTCAGTGCTTTGCAAGCATAATGAATTCCAAGATGCTTTACTTTAAAGGCATTGGTTAATCTATCCAATTGCCTTTTAATAATCGCCGCATCGTAGATATACAATGGTGTTCCATACTCTTCAACAAGATCAAGGATATTGATTCCTTGAATCTGATAAATTCCGTCTTTTAATTCCATGCGCAAAAATACATGGATTCGAAGGATCAAGCAATTATCTGTAGTAGAATTTCTTTAGTAAGGTAATGGTTTTGGTTTTGTTTTTGTCCAACGACCAAGAATGGTATAAATTTCCTGTTTAATTTCTGGAGAGAAATTTCTAATTTTTACTCTATGACCTGCATTTTCTTTAATGAATTTTTTACAATTCGTTTTTGAAGAAGGATTGACTGCGCAGGAAGTCCAGGTATCTCGTTCACCATAAATATAAATAATGTTCTTACCCTTTTCGTTGGCCAGTTTTGTCATTTTAATCATGTAACTTGGATTATATTTAATCTCAACTCCAGATGGACAAAAGGTTAAGTTAGATGGATTTTTTTCATAAATCAACAAATCACTTAATCCTAAGGTGTCAAAACCATAATATCCATACTCTGTCATGAATTGGTAAAAAGCTGGTTCAAACTGCTTAACCGACCGAAGATCATAATAATTAAAATCAACGATCTCCTCTACAAGATCATAAATCTCTTCGCTGTTCGGTTCATGGTCCGGCAATTTTGAACAATCAAATCCCCATTGCCAAAATGAAAAAGGAAACTCCAAAGCGGCATATTCTAAAACCCTTTCAGCAGTTATTGGAAAACTTGTTTGATCACGTATGGCAAGAGCTTCAATCATCGGAATCAATTCCTTGCGATTCCTTAGTATATCTCTTTGAAATTCTTTAACTGCTGCACGACATTCAGGGGTGCTTACCTCAGTTCGATAATGTCTGATAGTCCTTGGATCTTCTTGTGCTAGTACAAAAGGTGCCACATAGGCCACCGTTGCCTTTATGTCTTTTGGATAAGATAAGGAATACAGTGCAGATGTTGTTCCACCTTTACTTATTCCAGTCGCTAGCCAATTTTTTTTATAAATTTTGGCGAGTTTTGTTTTTATCCAATGCAAATCATTTAAGGCCTGATCGTGATTGAGCAATTTCCAATCGATGGATTCAGGTTGTGAACCGCCACAAAATCTAAACTCCACAGAAAACTGATTGGCATCCAGAATCATTGTAGGTTCATAAATCCTATCCTCTATCTGATATCCTTCTGTTACTAAAACGTTGGTATTTTTAAAACCTTTGTGATATAGATAAACGGTTTGATAGAATGTGCCTTTCTCATGGTGATGATGATCCAACCATTGTTGAATCTGTAATTCCCAGGCAAATGAATATCCTGATGGCACATTGCGTTCACTGATTTTTATACCAGGGAATTCTTTGTCTAATTTCGCTCTAAGTTCAAATCGATCATCTTTTCCAAAAATAAGATTTGAACTTAGCAAAAGCACGATTAATAACTTACTCATTTTAAATCCGGATAAAGGAAATGCATTAACGATCTCCACTACAAATCTACGCGGTACAGTTCTAAATTGCAAGTGGCATGGTCTTGGTTCATATAATTGTCTTAGGATTCATAATTTATTATATAATACGCTGATATACAGTACTATATGAATGGTTGAAGGAAGATTATCTTCAATTAAACTAAAGATATTATATTTGCCCTCCTTTTTAGGTCGGGTGGCCGAGTGGCTAGGCAGAGGTCTGCAAAACCTTGTACAGCGGTTCGAATCCGCTCTCGACCTCAACTAAATCCTTTTGTTCGAATGAGCAAAGGGATTTTTTTATTGCCATTACAGCATTTAATTTCAATTTGTCCAATACAGAGGTACTAGTGTTTCATTTTTTCAATTTCATGCTTTCATTTGGAATTATATAGCTTAAAACCATTATGCTTTCCCTGTTAAATAGTACTTGGAAAGTCTATCCCCACTAGAAAAGCTCTATAATCCCAAAAATATTCATTTTAAAATACAGATTCAATAAAATATATATACGATATTTATCTATATATAAAATAATTTAATATATTTGTTGCTCAATTATAACGTTATTATTTAAATTAAATTAATTATATGTATAACAAACTCATTTTTAACCATTTAATTTTAGTTTGCCTCTTTTTGTCTTTCAGTTTGGCAACTAAAGCACAGTCCGGATTTACTGCAAATCTTGATGCAGCAGGTCTCCTCAAGGTAAATCAGGTTCTTCCTGAATCTTCAAGCTACACCTTTGATATGAAGCATCTAAGCTTCATTCAAACGGCTGCACAAGCACAAGTTTTCCTACAAAAGTATATCAATGCTAAATTCATTGATTTTCAGTTTGATTTAAATAAAAAGACAGGAAGCATGATTATTCGTTGTTCGAAAGTAATGGATAACATTCCTAATCTAAGCGCTATTAATCATTCGTTAGAGATGGTCTATACCTACGGAAAATAATCTTTAATTCAAAATCCATTAAAATGAAAAAATCAATTCAACTTCTTATTTATATTCTTGCTCTTCTACAATTCAATATTTTATTATCTCAAAATTGCAACAATTTAGCAGGCTTTGAATATACCAGTAGCAATGGAAATGCACCGAGCAACTGGCCTGGAACTTTCGAAAAAACAAGTTTTTCCAACAGAATTTTTAGAGATGCGATTCAATCTGAATGTGTTCCTTCTAAATCTTGCCCAGGTACTTTTGGTTCTCCCAATTTTGAATTTCACAAGTACAAAATGATGAATATGTCTGGTAGTCCTAGCTGCGTAACAGTACTTCTAAATACTGATGGATGTGGAAGCAATGTTCATATGTTTGCCGTTTTAGGCGATTTTACACCACCGGTATGTCCTTCAAGTAATTTTCTAGGAGATGTCGGCTCATCAATTTCGCAACCTTTTAGTTTTAATGTTCCTGCAAATGCTGAGTTTACTTTAGTTGCTTCAAGTAATTTAACTCCAATGTTAAATTGTTCGTATCGATTTACTATTTCTACCTCAAACCCCAATGGTCGAATTACATGTGCTAATTTACAGACACCAAGTTTAGGGCAATGGGGATTGATCTTATTTGTTCTTATTCTGATGGGTGTATCCAGTGTCTATGTACTTCAAAGACAACTTGCCTTCTCCATCCAGGGATCACAAACAAGCTCAACCTTTGAATTTGACTACTTGGGAATCATTTCTTGTCTTAAAGTAAATGTTAGACAATTTATACTAAGCTTTGCATTAACGGTAGCCATCACTCTTTTGATCTTACAATTATCCATTCGGTTCTTTAGTTATTCCATGATGGAATTTGATGTGATGGGTTGCGTACTATTTAGCTTAATCCTTTCTACATTTATTCATTACTTCAGGAATTATAAAAATCAGTTTACGATCTAAAATTTAAGTTCATCCTATAAATGCTCAGCATTTCAATTTTTAATAACAGGCTTTATAAATATTGGTTGGTATTTATTGTTTCGATAGTAGTTTACTATTGGTTTACACTATCCGACATTTATACCAACCAAATTTTAAAACCTGTATCTTCGATGTATGCGATTCTTTGCAGTAAAATTCTACCGTTACTTGGATATCCTGTAGAGGTTCAAGATTATCAATTATCTGGAATGGGTTTTTCTATGACCATTGCGAATGGATGTGATGCTTTAATGCCTATTGTATTTTTAGGTCTAATGATTACTACTTGTCCCTATGGTGAATGGAGATATAAAATAAAAGGTTTGAGTTTAGGTTTCCTTATTATTGCTAGTTCAAATATTATTCGATTAATTAGTTTATTTATCATAGGACACCACTCCAGGTTTTGGTTTGACTTCTTTCATATTCAATTCTGGCAGGCTTATTTTATACTCCTTTCCTTATTATATTTTATTTACTGGCTGAAAAATATCAGAACTTGAAATTGTATTTTGGTTATAAAGAAATCATCCAATTTATCGGAATTTTTTTCTTTTGTTACCTTACTTTCTACTTAGGTTTTCAACAAGAGAATATTAAAAAATTTTCCCTTGAATTGGTTCATTCTACTGCCAATATGGCCATAAATCATTTCTATGATAATACCTTAGTGAAAGTTTTGCCAATGAAAAGGGGAAATACGGATATTTCTTTTGAAGGCAGTAAGCTTTCGATTAATAATCTAGATTACAACCCTGATTATGATTCGCGAATTATCATGATCAATGAAAAAATACTTAAAATGCAGATTCAGAATGCCAAACAAACTGAAGGCAGTAAACCAAATTTGCAAATTCAAAGTTTCAAGTTTTCCATGTGGAATTTTGTACTTTTACCCATTACGATTTTACTCTCATTAATTATTGCCCATTCCTCTATTTTTAAATTTTCACTAATGGCTAATATTTATGCTATAATATTAACCTTACTAATGATTATATTGCAAACTACTGTAATTTTGACTAACTTCAGAAGTCAAGCATTAAATCTCGAGAAACTTGAAATTAATGAGTACATAATTTATTGGTTAAGTAAGATGCATAATTTATTCCACATAGAATTTACTTTCGTTACAGTCATGATAGTATACCTCTTTGTGTTTTGGAAATTGATATTTAATTCAATTTATCGTCCCCAAATAGCCGAATAATAAAATATCCTTATTCTGGCCTTTAGATACATCTAAATCTAATTGATTACTAATGCCAAAAAAAGGCATATTTTTCCAAATATATTTAGAAATCTACCGATTCGCATAGACCAAAGGATAATTAAACTTAATTATGCTAAAATCTCCCGCACTTATTTTGAAACCTAATAAATTTGTGAATTATTATCTATCTATTCATCAGCACAAAATAATTTTTTAATATATGAACTATAAAAATTGTCAAAGTTGTGGAATGCCCTTAAATAAGGATCTCAAAGGAGGAGGAACAAATGTTGACGGTAGTAAAAACGTCATGTATTGCTCAAAATGCTATGAACATGGCCAGTTTTTAAAACCGGAAATCGACACGGCCGAAAAAATGCAAGCTCTAGTCAAAGAAAAACTCAAACAAATGGGATTTCCTGGATTCATTGCAGGTTGGTTTACAAAAGGAATACCTAAGCTTGAAAGATGGAAAAAGCAGGCTTATGGCAATTGAGGTCCTATAAGCTAATATTTACTATAAATTATACCATTGCAATTAAATTTCAACATTGAATCTTATTAAATCAATTCTATAAAGATTGTAGCAAAGATTAAAGCACTATTATTTTAGATCTTATTTACCTCACTTCTTGTAAATTTAATCTTAACTGAATTCCTGCTCCTTAATTCACCTTTATACGCATTAAAGAGAATCAATTCTTATAACCGTCCCGGGATAAGTATTCATTTTATACAATAATATATAATGAGACAAAAAAACCAATTATTGATGCCGTAGATGCTCCTAAGTAATTGTTATTCACCCATTGCCCTTTTGTGAAAACAAAGTACCCAAAGCAATCAGACCTAAATAAAATTGACTTTATTAGAAAGTTGATTAATTCTGTAAAATATTAGAAATTCACATTGAATTTTATTTATAACAAACTTCATCATTATGGCCTACTTCCTCTTGATTATTTGCGTATTATACATCTCGTTTCCAATCCTTGGATACTTGCAATTTAAAAAGGAAAACGAAAATCTTCCGGAAACTCAAAGAATCAGACTGAGCTTTAAGGAATTGAGAAAAGCAACCTCGGATCAACCTGCTTTGCAAATGATTAAATGGAGTGTGTATGCAGCAATTGCGGCATTCATCAGCCTAATTCCTCTTCTTGGATTGCCCGGAGGTGCATTATTAAGCCTGTTTGGATTATTTAGTTTGATTCCTGAACAAAAAATGATGGGAGATAAAATGTGGCCCATCGCCATTCTGATATCAATTTTAATTCCTCTGGGTTGGCCATTGGCCATGGTAATTAGAAATTCGCTGCTTCATTACTGGAAGATCCGAAACAAATATATTATACGGATTGTGATTTTAGCCTGGTTTATTTTTATTCTTTTATTCTCCAGATATTTAATATTTGAATGAGATAAAGAAATTATTCTATTTAATATTTTATTCCGTGTTTTTCATACCATAAATCAGGTCAAATACTGAATTAATAATATCATTTTTACACTATAATTTTGCAAGTGTAACTGTATTTGAAATTGGGTTCTTAAAAAATAAAATCCCTCTATCCATTTTCTATATTTTAAGATTAAATCTTAGAATATTAATGTTCACAATTTTACTTTTAGGGCAATTAAGAAAAATATTAATTTAGCTAAGCTGGATTAGAGTATTTTTGTGTATGATAATTTATAATGTTACAGTAAAGATAAATAAGGAAGTTGCGGAAGAATGGTTGCAGTGGATGAGAAATCATCATATTCCAAAAGTGTTAGCTTCAGGAGCATTTATTAAATCCAGAATTTCACACTTGAATCTTCAAGAATCGGATGGAGAAACCTTCGCCATTCAATACGATTGCTTTTCTCATGATGTTCTCAATCAATATATGATTCATCATGCACCTGCTTTGCAAAAAGAACATATCGATCGCTACCAAGGTCAATTTGTTGCTTTTCGAACTGTCCTCGATGTTGTTGAAGAAATTTATCCAGTTAGAAATTAATTCTTTAAAACTGAATATCAGGACTAGGAATTATGTAATAAATACTTTGCCCAATTACAATAGTCTCATTTACATCTTACTTTTTAACCGCTAAAATTTTCATGCTGATTCCAATCTTATCGCTTATCAGTTCATCTTTTATCAAGTCGGTAATCTTAGAAGAGTGATAGTTAATATTCCATAAAGTACGATCAATACTAAATTCCGGAACAGTGATTAAAGCAGTACCACCCGAACTAATAACTGTTGCCGGGATGTCTATTGAATGTACAACTCCCCTTATAGTCAGATCACCGGTAACCATTGAGTTACTTAAACTATCTGTATTTGTTCTAACCGATCGAATAACAAAGTCGGCTTCCGGAAATGTATCCACGGCAAAAAAATCACCGTTTTTCAGATGATTTTCAAGATCCTTTTTGTCTTCCGGATTTTCAATATCCAGGTCTGAGATACTCATCATATCGATAATAAATGTACCACCTTTGAGTTGACCGCTTTCATCAATTTCTAATTTCGCATTTTTCAATTTGAGTGTCCCATTATGCGAACCTGTTGCTGAAGACCCACTCCAATAAATTATACTTTGATCTACATTGGCTTCGTACAAGGTGCCAAATTTTGTGTTGGCATCCGAATTGAACGGCATATCAGACTTTTGTTTTTCCTTACATTGAAAAAACAATATGAGTACAAAAATTAACTGTAGTGTTTTTATCATAAATTTTAATTGACTCCGCAAAAATATAAAATAATCGCTTGATCCTCTAATGTCTAATTAGTCTTACTTCAGACCAATTGTAAGTTAATAATTGATTATCTATTTCAATTTTAATCTGACCAAGCTCATCGACTGCTAAAAGACGCCCGATAAATAATTCTCCATCCACTTTTTGAAAATTCAATGATTCATTTAATCCGAACAATTCCTGATTATAATCATCTAAAAGATCAAAATCATGATTTTTCTTTTTCACTTCAAAAAAAGTCATCAATTCTTTATGTAGCTCTGTTAATATTTCATTTAGATCATAATTTTTTTCAGATTCTAAGATTAACGAAGTCGCATTTAAATCACTTCCAAATTTGTTTTGATTTACGTTTAAACCAATTCCTATGATACTCCAAATTAGTTGTTGACCTCTGAATACATTTTGGATTAATATCCCTGCAATTTTTTTTGTATTGACCAATATATCGTTTGGCCATTTAATTTTAACCGACTGGAAAGGGAGATATTTTTTTACTATTGATTGAACTGCCAGTGAGCTTATTTGATGTAGAAAGAAAATTTCCTTTTCCTTAAGCCATGTGGTATTGAATACGAAGCTGGCAAGTATATTTTTGCTTCTTTCGCTATCCCATGTTCTGCCATATTGTCCCTTTCCTGCTGTCTGAAAGTCTGAAAAAACGCAAAAACCATCGACCGGAGTGATTTTTGCTATATAATCTATTAAAAATGCATTGGTTGATTCGACTTCTACCAAGTGTTTATGAGGAAATTTTAATATATTTAATTCCAAAAAATTACCTTAATTTGTACATTATTAATTAACTTACCTAAAATTTAGTTCAAATATTGCCTAAATCATCCGTCAAATCTAGGGAAGTCCCTGGTAAAGAAGAAACCCTGATAGAACTTATCATTGACAGCATACAGGACATTAAAGGGAAAAATATTGTAAAAATTGATATGCGGAAAATCCCTGATGCCCCTGCTAAATATTTTATCATCTGTGAAGGTGAAAGTTCGACTCAGATAAAATCGATAGCCAATAATGTAGCCAGAAGAGTGAAGACTGAATCAGACAGCCGAGCGAATCATATTGAAGGTCAATTAGGTGCTAAATGGGTTTTGGTAGATTTTTTTGATGTTGTGGTACATGTTTTTGACAAACAAACACGTTGGTACTATGATCTGGAAAACCTTTGGAGTGATGGTAAAATAACAGAATATCAAAACCTCTGAAATTCCAATCCAACCTTTCTTCGAATTGTACGTTATTGTACTCATTAATATAAAAAGAAAAATTATTCATGGAATCTCCTGAAAATAATAATAGTAATAATAAACCAGGCAAACCAAATCCGCCAAGTGGCGGAGGCAGTGGATTTAATTCCTACTGGATCTACGGAATTTTGTTTTTGACATTTATTGGAATAAACCTATTCATGGCCATTAATCCCGACCAGGAAGATTTGACTTTTAATAAGTTTGAATCGATGGTTGCTGCGGGTGATGTTCAAAAAGTTGAAATTACCAATAATAAAATTGCCAACGTTTATATCAAAGAAGAATCCTTCAATAAGGAAGAACATAAAAATGCCGCTCGTTCAGGATTTTCCCAACGTCCTGCTTATACTTTTAATATTGGTCCGATAGAAAATTTTGCCAATAAAGTAGATAAGATGAATGAGCGACTTCCCAATAAAGTTGACCTTATCTATATTGAAAAACCGAATTGGCTATCTCCGATATTAACCTTTGTGCTTCCATTAGTATTCATCATTGTAATTTGGATGTATATCATGCGGAAAATGGGAGGAGGTGGAGCCGGTCCTGGCGCTCAAATTTTCAATATCGGAAAGTCTAAAGCAATGCTTTTCGAGAAGGATCAAAACTCTCATATCACATTTGCCGATGTTGCCGGGCTTGAAGAAGCCAAAGAGGAAGTTATGGAAGTTGTAGATTTTCTTAAAAATCCAAAAAAGTATACGGCCTTAGGGGGTAAAATTCCTAAAGGGGTGCTTTTAGTTGGCCCTCCTGGAACTGGAAAGACTCTGTTGGCCAAGGCTGTTGCCGGTGAGGCAGCAGTGCCATTCTTTACTATATCGGGCTCAGACTTTGTAGAAATGTTTGTTGGAGTTGGTGCATCCAGGGTAAGAGATTTATTTCGTCAGGCCCGTGAGAAAGCTCCATGTATAGTATTTATTGATGAGATAGATGCAGTAGGAAGAGCCAGAGGTAAAAGTCTAGTTCAAGGTGGAAACGACGAAAGAGAGAATACTTTAAATCAATTGTTGGTCGAAATGGATGGTTTCTCTAGTGACAAAGGAGTTATTCTTATGGCAGCCACGAACAGACCTGATATATTGGACAATGCCTTACTTCGTCCTGGACGTTTTGATCGTCAGATTTCCATTGATCCACCAGATCTGGTAGGAAGAGAACAGATTTTTAAGGTTCACCTAAAGAAACTAAAACTATCCCCTAAAGTAACCCCTAAGGAATTGGCTGAAATGACACCTGGCTTTGCCGGTGCTGACATTGCTAATGTCTGTAATGAAGCTGCTTTGGTTGCTGCTCGTCGTAATAAAACTGAAATTGATATTGATGATTTCAATTATGCACTGGATCGTGTAATCGGTGGTCTTGAAAAGAAGAATAAAATTATATCTCCTGAAGAAAAAGAAATTATTGCCTACCATGAAGCAGGGCATGCCATCTGTGGATGGTATTTACCGCATGCTTCACCTTTGGTAAAAGTGACTATAGTACCAAGAGGAATAGGAACCTTAGGTTATGCCCAATATTTACCAAAAGAGGAATACATTACCAGGACAGAAGCTTTGTTAGATAGAATTTGCATGACCATGGGAGGTCGCGCTTCTGAGAAAATTATGTTTGATAAAATATCAACTGGTGCACAATCGGATCTGGATCAGGTTACTAAAATTGCCTACAGTATGGTTTCAACCTTTGGTATGAATAAAAACGTTGGAAATGTTTCTTTCTATGGTATGGCACAGGAGAACTTCAATCGACCATTCAGCGAAGAAACTGCCAAGATGATGGATGAAGAGGTTCGACAGCTTATCGATGTTCAATATAACAGGGCACAGGAACTACTTCAAAGTAAAAAAGGGGAACTCGACATTTTAGCTAAGGAGTTACTTAAAAAAGAATTATTGCTTAAATCAGATGTTGAGCGATTGATAGGGCCATCTCCGTATCATAAAGATAAACATGCAGAACCCATTCCATTCAATGGTCAGCATGTTTCAGATGAAAAACCAGAAGGAGAAGAAGAAAAGAAATTGGAAGTATAAATTTTTAATACTTACAGTTAATCTTTTGTTTTGGGATCAATTAATCGTTGAACCCAATCTGCCAGTAATATACCTAACATAGTTAAAATGGATGCTACCATTATTAAACCGTGTACTACTGGCCAGTCACGATAACCGATCGATTGAAATAACAGCCTCCCTGTTCCAGGAATACTGAAAATATTCTCTATAATTATTGATCCGCTAATGAGTACAGGCACGGCCGAGGCCATCCATCCTAACAAAGGAATAACGGCCAGAGGTCTAAGTTCATTTTTATATACTTCCTGATGTGACATTCCTGAGCCGATTGCGCGACCCCAAAGTGGCTTTTGCTTATTTTCGTACAGACTATTGCGATATAAATTATAAACTACCGCTATCGATGGTAAGGTAATTGATACCACCGGAAGAATAATAAAATGTATATTAGAAAACCAGTATGAAATTGGCACATTGGAATCTGCAGAAATCATTGTCGAAGGAAGAATTGGTAAAAACCCTTGACTTGAAAAAACAACTAGCAACAAACTGGATAACCAAAACAATGGTAAGGAATGAAATATTGTGAGTATTTTACTGACAAATGAATTCATTTTTTTATTCTGGGTTCTAATAGACCATTCAGCCAATAAAACTCCAACGATAAAAATTAAAACCAATGCAGGCAGCTGAACGATTAAAGTCCATTGAATGGCTTCCCAGACTTTTTCCCTTACCAAGCGAGAATCTCTTAACGAATAGGAAGACTTTGTCAACCATTGATGAAAAACATTAGTCGTTCCGTTCCATTTGCAATGAGGCAATAATTGATACCAGGATAATTCTTCCGGTTTTAATTTTTCTTCATTAGAAAATTGAGGTAAAAAACTAAAATAAAAAAGCTGATTAGTTTTTTGCAGATCTGAGTAATTACTAGCATCTTCCGGGTTTTCACTTTTTACAAAATCTTCATAAGACCCTGGAATATTACTAATCATCCAATGCCCGGTCAACGCCACTGCTAAGGTCATTAGGAGAATGGTTAATAATCTTTTGAAAAAATATATTACATTCATTATTTTCTAGAAATCATACCTTCATAATATCCGGGTCGTCTTGAACTTGCATCAAATTTTATTTGATTACTATAGCATATGCGTTCATTGGGTGTAAAAAGAAATATTTGCGATACATCGTCATGAATTAATTGTTGAAATTCCAGGTAAAATCGATTACGCGTTTCTGTATCACCGGCATTTCGAATCGCCCATATCAAGCTATCCGATCTTACATTGCTATATCCTGATTTGTTAAAACTTCCAGCTTGAACATTGGTCGAACTGTAATTCTGATACGGATCCCAAAGCGATGGAGAGTGCCGCTGTGATAATAACACCAGATCAAAATTAAGTTCTTTCAGATCCTTCATAATGGTGGAGGCTTCTTTTGGTACTAGTTCAATCCGCATTCCAATTTTTCTTGCTTCTTCCTGAAGTATTAAGCCAAGTTTTTTGGAAGCTTCTTTATTTAGTACATAAAATTTTAAACTTAACTCTGTCCTTTTGCCATCGATGTTCTTATCTAAAATACCATTATTATCAGAGTCCGTCCAACCATCGTTTTTTAGCAGATCCAATGCCTTAGTAGGTTGATAATCGAAAGAATGTAAATTTTTATTGTAATAAGTTAAATTGGGATGTACCGGACTGTTGACTCTTATAGCCAGATTATCGTATTCATTCTTGATAAATTGATCAACATCGATCAAATGTGCTAAAGCTTTTCTTACATTTAGATTTTGTAAAATAGGATTTCGATGGTTAATTTCAATATAATTGTATTGCATCAACATAGGCATTGCAAATTGCAAGTGATCCTTTTCCGTTTTTTGCAATTCAACAAAAACATTAGGACTTAGATCACTAACAATATCAACATTACCTTTTTTCAATTCTAAGATTGATGTTGCTTCATCCGGAAGTATAATATACTCGATTCGATCAGGATTTGCTGTTAATAATGGATATACCTTGGATAATGAATCCCCCCACCAATTTTTCTTTTTCTCCAGAATAATTCTCCTTCCACTCTCCCAGGCCACCAGGCGATAAGGTCCTGTCCCGACTATTTTGTCCCGACAATAGTTTTTACTCTGATATTCTGCAGCGTAATTTTTTAAGACATTCCACTCTCCACTGGTATATTCCGTTGAATCTTTTGCGTTTAAAAGCTTATTTAAAGGAATATTTCTTAAGACGTAAGAGGAGTCATAAATATGTTCAGGATAAATGCAATAATTGCCACTCATTTCCTGAGCCTGCATATAATTCCTAGCAATATGAAAAACTATTTTCTTTGGATCCAGTGAATCTGGTATAACATCACGAATTTTTTTAAAAAAACCCGAATAGGTTTTATTTCTTAAACAGGGGTTAAGTGATGACTTAATGGTATATATTATGTCTTTCGATGTCAGTGGAGATCCATCATCCCATACTGCATTTTCCTGAAGGGAATAAGTATATGTAATGGTAGAATCATTTAGTAGCTTTGGCTCAACCATTTCTTTAACTAATATTGGAGAAAATTTTAAATCTGTTGGATGATATTCAAATAATGGTGGCATGATTAAAACTTCAATGGGAGTTGCCAGACCAGATTCGGAGACAACCGGATGAAGACAATCCGGTTCGTCCTGTATTCTTATGCGAAGAACAAATTCTTTGCTTTTTTCTTCAACCTTACAATGAACTGTACTTATAAAAAGTAAAGTCAGAAAAACAATGGTACTGTTTAATAAGCTATTACGAATCATCTAATACTGTTTTCATTACAAAGATAGGATAATTGATGTGAATTAAAAGTCCGCTTAGTCCCCTTATGATTTTTGTATTAATCTACTTCTAATCGTTAAAAATAACTTTGTTCTGCGGACTATATCAGGATGATTCTAGCATGAACCAAATGGCAATTATTAAGTTAATTATAGATCAATCAATGAATTGAATTTAGTTAATCGCTAACTCTATATAAAATGGTAAAATCAATATTTTTAAAATACGCCAACTATAATGTTTGGGCTAACAACAGGATCTTCAATGCTTTAATTGGGCTGACTGAAGATCAAGTCAGAATGGAATTAAACAGTAGTTTCCCGTCCATTCGTCTAACAGTCAAACACATGTTTGATGCGGAATCTATTTGGTGGATGAGGTTGCATAGCGACTCTTCTCCATATCCCTGGGCTGACGATTACCATAGTAATTTTACAGAACTTCTGGAAGAATCCAGATTGGTTTCCAATCGCTGGAGAAATTATATCGAGGCATCATCTGAAGAATCGCTGGAACAAAAATTCAAGTACATTAGAAATCAGCAGGAATTTGAATCCAAAATTGCCGATATGCTTTTGCATATTTTTAATCATGGTACTTATCATAGGGGACAGTTAGTAACATTGATGCGTCAAATTGGACTAACCAGCATACCTGCAACAGATTATATTGCCTTTGTGAGAGAACAATTAGCAATATAATTTTAATTACAATTTTAAATCCATGAACTAAAACTATGGAATAATTATTTTGATTCTAAGAAATTGATAAAGGTTTTTTATGATTTCTTTTTACCCTTTTCTTTCGCCATTAATTGAACTTCTTCTTTCATAATCGATTTGAATTCCATGGCATTCTTCAATATTTCGTCCATGGAACTCTGAGGGGTAGATTCCGTAACTTCATCCATCATACTTAATTGACGAATTATTCTGTTTTCCTTATTTAGAATTCTGCTATACATTAGAAGTATTTCTGTTTCGGATCTGCCTTCTATGATTTTATTTTTATCAACTCTTTCCAATTGCCCAGGAATTGTAGGATTGTAGGCTTTTGGAAGGTCATCCTGCGCTAATGTATCTTTTTGTTTTTTAGGCCATGATGTTGTTTTAGCCCGCTTGGTTATACGATCATTTAATTGATCATATTCTATCTTCATCTGGTCTTTTAACTCTGTCAACATAGAGTTTTTCAAGTCATTATTATCAGAAGAGATAGATTTTTCAAATTTCTTAATTAATTTATTAAATAGATTGACATCTTTTGACTCTTTTTTCCATTCTTTATTGGTATAAATTTTTTTAAAAATTAGCCCAGAGTCTGTTACAGTTTGTCCAAACAATTGATTACATAAGAAAAAAATAACTATACTAAAAAATATATTAATTTTTTTCATAGCATTAATTACAATAAGTATTGAATGCATTGGCCAGATTATCGGCAATCATTTGAGCAGACCGACCTTCAATTTGATGACGCTCAATCATATGCACAAGCCTTCCATCCTTAAATAAGGCAATCGATGGTGAAGAAGGAGGATATGGCAACAAAAACTCACGAGCTTTGGATGTGGCTTCTTTATCTACGCCAGCGAATACGGTTACCAGATTTTGAGGTTTTTTTGAATTCTGTAAGGCTATTCTTACACCAGGTCGAGCATTTGCTGCTGCACAGCCACAGACCGAATTCACCACCAAAAGGGTTGTTCCTTGTTTTTGATTCAAACTGGTAATTACTTCATCGGTAGTTGTAAGGCTTTCAAATCCAACGGCATTAAGTTCCTGTGCCATTGGTCTTACTAAATCAATTGGATACATAAGACAAATATTTATTAATGATGCTAAAAAACGCTTTTTATTGAAAATTGTTTTCCACTTTCAATTGGTATTCTAAACACCCATTTGCAATAATTTGTTAAGATATGCGCCATAATCACTCTTAGCTAACTTTGACGCTTCTCTTTTAAGTTCGTCCCGGTTAATAAAATTCATCAAGTAGGCCACTTCTTCTATGCAACCGATTTTTAATCCTTGTCTTTGTTCTATAACCTGAATAAATAGTGAGGCTTGCATTAATGATTCATGAGTTCCAGTATCAAGCCAGGCAACCCCCCTTCCAAGTACTCCAACTTTGAGACTCTTTCTACGGAGATATTCCACATTAACATCAGTAATTTCAAATTCACCGCGAGCAGAGGGTTTTAGGTTTTCGGCTATGCTAACTACAGAATTATCGTAAAAATATATGCCAGGGACAGCATAATTAGATTTTGGCTCTTTTGGCTTCTCTTCAATACTCAGCGCATTGAGCTGAGTATCGAATTCGACGACACCATATCGTTCAGGATCTGCCACTGGATAGGCGAATACGATACCTCCATGAGGGTCTGTGGATTCTCTTAGCAATTCGGGAAGTTTATGCCCATAAAAAATATTATCACCCAGAATTAAGCATACTTTATCATCACCTATAAACTCTTTGCCCAACACAAATGCCTGAGCCAATCCATTGGGTACCTGTTGTTCTTTGTATTGTAATGAAATTCCAATCTGTGATCCATCACCCAGCAAAGCTTGAAACATTGGAAGATCTCGAGGAGTAGAAATTAATAAAATATCCTTTATACCAGCCAGCATAAGTGTAGAAAGGGGATAATAAATCATCGGTTTATCATAAATTGGCATCAGTTGCTTACTCATGGCTAAGGTCAACGGAAACAGTCTAGTTCCTTGTCCACCAGCTAAGATTATTCCCTTCATAAATTGAATTCCAAATTAACAACGAAGGTAAGATCATTTGGAGAGTCAGAAGTTAATAATTTTTCAATTTGCAGAATTTTATTAATTTCAATTGTACATTAAATGCGGCGATTTCAATCTATTAAATCTTTCTAATTTGTCCAACATAGCGTTGCTAATTTTAACAATTTTTAATCAAGCTTGTTATTGAATTCAGCATTAATCAAAAGAAAATTAAGATATCTAATTATTAAACTTAATTCATAGCAACTCAATGCGAATATTCATTATCTATATCATTCTTTTGAATTCTTTGCTTTGGTTGACTTTGTGTAAAAGCAACACTCTACCAACGAACAATAAAAATAACAAAACTAATTCTGAGGCGCTCATAGAACTTGGACGATATTTCTTTTTTGATAAAAGGCTTTCCTATGATCAAGGTTTGTCTTGCTCAACTTGTCATAACCCCAATTTAGCCTTTACGGATGGTTATGAAGTAGCGATTAATAATAAAGCTGAAAACCTAAGAAGAAATACGCCAACCATATTAAACATTAATAACAGGACAAGCTTTAATTGGGCGAATTCAAAAATTACCTCCTTAAAGGTACAAATCGAACGTCCAATGTTTGGTCAGCATCCTACAGAAATGGATATATCAGGACACGAAAAAGAAATATTATCCAGGTTTATAAAAGATGCAGTTTATAAAAAATTATATAGGGAAGTTTTCCAAGCAAGTATAAATCAAATAACTTTCCCTCAAATAATAGAAGCCATTACAACCTATGAGTTGCAGTTGCAAAGCAGGAATTCTCGATTTGATCTGTTTAAGAAAAATGGTGATAGCAGTTTATTAACTGACTTTGAATGGCTGGGATTTAAAATATTTCATGCCGATTCTATAGAATGTAATGCTTGTCACGGTGGTGCAGATTTTTTTGAACCGGATCGAGGACCAGAATTTGCAAATATTGGATTATACAATTGCAATCAATCTTATCCGCCTCATGATCCCGGCTTACAAGAAGAAGACGGCGATCAAGATAACAATGGCGTTTTTAGAATACCCACCCTCAGAAATATTGCTCTAACTGCTCCTTATTATCATGATGGAAGTGAAGAAAGTCTTATTCAGGTAATTAAAAATTATGAGCGTGGCGGAAGAAAAATTGAAAGCGGACCATGTAAAGGTGATGGTAAAGATCATCCATCGAAAGATGGACGCTTACAAGTATTTCATTTAACAGAATATGAACGTGCTGCCTTAATTGCTTTTTTTCAGACTTTAACCGATACCTCTTATTTACACAAAGATTTATTTGTAGATCCATTCAAGTATTAATTCATAGAATATAGCTTTGATTAATTATTCTTTATATTGAATGTTAATTTTTTTGCATTCACTCTCCTTAATTTGATTGATTTTTTTGCAATTCTCTAAACATTCTTTTTCAGCTCTGCAATTGGTCAAACATTGTTCTAATTCTTTTTTAGTTTGCCATTGACAAAACTTAAAGTCTTCCTTATCTTGTATTTTTAATATTTCTTCATCCGAAATTTTAACTTTCTTAAGTTTTATATTTTTACCACTTGAGAATGCACTTTTCTTTTTTACCTTATAGCCAGGCGCGGTAACAAATATCGAAGTTATTAAAGAATTATTATCGATAATAAAAGAACCATTGGGTTTTGAAAAAGTATAAGATCTTTTGCCATTTAAAGACTTAGCAGAAATTATAGCATTAGGGACGGGTTTTGATTCTTGATCGATTACCTTTCCCTGAATGGTATTCTTAACTCTTTCCTGTATACCATAATAATATAATCCTGGGTTGCATCTCACTTTTAACGGTTTGTAAGAATTATATTTTTTTATTTCATTAGCGATCGGTTTAATCTGATTAAGGCTGTCTAAAACTCCAAAATCAGGACTCCAATTAACATCGTGAAATTGCCACCATGAATAACCCAAACCTCCGCAATCCAAACAAAATTCAATACTTTTTTTAAAGTATTCAGTTTGCGTATTAATTTGACCATGATTCTTTTTATTGGTTTTATTAAAGCTTGCAGAAAATCCAGTCTCGCCAATAATCCATGGTTTTTTGGAAATTTTTGAAATCCAATATACTTGGTTAAAATAATTATCCATCTTTCCATTATCGTCAGGATATAAATGAAAAGATAAAAAATCTACCTCCATAAGTTCAGGGTCCCAATCATATGTTGTAAAAACATCGCTCAGTCCAATGGTAGTCATAATATTCGGTGCATTGCTACGAATTATCCCCAGCCAATTTTTCATAATGACCTGAATCTCTTCTTTTGAATGATTTTTATGGAAGTAGGAAGGTTCATTCAGAAGATCAAAAGCCATAATCGTACTTTCATTGCGATAACGTTTTGCGAGATAGTTCAGATAGTTGGCATATTGCATTCTATAAGGAAATTCATCCACCTTTTTTCCCCCTGTAAGAAAAATTATTTTAAGATCATTTTTATGAGCTAGTTCAATAATCTTATCGAATAATTTAAAATGATCTTCAAATGGTTCAACAAATGGATGTGCTTTCAAAGGTCCGTAGTAATATGAAATATCTACGGTTCCGGTCTGATTTTTATTTATTTCTTCATCTTTAATTCCGAATTCAAAATCGACAATTCGCAAACAATTAAATCCCCAACTTCTAATTAATTTGAAGTCTTCGTTCATCCAGTTATAACACTCAATAGAGTCTTTACAATTTATGGTAGAGGATTCTGTAAAATACGACATGCTTCTACTTATCCAGAATCGATCGTCTTGATGTCTTATATTAACAGCATAATTTATTACTAAAGGTGTAAAGGGAAGATCATTACAAACAAATTGTTGATCATGAATACTTACGAATTGTGCATCAATGCTACAAAGACTAAATACAAATCCAAGAACAAAATGCTTTATTCTTTGAAACACTATTTTAATATTGTGAAGCTTCCTTTATAATCTGATGAACAACCATCCACTTTCCAGACAAGGTAAAAAGTATAAGTATCGGAAGGGTATTCTAATGATGGTATCCATTCATCCTTATAGTCCCTAGTTTCAAAAACTGATTTACCCCATCTATTGTATATATTCAGATGATAAGATTCAATCTTTTGAGCAAGATTACCACCAGGGATTAATACAAATTTGTTGTTTTCCATTGCGTTTGCAGTAATCACATTAGGAAATTGAAACAAAGAATTATAACCATCTGAAGTAATAACGTGAATCGAATCTATGGTATACTTACATTCATTAGTAGCTTCAACCGTATAAATACCAGGACGATTAATATTTATTACGGAAGTTGTGTCCCCGGTTGACCAATGGTAATGATTGAATAAACTATGCTGAGCATTAAGCTTATTGGCATTATAAAAACACAAAGTATCAGGTAATAAATCCTCCTGAACAAGTTCGCGATCTACCACTATTATAGTGTCCCTTGCTTCGTGACAATCTTTGGATGCCATTACAATATATGTTCCAGAAGTAGAAATCGATATCTTAGCGGTGGTATCACCAGTATTCCAGAGATAATTTTGATAATTGAAATTCGAAGCATCTAATTCATTTAAAGAATTTAGGCAGATCCTTTTGTTGCTAATCAAATCAACCGAATCAAAAGTATTTGGTCGTCTGGTAACTATAACACTATCCGTAATAAAACTACAATTGGGGTTATTTCTTACTTGGACATATACTACTTTGTCGGAATAAGTTATGATGGTCGTATTTAGTTTAGATCCATTGCTCCAAATAATTTCAGAATATGAATTGGGTACTGAAACTTTGATTTCCTCACCAGGACAAAGAGCGATGGTTGAAGGCAAAAGATCGGGTCCATCTTTTATCTTTATCAATTCTACATCATCTACTAAGGTATAAGGATAAACAACATTCGGATCACCATTGCCAGTCCTCATTGTATCATTTTTACCAAAATCTTTAAATCTTCCAATTATAATATGATCTTCACCTCCACAGGCTTTGTATGTAAAAGAAAATTTTTTGTAGTTGTTAATGGGTATAAATTCTCCGTCTGGTGTGGTCCATTGCGGAGTTACCAATGCTCCAAGATTTGATTTCACAGAATACCTAGGCAGGCCCTTTTGAAAATAAACTCCAATTTCGTCTAGTGAGTAAGAGTTTTTTGGATCTGTTGATAACCAAAAGCTAAACTCATATTCTGCTTCTGGTTCCAATGGCTTTAAAAGTACATTGCCAAGGTATTCGAATTTACCAAAGCTATAAAATCCTCCATGTCTTTTACCTGTATGTGGATTGGTTTCGCGAATGTCTGAAGACCCTTCGGTGGCACCAAACCAATCGGGAGGGGTATTGGCCCCATTCAAATATGAAAATTCTACCCCTGAATTTCCAAATCGACCACATAAATCACACTTCTCAAATCCTGGATTAGAAATTAGATTTTGACTTTTAGTTACCTGCAAAGTAACAAAGGCCAAAAGGAAAATTAAAAACCGAATCGAATTCATTCAACCTATTCTTTAATAATAAAAAATCATTTCCATTCAGGCCAACGACCAGGAGTATAAGGTGCATTATTCATTTCTAATTCTTTTTCTATTAGCAATAATTCGGAATCAATTGATTTAAGAACTGATAGTACAGATCCAAGTTGTTTGGATGCTATATCATAGGAATCTTTATAAAACTTTGGAATACCGCTGGTACAATTATACAATGCTCCCTGAATTGATCCGATTCTATCGTTAATCGAAGACTTTGTTTCAAATTCTCTTGAAGCTATACTTGGATTTCCTAACAATAAAATATTATTGTCGAGCAACTTAATTCGCAATTTATTAGTTCTTTCGATATATGATCCAGAAGCAGTATTCATATCTATTACTGCTAGATTAATATTGTTGATCCTATTTTTCAATTGTTCAGCGATGTCATTCGCAGCAGAAACTACTTTACTCATTCTATCAACTTTTTGATAAAATTCAATATTGTCTTTAAAATCAGCTGCAAGGATTGCACCTTGGTTAAGTAATTTAGTATTAATAGTTTGAGTATTTCCCATTGGAGTAACAATTCCATCCATAACTTTGAACATATTAACCGTATATTTTCCAGGCATTAATAAATGTCCTTGCTGCTCTGAATTAAATAGTTGATCCTCTTGTGGACTAACTCTGCTGGTTACTGGATCTGAAATCGGGCCTCTCATATCCCAAGTAATTTTTTGTAAACCTTTGGAAGGAGGTGCTTTAAGATGTCTTACAATTTTTCCATTGGAATCTTTTATGGTGAAAAGATAATATGGATCTGGTTGATTGTCCTCTAATCTCAAACTATCCAAAGATGGATAATAAACCGATTCCTTTTTTTCATATTTAGCTTTTTCATTTTCTTTTCTTATCGTTTTTAATTTTTTTAATTCATCTTTTACAAAGTAATAAATTGTTGCGACAGGTTCAGGGTTTGTGGCAAGATAATAGCTGCTTCCCATATGAGCTTTTCCTCTAAGACCTTGGCGAAGAGAGGGTATATACATCCAACTATCTTTAACAGGATAAAGCACAGCTTCTTTTTGAAGGTCTTCTTTCTTAATATTACGCAATAAAGAATAATCATCCAAAATATAAAATCCTCTTCCAAAAGTAGCCAGTACCAAATCATTTTCTCTGCGTTGTATCTCAATATCCCGAACGGCGACAGTTGGTAATCCAGATTTTAACTGATGCCAGCTTTCACCTCCATTATTGCTAAAGTATAAGCCAAATTCTGTTCCTACAAACAATAGATTTTTATCGAGATGATCTTCGGCTATACTATATACACTTCCTCTTTCCGGTAGATTCGAAGAAATGATTTTCCATGATTTTCCTGCATCGGTTGTTTTTACTAGATAAGGTTTGAAATCTCCATAACGATGGTGATTAAAACATGCAAAAGCTGTATTTTTATCATGAAGTGAAGCAATGATTTGATGCACATAAGACTGCTTAGGAATGCCTGGAATATTATCTATTGAATTCCAGGATTTTCCTCCGTCCAAAGTTAATTGAATCAATCCATCATCCGTTCCTACCCAGAGCATATTTTGATCAAACTTGGATTCTGCAATTGTCGTAGTCTGACCGTAGATATCTGTACTTGTATTTTTTGCCACGGCGTCTACAGACCAAATTTTTCCCATTACTTCAATCTTGTTGCGATCAATTTGTCTGCTCAGATCCGGGCTAATTACTTTCCATGAATTCCCTTGATCGTCTGTTCTGAATAACTTATTCGATCCGAAATACAATCGTTTATTATCAAATTGGCTAATCAATAATGGCGAATCCCAATTCCAACGAAGCGCAGCATCGTTTTCACCTTCTACCGGCTTAATAAATAGCATCTCACCGTTTTTTCTGTCAAATCGAATTAACCCACCATATTGACTTTGTGCATATATAATGTCTGGATTCGATTGATCAACCTGAGATTCGAAACCATCACCTGTTGAAGTTACATACCAATCATCATTGGATACACCATTTCCAGAAGTGTTTCTACTTGGACCACCGAGACTCATATTGTCTTGGGTTCCACCATGTACATGATAAAATGGAAATGCATTATCTGTTGTTACCTTGTAAAACTGAGTAATCGGAAGATTTGCTTTGAAATTCCAGGATTTGGCAAAATCATACGTCTCATAAATTCCACCATCACAACCCACCAATAGATGATTGTTATCGTTGGGATCAATCCATATCGCATGATTGTCTACGTGCTTATTAATTTCTCCAAGATTAGCTACCGTTTTTCCGCCATCATTGCTGTATTTAAAATAAGTATCCGTAATGAAGATGCGATCTACATTGATTGGATCACAAAAAATCTCCTGATAATAATTTCCAGATGTTTGAAATCCAGACCTTTTTTCCCAATTTATTCCTCGATCAGTACTACGATAAATACCTCCATTTTCTCTCGCTTCCACTATCGCAAAAACAATATTTGGATTAACAGGACTAATAGCAATGCCAATTCTTCCGAGATCTCCGTCCGGTAAGCCGCCTGTTAATTTTGTCCATGTATTCCCACCATCCATACTTTTGAATAAAGCAGTTTCTGGTCCACCACCTATATAAGTAAACACTTTTCGCATTCTCTGATGAAAAGCAGCATAAACAACTCTTGAATCTCGTGGATCCAACATGACTTCATTGCATCCCGTATAAGCACTGACTGATTTTATAAGATTCCATGTTTCACCACCATCAATGGATTTATATAATCCGCGATCACCACCTTCTTTCCAAACCGGACCATAAGCAGCAACATATATGATGTTAGAATTTGTAGGATCGACTACAATTTTTCCGATGTGTTCGGAATTTTTTAATCCCTTATTTTTCCATGTTTTTCCTCCATCTTCACTTTTATAAACGCCATCGCCATAAGCTACTGATCGCTGATTGTTATTCTCTCCAGAACCAACCCAAATTGTATTGGTATTATTTGGATCAATGGTAACGCATCCAATTGAATAGGATCCCTGCTGATCAAAAATCGGTGAAAAGGTAGTTCCCCTATTAGTTGTTTTCCAAACCCCGCCCGAAGCGGCTGCAACATAATACTCACTATGATTACCAGGGTTCACTGCAAAATCTGCTACTCTTCCGGAAGTTACTGCCGGGCCTATGCTTCTGAATTTAAGTGCGCCGAATAATTCACTGTTGATTTCTGGATTCTTTTCTGGTTTTTGGCAAAAAATATTAACACTATACACAAAAGATAGAAATAAAAAAATTGTCTGCTTTTTCATGGATATAAAAGTAATTAATTTAAAAATTCAATTTAACATATATAAAATAATAATCCGGATGTTCTGATTAATCCTGCATCGTCGGTTAATCGTATTATTTTTAATATCAGGGCTTAAAAGTAGATAAAATTAAAAAACCAAGCTAAAAAATAATTTAAGCTTGATTACACTTTGGTATCTTCGCCAAAAGCACTAATTATGCGATCTTCCATTATATTAATTTTTATTATTAACCTAACATGCACCCCACTTTATTGTAAAACCTGGTATGTAGGATCCACAAAAACCTATACAGCGCCTTCTAAAGTCAGTAATTTGGTCGCCCATGGTGATACTGTTATGATTGATGCAGAAGTTTATTCTCAGGATGTTTGTTTTTGGAAGGCTAATCATCTCTTAATACGCGGTGTAGGAGGCAGAGCTCATTTAAAATCAGGAGGCAAATCCGCAGGCCAAAAAGCCATTTGGGTCGTTCAGGGAGATTCTACAATTATAGAAAATATAGAATTTTCGGAATGCAGAGTACCCGATAAAAATGGTGCTGGAATCCGGTTGGAAGGAACACATCTGGTTATTCGCAATTGTTACTTTCACCATAATGAAGATGGAATCCTAGCTGGTGATAATATTAACAGTAACGTCATCATCGAGTATTCCGAATTTGCATTTAATGGTTTTGGTGATGGTTTGTCCCATAATCTTTACATTAATCATGTACGCTCGTTAACGTTTCAATTCAATTATTCCCATGATGCAATCGTAGGTCATCTTCTAAAATCCCGTGCACATAATACCTACATTTTATATAATCGATTAACCGAAGAAAATGGAGATGGTTCTTATGAAATAGATTTACCAAATGCCGGTACTGCGTACATCATTGGAAATATTATTGAACAGGGACTTAACTCACAAAACAGTGCTATTATTTCCTATGGACTGGAAGGATTGAACAATCCTACTCCAAATAATATTTATCTCAGCCATAACACGATAATTAATAATAAAACCAATGGTACTTTTCTCCAGGTTCAGAATCAGATCAATCTTTATTTCTCGGTGAATAACATTTTTGCGGGACCAGGAACCTTATTAAAAGGCACACCAGTCTCCATGACAGAATTATCCAATATTAAAAATTCTTCCATTGATTATTTCAAATTTACGAATAAAACATTCTTTGATTTTTCCCTAACCGAACAATCTCCAGCTATTAATTCAGCTATAGCTTTGGAAAAACAATATTTAAATTTAAAACCATTATTTCAATACGTTCACCCATCGAAAGGTATTCCTCGATCATATGAATTCGTTGGTGATGTCGGTGCATTAGAAGCCCAATTTCTACATCCTTTTGAATCGCCTATTGAAGGTACCGTTGATGATGATTTTATTGTTGTAAATTATCTATATGATTCAATTATAACCAAAAAAGATTACAACTGTGGGAATAAAACATATAATGGAAGTAAGGGAACGGACTTTTATATATCCGGATTTGAACAGATGGATTCAGGAGTTAAAGTTTTAGCTGTTGATTCCGGAGTTGTGCTTAGTTTTCAAGATGGATTGTTTGATAAAGAAACTCAATATAATCTGCAAAAAGGATTTGGCAACTACATTTGTATTCAACATCCTGGAAAATATTTTACCTGGTACACACAGCTAAAAAAGAATTCAATAAAAGTTAAATCTGGAGATAAGGTTTATCGGGGACAATACATTGCTGATGTTGGTAGTAGCGGTAATTCCGAAGATGCCCATTTGCACTTTGAAATAAACTGGAATAACCAGTATTCTATTGATCCTTTTGCAGGTAATTGTGGAAGCGAATACACATTTTGGAAAAATCAATTGCCCTACGATTCCAGTTATCACATTTGGAAAAGTGGAATCAGAGCGGGACAATTAAGTCTGGATACTTTAAAGTTTCATCAATATTCAGTTAAAGAAATTGATTTTACTAAAGATTATTATACCAGTTATTGGAATCTTCAATATGGCTTAAGAAAAAATGACATTATTAAAACCCAATGGTTCAACGATCAAGGGATAAAAGTTTGGGAGGTTACTAACATAATAACACAAGATGATTGGCATAATTATTATTGGACTAATGTGGATACAAAAACACTTGAAGTATGCGAGCATTGCAAAGTTAGGTACATTATAAATGGACTATTGAAGGATGAAATAGAATTCAAGGTAAAAAATTTAACTGGAACCAATTTGCTGGAAAGTTCTCCCCCATTTTTAATTCAGGATAATTATATTTATTTTTTAAATGAGCCGAATGAAATTATTTGCTATGACATTACAGGAAGATCTTGTCTTAGAATGAATAATTTGAAAACCCATATTATTGACCTGTCGGCACTTCCTTCTTCTTTTTACATTTTATATATTAAAGTAAACAATTTAAAATTTACACAAAAATTTCTTAAAAAATAACAAATTATGTAATGACTAATGGAGATTAATTAATTTGTTTTATGTTTGAGGCAAAATTCAAATTAATCATTATGAAAAAATTTTTATTATTTAGTGTGCTCTTTTTTATGAGCAAAATGAGTTTTGCTCAATTTGATTTGAGCATCAACCCGGTTTCCATTTTATTTAGTAATCTGGATGTAAATGGAGAATATTGTATAATTAGCGATTTTGGAATCGAGGGTTCTTTAGGATTCGACTTCGGCAGATACGATATCGGTGAAGTAGATGTTAAGAATAACGGAATAGGTTTTCGTCTAATCGGGAAATATTATTTTAATCCAGATGAAAATTGTACACGCTGGAATATTGGTCCCTATGTAAGATATTCAACTCGTAGCGGTACTTATGACAATGGTACAGAAGAAGGTAAGATTACACATAATCGATTTGCTGTAGGACTTTATACCGGTTATAAATGGGTTACTCGCAGAAAAGTTGTTTTTGAACTCGGATTAGGGCTTGGTCGTACTTTTGTTAATGATTATTCTTCTGATAATGACTCAATAGATCTAAGTGATGTTCCAGGAGCTAATATTGATGTGACTGGTAAATTGGGACTTGGCTATCGTTTTTAAAAAAACTAAATTTAATAATTTTATAGAAAGCAGATCTCATGATCTGCTTTTTTTATTTTTAGACTAAGTAGCAATTTAAATTAAGCTTGCTGATAACATATGAACTTTAAATAAATTAATAGGTATAAAAAAATTTATGAAAGGAATCATTTTGTTTATGACCATCTTAGTTACCCAACAGTTCAGTTATTCTCAAATAGAAAACGTATGGATTGGTGGACATCCTGCTCGACCGAATGATTGGTCTTGTGCTGCAAATTGGAGTCGAAATAAAGTACCCAATGAGTTCTCTAATGTAATTATCAATGCAAACGAAATGAAATCAATTTCGTTTCCAAAGATTGAAGACGAAAAAGTGTTAATCAGAACGCTGAGGATTAATAAAGGTGCTCATCTTAAAATTAGTTATAAGTCGACTTTGGAAATCTTATATCAGACCGACCAGATTAATTATAACTTAATAAAGAATGAAGGAAAACTAATAATCCGAAATTCAAAAAATTATCAATCTTCGCCTTTATATGCTTTAAATATAAATAAACATTTAATCCCTGAAGAATAGATTTTATTTTTAAATTTACTTTTTGAAATATTCTTTTACTTTAGCCTTTGTTCGCTCCATTCTTGGTATAGACTCATTACGAACATATGGATTTTCCGGATTTCTTTGAATATAGTCTTGATGGTACTTTTCTGCAGGCCAGAATTTTTTGAATGGTTTAATTTCAATAGCAAGTGGCTTGAAGAATCGGCCAGAACTATTTAATTCATTAATATAACCTTCAGCTAATGACTTCTCTTTTTCGTTCCGATAAAATATTATAGAACGATATTGTTTTCCATGATCAGGACCTTGACCATTAACCTGCGTTGGATCAATCGAAGCGACATATATTTTCAACAGATCTGTGTAGCTAATTATAGCTGGATCGTATTCAAACTGAAAGGACTCTGCGTGATTGGTCATACCCATACTGACTTCTTCATAAGTTGGGTTTTCTGAATCGCCGCCAGAATATCCCGATTCTACATTCATAACTCCTTTTATATTTTCAAATACTAATTCTTCACACCAGAAGCACCCGCCTGCAAAGGTCGCCGTTGGCCATTTGGACTGTTGTTCTTGCTCCGGAGTCGGCTCAAATTTTAGTGCAAATCCATCAATGCAATAGCGCAATCCCGTTGGTTTTGGGCCATCATTAAATACATGTCCTAAATGCGCTTCACATCGCTGGCAGGTCAATTCATCCCGCATCATTCCAAGTGAATTATCCTCTCCTACCTGTACACTTTTTCCAGAATAATGGGTATAAAAACTCGGCCATCCGGTTCCAGATTCGAATTTGTGTTTAGAACTGAATAGTGGGTTCCCACAGCATACACAGTAGTAAATCCCATGTTCATGATTATCATATAAGGGACTTGAAAAAGGTCTTTCTGTTCCTTGCTGCCTCGTTATGTAATACTGTTCCGGAGTCAATAATCTCTTCCATTCATCATCGGACTTAATAACTTTTTCAGTCCAAGTTGAATCCTGCACGGAAACTTCAAATTTGGCTGTATCGGTCAATCCGGATAAGGGTATTTCTACTGGTTCTGCAGTTTTAACCTGATTGTTGCATTGAAGGAAAAGGTAACTTGAAAGTATCCAAAGGATTTGAATATTCATCATTCTAAAATTAAAATTGATAACAATTTATTATAAACATAACATGTTTCGATTTGTTTGTCTCGTATTTATGCATAAATTGCAAATAGAGCAAATTTATACCGGTTGTCTGTCACAGGGATCTTATTACCTTATCTGTGGTGACGATGCGATTATTATTGATCCAATTCGCGAACCTGATCCCTATTTAGAGCGATTACAACGCGACAAGGTAAATCTAAAGTATATTTTTGAAACACATTTTCATGCAGATTTTGTATCTGGTCATCTTGAGTTATCGCAAATAACCGGAGCCCCTATTGTCTTTGGCCCAAATGCCCATACAGATTTTGAAAGCATAATTGCGAAGGATGAGCAAGTTTTTAGTTTTGGAAATTGTAAAATTAAATTACTCCATACTCCGGGACACACATTAGAAAGCTCTGTTTTATTACTTCTAGACGAAACTGGTAAAGAAAAAGCATTGTTTACTGGCGATACACTATTTATTGGAGATGTTGGAAGGCCTGATCTGGCTCAAGACTCTGCTTTATTAACCAAAGAAGAATTAGCCGGAATGTTATTTGATTCCTTGAGAAATAAAGTAATGTCATTGCCAGAAAGCACCATTATTTATCCAGCACATGGCGCTGGAAGTGCCTGTGGAAAAAATATAAGTAGAGAAACCGTATCTACTTTAGGCGAACAACTCAGGAGCAATTACGCCCTTCGTCAAAATATGACAAGGGATGAATTTATTGCAGAAGTATTAAATGGTCTTTCACTTCCACGTGGTTATTTTGCCTTGAATGTCGCGCTTAACAAACATGGTTATCAAAATTTAAATACAGTAATTGATTCTTCTTTAAAAGCATTAAGCGTTGAACAATTTGAAAGATCGTTATTAGAGTCTAATGCTTTAATCCTTGACACCAGAAGGGCGAATGAGTTTTACAGTGGATTCGTTCCTGGTTCACTAAATATTGGATTAAGCGGAGAATTCGCTCCTTGGGCGGGCGCTATAATTGTTGACATTAAACAAGCAATAATTCTCATTTCTAAACCTGGAACAGAAAGAGAGGCCATTATTAGACTTAGTCGAGTAGGATTTGATAATGTACTGGGATATTTGGATGGAGGTTTTGATGCATGGAAAAATGCTGGCAAACCTATTGAACACGCCCAGCGAATTACAGCTACCCAACTCGAAAAGGATTTCAACTTAGAAGAATTTAGCATTATTGATATACGAAGCCACTCTGAATTTGAAAAGGGGCATCTTAAAGACTCCATAAATTATCCCTTGGATGAAATTAATATTTGGTCAGAGGAATTTGATACTTCTAAAGACTTGATTATAATTTGTGCCAGTGGATATCGAAGCATGATCGCCTCGAGTATTTTAAAAGCGAAAGGAATTCATCGTTTTTACGAAGTGGAAGGAGGATTTAATGCAATCAAAGGTACTTCATTGGGCCAGTCAACAGTGGAAACAGTTATTGGCGCATGATAAGTATGCCAATTTTAACAAATATTGAATTAGTTCAACAAAAAGATATTCCAAGTTTACAGGAGATGTATCATCAGGCGATTCATTATCAAAGAAAAATTTCTAAAAACTCCTGGTTGGATTTTCGAGAAGATGATTTGAAGAGAGAAATTGAGCGTGGAGAAATTTATAAAATTATTTTGAACAATTCAATTATTGGAATTTTTAACCTAATCTGGAATGACCAAGCCATTTGGGGAGAAAAAGAATCTGGTAATGCCTTGTATATACATCGTATCGTTTCCAGTCGTTCGAAATCATTAAAGATATTTCCCACAATTTTAGATTGGTGTATATCCAAAGCTAAATCTAACGGCAAGGAAAATATAAGAATGGATACATGGCATGATAATACATCACTTATTCAATATTATCAAAGCTTTGGATTTTGTCATTTAGGAAATTTTAAAGCCGCTCATCCGGATCGACTTCCAGCCAATTACTCATCTACCCATCTTGCCTTTTTAGAATATACGATTTCCGAATGAATCAAAATAATTCTTATTTAAGATGGTTCCTTCTTGCATTGCTTGCATTAATCTGGGGAAGTAGTTTTATTTTAATTAAGAAAGGGTTAGTTGGATACGGGTATCAGGAAGCCGCGACAATTAGAATGATGTCAGCAGGGGCTATCTTTTTTATTTTTGCTCTACCGGCCATTAGCAAAATACCTAAGGAAAAATACATTTATATATTTCTTGCTGCTTTGCTTGGAATGTTTATACCGGCTTACTTATTTTGCTATGCTCAGCAAAAGGTACAAAGTGTAGTTGCTGGAATGCTGAATGGGCTGACTTCCCCATTTGCCTTTTTATTCTCTATTTTTATTTATCATATTAGATATAAGTTTATTCAGGTCGTAGGATTACTATTGGGATTTGTGTCTGCTATGTTATTGACTTTTGAAAGAACTAATGAGAGTCTGTCTTTTAATTCATATGCTTTATTTATTGTACTAGCCACCATTAGTTATGGCTTAAATCTAAATATGGTTAAGCATAAACTTCAGGATATTCCAGCCTTAGCTCTAAGTTATCTATCCGTTAGTCTCGCTGGATTAATGGCATTTATATTTTTTTTTATTCCGCAATGGTCCAATTTTACCTTGGAACAACATCAAGTAAAACCTTTGATGGCTTTAATAACTCTTGGAGTATTTGGAACTGCTGTTGCACAAGTTTTGTATTACAAATTAATTCAAATTTCTTCACCACTCTTTACAAGTTCTGTTACTTTTTTAATTCCAATCGTAGCTTTATTCTGGGGTGTAGTAGATGGAGAAAAGCTGCACATAGAGCATCTCTTTTGCATAGTGGGCATACTAATTGGAGTTGCCCTTATTAGAAAATCATAAAATAAATATTTTTCAAAGATGAATTTTTTTCGCATAATTAAAAATGTTTTACTGCTTCTGATCTTCTTTGTTTACAAAGTAAACATCTGGTCTCAAACTACCGTTGAGGATGCCTTGCTTTGGGAGATCAGCGGTAAAAATCTACCCTCCAAATCATATTTGTTTGGAACTATTCATTTAATACCGAAAGAGGATTTTTTTCTTCCCAAAGGATTAGAAGAAGCTCTAAATCACTCAAAGACATTATTTCTTGAACTCGACATGAATGAAATGAATGATATGGGCAAAATGATGTCGATTTTTGAACGATGTTATATGAAGGATGATAAAAAATTATCTGACTTATTAGATCCTTCAGATTATCAATTAGTTTCAAACAAATTAGAACAATTAGGTTTACCCATGATGATGTTTGAACGAATGAAGCCGCTCTTCTTAAGTACCTTGACTGCATTTGACGGAGGAGTTTCCAACAAAGAACTTGAAAATTTAAAATCTTATGAACTCGTTCTTACGGAAATGGCCAATGAGAAAAACATTCCACTTAAGGGAATTGAATCAATTGATTTTCAGCTTAGCATTTTTGATTCTATTCCATATGAGGTCCAGGCAAAAAGTCTTGTTGAATCGTTAAAGTCAGATAGTGCTTCGACAGATTCTATGAAAGAGTTAATAAATTTTTATAAAGCACAGAAGGTAACCAAACTGGCTGAATCAACAGAATCTACTGATATGGCTTTGGTTCCTTACTTAAATATTCTATTGAATAACAGAAATAAAGCCTGGATACCAAAGATCCTTGAATCGAGCAAGTCTGGTTCCTGCTTTTATGCAGTTGGTGCAGGACACTTGGGTGGCGAACAAGGTTTAATTTCCCTGTTGCGAAAAGAAAACCTTACAGTTAAACCAATTAAATAATCTATGGCTTTAATCAAAAGCGTCAGGGGGTTTACTCCAAAAATTCATGAATCCTGTTTCCTTGCGGATAATGCTACCATAATTGGAGATGTTTCGATTGGCGAATTCTGCAGTATATGGTTTAATACCGTAATTCGAGGCGATGTAAATTCAATTATCATTGGTACTGAGGTAAACATTCAGGATGGAGTAGTTATTCATTGTACTTATGAAAAATCTATTACGACTATAGGTGACCGGGTAAGCATTGGACATAATGCAATTGTTCACGGATGCACGATCGAATCTGATGTTTTAGTGGGTATGGGTTCAATTATCATGGACCACGTAACCATTCCTTCTAATGTTATTATTGGTGCTGGTGCTGTAATTCCTGAAGGAATACAATTAGAGGAGGGATACATTTATGCTGGAATTCCAGCCAAAAAATTAAAAAAAATAGATCCGGAGAACTTTAAGTTTTTCATAGAACGAACTGCAAAAAACTATCAACTCTACGCAAACTGGTTTAAGGATTAGCAGAACCTAAATATTTAAAGACTTCTCTTACACTTTTTAATTCAAGCAATAATCGTTCAGCTTCTTCTCTAGAAATATTAAATTTGTTTAACACCGTATTAATTCCCCTCTCCCAAAGTTTTTTATTGGAGAGCTTCATATCGACCATTTTATTATCTAGTACTCTACCGAGTTTTATCATAGTCGAAGTTGATATCATATTCAGGATTAACTTCTGCGCCGTACCGGATTTTAATCTGGTACTACCAGTTATATATTCGGGACCAACCTCACATTCAATTTTGAAATCTGCATATTGAGTTACTGGGCTGGAAGGATTGCAGGTAATACACGCCGTAAGAATTCCATTGTTTTTGCAGTCTCTTAATCCTCCTATTACATAAGGTGTTGTGCCGCTGGCAGCAATTCCAATAACAATGTCCCGACTATCCAATTCATACACTTGTAAATCATTCCAGGCCTGATGATCATCATCTTCTGCTCCTTCTACAGCTTTGCGTATTGCTCCATCACCACCAGCAATAATTCCAATAACCAGATCATGAGATACTCCAAAAGTAGGTGGACATTCTGATGCATCAATGATTCCAAGTCGTCCACTGGTGCCTGCTCCAAAATAAAATAATCTTCCTCCTTTATTTAATTTCAAAACAATTTGTTCGACTAAACTTTCAATAACGGGGATACACGTTCTTACGGCTTTTGCCACTTTTTGGTCTTCATCATTCATTCCATAAAGCAACTCTGACAATGACTTTTTCTCCAGATTGAAATGAGTAGAATCTGATTCTGTTATTTTCTTAAAGTTAGTCATTTGAAGTATTCTTTGATACAAGCATCAGTCCTGCAAAAGTAATCAATCCATTTAGCGCCACCAAAAGATTACCAAATGTAAACCCATTTAACCATGATGAAGAATTAACATTAATTAGATAAGTTAGTATTGGAGAAACGATACAAACAATAGGAACCCATTGATTAAATACCATTTTTCTTTTGGTAAGAATGGCAAATGAAAATAATCCCAATAAAGGCCCATAGGTCAGTCCTGCAAATTGAAATACTTTATTAATAACCGCATCGTTGTTAAGCCAATAAAAAATAACTATTACTAAAAAGATAAGAAGTGAAAAGGCTAGATGAACTCTTGTCCTTATTTTTCTTTTTTGTTTTTCAGGGATATTGCTTTGATTAAAGTTGACAAAATCTATACAATACGAAGTGGTTAATGAAGCCAATGCTGAATCCGCACTGGCATAATTGGATGCAGTAAGTCCTAGTAAGAAAAGAATACTGCCTGCTCCACTAAGATAATTAAAGGCAATCATCGGAAAAAATTGATCCGATTTTGCGGGTATTTGGATTCCTTCTTTCGCTGCAAATAAATATAATCCTCCACCTAATATCAAAAAAGCCATATTAACAAAGAAAAGTAATACTGAAAAACTTAACATGTTTCTCTGTGCTTCCTTTAAATTACGGCAGGTTAGGTTCTTTTGCATCATATCCTGGTCCAATCCTGTCATAACCAAAGCTATCAACATACCCCCTAAAACTTGTTTGAAAAAATAATTGGAATCCTTCCATCCCGAATCTAAATACATTAATTTTCCATAGGATGAAGTGACTACTCTATTCACAAAATCAAATATATTTTGATCAAATTGTTTAGCTAGAAAAAAAATGGTCATTATCAGTGAGCCAATCATACAAAAAGTCTGAAAAACATCAGTAATCACAATAGTCTTAATTCCTCCCCGAAAAGTATATACCCAGATTAGAAAAATAGAAATAAGTACGGTTAGCCAAAATGGTAAACCGAAATGCATGAAGACAAACTGATGCATTACCATAGCTACAATATACATTCGGAAAGACGATCCAATTAACCTCGAAACTAAAAAAAATCCAGCACCAGTCTTATACGAACTTTTTCCTAATCGCTCATTGAGGTACTCATAAATCGATGTTACATTATATCTATAATAAATCGGCATTAGAACATTCGCGATTATCATATAACCTAAAAGATAACCCCAAACCATTTGTAAATAAGAAAAATTCTGATTTACTCCGTTAGTTCCAACTACTCCTGGTATACTTATAAATGTTACTCCGGAAAGCGAGGCCCCAATCATACCAAAAGCTACCAAATACCAAGGAGAGCTTTTATTGGCTTTGAAAAAAGTATCGTTTGAAGTATCTTTTCCGGTAATAAAAGAAATCGCTATTAATAATAAAAAATAAACAAATATTATACACAATAAAATTACCGGTTGCGACATGTTGCAAATATATTTATTTCCTTCATTATCCATCATATTCTACGGAACTAAACAAGCCTGATCTCGATGTTTTTCAAAAATATTCGAATACTGAAGTATTAGTCATTAATGTAAATTAAATTAGTCTTAACCTTAATTATGATCAATTCAAATTCAGATTACTAAACTATTCATTATTTCAGTCGTTATTTTAGCTTCACCATGCTTTCTAATACGGTACAATTATATCGAGACTCATTCAAAGGACTCAATTCCTCTGTTTGGTTATTGTCTTTTATTAACTTAATCAATAGATCTGGCACAATGGTAGTTCCATTTATGTCGATGTATATTACGCAAGACCTAGGATTAAGTCTAACAAAAGCAGGCTTTGTACTGACTTGTTTTGGAGTAGGAGCAATATTTGGTGCATTAGCTGGTGGAAAATTAACCGATCGAATTGGACATTATAAAGTTCAGATGCTCACCTTGATATTTGGCGGAATTTCTTTTGTAATTCTGGGTCAACTGAAGGAGTTTAATTCCATTTGTATTATGACGTTTGTGCTGGCTTTGGTAAATGAAGCATTCCGACCTGCGAATATGTCTGCCATTGGAATTTACAGTACACCGGAGAATCGTACACGATCATCATCCTTAGTTAGATTGTCCGTTAATATTGGTTGGGCGGTTGGAGCTACTTTAGGCGGTATGCTTGCGTCAATAAATTATGAATTGTTATTTTGGGTGGATGGAATTACAAATATTTTAGCCGCCATCACTTTATATTTTACCTTAAGACCATCTAAAATATTAGTATCTAAAAAACGGGATGATACCATTAGTCCAGAATCCGTGTATAAGGATCATACATTTTTATATTTTGTAGTCCTTTCGTTTTTCTTTGCTCTTTGTTTTTTTCAATTGTTTTCTACCTATCCGGTATACTTAAAAAAAGTACTCTTACTTTCTGAACGTCAGATCGGATGGTTATTTGCTTTAAATGGAATCTTAATTGCAGTTTTCGAAATGGTCATAATACATACTCTATCCAAGAAGAATCAAATGCTTCGTTATATTAGTATTGGACTATTTTTTACTGGCATTTCATTTGCTACTTTATTACTGACTGATTTTAATTTTATTCTTATTGCTATTTTATCTTGCGTCCTAGTGACAACAGGTGAAATTTTTTCTATGCCCTTTATGATGTCTTTTTGGATGAATCGATCAAACGATAATAATAGGGGACAATATGCATCATTATATACGATTTCATATAGTGCAGCACATATTCTAGGTCCAGTCTTGGGTGGAATGGTCGCTGATAATTTAGGATTTGGCATCCTATGGACATCTATTTTAATATTCTGTATCTTCGTAGGTTTAGCTTTCAAGAAGCTAGAAAGTGTCTCTTAAAATATTAGTCCTTCTTTTTTAAAAATCTGATATAAATAATTTATCTCATTGAATAAGGGAGGATATAATAGTACGCACTTATACGAAATATGCGATAAATGAACATCTTTTCAGCAATCACGAAAGAATTGGCTTATTTCCAGACATTTTTACCTTTGTGCCGTGAATTGGCAAGTTAGATTTAATAAATTCTGGACACTCTTCAAACAAGCATTGAAAGGGGTAGAACACGATTATACTGAAGGCAGCATTCCCAAAGCTGTATTTCTTTTAGCGATTCCAATGATTCTGGAACTAAGTTTGGAAAGTGTTTTTGCAGTAGTCGATATATTTTTTGTTGCTAAGTTAGGACCAGAGGCCATTGCAACAGTAGGATTAACAGAATCAGTAATTACCATTATTTATTCTGTTGCTATAGGATTAAGCACTGCTGCCACGGCCGTTGTTGCCAGACGAGTAGGTGAAAAAAATACAGAAGGCGCAGCACATGCAGCGGCTCAATCAATAATCATTTCAATTGCCTTTACTATTTTATTTAGTGTTTTTGGCGTCATATACGCTGATGAAATTCTACGCTTTATGAATGCATCTGAAGAGGTAATCAGAAGTGGTGTTATGTTTACCAGAATCATGTTGGGAACTTCTGTAGTAATCATTTTACTTTTTCTGATTAATGGAATTTTTAGGGGAGCCGGGAATGCTGCTATGGCTATGAGAAGTCTCTGGTTAGCAAGTATTATTAATATCATTCTTTGCCCCATAATGATTCATTTTTTTGGATTAAAGGGAGCAGCGATAGCTACTGTAATTGGAAGAGGTTCTGGAGTTATTTATCAACTTATCCATTTATTTGATTCCAGTGGATTAATACGATTGACAAAAAATTACTTTTTGCCCAAATGGGATCTCATTAAGAATATTGTGCATATCGCTTGGCCTGCGACTTTTCAATTTATTATAGCATCAGGATCATGGATTCTCATTGCCCGGTTAGTAGCTGAAGTAGGTGGTACAGAAGCTTCTGCCGGTTATCAAATCGCGATACGAAGTGTTGTATTTTTTATCCTTCCAGCCTGGGGAATGAGTAATGCGGTGGCTACTTTAGTTGGTCAAAACCTTGGTGCAAAAAAACCTGAACGAGCAGTAGAAAGTGTATACCTTACCGCGAAGTACAATGCCATTTTTATGGGTATGGTTTTATTGTTATTTGTTGGTTTTTCAGAATATATAATTTCAATTTTTACTTCTGATGTTGAAATTCTCTCGAAAGGATCTATTGCATTAAGAATATTTGGATATGGTTACATTTTTTATGGGATCGGGATGGTGATGACACAGGCTTTAAACGGGGCTGGTGAAACCAGGATACCTACTCTTATTAATTTTTTCTGTTTTTGGTTGATTCAAATTCCTTTGGCCTATTTGCTAACCAAATATTTTTCCTTTGGATATTCTGGGGCTATTTTATCAATTCCTATTGCAGAATCATTGTTGGCAATACTAGCCTGGATATATTTTAGACAAGGTAAATGGAAGGAGACCGTTGTTTAATTTTCTACCTACTGTTTAATGGTTTATATTTAGCTTCATCCAAAATTATTTGAGCACTTTCCTGCAGTACCAGATCTGAAAGACTTTTTTCAGAATGGTTATGCATATAGTCGCGAACTATTTCGTATCCAATATATGCAGCAGCTCTTCCTGGAGATTCTCTAGGCATTCCGGCTGAAAATGGTGCGGGATTCATTAGACGAATAATGTCGTTGCGCTTACTTGAATTGACTAAGTTTTGATCCTTAAGAAAGGTCCAAATGTCTAAGGCATTACTTTTACACCATTTGAGTTGATCAGCTGTAAATTCAAACAATACTGTATCTTGTATTTCAGGTATTACTCTTTCCAGAATGTATAATTTTTTTCCTTCAGTTATCATATGATCCAAAAGGGTGACATCTTTTTTATTTGGAACCAGATCATCCATCCATGGAGTCCAGGACTTTTTAAGTAAATGATCTTTATTAAAACTTCGCGTCACATAATTTGCAAAGAGTTCATAATTAGGGTTGATACTTTTATAATCAAAATCATTTCCTTGAAAAAAATCCAGACTTATGCCCAATCCATCGGTTGTATCGTTAATTTCAAAAATAATATTACCAACATTAAAAACACTTATGAATGTATAGATATTAACTGGTCGGGCGGTTGGAAAATAATACTTAATATATTTAGCTGTTTTTTGAAATTGGTCCCTCATATCCGCCCAATCTCCATAAAGACTATCTGATCGATGAATTATTTTTTGAAGAAATTGATCGGCAATCATCAATTTTACATCTTGATAAAAATTTTCTTTTACAGAATCCAAATTGTCTGTCAATTTCATTATATCCTGAAAATAGATCCTTGAAAAGGCTGGATATTTAAGAAGCAATGAATTCAATTGCTCAACCATTTTGTTGGTATCAATTGAGAATAATTCTTTATCAAATCGCACCACTTCAATGGCTCGAGCATTAATTTTCGAAATGTCCGGTACCTTATTTTTATCATTAGGTGTACAGGCTACCAAAACAATACACAAAAAAAGAAAGTAATTTAACTTATTCATTTGTATTTTTACACTTTATCAAAATCATCTTTTACTAAAATACAAAAGTAATTCATAATGATCAAAAAAATATTCTTTTTAATTCTTTTCCCGATTATTGCATATTCTCAATCCGGGGAGTTCAGACCTTCATTAATTACCAGTCCGACCTTCAGCTGGATTAGTTCAAACGACAATTCGATTGAAACCGAAAGTAATCAGCTTGGAATTAAACTACAGCTTCAGGGTGAATATTTTCTTACCGATAAATTTAGTCTTACAGCTGGTACTGGATTATCCTTACTTCAAGGAGGTAACCTAAGTTATAAACAAGGAGGCAATCTTTGGTCTGAATCCAAACTTAGTATACCGAATAGTGACTCACTACCGAATGGCGTAAGTCTTGGTTATAAAATTAAATATTGGGAGTTCCCAATGGGTTTTAAAATGACTACATCTTCCATTGGTTCATTTCGATATTATGCTCAGCTACCAGAATTCATTTTGGGTATTCGTTTAGGGGCTAAAGGAAGCATTTCTGGCAACGGAGTAAGTACTAGCGACGAAAGTATAGGTAGTCAAATATTATTTCTGCATGTTGCATGGGCATTAGGTGCTGGATTTGAATATGAATTATTAAGCAATTTGAATTTACAAGTTGGTGTTCGTTATCAACAGTCTATAACTGACGTCACGGATGATAGTGGTAAATATTTTGATGGTACAAAGCAAAATTCTAAAGACAAACTCAATTCTATCGAACTTAGAGCCGGCATAATTTTTTAATCTGTATAAATCCATAAACTAATTATTAATGAGTGATCCAATGTCTGTTTGGGATCTTAATACTTTTATACGTTTATCCCTGGAAGAAGATATTCAACAAGGAGATATTACCTCTTTAGCGTGTATTCCTAAAAATTCCATTAGTAGTGCTAAATTATTAATCAAAGATGACGGTATTCTTGCCGGAGTTGAATTTGCTCAAAAAGTAATTGAATATATTAATCAGGAGGTTTCCATGGATGTATTCATTCAAGATGGATCAATGGTACGTTATGGTGAAATAGCTTTTATACTTAAAGGCCCAACACGGACCTTACTGCAAATCGAAAGGTTTATTTTAAATACTATGCAACGGATGAGTGGTATTGCAACACTTGCCAGTCGGTTCAAAAACGAGGTAAGTGATTTAAATGTCACCATACTCGATACCAGAAAAACCAGTCCTCTATTTAGAAATCTTGAAAAATGGGCTGTCCGAATTGGAGGATGCCACAATTATCGAGATGGTTTATTTGATTGGTTTATGATTAAGGACAATCATATTACGGCTGCAGGTAGTATTACTAAAGCTGTAAAAAAAGTTAATCGATATCAGGAGGAGAATAATTTAGAGCATATTGGTATTACCCTCGAAGTAAAAAATCTCATTGAAATAGAGGAAGCTCTTGCGGTTGGAGGCATTACCAGAATAATGATGGATAATTTTGAAATTCCCTTGCTAAGAGAAGGAGTTCAGATGATTCAAAAACGCTTTGAAACCGAAGCCTCCGGTGGAATAAGCCTACAGAATATTAGAATTGTGGCCTTGACAGGCGTTGATTTTATTTCTGTTGGAGCACTTACGCACAGTGCCGGAAGCCTCGATCTTAGCTTGAAAATACAAGAACATAACTAAGCTGGATAAGTAGCCACAAAGAAGACTAAAAGTCCTACGGTGAAGGCCATCACTAACCAGAATCGCGCGTCCTTGTAAAAAACCGCTGGGGTTTGGTTCGCTTTCATACGCTTTCTGAATTTGATTGTACTATAGATGGTTAATTGATTACATAATTTGAAACTACAGCGTTCTGTAGATCTGTTAAAAAAAAATAATTATCGATCGGAATTAAATCAAAGTATTGACCTCTGATTCATACTAATGATTTCAAAAAGGATGCCATATGGATAATTAATAATATGACCAATTTTATAGGACTTTTAAGGAATGCAGTAAATTTTTTTATAATACCAGAACTTATAATTTCACGATAAAAACTAGCCAATCAGGTTAGTTTTAATATGAAATATCTACTTAATACATAAAAGATACTTAGCCATAAGTGAATTATTAGGAAGATTGGAATTCACCTATTTTTTGATAAAAATGGCTAACAAAATAAATCCAGCCATCTGTCATTTTTTGTATGTATAATTACTAAATCTATCATTGATTCAAATGTGATTAAATACTGTTATTAATAGATTAAATAGATGACAAATTGAATTTCTATAAGGACGACTTTGTCCAGTCTATGAATTTTCAAAGTGCTGTAAATATGTCCAATCAGCTATAGGAATTTTTGGCTTTCTTGAGTAAAACAAATAATAAATTGCCTTCTTGAACTCAAATCTGGTATTATATAATGCCTAGACTATTATTTAAAAAAACAGAAATCAAAAAAAATTCCACTTTGTTTGTTTTAATTAATAGACGATAGTTTTACAAAAAGTATCGTTAGTAGAATTACATCGAAACAATTGAAAGAAAATACTAATCTTTATGGATTCTTTGAAAGTATTTTTAGATTGGATTTAAATTTAATAATTTATCTGAACTAAGAATATAAAATGAAGTGAATTTGAAATAATAACATGAGCGATAAAATAAGGTGTTTTCTAGTTGATGATGAATATAAGGTATTAATGTCCATTGCTAATACATTGGTAAAATTTGATCATTTGGAAATTGTAGGTACTGCGCACAGCGTTCAGGAAGCTGCAGAAAAAATACCTGATGCACATCCGGACGTAGTCTTCCTTGATATTGTAATGCCCCTTGAATCGGGTTTTGAGTTGATTAATAAATTCAATAAAATAGACTTTGAAATTGTATTTGTTACCAGCCATGCAGAATATGCTCTTCAGGCTATAAAAAATCTGGCTTTGGCCTACCTTTTAAAACCCGTAAGCTATCAGGACTTTGCTGAAATGTTAGTAATTCTAGAAGAAAAGCTTGAATTAAAGGAAAAGAAAAATCTGTATGAGGCACTTCTTCATAATATGAATGCGGAAAACTATAAAGATCAAAAAATTACAATAGGAGGCCATAATAAATCGCAAATTATAAGAATCGGAGATATAATCCGAGCCGAAGGATGGAATCGCTACACAAAGCTGTTTACCAATGATGATAAAGCTTATGTTAGCTCTTATAATATTGGAAAATTTGCCAAATTACTGGATGAACGTTATTTCTATGTACCCCATAAATCACACATAATAAATTTTGATTATGTGAAGTCCCTCTTATCGGAAGATAAGATTTTAATGTCTGATCAATATCTGGTACCAATAGCCAATCGAAAAAGAAGAGAGTTCTTAAACCTGTTTGAAAGAGTCAAAAGAGGAAACCAATAAAATCTTATTTTGACAGTCCGGAACTACGATCGTTTAACAAATCCCTTGGTTGGTTTAATTACCTAAGTACGAATCGATTCGTTATTGATATATTTGAGTGTTGATGGATGTTAAGTACTTAACTAAGTCATAATAATAACACTATAAGAGCACAATTGAGTATTGACAAAAAGATTATAGAAAACCCTAATTTTTTTCTTAATTCTAACTTAATCCATATAGTCGTTGTCGGGTAGAAGGCGATTTTATTATTTGACCTCGTGAAAGATCACGATTGGCGATCTAGAAATCCAATTATTTTACAATTAGCAATTGTTGTCAATCTTATTTTGTCTACAAAAATTATATTGATAAATTTAACGATTATTCAAATTATATTTACCTGATTAATTCGTTTTATTTCAAAATCAGTGTGGATGAAAAACTTACTTCTGAAATTTACTTTATGTCTCTATTTTATAGATGCGATTTCAATTCAAGCCCAAGATTCAATAAAATATTTGTCCATATTAAGTCCATCGCATTTAGCTGGAATTTACTATAGAGATAGTTCAGATTTTAGCTTAACAGACGGTTGGGGCGGAAAGATTTCAGGCAACATTCTTATTGGAAATGGAAAAATTCCAAATTCAGATGAAGAGTTATGTAAGTTAGATGGTAGCGATTTAACAGGATTTATTGCGATCATTCGACGGGGCCTATGCGAATTTTCAGCTAAGGCCTTCAATGCTCAAAAAAGTGGTGCTATAGCTGTAATTATTGTAAATTTTGACAACACAGTTGTCCCCATGGCGGCTGGATCTTTAGGAAACCAAGTCACTATTCCAGTATTTATGGTAACAAGTGAACTTGGTGAAATTCTAATTGAGGCCTTAAAAAATACAGAAGACGTTACTTTGTCCATTGGAAGCTCACCTGGAAAATTTGGAACAATTAATGGATTTATTAATCGAGATCTGAACCTAAATTGCATTTCAGATACATCAGATACTTTTCTTCCATATTGGACTATTAAAGTTAAGGATAAAAATAACAATTTATCTGAGATGAAGACGGATGCCTTAGGGTTTTACAAAGGTCATTTTAGTCAATTGCTTGAGCCTTATAGCCTAAGTGTTCCAACTCCTAATTTCGCATGGACTTCCTGTACATCTTATCGCGACATTCTTATTCCAGTCTATGATACTACTCGATTGGATTTTGCGGTTAAAAGCAATAAAGATTGTGTTGAATTGCATACCGAAATTAGCGCCACCAGGTTGAGAAGTTGTTTCGAATCGGATTTTTTCGTACTTGTCAGCAATAAGGGTACAACATTGGCAAAGAACTGTTATCTGGATGTTGGATTAGCTAAAGAATTTGACACAATAAATGATGCAAGTGCAAATTATATAATTATTAGACCTAATTTATACCGATTTCAACTTGGCGATTTAAAAATTAATCAGGATACAAGCATTTACTTTAATACTAAAGTTAAATGTGATTCTGTCATGTTAAATCAAACATTGTGTTATTTTGCACAAGCCTACCCCGATACATCATGTAATGATGTGAGTTCCTTGTGGAGTAGAGCGGATATTAAGGTTTTTGGTGATTGCATTGGAAATTTTGTTGAATTCAAAATTCAGAATATTGGAATAGGAGATATGACTGAAAAGGGAAATTATATAATTATTAAGGATGATAAGTTGTATAAATCTTCAAGTTTTCAATTAATAGCTGGTCAATCGAATAGAATTGAAGTGCCAGCGGATGGTTCAACATGGCATCTAGAAGCAACTCAGGAACCAAATCACCCTAACCCTTCAATTTTGTCTAAAACAGTGGAAGCTTGCACCCGTAACGGTAATTTCACCACTGGTTATGCAATGATGTTTCCTTTATCAGATCTTGGTTTTTCCTTTGATGAAGAATGTCAAGAAGTAATTGGTTCTTATGATCCTAATGATAAGGAAGGATTTCCAAAAGGTTATGGATCTTCTAATTATATTAAACCTAATACAGAAATAGAATACATCATTAGATTTCAGAATACAGGAACAGACACTGCTTATTCAGTGGTAATTAAAGATATTTTACCCTCCTCTTTAGATGTGAATTCAATACATTCAATAATATCTAGTCATCCTTATTTATTGGAAATCATTTCGAAAAACCAATTATTATTTAAATTTAAAAACATTAAACTAGTAGATAGTTTTACTAATGAACGCCTTTCTCATGGTTTTGTTTCATTCAAAATTAAGCAAACACCTGACAATCCATTTGGTACAAGCATTGAAAACACGGCTAGCATTTATTTTGATCATAATGCAGGAGTAGTAACCTTTCCAACGTATCATGAAGTAGGTGATGTAATTAGTGTAGTTGCAACACAAGGTTTTGAAAAAGAAAAAAATTTATTAATCTACCCAAATCCTGCCTTCAAATATTTTAATGTTTTATATGAAGCAAAATGTAAGTTAGAGTTAATTTCCTATTCCGGAAAAATAATTGATAATTTTTCATATAACATTCCCAATAGTTTAGGAACTTGGGAATTAAATGGAATTCCAGCGGGATTATATTTTGTCAAGGTAATTGATAATAATTCAAATTATTCTTATAAAAAAATAATTATTTATTAACTATTAAGACGCACAAAGAATACAGTATAAAATCCAATAATATAACTATTTCTTAATTCAACATGGAGATATTCAAATTTTATTTTTAGTAATAAGCTTTTGTTTACATCAACAAATTACCAAATAACAATAAGCCAATAATCTATATACTACTAATATTATTTCATCCCATAGTTTCCAATAAGTATTACATTCAAATGCATTATTTTTTATACTCAATATTCAGAACATTTTTCTAAAAGTGCACTTTAATTTACTTGCTTTAGAATTTAGTATCTTTGCACACACCAATTCTCCTCATGAGTTCTTTTTGTCATCTTCACTGTCATACCCAATATTCCTTACTGGATGGTGCTACTGATATTGCATCCCTCATGGACAAAGCCAAAAACGATGGCATGAAGGCTGTCGCTATGACTGACCATGGCAATATGTTCGGTGCCTTTTCCTTCGTGAAAGAAGCTAAGAAAAAAGGTATAAAACCAATCCTGGGATGTGAATTTTATTTGGTCAAAGATCGAAGAAAACAATCTTTTCTTAAGTCTGCTGGCGAACAGGATCATCGCTATCACCAACTCCTCCTCGCCAAAAATCAAACCGGATATAAGAATCTTTCCAAGCTTTGCTCTCTTGGTTACATTGAAGGATTATACGGTAAGTTTCCCCGAATAGATAAAGAACTTTTGCTACAACATCACGAAGGATTAATTGCAACCAGTTGTTGTATCGGAGCTGAAATCCCTCAGGCCCTTCTCAATGGTAATGATGCTGAAGCAGAAGAATTACTCAAATGGTGGTTGAATATCTTTGGAGAAGATTATTATATAGAAATTCAAAGACAGATAGGTAATGATAATTTGGATAATACGGGAGTCAGTTTAGAACATATCAACCAAAAATTACTTCAACTGGCCAAAAAATACAAGGTAAAAGTAATTGCCACTAATGACGTCCATTATTTGGATAAAGAAGATGCTGCACCTCACGATATTCTACTTTGTGTTAATACTGCTTCTAATGAGGATGAAGTTGATCGTTTTAAGTTCCCCAGTGATGATTATTTCTTTAAGACACAGGGTGAAATGGCATCCATGTTTGAAGATGTACCATTCGTTCTGGAAAACACCTTAGACATTGCCGATAAGTGCTATACACCAAACTTAGAAAGAGACATACTGCTTCCTAGTTTTCCAATTCCCCAGGAATTTAAGAATGAATCGGAATATTTGCGTTATCTGGTATATGAAGGTGCCGCTACAAGATATAAATCCATTACACCGGAGCTTCAGAGAAGGCTTGACTTTGAGCTTGATGTTATTGAAAAAATGAAGTTTCAGGGATATTTCCTTATTGTACAGGATTTCATTCATGAAGCTCGAAGAAGAGGAGTACGTGTGGGTCCCGGAAGAGGATCGGCAGCAGGGTCTGCAGTAGCATACTGTCTAACAATAACCGACATTGATCCGATTCGATACAACCTGCTATTCGAGAGATTTCTGAATCCTGAGCGAATATCCATGCCCGATATAGATATTGACTTTGACGACAAAGGACGGGATCAGGTACTCGATTATGTTGTACAAAAATATGGCCATAATCAAGTGGCACAGATTGTAACCTTTGGTACCATGGCGGCTAAATCTTCCATTCGCGATGTAGCCAGAGTCAAAAAACTTGAATTGTCCTTGGCAGATCGATTGGCCAAACTGGTACCTAACAGACCAGGACTCTATTTGAAAAATTTATTAGACAAAACTCAGGAAGTTTCTTCAGATCTCAATCCAGATGAAAAAGCAAAAATCTTAGAACTTAGAAAAATTGCCTCAGGTTCAAATCTGGAAGCTGAAGTACTAAATACTGCTGTAAAACTCGAAGGATCTGTCCGAAGTACAGGTGTACATGCAGCGGGTGTCATCATAGCACCTGAGGAAATCATGAATTTTATTCCAGTATGTACAGCCAAAGACACCAAACTTTGGGTTACTCAGGTAGAAGGATCGGTAATTGAATCCACTGGTTTGTTGAAAATGGACTTTTTGGGATTAACGACCTTAAGTATTCTGGACGATACTATTCGACATATCAAGAAAAAACAGGGTAAAGATTTTAATTTGAATTTGGACGAGATTCCACTCGATGACCCTTTGACCCTTAAGCTATTTGAAAACGGTAACACTACTGGTCTATTCCAATTCGAATCTGATGGAATGCGTGGACATTTGAAGAATCTAAGGCCTTCCAATATAGAGGATATTATTGCGATGAATGCCTTGTTTCGTCCGGGACCAATGGATTATATTTCTGAATTCATAGCGCGAAAGCACGGAAGAGTTCCTGTAACCTATCCACACGAATGGTTAGAAGTAATTCTCAAACCTACTTATGGAATAATGGTGTATCAGGAACAAATTATGCAGGCTGCTCAGATTATGGCAGACTTTACTTTGGGCGAAGCCGATATTCTTCGAAGGATCATGGGAAAGAAGAAGAAGGAAGAAATGAATGAACAGAAAAAGAAATTTGTTGGTCGGGCTATCGAAAAAGGTGTTTCTGAAGAAAAGGCCAATGAAATTTTTGATGTCATGGCTAAGTTTGCTTCATATGGTTTTAATCGATCTCATGCAGCAGCCTATAGCATTTTAGCTTTTCAAACCGGGTGGTTAAAGACACATTATCCGGCAGAATTTATGGCTGCCGTCTTATCTGCGAATAAAAACAAAATGGAAGATCTTCGTCAATATCTTTACGAATGTGCTTACATGAAAATAAAAGTACTCGGGCCTGATATTAATGAAAGTGATCTTGATTTTACCGTTAACGATAGGGGTGAAATTCGCTTTGGTTTGTCGGCTTTAAAAGGAATTGGAGAAGGTTCTGTAGAAGATCTGCTAGAAGAGAGAAAAAAAGGTCCATTCAAAGATCTAACCGATTTTTTCAAGCGAATTAATTCAAAACAAATTAATAAAAAGACAATGGAAAGTTGCGTCTATGGAGGAGCCTTTGACGCCTTTTCTGAGATACACCGTGCACAATATTTTGTACCCTTTGAAAAACACGATACCTATCTCGAATATATGTTGCGATGGGGACAGCAATATCATACTTCAGTGAGTCAATCAAGTGCTAATCTTTTCGGAGATATTATATACGTGGATGTCAAACCGCTACCACCGCCAATCGTTGAACCGTGGGATTCTATAACTAAACTGAACCATGAAGTGGATATCGCAGGAATTTATCTAAGTGCTCATCCACTGGATGATTATAAAAGAGAAATCAAATATTGCGCCTCCCTATCCATTGATGAATTACAAAAATTACAAGAAGAAAATAAAAACGGTGCGAGGCTCAGACTTTGTGGAATTGTATCTGATACCCAACATAAGATCAACAAAAAAGGAGATGGTTTTGGAATTTTTAATTTGAATGATTATCAGGGTACTATTACCATTAGACTTTTCAAAGAACAATATAAAAATTATAAAAATCTAATTGAACCTGGGTCCGTAGTGATGGTAGAAGGCACTTATGAAAAAGATGATTGGAGGCAAGAGGAAAATGAATGGGTATTCCGAGTACAGAATATTATATTATTATCTTCAGCATTAGATTATATTACTAAAAAATTAACCATTTATCTTGAATTAAAAAGTATTTCAACAGAATCTATCAAAAGGTTAGATTTAACTTGCAAATCCAACAAAGGGCAACTTCTTCCTAAGTTTGTAGTAGTTGATCACACCAACGATTTAAAACTGGAATTTCTTGGTGTCAAGAAAAAAATAAGTGTTACGAATGAATTATTGGCAGAAATAGAAGATCAAGGATTTAATTATAAAATTAATTGATTCTATTTCATTATCTCTAATCCTTGCAGAAAAGAAATTTCAATTTCTCAAACTTTTTACTTCTTGGAGTATTTTTTTGTTTGATAGGCTTGCTCGGCTATACCAATAGAGTTTATATTCCTGGCATAATGAATGCCTGTATAGCAAGAAATTTAGCTCAAGATATTGGAACGCTCTGGATGCCTCATTATACGGATACACATCTTTCAGAATTTTTTATTCACCCTCCATTGATGTTTTGGATTTTATCCACATTCTATAGATTATTTGGTGATTTGATTTGGATTGAAAAATTGTTTTCGCTTGGTTGTATTTTGATAAACACTTTCATTATACAATCGATTTGGAATAAAATTACCACCTCCCAAAATAATTGGATTCCTACTTTTATATGGTTAAGTTATCCTGTTATAATGTGGTCCTCAACTGATAATGCCGTAGAGAATGTTTTAGTAATTTTCTGCACACTGTCAATTTACTTTTATTTGAAGAGTATTCATCAGTTCAGAATTTTAAATCTGATTTTTTCTGGAATATGTGTCTTTCTGGCTTTTATGGTTCATGGAACTTCTGGCATTTTCATTCTTACATTCCCTGTTATATATAGAATTTTCGAACCTAATCGTGACCTAAGAAATAGTCTCAAAGACTTGTTGTGGATCTATGCTTCATTTCTTGTCCCCATTCTTTCTGGCTATTTTTTGGTTCCTGAAGCCAGGCAAAACATTTTAAATTATTTCAGACTTCAGGAAATAATATTAGTACAAAATTATTTGAGTATCCACAATTCTTTAAAAATTGTAATACAAATATTCTTTGAAATACTACCAGTAGTCATTATTAATTTGATCGTGTTTTTCTGGACCAGGTTTCGAAGACACTCTTCCGAATTCATCAATCGTAGGTACTTTATTATATTCTCATTGACCACTTTAGTTGGACTTATATCCTTAATCTTGCATCGTAACTATGAGGAACATAGTGTAATTCTAATTTTACCGTTTTGGACAATTGCAAATGGATTACTATTAGATCATTATTTTGAAAATATTCAATTAAGGCCAATTCGCATAAAGCAAATTGTATCTTCAATGATCTCTATCATCATTTTCGTTTGTGGTTTATTTTTTATAAGCTATAAAATTTCCAGACCTGTGCAAGAAAATGAAAAAAATTTGGAAGTAAGAAACTTAATAAATAATATTCCTCCTCATACTACTATTAGGACCTGTACAGAATTAAAGTCAGATTTTGAATTTGAGGCTTATTTTGCCCGATTTAAGAATATAAGCCTTAACGATCAAGGTGACTATCCAGTTATAGTTCAATCGAAAAAGTGTAGATTTCCGGCAGCCCATCCTTACGATACTTTAATCTTCACTCCGAATAAAACCTACAGACTTTTTAAAGCAGCCAGCTATTGAAATCTCAGGCTCTAATATAATTTTTCAACAATGTCCCGGATTTTAAGGGATGCCTCAATACAATTCTTAACTTTGCCAGAGAAATCAATTCAATAATGGAAAAAATCAAAATAGGAATTACCACCGGGGATATTAATGGAATAGGCCTTGAGGTTATTCTTAAATCCTTGAATAATGAAGCTATTTTTCAAAACATCATTCCCATTATATACGGAAATATAAAAGTTACATCTTATCATAAGAATATAGTTAATCTTGGAAATCTTTCAATCTATGTCCTCAATCAGGGAGAAAAACCAAGAGTTAACCGTATTAATTTAGTGACTTGCTGGAATGATAATGTCAATATTAATCTTGGCAAATCCACTCCGGAAGGTGGTAAGTATGCTATGGTATCACTTGATCAAGCTATTGAAGATGTCATGAATGGAACCATTGATGCACTCGTCACAGCTCCTATTCATAAACACAGCATGAAAATGGCCGGATTTCAACATCTCGGACATACCTATTATCTCAAGGAAAAAAGTGGCGTAAAGGATTGTTTGATGATGATGATCAGCGACAAATTAAAGATTGGATTGGTAACAGATCATATTCCTTTGTCAGAAGTATCTAAAACTATTACTAAAGAATTAATAATTAGTAAAATTAAGATCATGGAGGAATCTTTAATACGCGATTTTGGATTTGAAAAGCCTAATATTGCTGTATTAGGTTTAAATCCTCACGCCGGTGAAGAAGGGATGTTGGGAACTGAAGAAGAGGAAATAATTCGTCCAGCTATTGTGGAGTGCAAAAAAAACGGAATGTTTGTCAGTGGACCTTATTCTGCTGACGGGTTTTTCGGATCGGGTCAATTTGGAAAATTTAATGGTATTATTTCCATGTATCACGACCAGGGTTTAATAGCTTTTAAGTCTCTAAGCTTTGAATATGGTGTTAACTATACTGCTGGTTTGGGATTTGTCCGAACATCACCAGATCATGGGACTGCATTGGATATAGCAGGTCAAAATATAGCAAACTTTTCATCCATGCTTCATTCGATATATACTGCGAAGGAAATTATTCTTCAAAGAAGAGGGTATAAAGAAGACCGATTAAATGTTCTGAAGAAAAAGCCAAAGCTGTCAGAAGAACTGAGCGAGTAGGTTATTTTCACTCTATTATCATTCGTCTCGGTATGAGATTGGTTTACTTCGACCCGACAACCTTGGCAGGGCAAAGATACAATATTTTTATATATAACTTTTAATAAATTGTCAACAAGTAAATTGTCATGAAAGCTTGTTGGACAAAGAAATAGCGTTCTTATTTAATTAGATTCTTGAATTTATTCCTACAAAAAATAATAAATTTCTTAAACTGTACTTTAATTTTTAAATTTTCTTACTAATATTTTTTGCAAGTTTTAGCCTGTCTGACTCGGTTGTTTTTTGATTTTAATGGTTTACTTTTAAGCTTTACTGACCCTTTTTGAGTAAGCTGCTTGGATTGTACATTTAAAGTTTGGTTCTCGGCTTGAACAGATAATTTTATCTCCATTGGCTTTTCTAAAGCCTCTATGGGTGATGCTTTTAATTCAGCAAGTGTATCTGGTTGATTCGTATCTAAATTATTAAGATCATATTTCTCAATAGTTTCTATTATTTTTTCAGCATAAGTTGGATCCGTAGCGTATCCACAATTTTTTAAACCGCGGGCCCAGGATTTATAATCTGTTATTGAAAATTCAAATAATGCTTTGTACCTGGATCTGTTTTTTAAAAAATTACTATGATCTAAATAAGAATATTCAGGTGAAGAATATTTTCTAAAACAAGAAAATAAAAGTTCACCATTATTTGCAAAATCATCATCCTTATAACTATAGGTTTCACCATTCCAATCCGACTTACATTTTATCCCAAAATGATTGTTAGCATTAACCGCCAATTCTGATCGACCGGAAGCTGATTCCATTAGACCCTGAGCTAATTTAATTGAGGCCGGAATACCGGTTCTTTGCATCTCACTTACGGCCAAATACTTAAATTGGTCTATATAAGATTCTTCTCTTCGCATTGGTCTTGAGGAAAAACAAATGCCTATTACAATAAAAATCATTAGGTAATGGAGGTATCTGTGCTGCATCTAATTGATTTGTATTGAATTACATGCAAAAATAATACCAATTTTGAAATAGCAAAAGGGTTTTTAATGTGTATTATTATTGATTATCAACTATTTATAGTTGTAAAAAATATTTAATATTTTAAAATTGCCTTCTACTTTGGGTATTCTTTGGTCCTATTTTCCAATTCATGACCCTCGTTCCTCGTGCTGAATAATGTAAATAACACCACTCAATAGACAATAAGCGAATACTCAAATTATAAATTCGATTTCCCTTTTGCTTACGTCTTAGGAGTTTTCCCAATTAGCCTATGGGTAAAACAATGATATACTCTAATTTACTCCGTTGTTTGAATTTTGTGCATTGAGAAGTCACCATTATAATAAACACATTTAATAAGATAGATTCCTGCACCAGAATCCAATATTATTTGAGTCGGACTTGTTGTAACATTTAACTTTTGAACTAATTCTCCGATTGTATTGATTACCTGGATCTCTTTAATTTTCTCATCTTTAATATCAACAAAAACAGTGTTTCGAGTTGGATTTGGGTATATGGTAACTTTATTAAAATTTTCATTCTTAACCGAAGTAAGTCCTGTTATAACCAAATTGTCAATAATAACCACATCCCCATTCGGATCAATTGTTCCGGTAATACTATCAACCGATCCTTTAAGGCATAAATTCGTAATATCAATATAACTTGTTCCAGCTGGTATCGGTTCAGCAATATGAGAATATTCAAAATCAGTTCCTTTAGCACTTATGGTCTTTGATCCAAGATTAGTATTTTGATTATCTAAAAATACAATTCTTGTCGATGAAGAGGTTGGAACTGCAAGAGAATCATAATTAAATCTTGCTTCCTTTTGTGCCAAATCAAATTCAAGCAATGGATTTACAATTCCACTTATATCAGCACACACATATACTTTAGAAGTAAATCTTGGGTTCGTATTAATCATGTTATTTATATCGGTTCCTATTCTTGGGCTAAAACTTCCATTATTATTAAGAATTTTTCCACCTGTAATTGTTAACGCTTCGGATTGTGTACTCGTATCGGTGATAATTGAATGTATATTAAAGGAATCAGAAAATACTTGTAGCTTAGTAGAGTCATATTTCTGATTACTAAAAGTTTCCAATTCATTGATGATTCGATTATTAATCATAACCATTGGATAGTTAATTCTATTATTCGGTAAAACAGTATCTTTTATCCAAACTAAATTAATTTGAGCATACTTTAATCCTAAAAATGAACGAGGTATCTTAATATTGTTGATATTCATATTACCTTGGGGATACACAGAAGTAGGGTTTACAAATCGATGAATATAGTTTGAATCTTTAAAATTAAATTGAAGCTCAAAATTATTGCCTGGAGGAATGACTGTACATCCATTATAGGTAGTCGTCATATTTGCTCTATATTCATTTGCTGGATTAGGACATGGAGCACCAACTAAGCTAAATCCATTCAAACGAAAATCATGATCAATAGAATTAGTCAGTCGATTGACATTAATAATATATCGATTATTGGAAGTATCAGAATCGATATTTGATTCCATCCAAACGGTAAGCCTAGACTGGCCAGATTTAACAATGCGTGGAATTGAATTAAATATATAATTCAAATGTGAACCAGCTTTGATAACTTGATTCAAGATAAGTTTTTCAGTAACGATAGGAAAAGTATCTAATTTATGATATAATGTTATTTCTGTTCCAGCCGGTATTTCGGTAGTGCAGCTTTGATTAATAATTCTCGCTTCGACCGTATAGTTGCCATCTCTACAGGCATTTAGAATGGTTTTAGTATTTACCAATTGCAAATCATTATCTTTTGACCCTGTGCCTAGGCCAACGGCTCTCCAGGCTTCAACAACATTATTGTATTCAGGAGAACACGCACCCCACCAATTACTGGCTAATAATAAAGAAGCTTCTCTGGCATCAAAATAATTAGATGTAGTACCTAAATAATGAGTTAATAATTCATATGCAAATCGCGTAGTGGTATCAAATCCCATTCGCTTCACATCATAAATATATTTGGCCTCATTGGTATCTTTAACTCCTGTACATAATAGGTAATACCAATGATTTAGAACACCACTATTACTATGTACACCACCATTATCACCGTTGCCGGTAGCCCAGCGAACACCTTTATAATATTTTGGATTATTAAACAAATTAGGATCTTCCATCGATCTAAAAGCCTGTGCTTTGGTTCTTGCAAATCGTGCACCTATGTACCAATTAAAACTATCCCGGTCAAATTCATATTCAATCGCTTTTCCAAAAATATCTGAAAAAGCCTCATTCATGGCACCTGCTTCATACAAGTATTCCAATCCTGCAGAAAATTGAGTCACTCCATGTGTGAATTCGTGACCAACAACATCAATGCTGGTTAGTGGTGCATAATTTCCGCCATCTCCAATTCCAAAGGTTAAGGTTAACTGAGTAGGCTGCCAGAAAGCATTAACATAAGCCTGAGTATCCCAAAGGATAGCTTTCACCGGTAGAAAAGCATTATCAATTCCATTGCGATTTAGTTTTTGTTGATAGAAATCAAATGTTTTCTGTAATCCCCAAAATAAATCATGAACTCCATTGCGATAATCATCTGTTCCACTTTCCCAAATATTATCGTCATCTTTATAAAGGACACCTGATTTATTTGTAACGAAAATGCCTTTGCCTCTTGAAAGATCTTTGGTGAGATACCCATTCGTTTCTTTTTCTGTATTTACATCACGCTCTCCGTGATATCTAGTTTTCATTTTTCCCAAATCCTTAAAGCATTCCGTTACCATCGAGAAGTTTTGCAACACTTCACCGGTATGTGCATTGATGATTATTTTTCTTGAATCTGAATTTTGTAAGTGAACTTCAATCACATAGGCTAATACAAAATTTTTATCAAAATTTGGATATGCTTCATTAATGATTACCAATTTTTGTTTGTGAATTTCAAGATTATCATTTTTTACATTGAGGGTTGCTAGTAGGATTGAATTCGCATCTTCAGTTGATAGAGTTGGTTCTACCAATAAGTCGGTCTCTGGGGTAAGTATGCCATTACCATTAATAGTTTTACCTTTTTGTTCATGTAGAATATAATAAGCTCCATAAATTTCAAGATTCTTATAAAACTGTTGAAACCTATAATGCTTCATTCCATTAGTACTTACCTGAACATTTTGTAGTTTCATTTCACTAAAACTAGAATATCCGGATTGTCCCAATAAATAGTTAAATAAATCTTTAGCTGCATAATTTGACCCTTCTTCAAATTTCAGTGTTGAACTATAAGCATTGACGGGTGATCGTTGGATTACTATCTCATTCTTCTGAGCCAGACACCAAGATGAAATCGAAAGGAGAGAAATTAAAGTTAAAAATTTTTTCATTTTATATTGTATTATAATTTAATCGCGTTTTGCCTCTAACTCAAAAGAAACACCGTTATGCTTCTGACCCAGTTGTGGATATTTCTTAATGTTCACTTTGCAAAGCATAATTTTTTCATCTAATTCGAAGACTTCTTTGACAATTTTTAGGGCCACATTCTCAATTAACTCTTCTGTCTGACAGGCATAAGATGTTACTTTTTGAATAACCACTTCGTAATTCACAACATCTTTTAATTGATAATGATTCATAGGCTCTAATTGAATGCCTAATTCAACATCAACTTCGAATTTTTGGCGTATCTTACGCTCGTCAGCATAATAACCGTGTTGAGTACTGATTTCTATTGAATCAAAATAAAGCTTGGCTGAAGTCTTAAAATTCATTCTAAAATCGTTCACAAATCTAATCTTATAATATCAAAAAAAAATAAATTTTTGTCATTCAAATTACAATTATTCATAATATGAATATCTTTGCCTTATAAGTTTTTATATGAGTAATCAGCATTCTTATACGGAAGAGAATATTAAGTCATTAGACTGGAAGGAGCACATTCGGCTTAGACCAGGAATGTATATCGGAAAATTAGGAGATGGCTCAAGCATAGACGATGGAATCTATATTCTGCTCAAAGAGGTCATTGATAATTGTATTGATGAGTATGTCATGGGTTATGGTAAAGAAGTTGACATTGAAATTTATGAAGGAAAAGTTAGTATCCGGGATTATGGAAGAGGCATTCCTTTGGGTAAAGTGATCGACTGTGTCTCTCAAATCAATACAGGAGGTAAATATGATTCTAAAGCATTTAAGAAATCCGTTGGACTAAATGGTGTTGGCACCAAAGCTGTTAATGCCTTATCGTCTTACTTTAAGGTTCAATCCATAAGAGATGGTAAAACCAAAGTGGCTGAATTCACCAGAGGAACACTAACCAAAGACTATAAACTAAGTGATTCAAAAGAAAATAATGGGACACTAATTGAGTTTGTTCCTGATGAAAAAGTTTTTCATAAGTTTCGTTTTATTCAGGAATTTGTTGAAAGTCGGATTTGGAATTATGCCTATCTAAATTCCGGACTACGTATTCATTATAATGGAAAAACATATATATCCAAACATGGATTAAAAGATATGCTAGAACGGAGAACGGACGGTGAATCTCTGGTATATCCGATCATACACTTAATTGGAGAAGATATCGAGATCGTTCTCACTCATGGACAACAGTATGGAGAGCAGTATTATAGTTTTGTCAATGGTCAATACACATCACAAGGTGGAACTCATCTTAATTATTACCGCGAAGCGATTGTTAAAACTATAAGGGATTTCTATAAAAAAGACTTTGATGTAAAAGATATTCATACCAGTATCATCGGTGCGATTTCGGTTAGAATTGAAGAACCTGTTTTTGAGTCGCAAACCAAAACAAAACTTGGATCCACCCTTATATCTCCTGAGGGGTCCTCATTGCGTTCTTTTATTGCTGATTTTGTTTGTAAGGAATTGGATTTGCATCTTCATAAAAATCCAGAGATCGCTAAAGAACTTTTGGCTAAGTTGCTTCAATCAGAAAGAGAACGCAAAGAGATTGCTGGAATAAAAAAGTTAGCTAATCAAAGAGCTAAGAAAGCAAATCTGCACAATAAAAAACTTCGAGATTGCAAATATCATTTGACGGATTCCAAACTTAAAGAAGACCTTAAATTGGAAACCATGATTTTTATTACCGAAGGCGATTCTGCTTCCGGTTCTATTACCAAATCCAGAAGTGTTGATACGCAAGCTGTTTTTTCGCTTAGAGGAAAACCTCTCAACTGCTTTGGATTAAGCAAAAAAATTGTATATGAAAATGAGGAACTCAATTTGTTGCAACATGCCTTAGACATCGAAGATGGAATAGAAAATTTAAGATATAACAAAGTAGTAATTGCTACCGATGCCGATGTGGATGGCATGCACATACGCTTACTACTTCTTACCTTCTTTCTTCAGTTTTTTCCAGACCTCGTTAGAAACGGCCATTTATTCATTTTAGAAACGCCTTTATTTAGAGTTCGAGATAAAAATCATACACATTACTGTTATTCAGATCTCGAAAAACAAAATGCTATAAAGAGTCTTAAGGGCAAACCTGAGATTACCCGATTTAAAGGTCTAGGAGAAATTTCTCCAGATGAGTTTGCAGGATTTATTGGAGAAAACATAAGATTAGAACCGGTAGTAATGAATGAAGATTCCCATATTGAAAAAATACTTGAATACTATATGGGCAAGAATACTCAGGATCGTCAAGATTTCATTATCGATAACCTTCGCATTGATTTAGAAAATGTTGAGGTGGATGAAATGGAATTATCTACAACAACTGAAGAATCTTAAATCAATAGATGTTTGCGGATTGACGCTGCAATTTTTATCATTTCATCATCAGGAAGTTCCAATTTTGGATTTGAAAAATTCAAATCTGAAATAGCCTGCATGGGAACTAGATGAATGTGGGCGTGCGGAACTTCAAGACCTATTACACACATCCCCACTTTCGTACAGGGAATGGCTTTTTTAAGTGCAATAGCTATCGTTTTTGCAAAAACCATTAATTCTGACAATTCATCATCTTCTATGTCAAAAATGTAATCTGTTTCCTTTTTTGGGATTACTAAAGTGTGTCCTTTTTTTAAAGGGCGAATATCTAAAAAAGCAAAGAATCGATCATTTTCTGCGATTTTGTAACTAGCAATTTCTCCTTTAATTATTTTAGAAAAAATTGTACTCATTAATGCCCAATTTCTAAAACTTCAAAAATCATCGATCCTGCTGGTGTTTTAATTTCAGTTTTTTCACCAACTTTTTTTCCTAATAATCCCTGGCCAATTGGAGAATTGACAGAAATTTTACCGGATTTTAAATCTGCCTCAGCCTCGGAAACAATTTTATAATTCATTTCCTTTTTAGTCTTATGGTTAAGTAATCTGACACTGGCTAAGAGCACTACCTGAGAGGTGTCGATGGTGCTTTCATCTATAATTCTGAAGTTCATTAACTTCTTTTCTAACTCATTTATCTTCATCTCCAACATCCCTTGAGCATCTTTAGCCGCGTGATATTCTGCATTTTCGGAAAGATCACCTTTTTCACGGGCTTCAGCAATGGCTTTTGCAGCCTCCTGGCGTCCGGTTGTCTTCAAATAATCCAGATCTGATTTCAGTTGATCATAACCTTCCTGTGTCAAATAATTTATGGTCGACATATTCGAATATATTAAAATGAGAAAGAACGCCTCCTATTTTGAAGAAAGCGTTCCTTTTATAATTTTTACTAATTAATTAAATGCTAGTAACACCAAATTTACTTAATTGGTTCTACGCTTCGTTAGAAGGTTAGACCAATTCCAATATTATGGGTACCCTGAAATGGGTCAGTGGGACGGTAAGCATAGTCCAGACTGACATGAGTATTACCCTTTTTGTCTAAAGGATAATTAATGCCAGCACCTAAACCAATGCCTTTATAAACATTATCAGTATCAATTCCTTTTACTGTTCCTAATTCAAGTGCATAAGATGCTCTTATTGATATTCTTTCCAACATTTCTAATTCAACTCCAGCTCCAAGAATGTCTTTACCAAAGGAATTTGCTGTAAAATTTGCTATAGGAGTAATCATAAAATTACTTCCAAGATGAACGTCGTAAGATAATCCAAGATGAAGGAGAGAAGGTAATTCATATCCACTCAATCGAACATCATAAGTCAGACTTGTTTTCTCTGGACTATTTAGTTGAGTAGACAGACCATCGCCTCTGAATTTCATTGGACCGCCAACATTACGCAATGCAATACCCAATTTAAAATTGTTATCCTTACCGGAAACATATTGTACCCCGGCATCAATGCTAAATCCAAATGCATTTAAATCAGCAATACTTTCATTGATACCTCTTAAAAGAATTCCAACTGATACTTTTTCACCAAAGTTTTGAGAATAACCTAATCCTAAATTAAAAAATGTAGGACTGTAAGTTGCTCCGGTCCCTTCAGGAGCAGAGGTTGTGGTCACTCTGATGTCGCCAAAGCTCAAGGCCATAACAGATACAGCAAAAGCTCCTGATTTTCCTACACTATTGGAATAGCCAAAAGCATTGACATTTATTCCTGATGGAACCAACCAACGGGTGTGTCCCATCAAGGCTTCTTGCTTATTCAATCTTCCTATTCCAGCAGGATTTACAGTTGTCGCTTCGACTCCTTTTACTCTAGAGACATTAAGGCTATACAATGATGCACCTTTAGCCCATGGATTAATGAGTAATTCATAAGCACCTGCTTCACCCTGACGATCAGGATTACCCGCCCAAGAGAAATGACAAAATCCTGAAACAAACAGGACTGCAATTATGCTTCGAAGTAAATTTATGTTCATACAATAATTTAATTAATTAGTATTTAAAATTAAGTTGAGCGACTCTTTTTATTGAATCGCTCAACCGTTTATTCTTTCTATAAACCAGATGGGTCAAATTTTCTTGCAACTCCAAACCACTTAACTATTTTTTCAGCTCCAGTATCTGGTTGTAAAATGTGAACCAAATAAGCTCCGCTAGAAATTGGAATTCCTTTGAAGTTGGTAAGATCCCATTCCAAATCAGGAGTAATTTGTTTTTCCGTTACTCCTCTTAAAGGATCTGTAACTAAAAGTGGTTTTTCATCCCTCTTATACTGTTTAATAAATTTGCCATCAATAGCATATATTGTTACAACACACTTAGCAGGTAGGTTTGTAATTTTAACAATATTCTGGAATTGGGTAGCTTCATAATTCGAAAATCCATAATAAGGATTAGGAACAACATTTACATCATTCATGGCATCTTCAATGGCTCCCTTACCTGCAATAGTACCTGGAGCCTTTCCACTTACTGTAAATCGATATAAGTTATGTCCATTATTATCATTCGTTCCGACTGCATATTGATAAGGATTACGAACTCTAAGATTCACAGTTAGATCATTAGGGATAAGTCCTGTTGTACCATTTCCTAATGGATCAAGCTTTGTAGAAGGGTTAAGCAAAGTAGCAGCAGAGCACCAGGTAATATCTCTAATTACAAAAGCCATTCTAGCTGCGGTATTTTTTGCCGCAATAAGATCAGTACGCAATTTTTTACATTCGTCATAATCTTGCTTGGTGACATAGATCCAATGATGACCACCTACCACAAAATTCAAGAAGGATTGTGCAAAACCACATGCGTCTCCATTAAGTGTAATTTGCCCTGTTGGATTCCACATCAGGTCATTTCCTGTTCCTTCTCCGTTATCAAGACAGTCCTTGAAAAGATCAAAGTTGGAGTAGATCGAGTTTTCACCAAAGAAGATATTTAATCTTTTACCGGATTCAACATCAACTGCGTAACCAGGGAACCAACCCATACCGGTAAGATCCTTGCCTGTTCCATCTTTTTCAAAATCACGATCAGCTTTTCCATCGCCATCGGCATCATTCTTTCCTACCGAGAATAAATTTTCCTTTAAATTAAAACTTTTCAAATTACTTACCGGATTCAATTCTATATCATCACCTGCATTCTTATTCCACGTTTCAATTACAACACATCGGGACCACTTGGATTTATCTGAAGTTAGAACTATATCAACATTATTCAAATCAGCAAGGGTAGAGTTATTGGCAGACTTATTTAAAGCATTGATCCATGCTGGTGTGAAAATGAGTGTATCACCAGTTATTAACTTATATGGATACCAAGTTCCTTTAAGCGTATCACCAAGATCATAACCCAATTTTTCAAATAATGAATTGGGATCAAGATTATTAAATCCAAATGGACCTGGATCAGTTCTAATAAAATTTAAGAATGGGCTAATGGATCCTCGATCCGGTTGTGCCACAAACCATTTTTTACCATTAAGATCTTTATAAGTATATTTTAGTCCAGTACCGATGATACCATTGGTTTCATATGGATCTTTTCCGGTTTCTTCTACCTGACCAAGGCTTACAGAAATACCTATTTTACTAATTACTTGTTCAGAAAAGTTTTCAATACTACCTGATGAATTAACAACCAAACTTGGATCTGTAATTCCCTTTAGTGTCCAGGTTACCGGGGCATCAAGTTTATTGTTGGTAGGATTAATATCCGTAAAACGAATTTCATATTCACCATCGGTTACTTTAAGCGGATTAACCACTTTTACCTCAATAGGAGAGGCTCCAGGAAGGTATTCTATTTTACCTCCAGAGGTTCCATCAAGAATTTTATCATAGGTATTCGGATTTAATTGTAAGAAAGTATTACCGGTACCAATTCCTTCATAACGGGTAACTGGAAATCCATCTCCATAATTGCTATTAACGACTTCATATATTTGAGGTCTTGGCGTTACTATGTAGGGTTTTCCATTTCCTTTTGGTCCAATATTCAATCGTCCAGGACAATATTGCATTCTTTGACCTGAGTTCAACTCTACATCATAATCCTTATAATTGTTGTAAGAATATGCAATTACTAAGTAGTAATATTTTTTGTGATTGAGTAATCTTCTATTTATACCCGTGGCAAAGGCATCCTCAGTTATTCTAAAGGAATGTCTTATGCCATTATCTGAACCTTCAACTTTCAATATCGGATAGTACACGATAGGGTTCTTTGGATTTGATGTAGGATTCTTTACACCCGCCCAATCATATAATTTTTTAACCCCATTCTTAAGATCTACATTGTAGATCTCTCTGATTTGTTCAACATCTCCGATTGATTGATCAGATAGTGAAACATTTTCATTTGCTAATTGAAAGATTCGATATCCTTCGAAGCGATAAAGTGAGTCAACTCCAGGAGGTATACCAATTCCCTTCTCACTATAAGTTTCATTGAAATTATTAGATCCTTTTACATTGCTTAATATCATGATTAACTCACGATCTAATTCAACAAAATCTACGTTGGGAGCACTTGGACCATCTTTAAGGTCAAAACAATTATCAAATAAATCCTGACACAACTGATCAGCCTTTAATAATTCTTCAAGACTAGGACATGGATAAGTTTGATTTGGAACCCATGGCACTCCAATGATTAATTCTGAACGATTGCCCGGAGTCAATAAGAGTGGTCCAGTAGCCTGAATTGTTCTTCGATCTCCTTCACCTTCATTGATTTGACACATACTCCATCCTCCTTGTTTGTTAGGTGGTGAAGGAAATGCATAATGAGTACTATCGTTGCTTCCTGGGTTGTATCCCTTTCCTCCATTGGTAAGTGGTGTTCCATTTCTCCATTTACCGGTAATATAATAGTAGTGCTCCTGCGCAGTAGTAGGATCAGTGGTATTTGGGTCAGGGTTTCCACCAAGGCCTAATCCATTATAATACATAAATGTGGTCATACCCAGTTCATGTCCGTTGGCATCGACTGGTCCTCTAAAATAATCTACACCCAAAATAGGAACATCATTACAATATGTATTTACACTTTGGTCACAGGTACAACCATTAGATCCATCGGTTGCATCAATATTATAGATATACATTAAATCTCTTCGAATTGGTCTACCGGTTATGCTATCATATTTTCCAGTGAAACTGGTATCACATCCAATATAATCATCACTATAACATCCTAAATCCGGATCGATCCACATGGCAAAATAACAATCCCGAATGTCCTGAATAGCTCTGTTTACCAGTTTGTATCGCTGAAAAGTCATGTCATTAAGTTCATTGGAAGTTCTGAAAGCAAAAGCCTGAACCTGAACTTCCATTCTGATCGCTTCACCTTTTGAATTTGTATGAATACCTCCGTTATCATTATATATCCAGAAGATCATATCATCTGGAAATATTCCTACAGGACATCCTCTAATATCAATAATAGGATATTCACCAAATTCTGGTTCATAAGTCCGATTATTATTTAAATCATCAAACAAGGCTAATCCTGCACGTGTATCAGGCAGAGGAAATCCATAAAAAGATTCGAAATTTTTGTTACCGCGACAAGGATAATACTTAATATCATTAGGAATTTCGTCTCCTCTCAATTCTGTTCTCCCTTCCGCAACAGCCGCCAACCAGTTGCTTTGTAATGTTCGGATGTTATCTCCTGAAACTCTGAAAAATTTATCCCAATTCAAACAAGATGAAATGGTTGTTTCGCCCTCATCGGATAATGGTCCAGGCCAAGCATCATTTTCTGTTGATGATCGATAAGACTGTCCCATGAATTTTAATGATCCGCTGGGATCATATCCTCCAATCCAAACACAACCATTGTAGATACTTGAAACTTCGGGTTTACCAGAACCGGGTTCAATTTTTGGAACGATATAACGACCTTTTCGATTTAAGTCATTCCAAACATCACCACCATTCAATAGTCTTGCTCGAACATTATTAATATCCTGATCAATTTGCTTTGAAGCCGGAGAACAATTTTCTCTGGGTTTAAGCACTTTATTAGTTTCTTTTTGTTTGCCTAAGTTTTTAGGGTGGTGAGCGTGTACTACCGTTACCACCATTAAAAAGAAGAAGACGGTATAAATTTTATTAATCATAATTAAGTGTTTAATAATTCTAATTTTTTAAAAACCAAAAATAGCTCCAACGTAAATTCTTCTTGGTAAAGTGAAGAAATCCGGATTGAGCAACCTCCAGTTATAAGCATCTACAAAATATTGTACATTATCTGCACCGTATTGCTGTACAGTTGAATTGATTTCATTCAATCCTCTGGCCGATGAAATATATCCATCATCTCTAGGATCACCTGAACCTCTGTATAATCCAATTACACTTCTAGTATCCAAAAGATTTTGTACTCTTAGATATACATTAAGACTAAGCGGAGTTTTCGATTCTGGTTTTGTCAAAGCAATATTTCGATCAAGCCTTAAATCAACATTGAAATTCCAGGGAAGTCTCGCGCCATTAATGGCTCCTTTAAATCCGGAACCATCAAAACGAACAATCGTTAGTCCTTGTGAATATGGTCTTCCAGAAGCCGTAATAATCTGCAAATTCAATCCAGTGTTGGCAAGAATATTTTTACCTGCAATTCGAGGACCATTATATTGTTTACCTGAGCCATATCGATAGTCTAAATTAAATGCAAAACGATGTCTTTCGTCATAAGTGAATGGGAAAATGTTTCTAATGTTAATACCTTTTCCGGTCAATCCTCTTTGAGAATCAGGATCAGATCCCGTTCCATCGGCAAATTGCAAGGTATATGAAGCGGTAAATTCAAAATTATTTATTCTTCTTAAGTCATAAGAGAAATTGAATCCTTTAACAGTACCAAAATCCAAATTGCTATAGGTGTCATAAGCTCCAATGGTAGCAACCTTGGCAATGGTTGTCCGCTGAATCATATTTCTTAATTCATTGTAATATGCAGACATATTAATAGCTGAATTCTCTGTAACCTTTTGTTGGAAACCTACTTCATAATCAATTTTTTTGGCTGGTTTCAAATTGGCATTAGCGGTTGGCGTTCTACCCGATACGTCCCAATAAAAATAGTTTAATGGAGTTACAATATTGTTTGAAGTTGGTCTTTGAACCAAAATATCATAATGAGCAAAGAAATTGGCGTGGTCTGAGATTGGAAACGAGAATGCAATTCTCGGCATCCAATTGATTTGTGGTTTATAATCTTCAAATGATTCATTGATATTATCCTCACCAAAATATTTTCCTCTGATACTTCTCAAAGAGTCTACAGGCCTAATGTAAGAAGGAAATACAAGATTATTCTCTCCAAATATAGCTAAAGAACTATTGGCAGGAGTTCCATTTGGAAAGTACCATTGATCGTTACTTCGATAAGCAACAACATCTTTTGCTCCTTCTCCACTAACATAAGTCTTGAATTCATCTCCAATGGTCGAAGGTTTTGTTCCTCCGAATTGATCATGAAAAGCTTTTGCTCCAAGAATTCCATGTAATGAATATTGATCTTTCAACACTTTTGTATTGGCATCGTAATAATCAACTCGACCTCCTACCCGGAAGATTATATCTTTATAAATAAATTTATCTCCTACGAACAAAGCTGAATATATAGGGGTGAATGGCGAAACGTTATAGGTTCTTTTTCCATTTGCATCTTTTTGCAAAAAGAAATCTTCAAATTTGCTACCACCGCCGAGTTTATTTCCCAGATAATCATAACCGAAATAATTAATAATACTTTGTTCTGTTAATTCTCTCGATGTAAACATAGATAAGCTTAGCTGATCAGGTGATACACCATCGATATTCACAAAAGTCTTATTAAGTGAATCTCTATAGGCATCTGTTCCAGAATTGTAACCAGGATATATTACCTCACGCAATGACTTATAAAACTTAGAATCTTCATCAGTTGAAATTTGATTACCATACACGCCTCTTCCTAAGCTATCATAATAAATAAATGGAGATAAAGTATCTAATCCCAGTATATGTCTGTTTGCATACTGTCTGCCGATCAACCATAAATTATATGGATTAACTTGATAATTTCTTACAACTGATTGTTCCAGAATTACACCAAATTGTATGTTATGGCGACCGTTTTTGGAAGAGCCTCCTGGTAAGTAATCGAATCCGCTGGTAATTTGAGCCGTAAGAAGATCATTATCGAATTTAAGATAACGATTATAAACAGATCCAACATTAGCTGCTAATCCAGACCAAGAGGTGTTGTAGATTGACGAAACATTACTATTGAAGGCCTTATAAGAATCTAAGTTTATTAAATCATCGGAAGGTATTTTGTTGTAGTTTGCAAAAATTGGATTTGGACTATTGGTACCGTCAAAGCCAAATACAATTGGGACATAGCCGAGATGTACTCCTGTCGGAGTGTTATTTGAAAATATTGGTATCCACTGGCGATTAAAGTTTCCGACATTACCATAATCAAAAAACCTATCCTGGTGCCTAGCATCTTGCCTCAAACCATATCGGTTCTGATATCCCAACTGAATGGTATAGGATGCATTTTGTAATGTGGATAATTTTTTAGTTTCTCCTTTTTCCTCTTCTGTCGCGTTAAGGTTAACAATTTTACCAAGACGGTGTCGAATTCTAAGATTTCCTCTTAAGGTCCTTTCTTCATTGGTAGGATTGTTAACCCAATTAAGTAGGCTCCAGCTTCCATCTCCAATTTTTTCATCATCAGGAGGTACAAATCGGTCTTCAATTTGAGAATAGGTACCAGATAAAGTAAAATCAAAATACTGGCTTGGTTTAATATCAAGCTTACCCGTAAAGTCAAAGGCCTTATTTTTATCGTTGAGGTTATATTTTTCTAATTTAACATCTTCTCCATCTTTCAAAAATTGTGCTCCACTTGTAGGTCTTCCGTTAAAAAGTGCAATCGGGTCATTGGACAATCGGTCAATGGCTTCTCTAGTTGCAAAATAATCACCATAAGCAGGAGGGTCATCGTCTTTTTGCTCAGTATATTGTCCAGAAAGTCTGAATCCAATAATTGATCTGCCATCTTTTTTATATATCGGACCGCTAAGATTTCCATTAATAAAAGTATAACCATATGGATCCAGACCGTTGGAAGTTTCTCCTTCAATACCACCTGATAATTCACTGGATGGGCCCTTTGTGATAAGTCCAATAACTCCACCTGTAACGTCACCGTATTGTGGATCGAGACCACCTTTTATAACTGTAACTTGTTCAATATCTACAGCTGAAGGAGCACGACCAGTAATTCTTACTCCATCCAGGAAATAAACAGTACCATCTGTTCGTGAACCTCTGATGGTAACATCGCCATTATCTACGCTAGATACCCCTGACACAGTTGATGCAATCGTGTTGATGTTACGAGTTCCGAGGTTTTTAATGTCTTCCGCCGTTATGGTCTGGTCATTGGTCGTTTTATCGGTTTCAATGATAGGAATTTTATAATCCGTTATGGTCAATTCTTCCAATTGAACATCGGATTGAATACTGAAATTAAGGGGTGTGACTTTGCCTGAAAGTATTGTCACCCCATTAATCATTTCTTTATTTCCATTGTAACTGGCTTCCACATTGTATTTGCCGGGATCCAAAGTAATACTATACACCCCATCAAAATCTGTTACTGCTCCGGTTAATAGGTCTGTACCCTTGAATACTTTAACAGCCGCATTAATGATGACTTCTCCAGTCGATTTATCTTTAACAACTCCAGATATTCTGCTGGATTGAGCTGATAGGCTTATACTGGCCATTAAAATCACAGCCCAAACTGAATACTTAATTAAATTCATGTATTGAAAAGTTAGTTGGTTTACAAAATAAGTGTGCAATGTTAAGCATTTCTTAAATGATTTTTGAACAGGCTTTCCAATTTTGTTACTGAATTTAATAACTATCTGTGATATAAGACTAAATAGTGTCATTAAGTATATGTTTATCAATATATTATATATATTATAAAAAATTAATATTAAAATAAATTGTCAGTCAATTTAACAGTCCTTTTTTAACTTCTCCAATCTAAAATTTCTGTTAAAATGTATTTCGAGATGTAAACGGAATTTAACTAGCTGCGCTGCCTGTGATCCACATCAGTTGAAAAGTTTAACTAAAAAAACTTACTACGACCAATTTCGTAGTATGGATTCAGCAATTTGCTGCTTTGATTCGTGTGTCCAACCTGCAATATGAGGGGTAAGAATAGTGTTCTTAAATTGGTATAATTTGCTATAATTCTCTTTTTCAATTGTGCTCCATTTGTCTGTCTTTTCGTTTTCAAAGACATCCAGACAAGCCCCTCGAATTTTACCAGATGAAAGTCCATCAATTAATGCTGCTAATTCAATTACAGAACCTCTCGAAGTATTAATCACAAAGAATGGATTCTTCATCATTCCGATAAACTGGGCATTAATCAAGTGATAATTTTGGGGTAGCATGCTAATGTGCAAGCTAATGATATCGCAATCTAATAGTTCAGTTATTGATTCTACTTGTCTAACATAAGATTCAGAAATAGGCTCTTGTATATAAGGATCATAAACTAATATTTCGCAGCCAAAAGAGCTCAATAACCTACAAAATCGTGACCCTGTATGTCCATAACCCAGAATTCCAAAACGAAGACCAGAAACTTCATATCCCCTGTTTTCTTCTCTTTTCCAAACGTAATTTTTCAACTCAAAATCAGATTTTGGAATATTCCGGACCAGGGACAACAACATTCCGAGTGCGTGTTCGGCAACTGCATTACAATTGGCCTCCGGAGTTGTGATGACCTTTATTTTTCGTTTACTAAGTTCTTCAAGGTCTAATATTTCCTTACCAGAGCCTAACCGGGCAACAACTTTTAAATTAATGGCCTTATCCAGCATGGACTTAGTAACATTGATCTTTGTATTAACTACTAGTCCTTCGTAATCCTTTATTATGTTATGTACTTCTTCCAAAGTAATCCCAGGAATATAATCGACCGTATATCCTAATTTTTCCAAGCCATTAATCAATGACCCATGAACGCCATCTGTAATTAATACCTTCATAGAATGAAGTTATAACATTGCAATCACCTGAAAAGAAAAAAGACGAACTTTTAAGCCTATTGGATTAAGTCAACTTATTGTCCCGCATCTGGAGTCGGAACAGATCCATCTGTAGGAAGAGCTGGAGCTATATCAACTCCCGTCCCAGAGCTGGCTAAGACTGCTGCTATAATGCAGAGTACAAATAAAGCACCAGCAAGATACCAGGTTAATTTCTCAATAAAATCAGCAGTACCTGCTGCACCAAACATTTGATTGGCACTTGCCCCACCAAAAGTTGAATCTACACCTCCTCCCTTAGGGTTTTGGATCAACACAACTCCCATAAGTAACACACAATCAATGGCTATTAATATTATTACCAGCGTAAGCATGGACTATTTTTTTAATTTTTGAATAAGGAGCGCAAAGGTATCTTTTTTTTCTGGAAATCGGAGACTCAATTTTTCATACATGGAGATGGCTTCTGCTTTATGTCCCTGCTCCGTCAATAATCGGGCTAAAGTCTCGGAACTGATAGAAAGGTCCATATCCAATATAGAATCTTGATTTTTCCTAATTATTGAAGGTTTATCCTCGCTCATAAGGTTGCCGGATGATTCACCTTCATTTTTCTTTATTCCTTTTACGGGCATGGTAAGGAGCCAGGCTCCAAAGTCATTTTTTACCATAGTCTGCAGAGCTGCTGATTCAGTCTCATCATGCTGTGTAACTCGACTTTCACTCAAGGTATTGGTTGACTCCTGATCTTTCAAATTAAGCTTCTCCATGTCTTCAATATTATCGAATGGCTCTGTTTCCATTTCGATAAGTTCTGATTTCTTATCCCAATTCTGATCTAATATTATTTTAGATTCTGTAAGGCTAAATTTGCCTTCCCGATTATTCCATTCTTGAGATAATACGAAAGCAGGATCAGATACGGATTGTAATTGTTTTTCAAATAAGTTTTTTGACATAACTACCAATTTGAAAAGGCTTTATTAAAAATATCTTCGAGCAACAGTTTATTTACATTTTCCAAAAGTACGGATTGTACTTCCGATAAATTCTTCTGTGCATCAAAATCCTCAAATCTTGAAAATGATGCTTTCCAGCTATTTTTTTCGTTTACGGTGTTTATACAATCAACTTCTACAGCAATGGTTAAACGATTTAAAGCATTGGTTCTACCTTCAATTGGAGCGATTGCAACAACATTAAACTGAGTTATTTTGCAAATAAATTTTAGATCTGGCTTAGTGTTATTTTGAATTAATCGTGTCTCTCTCCTAATTTTATTAGTTAAAGCAACACTAAAGTCAACAGCATAAGTCGCTGGTGCATTAGAAGACTGATCTTCAATATTTGGAATGCTAAAACTATGAATATCCGGGTCAATACTTATACCCTTGAATGAATAGCAAGAACTTATTACGAGCAAGATCCATAAATATCTCATAGATCGATGTCGTATTGTTTAATTTTTCGATAAAGTGTTCTTTCACTGATTCCTAATTCTTCTGCTGCATCCTTTCTCTTTCCGTTGTATTTCTTTAGTGCTTTTGTAATGAGTTCTTTTTCCATATGATCAATGGAGAGTTGCTCTTCCATCAATTCCACCGTTTCGTAATCTTCATTCTTTTTAGGTATAATGATGGGCCTGTTATCTGTTCCTTCAACTTTAGAGGGTTGATTGGGAAAATACGGAATGGAAGAATTAAAATTCTCCAAATTCGAAGGCATCTGAAGGTCGTTGGCTTGAACCATTTGAACAAACATGTTCTTAAGCTGATTAAGATCCTGTTTCATTTCAAAAAGCAATTTATAAAGAATCTCTCGCTCATAAAATCCCGATTGTTCATTCATTCGATCACTTCGATTGATAGCAGGAAGTGGAGTAGAATAAATATCAGGAATAATCTTTATTAAGTCTTCAGCTCCTAATGTTTTTTTATCAGAAAGTACGGAAAGCTGTTCTATAGAATTACGCAATTCGCGAATATTTCCAGGCCAGGAATAATTCATTAGCATTTCCTGAGCTGTTTCGTCAAGTTCAATGGGTGTGGTTCGGTATTTTTCAGCAAAATCCTGAGCGAACTTTCTGAACAAGATCAGAATATCCTCTCTCCTTTCTTTTAAGGAAGGAACTTTTATAGGTACAGTATTTAATCGATAATACAAATCTTCCCGAAATCTTCCATTCCGCACTCTCTCTAAAAGATTAACATTGGTAGCGGCAATAACCCTTGTATTGGTTTTCAAAACCTTGGATGAACCAACCCTGATGAATTCACCACTTTCCAAAACCCGTAGGAGGTAAGCCTGAGTGTCCTGTGGCATCTCTGCTATTTCATCCAAAAAAATAGTACCACCATCTGCCGTCTCGAAATATCCTTTTCGATCTGAAGTAGCTCCGGTAAATGAACCTTTTTCGTGTCCGAATAATTCCGAATTTATCGTTCCCGGAGGAATTGCACCACAATTAACTGCAATAAACTGGTTGTGTTTTCTAGGGCTTAAACTATGAATAACTTTTGAAAAGACTTCTTTCCCTGACCCACTTTCCCCGTTAATCAATACCGTCAGATCAGTAGCAGCAACACGAATAGCAGTGTCCAAGGCCTGGTTCAGTTTGTCTGATCTGCCGTAGATTCCAAACCGTTGTTTTATCGCTTGAACGCTTTCCATTAGATTATCTTTCCATGCAATGTTGCACTCGATGCAGATTCTACTTCAACCATGACATAATCTCCTGGCTTAAATTGATCTTGCTTATTAAATATGATGATTTTATTTTGTGAATTCCTACCCTTGAACATATTGGCTGAACGTTTGGAATCACCCTCAATTAATACTTCAAAGATTTTGCCAATATCCGATTGATTATGTTGATAACTAATTTGATTTTGAAGGCGAATAACTTCGTTTAATCTTTCTTTTTTTAATTCTAATGGAACGTTATCTTCTAACCTTTTAGCAGCAGGAGTTCCAGGTCTTTCAGAATAATAAAACATGTAAGACATACTGTAATTCGCTAACTCAATCATACTTAATGTGTCGCGATGATCGTCTTCGGTTTCTGAACAAAATCCGGTAATAATATCAGAAGAAACTGCACAATCTGGAATTATTCTATTAATAGCTTCGATTCTCTGTAAATACCAATCGCGGTCATATGTACGATTCATTAATTCAAGGATTCTACTACTTCCGGATTGTACGGGAAGATGAATATACTTACAGATATTTGGATAAGCAGACATGGTGTGTAGTACCTCATCGGTGATATCCTTTGGATGTGATGTTGAAAATCGAACTCTGAGTAACGGATTAATCTTTGCAACCATTTCAAGCAGTTGAGCAAAGTTTGTCCGATCTCCATTTTCAGGATTTTGCCATTTATACGAGTCAACATTCTGTCCTAATAGAGTTACCTCTCGATATCCTTTCGCAAATAAATCTTCAGCTTCAGCAATTATGGTATACGCTGACCTACTTCTTTCGCGACCTCTTGTATAAGGTACTACGCAAAATGAACACATATTATCACAACCCCTCATAATGGAAATGAATGCTGAAATTCCATTTTCATCAAGTCTTAATGGGGAGATATCAGCATAAGTTTCTTCACGGGATAGAAAGACATTCACACTTTTATCGCCGTCTTCTACTTTCTTTAATAAGTTGGGTAAATCTCTATAAGCATCTGGTCCAGCAACAAGGTCAACCAGTTTTTCTTCTTCGAGGAATTTTGATTTAAGGCGTTCCGCCATACATCCCAGAACACCTACTGTTAAATCCGGATTGTTTTTTTTGTAAAATCGTATTTCTTTAAGCCTCTTACGAACGCTTTCTTCTGCTTTCTCACGAATCGAACAGGTATTCAGGAAAATTATGTCTGCTTCTTCAATATTACGGGTATTGCTCATGCCTTCTGAGGCAAGTATGGAAGCGACGATTTCAGAATCACTAAAATTCATCTGGCATCCATAGCTTTCTATGTAATATTTCTTGGAACCCTGAAAAATGGGCAAAGGAGCTTCACTCAGCGCTGTACCCTGTAGTTTTTCTTCAACTAATACATCCTTATGACCCGTCAAAAAGTTCATTCTCAAATAAAAAGGAGTGCAAAGTTAATATAATTTATTAAATGCCAAAATGGCAGAAATAAGTGTTTTGTGATTTTTACAGATAATATTAAGCCTTAATAGTTAATCTCGACGGATTCCGAAGTACATCTGGATTGACAGGTTAAAATATATCCTGCTTCCAAATCGGATTTATCCAGGGCCAAATCTGAATCCATAGATACCGTTCCAGAGGAAAGCTTGGCCATACAGGAAGAGCAAACACCGCTAGAACATGAGTAAGGAGGATCATATCCACTTCGCATAAGGGCGTCCAAAATTTTTTCTCCTTTATGAGCAGTTATAATATTGGTCTTTTGGTTTAGTGTAAACTTTATTTGAGATTCTTTAAACTGATTTTGATCTAACTTTTCTCCTGTAGAGTCTGCAGCGGAAAGGTTGAAATATTCTTTGTGAATATTTTTACCATCAAATTGTAAATCCAACAATGATTTCTCTATATGTTGAATAAATGATCCCGGACCACAGAGATAGAATTCTTTATTCTTGTTGGAGTCCTTAACCTGATCAAAAACTTTTTGAATCATTGGTTGATCAATTCTGCCCTTCCATCCATTCCAATTCGTTTGTTTTGAAAAGATCTTCAACCATCCGGGTGTATAACCTTGTGTCAACGTATAGAATATATGCAACTGATTTTTAAATTGGTCTTCCATCAAACCAAGTTGATGTTTAAAAATAATGTCCTCCTCGGAGCTATTGCTATAGATTAAGTAAACATTGGAACCTGCTTCTTCTTCAAGAATTTGCTTAATCATGGAAATAATGGGTGTTATTCCGGAACCAGCTGCAAAAAAATAATGTGAACGTCGTTGATGATTAAATGGGCTGACTTTAAACTTTCCATGCGGTTCGCCAACTTCCAATTCCATTCCAAGCTTTGCATTATTCACTAATTCCTTAGAGATAAAGCCATACTTTGTTTTCTTAATTGTAATACAAATCTGTTCTTCTTCTGGAAGTGAACAAAACGAATAACAACGAAGGAATGATTCTCCTTTTAGATGATATCGAATGGTAAGATATTGACCTGGCCGGTATTGGCGCAATGGATGATCTAAAGGAAGCTTGAAACCAATCGTTATTGCTTGTTTGGTCTCTGTTTTCAAATAATCAATAGGTATTTTATAAAAATTCATGCGGAATTCTAATTTTGCACTCTCAATCAACGCCAGAGTCTAACCTTGGTTTAATGAATTTGAATTCTAAGAAACTTTCCATCGTCATACCAGTCTACAATGAGGCAAGAACAATTCATTTAATCCTCAACAAAATTATGGATGTTCAATTAATAGATGGACTTTCGAAAGAGATTATTTTAGTTAATGATTGTAGCAAGGATTCTTCTGAAGAATCGATTCTAAATTATTTTAATAACAAACCAGGTCAAACGTATATTTATTTTCGTCAACCCGTAAACATGGGTAAAGGTGCGGCATTGCATAAAGGTATTGAAATGGCTACTGGAGATTATATCATTATTCAGGATGCAGATCTGGAATATGATCCAAGAGAATACAACGAATTGTTACAACCCATTCTTGAAGGTGTTGCTGATGTAGTTTTTGGCTCTAGATTTATGGGCGGCAGACCACACAGGATTTTGTTTTTCTGGCATTCCATTGGCAACCAATTTTTAACCTTTCTGTCAAATCTGTTTACGAATTTGAATTTAACGGACATGGAAACCTGTTATAAGTTATTCAAGGCTGATATCCTGAAATCTTTAAGTCTCAAGGAAAAGAGGTTTGGATTTGAGCCAGAAGTTACTGCAAAAGTCTCGCGCTATCCAAATGTTCGGATTTATGAAACGGGAATCTCATACTATGGAAGAACATATGCAGAAGGCAAGAAAATTAACTGGAAGGATGGATTTCGGGCCATGTATTGTATACTAAAATATAACACCTGGGCCAAATAACCCTTTGCCACCTTGTCGAAATTAGTATTAATTTAATCTTAAAAATTAAGGCTTTAAGCGATAAATTAAAGTCAAATCAATGAGTAATGTTAGTTTTGAGCTCAAATCAAAAGCGTCTTGCTATTATAATTAAAATAATTAATATTTAACGATGAAAAATTTATTTTCTGTTCTTTTTTGTTTAACATTTATACACTTTGGAATAAACGCTCAAACTGCTGATGAAATCATTAGTAAGAATATTCAAGCACTAGGAGGTCTAGACAAACTAAAAGCCATTCAATCAGTAGTGATGGAAGGCAAGGTTAATGCTCAAGGAATGGAGATTCCTATCAGCATGACTACGGTTAAAAATACTGGTTGGAAAATGCAATTTAGTGTAATGGGCATGAATGCCTGGATCATAATGCGCCCTGATTCAGGATGGATGTTTATGCCTTTCAGCGGACAGACCGCTCCAGAATCAATGCCCTCTGACGCTCTTAAGGAAGGAATAGATCAATTGGATTTAGAGGGAGAATTTGTTAATTACAAAGAAAAGGGACATACTGTGGAATACCTTGGTATGGATGATGTTGAAGGTACGGAATGCCATAAATTAAAAGTAGTTACTAAAAGCGGAAACGTTCACTATTATTTGATTGACCCTCGTAGTTTTTTAACGGTTAGAAAAATTTCCAAACAAAAGGCCGGAGGCAAAGAAATGGATGTTCAAACTGATATGACAAATTATAAAGAAGTCGAAGGTGGCTATATGTTTCCACATACTATAACAGCGATGAATGGCCCAGTGGAAATGACTAAAATTGTTATCAACTCTGAAGTTCCGGCAAACACCTTTCAATTGAATGGAAATTCAAACAGTAGTAAATAGAATTTTAATTCTTACTTAAGTTTTTTAAGGATAAATTATATTCTATTTACATAACATGTTGTTTTAAAACTTTAAAAGTTGATTGAATTTTTTAGATCCTTGCGTATCATGAAGTGTCTTTAAAGAAATAATTCTTGATCTTCTTGTTGCTTAATTTATTAAGCTAGCAACATAATTATTGTCAAAAGCGCTTCCATAATAAACTCTTGAAAATAACGTAATAGTTATTATAAAGCTTCAAAGGAAAAAATTTCTGGAGCAAATTATTTTATTGACATGTTGATTCATTAAATAATTCTGATAAAGCCGAATTGATTTTTAAAAGGTTAAAATAAAATTTTTCGGTTGATGAATTTTTACAGCTGAATTAAGGAATTAACTAGATTGATTAATACTAAATAACTTCGAACAATTCGTTTAAATGAAAAAACAAATTTCAATACTTTCAACCTGTGCACTTCTTCTTAATTTATCGGCACAAGTTAAAATTAATTCATCCATCTTTGGAGCCATAGAACCAAGAGCATTCGGGCCGGGCACCATGAGTGGAAGAATTACTGCAATTGAAGGCAACTCAAAAGATGGTAAAACAATTTATGTAGGCACCGCAGGTGGAGGTGTTTGGAAATCCACGAATGCAGGAGCATCTTTTAGTTCTATTTTTGATAAATATTGTCAATCTATCGGTGCGATTGCTGTTGATCAAAAAAATCCGGAGATCATTTATGTAGGAACTGGTGAGAGTAATATGCGTAATACGGTTTCTATTGGAAACGGAATGTATAAGTCCCTTGATGCTGGATCAAATTGGACTAAGATAGGATTCGACAGTTCTGAACATATTAGTAAAATAATAATTGATCCTTCCAATTCCAACATCATTTACACCGCTGTACCTGGGGCTCTTTGGTCTGATAGTCAGCATCGTGGATTGTATAAAAGTATCGATGGAGGAACTTCCTGGAAAAAAATATTATATGTAAATGAAAAGACAGGATGTGCTGATGTTTGCCTCGATCAAAATAATCCAAATATCATTTATGCTACAACCTGGGAATTCAGAAGAACTCCTTATTCATTTAATTCAGGCGGAAAAGGAAGTGCCTTATATAAAAGTTCCGACGCTGGTAAAACCTGGAAAAAGATAACTAAAGGATTACCAGAGAGCGATTACGGAAGAATTGCATTAGCTATTTCTCAAACTGCGCCAAATCAATTAATTGCTATTGTGGAATCTGAAAAAACAGGAATGTATATATCCAGAGATTATGGTGAATCCTGGAAACAACAGAGTTCAACCATGAATGTGACTGCGAGGCCATTTTATTTTTCAACTGTAGTAATAGATCCTAAAGATTCTAATCGAGTATATCGGCCAGCTTTGACGCTTTCTTATTCTGATGATGGTGGTTATTCTTTTAACGATGTTTCATTTGACGGAGGTTGGGTTCATTCGGATCATCATGCCTTATGGATTAATCCCAATAATACTAATCACATGTTTCTAGGGACTGATGGTGGTGTATATATCAGTAATGATCGCGGAGCAACTTTTATGTTTTGTGGTAATCTTCCGGTTGGTCAGTTTTATCATGTTGCAGTAGATGAGCAAAAACCATTTAATCTATATGGAGGACTTCAGGATAATGGATCCTGGACAGCTCCTTCAGCCAAAGCTGGTGGGGTTGGAAATGGTGATTGGAAAAGTATTTTCTGGGGCGATGGTTTCTGGACAATACCGGATCCTCTAGATAAAAATACGGCATATGCTGAATCTCAAGGTGGTAACATATCCAGAATAGATTTAAGAACTTCCAAATCTTATCCCATTCAACCACAAAAAACCAAATCAGATGAAAAATTAAGATGGAACTGGAACACACCCATTGTAACCGGAACAGCTAATAAAAAGAATCTTTACATTGGGTCGCAATATCTTTATAAATCAACCGATCAGGGTAGAAACTGGAAACGAATTTCACCAGATCTAACAACCAATAATCCCGACAAACAAAAACAGGAAGAATCCGGTGGATTATCAGCAGACAATACCAGTGCGGAAAATCACTGTACTATTTTTACCATTGCTGAATCTCCACTTGATGAAAAAATAATTTATGTTGGAACAGATGATGGCCAGTTTCAAATTACTCAAGATGGAGGAAATACATGGATTAATGTTTCATCTGAAATTGCCAAATGCGGAATTCCCCATCATTCATGGATTAGCAGCATCCACGCATCAAGTTATGATAAGAATAGAATTTTTGCAACTTTTGATCAGCACATGTACGGTGATCACAATACCTACGTGGCAGAAAGTAAAGATGGTGGAAAAAGTTGGAAGAGAATTATTAGTTCTGAATTTACAGGTTTTGCACATAAGATCATTCAAGATCGAGTCAATCCCGAATTAATGTTTTTAGGAACAGAAATGGGCCTTTTTGCTAGTTTAGATTCAGGAGAATCCTGGTTTCGTATAAAGAATGGATTTCCGGAATACGCATTAGTTAGAGATATCTGCATTCATCCATCGGAAGATGTATTAATCATAGCCACCCATGGTCGTGGAATTTATGTATACGATGATATTAATTCGTTTCGAAAAATGACTAAAGATATCGTACAAAAAGACGTTTTTCTTTTTGATCTCAATCAAATTCCATTAACGGACGGTAAGTATGGTGGAGGATCACCAATTGCAGGTGGATGGACTGTTGGTAATCCTGAATCAATCATCCCGATAAAATATTATCTTAAGGATAGAGTAATGGAAGGCGAAGTCAAAATAGATATTCTGGATATCCATGGAGCTATTATTCAAACTATACCAGGAACTAAGAGAAAAGGAATTAATAAAGTATATTGGAACTATAGAATGAAACCGCCTAAGGTTGCAGAAGGTGGAACAAAACTGGACTTTGGAGGATTCACTGCGCCTCAGGTATTACCTGGACAATATATTGTTCAATTAACGGTTGGTCAGAAAAAATTACAAGACACCTTGTCTCTATTTCATCAAAACGAAGATCAATATACCTTAGCCGATAGACAGCTACAGCATGAAGTTTCAATGAAATTCTATAATCTACATGAATCCTTAGCAAAAACGGTTGATCAGATTAATGGAGAGCAGACCTTTATAAATTCTGTAAAGGGCAAGATAAAAAACAAAAAGACGGTTGATCTTTCCAGTCAATATTATAATGCCCTGGAAGCATTACGATCAACTTTACTCTCTACCAAACAAAAATCAATATTTGCTGATGAGAAAAAACTTCGTGAAGATATTTCTGAATCTTATGGACTTGCAGTAAGCGGACAGCAAAGACCATCTAATACGGTAATTGAAGCGGCAGAAGATTTATCTGTAAGAGTAGATAAAGCCAAAGAAGATGTTCAAAAATTAAAAACAGAGTATAGAAACAAATTGGATAAAGCACTTTTGAAAGAGAAAATTAATGTTAATATAAATCCATAAATTACTGCTAGAATTTTATTTCTATTTTTAATTTTCCATTTAAGGGTGTCCCGGGAGTAAAATGTAATTCCTCCATAGCTTGATGTTCATTTTTAAGCTTTGACTTAGTAGCAAATTGTGCTTCATTCCATTGTCGATTAAAAATGTTTTCACAAGAAATTCCAAATTGAACATTTTTATAAAGGTAGTTTATCTGAAAATCAAATATTGTATAACCCACAGCGGTAATACTGTAATCTTCCTTGGCTGGTCGATCTCCAAGAAATCGATATCGAAGACTCCCTGAAAAATTTTTAAAATCTTTAAAATACATTCCACCACTTGAACACCATTTTGCTGCCAAAGGAATAAAATTCGCTTTGGTAGATTCTTGATCACTTCTTGCAATGGTGTATGAAATGTTGGAGTCAAAATAAATTTTTTCATGCCATTGACTTCTCCATCCCAACTCAATACCGTAACGATTTGTCTTACCTGCTGATTGTACGATAGCTTCATCTCCAACATAAACCAATTCATCCTCCAGATTGATCAACCATAATCCACCGTGAATCAGGTTTTGATCAAATAATTTTAGCTGAATTCCTAAGTCTGTATTATAGCTGGCTGCTGTAATTTGAGCGGTCGAATCTTGTGCTATAATTCTAATATCATTGGTATGAAATCCTAGTCCTGATTTGAAATAAATCAAATAGTCTTCTGATAGAGAATATTGGATATTACACTTTGGTGAAAATCTGTAATCTGCCTTTTTGAATGTATTAGTTTTTAGAAGGTCTTTATATTGGTTATCAAATCTATCGTATCTACCCTGAAGTTCAACTTCCAGCAGATTCCATTCTAAAAAATACTTGAAATATCCATAGGTATTTAATTCCATTATATCACCATTTGAAATTTTCTCAATAAGTTCATAATTATATTTTGTATGAGACAATTGAGAATCATCAATCTTATCAAGACGAGATCCTAATGCAATAAAAATAGATGAAAGACCAAAATTTTTTTCATAACTAGATTCTAAACCAAAAATACGCCTTTGTTCTTTTTGAAGGATTTGATCTCCATTTACAGGATCATTTAGAAAAAATGTAAAATTGGAATTCAGCGCAAATGTATAATCTGTTAAGAATGCATTAAATTTAAAAATCTCCTTAATATTTTTAGAGAAATAAAAGTTAACTAAAAAATTTAATCGGGACGTCAATCCTCCTTCACTTGAATCGATTGCGCCAAATCTTGATATCAATCCAGATGTAACAGCGCGTTCAGGAATCTGACCTGAAGCTGTCCAATGACTGGAAAAATAACTACACATTGCTTTAAGACCTGAATAATTGTTGATGTTGTAATTATACTTCAGTAAACTATTATACTTTTTTAAATTTTGTGGATGATCAAAATACCCTCGGGAACTTAGATATTCGCCTGCAAAGTAAGCATTTTGCTTTTTGTTTCTTAATACCGGTATAATGGCTGACATCCTATGAAAATCAAACATTCCTGCCTCTATGTTTAGGATTGGCTCGTATATCTTTTCTTTAAGTTTAAAATTTATATGACCGGCTGTAGCAAAGTTTCCTTTAGCCGCATTGTAGGAACCTTTATCAAACTCTATATTTTGAACGCATTCCGGAATGACAAAGTGTAAGTCCGCATAACCTTGCCCATGGGCATGCGAAACCATATTAACCGGTAAGAATTGATCCACTGATATGTTGATGTCTGTACCATGATCAACATCAAACCCTCGTAGAAAAATTTGTTCAGCTTTTCCAGCGCCAGCATGTTGAGCAATAAATAGCCCCGGAACGAATCGCAACAATTCTTGTGAGTTTTGAACGGCTTGAATTCCAAAGTCAATTTTTTGCAAATTCTCATGAACGGGTACCGTCACATCAATTTCATTCAACAAAATATTGGATTCTTTCAGCGCAACATTAATTTTTTCATTTACATCTGAAATAAGAACTGAATTTGATTGATACCCAAGCATCGAAAATTTAAGAGTATCTTTTGCATTGACTTTTTTAAATAAGAAATTTCCATTCTCATCAGTATGTGTATGTTCCCCATTACTTTGATTTTGAACAAAAACATCTTGAATCGCAAGTCCAAATAGATCCTTTACATTCCCACTTAATTGTGCACATAAATATCCTGATATTTGGATCAACATTACACTGAGAAAAATTTTTAAGCGAATCATAAGAATAGGAATGAACTTGGACTACGATTATATATTCTGTAATTCAAGGGATAATTCTGATAATGCAGGATCTTTGGAATTCGTTCGTCGTGCTTTCTTAAGACATATCTCAGCTTGCCCTTTATTCTTTTGCATAAGGTAAATTTTTGAAAGCATGCGATTGATTTCGATATTTTCAGGACGCATCACGAGATCTTGATTAAGATATTCTAAGGCTTTACTAGAATCCTTAAAGAAATTTATATAAAGATTGGCATACTCAAGGCTCATATTGTGTCCATGGTTCATATCATCTTCCAACATAATAAGAATATCGCTAAGGGTTTGTTGAAGTTCTTCTTCTCGGTTTTGTTTTTGATAGATTTCAGCAAGTTGAACATAGAAAGAAACTTCCGGAATTATTGCACATGCTTCTTTAAGTTCCTGTTCTGCTTCTGCATATTGATTTTTACGACTATACAATTTTGCAAGTGCAGCTTTAGCAAAAGGATAATGCTCTCGTTCATCCAGAATCTGCTTAAGTATAGCTTCAGACTCATTGGTCTTATTGTACTTAGCATAAAGTTCGGCGAGCTGAAGTGCAGCCCAGCATTTTTCTTCACTACCTGGACTGCCCGCCTGAACGGCCATTTTAAAGGCATCTATGGCCGCTTCCGGCATTCCGAATATTTCACGGATGTAGGATACTCTTGAATAAGAACGTATATCAGGCCTGATTGATACCATTTTATCGGCATATCCAACTGACTCTTCATATTTACCTAATTCCACACATGCATCTACTAAAGCGCCGTAAATCTGAGCGCTATACGGATTTAAGGTTAAGGCTTCTTTGGCCGTATTATAAGCATTTTGAAAATCGTGCAAAGAAAGCTGAACACTGGCTTTGTTGCTTAAGGCAAGAAATTTTTGATCGCTTGTAATTTTTTTATTCTCCAAAACTTTCTCTGTCATTTGCAATGCAGCCGGATAATAATGACCATGCTCACCGGAAACTCTGGCTTCTGTAATATACAAATACGTAAGCTGTAACAAAACATCAATATCCTCCGGATTCTTTATTAATTTATGTTCAAGATCAGCAAATCGATTCTTCAGTTCAGGCCATTCGTTGGTATACTGTAACTTTTCAGAACGATCAAGTAATTTAGGGATGGAAATTGTTTTTAATTCCGATTTTGAAGCTTTGTTGCATGCCATTGAAATGCAAAAAACTAAAAACACTAATGTATATATTTTTTTCATGGTATAGTTATAATTGTTTTATTAATCAATTGTAATAGATTAGTCATTATTTATTGGAGTGTTAATTTGAAATATATAATTCAAATTATTTTGCATCTGTTATATTATGTCGCTGTCTAGTAATAATTATTCGACAACGACATAATACATCAGTGTAATTAGTAAGACTTATTTTTTTATAATCTTAGTATATCCAATTACTTCTCCTGCCAATGTTATTGCAGACGCAACATACATGCCGGTAGGTAACTGACTGAGATCGACTTTAATTTCGTTCTCGCCTTTACCAAAATTGTAATCGGTCAGCGACATTAAATTTCTTCCTTCCATAGATTGAAGTTGAATTTTTATTTTAGTATCCACTATGGAGTTGATCTTTATAGTGGTACTGTTTTCAACAGGATTTGGAAAATTGATTAAGCTTACTTTTGGTCTGTCTAAGCCAATAATTCCTCCACCAGGATTAGATACTCCAGAAACAATTTTTCCACCACATTCTCCATCTCCTGACCAAGGAAGTGCGAGATATGGAAATGATGAATTAAAGTTTGCGTCATTCTTTTCAACACCAGTAGTATAGGTCAACACATTAATAAGATTCGGAGTAACAGGATTTGGTCCACCAGCAGTATAATCATCGTACCAAAGTCCAACGGCTGCTAATACAATACCTGCAACAGCTTGAAGCTCAATGCGGGTTACATCATCCTCCAATCTTCTTCCATTTGGAAATCCGTCCATATTCGGTATAAATTCAATATTCGTATTGGAATACGTTGGATCTGTAAGACCTAATACTGCTGCTTGAATTAATCCAAGAGTACTGAATTTCGCGTCACTTCTGGATGTTGGTGGAACGGCCATATTCAAACGAAGCATATCGCCGCCATTTGGCAAGAAGTTATTCACAAAAGGCTTACCTGCTGCTAATGGATTTCCATTTTTTCCAGTAGCAAGTTGGTAAGGAATTGCATTAGGTACTCCGGTATGGAATGCCGGCCAAAGATCCACAGAACGCGCTTTACCTGGTCCAGGCAACAATAATTTACCAAAAACATTATCGTCTAATGCTGTGCCGTTAAGAGCAGGATTTCCTTTAAGGCCATACAAACCATCTTTACCATAACCGAAATCAAATGCACCCAAAGCTTTTGTTTGAATTCTCAATTTCGACATAGCAGGCACTGCCCCTCCGTATAAACGATCATCCATATATAGAGATAGTTCTGGATTGTAGAAAAAATTATCTAATAGTGTATCGGTTATTTCCTGATAAGGAGTAAGTGAATTCCAATAATCCTTATATCCTATTGGAATTACAGCTTCGTTTGTTAATGGCATTCCTAAACGAGAAACCTGAATAAAAGGTCCACTGTGTGTTTCTCCACCTGGAGCTAATGTTCTAATTTGAGGTCTGCTAGCAGATGCCCATACTCCAATTACATAATCGCCGTCGAGTATATTTTTAGCAGTCCCAACTCCTGCTTTCAAAAGTAACGAAACCGGGATTTGCAATGCAATAGCACTTACATTTAAACAGGATAGTCCGTCTCGTGGCTTACCATTTTGTCTTGGAAGATTTCCCAGATCAAAAACTCCTCCTAGATCAACAAAAAATGGATCATCAGTTGGTCCACAGAATACTTTCATTCCATTATTAGTTGTTCTAATAGACGAATTCATTAAATTCTCATAAGTAGTATTTAATCCTGCCCCTGAACTTATCGATCTGGATCCAATATTGGCAGGCGGTACAATGCCATCTGTAATGACTGGTATAAAAGCAGAACCGTTTCTACTTATTTCCATCCGATAGGTAGTCTTTAAATTTTGCTTACCTAATCGAATATTAAAGAAAGTTGATGGGTCTTCATTAACCTGGGTAAAGGTAAATCGCAGCGTAATCTCATCCCCAGGCATACTGGCATCGTTATCAATGTGTATTTCATACCTAATGTTTTCTCCAAAACTATAATAATTAGGTCCTCCATGTGGCAATTGAAGCGGTACATAGGTAGCGATGATGGAAATCATATCCGGATTGTCCGGACATCTAAAAGCATAAAGATCCACATTGTCTGCCAGTGGATCGTTGGCAATTAAAGGAGCTTCCCGATGACTCGAGGCTCTTAGCGTTAAGGACAGTCCTGTCGTTAACATCAAAATTAGTAATTGTTTTAGTTTCATAAAATAATGATTTTAATATACCTACGTGCGGTGACCTTATTTTGGATTTGTATTAAGAAATTTTATTTCAATAATTATAATACCTTCGCTGAGGTATTACTCCATGGCCATTCAAAAAGATAAAGTACTAGCTGAATTTTTAAAGCTGAGAGAAACCTCTCAGGCTAGTGCTTTGAATTTCTTGATGCATCATTATGGGGATAGCTTAACCGGTGTAGTTAGCAGAATTCTTCAACGTGAAGATCTTGTTGAAGATGCATTACAAGATGGTTTTGTCAAAATATGGAAAAATATGGATAACTATAATCCGGATATTAGTTCTTTGTTTACATGGATGCTTACCCTGGTTAGAAATTCCGCTATTGACATATTGAGAAAGGATAGAAAGCATAAAAACCAAAGCATTGAATCAGGCGTATATGATAGTATGAAGTATAGCGAAGAGATGAATTTAGTTGATTCTGGTCTATTGCAAAAGTTAAATCAGCTTGATCCAAAGTACAAACAACTTTTGGATCTCGTTTATTTTAAGGGTTATACCCAACAAGAATTATCAGAAGAATTGCAATTACCCCTTGGCACTATCAAGACAAGAATCAGTACAGGATTAAAAATGCTGCGAAAAATATTAAGTAATATAATTACGATTTTCTTTAGATAGTAATGAAGAAATTGGATAACATACAATCTTATATTGATTCTGGAATTCTGGAACAATATGTTTTGGGGCTGACTAGTGAAGAACAAAACAGAGAGATTCTATATTATGCCCAGCATCACCCGGAAATTAAATTAGAAATAGAACAGATTGAAAAGGTCTTGGAATCCTATGCTGAAATGCACGCCAAACCAATGCCTTCTTCTTTAAAAACAAAAATTATTTCAGAGATACAAAACCTTCAGATCTCCAAAATACGTTGGAGAAATATTTGGATTAACACCGTAATGGCAATTTGCGCCATTCTTATTGGTGTTTATGGATTTCAAATGAAGAAGAAAAATCAATATTTACAATCTGTAATTCTAAAAGCTCAAGCGGAAGTTGATTCATTAAAATCCAAGGCAACCCAGGATAGCCTTTCCATTCTGGATTGCAATCGTCAGTTGCAATCTATCCGAAGCCAGGGTGTTCAAAGAATTAACCTGAAGGGAACCAATAAAACACCAATGGCAATGGCGGCTATTTACTACGATACAATTGGAAAAAGAACCTGGTTAGATGTGGTAGATCTTCCTGAAACGCCAAAGGAAAGACAATATCAACTTTGGGCAATTGTTGCAGGTAAACCGGTAGATCTTGGTGTATTTGATTTAGACAGCACAATAACACTTAAAGAAATTCAATACGTCGAAGAGGTTCAGGCATTTGCCATTACACTTGAACCTAGAGGAGGATTACCATCTCCATCTATGGATATGATGATCGTTATTGGGAATAAGTAAAGTTTTAAACCTTGAAAGACTCAGATAAATTTTTATATTTTCAGATTAGATTAAAACATTTTGTATGAGGTTGCTGCTTTCATTATGTACATTAATTTATGCAATTGATATTCTACAAGCTCAAGAAGAATTAGGTAAAGTAACTTGGTTAAGAGATATCGAATTGGCCAAATCCAGAAGTCAGCAAGAATCCAAACCAATTTTAATTTTATTTCAGGAAATACCTGGTTGCAGCACATGTAAGAACTACGGCAATCATGTTTTAAAACACCCACATCTGGTTGAGGCCATTGAAGATCATTTTATTCCATTAGCCATTTATAATAATCGTCAGGGCAAAGACAAAGAGGTTTTGAATTATTTCAACGAACCTTCCTGGAATAATCCGGTTGTAAGAATCGTAGATTTTAAACTAAATGATTTAACCAATCGCTTAAGCAGTAATTATTCATTATATGGTTTAGTGTCTACCATCAATGGTGTCTTAAGAAAGAAGAATATTGTAATACCAAAGTATTTGCAATTATTGGAAGAAGAATCCCTAGCCCAAACCTCTGGAATTCAGACAGCTTATGTAGGAATGTATTGTTTTTGGAGTGGTGAAAAATGTTTTGGCAATGAACCCGGAGTAGTGGCCACACGAGCAGGATTTATGGGTGGATCAGAAGTTTTGGAAATCAAATACAACAGTAAGTCCACAGAACTTCAAAAAATAATTGCTCATGGAAAGACTCAAAATTGTGCGGATCGTTATTTTTCTGACGTCAACAACCAAGACGTAAATATTCCTGTAAAACCATTATCTGCTTTTCGCCCTGATAAAGAATCTAAATATTACATATTTCAATCGGATTATAAATTTCTTCCAATGACAGAATTACAGGCTACAAAAGTTAACTTAAGCATTGCCATTGGTAAGTCTCCGGATGAATTCTTGTCGCCCAGACAATTAAAATTTTTACAAAAAATAAAAACGAATAAAGAGTTCAGAAGTATCAACTGCATTGGGCAACCATATGAAAAAATCTGGTATGAATTAAATTAAGCGTTTATAATCCAACCGCTGATTGAGCAGATGCTAATAATTGACGTACTTCTTCCTCGTTTTGTCCTTGTGCATAAATTCGCAAAACAGGTTCTGTTCCAGATAATCTAAACATAATCCAGGAGTCGTTGTCAAAGTAATACTTTTCGCCATCCAGATTTTCATAATTTAAAACCTTAAACTTACCTAATTGATCGAATCGATTTTGACTCAATTTTGATTTTACAGATTCTTTGATTTGATCGGTAAGCTGTAAGTCCAGTCTATCATAACTAAACTCTCCCACAATCTTATAAATCTCTTCAATGAGTTGTTGTAATGATTTACCGGTATGAGCCATAAATTCAAGAATCGTCAACGATATCCAAACTCCATCTCGTTCGGGAATATGCCCTTTAATCGCAAGTCCTCCAGATTCTTCACCGGCTACCATAACATCCTCCTTGATCATCAACTCTGCTATATATTTGAATCCAATTTTGGTAATAATGGTTTCTAATCCAAAGTGATCGGCCAGTTTTTTTACTTTATTAGTTACGGAAAAACTAACCACAATTTTTCCACTCATTTTCTTATAGAATTTTAGATAGTAAACTAATAGTAAAAGAATATGGTGAGAATCAACCATTCTGCCCCGATCATCTAGCATAGCAACCCGATCCGCATCGCCATCATGTGCTATTCCTATTCTATCGGTATTGCTTTCCGATAAAAACCTTGTTATTTCGTGAAGATTCTTTTGGATTGGTTCCGGTGGTGTATTATCAAATCCTGGATTGTGTGTACAATGAAAAGCAACCAGATTAGGAAGAACCTTTTGCATTATTCTCTGCCCAGCACCATACATGGCATCATAAGCAACTTTACTGACGGTTTGTAAAGTCTTAAGGTCAAAATTACTTTGAACATGTTTAAAATATTCTTCTTCCAGTTCGACAGCTTCAATTTTTTGATGAAGCACTAATTCATCAAAACTATCCCATTCCATCTTAACCTCATCGGGTATTAAAGATTCCACTTCTGCAATATCTGAAGGAATACTTGGCCCACCGTATGATGATTTTAATTTATATCCGTTATAGCTGGGAGGATTATGACTGGCTGTAATTACTATTCCTAGATCTGCTTGATGAAAAATTACTCCTAATGAGACCATAGGAGTACTTACAAATCCTTTAGAATATAAAATTTTAATTCCGTGGTGCGCTAATACACAACATACCTCTTCTAAAAACATTTTACCACCAAACCGACAATCATGACCGATGACAACCCGTGTATAATTTTTTGATTTCATCCAGAGGGCTGTACCAGTTGCTATTCGTCTCAGATTATCTATAGTATAATCTTCTGCAATTATCGCTCTCCAGCCGTCGGTACCAAATTTGATTGATTTCATCTTAAATTAAGATTTTGCGCGAAATTAAAACAAATTGGAAGTTTTAGTGCAAACATGAATCATCAATCCTTAAATTAAAAATTCATAGTATAATATAAACTACTTCAATTCAAATTCGCTAAATACTTAGCAATGGACATGGAGATTGGTTGATCTGTATGATTCTCATAATAACTGAAACCGGGACTTGGATTAACTTCAAAACAATACCAACGATTATCCTTGGATTTAAAAAGGTCAATTCCCGCCAGCGGCAATTGCAATATTTGAGAAAGCTTAATACATTTTTTTTGTATATCAGAATCTAATTTAATTTCTCTAAGATCTGTTTTAAAATTTTCTCTGTTGGAATATCGATAATCAATGCCGTCCGATACAATTTCTGTTGCAAAAACATCGTCGCCTACAACATGAACTCTTATGTTACTTCCTTCAAGACATTTTTGAAAAAGTGTTGGACAATTCAATATATTCTGCATATCGTAAGAATCGTCAAGTTTTTTCACAATACTTCTTACACCACTTGCCGATTTAAAAATAACCTGTTGAAAATTTCTCCTAAATGCATTCAATTTTTCTATCTTGTTGGTTATTATACTATTTGGAATTAGAAACCCACATTTTTGTATAATCATCATTTGATAGAGTTTACTACTGTTGGAAACCATAGGCCTGTTTGGGTTTAATACTCGAATGCCTTTCCATTCCAATAGATTGTTGAATAATTCCGATTTCGCTTTAAGAATAATTTTACTATTATCCCCGACGTCGACATGTTGAAATTCAGGAAACAAACTTAAGTCCACCGATCGATTATAAATGCCCGAAATGTCCTTAATCGAATAACTTTTATTTCCTACCGAAACTTCTCCTAAAAGTAAATCGCCATTGTATTCCAAATGTATGTCGGTATTTTCTAGGCTATTAATATTGACCGTAAAGAAATCCTGGTTTAATTCTTCCAAAGAATTTCCGATCATCTGAATAGGCGTCTCGTGCCCTAAGCCATATAATAATATCATGTCTTTTAATTTTCTGAATTATTAAATACTTGTAAAATATATTTTTCGAACTCCAAGGTGAAAAACTGAGGATGAGCAACAGTGGATGCAAAGATGAACTCTATATAACTTAGTTGAATGCGAATTTTAAGAGACAAAAATTTCTGCATTGTTTTGTTATAAATTTGGATCACTTCTTTCTTAAAGGATTCTGGAAGTAAGTATTCTGTATTTGAATCCAGAAAGATCTGCTGATTATAAACAACTAGGTTTAATTCTGGAGTTCTCGACTTTATAGAATCAACATAATTATGCATAGAATCAATATAAAATTTTGGATAGGATATAGAGGTGCCTCCTAAGACATCAATCCAATGTACAAAAGTGAAATGAGCACCAGCTAACTCATAAGGATATGGATTAGAAAGCAAGCACTTATTTTGGACAATATTCATTAGACATATAAAAATGGAACTCCATTCCTGTGATAGATAATTTCTATCGCTCGCTTTAAAATGATTAAAATGATCCGGTGGAATGTTTGAAATCAAGTTAAAAAAAATATCAATTTTTGAACTTTCAATAATTGCTCCTTTGGGAGTAAGAATTTCAAAGGAATTCTTAGTTTCATCTTGATCATCAAGATAGATGGTCACCTCTGATCGGATTAGTTCTTCAAGGTCAATCGATACAAGTGGTTTCGAAACATTACGCATAAGACTTTGAATATATTCCTTTGAGGAACAATCATAATTATCGTACAAAATGACATTCATATTGAGTATATTTTATAAAAAGGCATAGTGGTAAAATCTGCCACTATGCCTAATAATTAGTATGCTATTCTTGATTAACTAGTGGATCTAATAAATCAGGCCGCAATTCAGTAGAAATGAAATGTTGTAACGCTTGAACAGCTTCTTCAACTCGGGTAAGTCGATCTTCTGATTCGGATAGATCCCTTTGATCAGGATGAACTAAATCATTTTGAAATCTGAAGTCTGTTTCCCGAATTTCCTTGTCTTTGTCTTTAATGAAATTTTTGTCGTGTTCCTTAATTTCTTTAAATTCTTTGATATTATCTTTATTTTCTTTGGCAAACTCCTTAACATCCTTTATCTGATCTTTTAATTGCTCCTTAGCAAATTCTTTTTCTTTGACAACTTTGTCTGCTAACAATCCTTTACCTACTGAAAGGCTTGTAAAAATTTGTTTTAGATCAGGGCGATTTCCTATTCTTTGAGTAGCAGGTCGTCCTGGTGCATCTTGTTGCGGACTTCCGGTTGTGCGAAGCAAATTTTTAGCGGTGGAAGGAGTTAGCAATGGCCTGGATCTATTTTTTAATCTTCCTTGAATACAACCTAAGGCCCCAACTACAATTGGAGAGGCACTGGAAGTACCACTAAAAGTATCCGTGTACCAATAATCTTCATTTGGTCCACCTTGAAGATCACCATAGCCCGTTGTAGTTACTTCCCGTCCCCAACCTTGAACATCAACTCTTCTACCATAATTGCTAAAGGATAATCTGCTTCTGTCGGGACCGTGATTTCTTCCATGTGTGCCTGGAGGTGGTGCTCCTGCGCCTACCACTATAGCTCCACTTTGTGGATTGGATAAGTTAAATGGATTACGCCAAGTTGAAGGAAAACCCGATGGTCTGGTATTGTATATTGCATCATCTAAGTTTTCTGCGCCATTACCACCAGCTTCAACAACTATTACTCCTCGACTGGTTGCATATTGAATCGCCGCTAAGTTGTCAGGCCACCACTCCATTGCGATATATCCAGCTTGATCCGCTCTCGAGGTAAAATTATGTCTTGGGCCCGGTGCATGAAGTTCAATGAGTATAATATCTCCAGTAGATAATGCATTGGCGGCAGTTCTGATCGCATTGGCAGTACCTAAACCACCAAAGATACTTACTGCTCTTACATTAGCTTTTGGACATATACCGATAATGCCAACTCCATTTTCATCGCCGCTGAATTCGCCAGCTACAGCAGTGCCGTGGTTACGCCAACCAAGATCAGAAGATTGAGTTCCACCTATTACTCCACCTTGATTCGTCAATAAGTCTTCGTGTGTAAATCTCCATGCGCCTTCAATGTCAATAATTTTAATTCCATCTCCTTTGCCACCCGGGCATAGATGCGCATACAATGCATTAATTCCACCAGGAGCCGCATTAAGATAGAGTTGTCTAGAGATATAATTCGGTGTTGCAGCAGGGGTAATGCTTGCCATCATTTCAGGCTTGTTTTTAATACCTGGCTCAGGTGCCACCGGAGGCTCAGGGATAGGTTTAAGATATGCACCTGTCACATTACTTAATTTCCTCAACTCCTTTAATAATTCATCTTTGTTTGACTCCGTCTCTACAATATAATAGGTCGCTAATTCGGACACTATTTCCGGGCTAGGTGTTTTTGCTTTACTCGATGCTGAAGCTATTCTTTCTTCTGTACCAAAAAGTGGTACCAATTTGAAATCATAAGACTTCATTAAGTTGTTTAAACTAGCAACATTTTCAGCAGGCGATGAACCTTTACCTTTGCTGATCGTAGTGCTAGTATCCGAAGACATTACAACAATTAATTCGCGTAAATCTTCTTTTTTTAAAGGCGTACTTTTCTTTGATTTTGCCATAATACATAAATTTAATTGGTGAAAAAAAATTTACTCATCAATTTTTATTGTCTTCACGGATTATAGTTGAACAAATTTTTATTGATAAGCTTACTCTGGTTAATTTGAAAATGGGCTATATGTTATCATCAATAAAAAAATATCCAATGCAAAGGCACTTTATACTTTACAGCTATTAGGGATTCAAGGCTTAATTAATTTTTTCAAATAATATTTCAAGAATAGCTTACTGAGAAGTTATTTAGGCATATTCTTATAGCACTTTATGATAGGAATTAATAATTACTTTCTGCATTTTTCAAAATGTAATTATTGTTTGGTTGATGGTTAAATAGATCCTCCCATTAATAGTATCAACCCTTAATAATTCATCGATTCTGTTGTACATTCGCGATTTGATGTTTTCAACTGAAGATAATTACAGACATAAGGGGCTAAGAAGAAAGTTAGTGGACGATCTACGACAGCGAGGGATTCAATCAGAAGCCGTGCTTGAAGCAATGATGAAAGTACCGAGACATTTATTTCTTGATCAGGCGTTTGAAGAATGGGCTTATAAGGATTCAGCCTTCCCAATAGAATGTGATCAGACGATTTCTCAACCTTATACAGTTGCCTTTCAAACCCAACTACTTGAAATACAACCGAAAGACAAAGTTTTAGAGATTGGTCTAGGCTCTGGATACCAAGCTTGTGTTTTGTCAGCACTTGGAGCTAAGGTTTATTCCATTGAAAGGCACCAACGATTGCACGATATGACCGCAGCAAGATTAAAAGAAATTGGATACGCCTCCATTCGTACATTTTATGGAGACGGATTTGAAGGTTTACCAAGATTTGCTCCATTTGACAAAGTGCTAATTACAGCTGCTGTTGATAAAGTTCCAGACAAACTTCTCGATCAATTAAATTCACCTGGAATATTAGTATTTCCAAAAGGATCCTCTGATGGCACTCAAATTATGACGAAAATCTGCAAGGATAAAGAAGGAAAAATATCCACTTTGGAATTTGGTCACTTTAAGTTTGTGCCTATGCTTAAAGGAAAAGTTTAACTCCATGCAGTCAATTGCGTATTAACCTAACTCTAATAATCGATACGTAAATAATTGTTTCAACTAAATACTTGCAATCGTAATTTACATTTTGTAGGTTTGTCTTTCAAATTATTCATCAGCTTGAATAGGTATCAATTAAGCTTAATAATTAATATTGCCTTGTTCTGCTTAACAAGATTTTGTGTTGCACAAGATCCAGGAATGATTTTAAATTTTAATAACTTTAATTGCATGAATGAGTTTTATGGAGAAGAAATAAATAATTCATGGAATGCAAGAACTTTAGCTATTAAGGATAGATTACAAGACCGAAATAATAATGGTAATTATGAGCTTCACTTTCATATTGACACATCCTATGAACGGCGTAGAGTAGGTTCATATGATAAGAACGGAGAAGTAACTACCTATATGAACGGATTAGCCTCCAACATTATTAATAAATTTAATACGGCTGCTCCAAATTGGGATGTAGTCCATGATCTGACGGTAACTTTTTTTGATGGACAAACACCGTTCTCTTATGGCTCAAATATGTTAGCCACGTTAGAAAATTATACTGACTGGTTGATCGCCAATAACTTTCCCGGCAATGATGACATGTATGTTTTTTATTCCGGTCAATATACCAATTCAGGAATCTCATATGTTGGAGTTATGTGCATTCCGGGAATATCCGTTGTTGGTTTTGTGTCAAGCCTTACACCCAATGAAGCTTTGTCAAGTCACGAATGGATTGGGCATTCTTGTAATGCTCTTCATTTTGATTCTGTTTCTAATATTATGAATTCATTTAATGCTACCTTTCCATGGCACATTAAATCCTTAAATGTAATTGAAGATTACCTTGAAAATGCTGGATGCGTAGATAATGTGCAAGTACCTTTAAGTCTCATGGCAAACGATTGGAGCATTGCTTGTAATGAAGAATTAACTTCGGTAAATTGGATTATACGCGATTCAAATTATTTATCTAAAATAGTAATTCAACAAAGTTCTGATCAATATAATTGGACCAATGTATATGAATCTACTTTGGCAAATTCTACCGTAACGTTAATTCCGGAAAGAAACTTAGGTAAATGGTTCAGAATCACTACTTTTTATAAAGATAATCATGAATTTTTCAGCGATGCGAAATATTATAATTTTTGTAAAAAGTTAAAGAATATATACCTCTTGAATAAAGTTCTGGTTAATCCATTTCACCAGTTAATTTCCGTTTATAATTCCAGTGGACAGGAGGTATTAAAAACTTCTGAAGAATACAAGGATCTTAATCAATGGCCGGAGGGAAGTTTGGTAATTGTTATTAGTGAAGATTCTCAGTATAAATTCATCCTACATTGATGATTAAATTTGAAGCAATTAACAGACCACATCTCAGTAAAAGATCTCCCAATATGGTTCCCTAAAATTGATTTTGTAACAAAAAATTACATATTTCCATAAGGTTTAAGCTTATTATCTTCGCGTTCTAATTCATCAATATGTTTTTCCAGCTAACAGAGGAACACCTGGCGGTTAGACAGGCAGCCAGGGATTTTGCACAACAGGAACTTCTTCCAGGAGTAATTGAGAGAGATACCCATATGAAATTTCCAACCGAACAGGTTAAGAAAATGGGTGAAATGGGATTCCTTGGAATGATGGTTTCGCCAGAATATGGTGGAGGCGGTATGGATACTATTTCATACGTTTTAGCTATGGAAGAAATTTCAAAAGTTGATAATTCTTGCTCTGTTATAATGTCGGTTAATAACAGCTTGGTTTGCTGGGGACTTGAAAAAATGGGAACTGAAGAACAGAGGAAAAAATACCTTCCCAGATTGGTGTCTGGTGAATGGATAGGCTCTTTTTGTCTTTCAGAACCCGAAGCCGGCTCCGATGCTACAAAACAAAAAACTTCAGCCATTGATTGTGGGGATTATTATTTGCTTAATGGTACCAAGAACTGGATTACCAATGGGGGTTCTTCTTCGTTGCATCTGGTAATGGCCCAAACCAATCCGGAACTCGGTAGTCGTGGAATCTGTACTTTTATTGTAGAAGCATCATGGCCAGGAGTGGTCATAGGAGCCAAGGAAGATAAACTCGGGATCCGGTCTTCGGATACTCATACCATCATGTACAATGATGTTAAGGTGCCAAAAGAGAATCTCCTGGGTCCTGCTGGAGATGGGTTCAAATTTGCCATGAGGACTCTAATGGGTGGCAGAATAGGTATAGCCTCTCAGGCTTTGGGTATTGCTGCAGGAGCCTATGAACTTGCGGTTCAATATGCCAAGGAAAGGAAGACTTTTGGTAAATCACTCATTGAGCATCAAGCCATTGGATTCAAATTAGCAGATATGGCAACCGAAGTTGAAGCAGCTCGACTTATGGTACATCGTGCAGCGTATCTAAAGGATCAAAACTTAGATTTTGGAGTGGCAGCCAGTATGGCTAAGTTATTTGCTTCTGAAGTTGCGATGAAACATACAGTCGAAGCAGTGCAAGTTCATGGTGGATATGGCTTTGTAAAAGAATACCATGTGGAAAGACTAATGAGAGATGCCAAAATTACTCAGATCTATGAAGGAACTTCCGAAGTACAGCGAATGGTCATTTCCAGAGCTATACTTCAGGGACAACTTTATCAGCCCATGTGGAGTTAATTAGTATATGATAGAACAGGCTTTACGTGTTGGCAGCTTTGCCAACATTCCCGTGAGAATACACTGGACCTTCGCTTTTATAATTTTGTATGTAATTGTTACAGGATTCAATGAAGGCTCGGGATTACAAGAAATATTTATTCAACTTTGTTTTACACTTAGCATTTTCGTTTGTGTAGTCCTTCATGAATTTGGACATGCTTTATCTGCTGCACGATTTGGAATAAAGACAGAAGATATAATATTACTACCAATTGGTGGTGTTGCCCGATTGCAAAATTTTCCAGACAAACCAAAACAGGAATTAATCATAGCTATTATGGGTCCTGTTGTTAATCTTATTATTGCCACTACGGTTTTTATTATTTTAAAACTTAGCTACAGTGCTGAAGAATGGGAGTCATTGTTTCAACTTGAAAATTTTATTCATTTGGAATGGAGTGGCTTTCTTCCATTACTGATTATTGCTAATGTAATGTTGCTTCTCTTCAATATGATTCCGGCATTTCCTATGGACGGGGGTCGTGTATTAAGAGCATTAATCTCAATGCGTACAAACAGATTGGTGGCAACCCGTTGGGCCACTAGAATTGGTCAAATTATTTGTATACTTTTCATTGGATTAGGTTTATACTTTAATGCCTGGACAACAATTTTAATTGGTGTTTTTATTTTTTTTAGTGCTGGACAGGAATACAAACAAGTCGCTAAAGACTTCGCTTTTAAAAATAAGACTATTCATGGCTTTTTTCGTGCTATTACAATTTGTTTAACGGATTTTCAAAAATGTGCTGATGCCAAACAAATGGTATTACAATCAGGATTAAATAATTTACCGGTAATAGATCTCAGTGGACATTACCTTGGATCCGTAAGAGCCAAGGATGTTATTGACCAGGCTATTAAAAATCCTGATTTATTAATACGCGATATTATGACTCAAGGGGCTAGTTCTATTAATCTAAATGAACCGCTTATAAAAGCATCATCGATGCTAGATTCAGGTTTTCCATTAATTTTTGTTCACGATTCTTTTCAGATTGTTGGCGTAATAGACCAGGAAAGCATACATCGAGGTTTGATGTTTGGTCAATAACATATTAAAATTAATATTAATGTATATAATATTAAAATATATTAATTTACATTATAATATTAGATTTTTTAATAATATGTTTGCGGAGATAAAAACTCTGCATGGAACAACAAATAAGGGTTTGGCAAGCCATAAGCTGGAAGGCGGTCTCCGACCGATCTAAAGATGTTCTCATAGCATTTGTAATAGCTGTTATCGGACTTGTTGGTAGCTACATAATTCTTGGAAAAAGTATAAGCAATAGTAGTGCTGGTATAAATCCGGAATTTTCTAACCATGAATCTTCAGAAACTAATATTTTTCTCTCAGGCACTAAAAATACAGGAGCTCTTAAGTCTATTAATGAAGCCCACCTGATCGTTCAGGGAATATTTGTACCAGATCAACTTTTGAAAGTAAGTTACATGAATTTTGTTGCTGGCAAAAAGTACATGATTGATTATGGAAATGGTATTCGACGAATTATTGGAACTGCAACTAATTACATTAAATATCAGGAACCAGGGATTTACTATGTGGTATTTTATGAAATGATCGGAGAGCAATGGGAAGTGGTTTCAACACAAGCTATTTCTATTAAGCCGGAATCCAGTTCTGAAATTTCGTCCAAATAGATCTCTCCAATTAAAATAATTATGAGCGCATTTATTCAATCCGTTCTTCGTCAATTTAAGATGTATAAATCACTTGGAGATAAAACCATAGAACAACTTCAGCTTGAACATTTATCCTGGCATTACAACAATGAATCCAACAGCATAATTGTTTTAGTTAAACATTTGAAAGGGAATATGTTGTCCAGATGGACTGATTTTCTCCATTCTGATGGAGAAAAAGAATGGAGGCACCGCGATAAAGAATTCGAAGAATCTACTTTCACTAAAGATCAAGTTATTCAAGTTTGGGAAGAAGGATGGAAATGTTTGTTTGATGCTATTGAAAACTTAACTGACGAACAACTTGAAAATATAATCTACATACGACAACAACCCTTAACTGTTATGGATGCCATTCTCCGACAATTAGCTCATTATTCTTACCATGTAGGCCAAATGGTTTATATCGGAAAAATGATAAGAAATGACCAATGGCATAATCTTTCGATTCCTAGAGGGCATTCTGAAGATTATAATAATGCAATGAAAAAGTAAATTTTCACATTACCCTGAAGTTTGATGTATAGCAAATAATATTGTTCGAAACTTTACATCGAGGATTGATAATTTATTCCTGAACAATAATTTTTCCAGTATACAATTTATGATTTGCTTGCACCATTATTACATATAAGCCAGGACTAACATTTTCTAAATTAAGTTCTAGCTTAGAATGATTTACTCTGGATGGAACATTATAATTTTGTCCATAGGAATTTATTAGATTTACTAAAGGTATGGTATTATTTATTATTTCAAAATCGCATATAACCTTTCCTTTGGCAGGATTAGGGCTACAAATAATGCTGAAAGCATTTTGTTTATTTTTGGGCTTTCTTTTAACAGGTGGATATCTTACATCTGTTGTATTTCCTAATTTTTGGCCACATTGCCATTTAACATCATAAACTAGTTTTTCAAAATCCTCCAAAGTAATGGCATGATAAGTAGAGGCAAAATTATTTTTTTCAGTATTAGTTACTGTTTCTAGTAAATGTCCTCCACAATCATAAAATTTAACAACATCGTTATATTCAGAAGGAGGTCCTTTTACAGCATAACATCTTGAAAAAGTATAAAATACTCTAACTTCTCTAACTTCTACAAATCCTGCATGAACGTCGGTTAGTTCACAACCACTCACTTTACAATTTAGCTTGTTAATAGTATCTTTTATCCAGGGAAAATCATTCAGAGATTCAAACTCCTTACCACTGCATTTAATATTACATATTCCTAAAAACCGATTGAAACTAGGATTGGCTCGAAATATGCTATCGCCAAATGGGCAAAACCAAATAAACTTGTCGTTGAGTGAATCAATCTGATTATTTCCAAAGTCTACCTGACCTTTTTGCAAATTAGGTAACATGGTTAATTTATCCGGTAGCTGACCTTTAAAATTATTATTATTCATTTTTAAAGATCTGAGATCGCATAAGTCTCCTAAATCTGGAGGAACACCTCCTGACAAACTATTCTTACCAAGATTTAAATTTTGGATGTTATTCCATTCACTGATGGCATTAGGTATTTCGCCTGATAATTGATTTTGACTCAGGTTCAACATTTTTACGAACGGTATTTTTACTTCAGGAATCTTTCCATTTAGTGCATTATTTTCAAATATTAAAGTATCCAAATTACTCATATTGAGTAATGGTATATTGCCCTGAAGATTATTATTACCAAGCTCAATTTTTTGAACACAACCTAAAGTATTTGTTTGGATTCCGTACCAACTACTAATTGGTCTATTATTGATGAGCCAGTTATTCTTATTGGTCCAATTGACACCTCCGGTGGCATTAAACAATCTGACTAATTCAGTAGAATCTTTTTGTGGGTCACATACACGCAGAGATATTGTTTTACTCTTTAAGGTCAAATTGGGTAAACGAGGATTAGTTACTTGCACAATATATCTTCCGGAACTTCCTGCCTGCGGATTTGAAAATAATATATTATTGGTATCCTGAGAGAACTGAAAATTTAAAACTCCATTATTTATTAAATAAACTTTGTAGACATTATCTTTTATAGCCTTATCAATTCCCAAATTTATGGTAAACGATTTGTCCTTGGGTATCAATACAACAGTGTCATTATAAAATTCTTGCTGTGGTGCATAATAGTATGTTGGACTTTTTTTACCTGAAGCAAGAATATCGCTAAAGGTAAATTTGTTGTCATAATAATGGAACCATGTAATAAATGGTGTATTCGGAATCGGACCCGAAAAGCAATTATCATATAACCATACCGAATTTAAACTCGGTAGGTTAGAAAAATCTGGAATATTGCCACTTAATTTATTGGAACCTAATTCTAAAAAGCTTAAATTTTTTGTATTTGAAAAATCTGGAATATTGCCGGTAAGATAATTATCCCGCAAAAACAAATCACGAAGATTTGGAAGATTAAAGGAAGGAATCTCCCCCGTTAGTAAACAAGAAGATAAATCAAGCAGCCATAATTTAGGGAGATTGGTATAATTGGGAATTTTGCCGGTAAATTCATTTTCTCCGAGGCTCAGAAACCAAAGATTCGGTATTTTTGAAAAGACAGGTAAGCTGCCTTTAAATTTGTTTCTTCCTAAATACAGACTTCCTAGTTCCGGCATATTATTAAAGTCTGGTATAGTTCCACTCAGTTCATTGCCATCTAACCACATTGTCCCAAGTTTCTTTAGATTAGTGAAATTAGGCAAGCTTCCAGAGAGGAAATTATCAAAGATGCTTAGGGTTGTTAAGTTGGGTAGTTTTGTGAAATCAGGGATTACTCCTTCCAAATCATTAGTACTTAAATCTAAATAATCAAGATTATTTAGATTTTGAAAGTTAGGAATATTTCCAAAAATGAAATTATCACTTAAATTTAATGTTTCTAGTACAGGCATCTGACTAAAATCTATTAACGATCCTGTTATATCATTTTTTGCAAGACTTAGAGTTTGTAAACCTTCGAATTTAAAGTCTATTAAATCCCCATATAAATCGTTTTCATCCAGATTTATTGAAGTAACACATCCTTGTGCATTTATTTCTACTCCATACCAGGTATCAATACTTTCTCCTGGTTCTAGCCAATTCGTATTGTCTTTCCAATTATCTCCTTGAAAGTTTTCATATAGCTTTACAAGCTCCAGGCTATCGCTCAATCGATTGCAGGCGCTTGGTGAGGATTGTGCAGAAATACTGATATACCCATTGAATGGCATAATCAAGTTAAAAATCACCCAAGTAATATGGAAATATTTTTTCATAAAATAAAATATATATGTAAACAATTGATGAAGAGCTTCTAATTAAAATGAACCTTGTGCGAATATAAAAATAATTTGAAATTTTTACGAAAAAATGTACAAGAATCATAACCCGGTTTATTGATGTTTACTTCCTCTAAGAAAAATTATTAATTTTGTCCACTCATGAGATTTGTTATTCCGTTTATTAGAATTGTATTCATTCCATTCTTAGTGTGCATTACCATAATTAATAATGCACAATCTCAATCAGGTACCAACTCCTTCGCAGAAATTTTTGCTAATGCAGATAAGTTATTAAGCACCAAAAAACCACAGGAGGTGTTAAATCTTTTAACACCTATTTTGAGCTCGAAAGCAGAATTAAATAAAACCGATAGTCTTAACTTATTTTATTTGTTAGGGGATAGCTACTTCTTAAAGCAGGATTATACCAAAGCCGTTTCGAATTATCAAGTTGCATTGACCAGTTCAGATTCCAACGATACTTTAAAGGCGAGAATATTTAATCAGATTGGTTTAAGTAAATACCGATTGAGTGAATATTCCAATGCCGTAAGCAACATTATCCAAGCTCGTAACCTATATCGACAATTATTCGGAACTAAAGATGTTAAGTATACTCAAACCCTAAACACCCTTGGTTTTCTGTACAATGTGCAGGCTAAATACAGTGAAGCTGAGAAAACATTTACCGAAGCCAAACAAATAAGTTTTCAGATCAACGGAGGAGAGGACATTCAATATGCCAGAATAATTAATAATCTGGCCACCGTCTACAGCCATCTTAATCGATATGAAAAGGCCGATGAATTATTTAAAACTTCTTTGAGGATCAAAGCTAAAGTGAGTGGTAAGCAGAGTAAAGATTATGCCAATACACTCTATAATTTGGCTGACTTCTACTCGGATATCGGACGTTATTCCAAGGCGAAAACCTGCATTCAAGAAGGAATTGAAATCTTTAATGGTTTAAAAGAAACAACTCATCCTGATTATTTTAAATTTCTCGATTACCTGGCCTTATTGGAAGAAAAATTAGACCATCAATCTGAAGCTGAACGATTATTGAAAGAGTCTTTGCAACGAAGAGAAAAAGAATCCTTGACCGATCGGGATGATTATGCTTTAAATTTAATGAACCTCGGTAATTTGTTGCTAAACTCCAAAGAATATAAAATGGCATACCCTTATATCGATAAGGCAACCAATTTGATTTTAAAAATTTATGGCAAAAATCATCCGACGTATGCTAAGGTTTTAATCACTCTTGCAACGATACAAAGTAAACAGAATGAAAATGATCAGGCTCTTAAGAATTATAAAAGTGCCGTACAAATTTTACAAACGACCCTGGGAAGTGATAACATTGAGTATTTCCATGCTCAGTATAATTTTGCTAAATTCTTAAGGAAGACCGATCAAAAACAAGAAGCTATTACGATTATTAAAAAAATAAACAGTATCCCACAGGTATATTTAAAAAGAGTTGGTCGGTTTTTATCAGAGAAGGAACTTAATGATAAGGTCAATGAATTTGTTGACTACCTCCATGAAGTCTATAGTTTTGTTCGAGAACTTCCTAGTAATGAGGACTTATGCTCTATTGCTTACGATCTGAATCTATTTTACAGATCTTATATTCTTAATCAAATGCAGCGCATTCGGATCACCATGTTTAAAGCGCAGCAAGTTAATGAAACCAGAGATGAAATTATTTCCTTGCATAGACAATTAGAAAACGAACTAAATCGTCCAATCAATGAAAGGAGCAATGTCGCCGAAATTGAAAAATTAATCTCTGAAAAAGAATCAGAGATTTCCAATAAAATTGGATCATTGTCAGACGAAGAAAGTATTTCAAAATGGGAAGACATTCGGACAGCACTAGCAGAAGATGAAGCCGCCATTGAGTTTGTAAGTTTTCCTGATGAAAAGCAAGGTGATTCAACTTATGTGGGAGCTTTATTAATGAAGTACGGTTTTGACAAACCGATGTATATTGATCTTTGCAGTGAGGCAGAACTTAGCCTGGTCATACAGGCAAAAGGTGGCAGAACTTCAGACTATATTTCTGAGTTATATAATTTTTCTAATCGGGGAGCCGCCGTTATTGAAACAAAGAAAAAATCTTTATTCGAATTAGTTTGGGAACCCTATGTTGCTCAGCTCAATGGTGTTAAAAAACTATACTTAATTCCTGATGGATTGTTGCATCGGATTTCTTTTTCGGCTATTCCGACCTCTTTAGAAAATGTAGTCTCCGATTCAATTCAGCTGATTTATTTGGGAAGCAGCAAACAGGTAATACCTAATGATCAAAAAATATTATCCTACAACTCTAATCGATCTCTCATTATCGGTGGGGTAAAGTACGATACTGAATCTTCGGATTTAGTTGCCAGCCGATCGGGCAACCAGACCAAACAACAATGGAACTATCTTCCCTGGGCGGCAAAAGAAAGTCAGGATGTTTCCGATCTATTAAAAACCGGTGGTCAGGAAGTCTGCTATCTCAAAGGCGCTGATGCATCGGAAAAAAATGTAATGGATAGCCTTACTAGCCAACATGGATTTAGAGTTTTACATTTTGCCACTCATGGATATTTTAAAGGAAGTGTGGATGATAATTCAACATCAAACAGTAATTATTACGGAAAAGGATTAATTAATAGTGCTCTTGTTCTTTCCGGTGCCAATAGTTTAAATAGTTCGAATACGGCAAATGAATCAGACGATGGAATGTTGACTGCTTATTCCATCAGTAAATTAGATCTTTCCCAGACTGAGCTAGTAGTCTTATCAGCCTGCGAAACCGCACTTGGAGATATAAAAGAAATTGAAGGGGTGTATGGTATGCAAAGAGCTTTTAAACTGGCCGGAGCCAATCAACTGATTTTAAGTCTTTGGCAAATTCCGGATCGAGAGACAAAAGATTTTATGCTGGGTTTTTATAAAAATTGGTTAAACAACCAATATAGTGTTCGGGAAGCATTCTACAAAACTCAGTCTGAATTTCGTCAACGCTTCGTAAATCCTTATCAGTGGGCTGGATTTATTCTGATTGAATAAATCAAGTTCTTCAAATTGTTAATTTCAAATACGTATCCAAATTAAATCGTGATAGATTGAATCTTAAGTCTATTGGTAATCACAAAATAATTACACTTGGACACGACTCTCAATTATTATAATGCGAATTATTGAACAAAGGCAAATTGCACCAGGTTAGCACCCATTCTTAATGCTTGTAGTCTCACTTCTTCAGGATCTTTATGTACTTCCGGATCTTCCCATCCATCTCCGAGATCACATTCATAACTATAAAACACAATTAATCGACCTTGGTAAAATAATCCAAATCCCTGGGGTGGTTTGTTATTGTGTTTGTGGATTTTAGGAAGTCCTGTATTGAATTCAAAACGCTGATGATACACTGGATGTGAAAACGGGAGTTCGATTAACTCTAATTCCGGAAAAACTTTTTTAAGACTTGGACGGATAAAAGGATCCATTCCATAATTGTCATCAATATGTAAAAAACCACCCGACATTAAGTATTGTCTCAAGTTTTGTGCTTCCAAATCTGAAAATACAACATTCCCATGACCAGTCATATGCACAAACGGATAATTAAAGATCTCCGCACTTCCGACTTCAACCGTTACATAATTTGGATCAAAGATTGTTTTCAATTCACGATTACAGAATTTTGCTAGATTGGTGAGTGAAGTTGGATTAGCATACCAGTCGCCACCTCCACCATATTTCAATAAGGCTAATTTGAGTGGAGCATTATTATATTCCTTAAAAGAAAATAATCCAAGTATTATGACTAAAAAAAATAATAAACTTTTTTTCATTGCAAATTGATCATAGTTTGACAAATAATATTTGCGGCAATACCGGCTGTCTCTACACGCAATCTTTCAGGTCCCAAGTTAACTTCCCTAAACTGATTTTCTTTAGCCAGTTGAATTTCTTCTTTTGTAAAATCTCCTTCAGGACCAATAAGAATTACAAGTTCGTTATGCACATTTATAATTTTTCCTAAGTAATCAATCGTACGATCTTCACAATGGCATATATAACGCTGTGATGGCAAACTTGTTTTAAGGAAATCTTTAAACCGAATGATTTCGTTCAGATGAGGAAGTGATGGTCGCAAACATTGCTTGGCAGATGATAGGATTATTTTTTCCCAACGATCTCTTTTATTTTTTTGATTTTCGGTGCGTGTGCAAATTAAAGGTGTAACACAATTCACTCCAGATTCAGTAGCTTTTTCTAAAAACCATTCAAAACGATCTGATGATTGGGTAAGGCTAATAGCAATATGAACCTGAATGGATTCCTTTTGCAGACTGATTTCATCTATTATTTCAACTTCGATCGCTTCATCGCTTATGCTTTTTATTTTTCCATTCCATATAACTCCAGCAAAATCAGTAATTAATATGGAATCGGATATCTGATGACGTGTTACTCTTGTACAATGATGAATTTCATTAGGATCATTGATATAAAATAATTGATTTATTTTTTTTCCTTGGAATAAGTGCATCAACCTTGATTTGTGTATTACCTATTTAATAATTTGATCCCACTTCTATTTTATATCATTGATCAATGGATAAAAAAACCCCGTTTGAACATTCAAACAGGGTTAAATATTATTATAATTTAAAAAATTTTATGGATTGAACGATTCTTTGATCCAACGCTTGGTAATTTTTTGATTGTTGGATTCAATTCTTATAAAATACATACCGCTCTTATAATTACTTACCGGTAAAGAAAGGTTTTGGGAATTTGGATTTAGATTTCCTCTTTCAATAACCTGTCCCATCAAATTCAGAATAAAATAGGATCCTTCAAGTGGTTTTGAAAACTGAACATCCAGATCTGATCTAACTGGGTTGCTGGTCACTTTGATATCCGAACTATAGAGATTATTAGTACTAAGTACAATATCAAATTTGCTACCGGAATTTAGAATCTCTTTGGTTGCAACATCCTGAATCCAAACGAGAACATAGGTTTCTGATTCAACCCAACCAGAATTTACAGAGTAGTTAAAGGATAATGTCGTTAAGTTTCCAGTCTCAGCTAAGTTAATGTTATCTCCTGCTGAAGAGGTAAGGAATTTTCTAAATACATTATGGTGAACCTTTTCACCATTTCCTGTAGTTTGATTTCTAATTTTTTCAGCAATAGCAGCATAGACTTTATAGTCACCGTTTGGTTTGACACCAACTGTTTTAACTTCAATATTAACGGTTCTGTTATTAGTCCCTGTTTCTTTAACAATTACTTCTATGGGTGACGTTTTTCCCAACTCAGCATCCATCGTGGTGTTCTTAACCTGTGATGCAGATTTTTTAGTTAATCCATTAATCACCACGGTTGGAGTTCCTGCAATGGAATAAAAACTAGTTCTATCGGTATTCTCTGTCTTGTTAGCTTGATAAAAAACACAAGAACTATAAGGAAAAATTGGATGAAAGGAAATATGATGGTACTTGCCTTCGTAGTTAGCTATAACTCCAAAAAAATTTGGATTGCTGGCTGCGCAGGAGCCACAATTTGAATTTGTAAAGTGTTCTAAAAAAATATTCTTTTTAGCTTGTCCGTTACAAATGGTCTGTCCAACAATAATAAAAACAAGTAGTAAAAGTTTCTTCATATTGACCTTTATACATTTGCAAAGATATTTATTAGCGATTGAATTCCATTACTATTTAACATATTAAATTTACCTTTAATATGTATGATCCTATATTATATTTATTTATATTCATAATATTTTGATAATGAAAATATTATGAGAATAATTGCGATATTATCTGCATTACTTTTGCATGCCAGCATCTCTGCTCAAATTTCTTCAGAAAGGAAGTTGATCACCAAATCTCAGGTCTACATTCGATTAGGAGATACTTCTTGGGTATTCGCGCCAAGTATATGGATTAAGGATTATCGTTCAGGTATGATTTATTCAGATTCCACTTTTACCTATCGGGATCCCATATTAATGCTTGATACCACTCAGATTCACGACAGCATTGTTATTCATTATAAATCATTTCCGCTAAGTATAAACAAGTCCTTTTTCTTATATGATTCCAGTGAACATCATGAAGCCTTACCTCCGGATTACGCCATACTTTCAAAAACAAAAAACAATAAGCCCAATCCGGAATGGTGGAGTAATTCTAATATAGATTATTCAGGAAATTATAATCGGGGAATAAGCCTAGGAAGTAATCAATCGCTCATCGTTAATTCTGCTCTTAATATTCAGTTGGCTGGAGACCTTGGAGATGGAGTTAAGATAACCGGTGCCATCACCGACAACCAAATACCCATCCAGGCGGAAGGCAATACAAGGCAAATTCAGGAATTCGATAAACTATACATTCAAATTTCAAAAAATAATTCAAAACTAGTAGCTGGAGATTTTGATGTTCTAAGACCTACCGGATATTTTCAGAATTATTTTAAAAAATCACAAGGTGCAAATCTTGTACACAAACAAAAATTAAATTCATTTCAACTTCACCAGCAAGGAAACATTGGAATTTCAAAAGGAAAATTTAACCGAATGAATGTTCCGGTGCGGAATGGCAATCAAGGTCCATATCGTTTAAAGGGTAGAGATGGTGAAAGTTTTATTATTGTTCTAGCAGGAAGTGAAAAAGTTTTTTTGGATGGGCAATTGCTCATCCGTGGTGAAGATGCCGATTACATCATGGATTACAATCTCGCAGAAATCCGATTCACTCCACGACGGTTGGTTACCGATCAGATGAGAATAATCATCGAATACGAATACACAGATCAAAACTATCTGCGATCTCTTATTACTTATAATGCTGAACTTCAAAAAAATTCATGGAATACCTATTTGAATTATTATCGGGAAAACGATAGCAAGAAACCATCGGTATCCAATGATTTAGATTCTACTGAACAAATCATACTCGCTCAAAGCGGTGATGATCCAACCCATTCTATTAGTAAAAGAGTAGCACGAGCCGGATTAGATTTCAAACCTGACCGGGTATATTACATTTACCGGGACACAATCGTTGCAGTCAATGGAGTCCTTACTCCAATACAATACCTTAAATATCAGGAGAAAGCTGATTCAAATTCACTTCAAGTAGTATTTACTGAAGTGGGTGATGGAAAAGGGGAATACCAACTTATACAAAGCAATGCTAATGGAAGAATTTATCAATGGGTTGGAAGTGATCCTGTCCGTAATATTCCTCTAGGTAGTTATGCTCCTTTCAAAATTCTTATTCCTCCTAGAAATCATCAAATGATTCATGCCGGATTTCATTATAAAACAGAAGATGAAAACGATCCTGAAATCTGGGTAGAAGCAGGATTAAGTATTTTAGATAAAAACAGATTATCCAAGCTTGATGATGGGGATAATGATGGATATTCAGCCTTGATTAAAGCTAAATCACCAAGCTTAATGAGTAAAAAAATTAAATGGCAATCGGAAGGAACTTATGAATGGAATGATAAGCAATTTGTAGCTTTAAATCCGTATCGGAGACCTGAATTCAACAGAGACTGGAATATCGATTCACAAACTGGTTTTAATGATCAGTTACTTACCTTATCTTCCAATCTAAAATACGCTAACACTTTAACAAATACGATTCAATTTAGCCGGTTTGATCGAAATAAATCGCTACATGGGGATAAATATGAGTTTGGTCTGGAATGGAAAGATACCTTGACAGAAGTTCTGATCTACTACAATGTGTTGCAAACTTCATGGTCAGATCTTAACACCAACTTCCAAAGACCAGGAATTTCGGTTCAAAGAAAAATATTCAAAAATTTTGTTCTTGGATTTCTGACAAATCAGGAAAAAAATCAAAGAAGGCATCCTGTGAGCGACAGTCTTTTAACAACGAGTTTTAATTTCACCGTTTACAATGGATTCATTAAGTTTCAGGATAAAAAAAACAATTCTATCCGGTTGGATTGGCGAAGACGAACAGACCGAAATCCAATCTCCAATCAATTTCAACCTTTTAGTATATCGGATGAGTATACGGCTGAGAGCAACCTGCAATCCAAAAAAACTGGAATCTGGGATTTCAAACTAACTGCTCGAAATTTACAACTGGAAAATGAAAAACTTCAGGACAGCCTGGGTCAATATAGTTTTCTAGGTCAAATTGATCACACGTATAATTTTATCCGAAACAGTCTTCGATTAAAAAATATCTACGCCCTTCAATCTGGTGCTGAACCCAGAGTGGAATATGTCTTTGAAGAGCGAAGACCGGGCGATGGAGATTTTATTTATATCGATTACAATCAGAATGGAATACGGGAAATTCAGGAATATGAATATGCTCCTGATGTGGACACCGCCCGATATGTGAGAATACAATTATTCAATTCGGAATACATACAAGCTTATCAGAGTTCATTGAATTCAAACTTTAGTATTGATCTCTCCAGATTATTGAAAGTTGAAAAGTCAAATACTTTCTGGAGAAGATGGTCTTATGAATCGATATTGAGATTTTCGAATAAGATAAATCCAATGAGTAAGCTTGCGGATCGTTTTAACCCATTTCCCAAATCGAATAATAGTAATTTACTGATTGCCTTTCAAAAAAACATTAGTCAACAATTATTCTTTAATCGGGCGAATCCTAAGTTCGAATCCAGTGTAAATTATCTCGACAATTCCATTCAACAAGTTCTTATTTCTGGCCTTGAATCCAGAGATCGCGAAGAATGGAATTCAAAGACCAGATTGACCCTGAGAAATACGATAGATTTTAGTTTACAACTGAGCCGGTCAAAGGAGCAGAGAAGTACAGAATTTTATATACTTCAGAATTACAATATAAATACCCAATTGGTGGACTTGTCTGCGGCTTATCGAATGACCAGAGACTTTCGTATTAAGTTTGGTGGCCGATGGAAAGATTCGGAAGAAAAAATAAAAGCCATTGACAGGGCTCAAATTTTTGAAATCTACAATCAATCTCAATGGGCCTGGAGTAGAAAAATTTCGATTCGTTGTGATCTGCGTTATTTAAAAATTAATTTTAGTGGAGCTCCCGGTACCGCCGTAGAATTTGTTATGTTGGAAGGATTAAAGGATGGTAATAATTTTACCGGAGAATTTTTAATTGATTACTGGATTACCAAAATCATCTCCTCGCAATTTTCGTTTTCGATTCGAAAAGCATCACAGTCCGATCCGATTAATACTGGAAGGGCGAGCATTCGGGCGAATTTTTAAAACCTCCAATTTGTAATTTTTTGACGTACCAATTAACAATAATTGAATTGTGCATTATTAACTTTTTTACAACTTTTTAAACTCATAAAGAATAAACTTAAATGATCTGATCTTGTTTTTTTTTGCTACAATTTGATAATCATGATCCGTTCCATTGAGCAAATCTTTTCTCCGCCAGCTCTGCTGGCGCAAGTTTGTAACTTGTGCCGTAGTATCTTTTATCTTTTGCATAATCTATTTTTAGGTTCATCATGTTTAACGCGATTATCTTCCTAAATGAACATACCCAACTAAACTTGATGGAATATCTAATATTTCTACATCAATCAAACCTTTTTGTCCACTATAATTAATTGCACTACTATAAAGATAATGCTCAGGCTCTAATACAATCCTCGTTGCCACCGGATTGTTGTGTAAATAAGTGAGTTTTTGTTCTATTACTTGAGGGCTATATATTTCGATTGGATGATTATCTTGCTGCCAAAATTGGAAATTAGTATTATTAGAATTACTCTTTCCTGCTTTTTTAAATAATTTTAACATCCATTCTTTTCTGCTTTCTGAAGGGTTGTTTTCTATCGCTTCAAGAATTTTTTTAGAAGTAAATTTCTTAAAATCTCGAAGTATTTCAGAATGTTTTCCAGCTTCCTTGCTTGAAAAAATAAAATGTGCGTGATTGGACATTAAACACCAGGCATGTAAAATCATTCCTTTCTTTTCTTGACAATACTTCATGCTATTGACAAATATATCTTTATATTCGATTCTCGTAAATGCATCGATCCAATCTATGGTTGCGAAACTCACAAAGTAAATTCCATTAGGGTCCAAAAACTTATATTTGTTACTCATAAGGTTTAGAAATTGAATTAAATAAATGTTTATTTCAGACACAACTTGTCCTGTTAAAGGGAAGCTATAAACTTAGGCCCACAGTAGGTATATCTCTGGCACAAGTTACAAACTTGCGCCAACAGGTGAGCATTCGGGCGAATTTTTAAAACCTCAAATTTGTAATTTCTTGACGTAAAACTAAACACTAAATGTAGTCTGTATTATTAACTTTTTTACAACTTTTTACACTCATGAAAAGTAAACCTAAATGATCTGATCTTGTTTTTTAGCTACAATTTGATAATCATGATTCGTTCCATTGAGCAAATCTTTTCTCCACCATCCCCACACATGGTTGGTGATGGATTTCGCGTACATAATTTCATTCCGGGCATCCCTCATCTGAGTATGCAGCGAATGGATCCCTTCATTATGTTGGATTATAACTCGAAGCATTATTTTGCTCCTTCAGACCATCCCAGAGGAGTAGATGTGCATCCACATCGGGGCTTTGAAACAGTAACTATAGCCTATCACGGAAGAATCGCACATCACGATAGCAATGGAAATTCCGGTATCATTCATGAAGGTGAAGTGCAGTGGATGACGGCCGCTTCAGGCATATTGCACAAAGAATATCACGAGCAGGAATTCAACCGTCAAGGTGGGTATTTTCAAATGGTTCAATTATGGGTAAATCTACCTTCCCGGTACAAAATGTCTGAGCCCAAGTACCAAAATATTACCAGAGATAAAATTGTCAAGATAAATGATGATTATTCTACCTTGGAGATCATTGCCGGTGAGTACCAAAATCAAAAGGGTCCGGCGAATACCTTTACAAAAATCCACCTTTATAATCTGATGCTTCAATCCGGAGGAGAAAAAACATTTTCATTTCCAAACTCATTTACTACAGCCGCAATAATTATAGAAGGCGAGGTGATTATTAATTCTGATCAAAGTGCCAAAGCGGATCAATTCGTGCTATTTAAAAACGATGGTGAGGAAATCAAAATCAAAGCGATTAACGATTCAATAATTTTAATTCTTAGTGCAGAACCGATTCGCGAACCTATATCTGCTTACGGACCTTTTGTTATGAATACCCGTGAAGAAATTGTACAGGCCTTCAACGACTATCAAAGTGGAAAATTTGGAGTTTTAAATTAGAGCTTTGTTTAATGCACTTACTTTTTGAGATTTTAAAGCAGCAAATTCGTAACCTTGAAGAGTGAAATGCTCTAATACTCGTGGAAGACAATATTCCAGATTCTTTTTGGCTTTCAGGCTATCGTGAAATACGATAATTGAACCAGCCTTAGTATTTTTTATAACATTCTGAAGACAGATCTCCGGATCTATTCTCCCATCAAAATCACCGCTTAATACGTCCCACATAATAACCTGATATTGATCCCGAATCGACCTGAATTTAAGTGGTGTTATCCTGCCATACGGAGGTCGGAATAAGTTAGAATCTATATAATCCGAAGCTTTGTTAATATTGGAAATATAATCTCCTCTCAGATTACTCCATCCGGATATATGATTGTAGGTGTGGTTGCCAACGGAATGACCATTCTCTAATAATAAATTATAAATATCAGGATGCTTAAAAACATTGTCTCCAACACAAAAAAATGTCGCTTTCGCATTGAATAAGGATAATTGATCTACAACCCAGGGTGTTACTTCCGGGATCGGTCCATCGTCAAAGGTTAGATAAATGATCGGGTCATCTCCATCAATCCTCCAAATTAACTGAGGCATCATCTGCTGTATGAATCTTGGAGTAAAGCTGAAATACATTATATCTTCAGATTGCCTTAAGAATGGTACTTTTGAACCCTAAAAATAGCTTTTAGTTTGGAAATTATCCAAACAATCAATATTACGGTATTTAAGAAACAATGGGAGAAGTGAGATTGAGATTTGCCCCTAGCCCAACCGGTGCTTTGCATATTGGGGGATTAAGGACGGCTCTTTACAATTATTTAATAGCCAAAAAATTGGGTGGTAAGTTTATCTTAAGGATAGAGGATACTGATCAAACCAGATATGTCGAAGGGGCAGAAGATTATATTATTGAATGTCTAAAATGGTCAAATCTTATCCCGGATGAAGGAGTAGGATTTGGAGGTGATTTTGGTCCTTACAGACAAAGTGAAAGAACAGAAATATACCACCAATATATTAAGATTCTAATCGATCGAGGTCACGCTTATTACGCTTTCGATACTCCGGAAGATCTGGATGAGATGCGAAGTAAATTTGTCACGGAGGAGAATAAAATGCCCAAATACGATTACATGACAAGAACTTCCATGCGCAATAGCTTGACCTTGTCTGCGGAAGAGGTCAATCGATTAATGGAAGAGAAAACGCCTTATGTTATACGCTTAATGGTACCCGCTAAAGAGCAGGTAGAAATTAATGATATCATTAGAGCTAAGGTAGCTTTTCACACCGAAGAATTGGACGATAAAGTGCTCATAAAATCTGATGGTTTGCCTACCTATCATTTTGCTAATGTGGTGGACGACCGATTGATGAAGATTACTCATGTCGTTCGAGGTGAAGAATGGTTATCCAGTACAGCACATCACGTCTTACTCTATCGGTATTTTGGTTGGGAAGATGAGATGCCAGCTTTTGCACACTTACCCTTAATTCTAAAACCGAACGGTCAGGGCAAGCTATCTAAAAGAGATGGAGCGCAATTTGGTTTTCCCGTTTTTCCAATCGATTGGGGTGGTAAAGAAGATCATTTTATTGGATTCAGAGAATTCGGTTTCTTACCTGAAGCTGTACTTAATTTTCTGGCTCTTCTCGGATGGAATTCTGGAACTGATCAGGAGATTTTTTCTATGAAAGAATTAATTCAAGAATTCAACTTGGATCAAATCGGAAAATCAGGTGCGAGATTTGATTTTGAAAAAGCAAAATGGTTTAATGCACAATACATTCATAGATCTGAACCAGAATATATTCAAGAGAAGATAAAATCTTTGTTTCATATAAAGAATATAAGCTTATCTGAAGATCAGATCAACACTATATATACCTTATATAAAGATAGGGTTCAATTGCTTACTGAATTTTATGAACAAGCGCGGTATTTGGTACTCGATGAAATCAAAATACAACAGGATTTTATTGATAAAAAATGGAAACCCGAATGGAAGAATCTTTATCAAACTTTAATGGCCGATTTACAGATTATTGAATGGAATAAGGAATCCATAGAACCTGTATTAAAAGCATTTATGGATACCAACAAATTGAAAATGGGTGAATTATTGCCAACCCTTCGGGTATTACTTAGCGGCCAGCCCGCCGGTCCTGACTTTTATCAAATGCTATTAGCCTTTTCTAAAGAAAAAGCATTGAATCGCATGCAGAATACCTTATCTAAATTAGTATAATCGATTATGAAAATAAAATTTTGTGGTGCCGCACAAGAAGTAACCGGTAGTTCTCACCTTCTGATTCTTGAAGATGGTTTTAAAATTCTACTGGATTGCGGATTATTCCAGGGTGATGTAGCAAACGCAGATGAGCTCAATGAAATTTTTTATTTTGAGCCAAAAGAAATTGACTTATTAATTCTATCCCACGCTCATATAGATCATTGTGGGAGAATTCCTTTATTAGTTAAAAAGGGTTTTAAAGGAAAGATAGTTTCTACTCATGCGACAAGGGATCTGGCGGCTATCATGCTGATGGACACAGCTCATATTATGGAGCGTGATGTCACTTATTACAATGAAAGAATCTCTACGAAAAAGAAAAATAATCCACATTATAAAGGTGAAAAAAGGGAGGTGCTTTACTCGCCCCATGATGTCGCGGAGACCATGAATCTCTTTATGGCTTTATCCTATGATCAGTTGGTTATGTTAGAGCCTGGTATTCATGTTCTTTTTACCGATGCCGGACATATCCTCGGCTCCTCCAGCATAAATCTTCGTATCAAACGCGGTGGAGATGATCTTAGACTTGGTTTTTCCGGTGATATTGGAAGACCGGACCGACCAATTCTCAATGATCCTCATCCTATGTTGCCATCGGATATTATCATTACGGAATCAACTTATGGCGACAAACTGCATGTAGATAAACCCAATGAACTGGAGCGGTTTCTTAGCATTATCAATGAAACTTGCGTTAGAAGAAAAGGCAAAGTAATCATTCCTGCATTCAGTGTTGGAAGAACCCAGGAACTGGTATTTAAGTTAGATCAGTTGGTGACTGAAAAGAGATTACCTAAAATACAGGTCTATGTTGACAGTCCATTATCGGTCAATGCCACAGAAGTTTTTCGTTCACATCCTGAATGTTTTGATTACGAATTGCATCAATACATGCTCAAAGACCACGACCCTTTTGGATTCAATAGTCTTCATTATATACACGATGTCAATGAATCAAAAAAGTTAAATACCAGTACTGAACCAGCTATTATTATTTCTTCTGCCGGTATGATGAATGCGGGCAGGATAAAACATCACGTTGCGAATAATATCGAAGATGATCGTAATACGATTTTATTTGTAGGTTATTGCTCACCTGAAACACCGGGAGGTGCTCTTCGAAATGGAGCTAAAGAGTTAAGGCTTTTCGGTGAAGTCAAACAAGTACGCGCTCACATTGAAATTCTGGATTCCTTCTCGGCACACGGCGATCAAAAAGAAATGATAGATTTTCTGAGTAATCAGAGAAACGATGCTAAGAATATTTTTTTGGTACATGGTGAGTTAGAAGTTATGAAAACCTATTCTAAACATCTAAAGAATTATGGTTTTTCCAATATTTATTTACCGGCTTTGAAAGAAGAAGTTCAAATCTCTTAATTTTTCAGTTCAAGATTTTAGAATTAATAATTTCAATCTATTTTTTTCTAAAAATCGTTTAACACTTATTATTAAAATCTTCAACTTACGTATAAAGATTTACAACAAATCTCTTGGTCGATCTCATTTCATTAAAATTGTGCATATTCCTTGTTGATCGAATGGAGTTTAAATTCTATTAACTATCATTCATCAAATAAGTCCCCATTCTTCTGTTCCAAAAAATATAACCGCCATTATCTTTGTGCAAATTTCCAAATGTCAAAAGACCATTCTATTCATTCCGTTCTCATCATTGGGAGCGGCCCTATCATCATTGGCCAAGCTTGTGAATTTGATTATTCAGGAAGTCAGGCTGCACGTTCATTAAGAGATGAAGGAATAGAAGTTAGCCTTATAAATTCCAATCCTGCTACCATTATGACGGATCCGGTTACAGCTGACCATATTTATTTATGGCCTCTTACCGTTGAAAGCATTATTAAGATTTTAGAGGAGCGTAAGATCGATGCGGTATTGCCAACTATGGGAGGGCAAACTGCTCTTAATCTGGCGATGGAAGCCGATAAACAAGGAATTTGGAAAAAGTATAATGTCCGAATGATTGGGGTAGATATTGAAGCTATTGAATTAACGGAAGACCGTGAAAAATTCAGAGCTCATATGGTCAAAATCGGAATTGATGTGGCTCCTTCGCGAATTGCCAATTCATTTCTGGAAGGAAAAGAAGCATCCCAAGACATTGGATTTCCATTAGTTATAAGACCATCTTTCACACTGGGTGGTACTGGTGGAAGTTTTGTTCATAAAGCAGACCAGTTTGATGAAGCACTTCGACGCGGTCTTGATGCTTCTCCGGTACATGAAGTACTGGTCGAAAAAGCAGTACTTGGCTGGAAAGAATACGAACTTGAACTACTTCGAGACAAAAATGATAATGTCGTAATCATCTGTACCGTAGAGAATCTCGATCCAATGGGAATTCATACTGGTGATTCCATAACTGTTGCTCCTGCCATGACGCTTTCCGATACAGGATTTCAAAATATGCGGGATGCGGCCATCAAGATGATGAGATCTATAGGAAATTTTGCAGGAGGCTGCAATGTTCAATTTGCCATGGATCCGGTCACTGAAAATTTAATCGCGGTCGAAATAAATCCTCGGGTAAGCCGATCATCGGCATTGGCGAGTAAGGCGACTGGATATCCAATTGCTAAAATTGCAGCTAAACTCGCTTTGGGATATACCTTGGACGAACTTGCAAATCCTGTTACAGGGACAACCAGTGCCTTATTTGAACCAGCTTTGGATTATGTTATTGTAAAAATGCCCCGCTGGAATTTTGAAAAATTCTGGGGTGCCGATACGCGACTTGGACTTCAAATGAAATCCGTAGGTGAAGTAATGGCCATCGGACGCTCATTTAATGAAGCCTTACAAAAAGCCTGTCAATCCCTAGAAAACGATAGGCAAGGACTAGGTGCAGATAAAAAAGAATGGTTTAATACTCAGGATATTCTCGAACGATTAGAAAAAGTAAGCGATGACCGAATTTTTAGGGTTAAAGATGCTCTTCGACTCGGCGTTCCAGAAAAATCAGTGCACAAATTAACCGGAATAGATCCCTGGTTTATCCGGGAGATTAAAAAGTTGGTTCAACTCGACGAACAGGTTATGCGCTATAACGTTGCGGAAGACCTCTCGAAAGAATTTTTATTAGAGCTCAAAAAGAATGGCTATTCAGATGCTCAGATTGCATGGTTGATGCGAATCGAAGAATCCGATGTAACCAAACAAAGGAAGAAATTGGGAATTCAAAGGGTATACAAAAGAGTAGACACTTGTGCGGCAGAATTTGAAGCAAAAACCAATTACTATTATTCAAGTTACGATCAAAAAAATGAATCAGAATCTCAAAATGAAAGAAAGAAAATTATCGTACTTGGATCTGGACCAAACAGAATTGGTCAAGGAATAGAATTTGACTATTGTTGTGTACATGGCATACTTGCTATACGTGAATTAGGTTTGGAAGCAATTATGATTAACTGTAATCCGGAAACTGTATCTACCGATTCCGACATAGCTGATAAACTTTACTTCGAACCAGTTTTCTGGGAGCATCTTGAGGATATCATTGATCACGAAAAACCAGACGGTATTATCGTTCAATTGGGAGGTCAAACAGCATTAAAACTCTCAGAAAAAATTTACAAAAAAGGAATTCCAATAGTAGGTACTTCTTATGATTCAATGGATATTGCAGAGGATCGAGGAAGGTTTTCTGACTTACTGAAAGAAATGGATATTCCTTATCCAAAATATGGAGTAGCTGCAGACGCCGATGAAGCCTTAGCAGTAGCCAAAAAAATTACTTACCCTGTTTTGGTGCGTCCTTCATACGTATTGGGTGGTCAGCGTATGCGTATCGTGATTAATGATGAAGAATTAGAGAGACATGTTTTAAATATCTTCAAGCATATGCCAGACAATCGCGTATTGATTGATCAATTTTTAGAAAGAGCTAAAGAAGCAGAAATTGATGCCATTTGCGATGGTGAAGAGGTGCATATTATGGGCATTATGGAACATATCGAACCGGCAGGTATTCATTCCGGGGATAGTTCAGCTGTTCTTCCTACCTATAGTCTTTCTCAAACCGCCATTGATACCATGGTGGAATATGCCAAACGTATTGCTTTCAGATTAAATATTAAAGGGTTAATCAACATTCAATTTGCGATTAAAGGTGATCAGGTATATGTAATAGAAGCCAATCCAAGAGCTTCAAGAACTACACCTTTCATAGCCAAAGCTTATCAGGTACCTTATCTTAACATTGCAACCAAAGTTATGCTTGGTACACACAAACTGAAAGATTTTGAAATGATTCATAAGCTGAATGGTTATGCTATAAAAGTTCCGGTATTTTCTTTTAACAAATTCCCGGGAGTAGACATCAGCCTTGGACCTGAAATGAAATCTACCGGAGAAGCCATCTATTATATAAAAGATCTTTATGATCCTTATTTCCGCGAATTAGATGCAAGAAGAAATATGTACCTGACCCGTTAATCTTTTATGATACGTGTCTCCGGATTAAGCAAACAGTTTTCAAGTTCTAGAAAAATACTTTTTCCCGATTTTCAAATTAGTGAATCTGATTCATTGTTAATCCATGGCCCTTCAGGCTGTGGAAAAACAACATTATTAAATATTCTCTCCGGATTATTAATTCCTGATTCGGGAATGGTTTGGATTGGTGATCAAAATTTATTTGAATTATCCGCTGCTCAAAGAGATCACTTTCGTGGTAAAAATATTGGTGTATGCCTTCAACATCCGGTATTTCTAAGATCGCTCAATGTATTGGATAATCTACTTTTTTCACAACATCTTGCTACAAATAAAACAAACCGCGAATATTGCCTTGAACTAATTCATCAACTCGGACTTCAGCATACCCTACACCAAAGCACAAACACATTATCTCAAGGTGAAAGGCAACGCTTGATGCTTATACGAGCCTTGATTAATAAACCAAAAATTTTATTGGCTGACGAGCCCACTTCATCGCTGGATGATCATAACACCGATTTATTAACGGAATTAATGATATCGCAGACCAAACTTCACCATTGTGCACTAATTATGGTAAGTCACGATGCCCGATTAAAAAAATTGATTGATCAAAAAGTTTTTCTTGGATGAGGTATTTGATCTTTATCTGGAAAAATATTTGGTTTCATCCTCTAAAAACCATATTCAATATTTTACTTATAGCGATTGCTGTGTCATTAATTTTAATCTTACTCTTGACAAACAGACAATTCAGTCAACATTTGGGTAAGACCAGTGAGAACATCGACATGATTCTTTGTGCCAAAGGCTCCCCTTTGCAATCGGTTCTCTGTAACATTTTTCATATTGACGCACCTACAGGAAATATAAATGTCCAGGACATTCAACCTTTCTTAAAAAAATCTCATCCACTCATTCAGCATTCATGCCCTCTTTCGTTAGGTGATAGCTATCATTCAAGTCGGATAGTTGGTACCACTTTAGATTATTTTGATTGGATGCAACTTAAGCTTTCGGAAGGAAGAATATTTAATTCTGACATGGAGGTGGTGATTGGATCTCATGTAGCATCAAAAGAAAAAATTAAACTTAATGACACTTTATTCAGCAACCATGGCTTGATTGAATCTGAACTTCAACACGAACATCGAAGTGTTCTTATCGTAGTTGGAATATTAAAGGAGACAAACAATATTCAGGATAAATTAATTTTTACAACTATATCAACATATTGGAAGGAGCACGAAGGCCATGAGAATAATGATGAATTGGACCATCCATCGACTTTTGAAGAAAATAATAAAATTGTTTTAAAAAATGAAGATCTTCTTAATAATAACAAAGAAGTGAGTTCTGTTTTGATTCAATTTAAAGGAAAAAATATCCAAACACTAAACTTCGCCAGAAATATTAATGAAAACACCAAACTAATGGCTGTATCTCCTGCAATAGAGATCAGTCGTTTGTATTCACTTTCTAATTCAGCAGAAGAGTTAATGTTTTACATGGCAATGATTATAGGTTTGATGTCCTTGATTGCTATATTCTTAAATCTTATTCAAGCCTTAGATGAGCGAAAACACGAATTAACCATTTTGCGAATTGGCGGGGCTTTGCCGCGTTTACTATTTGGATTGTTGATGCTGGAAGGTTTAATATTAAGCTTATTGGGAGCAATTTGTGGATTCATAATGGGTCACGTTCTTTTACATTGGGCTTCGATTCAATTTAATCTTCAATCTCGCTATGGAATTAGTGGTATGTACTTTACATCCAATGAAATGTATGTTCTTATGGCTGCCATCTTTGGAGGAATGTTGGCCGCAATAATTCCAGCTTTAAGAGCCTATAGACGATAATATTTTTTGAATCTTACGATTGTTCTTTATTAACTCCAAAATATTACATTGTTGGTTGTATACCCCTTATAATATACTTTGATAAACTTGTGGTGATTTCAATTCTCCGAAATGCTCCACATGGATCTTATAGTATTGTAGAAGAATGTTTAATAATAATTTTCTCTTTTCATATTGCAACATCACAACTTGATCATTCATTAATTGGGAGAGCAAATGACTAAGATCTGGAGTAATTAGATAATTCATTCTCTCCACATAAGGTGTAAAACCCGCATTCAGTAAGTCAAATGAATTATTAATACTTGAATAATTGTTATTCGCTTGTATCCCAAGATAAGAACAAAGCTTGAGCATGTATCTAAGATGATAATTTACATCCAGGGTTTCCTGTGAATCCAAAAGTACCAAACAACGTTTAATAAACTGATATAAATCGGTATGAGCTTCGCGGTCTTTGATGGCTTGCCTGGATAATTCAATCATAAAGGTTGCCATAGCAGACTTATGAATTTGATTGGGAATACTGGTGTAAATAAAATCCGGAGTAACTTCTTTGATTCGATGTAATTCCTTTTTTTCAGAATAATATACTGTCAAATCAACCATCTGACCAATCTGAAGAATGGAGCTTAAGCGACTACTCTTTGAGGAGTATACACCATTCATAAACATTGAAAGTAAGCCCTTTGCTTCAGTGTACACATCCAACACCAAACTGGATTCTTTGAATTTGACAGTTCTAAAAATAATTCCTTTGGTGTTTAACATGGTGTTCAGGCAATGAGTCCTCTTCTTCTCATTTCTGTATTGAGAAGTTTGAGCTCTCGACTCATATCACCAGTTACACTTGAATTTTCCTGAGCGCGTCGAATAAGATAAGGAATGACATCTTTAACCGGACCATAAGGAACATACTTGGCAACATTGAATCCAAGATGTGCAAGATTGAAAGTAATATTATCGCTCATGCCAAGCAATTGACAGAAATTTACATGTGGATGATCGATAGGAATATTTCTGCGTTGCATTAGATCAACTTGATATTCATTACTATAAGCATTGTGGCAAGCATTCACCATGCTAATTTTCTCGGTATCTCCAAGTAGAATTTCAACGGCTTTATTATAATCGCGATCGGTAGATTCTTTGCTCGTTTGGATTGGAGATTGATAATTCATTTCTTCCGCTCTCTTTCTCTCTTTTTCCATATAAGCCCCTCTTACAATTTTGGCGCCTAAGATATAGTTGCCCGAACTTGACATTTCAATGCAATCTTTCAAATATTGAAGTCGATCGTGACGATATAATTGGTAAGTGTTGTACAGAATTGGTTTTTCACGATTGTAAACGGCCATAAATTCCATGACCAATTTATCGAGTGGATCCTGAATCCAACTTTCTTCAGCATCTACAAAAATGGATACTCCAAATTCAAATGCTTTGTCGCAGAGTTTTTTAAATCGCTCCCGAAGTCTTTGCCATTGTATTTGTTCCTGTTGAGTCAAAGTTTCATTGGACTGAATTTTTTCCAAAACCTTTAGTGGAATATAGCCCGTTAGTTTTGTGCTGATGACAGGAACATTTGGATTGCTGTATGCAAATTCAATAGCTTTTAAATTTTCATCCAGGGTTCTTTGAAAATCTTCATCCCGATCTTTGGCTTCAACACCATAATCCAGAATCGTCAGGGTCTTAAATTTATGAAGACGATCGATTACGCGTTGACAGTTCCAGAGAGACGTACCTCCACAAAACTGTTCGAATACGGTTGCTTCTATGATTGGATCAAAAATTCCAAAAGGTGTTTTGGCCGCTATGTTGCCAAGAAAAGTACCAATTTTGACTAAACTCTCATTATTCATGAATTGAAACAACCTATAGGTATGTTTCAATTCTCTATCTGACTTATAGGAAAACGCCTTCTCGGTATTGCTAAAATCTATTCTCGGCTCTCCAGGTTCATTCATAAACTTTTGATTAACAGAATATTAAAAATAGAATGGTCTACCATTTATCAATATTCTGATGTTTTATTTAGTCAACAAAAATAAATAAAAAAGATAATCGGTTTAATATATTTAAGACCAGCACACACTGGAGAAAACTAAAAGTGGCTTATAATTTTGTATCTCCTGATATCCAAAATTGCTCACTAAGATCTGCTTGTGCATATAACATTTCTAATCCATTTTTAATTTGTGCCCCACGTTCCGACATTTTCTTTAGAAACAAAGTCTCTTCAGGATTATAAACCAGATCATAAGCATAATAGGTCTCATCTACTTTATCGTAAGGAATTTCAGGCGAAGAATATATATCAGGAAGCATTCCCAATGGAGTTGTATTGATAATTAATTTCCAGGATGGATTCCATTTAGTTTCTAAATGATCGTAATTCCATTCTTTGTCTTTACGGCTAATAACATCAAATTGAATTCCTAATTGTTTTATTGCCCATTGCACAGCCAGTGAAGCACCTCCGGATCCTAAGATCAATGAATTGTCTATTTTTTTCATTTCCAGAATTTTTTCTAAACTTTGAAGAAATGCAATTCCATCCGTGTTATGACCAATCCATTGATCATTAGAATATTTTATACAATTGACGGCTCCAATTTCTCTTGCTTCCTTTGATAATGCCTGAAGATGTTTCAAAATGATAATTTTGTATGGAATCGTGACATTCAATCCACAAAATTGGTCTTCTGTCTTCAAGAATTCTATAAGTTTGGATTCATCAGGTATTTCTATTAGCTCATAAGAGTATTGTTCTTCACTTTGAGATCTCCACTTTTTAATGAAATAGTCTTTTGAGTAAGAATGTGATAATTTCTTTCCTAAAAGTCCAAATTTCTTTAATTCCATATTTTGCAAAAGTACCTCTCAAGGTGGTATAATGAACTAGTTTCAGTTTTTCAAAAGTGAATTTATATTTTTACTCATCAACTAAATTACTTTTAAAAAATTGATCAGGCTGTAGCAGTTTGATCAATTTTTTTCACTTTCCTGTCTAATTATTGAGTTACCAGATTTTTGTTTTATACCAGTTCTCATACCTGGTCTAAATTTTTATATTGGCCAATATAGAATCTACGAGAATTTTGATTATGACTTACTTTTCTGACTCCTCTTGAATTAGTCGATTTCATTTCATTTGAAGACAATATCTTCGATTAGATTCATAATTTAGCTGTTATATCCACTTACTCCATCTATTTATTTAAACCAAAGATTAATTTTCAATTCACCTCATCCTTGTTCCAATACTTAGGTTTATTTAAGGTTTTTCGCCTTTTCTAATCTTTTTGGGTATGCCTATACTTAAAAGGAGTTCATCTTAATTCATTAAGAATAAGTCCTTTATCTCAATTTCAGCAACATTTAATGGTTTAAATAAAATATTCTACGAAATTCTTCGTAATAATCAAAAAATGTTACTTTTGCCCTCGGATTTTTGAACGTTAAATTTATCAAAACATTCTAATGGTTTGTAATCCAACAGTCCAAAAAACTGTTAATGCTTAGTATTTTTACCTAAATGAATAAAAAAATGAATTCTAAAAAAGCCTGGTTTATCTTCTTTCCATTTATAATGGTTGCACTTATTTTTTCAGTTCAGTGCCGAACTTCCAGCGATTCTATTAGCCGCGAACAATTGATTATTCAGACTTTATTCAAGCAAAGTCAGAATTTTCATTACAATCCAGTTAAAGTGGATGATGATTTTTCCAAAAAGGCTTTTCATGATTTTTTGGATAATATGGATCCGGGCAAAAGGTTCTTAACCAAAAAAGACCTTCAATCTATTGAGAAGTATAAAACCTTATTGGACGATTATTTTAAAAACGGAAGCCTTGAATTTCTTCAAAATTTCCATGAAATACTAATGCGTTCGGTGAATAAGACTGAAGCTTACTATAAAGATATTTTAAGTCAGGATCTTCTGCAAGGTTCAAGCAATGAGACCATTGAAATAGATCCGGAAAAAAGAGAATGGGCTTCAGATGATAAGGAACTTAAAAAACTTTGGAATCAAAGCATACGCTATGATTTCAATAGTCGATACTATGAAGGAATGTCTGATCTTGAAAAAGATAAAAAGACCAGACCAATGGATTCCATTGTCATGGAAATTAAAAAAGATATTCAAGAGAGTTACGAAAATTATTTTGAACGCATACGAAGTTCCAAAGAATCTGACCGTTTTGAAGTTTACGTCAACACGCTACTGCACCTTTATGACCCGCATACCGAGTACTTTAGCCCACGCGATAAGGAAAATTTCAATATTACTATGTCTGGAAAACTAGAAGGTATTGGAGCTCGACTTACAACTGAAAAAGAATATACTAAAGTGGCTTCAATCGTACCTGGAGGCCCAGCCTGGAAACAAAAAGAATTGGAAGCCAATGATATTATCATGGCGGTCAAACAGGATAAAGAAGAATTTGTCGATATAAAGGGGATGAACATTGATGATGTAGTAAAGCAGATTCGTGGAAAAAAAGGAACTAGTGTTACCTTAAAGGTTAAGAAATCAAACAACGATATTAAAGAAATTACCATCGTACGAGAAGAAGTGATTATGGATGAAGGTTATGCCCGATCAGCCATAGTGACCACCGACAGTCTTTCTGAAAAAGTTGGTTATCTAAGACTACCGAGATTTTATGCTGATTTTGAATCTTCCAATGGAGTATCCTGTGCCAAGGATGTTGCAAAGGAATTAAAAAAATTAATTGCAGAAGGAGCTAAAAGTCTGGTTTTTGACCTTCGAAATAATGGTGGCGGATCCTTACAGGAAGTTGTTGAAATGGCTGGATTATTCATTAAAGATGGTTCAGTGGTTCAGGTACGCGATCGCGAGAAAGTTATTCCTTATAATGATACCGATGACAGAGTTGTTTTTGATGGACCTGTGGCGGTATTAATAAATAGCAACAGCGCATCTGCTTCAGAGATTCTTGCTGCTTGTCTACAGGATTATAAGAGAGCAGTAATTATTGGCGGTGAAAATACTTTTGGAAAAGGAACAGTTCAGCGATTCATTAACCTAGATCGAATTCCGGGATATGATCAATTCAAACCTCTAGGTGAATTAAAAATAACTATTCAAAAATATTATAGAGTTTCTGGTGGTTCAGTTCAGTTAAAAGGGGTTGAGCCCGATATTTTGATTCCGGATATCTACAGATATCTTGATAATGGTGAAAAAGAATACGAACATCCTTTAGAGTATGATGTGATCGCACCGAATACGACTGCCAAAGTGGATAATCCGGTTCAAAATTATTCTGAACTCAAGGGCAATAGTCAAATGAGAATTGCTTCAATTCCTGAATTCAAATTAATCGATGAACAAGCCCAACGTTACAAGAAAATGAAAGATGATTCAACTTTTCCATTACAATATAACCAATTCAAAACTTTAATGGATAAGAGAAAAGAAGAGTCAAAGAAATTTGAACAAATTGGAAAATCTGAATTGTCAAACCTAATAGCATACAATTTAAATACCGATAAGAATTACATTAATTCTGATTCTTCCAGAATAGGACGTAATGAAGATTTTATTAAGAATATTCGTAAAGATTTAGCTATCTTAGAGTCGTTAAATGTTCTTAAAGACATAAAAAATTAAATTCCAAAATCAGTAAATGAAGGTCATAGATTCAAATCTGTGGCCTTCTTTTTTATATAAAAAAATGTACTAAGCTGATTCCTTTAAACCTCTAGATAAATAGATACTTGAAATTTCAACTTACTAATTTATCTGGCAGCTTGTCCGAAGAATAGACTTTTTGTCATAAATTGGATTTTTACACTAAATATATAAGCTATTATATATCAGTTGCTTAACTAATAATAGCCTAGAGTTTATGCCATTTTATTAAAAAAATGTTTGATGGCACAATGCTTGACTGTTTACTTAATCGTTCAATAATATTGTATGAATTTATCAAATATATATCTAAACTCTGATTTACCGGAAGATTCTGAGATGATTCCCTTTGTTGCCATTTCTGAGGACGAAGAATCATCCAAGGAAGAGAATTTTGGTACTGTTCTGCAGGTAATGCCTTTGAAAAATACGGTTCTTTTTCCTGGGGTTATTATTCCTATAACTGTTGGAAGAGACAAATCCATGAAAGCCATTGCCAAGGCTTACGATAAAAATAAATATATAGCTGTATTGACTCAAAAAGATAGTCAAACTGAAGACCCTGGATTTAACGATTTGTTCAATACCGGCACCATTGCACGGATTGTCAAATTACTCAAAATGCCGGATGGATCTCAAACGGTAATTCTACAAGGAAGAAAGAGATTTGAAATTGGAAAAATTATTCATGAAGAACCAACTCTTGAAGCAGAAATCATCATTCGTTCTTACAAACAACCAGAAAAGAAAATAGAATATGATGCGATGATTCAATCCATACAGGAGCAATCCAAACGAATCATCGAATTATCTCCTCAGATTCCGAATGAAGCACAAATTTTACTTAAGAATATTGATAACGATAGGTTTTTGTTAAACTTTATTTCTTCAAATCTGAGTATACCGATTGATCAAAAACAAAAGTTACTGGAAAATGATGATCTGTATTCCAAAGCAGAGACTCTAATGACTTACCTGAATCAAGAATTACAATTATTAGAAGTAAAAGGTCAGATTGAAGCTAAGGTTAGAATTGATTTGGAAAAACAACAAAGAGATTATTTTCTTAATCAACAACTCAAAACCATTCAGGAAGAACTAGGCCAGGATCCTCAGGATCAGGATATCGAAGAACTTCTTAAAAAAGCAGATAAGAAAAAATGGAATAAATCCGTGAAGGAACATTTTGACAAGGAGTTGAATAAGCTTCAAAGAATGAATCCTCAGGTTGCAGAATACAGTGTGCAACTTAATTATTTAGATCTTATGGTCGATCTACCGTGGAATGAAATTACAAAGGATCAAATCGACCTTAAAAAAATCAGAAAAGTCTTAGATAAAGATCATTACGGACTTGAAAAGGTCAAAGAAAGAATAATAGAACATTTGGCCGTATTAAAACTCAAAGGAGATATGAAAGCTCCAATACTTTGTTTGGTTGGCCCTCCGGGTGTTGGTAAAACTTCATTGGGGAAATCAATTGCCAAAGCATTGAATCGAAAATTTGTAAGAATGTCTTTAGGTGGATTGCATGACGAATCGGAAATAAGAGGGCATCGCAAGACTTATATAGGAGCCATGCCTGGTCGTATTCTTCAATCGATTCGAAAAGCTAAATCTTCCAATCCGGTTTTTATATTAGATGAAATCGACAAGATAGGTAAAGATTTTAGAGGTGATCCTTCATCTGCCCTTCTCGAAGTTTTGGATCCTGAACAAAATTCTACATTCCATGATAATTATCTAGAATTAGAATATGATCTCTCCAAAGTAATGTTCATTGCAACGGCCAATTCAATGAGCACCATTCAAGGGCCTTTGTTGGATAGAATGGAAATCATAGACCTTGAAGGTTACTCCTTAGAAGAAAAAATTGAAATAGCGGACAAACATTTAATTCCACAACAATTAGAAGACCACGGATTAAAACCTAAACAGGTAAAAATTAGTCACGAGGTACTTCACAAAATAATTGAGGAGTACACGCGTGAATCAGGTGTGCGTACATTAAGCAGACAAATAGCCGCTGTTATGAGAAAAGCAGCTATTAAAATTGCTGAAAATAAAAATACCACGGTTGGATTTAAAGTAGATGATCTTAAATCAATTCTCGGTGTCCATAAATTCAACAATGATATCTATCAGGAAAACCTTCCCGAAGGAGTTGCTATTGGGCTTGCATGGACTAGGGTTGGTGGAGATATACTATACATCGAAACCTCAATTTCTAAAGGAAAAGGAAAAATGACCTTGACCGGTAACCTTGGTGATGTCATGAAAGAATCTGCCACTACTGCAATCAGTTTTGTCAAAGCACATTCTGAAGAACTTGGAATAGAAAGTGATTTTTTTGAAAATCACGACATACACATTCACATTCCTGAAGGTGCCATACCAAAGGATGGGCCTTCAGCCGGTATAACGATGTTAAGTTCTGTTACTTCAGCTATAAAGAAGAAGCCTTTGAAATCCCACCTCGCCATGACTGGTGAAATAACCTTACGCGGTAAAGTGTTACCCGTAGGTGGTATTAAAGAAAAGGTTCTGGCAGCAAAAAGGGCAGGAATAAAAACCATTGTTCTTTGTTCAGAAAATAAAGCTCATATAGATGAAATTCAACCGGACCACTTAAAAGGTCTTGAATTCCAATATGTCGATACCATGCAGGAGGTTCTTCAGATTTCGTTAGGACTTTCAAAATTTTAAAGTGAAGACTTTATTTTGAATATTAATGGTTAAAAGAAAGTCTCTAGTTGAATATTAATATGCTGATATCCAACCTATATAGCTGAATTTCAATATTTTATAAACAAAATTTTTGACTCAAATTGGGTCGAAAATAAAATTATAAAAGACCAACAAAGGATAGCAATCAATTTGTCTCTTTTGAGCTGCTATATTGCTATTCGTTTTACTTTTGCGGCGAATTTTAATTCATTAAATTATGTTTTCCAGACAAGATCAATTTGAACACAGACACATAGGAACTACAGGAGTAGACCTGGCTCCAATGTTAAAAGCATTAAACGTATCCAGCCTCGATCAACTTATTCAGCAGACTATCCCGGATGCCATTCGAAGAAAGGGTAAAATGAATATTCCAGATGCCTTGTCGGAATACGATTACTTGAGAGAGCTCAAAAAAACAGCATCGCTTAATCAATTATATAGAAATTTTATTGGACAAGGGTATTACGGTACAGTCACCCCATCGGTAATCTCAAGAAACGTTTTTCAAAATCCCGGATGGTACACTCAATACACACCATATCAGGCTGAAATTGCTCAAGGGAGATTAGAGGCACTACTTAACTATCAAACCATGATTTCGGATCTTACCGGTTTGCCTATAGCCAATGCCTCCTTACTCGATGAGGGAACTGCCGCATCGGAGGCTATGTTGATGTTTCATGCTGCCAAACAGAAGAAAAATAAAGAAGAGTCACCAAACACTTTTTTTGTAGATCATAATGTATTTGACCAAACTTTAGATGTCCTTAAATCGAGAGCCTGGCCAAAGGGAATTAACATTGTAACCGGAAATATATTTACGGATTCGATTCCCGATCATTGTTTTGGTGTATTAATTCAATATCCAGATAAGCGAGGAGCGGTTCATGATTTTTCTGAGTTTATACAAAAAGCAAAAAGCGCCGGAGTCTTAGTGGCTATGGCCACTGATTTACTCTCTCTTTGTCTTTTGAAATCACCTGGTGAATTAGGTGCCGATGTAGCTTTGGGAAATAGCCAAAGGTTTGGAGTACCTATGGGATTTGGTGGACCTCATGCTGCATTTTTTTCCACCAAAGAAGATTTCAAAAGAGATATTCCTGGAAGGATAATTGGAGTGTCTATTGATCAATATGGTGGACGAGCACTTAGAATGGCATTGCAAACGCGTGAACAACATATACGCCGTGAAAAAGCAACCTCCAATATTTGTACTGCTCAGGCCTTATTAGCGATAATGGCTTCCATGTACGCTGTTTATCATGGCCCCTCAGGACTAAAATCCATTGCGAGAAGAGTTCATAGCATGACCAATGCATTAGCTCTTGCTTTGGAAAAATCAGGATTATCAATTCAATATAAAAACTTTTTTGATACTCTTTCAATTCAAGCTGATGATGTCGTTATTTCGAAGGTAAAAGCTCAGGCCGAATCACATCAGGTTAATTTCTGGTATAGCGATGATAGAATCCAAATTAGTTTGGATGAAAGCACTACGATAGATGATCTAAACACAATTCTTAAAATTTTTAATTCTGTAACTGGAAAAAATTCAAGTGTTGAAGAACCTGCTGCTTTAGCCATACCTCATTCATTGGTTCGCACTTCTGATTATCTAACGCATGAGATATTTAATACTCATCATACGGAATCATCTATGATGAGATACATAAAGAGGTTAGAGAATAAAGATCTGTCATTGGTTCATTCAATGATTAGCCTTGGTTCTTGTACTATGAAATTAAATGCTGCTTCCGAATTGATTCCGGTAAGTTGGCCAGAATTTGCAGATCTGCATCCATTTGCTCCTGTTAGCCAAACCAAAGGATATCAAAAAATTGTTGATGATTTAGAAGCATATCTATGTGAAGTTACCGGCTTTGAAGCTTGCTCTCTTCAACCTAATTCAGGAGCGCAAGGTGAGTTTGCAGGGTTATTAACAATAAAAGCTTATCACGAACATCGTGGAGATCATCATCGCAACATTGTTCTTATTCCAGCGTCTGCACATGGCACCAATCCGGCCTCTGCCGTTGTCGCAGGATTAGATGTTGTAGTGACTGCCTGTGATGATCAAGGGAATATTATTGTTGCCGATATTAAGGCTAAGGCCGAACAGCATAAAGATAATCTTGCGGCGTTGATGGTAACTTATCCTTCAACGCATGGTGTATTCGAAACTTCCATAAATGAAATCTGTCAGATTGTTCATGATTTTGGTGGCTTAGTATACATGGATGGAGCTAATATGAATGCTCAGGTTGGATTGACTAGTCCTGCCATTATTGGTGCTGATGTCTGTCATCTTAATCTTCATAAGACTTTTGCAATCCCTCATGGTGGTGGTGGACCAGGTATGGGACCCATCTGTGTGAATGGTAAATTAAAACCTTTCCTTCCAAGCCACGTCTATAGAAATATTAACGCCGATAAAACAGCTGTGCCTGCTGTATCCGCTGCGCCCTATGGCTCAGCCAGTATATTATTAATATCCTATGGCTATATCAAAATGCTTGGTGAAACCGGATTAACCAATTCAACCAAACATGCTATTCTCAATGCCAATTATATTGCCTCTAGACTATCTTCCAAATATAAAATTCTTTATACCGGTGTAAATGGTCGAGTAGCACATGAATTAATTGTTGATCTTCGTCCTTATAAAGAAGTTGGAGTAAGTGCAGAAGATGTTGCTAAGAGATTAATGGATTATAGTTTTCACGCGCCAACATTATCGTTTCCGGTAGCAGGAACTATAATGATAGAACCAACCGAATCTGAAAATAAAGATGAACTGGATCGATTCTGTGATGCGCTATTGCAGATTCACGAAGAAATCGACGAGGTCGCAAGAGGTGAATATCCGGCAGAAAATAATGTTCTCTGCAATGCGCCTCATACGAATGGCATTATCTGTTCTGATCAGTACGACAAACCTTATAGTAGAAAGAAAGCCGCATTTGCTCTACCATATCTTGAGCATAGTATGAAGTTTTGGCCATCGGTGTCCAGAGTAAATAATGCTCATGGTGACCGAAATCTGGTTTGTACCTGTCCTCCTATGGAGAGCTATATGAATTAATTGATATCTTTAGCTGGTAATGGAAGTTGCAATATGGATTAGTAGGCAACACACCATTGTTCTTTTATTAGAAAAAGGTCTTTATGATTAACGCAGAATACTGTAGTAGCTTGTTTCTATCTACCATCGAAATCTATCATCGTACCGATGATGTTGATGCCTCTGCTCCAATTCAAAACATTGATTCTATACATGATATTTTAATAAAGAAATCCTGGATCGATACCGTACAATGGCATTTGGAAGACATCATTAGAAGACCGGATTTAGAATCTTCAGAATTTGTAAAGATTAAGAGAAGAATAGATTCTTCGAATCAGGAACGGACGGATCTGGTAGAAAAAATTGATGATTGGTTTTTAGAACAATTCAAATCAGTGATCCCAAAGAGCAACGCTCGCTTGAATACCGAAACTCCGGCATGGGTAATTGATCGGTTATCGATTCTGATGCTGAAGATATTTCATATGAATGAACAAACACAGCGTACCGATGCAGAGGAAACGCATATTCGCTTGTGCCAATCCAAATTGGAAATTCTGATACAACAGAAATTAGACCTGTCCTTAAGTCTCAATAATTTTTTAGAAGAATTAAGGGATGGACGAGCCATCATGAAAGTGTATCGTCAGATGAAGATGTACAATGACCCTTCTACTAATCCACAATTGTATAATAATCCACAGAATTCTTGAAAATTCTAATCATAAGGTTCTCTGCTTTAGGCGATATTAGTCTGGTCGTTCCGGTAATTAGAGAAATTGTAAGTCAGGATCCAGCCATAAAAATTGATATTCTGACAAATCCTAAGTTAAAAGGCCTATTCAATGATATTCCGCAATGTCGGGTATTGGAGGACAATGTATTTAAAGAATACAACTCTCTCGTTCGTATGTGGAAATTATCCCGAAAGTTAATCAGGGAAAATTATGATGCTGTCGTTGATCTTCACGACAGCCTTCGAACAAAAATATTGAAACTTTTTTTTTCTTTTACATCCTTAAAAGTTCATACTTATGATAAGGGTCGAAAAGAAAAAACCAAACTCCTTGCAAAGGTTTACAAAAACACTGAACCCTTAATGCTTACTTCAGAAAGATATTTAAAAGCATTTAAGAATATTCTTAGTGTTCAAACTGTAACTCAATGGTCTTTTGTAAAACATGGAATAGTTCTTAATCCTGTTAAGCTTGATCAATTTAATGAAAAATTAAAAAATGTATGTAATCCACATCATACCTTAATTGGTATTGCTCCATTTTCGCGACATCAAGTTAAAGAATGGCCTTTAGATAAGGTCAAATCGTTGATTGAAAAATTATTATTAGATAACAACAAACAAATTTTTCTATTTGGGAATGGCTCGAGAGAAATGACCTTAATGCAAGAACTCCAAAAAATGAATGAACATCGCATTCATCTTTCTGCAAATTACTTTACTTTCGACGAAGAGCTCTGTTTAATGAGTAGATTATCCACAATGATATCTATGGATTCCGCTAATATGCATCTGGCTGAATTGTCTGGTTGTCCGAATGTCATTTCAATCTGGGGTCCAACGCATTCCAATCTCGGATTTGCGCCATTGTTTCATCGGGATAAATTTATTGTGCAGGTGAATCCTATTGATTTACCTTGCCGTCCATGTTCTATTTATGGCAACAAACCCTGTCATCGAGGAGATCATGCGTGTATGGAGAGGATTAATACAGATGATGTTTTGAAAAAAGTAATTACACAATAAAGCATGTAGTGATTTTTTCTATAGATTTATTTTTTTTGAAACCGACTAAATTTTTGATTATCTTATCTCACTACCATTACATCACCATAATAATTCTTTTGTTCTCCTGTTCCGGTAACAACCATTAAATGATAGACATAAACTCCGGAAAGTACAATCTTACCATCACTGGTTCCATCCCAGGTAGCTTGTTGATTGGTACTGTAATAAAGTTGATTTCCCCATCGATCATACATGGAAAGTGAGGCTAATCTTACCGAACTACCCAATTTTGGAGACCAACTATCATTAACTCCATCTCCATTGGGTGAGAATATATTTGGTATATATACATCATCTTCCTTGACTATGCGAATCTTTAATACTTTGTTGATGATACAGCCATTCTCATCCTCAAATACTAATTCATAATCAATATTTTTACTTGCTGTTACTATAATAAATTCTCCTTCCTGCCGTATATTTTCATCCGGATGAAAGGAGATTAGTTTGAGGTTTCCAGATTTTACAAGATATCGTATTTTCTCCGAAACAAACATTTGTACTTCTATACTATCTTTTTCCAGACTTATGTCAAATGGGATGGCATTTTTTATTTCTGCGGAATCGATAGTAAGACAACCCAATGAATCAAATACTTGAATAATATACTTACCTGGCTGAAGTTTATATGTAGTAGTAGAATTCCATTCTATTCCGTTAGCGTAATATCTGAGCCTTCCTGTTCCCCCTGAAATATTCTGTAGGCTGATCTTTCCAAATTGCTCATCACAGAGCGGATCTACAACAGATATTTTATATCCGATTGGTGGAGATTCTCGAATATTAATTGTAGTATCAGAAGTGCAACCGTGATCATCCGTTACCGTAAGTTGATAGATTCCCGCTTTTAGTATGACTTCTGATGTAGTATCTCCCGTGGACCAGCGATAATCCTTAAATTTTTGAACATTGATTTTTGAATCTTTCTTTGAACAGATAATGGTATTTCCATCCACAAGAATAGGACTCACCGCGTAACCTAGCAATGTAATTGTCTTTATTGTATCGCATGTAACATTCGATGGAATTAACCTCTTGTAGGTATCTCCCGGATAGAAAAATTTATTCTCCATTAATAAACTATCCTCGGGACATATATATATTGTCTCAAAATCAGAAATTTCATTGTTAATATTCAAAAGAATAGAATCATTAATTAGGCATCCCATTTTATCTTCCTGAACCCAATATCTTCCTTGATTTCGTAAAGTTTTAACTGCAGTAGTGTCACCATCATTCCAAACATATTTTCCAGGCCCTAAATTAATTTTCAAGCTATCTTCTCTGCATATTGCTGTGTCATTAGGCAATAAGGAATTTCTAAGTTGAATTACTTGTACGCTATATAATGCAGTATCAAATCCGCAGATGCTGTCTCCAACTATATATAGGATCTCCTGTGATGAATCTAGAGATGGACTAAAAATATTCGTTTGAAAAAGATGCCCTACCCAGGTTCCCTGTTTACTGGCACAAGTATCAAGTAGTGAATTAAGTTGCATATCCCCATCATTTTGACAAAATTCATATACCTTATCTCGTCCAGCGGTATATAATGGAGGACTAAATTTTATAGTGCAATATGCCGTATCGCGAATATCGTTCTTATAAGTTATAAATTGTATTACTCTGTCCGTCGAATTGAATGGACAGGTGTAATTCAAATAATAAATGGATTGAATCATTAATTCCAGGCTATCATTGTTGGCATTGCTCACAGGATATAATGTATAGGCTCCATTTCTTTCATTATGAATAGTACTATAATGATCAATTACTTTCAGCTCTTCTTCAGTCTTTCCAAGTCCGTTGAGGATTCTAATCTCTATTGAATCCATAATACCATAATCGGAATAAATATTGATATCACTATCCGTAATAGGAATCTTTTGATAATTACATCGAACTTCAGAATGAAAACCATTCTTCTGCTCTCCAGAACTATTATCAACATCAAGATCTATAAATACATCACAGTCTTTCGGATCATATGGCCAAAATGAGGCTCCTCCATTTATTCCGTTACCCAAGGAAGTATCAACAACAGGTAATGTACATAATAAAGTTAAAGATCCTGTACTTCTGTTTACTTCATAAACTTTATTAAAAGATGTTACAAGTAATTTGTATTCACCACAACTTAGATTAACTGGTAGTAATGCTGATAATTTTGGGAAGTCTACATTTAGATATGACCCCACTATTCTAAACATGGTTAGATCTGAGGTATCGTATTCTATAATATAATGTTTGAATGGAACTTCCGGAACATTCCTTACAGTTAATGCATATATTTTACTTCCTAATAAAGTATAACCACCACCTTGCATCATACCAGGTATTGATGATGGTTTAAATTCATAATACAAGCTTTTGGGTTTAACCTTTACTGCCCCGGATTCTCCTAGCAACCATATAAATCCATTAATATCGCTTTCTTTACCATTATTAATAAATAAATTTTGAGGAGATTTAATGATAGGTCCTATTCCTGCTTCCGAACAGCTGTCCTGCTTTTTTCTAAAAAACAAATCGAATGCAGTATTAACATCAAACGCTTCATTCGTTCCAGGTACTATGGCTAAATCACTATTATTAAAATAAGTAGAATTTTTACACCAGAGGTTTGTTTGACAATTTTTTAAGTCTAATAAATAGATATTATTTCTTGAATTTCCCTCAGTATTTATTAAAAGTTTTTGTGACCACATGGCAGTAGAGTGTAATACCACAGTGGTCACAATAAACATAACTCTCATTTCTAAGTTATTAAAAAATTGAGAATTTAAGTGTTCTATTTTCTGTAGAAGAACTAAGCCTCATTAAATAAACACCATTGGAAAATGTGCTTACATTTAATGCGTAATTATCTAATAATCTTCCACTAAAAACTTCTTTTCCATTTAACTCGTATATCTGTATCCAGTGATCATCGGATAAGGCTTTTCTGAAATAGATCCATCCTTTACTTGGATTAGGATATAATAGATTTGTTCGATCAATTGTAATAATATCATTATTAAACTTACCATAATCATCTTTTGAATGGATCACAACATTATGTATTCGATCTATACCTTCTGTAACCGAACCAGTCATATCCTTTGATAGGGTATTGGTAAATCGAACTAATATATCAAAATGTGTTCTCTCTACCCGATCATAGTTAACATATATTATTCCTAAGCTTCCTGTTTTTTCATTGAAGCTCCAGACCACATCTTCATCCGGAATTCCCTTTAATGATACTTGATGTGGAATTGCCGATGTATTATGAATATCTAATTCAAGTGACCAGACATTGACAGACTTAGGATAATCAAAAGAATATTCAATCTGTGAAGAATTAGACAAAGTTGCATATAGTTGAACCTCAGAAATTTTATTGATTTCTGTACGGCTAATTAATGGTGCAAAATCACAGGTAGTACAGGAATAATTTACATCTCCGGTTGGAAACCCATACCAGTCTTCTATAGTCGGGCTTGAACCCAGACTTATCTCAGCACAATTATCAATGACTCCAACATTAAATGTATTGCAATCAAAATTACTGCTGGCATCATCATAAGCTTCAAAATTAATGTACTTCCAGGGCTTTGGAATATTGAAGGATAAACTGAGTAAGTATCTGTTTAGTTGAAGCATGTCGTTACTGGCAATGGTACCATTATTATCTGCATCAGCAGCAAAATACTGCCAGGTATAATCAATACAATCCGAACCAAGATAATAATCTAAAATTTGATCTATATCGAATTCATCTATACCGCAATAGTCATCATCTGATTTCTCAACACATACTTTGTATTCACAACCATTACGAAAATAAAGGCATTCATAAGAACCATCGGATGGTGTCACGGATTCGCATATCTCATAATTTGGAGAATAGTTCATTTCAGAGGTTACCACTCTATCAGGCAATCCATGATCTGTACTATTGGCACTGCACGAGAATTGACTCGGTATTAATACAGCTCCACGGAGAATATATGCTGAAGAAGAAAGACTGAGAGCAGCTTCATTTCCGCCTGGATTACATTGTACAGGTGTACCACCAATTGTCACAGCGACTTGTGTTTGAGTAGTTTGCACGCTACCGGAAGACCCTTCTAATAATGTGTAGTTTATTTCAGCTAAATAAGTATTATTTTGAATATTAGCGTTTTGCAAATCCAACTCAAAAAATCGATCATTAGTCCAGCTACAATTAACTCCAGAAATATTAGGAGTCATACTTCTAATTCTTATATTATTTGAAAAATTTCCATCTACTGAACCCAAAGCCGCATTAAAACTTGAGCTACAATTAATATAGACTTTTACTGTGTAAAAACCACATGGCGATGAGTTAGATTCATTTTTAATCTCTCCTGAGTAAGTTGTTGGGCACTGCCCAACCAATATTCCAGGCATCACAATACTAAGAATTAGGAAGATTAGTCCACCAAATTTTATTTTTAGAAATTGGGGGGGGTGAAATTAAATACTGTTTTCTCAGACATCAAATTTGAAATCAATACATTTCTCATATTTAGGAGGTTTTAGTTACAGAAATAAGGAGTCCTTTTTTCTTTTTCTATGCTTCTTTTTCCTATGGGCTCGGATGCTAAGGTAATACTTTTGAAAAAATTATTTAAGAAAACTGGTGTTTAGTTACTGGCGTTTAAGGATTAAAGTCCTTCAGTATTGTCAAGGTACTTAACCTCATGCTAGAGCATGTAGTTATCATGCACATATTGTTAGGTTTGGTTTATGGGTATGAGCTAATGACAGCGAGGATAAGCCATTACAACACTTCGACGTAGGTGCAACCTAGGCCAAGCTAAGCGATACACAACTTGTCCATTAAAACAGGAAAAGTAAAGAGTAAGAAGTGACTAATCTGAAGAAAGGTAAATTACTAATTAATAGCTTTACTTTTTCTTTTTGCCGCAAAAAGAAAAAGATAACAAAAAGAAAAGCTCCCGGCTTGGACGATTAGCCCACCCAATCAATGCTCATTACGCTCGCAAAAAAAACTCGGCTTTATTCTTAGTTTCTTTGATTTGGCTTTATGACTGCTTCGCCATTTCTTTACTGTTTTATGACGCAATGTATGCCTCGATCAGTTTTTTGCGTGCTCTTTACTTTAGACAGATATCTTGTTATAAAAATAAGCTATAATCTTTTTAATTGTTCGTTGCTTCATTCGCATGTTGGGTCCCGGTCAAATAGTCCTAGGCCGGATTGTTCAATTGAAAAATTTGCTTTTAATATGATGAAAGTTAATTTTAATTGGTAACTATTAAAGAGCAGCTTTTTACAGCTGTGATTGAAGCGAGTCCATGGTATAAAAACTATTAAATTCAAACGAATTGTCGCCTTAGCGGGTGGGTCTTGAAAAATTCAGTTACTAAAACAAAATGAGCATTACTTAAAACAGATAACTTGAAGAACCAAACCGTGCACCCCAGCCGGTACAGCGACCAAGGCGAGCAAGGAGGCAATCAGAAGTAGAAATAGGTAAACAAAAAATTAATTGTGAAAAGAACAGCCTTTAAAAGCTGCTGCGTTTTTGGATACTTTTTGAGCGACAAAAAGTTTCGAAAGAATAGATTGAAACTTCGAGATTAATGAAAAAGTGATTAATCAGTATTGTAAAACGGAATTATTTATTTTCTTTTCAGAAATTACTTTTTCTTTTTGCCGCAAAAAGAAAAAGATAAAAAAAGAAAAGCTCCCGGCTTGGACGATTAGCCCACCCAATCAATGCTCATTACGCTCGCAAAAAAAACTCGGCTTTATTCTTAGTTTCTTTGATTTGGCTTTATGACTGCTTCGCCATTTCCTTTCTATATTAAACAGCAACGCGAACCTCGATCAGTTTTTTGCGGATACTTAACTTAAACAAGTAATTTAAAATGTGTTTAATCTGAAATCTTATAATTAAATATATGCTTCATTCGCATGATGGGTCCCGGGCTAATTGTCCGAGGCCGAAAGTTTTAGTTTGATTAACGAGCTCTACCCTAGGTTTCAATTTTTAATCAAAGAAACCAGATTATTAATAATTAACAACCTTAGGACTAAAGCCCTTCAGTATTGTCAACGTACTTAACCTCATGCTAGAGCATGTAGTTTTCATGTACATATTGTAAGATTTGGTTTAATGGTATGAGCTAATGACGGCGAGGATAAGCCATTACAACACTTCGACGTAGGTACAACCTACGCCGAGCTTGGAATTGTATTACTTTATAATAATAATCTTACCGGTTTTAGTCCATTCCTTAGTATCGGACATTAGACGAAATATGTATAATCCATGAGGTATACCAGTTAGACTTATTCTATATTGATTTGTAATGGAATGTAACGATTGATTCAATATCAACTTCCCATCTGTCGAGTAAAGTTCGAATTGCATTGGTATGTTGAAGGAATAATCTTTCCTAAACTCAATCTTTAGTTCATCCTTCACTGGATTTGGACCAATGAATAGATCCTCTTTGATCTTCACTTGGTATATACTGTCACATATTGAGCCAATTACCGGACCTAGTTTGAAATTAGGAAAATAGGGAAGTGTTCCTGAATGCCTATTTGGCAATCTAATATCGCGTTGTATAAATTGACAGTCCTTTCCTTTGCGATTTGGGTAATTTATTCTATGTAAGAATACATTGGTGCCACCGAACATACACATATAAATCTTATTATCAGGTGCAAGTCTTGTTTGAAAAAATAAGGTAGGAAAAATATCCCTAAAAACGAAAGTATCCCAAACTGCTATCAACTCTTCTGATTGTTTAATATCTTGAGATTGTATATCATATTGCCAAAGTCTAAAGATATCATTGAAATATAAAAAACGGCTGTTTGGTGAAAAACAAACACTTACCGCATAATCTACTGAGTCCTGAGTCAGGTGTATTGGATTACTAAACAAGCCAGTACATCGATCAAAATCGAATAGTTGAACAAAATCCGATCGAAGGCAACTCGCAAACTTTGTACCATCCGGGCTGAAGCAGGCGTTTCCACTGTACGTCTCGTCCAGTCCAGGTCCATCCAATCCTATGGATTGGGTATGATGCAGACGAATTCCGCCTGGATCCAGCAGATACCAATAATAGGTATTTCTCATACCATGCCGGATGGGTATCCACCAATCTCTTCCATTGGCGTGACGGCAGGCTGCAGTCTGGCTTTCGTTCAGGGTGTCGAGTTGAACTACTTGATTTTTCTTAATTACAGCACCTCTACCATCATCTAAGGACAAATCTATTATACTATAATATAATATATTAGCAAAATTATATGCAAAAAACCTTGTTCCACCTTCTTCAAGTCCTTTATGAACTAAAATGTATTTATTGGAATCATTAAGATCTGGTAGTACTAATGCTGAATTCTGACTTGGATAATAAGCTCCTTCGAAGCCATCCCAAATCACCCCGGGATTTAAAGTATCGCCATTGGGCATTACCTCAAAATCCTTGTTATATACAGCGCATCCATTATAATACAATGCCAAATTACCTTGCGAATCACAAATATTCAAATAAGTCAGACTTCCATATATATTGTCGTTGCCTTTGAAAAGAAATTTTAAATCCAGCTTCTTATTAGAAAAATCCATACTGCTAAATCCAAAATATATATCATCTATTAGATGATAACCATCATATCCAATTAACCATTGTCTATCATAATTTTGACTAAAAATTTTTGATTGAATAATTATTAAAAGTAAAAACAAGGAATAAGTTTTCATGAAATTCAATCTAAGCAGTCTTTAGATCTTGATAATTTTCTTAATCAAGAATATGTCTTTTTGATCATAAACTTTAATCATATAAATTCCCGGCATTAATTGTTCAAAATCAATCTCATCATTTTGATTCACAAGACGATTTATTAGCTTTTTACCATCGATATCCAGAACTTCAATCCATTGTTTGCCTTTGGAGGACAAGATCTGAATCTTTAATTTGTCTGTTACTGGATTTGGTTTTAACCAAACTTCATTTGCTTCTTCGAGCTTATCTGTGGCTAATACTAACTCTTCTGTTTCTTCACAGAACATAAGTGTATCTCTATAAAAAGCTAAGCTATCGGGAAGAAGACTTTGTGCTTTTAGCACGACATTTCCCAAGTCATTTATACAACCTCTCGCGATGGTATTTAGAGAATCTACATCTTCTGAACTTATTTCGTATTGCAGAATTTTGTCCAAATAAATTCTATTCGTGAATTTTTCATTTTTTTCGCATTCGAGATTTGAATCCAATTCTTCATTAGCAGAATATAATACTTCTGCTTCATCTAAAGTTTCCGTATTGATAAGTTGATAAAGGGAATCTACTAGGTCACCTTGTGATTCATATAGTATTTGTAGGGAATCTAGAACCGTAGAATTGATATTGGTGCTATCATTAACACCTTCTCCAATTTCAATTAATTCGGTATTTATTATATCAGAGAGAGATTGAAGTGAATCAATTTCATTGATGAGATTATTATAAGCTACCGTATCTAAGGCATATAAATTATTAAAATCTTCTCTTAATGCATAATAATCCGGAATAGTAGTAACCATCAAGCTATCATACAGAATTTCCAAACAGTCTAAGGAGTCTTGTAAGTTAAAATCATTAACTATTCTTATGAGGTGATGATAACTATCCCAGAGTTGACCTTCACTTAAGCTGTTAGTAAATTCATTATCACAGTAAGGTTGAAAGCCATCAAGTAAATCAGAACCTCCTCCATCACCAAATGGATCAACACATCCTTCTAGATCGCCAGAATTATCTTCAATCCAAGCATTGCCAGTTGGAAATTTTGATGTTGGCCAATACTTAATAGAAGATTGACCATAGTTATTACTCCTTATTTGAAATTTATTTGCTGGGTAAGTACCGCCATCATGTCTGGCTTCTTTATCTGAAAATGTTCCCTCCCAATAATTACCAGTATGCTTGTTTACATAATTTGCTCGTGCTCCTGATAAATAATTCATTCCGATTACTACATTTGATGATGTACTTCCAAATAGATTTGAAGCTACATAAGCGTTTGGACAATTCCCTTCGATTACCAAACTCTTACGCTCATTGTACATCATATTGGCACAAATACCGGGTTTAGAAGAGCCTATAACATATATACCCACTTGACTTTCCTTACCTCCATCAGTATAAAATTCGTTGAAACTTATTGATCCGTCTGGGCTTTCTGAATATTTTATGGAAGGTCGATTACAAATCAAAGATCCACTTTTATTTCTGGTAATATTATTAGCTTCTGTAATTATGTTTTTGGAACTTTCCACTAAGATATTAATAGAATTCTCAATTCCAGTTTGCTCTATAGTATTGTTGCTTATTAAAAATTCACATCGAGCCCCACCTATTAATTTTTTGGAACAAGCTAGACTCACCTTATCAATATGAATATCGACGACTCCATTCTTATAATTACTTCCAGGCGATACTAAATTATCAATAAAAGTATTATATCTTATTCTAGATGGGTCTATAAGTCCTTCACTATTGCTGATGGCAATGGTTCTTCTATTATTATCAGTTCTATATGCAGATATATTATTTAATTCAAAATAATTATTCTCTATGGTTACCTTTCCATAAGAATTGTTATCAATTAGGAATCCCTGATGAGCCAGTGTATTAGTAGTGCCAGAAATGGTACTCTTACAATTTTTAATTGAAACTATAAATGGACCGCTAGTTTTTACATCAGCAAGATAACTTTGAGAAAATGTTGGGGTACTTGATTCAGTACCTCCTATTCCAGTAATCTCCATATCCATTGCCTGACTAAGACTATTTGCAGCTTCAATTGCTATACCCAAGTTAAAGAAATCATTATTGCTCTTAATGTTTTCAAACCTGCAATTTTCTATTTTCATAGCTGAATTAGATGCCAAAATACCTCTAAGAATATCCTTGAATAAATTAACTTGAGATGCTCCCTGCCCTAGGTGAACTTTTCCTGTTGAATAAAAACACCAGATACCAATGTCACTTACTGTATTATTAACATTGTAATTCAGATTGGACGTACAAGTAAAACTATTTCCACTGAATAGGGGTAAGTAAGCTGTGCTTGGATTATTACCTTGGTTGTGATTGGAAATAAAAATCCCAATTAGATTTCTATTAAATATCGTTTGATCTGATGACAGATAAGATCCATGATTGAGTTTTACTGCATCATAAGCGTCTTCAATTTGACAAGAAAAAAGTCCTAAATGTCTTTGTTCAACTCTAATTCCAAGCCACAATCCATCACAGGTATTGGCAAAAAGCTTACAATTTCTAAACGTAGCATACTTATTAACCATATAAGAATTAGGTGCCTTTATAAAGATTTCCTTTCCTAATTCCACTTTAATTATACAATTTACAAATAAAGCGGTATTATTAAATGTAACATCATTGCTAATATAAATGGTTTTACCACTATAGTATACAACTGAATTGTAAGTGCCACTTAAGGTGACATCAGGCTGATAGTTTCTGTAATAATAACACAGTGTCTGTTGCGCATAGCTTCTAGAACCACCAAGAAAACACATTAACAAAATCATATATATATATATATATATGACCGTCTGATTTTTAAGCGCATTGGCTTAAATCCTGCTGAAAAAGAATGAGAGTTTTTCATATAAAAAAATTTAATTGTTACAAAACACTAATTCTATATGAAATGAGATTAAATAACAAAGGATGTAAAATAATAATTGAATATTTTTTATACAACACCATTTTATGAAAGCCCCCCATTTTTGCTTTCATTTTACCAAAGATACTATAACCCAATATAGTTTGTACAATTTCTTTTGAAAAAAATAAGAATTCAGGGAAAACCCTGAGAATTTGATTATAAATAATTAGCCTAAGAAATTTTATTTATGAATTAACTTTTATTGAAGCAATCAATAAAATAAAAGATAATTATTATCTCTTCTCATACTTCCAATTCCTTCCCTTTCCTTCTGCGATCCATTCGATAGCCTGATGGATTCTTTTGTCTCTTGTTGCTTCTGTCTTTGCTTCGGCGATCCACTCGACATATTCTCTCTTATGACTGATTGGAAAAGATTCAAATTTTTGTTTGGCCAACTTATTTTTACTAAGCGCCTTTAATAGCTGTTCTGGAATTATTAATTCTTTTTCCTCCGTTTTCTTTTTAACTAATTTAACTCCCTGTTCCGTTAATTTCATAGCCTGTACTATGTAGCGGATTAATATTTTTTTGTCGGGCAATTCAGATAGTCCTGTGATTTTTCCCAGATTACCCATCGAGGGACGATCTTTTCCCTGATGCAATATACTATCTGGATCCTCCATCTGATCACTCAACCAAAATCCAAAAGCACAATGTTGTTTAAAGGACGCCATACTGCAAAGTATAGAGCCTCTGTATAAAAAATGCGGAAAACTCCATTTAATGCTTTCTTCCACTTCAGGACAGGCTTCATGTACCACTTTTCTTATCTGAGTAAGAATTGGTTTTGCAAACTCGGCGGCATGGGATATGTAATCATTAATATTTTTGGAAGGCATATCTATCCAATTACTTTTTCAACTTCTTTTTAAGATAATTAGCCGTATAGGATTCTTTAACTTCAAGAATTCCTTCCGGTACACCCTGGTATAAAATTTTACCACCATCTTTTCCTCCTCCTGGTCCAAGATCAATTAAATAATCCGCTGATTTCAACACATCCATATTGTGTTCTATTACTACCACGGAATGTCCTTTTTCAATTAATCCATTTAAAGCAAGTAATAATTTTCTGGTATCTTCAAAATGTAATCCGGTAGTCGGTTCATCAAAAATAAAAAGAACATGGTTGTTTGAACTTTCCAGTCCAAGATAGTAAGCGATCTTAAGCCTCTGAGATTCTCCGCCGGAAAGACTTGAGGTGGATTGGCCAAGATGCAGATAAGCCAAACCAACATCGGCCAGTGGTTTTAATTTTTTTACAATTTCTTTTTTATCTTTAAATAATTCCAGCGCTTCTTCAACGCTTAGATTAAGGATATCATTTATATTTTTGTTTTTATATTGAACCTCCAGAATTTCATTTTTAAAGCGCTGCCCGTTGCAGTCTTCACAAACAAGAGCAACGTCAGATAAAAATTGCATTTCAACCACTATCTCACCATCGCCTTTACAATTTTCACATCGCCCTCCTTCCACATTAAATGAAAAATGCTTCGGTTGATATCCTCGCATCTTGGATAAAGTTTGTGAGGTAAAAATATCCCTAACATCATCCCAGGCTTTTACGTAAGTCGCGGGGTTGGATCGAGAGGATCGACCAATGCCTTGCTGGCCAACCATTTCAATCGATTTGATTTTGTTGATTGACCCTGTGATTTCAATTCCATTTAAATTTTGTTCATCCGTCTGCTCATTTTCAATTCGATCCCTTAACATGGGATACAAAATATGTTTTATCAGTGTTGTCTTACCTGAACCAGACACTCCTGAAATACATACTAAAGAATTCAAGGGTATAGTAACACTAATATTTTGCAGGTTATGAAGTTGAGCGTTTTTTACTCTAATAGAATCGGTAAATTTTCTGCGATGATTGGGCAGTTGAATGGATTCTTCTTCCATTAAGAACTTAGCGGTAAGATTATTTTTCGACTCCTTCAAAAAATTAGAATACTCCCCGGCAAATTGAACCTGTCCTCCATGAATTCCTGCTCCTGGACCAATATCTATTATAAAATTGGCACTTCGAATAATCTCTTCTTCGTGTTCTATTACAATCACTGTATTACCTAAATTTCTCAAATGCTCCAATACCTGAATTAAATTCAAGGTATCTCTGGGATGTAAGCCTATACTAGGTTCGTCTAAGATATACATCGATGAAGTGAGATTAGATCCTAAGGTTCTGGTAAGATTAATTCTCTGAGATTCACCACCGCTGAGCGTATTGGCTAATCGATCAAGATGTAGATAATTCAAACCAATTCTTTGTAGAATGTTTAGTCGGTTTCTTATTTCCAGTAAAATTCTCTTTGAAATTTCAAATTCACTTTCTGAAATATTTAACTCATCAAAAAATCGTATGAGTTCATCCAAAGGCATAAACATTAAATCACGAAAAGTTTTTTCACCCACTTTTACATAAAATGCTTCTTTTCGCAATCTTCCTCCTTTGCATTCATCACATAAAGTCTTGCCTCTGAATCGCGCCAGCATTATCCTATTTTGAATTTTGTAAGAAGCGGCTTCAAGATCTTTGAAATATGCATAAATTCCTCTGAATTCATTCTTGCCGTACCAAAGTATTTCCTTTTGACTTTCATTAAGCAGTCGATACGCAGTATGAATCGGAAATTCAATTTTATGCGCCAATTTATAGAGAGGTTTTAACCACTCTTCTGATTTTTCACCAGACCAACAAGAAATCGCTCCTTCAAAAACAGATAGAGAGGGATTCGCAATAACTTTATTTTCATCAATGCCTATAATTCTTCCGTATCCTTCGCATTTTGTGCATGCTCCATAAGAATTGTTATAATTGAAAAAAGCTGGACTAGGGTCGGTAAAAACCATACCGTCCAATTCCATTCGTGTGCTAAATTCAAAAGTATTCTCCTGATTGACAATTACTTTACACTTCCCTATATTTTCTGATAATACTGTATCCACAGAATCGGCGATTCTCTTTCTAAATTCGCTGTCCTCTTGTTGGAGAATAAAACGATCTGCTATAATTTTATATTCATTGGTTTTTTGATCGGTAACTTTTATTTTCTTCAATTCTGAATGACTTTCAAGATACTCCTGAATATCGACGGTTTCTTTATTAGTCCATAGTCTTGTGTATCCTTTTTTAATCAGATATTCAAATTCTTCTTTAAGACTTCTGTCCGGATATCTGGTTTGCACATCAAACACTAAAAAAATAGATGATCCGCTTTTCTGATTAAAAATAAAATCGACAATATCTTTTACCGTATTCTTTTTGACTTCCTGATGGCTTATCGGAGAATAAGTCTTTCCAATTTTGGCAAAGAGCAACCGTAGATAATCGTATACCTCTGTCATAGAACCTACTGTAGATCGGGCATTGGTTGAAATAACTTTTTGCTCAATGGCTATGGCAGGACTTAATCCGTGGATATAATCCACATCAGGCTTCTTCATTCGATGAAGAAATTGTCGCGCATAAGATGACAGACTTTCCACATACCTTCTTTGACCTTCACTGAATAGAGTGTCGATGACCAAGGATGATTTACCTGAACCGGACAAACCGGTTACCACGACTAACTTATTCTTAGGAATAGAGACATCGATAGATTTCAAATTATTGGATCGGGCTCCTTTAATTTCAATATTTCTATGCTTACCCGGAGTATTGGAAGTAGTCATTATAGCTTAAAACTAACTTGTAAAATTACGCTGAACATCGATCCAAATTCCTTTATTTACTCATTATCTAAATTCTTTAGGCATTTGCAAAATAGCTTTCAGTGTCTTATGTTCAGTTGAATTGTATAGTAAGTTCAAAGTTTTGGATAAAAATATTATTAAATCGTATATTACTGATTATCTGTATTTTATGTACTATTTTTTATTGATTAAACCAATTCTGGCACGAAATTTGAATTTTATATCGTTAGATCTTGTCCTTAATTCTGTGTTAAAATCACCGTGTTAGGCAGCAATATCGAAACTATTGGTATCTTTACCATGTCAATAATATTAAAATAATCCGTTTTAGCCTATCGAATACAACTTCTACAATTAGTTAATTTTCTAAATTCTAAGCGTATGCAAGTTGTTAAAATGACGGATCAGGAATTGATCAACGTCTATCTTCAAGGAAACGAAAAGGCTTTCGAAGAACTTCTTAATCGTCACAAAAACAAGGTTTATACCGCTATTTATCTATTTGTCAAAGACAGAGATTTAGCAGAAGATCTATTTCAGGAAGTTTTTATAAAGATTATTGATACTCTTCGTCGCGGTGCCTATAATCACGAAGGCAAATTTTCGCAGTGGGCAACTCGAATTGCATACAATATGTGTGTCGATCAGTTTAGAAGGGGCAAACGAAGAATAAAAGTTAATCCATCTGAGGATTTTGATATTTTTGATGTTGTCTATGTCAAAGAAGACAATCGTGAAGATGAATTAATTCTTAGCGAAACACATACTCAGATTCGAAGATTAGTAGATCAATTGCCGGAAGAACAAAGAGAAGTAGTAATACTCCGTCATTATGCGGATATGAGTTTTAAAGAAATATCGGCACTCACCAGAGTTAGTATTAATACAGCCCTTGGTCGAATGCGCTATGCTCTTATTAATATTAGAAAAATGATGGAAGAACATGCCGTAGTATTGCAGTAATAAGCAATAAAAAATTTTACCTATTACCATTGGACAGACCTTAGTTCTGTCCTTTTTTATTTTAATCAGTAATCAAGACAAATTTTCAAGACAGTCTGCAGTATTACTTTAAATAACCTTTGTTTAGAAATGTAAACTATACAATTCGTTGAAGGGGCAAAATTACATTACAATCAAAACGAATGGTGATTGAATAAAATTAGTCTTTCGAAAATAAAGGTGTTCTTTTTTAAAAACGGGGCAACCTCCGGAGAGGAGGCTGCCCGCTGTTTTCAATGGGTTACTTTTGACTACTCCCCTAGACAAAAGATATTGTAAAGTTAATACGATGTTATTGAATGAGAAATTTTTATTGACTTTTTTTAAAATCAATTTTCAAGATAAATGAGCTTTTAGTATTCTTAATTCGTATGTAGAGAGTTACTACATTGACATGTCGAGTAATTATATAAAAAAAGGGGACGAAGCCGAGCGACTTCAATCCCCTCTTAATAACACTATGAGAACACCCTAAGCCACAAATTTAAAACGAATTAGTATCTGAATCCATATTTTTTATAAATTTTTATAAAAAAATAAAACTATTGTTTATTATTATGCTTTATCCCTTCATTTACAATTCTTTATACTATAAATGGAACATAAGAACCTCAATTTAATTCTTGAAAGTCTATTGATTTAATCGTAAAAAGGATAATAAAACTAATTAATGTTGATGATGGATAAAGTTTTGTAATCTAAGAAATATTGAATCCTGGACTTCATTTCTTTGTACAGGATATGGTTCGAATTCAATCTTTTTTGAAATGCTTGCAATTCTTGATTCTAAGCCAGGGTGTGTACTTAAAAACTCTGGAACCATTTCACTTTCATGGTGACTTGAATCTACCAACCTTCTAAATAATTGAGTTAATCCATGAGGATCTATTTTGGACCATTTTAACTGATTAAAACTAAAATCATCACTTTCCTTTTCATAAGATCTCGAATATTTAAGATTATAGATCATATTGGACTGTTCGACTAATACGCCCATTACTCCGGTAATATCTCCTAAAAACAAACTGATAACAACATAAGTAGATAAGCTTTGAAGCATACCTCTAAAAATATGTCTTTTCTGAACATGTCCAAATTCATGTCCAAGTAATGCGGCTAATTCAGGATATGAATCCATTTTTTCAAGCAATCCTTTATAGACAATGATATTCCCTCCTGGAAGTGCAAAGGCATTAACGACATCCGAATTCGACAGATAAATTCTGGATTGCTTTTCATTATCCCAATGAAGTGAATCAAAAAACTCTTGAATAATTATTGAACCAGCTGAATCCAAAGATTCTCTTTTTTGAAGCTCAGTAAAAATAGCCTTTCCAATTTTTTGTTCGTATTCGAAAGGAATTTTTCTGGCTATTTGATCTATGATTTTCGGCATCAAAAATTGATACCCTAATACCAGAATGGCAATACCAATACCTATATACCCAATCCATCTTAATCCTATGGAAGCGTTTGTTGCAGACTTTTTATTCAATAAATAAAGGCTTGGATATGTTTGATTTAAAAACTCATTAAAATTCTGTCCATCAACTTCAAGATGTTCAACTGGTTGTGACTTTGGATAACTTAAGTAAACTTTTGTATTGTCATTATCGCGATGTGGTAGGACATCACTTATGCTCCATCTTGCTATGGGTATCTCTCGTTCAGTAATAATTATCTCGTCGACATTCAACTGAATCCTAACTGGGATTGCTATTTTTTCTTTAGATCGATAATAGTTAGCATCAAAGGTTTGATTCATGTTATTAGTAATAATGTCAGTTTATACTTACTTTAAGTAAATTTTTAATTCATCTGAAAAATATTGAAGTGCATTCATGACCGGCAGGGGAATTCCGCCACCTAATGCACAAAGAGAAGCTTTTTTCATAGTTTCGAGTAAGTCATTCAATAATTCACTATCAATTTTGTACTCGGGTTCCGACTGAGCTTTTTTCATTAATTCCTTACCCCTGGTTGAACCTAATCGACAAGGAAAACATTTGCCACAACTTTCATGAGCTGTAAATTCAAATAGGTGTTCTAGATATTTTATCATCGGAAAGTCTTCCGGAACACTTACTATAGAGGCATGGCCTAACATAAATCCTTGATTAGCGAAGGATTCAAAATCTACCGAAAGAGTTTCTATCTTGCTGATCGGAACCAATCCTCCTAATGGTCCACCGATGTGAAGTGCTTTGACTTTAGTTTTAAAACCCTTACCTAATTCTTCCACGACTACCTTTAATGCCGTTCCCATATCTACTTCATAAATACCTGGACGGTTGAAGGCGCTATCCAGGGACATTAATTTTGTGCCAGTTGATCTAACCGTGCCTATTGATTTATAGGAGTCTCCACCTTGAGTACAGATGTAAAATAAATTTGCTAATGTCTCTACGTTATTAACAACAGTAGGTCTTCTGAATAATCCTTCCTGAACCGGAAAAGGTGGCCTTACTCTTACTTCTGGTCTTAATCCTTCGATCGAAGACAATAAAGCCGTTTCTTCCCCACAGATATATGCCCCTTGTGCTTTAATGACTTTGAATTCGAAACTGAAACCAGATCCAAAAATATTTTCCCCTATTATTTTATCCTGGCGCAATCTTTCTACAAGCTGTTGTACAACTTCAACTGATTCAGGATATTCTGCTCTTATATATACTACCCCTTTGGTTGCTCCTGTAATATAACCTGCAATCCACATTCCTAATAAAACCAGCATAGGCTGATGCTCCAACAAGTAACGGTCTGAATAAGATCCAGGATCTCCTTCATCTGCATTGCATACAATAAACTTTACCGGACCTGATTCTTTCATACATCCTTCCAATTTGATGGCAATCGGAAATCCTGCACCTCCTCTTCCTCTTAATCCAGATAACTTTATTTCTTCAAGAAGTTCTTTTGGATCTCTTGATAAAATCTGTTTTAATCTTAATTGAAGTTCTTCAGGGTCAATTTTTTTTCCAGTAAGTATCTGCGATCCTAAATGTCCTATATGATAATGATCTAATGCGTCCTTATATTCTGATCTTACGATTTGTGGTAGATGGTTAATGGAATCCCCAGAATAGTTAGTACCATTATAGTGAAAAGCGGAATTCTCATGACATCGTCCAAGGCAACACATTTCACCAATTTCTTTTGAATCAAATACATCATTAAGTTTTGATTTCAACTGGTCTTGAGAATTCGCTACAAAACAAGCAGAACCATTACATACATATACTTTCTTACCCTGATTAGATTCTCGGGTGAAATCATAAAAACTGGCTGTTCCAAATACACTGGATGAGCCCATTAGAAACTCTTCCGCTATGGCTTTTACCTTTTCATTATTCCAATCAGAGTTCTTTGTCTCTTCTCCAATTCGCTCAAACAGATTCTCATCCAGACCTTTCCGGAAGGATAAATGACTTAAATTTTTGGACATATTCTAACTTAATGAAACGGTGAAATTAAGCTATGTGAGCAATTTTTAAGGATAGGAGTTAAGATTTAATCATATTGGCATTGATTGAAGTCAATATTGTCGCAGTATTTAAATTTCTTAATATTTGATAAATATTTATAAATAAAATGTGAATATGTTTAAGTTTAATTAGTTACATTAGCGTGATATTTTATTTTTTTTCAACAAAAAAGAATCAAACTTATGGAATCAATGATGCCTTATCTTTTGAATACTCTTCTTGGGGCCGGAGGTGGCTGGCTTGGCAATATGCTCAAAAAGAATGGGTTAGGTATGATCGGTAATCTTATCGCCGGTGGTGTAGGAGGAAATGTTCTTCCGATAATTCTGAACGCAGTTGGAATGATGAATACTGCTGCTCCTGAGGGTGGAGGTATGAATTGGATGGCATTATTGACCTCACTGATTGGTGGTGGAGCGGGTTCATTGCTTGGAGGACTCTTCAAAAAAGCTTAGAAAATAATCCCTACATATTAATCACCAACAGAGCCATTCAAAGCATTTTGAATGGCTTTTTAATTTTTCAAGTACATCTATCGAATTACAGTAATTTCTCCGGAAGCTTCTTCCGTGGTATTGTCAAGAAATTCGGCTACAGCATGCCAAACAAATACTCCCGGATTCACTGGCTTTCCGTTCATTAAACCATTCCATCCAGTTGAAGGCCCATTGGGTTCAGCATTAGTTTGACTAAAGACTCGGTTTCCCCAACGGTCAAAAATTTCTAGTAAGACAATTTGTTTTAAACTTTTTGTTCCAAATATTTTGAAATAGTCATTAACACTATCGTCATTTGGAGAAAAAACATTTGGCGTGAAAATCCTTAAATCTTTGCGCACTAAAATTCGAATTGAAGCTTCTGCTGTGCAACCATCTTTAGATATTATGGTAATTTTATAATTCTGGTCGTTAATCGGACTAGCTATAGTTGTTAAGCAGGTGTCACAACTTAAATATTTATTCTCAGTCCAAAACTGTCTTAAAATTTGATTAGGAGAATAATAGTTCAACTCTGTGCTTTCTCCTAAATTTATTTCTCGAATTGAATCGATCGTGACTTCAGGTATTTCAAGACCAATTAATTCTATTGGTCGATGAATTACACATCCGTTTGCATCAATTAGATCTATGTTATATTTTCCAGATGTCAATTGTTTGAATTGCCTGTTATCCAGGGCATTCACACCATCCAATATCAATTCGTACGGCAGAATTCCTCCGCTTATAGAATTAACCCTAATTTGACCTGACTGTGGCCCCGAGCAATCAGGATCTGTTATCTTTAAATCTAAGGATAGACTATCCGGTTGAATGATTTGAATACTATCTAGCTTGGTACATAAGTTATTGTCTGTGATGGTCAGGTAATATGAGCCAGCAGATAATTGTTCAATTCTATCTTTTAAACTTCCATTGGACCAACGATATTGATAAGGTGGGGATCCACCCTGAACAGACGAATTAATTTCAGCTGTTTGATCACCATAACATTTTAGATTGTACTGTTTGATTGTTGGTGAAGAAAGATAGGTTTGAATTGGATCAGGTTGTTCTACTAGTATTTGATTGAATCGAACATTTCCGAAATTATCTTCTATTTTGATAGTATAAATTCCGGCCTGTAAGTTTTGTAAGGTATCAGATTGTGTGAGTGAAAACAAAATACCAAAACCCTGAATAGTTGAATCTACATTATAATAATGATATCTTAGTGGAGGCGTTCCATTTTCAGCTTGAATAATTAATTGACCGGATCGATCACCCGGACATTTAAGTGGAAAGGCATTAAGCATAGTTTTTATATTACATTTTATTAATTGAATATCTAACTGAATTAAACTATCACATTGAAAATGATTTTTAAATATTTTTTGAAATGTTCCTGAAGTAAAAAAAGCATCGTTATGAATTTTCAAGGTATCCCCATCACAGAGATTAAATCGCTGATATATCGAATCTGGTTGAACTACATTAATTTGTAAATCAATTACGCTGTCACATCCCGATACTGTTTGTAATGTCTCTTGGTAATTTCCCGGATCACAAAATGATTTGGATTGAATATAATAGCAATCACCCCTACAGATTGTTACCTCTACCGGAGTTATAAAACTTGGATAGACATTCAGCGTCTTACAAGTAGGAATTGCATCATCGCAGGCATTTGATGCGGTAACACATAATTGATATTCTCCAACCTTCAGATAAGGTAGTAGAATGGAATCACCTTGTCCAATTAATTGACCATTCAATTGCCAGGTATTTGTAATGGCACCTTTTACTTTGGTTGTTTTATAAAGTAATTTTGCGTTATCACAGGTTGAAAAATCACCTTCGATCTCACCACTAAGATCCAAAGGATCGACTTTGGTTGAACCACTCAATACTCGAATGGTATAGTCACACATATCCGCCCGATTTCCATCCATTACGAAGTAGTAATGTTGTCCAATAATTAAGGGTACCGTATTGGTAAAAATTCTCCTTGTTCCTTCCGGTATATCCCCATCACATTCTGATACGAGTTGGAAAGTTTTGCAATCGTTACTTTTATAAATCCCGATTTCCAATCCATCTCCATTTTTACAATTTGTAACCGTAACTTCTAAGGTAAGATTTGTGGTACCGGCAATAAATGCGATCCATTGAATATTATGTACCGTGCCGGTACAAAACCCTGGAGGGGCAACTCCTTTTAATCCACTGGTATTGCGACCAGTGAATCCATCGATATCACAGATAATACAAGCTTCTGCACAGGTTGGGGTCATTATAGCAGGGTTCATGCAGATTTGTGGCTGACCAAAAAGGATATTAAATCCTAAAGGCAGATTCGCAAAAAAGGTAATAATTACAGTAATCCAGTAATTGTTTGATCTGGCCATAAAGTCTAAAGATAATGAGAATCTTGTGTTAAAATATTCTCGTCTGAAATTTGAGATTGAATCAACACCAACAATAAAGTATTGAAAGGGTCAATTGTACTCAAATCCAATTTATCAATTTTTAAATGTCCTTCTTCAATAGTTCTAGAAACTACGCAATAAGATTATTCTACTTCTTTTTTTTAGCATTATAATTTGCCTTTTTAATGGAATCCACTTTCTGCTGGTCTGGGGCTGGGTGATTAAAGATCTTATTACTATCTTTTTTACTCCAATCGTCCGTTGAAGAGTTATTGGTTTGTGTTGATTTGGTTGAATATTCTTCAGAACTTTTACTATTGGTAGGCTTCATACCGGATGAACTTGATTTTGTCTCCTGTGTAGAGTTGGTTTTATTATTGCATGAATTAATAAAAATAACTAAAATACACCACACTAATTTAGTGAATGACCACGAAGCTTTCATTAGATATAATTTTATTTTTTTGAAGAATTTGTAGAGTATAATTTCCAGCCGGCAAAAAGTCAATTTCAAATCCAAGAATATGTTCTCCTGTTGTCAGTTCTTCGTGGATGAGATTAGACAGATACCGACCAGTAGCATCTAATACATTAATCTTAACGAATCCTGATTCAGGAAGATTAAATTTTAATTGAAATCTTTTATTTACCGGTTGAGGATAAAGACTAATTTCTTCTCTCTTAAGCGAAGGGTTTTGCACTGAAACCGCACCATCATCATGTACTTCTGCTATGTAGGTATTCCAATATCCATCTAAATCACCATAGGCTCCCGCCACCCAAACTGATGGTGTACTAAGGCTATAATTTCTGCAAATACCAGAATAATCTCCCCATCGGTTGGTGGTTGTTCCAAAAGGACCACACTCCGCTTCCCACGAACTATATACCTTAACGCTGGATGAAAACTCCATATTTCCATTTACATAAACTACTCTACATTGCGGATAATTGTCTTTATTACTTCGTTGAAAAAAAATCATAGATTCATTATCCGTTTTGTTTTTACCATAGAACGCTATAGCTGGATAGGCATAATCCCAATCGTTAGCGCCAAAATTTTCATATCTGATTTGAAGTGTATTGACATCTAATTGAAAGTATCCTAGTGCACTCCATTTGGTAGAAGAAACTGAATTGCATACAAAATGTATTTTTTCATTTTGGTAATATCCACTAAGCGACCGACTATCTCCTACATCCAACAAACAATCAGATCCATATTGCTCAGCATCAGATCCTGGACCATACGATGGTGTTGTTATTTCACTAAATAATATTTGAGGAGATTTATCAAGGTCATTAGTGACATCAAAAAATCCTATTGAGTTGCTTCCGCTTGAAACGGTTGAAACCATATAAACCCCGGGGCCATAGGTACCATAATGGCCATAATTAAGTGGTAATAAAGTAGCTTGAATTCGAGCATCAATATTTTCCCATCTCGTATATCTCAGCGTTTGTCCATTGTAACCTGTAGATTTCTTAATCTGAAATAAATTACTATGATCATATTTACTATTATAATAAACGTTTCCTGAAACAAAAAATTCATTGGTGGATTGGCCAATTTTTGGATAATCAAAAAATCCAAAATTGCTATCTCCTTTTAAGGTATAAAACCACCAGCCGTCATTTGGATCAGAAGTCTTTGAAAAAAGTAAAGCTATACGATTATCTCCATCTTTGCCACATTCCTGAATGTACATAAAAAACTTTGAGAATTCAGGATCCCAAACCACTACCGGATCACAGGTACTTTCAAAGGTGTTGTTTAAAAAAGAACTAAACTTCTGAGTATATTGAACACTTCCATATCTTACATAATTGATGCTGCTGTTCGCACCACTTACAATCCACCCATTACTACCAATAGCGATGGTATTATCCATTGGAGTACTACCGGTATTTTTATTGGCCTGAAGACCAATTCCTACTTCAGGAGTTTTAATTAAATGAGAATTAGGTTCCAGATCATTCTCAACATTTGAAAATGATTTTTTTATAATAAAATTTTGAGCCTTTATGGATTTGACTAATTCATCATTTTCCGAATTATGTTGAATACTTACTTTTACCAAAGTTGGGAGATAATTCAAATCCAAAGAAGGTGGTTGAACCAATCCGGAACATTCCTTTTCATATATTCCTGGAAATTCAGCAGCTACCTTCATTTTGCTTCTATCTATATTTGGTTTTAATTCCTGTGCTTCTAATAATTGCTTATTGAAAAAAAACAAGACCAAAGAAATAAGGAAATGGCTTTTCATAAGATTAGTTTAAGTACAAAAATACAAATATAATCCTCGATATTCAATGATCGTATTATTTATACAATATGTATGAATGTGGTGATAATTGAAAATTTACTATCCTTTCAAATTGAATTATCATTAAATTGATTAGTTTTATTTTTCAAGATATTATTAGTTTTAATACCTACCCTGCCCAACCCTCCCGATCAAGACTTCTGAAGTGAATTGCTTCAGCCAGGTGTTCGATTTTAATATCATCTGAATTTGCCAGGTCAGCAATTGTTCGCGAAACTTTTAATATTCGGTCATAGGCACGGGCAGATAGTTGCAATTTATTCATAGCTGTTTTTAGAAGGGTCATTCCGGCAGCTGATATGATGCAAATATCGTGTACCATGCTGCTACTTATCATAGCATTGGAATGTACGTTCGGTTGGTTACTATATCTTTCCTTCTGTCTATCTTGAGCTAAGAGTACTCTTTTCCGAATGTCCTCAGAACTTTCTGATCCTCTGGAAGTCGTTAATAGTTCTTCTGAACTCACTGGTGTTACTTCAACATGAAGGTCAATTCGATCCAATAATGGCCCACTGATTCTTGAAAGATATTTTTTTACAACACCCGGACCACAAACGCATTCTTTATCAGGATGATTGTAATATCCACAGGGACATGGATTCATCGACGCAATCAACATAAAATTGCTGGGATAATCTATGCTCACTTTGGCGCGTGATATGTTAACTCTTCTTTCTTCCATCGGTTGTCGCAATACTTCTAAAACAGTTCTCTTGAATTCAGGCAATTCATCTAAAAACAATACACCATTATGGGCTAGTGAAATTTCTCCAGGCATTGGGTTACTTCCTCCTCCTACTAATGCAACATCACTTACGGTATGATGGGGAGATCTAAATGGCCTAATGGAAACTAAACCAGATTCTTTAGGAAGAATTCCTGCAACGGAATGAATTTTAGTAGTCTCTAATGCTTCATTTAAAGTCAATGGAGGTAATATGGTTGGCAGTCTTTGTGCCAACATTGTTTTACCAGCACCGGGCGGTCCTATAAGTATAACATTATGCCCACCTGCTGCTGCTATTTCCAAAGCTCGTTTGATATTTTCCTGACCTTTGACATCTGAAAAATCTCTGTCATACTTGTTCTGTTGATAAGAGAATTCTTCACGCGTATCAAATCGCAGTGGTTCAATACTTCTTGTCCCCGAAATAAATTCAACCGCCTCCATTAGATTTTCTACACCTATGACATCAATCTGATGGACAATGGCTGCTTCCTGTGCATTTAATTTTGGAACAATAATTCCTTTAAACTTTTCTTTACGAGCTTGAATAGCAATAGGCAGCACTCCTTTCACAGGTCTTAGACTTCCATCCAGCGAAAGTTCACCTAAGATTAAATAATTATCCAACTCCATTGAATCTATTTGCTTGGTGGCTGAGAGTATCGCGAGTGCAATCGGCAGATCATAAGCTGATCCTTCTTTTCGAATGTCAGCCGGTGCAAGATTTACAACTAGCTTTAATCTTGGGAATTGGTAACCCATATTTTTTATGGCAGACTCAATACGTTGATACCCTTCTTTGACTGCATTATCGGGAAGGCCAACTAAAAAATAATTAATCTTACCGGCAGCTACCGTTCCTCCGGCATTAACTTCAACAGTGATGGTTCTTGCATCTACTCCTTGAACGGCAGCAGAATAGGACTTAATTAACATGGTGTGTTCTCTTTAACTAAATACAAAGTTAAAAATAATCAAGAACTAATTGCTTAGATACAATTTAGTAACCTGTGGATCAATAAATCGAAATCTTGTTTTGGATTGGGTTTAAGAATCTATATTCTAGAATACTAATTATATCGTCTTTTCAAAAACCACTCGCTGTCATTAATTCGAATTCCTATATTTACTTTAAAGTATTCTTCAGAGATAATGTCTTTTAATTCTGATTTTCCAAACTCAAGGCCGAGGTTAACCACACATAGTTGTCTTTGAAAAACAAATGGCATCGCCATTCCGATGGTGAGACCATAATTTCTCAATGATTCATCATCGATGGTCAAATATCCTTTTTCATGAAAAAAACCAAGTCGATACTGTGATTTCTTAAGCACATTACCATAACCAGAATAATCCGGTCTATACCAGGTACCAAAAGCCACTGATGTGTTATTGGTTAAATTTCCTTTGGAGCCTTCATAGGGATCAGCACTATCCCAGTTTTCAAAAACAAAATCGGCAAGAAATCCAAAAGTGTTCTTATGATTATAAGATATTCCAGTCGATAGTTTTAAAGGCAACTCACCATTGCTTAAATTATCGTCTAAGTATAACAAAGTATCAATTACGGAACCCGATAATCCTAAGTCTATTCTGGATGTATGCAATGCATATCGTGACATGTTAAGTCTAACCGGCATTCCAAGTAAGAAGCTATAGGTTATTTTGCGAGGTTTAACCGCTTTGTCAGATTTTATTTTATTCTTATTGAGGACATGTTCGTATAATACTCCAAGCTGGCTATTAAAACCTGATCCAAAAAATTGATCGGAGTAATTATCGTTAGCCGCTGGATAAACATCAGTAAGATAAAAATTCTGATTAAACTTTAGGTTACCAAAAATGTACCCCAAATTCAGACCACACGCAAAGGAACCAATTCTGTAACCAAATCCACCAATAATTTGATTAAGACCTCCGGAGCCATTTAATCGTCTAAGTAAATTTCCTTCTGCCGTACTATCCTTTACTTCATAATTATAAGAAGTACTGGAGTACGGTTGTATTCCAAGACTTACCCCAAAATTATGTTTATGTTCTTTTCGTTCTAGAATCTCATTAATTGAATTGCGCAAAGGCACCCCGATCTGAAGATATGAAAGAGTACCAGAAAGATCTGATACAGAATTATCTCCAGTAGTTATTTTTTTATTCTTTACGCTAAAACCAATTTCTGCATCAGTAATTTTTAGAAATCCAAGACTTGCAGGATTTAAAATATTAAATTCTTCTTCATTGGCATATGCAATTCCGGCATGACCACAACTTTGACTTAATGGTGAATAAATCCGTGTTAATGTACCATATCCATACCTCGATAGGGGCAAAAACTCATTCGTCTGTCCATTGGAAATAAAATGCATTAGGATTGCTCCCAGAAAAATTAATTTTTTCATGTATAATTTAAAATCTCATTTAAGCCTTTCAATACGAGAAAGTGATCAACCGTTGGTTTAAATGTTGTTCTTGTTGATAAAAATTCTGCATCACCACCGGTCAAAATACAATGTAGATTTTTATGATTTTGCGATAATTCTTTAAAATAACCCTCCAATTCATAAAGGATACCGTTTACCACTCCATGTTGCAACGCTGATTCAGTGGAGTTGCCTAAAGAACCTGGGTTAACCTGATGGGATTTAATCAATGGCAATCGGGCAGTAAAATGATTCATAGCCCGAAATCGCATATTGAGTCCAGGCGCAATGTTACCTCCAATAAACCCTTGATCTTTGTCAATTAAGTCATAGGTAATACAAGTTCCACTATTGACAACCAATAAGTCTTGGTTAGGAAAAAGTTTGGCTGCACCACACCATGCTGCAATTCTATCTCCTCCCAGACTTTCCTTAGATTGATATTTAAATTTAACGGGAATAGGAGTGTAAGCATCGGGTTCAATGATGTCAACTTCTTCAAGCAATCGCTCTAACCATTCTGCAGTCTTTGACCCAACGTTGGAAAGACCACATTCATCAAATTCAATAGTATCTAGCCAATTGAAAATTTCTTCGGTTTTGTCGCTTGAAAAGACCTTGTGATTGACCATTTCATCTCGATCAAATAATCCAAATTTTACCCTAGTATTTCCGCAATCGATACAGAGTTTCATATTATATACTAATGTTTGAAATGTCTTATTCCTGTTAATACCATAGAGATTCCCAATTCATTGGCCTTGTCAATACTTTTTTGGTCTTGAACCGAGCCTCCGGGTTGTGCAATAGATTGAATTCCGGCCTTTCCGGATAATTCTACACAATCTGGAAATGGAAAAAATGCTTCCGATGCTAACACCGCATTTTCTGTTGAGAAACCCATTCTTTTTGCTTTATCAATAGCTTGTTGGCAAGCATCAATTCTTGAAGTTTGGCCGCATCCCATACCAATGAGTTGTTGATTCTTTACTATAGCTATGGCATTTGATTTTAAATGTTTTATACAATTGATCGCAAAAATTAAATCCTTTAACTCATCAAGGGTTGGTTTTCTCTCGGTTACTGTTTTAAGATCAGAAATTTGCGTTTTATAGAAATTTATTTCCTGAAATATCTCGCCATTTATGCAGGTTTTCTTCGAAATTTTTAATTCGGGGTTTTTAATTTTTCTTAAGATTATCCTGTTCTTTTTTGATCTTAAGGTCTCCAGAGCTTTATCATCATAAGCCGGGGCAATAATTACTTCATAAAAAATCTCATCAATAGCTTTTGCAGTTTCAAAATCAATCTTCTGATTACAAATTAGTATCCCGCCAAACGCAGAAAGAGGATCACCCGCCAAGGCAGATTGCCAGGCTTCATATACAGAATCCCTTATGGCAATACCACAAGCATTATTGTGTTTTAAAATAGCAAAACAAGGTTTTGATAGATCAAATTCCATCATTAATAGTAGCGCAGCATCAATATCTAATAAATTATTATAAGACAATTCCTTTCCATTCAAAAATTCAAATATTTCTGTAAGATTCCCATGATACCAGGCTTTTTGATGTGGATTTTCACCATACCTCAAAGCTTTAACGGTGTTATTCGTAAAATAGTTATGAATTGCCTGATCGTATTGTGAGCTTATTTCGAATGCAAGACTTGCTAGATTCTTCCTTTCGTCAATAGTAGATAAAGCATTATTGCGAAGGATCTTTTCCAATATAGAGTATTGAGACTTAGAAGGAATGACGACTACTTCTTTATAATTTTTAGCGGCGGCCCGGATGAGAGAAATTCCCCCTATATCAATTTTTTCGATAATTTCTGATTCGTCCTGACTATTAAGCACGGTCTCTTCAAAGGGATAAAGGTCTACCACCACTAAATCAATCATAGGAATCTCGAAGTGCGCAAGTTGAGAAAGATGATCGTCATTACGAATGGCCAAAATTCCTCCAAAAACTTTAGGATGAAGTGTTTTAACTCTTCCTCCAAGTATCGATGGATAAGAAGTAATAGCTTCAACCGAAACAACTGGAATATTCAATTCTTCAATAAATGATTGAGTTCCTCCAGTTGAGTAAATGACAATTCCCAGGTCATTTAATAACCTGACGATGGGTTCAATACCTTCTTTATTATATACAGAAATCAGGGCAGAACTGATTCTCTTTTTGAGCATTTAATGTGTTTGACCCACAAAAGTATTAAAATAAACTTCTTCGCCATCAATTCCAGAGAGAATAAATTAACTAATTCTTCTTTGAAGTTGATTTATAATATATTGAATATGAGCATATTAATTGTTAACTGATAAAAACAAAACAATCTTTGAAAGCTGTTTTGTAATACCTTTACATGTTTATGGATCTTCGAGAAATAATTAGAATTGCTATTCTCAATATTAAGGCTAATTTATTGCGATCAAGTCTAACCTTATTGATCATTGCTCTTGGTATTACAGCTTTGGTCGGCATATTAACCTCTATTGATGGTATCATTTATTCTATGAATAGCAACTTTAGTTTTCTTGGGGCTAATTCATTCTCCATTAATCGCAAAGAGCAAAATATGCATCGCCATCGGGGTGGCCGCTCCACCAAGGAATCGCCGGTTATTACATACCAGCAAGCCTTGGAAATGAAACATAGATTTGAAAATAAAGCCGATGTATCCATATCTCTTGGAGTAAAATCGAATGCTGTTGTAAAATTTAATAACAAAAAGACGAATCCTGTAATTAAAATGCGGGGGATCGATGATCAATATTTTAAAACCACTGGTTATGAAATTGAAGCCGGTCGTTTCTTCTCGAATCACGAATTTGAATTTGGAACAGATCATGCCATTATTGGTTCTGAATTGGTTCGATCACTCTTTGATGATAAACCCGAAACGGCATTGCAAAAAACGATTACGGTAGATGATAAAAAACTTACTATTGTAGGTATTCTGAAATCAAAGGGTGCAACCATGAATGATGGAGCTGACCGAAGAGTAATTATTCCTTTATTATGTGCCAAAACTCATTATGGTACTTCACAATCAGATTACGATCTCAGTGTTCACGTTCCAACCGCGATTGAATTAGATAATGTCATCTCTCAAGCCACCGGAGAAATGAGAATTGTTCGCGGATTAAAAAGTTATGAAGAAAATGATTTTGAAATCTTTAAAAGTGATGGCATCATAACTTTCCTTAGAGATAATACCGTGATGCTACGCTCAGCAACTATTGCGATAGGACTCATGACTTTACTGGGAGCGGCTATTGGATTGATGAATATTATGTTGGTTTCAGTAACAGAACGAACAAAAGAAATTGGAATTAATAAAGCATTAGGAGCAAGTAAAAAAACTATTGTGACCCAATTTTTAACAGAAGCTATCATCTTATGTCAGTTTGGGGGTATTGCCGGCATATTGTTGGGAATACCTATTGGTAATATTGTTACCTACTTTATGGGTGGTCAATTTATAATACCTTGGGCATGGATTGTTTTAGGATTAGTGGTATGCTCAATTGTAGGTATATTATCTGGATTATATCCTGCTTTAAAGGCGGCATCTCTTGATCCTGTAGAGGCCTTGAGATATGAATAAGAATATAAAAATTATTTCTCCTGATTTTCAATAATTGATTTAAGGTAATTATTGTTTTTAGTGTGTTTTTCTTTTAAGCGGTTGATAAACGCATTTTGATCTTTATTGCTTCCACCGGTTATGGGCATTGAATTGTGAATTAATTTGTTCATCCATTGAAAGGTATATTCACATAATAAAGGGCTTATACTCCTCATAAAATTTGGATTATCATAAGTACAATATACTGCTTCATTAGAATCAGATTTTACAAATACAACATTATTGGTATGAGCGATTTCGTTATTGTATAATTGAAAACTACCAAAGTATTTCATTCCAGGATTTAAAGGTTCTTTTGAATTGGAATAAATTATTTCTGCAAGTTTTTCAATAAAATAAAGGATATCATTACTGATATCCAATACTTCATTATCATTTTCAAATAGACCAGCCTCTAAATAATATTTAAGCTGATTATAGGTATTATCAAGAATTGCGGTATTCCATATTTCAATACTATTCATCGAAGAATACAATTGAAATACCTTTTTAACCATACTTTGAAATTCTTCATTGAATTCAAAATCGGAATATTTAAATTTACGTGTTGATGGGTATGGATTCCAGACAAAATTTTTAAACACATGAAATTTAAAGGCTGTAAGTCTCGGACTAATAAAATAATAGAATAAGGGTAATTCTTTTGTAGCATAGTAGATGACAGGATTTAAACGGTATAACACTTCAAGATCTTGCCGAATAGGTTCCAGAAATTCAAGCTCATTTTTTACTGTTCCATATAATGCTGGAAAATCAAAATAGATTTTATCATCATTTAATCCAAAGACTTCATCCAGACTAAGTCTATAATGCCTGCAAAGGATCACGGTTTCCTCCAGACTTAATGAACTCTCACCTTTTGCCTTTTTATATACGGATGGCACCTGAAGATTTAGAATTCTACTTACTTCCTCAATGAGGTTCTTTTTTTGAGTAAAATATTTGTTCTCTATAAATTCAAATACTCTGTTGGTTGTGTTTTGTTGGCTCATAATTTATTATTTAAGTGCAATATAACTCAAGTTATAGATACTTTTGTAAAAATTTTAAGTAGCATTTGGAAAACGAACATTGGTCCTTAATAAAGAAAAATATCAAAGGCGACTTGGAGTGGAATTCCCTGTACAAAGGGATGTATGCCACGGATGCCAGTAACTATCAAATATTTCCACAGGCTTATATGTCCCCGTTCTCTAAGGATGATGTATTCGTTGCTCTAGAATTTGCACGATTATATAAATTCAGTCTTCTGGCAAGAGGAGGTGGAACAAGTCTGGTCGGCCAAACCATTGGTCACTCTCTTGTTTTGGATTTTACGAAATACATGAACCGGATTCTGGAGATTAATCTCCAGGAAAAATGGGCAATTGTAGAGCCCGGTGTTGTCCGGGATGTATTGAACTCATCTTTACAAATTCATCAATTACACTTTGCTCCTGATCCTGCTACATCAAGCCGTGCTACTATTGGTGGAATGATTGCTAATAATTCCAGTGGAACCAGAAGTATACTCTATGGCAAGACTCTTGATCACGTACTCGAACTGGAGGTTTTATTAGATGACGGATCCATTATTCATTGCAGAGATTTATCACCCGAAGAGTTGGAACTTAAATTGCAACAAAAAAATAAAGAGGGTGAACTGTATAGAAGTTTACTGAATATTGTTGCCGAAAACAGAAACGAAATTGAACAGGTATTCCCGAAAGTAATGCGTCGGGTCGGAGGATACAACCTTGATGAATTTCTTCAAAACCATTGGAATCTTAGCAAAATATTTGTCGGAAGCGAAGGCACATTAGGCATCATCCTAAGTGCCAAAATAAAATTAGTTGATAATCCGAAACATCAATGTCTGTGTGTTGTACATTTTAATGATTTCTATGAATCCATTGCGCATATCCTGGAAATGGTAAAGTTTAAACCTTCATCTGTTGAATTGTTAGATGAGTTGTTAATGGAGCGAAGTCGGGCAAATCTGGAAACAAAAAATTATTGCTATTTCATTGAAGGAAATCCGAAAGCAGTTCAAGTGGTAGAATTTTTTGGCAATACCATAGAAGAAGCTACTCAAAAGGCCAATGATATGGTAGAACATCTCCGGAACAATTCTATTGGTTATGCTTATCCAATATTTTCCGACAAGAAAAAAATTGAAGATATATTCACGGTTCGCAAGAAAGGACTCGGATTACTAATGGGAGTAAAAGGCAACCGAAAACCAATAGCTTTTATTGAAGATTCGGCTGTGCCTCTGGAGTACTTAGCGGATTATATACACGATGTATTTACCGTATGTCAAAATCATCAAACTCCTGTTGTAGCATATGCTCACGCCAGTGTTGGTTTGCTTCATGTTAAGCCATTACTTGATCTAAGAGATCAGGAGGACATAGATCGCATGAAGAAAATTTCTGAAGAAACCCTATTGCTAGTAAAAAAATATAAGGGTTCATGGTCTGGTGAACATGGCGATGGAATAGCCAGGGGATTTTATAATAAACAATTTTTCGGAGATAAATTATATAAGGCATTTATTGAACTAAAGAATTCATTTGACCCTCATCAAATATTTAATCCTGAAAAAATTATTCACTCACCACGCCCTGATCAGAATCTAAGGTACGGTCCAACTTATCAGGATGATCAGTATATTTCCAAATACCATTATCGATCAGAAGGTGGATTTCATGATTCGGTACATCTTTGCAATGGGGTTGGTGAATGTAGAAAGCTTAATGGTGGCACCATGTGTCCAAGCTTCAGAATTACGATGGATGAAAAAGACAGTACCAGAGGAAGAGCCAATACTCTAAGACTAGCATTAAGCGGTCAACTGGATTCTGAAGGATTGGATAGTGAAGCATTAAGTGAAGCTTTGAAACTTTGCCTTGCTTGCAAAGCCTGCAAATCAGAATGTCCCAGTAATGTAGACATGTCTAAGTTGAAATCTGAAATTCTTTATGTTCAAAGAAAGAATAAAATATCCTCGCTGACAGAATTTTTAGTTAAGCATCAACATAGTATTTCAGAAATTTCTGCAGGAAAACTTTCCGGTTTGGTCAATGCAACGCTTAGATCTAAAGTATTTAGAATTCTTTTTGAAAAAATCTCTGGTTTGGACTCCAGAAGAATTCTTCCGATTTATGCCAATAAAAAATTTAAAAACCAATCTCCGGTAATAGACATAAAAGAGAATACCGTCGTTCTCTTTGCCGATACATATATCCGATATCATCATCCATCGATTGGTCATTCAGCAAAAAAAGTACTTGAACAATTGGGTTATCATGTACTTGTTCTGGATAAAGGATGTTGTCAGCGTCCGGCTATGTCCAAAGGACTTTTGGATGTTGCACAATCAGAAGGACTTAAAACGTTGCAAAGAATGGAGCCCTTTCTGACAAAAGGTATTCCAGTTTTAATTTGTGAACCAAGTTGTGCTTCAGCTTTTAAAGATGATCTAATTGATTTGCAAAAGGAAGAAAAATGGCTGAACCTATCTGAGAATATTTTTCTAATAGAAGATTTTTTAGTTAGTGAATTTTCTAAAAAGAAATTGAAAAAGAAAATAAAATTTAAATACGGTAATTATTTACTTCACGGACACTGTCATCAGAAAGCTTTATTTACAACCAAATCACTACATCAGTTAATGTCTAATGATCCTTCAATTACTATAAGAGAATTGAATACTGGCTGTTGCGGAATGGCAGGTTCCTTTGGATATGAGAAGTCTAATTACAGTATGTCTGAAAAGTTGGCAAAGTTGTCATTAATTCCAGAAATTGAAAATTCCGATTCAAACACAAGGGTTATTGCAACTGGTTTTAGTTGTAGACATCAAATTGATCATTTCTCTGATCGGACAGCAATGCACTGGCTTGAAGCCGTTGATATCGATTCGGAAAATTTATAATTTATTATTAAATAATTAAAGTTTAGATCCTGCCTTGATCCAAAATTTTCATTCATGACTTATCCTGAAGCCTTAAATTTTATGTATAAGAACTTACCGATGTATCATCGGGTGGGTGCTAAGGCTTATAAAAAAGATTTAAGTCGAACATTACAAATTTGCGAACATCTTGACAACCCTCAGAATAAATTAACTTGTATTCATGTAGCTGGAACTAATGGTAAGGGTTCGGTCTCTCATATGATCGCTGGGGTCTTAAGCGCTCATGGATTTCAGGTTGGACTGTATATTTCTCCTCATTATAAAGATTTTAGGGAACGAATCAAAATTAATGGTGAATGGATTTCAAAAAGAACGGTCTCTAGATTTATTACTAAAAATTTAGAAGCTATTAATTCTATTGAACCGTCCTTTTTTGAGATGACTGTAGCATTAGCCTTTGACTATTTTGCAAAACAGAAAGTTGATTTTGCAGTAATTGAAACAGGGCTGGGTGGTCGATTGGATTCAACCAATATTATTAATCCAATTCTAAGTGTTATTACGAATATTGGATGGGATCACATGGATATCCTAGGAGATAGTTTGGAGAAAATTGCCTTTGAAAAAGCTGGAATAATCAAACCGAAAATACCTGTTGTAATTGGTCAACATTCTCTCAATACAGATAAGGTATTTATAACTCAGGCAAAAATTAATAAATCGCCCATTTATTTTGCTCAAGATCTTATCTCATTGGTAGCTAATAAGGGACGAGCAATTATTTTTGATGACTTAAAATTTACCCCTGATCTGCAAGGACCTTATCAAATTGAAAACTATAGAACCGCCTTGGCTTCTTGTAAGGTTTTAATAAAGGATTCATTAATTTCATTAAGCTATAAAAAAATAAAACAATCGTTCGAACAGGTGACTACATTAACCAATATGATGGGCAGATGGCAATGGTTACCAGGACCATGCGATATCTTGGTTGATTCTGCTCATAATATAAATGGAATTCAGTACCTTACTCAATGGATTTCAACGCAACACTACAATAATATTTATATCGTATATGGATGCGTAAAAGACAAAGACATAAATCAAATATTGGAAATCTTGCCAAAGAGTGCATATTATTATTTTACTCAGGCCAAGATTCCAAGAGCTTTGCCGGCACCTGATCTGAAAAACCTGGCAGCTCAATACAACTTACAGGGTGAAGCTATGTTAACTGTTCGAAAGGCATATCAAAAGGCCCGAAGAAAAGCAGGTGCCAAGGACATAATAATAGTTACCGGCAGTATTTTTGTTGTAGGCGAAGTTTTATAAATTAGTTTTTACCAATTCGAATTAAAAATTATTAAATGAAGATAGTAGTGGGGATTTCAGGTTCCAGTGGATCAATTTACGCTCGCTTATTATTGGATTGTTTGACTCAAATTGAAGGTTTGGAATTAGCCTTAGTAATCAGTTCTAATGCACGGGAAAACATAAAACTTGAGCTACCGAATTGGAATATTGAGTCATATGGAATTCCCATCTTTGATAAAAAAGATTTTTCTGCACCTTTTGCCTCTGGGTCGGCCCGATGGGATGCCCTGGTTGTGTGCCCTTGTTCTGCTGGTTTTTTGGCCAAAGTAGCTTCAGGCTTAGCGGATGATTTAATGAGTAGGGCGGCTCAGGTAATGCTAAAAGAACGTAAAAAGCTGATCTTGGTCTTTAGAGAATCACCATTAAGTTTAATCCATATTGAAAACCTCAAAACGGTAACTTTATCCGGAGGAATTATTAGCCTTGCATGCCCCTCCTTCTATACTGATGCAGTTGACTTAAATCAAATTTTAGCTACAGTTGTCCACAGAGTGATTGATTTATTGGGTCTTGAATATCAATCTTTTCGCTGGGGAGCTCAAAAATAGCCCCAATATTTTTACCTTTATGCCGAATTTACTCATTAACAAAATCAAAATCCTATGAAATTTAAGTTGTTATTATTGACATTTACCATATTAGGAATGGTTTCCTGTGTCTCTTCCAAGAAATATAAATCTCTTCAGGACGAGTTGGCGAATGCTCAATCTATGTTAGAATCCCAGAAAAAGAAAACCATGGACTGCGAATCCGCTAAAATGGACCTTGAAAAACAAATTGCCAAGTTAAGAGCTGATATGGACGCTTCTAAAGGTGAATCCAGTAAATATCAAGCTCAAATCGCAGAATTAGAAAAAATGAAAGGCCTTAAAGAGCAAGAACTTGCTCGTATTAAGGAAGAATTGCGAAAAGCATTCTCTGCAATTAACGCACCTGGCTTAAGTATAACTCAGGCAGGCGATAAACTTTACGTCTCATTACCGGATCAGATCCTATATAAGAAAGGTTCTTCCACCATCAATAAAAATGGCGAAAAAGTTCTAAAAGGTCTTGCAGATGTTTTTAGTGCAAATGCTGGAATGAATGTAATTGTAGAAGGACATACCGATAAATCTTTGGTAAAAGATGGTGCAGCTTACAAAGATAACTTACAATTATCTACTGAAAGAGCTAACAATGCCGTAAGAATGTTGATTAAGAATAAGGTAAAACCTGAACAATTGACTTCTGCAGGTAGATCAAGTTTCGAACCAACTGGTAAGTCTATGGAAGGCAGAGATAAAATGGCCTTAGACCGAAGAATTGAATTCATCATCACTCCTGATGTTACTAAACTATACGAACTCTCTAAAAAGAATTAATTTTTAAAACCAAATTCCTATTAAATAAAAATAACAAGGTCAAAAGCCTTGTTATTTTTTTTTATACTACACCAAGAAACTATTTTACTTTTGATTAGCCTATAATCCTATATGTCTAAGCCAAAGAGAAAAAATCATCTGATGGAATCACCAACTATGGTATCCAATTCCTCAGAAGTGGCCAAAGATTCATACATATTCCCAATTGTACTAAGCTTATTTGGCATTGGTTTATATTTGAATACTTTGAAGCATGGTTTTGTATTAGACGATGGCTTGGTAACTACTGTTAATGCTTATGTGAAAAAGGGATTCGGAGGCCTCTGGGACATTTTCACACATAGTTATCGAGCAGGTGCCTCCATAAGTACAGATTCAGATTACATGTACCGGCCACTTTCGGTCATGATGTTTGCCAAAGAGTGGTCTTTCTATCCCAACCAAGCCTGGATTCATCACTTGTTCAATATTTTGTTCTATGGCATTTCATTGTTTGTTTTATTCATTACATTAAAAAAGCTTTTTGGTACGAATAACCGATTGGTACTTATTGGGGCTTGCTTAATATTTGCATCTCATCCAATTCATACCGAAGTAGTCGCGAATATTAAGAGCAGGGATGAAATCATGAGTTTTCTTTTTGGAATGTTAAGTTTATGGGGATTATTAAAAGCTCATGAAGGCTCTAAAAGAGGTTGGTGGCTTAGTGGTGTTTCATTTTTCCTTGCTTTATTGTCTAAAGAAGGTGCTGTAACTTTTTTGCTTATCATTCCGCTTTCGCTATATTTTTTTACAAACTATAAACCCTTTCTAAAGTCCTGGTTGTTGTTAGTAGTATTTGCATTATGGTATGTCCTACGCTATAGCATTATGGGTGCTTTGAATTATGTACCCGATCCAAATGATAATCAACTCGTCCAACTGGATTTGCTTCATCGATGGGCATCTGCCTTTCCAGTTCTGTTACATTACATAAAATTATTGACCTGGCCTCATCCATTATCTTGGGACTATTCATACCGACAATTTGAAAATGTAGGATGGGAGAATATTACATCAATAGTTTCTTTATTCTTTCATTTATTTCTATTAGGATTTGCAATATGGAAATTTAAGGAGAAAAAATTTATAGCATTCTGCATTCTGGCTTATTTAATTAGTATGTTTCTTTATAGTAATATGGTAATATTAATAGGAACATTAATGGGTGAACGCCTGGCGTATCAATCTTCAATTTGGTATTGTTTATTTCTAGCTTATGGTGTACATTGGATTAGTAAAAAATATTTATCGGCAACTTTAAGCAATACGTTCTTTTATAGTGTAATTGGTCTGTTGGTGACAACATATTCAATTATGACATTTCAAAGATCTAAAGTATGGGCTAGCAGCTATACTTTATTTCTTAATGATATTCGCCATGCGCCAAATTCTTTCAGAACTCATCAGGCAATAGCAGACGAAAGTCTTCAGTTATTTTTGAAAAAATACCAGAATCCTCAAGATTCGGTTTTGTATATATCACAAGCACAAAATGAATATATAGCCAGTGGAAACGTTAGAAAAACTTTCGGAAACCAAGTAGGCCTTGGAAATACATATCTATTTCAGAAAAACTACCAGAAAGCGATTGATGCCTTTTTAAGTGCCAAGGAAATTAAAAATAATACCGTAATACGTGAACGTCTAACAACTACTTATTATCAATTTGGGAGAGCAGAAGCACAAGTTAACAATAATCTTATCAAGGCAAAAGAATTATTGTTGAAAGCTCATGAATTAGATAGTACAAGATCGGATATACTAACCGATCTTGGCATGGCCATTGGGCTTAACCGACAAGTTGAAGAGGCTATTCCCTTTTTTGAAAAAGCTTTTAACTTGAAACCCGAGGATGAAACAATAATTAACAACCTGGTCCATTCATACATTCTGGTTGGTTTGCAGTCAAAAGCGGATAGCTTGCTTTCATTATCCAAGAAAAAATAATACCATACTAGAATGCCTTTGTTTCTTTCAACAAAAATTCAACCAGATATTGACCTGGTTATTTGGCAAGTCCGTGAAGAAGAGTCATTTTTTTCTAAGCATGCGCAATGGTATGAAAGAGAAAAAACATGGGTAGATTCTGTACATCCAAAGAAAAGAATGGAATATCTAGCTTCGAGATATATTCTATACAATTATCTTAACCCTAAAGATCGATTGCCAATTATTAAAGATGAATTTGGAAAACTACATTTTGATTACCCAGATCAGTATCTTTCCATTTCACATAGTGGTCATTACAGTGCTTTCGTTTTAGGGCGCAAAGAATTAGGGCTTGATGTTCAAGTTTATCATCCTAAAATTCTAAAGTTACTTTCAAAGTTTTTATCCATAGAAGAATTGAAATTTATCCATTCCTTAGATGAACAGGAAGAAAAAATGAAACATGGTATACTCCTTTGGTCAGCTAAAGAATCGATTTACAAGGCTCATGGAAAAAGAGGAATCCAATTTAATCAACAGATAAACCTTAGTTTTGAGAATAATAAATTAGCAGAAGGCGAGTTATATTTACCCGATGAAATTATTAAATATCGTTTTTCCTACCAGTTGGAACAAGATTTCGCATGGATTGTGGCTTATAACGATGATGTTGGCGATATCATTTTGGATGAATTCTTGTAAATCTAAGTCCAATGAACCTACCTTAAGAAATAAAATTGATTCGTCAACTCAAACTACGGATTCAGAATTTGATCAATTACCAGAGGACTTTAAAGAATTTTATTTCGCTTTTCACCGGGATAGTGTTTTTCAAATGAATTGCATTTTTTTCCCATTGGAAGGGTTACCAGATGCCGCAGATCCTGAATTTATTGGAAATGAAAAATACTTTTGGTCTCCTGATCAATGGGTCTTCCAGCATCAGATTATTAAAGACGATCCAAAATATAAAAATACTTATCTCAATGTCAGCAATATGATCATTGAAGAAAAGATAATAGAGAAAGAAACTGGATTAACCCTGATCCGGCGTTTTGCCAAAACCGGTAGCGGTTGGAGGCTCATTTATTATGCCGGAATGAATAAATACTCTTATAAAGAACAGTAATAGCATTTACCTTTATACCTTTAATTTGAAATTTTTAATAATATGCCAGTAAGACGACCATTTAACATCCAGGAGTGGATTAAGAAACATCGATCAGAATTGAAACCTCCTGTAGGCAACAGAAATCTTTATGAGGAATCTGATGATTATATTGTCATGATTGTTGCTGGTCCTAATGCTCGCAAAGATTATCACTATAATGAAACGGAAGAATGGTTCTATCAGTTAGAAGGTGACATTGTGGTGAAGATTCAGGAAGATGGACAAGCGGTGGATATTCCAATTAAGGAGGGAGAAATTTTTTTACTTCCAGCAAAAACGCCACATTCTCCAAGCAGACCAGCCAATACAATCGGTTTAGTAATTGAATGCAAGAGAAAAAAGGGAGACATTGATGGTTTAATTTGGTTTTGTGAAAAATGTAATTCAAAACTTCACGAAAGCTATTTTCCTTTAGAAAATATTGAAAAAGACTTTATGCCTCGATTTAAACAATACTATACTTCAGAAGAGTTAAGAACTTGTAAAAATTGTGGACATGTAATGGAACAAGACCCCAGATTTACCAGTTAATTAGATTTTGAATAATTCTTTCACTTGAGAAAAGTTTATTTCGCTTCTGATTTTCATTTAGGAATTGACGCAAAGCTTGATTCTAAAAATAGAGAAAAACAGATATGCAGTTGGTTACATTCAATTGGAACTGAAGCCACTGATATTCTATTAATGGGTGATCTATTTGACTTTTGGTTCGAATATCAATATGCGGTTCCTAAGGGATTTGTTAGGCTTATCGGAACCATGGCCGAATTAAGCGATGCCGGAGTTAAACTTCAGGTTTTTACCGGAAATCATGATTTATGGATGCGTGATTATTTTAAAGATGAAATGAATATAGACATTCACTACTCCTCTTCGATTCAAGTATTCAACGACAAAAAATTTTTTCTTGCTCATGGCGATGGACTTGGTCCAGGTGATTATTCATACAAAAGAATGAAAAAAGTATTCACTCATCCATTTTCCAAATTCTTATATCGATGGCTTCATCCGGATATCGGAATACCATTAGCTAATTATTTCTCGGGTAAAAGCCGAATGGCGCAATTGAATATCAAAGAATACTTGGGTAGAGAAAAGGAATGGCTTATACAGTATGCGGAAAAAAAATCACAAGAAGTAGATGCCGATTATTTTATTTTTGGCCACCGTCATATTCCTATTGATTATACTTTAAAGAACAACAGATCCCGTTATATTAATCTTGGTGATTGGTTATATCATCAGTCTTATGCTGTTTTGGAAAATCAAAATCTAGAACTTAAATTTTACCAAAATGAGAAAGGGCTCGTATTTCATTAATATTTTTCTTTTAGTATTCTATTCCAATCTTTCTGGTCAATCTTTAAATCTGATTTTCAAAGACAGTTTAATAATTGAACCCCAGGAAATTTATCTCGATCCACTTAATCAAATTTATATTTTAGAGAAAGGAAAACAAAATATTGTAAAGCTCAATGAGGACTATTCCATTAATCAAAAAATCAGTAGTCCATTCATCAGTTCGTATGCCTTTATGGATGTTAAAGATCCTATGAAGATCTTATTGTTTCTGCCACAATATTCCAATGTTACACTTTATGATGAAAGTCTGGCACCACTGTCTGACGAGTACCTCGTTGGTTTTACCAATGAGAGCGCCATATGCTTCTATTCTACTCAACAACTATGCTACTTTTCAGAAGGAAAATTAAATCTTAAAAATATTATTAACCACGAAGTTTTGTCCAGTGAACCGATTTTTTATGATCGAAAAGAAATCAATGATGTCAGTCAGTTAAAATCAGATGGCCAATCTTGTTATTTATTATTACCGGGTTATGGATTGTGGAAATTTAATTCATTTTTAAATTTAGAATATTTTATTGAAGATCATTCTTTTGAACGAATGGAGCTTTATCGTAATAATTTATTTGTACTCAGAAATTCAAAAATAAGTATGCTTAACTCAAATAGTTTGAATGACAAATCTATTATTGATTTTAACAGAGGACCTATTCATACTTTTGCTATGAATAATAAGTATCTAATTATAGCATCATCCGGTACTATATACCGTTATTTTATTTCTGAATAATTTATATTTGAATGCGTTATCGAAAAATACTATATCAAAATTATCACTCTACACAAAGTGGAAGAGATACAGGTCTTCAAAAAGATGAATATTTCAAAAAGCAAAAATTTCATTTTTCTCGAGAAATCAATGAAATATTAAATCATTTAAAAAAAGAAAGTAAAATTTTTGATATGGGCTGCGGATGTGGAAGTCTGTTAGCCGTGTTAAAAGATCATGGCTTCTCTGACGTAGAAGGTCTTGATATTAGTTCAGAACAAATTAAACTGGCTAAGCAGTATGGAGTAAATGAAGCCCGGGAAGGAGATGCTCTAGAATTTATTTCTTCAAAGGAAAATTATGCAGATGTCCTTTTTGGTATGGATATCATAGAGCATCTTACGAAAGATGAATTGGTAGATTGGTTATTGAAAGCTAAGAATTTTCTTAGACCAAATGGTACTTTGATATTAAGAACGCCAAATGCTGATGCTTTTTTTACCTCCCTATTTGTTTTTGGTGACTTTACGCACGAGAATATTTTAAATTCAAGTAGTGCCCGTCAGGTACTGCTTTCATCTGGTTTTCAAAATGTGGAGATTAAAGAAGGCTCCATGCTTATTTCAAATCCAATTTTGGAGGGCTTGCGAAGGGTTTTATGGTTTTTGGTAAGAATCCAATACAGAGTGCATCTTTTTGCTTCCGGTAGGTCAGGCAGAAATGTTCTTTTCAGCCCTAATATGCTTATTATAGCAAAACTATAATTGATAAGATTTAGACAATAGATTCCTTTTTAATTAAAATAAAAAAGTCCTGCTGTACGGGCAGGACTTTTGTTTTTCGTTTTGAAATAGGTTTTATCCGAGAAAACATTTGCCTTTTTTAGGAAAATAGCCAGTTGAAGGCAACAACTGGCTATTATAATCCCATGAACATATCCAAACTAGCTTAATCTTATATATATCTCAATGAAACATTAATATTTTCAGTTGTAAGTTCAGGAACTTGATAATAGAAGCCGGCTTTGGTTAACCGACTTCCTATTATCAAATTTTTTTAATCCCATGAACATATCCGAATTTACGGTCGCTGATACTTTTACCAGCATTCTGATTGTATTTCTTCCCTTTGTATAACAATCACGATACAAGTATCCGACGATATTTTTCCGCCCACAACTACAAAAAAAGGGCCAAGTCACATATAAAATATTTATATATATTATATTTTTAATATAAATACAATTGATTTACAGATTATTAATATTTTACAACTTGAATAACGACCTGAATAAGTCTATTATAAAATAAAAAATTAGCTAAAAATCTTGGAAAAAAGATTTAAAAAGGACTGAAAATATCTGGATTTTGAAGGTAGGAAGTGTCAATTAGGGTCTTAATAAAGGCTAAAACTTGCTTTGCCTGTCTATCTGATATTTTGAGATTGGCAACATTAGGGTCAAGATTAGGGGCAATTTTAACCTGTTTGGTGTAATGTTCCATTACCGCATCCAAGGAAGAAAGCCTTCCATCATGCATGTAGGGAGCACTCAAATGAATGTTAATCAGGCTGGTAGCTCTGAATCTACCGAGATCCAACGAATTGTTACTAATGGCGCCTCTACCTTTATCTTTGAATTGATTCAAACTTGATACACTATCCAGTCCATTATTGAAATAATTATTCGACTGGAAAAGTGGTGGAGCATGACAATGGCCGCATTGAGCATCAGGTAGTCTTGGATCATTATTGAGGTACATACTTTTGCCATCTTCTTCATCCACGGTTAATGAAGTCTCTCCCCGAAGTGATTTTGCATACTTGCTGTTACCACCCGCAATAATTAGCCTTTCAAACTGGGCTATTGCTTTTGAGGCCAGATCCTTTGTAATTTCTTTTTTATTTCCAATGCCAAATGCATTTCTGAATAACCCTGGATAAAAGGTACTTCTTCTTAACTTTTCCTCCACATGGGACCAGTTTTCATGCATTTCTACTGGATTCTCAACAGGTTGCTTGGCCTGATCGGCTAGATCTTTAGCTCTTCCATCCCAAAATAATCCATTGGTATAATAAGCTACATTAATCAGAGACATGGAATTTCTGTTGCCAATAGTGCCTCCAACACCTGGACTAAATGTTTTGCCATCAGAAAATCCTAAAGCCGGCTGGTGACAGGAAGAGCATGAAATCGATGAATCCAATGATAATATTGGATCATAAAATAAATGTCTGCCTAATAACACCCCAGCTTTGGTCATAGGATTATCCGGAAATTCTTGTAATGCAGGGAATTCCTTTGGAATAATTAATGGATAGGCTTCTGATGGTGTGTAATTAAGATTAGTTAAATCATCGGGATCCTGGTCGTTGTTGCATGACCATAAAAGCAAACTGATCGTCCAAAGAAGGAAAAATTTATTCATATCAAATGATCCTAAGGATTTCAAATTTAAATCATCTATTTCCTGTGATTATCGAAAACTCGCTTCATAATGATCCATGAATTCCTTCATGAAACCTCCGGCATCATGAAAAATATTATCTTCATATACATTGACATAGCTAGCATCATTGCCAAACATACTTTTATGATCTAACTCTACTATATATCTATATGTTCGATCATTCTCAAGTTTAAGTGGTCTGTTGATCGTAATAATTCTATAGGAGTCATTGAATCCTGAGTGATAGGCAAATAAACTTGACTTTTGATCATTATTAATATATCCCTCTGTTTTGCTAAAGATATAAGAATTCCATCCTGCCCAATAATGCTCTCCGTCAGCTAATAAGTGACCGGCATTAAAATCAGAAGGACTTTTAGCATTCATTTCAGGCGGCAGTCCTATTCTGAATCTTAAACCAGAAAAATCTCCTGTTGCATTAACCTTAAGCTTGATCTTATATCCTTCCTCAGCTTTTTCTAAATTGATTTGTTGATTTTGAAAATTGATAAAATAAAGGGTATTATTCGACCAGGCGGAATTTAATCCATTGATAAGTTCAAAGTTGTAAACGAAAAGCTCCGACTTAGTAAAATTTATTTTTGATCCATCAAAATATGGATAATTTCGATCCGCCGCAAAAACCAAAGGCTGATCGTCATATCTGGCCTTAAAAACAATTTCCAAAACCGGATCCTGTGGTGTAACAATGGTAGTAATCGACTCATCTTTACATGAATAAAAAACTATGCAAACTAAACCCAATAAAGCTGACAATAACCTCATAATATTCTGAAATTAGTAAAGTTAACAAATTCCGATGTAGTATCGTTCTCGAATATCCTCATTTTTTGATGGATTTCTCATATTCTAAAAATAGTTTCCTGACGAGTTTTTTAACTTGATATGAAAATTCTTTTTCCTGAATCCAACGATAGTAATTACGATCTTCGTAAAGTGTCTTGCCTACAGGTTGACCCATGTATTTTCCAAAAGCAAAAATAACCTCACCTTTTTCATTGTATTTTAATCTTTGGGTGGGATCTATAACCTTCTCATCGTTGGTAAAATTATGCAGTTCTTGTATATTATTTTTAACGGGTCGATGAATAATATTTCCTTTCTCGTCTTCCAAATCGCTATCCTTGTATTCCAACAACATACCTTGAAGAACTTCTACAGTTGCTTTAATATCTTCTAGTGCATCGTGAGCATTTTTTAATTCCTTCTGACAATAGAACTTATAGGCGGCTTTGAGAGTTCTTGGTTCCATCCTGTAGAAGATTCTTTGGACATCTACCAACCTCCTATTCTCTAAATCCAAATCGTAACCACATCGGAATAACTCTTCCATAAGAATTGGAACATCAAATCGATTGGAATTATATCCTGCCAAATCTACATCTTTAATAAATTCAAATACTTCGCTAGCAATATCTTTAAATTTTGGTTGATCCTTAAGATCTTCATTATTCATTCCGTGAATTCGATAAGCTTCTTCGCTAATCGGAATTTCAGGATTAATCAAATATACTTTTTCTACCTCGCTTCCATCCTTGCTATATTTTATCATAGCAAGTTGTATAATTCTGTCTCGAATAACGTGTAAACCTGTTGATTCTACATCAAAAAAAACTATATCCCGTTCAAGGTTAAACATTCTTTTTCATTTTTAAACTCCAAAAACGATATCGACTATAACAAATGACTTCACTAATCTACATTTTTCCTTGATCAACTTATCCATTTCTCATGAGTTGTATCGCCCAACTTTTGAAAACAATATACCATCCAGAATATACAAAGGCCCGGAAATACTACCACCCACCATGCTGTTATATGCGATCGCGACGAATACATCATATTTCCCAGACTTATATCTTCAATAGGCAAACCCAATCCTAAGAATGAGATACTGGCTTCGAGTAAAACAATATTCCCCAAGAAAAGTGCTAACATGGGTGCCAGATCAGTAATGATTTTGGGAATTAGATGAAACCAAATTATTCTAGCTGAAGAATAACCCAAGGCTTGTAAACCATTTATATAGTTGGTATTGGATTCGGAAATACAAGCAAACCTTGAGTACTTAGCAATGGAGACAGATAATAAAATTCCAATATAAATTGAAAGATTAATGATATTAGGTCTGCTGACCCATTGAAGTATAACCAACAGCAACAATAAAAGGGGAAAGGATTTCATAAACTCAATGGAACGAACTAAAATGAAATCAGGATTTATTAATATTATAGGATTTTTTGTTTTTTGATTAGAAATATAGAGATAAATGATCAAAGCCAACAAAAACAACAACCATACAGGATGTTTAAAATAATGTAGTTCTGCGCTAATCAGAAATGAATACAAACCCAATCCAATGCAAATAATTAAAATAATAAGTTGACCTATATTTTTGGTTATTCCTTCTTTGCCAAGGTAGGAATATCCAACTCCAATTGGAAAACCGATTAGAATGGCTAAAAGCAAACTCATCAATCCAATACTTAATGATTTTTGCATCCCATAAATGGAAGAAGCCAATACATCTCTGCCTAATTCATAAGTTCCCAGCCAGTGTAATCTTCCATTGTCACTACTGAACGGTGGCCTCCAGGCCTGATCGGTATAAAATTTTTCTGAAGATGTTTTAAAAATGGGCCAAAGAATGTAATCCGGATTAAGATCTTCCCAATTATAACGCATATCCAATAAATCCATCTGCAATTTAGATCCACTTCGTAAGCGGTCATCAAAAATCATTAAGTGAACTTCACCTTTATAGGATACTATTACCGGTGTATTACCAATAATTACCCGTAGAAAGAGTGCAATAATGATAAAAGCATGACTAGAAAAAGTTATAAACGTATGTGTTTTCCAGTACTTAATATAACTCGACCAATTAATCTTATTCCTAAGCATGGTATGCTTTCTATGAGAGTTCAAATGTAAATACTCTTAAGAATAAGTTGTATTATAAGTTTGGATTACAGCATTATACTTGAATAAGTACTAAATTACTTGATTAACTTGAAGTTCACCGGTAGAGTATAACGCACGGCAACAGCTTGATTATTCATTTTTCCAGGCTTCCAGTTAGGAAGCATTTTTATTACACGAATGGCTTCTTCATCACAACCTCCTCCTATTCCTCTGACAAGCTCAATGCCAGAAATACTTCCATCAATATTTATAATAAATTGTAATAAAACCTTTCCTTCAATTCCATTTTCAAGGGCTATCTGTGGGTACTTTATATTTTTAGATAAAAACTTATATAATGCGCCTAGGCCGCCTTGAAATTCAGGCATATGTTCAACGAAGCTTGGTGGAATTTCTGTATTTGCGCTTCCGGATTTTTCTATAGCTCCACTTTTATCATTACCTCCGTCTTCCCCTAAGTCGATTCCAGATCCTACTTGACCGGATTCATTATCAAATGTTTTAGTAGGTATTTGTTCTTCCTTAAAAACTTCACGGATTATCTGTTTATCGTCGACAACTTTGGTGGAGTTAATTCTTGCCATTTCCGAATGCATAAGGCTGTTTTTCTTTACGATATTCTCCATTACAGGAATATCGTTCGTTAATTGAATTCTACCTTTCTCCATATCGATTGGGATTGCCAATAAAATTTGCTTAACCGAAGTTCTACTAACAAAATGAACATACAAGAGAATGAAAATGAAACTTATAATAGCAAGAATAAAGGCTCTTCTCATGTATTGTTCATAATTCATTCTCAATACATAAGCTCCATAAAGCTTGTTCCGATTTTGAAAAATAATCTCGTTCATGGCGGTGATATTTTAAGTTAGTAATAAGGCCATTTATGGTAGAACGCGTAAACCTTAGGAATGTATAGTGTCCAGGAACAAGTAAGTTCTTATCAACCCTTTTTGAGCCCTACTATGGGATGCAGTACATCGAGGAAAACTTATAAATTCGTCAATTTCATGCTAAAATTGGTCAAACATCGAAACCAATTAGTCAAATTGCCCCAGATGATATTTAGGGCTATCATACCTTTGAAGAGGATTTTGGTTAATACTTATAATTTTGGTTAATATTTATAGATAAAGAGTTAAGATTTGGTTCAGAGATAAAAAATGGTCCCAACAAAAATTGGGACCATTCTTTTTTGTACCGAAAGAGGGACTCGAACCCTCACAACTTTAAAGGTTACTGGATTTTGAGTCCAGCGCGTCTACCAATTCCGCCATTTCGGTCTGCGGAAGCGCAAAAGTAGAAAAGAACTGCGGATTTAATGAGCTTATTACCGGATTTCCGTCCAGAACATTCTCCTGTCACCAATATATCCCTCCAATAAGTCTCCTATCTGAACCGGTCCTACTCCTGCAGGTGTTCCGGTAAATATTATATCTCCGGTTCCTAGTTTGAAAATCCCTGAGAGATAAGCAATTATTTTTTGAAAACTAAAAATCATTTCCTTGCTATTACCCTGTTGGACCAGCTCCGAATTCCTGGTTAGTCTAAAGGAGATGGAATCCCAATTCATTTCCTCAGCCTTAATCCAATCCCCAATTACAGCAGAATGATCAAAACCCTTGGCAATTTCCCAGGGTAATCCTTTCTTTTTTTGATTTTCCTGAATATCCCTGGCCGTGAAGTCAATCCCAAGTCCGATTTCACTGATATAATCAGCTGCTTTTGATTCAGAGATGCTTTTTCCCGGCTTACCAATCTTAAGTAAAATTTCAACTTCGTAATGTATATCTTTTGAAAACTCCGGGTAGTAAAAGGGTTTGTTATCCTTTAATAATGCTCCATTGGGCTTGCAGAATACAACCGGAGTTGTTGGTACCGGGTTATTTAATTCCTTGGCGTGATCAATGTAATTGCGCCCAATGCAAAAAATGTTCATCTATTTACCTTTATAAATTACAAAAATAAATATTTTAATAAATCAGAATGGTTTAATCATTTTCTTTACCTTTAAAAATATCAAAAAATGAAAAGTATTAAAACTAATAATCTTAATAATTTAAACAAAAGTATTTTCTTCTCTAATCAAGACTCAACCTTATTTAACATTAACAACACCTGTGTCAAATATAATCTTAATTATTCTGAATTCCTTGGAACCGGCAGTATTACGCTGGCCAATTCCTTTCAACAGTCCAAGCGAGTGCGATACATACCGGATCAATTCAGGTCTTATCATGGCATGTTGATTAATAATAATTCGTTTAATTCGAGTCAGAATTTTTTAAAATAAGTTTTATTTTGAAATATGTCGAATAAAGCATATTTATCAATATTATTAATTTATGGCATGCTACATATAGGGTATTCACAAGTCAATTTATTAAGAAGTGACTTTTTCTATGCGGATTCTTCTGAATATTATTCCAGATGGTTATTTCCTGATTGGTATTTAGTATACAAACAATTTGCCATTGCTCCAACTAAATCCACAATTGTAAATTCATTTCAATTCTAAGATGTACTTGATTCTACTCCAATTGACTATTATATAGATACGATTTCGCTCGATAATGAACAAAGAGTAATTGCTAGCATAAATTTACATTTTGATATAACAGGAGCATTAACTTATCGATCAAGCTCAACTTACCAATATGAAACGGATTCCTTGACAAAATTTTTTATAATTGAAAATGACACTAATATTTTATATGGTTTTGAATATATTTATAAAAATTATCAGGTCGATTACTTGCAGAATAAGAATTATGATTCCCTCACAAAGGACGAATTCATTCTTGAGAATGGTTTAAAGAAAAATTACAAGTATTATTACTATTCAAAAGATGATAATAAATTTCACCTTGTTTCTAATTATGAATATACCTACTCCGGAAATAAATTACAATGTGTATTAAGGTAATTTTACGATAATGATTTAGTAT